>VXML01000053.1:55854-115732 GCA_009841115.1 Gemmatimonadota bacterium | reverse complement strand
GGTGTCGAAAATATATACGCGATTTGCATCAGCCATGATGTGTTTTTCCTAGGCTAGCCGGATGAAGTGGTACAAGCGGCAGACGGTCCCCTCCAGCCGTGCAGAGACCGCCTACCGATCTAAGGTCGGGGTCGGAACTCAACTCGCTAAGTAGGGGTTCCATCGCGCTTACCTCCTTTCTGAAGCCGGTGGTTAGTGGTCAGTGGTTAGTGGTTAGTCCCCTCCGGGGGAGGTTGGGACTGGTCACTGGCCACCGACCACCAATCACTATACCTATTTGTCGTCCAGCCAACTCATCATCGCGCGCAGCCGGGTGCCAACAGTCTCGATCAGGTGCTCGGAATCGCGGCGCTTGATCGCATTGTACACCGGGCGGCCCACTTGGTTTTCGGCCAGCCATTCCCGCGCAAAGTGGCCGTTTTGCACGTCGGCGAGAATCTGCTTCATTTCCGCTCGCGTCTGCTCGGTTATCACCCGCCGCCCGCGCGTCAAGTCGCCAAACTCCGCAGTATCCGAAATCGACGAGCGCATGTTGGCAATGCCGCCCTCGTAGATCAGATCGACGATCAGCTTGACCTCGTGCAGACACTCGAAATAAGCGACCTCGGGCTGGTAGCCAGCCTCGACGAGCGTATCAAACCCCGCGCGGATCAGCTCGGTCAACCCGCCGCACAGCACCACCTGCTCGCCGAACAAGTCGGTCTCGGTCTCCTCGCGGAAGGTCGTCTCAATGACTCCGGCCCGGCCGCAGCCAATCCCCTTGGCATAGGCCAAGCCGACCTCGTGCGCGCGGCCAGTGGCGTCTTGGTACACTGCCAACAGACCCGGCACGCCACCCCCCTGCTGGTACACGCGGCGCACCAAGTGTCCCGGCCCTTTGGGCGCGACCATGAATACATCGACATCCGGCGGCGGCACTACCTGCCCAAAGTGGATGTTAAACCCGTGGGCAAAGGCAAGGGCATTGCCCGCTTCGAGATTGGGGCGAATATCGGCTTCGTACACAGCCTTTTGGACCTCGTCGTTGATCAAGATCACCACGATGTCCCCCCGCTTGCTGGCCTCGGCCACGTCGGCTACTTCTAGCCCAGCAGCCTCGGCTTCAGCGCGCCGCTGGCTACCCGTGCGCAGGCCCACCACCACCTTGACACCGCTCTCCGCCAGATTGAGCGAATGCGCGTGGCCCTGACTGCCGTAGCCGATGACGGCCACGGTCTTATCCGAGAGCAGGTCGAGATTGGCGTCGTTGTCGTAGTACATCTGCATAAAAATTCTCCTTCACTGAGGGCGTTGAGATTGTTTTATAGACATAGTTAGCTGACAGCCGGCTCGTTGCAGCGGCTTCGTCCGTTAATTGGGCTGTTAAACGTAGAACGAGGAGCGAAGCCTACTTGACCGGTCGGCCAATAATAAGCGGTAAGTCGAGGAGGAGAAGTCGGAGGCGCGCCCACACTGGTGTCGGGCGGAAAATACGCGGGGACTGGAACGGCGCGCTCATTGGCATTAAACCTAAGTAATCCAAGAAGTTAGCGTTCAATTGCGATAAAGGGTTCAATATATGGCGTGCCAGAGGGAATGTCAAGCTGTATGGCGCAATCGCCCGTCCTGCCCCAATTTACCTTACATGTTGAATCCCAACCGCGAAATCTCCTGTGGCCGACACCTTTGAAATCCGCCTCGTCGCTGACGACACCGCTTGGGACGCCTTCGTCCGCCAAGCCGTCGGCGGCACGGTATTTTCCACCAGCGCGTGGCTGCGCTGTGCTGCGGCCGCCACCGGCGGTCAAGTAAACCGCCTCGGCTGCTACCGCAACGGCCACCTCGTCGCCGGTATCAGCGGCTTGGCCCGCCGCCGCATGGGTCTCTACCGCCTCGAAACCCCAGAGCTGACGCCCTACACCGGCCTGCTCCTCACCCCGGTCGCTGGCAAAGGACCAGCCAAAGCCGAAGCAGCCCAACACCGCGCTTGCTCGCATCTGCTCGACCATCTCGCCAAGCACTACGACCGCGTCTTCCTAGTCCACGCGCCGACTATCGCCGATGTGCGCCCCTTCACTTGGCAGGGCTGGGACGCGCACCTGCGCTATACCTATCGGCTACCGCTCGGCGACAGCAACGCACTCTGGGAGCGAATCGAGCGCCGCACGCGCACCGCCATTCGCAAGGCTGAAAAACTCGGCTATCAACTACGGTCCACCAACGATATCGCGCTGTTTCGGCGGCAGTACGAAGCCATCTACGCCAACCAAGCCGACGGCCCCCCAATCGCCGCGGCCTTGGCCGAACGCTTTGTTGCCGCGGCCTTGGAGGCTGGCCTAGCCCAAGCGTACGAAATCGCCTCCCCAGACGGGCCAGCCGCGATCGTCGCCTTTGTCGAGGGATTCGACACCACCTATGCCTGGGCCGCAGGAGCCGACCCAGTTTACAACCACACAGGTGCCATTTCGCTGTTGTATTGGCAATACTGGGACGCGGTCGATCACAACTGCTTTGACTTCGTCGGCGCTAACATGCCGAGCATTGCCTTTTTCAAGCGCGGCTTTGGCTGCGACCTCGTGCCTTACTACGCGGTGGAGGGGTACAAGAGTGGGTGGATCAAACGCGCTTTTGACCTCCGTCAAGCCCTGCGCGGCTGACGGTCCTCAATAGTGCAACTGCGTCACCGACTTAGATATTAACGCAATCGCCACCGCCGACATGCCCACCAAACCCATCCCACACGCGTATCCAGCTAACAACACCGGCGCGTATTGCCGCCACTGCTGCGTCCCAAAGCGCGGCTCCAGCCAGTAGCGGGCCAACAGGGCACCGGCCATCTCCGGGATCAGCAAATGCGGCAGGCCCCCAAGGCCGCGCACAAACCCGTACACCAGCGAAATCGGCCACCCCAACCACGACATAACCCCAAACAGCCCCCCGGCCATCACAAAACTCCCCGCGATCCACCACCCCTTAATCGCCTGATCAAACAGCGTCTCCCCACCCAAAGTCGCCGAGTACCACAAGCACTGGCGCAGCGCGATCAGATGCCAATACGTCTGCGCGTATTGGAAGGTCGGCGAGGGGATAGGTTCCATCTGCCACACCAGCGACCAAAACACAAAGCCGCAGACCAAGCTCAGCGGCAACAGCAACAGTTCGGCCTTGAGAATCGACGAGAAGCGCGTCCCGGTCAGCTCCACTTCGCGGAAGAGCTGGGCGCGCCGGCCGTGGTCGGAGTATGGAATGGGCGCAAACCATATATCAATGCCTTTGTAGCCGCTCAAAATGAAAGCGCCTTCGCGCAGCAGCGGAAAGCTGACCAACTGTCCCGTCAACCCGGCCATGCGCGCATTGACATACGAAATCACCGGCGTCACCACGAAGCCAAAAAGCAGCAAAAAGATCAACGGAAACTCGTCGTCCTCCAGCAACAACACGCAGAGCCAAATCATAGCTAACGTCGATAGGACGTATCCGCCAATCGCTATCCACAGCGGGAAGTCGCCCCGGCCAGTCGGCGTATCCCGCAACGGACGATGTTCACCCTGACGGCGCGCAGCCCGCACCGACAGCACGGCGTGGACCAAGCCAATCGCGCCGACAGCCGCGCCCGCGCCAATGTACACGCTCATCCACACGTCGATGTCGTTGGCGAAATTCGTCAAAATCGCGTCCATGCCCGGCCGCCAGTGCGTCAGCATACCAGCGTGGTAGAGAATCGGGCTGCCCAAGGCGTGGACCATGGCCGCGACAAACGTGCCGACGACGATCCAAAACGGCAGTACCATCCCCAACAACACCAAACCCAAGTCCGTGCCAATGCCCAAAGGTGCAGCCGGCAGAATGGTCTCCGTAGTGCGCGTCAGGTCGATCCAGGGGATGGGCAGCAGGACGATGGGATCGCTGGCGATCAACCCAGTCAGCGCAGGCAAGCCCACGTACACCGCCCCGAACAACAACCCAATCCCCATGCCCACCGAGAAAACCCGCCAGCGCCAACTATCCCGCCCCTCGTCACTCTCGGCCAGCGCCGTCGCTCCCTGCGCAGCGACCGGGGCCAACGGAAAGGGCAAGCGCTCCACATCGGACGTGACGCGAAAAAGGATGTAGCCAAGCGTAAACCACTCGACCCGCGACAAAAATTGCGAGGCGACCAGCACGACCATTGGCGGGATCCACGCCCGGTGCAAAAAGCTGCGCCCCATCAGCGCATCGGAACCAATCGGCGGTGCGACCCATTCCGGGATGTGCTCGGCAATGCCAAAACCAGCCGCGGCCTGCGATTGCACGAGGTACTGGTTCCACACCAGTTGCCCAAACGGCCCCCCGGCCAACATGGTACCGCCAATGACGCCGGCCAAGCCACCGGCAATGTAGTAGATCAGGTAAATCTCCTGGCGCGTCAGCGCTGAAAAGGAACGCCGCGCCAACTCGGAAAACAGGATAATAGTCACCCACTCGGCAGCCGCGCCGAGCGATGCGCCAGCAATCAGGCCCATGTAAATGGCACCGGGCATCATGATAAAGCCGACGAAAAACGCCCCGGCCACAGTCCGCATGGTAAAGCCCTCGCGAAAGCGCGTCGGGGGCTGCATCAAGTCGCGGTAGCTAGTTAGATCGTTAGCCGTCACGGTCGGTATCCCCCTCCCATCTCACCCTCCACCAGCGCGACCGCAGCCCACACCAGCCGCATCGCGACCTCGCCGCAAATCATCCCCAAGAAAAACGGCATGACCCGCCGATAGGTTTGCGCGCCGCCGTAGCGCACCGCCAGCCACTTGCACAGCCAGCCGCACAGCACCGACCCCCACACCAGCCAGCCAAAACCCGTGCCAAACACAAAGCCCATCGGATGCAAGGGCCAGCGCAGAAAGTGCTGGCGCATCAACGCCAAGAAATAGGTACAGCCCGCCCCGACCGCATGAAATCCCAAGCGCACCCAGTCCGTGCCCCCATCCACCGTACCCGCGTCTTTGAACAAGTAGTTGTAGTAGCGGCCAATGCGCGCCTCAGACCGCGCGCCGCCCTGTTCCTGCAAGGCAAACAACCCGTGCTCGTACATCGTTCCCAGCGAAAACACATAGCCGGCCCCCAACCCAACGGCCAACCCCAAAGCCATCCCCCAAATCAAGCGGCGCGGCGACACTCCGTGAATCTCGGCCAACTTTAGCCCCTCAAATTGCAGAGCGGGCCAGATCCCAATCATCGTAAAGCCAAACACCGCCAAGAAACCAAAGCCCATGTAGGTCTCATCGGCAAAATGCCCAGCGCCGGTTCCCAAGACCACGAAGAACAAATAGCCCACAATCTGCGGCATCCCCACAATGGGCAACCCTCCGTCAATCCGCAGCCGCGCAAACGTCAACGCCAACAACAACACCAGCACCAGTGCCGCAATGCCCATCAGCGGCGGCACCCCCAAAGCCGTAGTCCACGCCCACAACATCAGCAGCCCACCCACAAGTCCCCACGTCGCCCGGCTGCGCCAAGAAATCGCCTCCGCCAATGCCCGCCGCGCCGACCACAGGCTGAACAGCCCCAAAAACAGCAAGCCGCCGCGCGCCTGCGTCATAAAAAAGGGGAAGTGACTCGGCCAATCTAGCCACGGCGATCCGTGCCCAGGAATGAAGTCGCCGCGATATTCCGAGCGTCCGAGGAAATGACCCACCAGCAATTGCACGCGGGTGAGCAGATAGAAAAACCACGTGCTGAACGACACCTCCACGGGAGCGAGAAAAGCCGCGCCCACCAACAGCGGGACAAACTCAAAGTGGAACGGCGACTCAAAAGGGGCCATGGCTTTCCACGGATCGTCGAGCAGGAAATGCTCCATTGCCAATCTCGTGGTGATCTCGGGCACAGACGGCATGTAGTGATGCCACCCATTGATCCCCAACAGCAAGGCCGGCACCAACGCGCCCCACCAAAACAGCCGCTGGCCAAACAGTTCTCCAGCAATGAGGGCGCGGGGCACTTCCAGCAGCGGGAATCCCAACCGCTCGGTCTCCAGCCAGCGCTGCCGCAGCAACCACACCAAGCAAAAGCAGGTCAGAAAGAACGCGCCAAAAAACACACTCCACATCGCCAACGGCCACAGCCACGCCCCCCAAGGCACAGCCGCGCCGCCTTCAAACGCCCCGATGGCCGGGGCCTCATTCGGCCCACCCGGCACCAACCAGTCCGGGACGACTTGCAAAAAGCGATAATAGGGACCGGTCGATTGGGCAAACCCTCCGTAGAAACCCGTCACCAAGCCCGGCAAAAACCGGTGCATCAGACCGGAAGCGGTCGCCGACACCCCAATTACCAGCGCAGCGTAAAGCACCGCGCGATCTCCCGGGCCAAGCCAGCGGCGCATTAAGGCAGCGGCTGCCAAAGCCCCTATTGGCACGGCGAAAAAGACCTGCGCCCCCGGCGCACTCCCGGCCCCAGCCAAATACGGGCCGTTGTACAGCAACTCGACGCGCTGGAGCAACCACCCGCTCGCGACCGTGATGCCGATGATGAGCGCGGCTAAGCGCAACGCAGCCATCTCGTAAATCTTTCTACCACTCCTTGCGTTGTCCTAGTCGCCACTTTAGACCATCTCATATTGACTTAGAGGCTTGGTATTCTACCTACATACATTAGACAGACCAAAGAACCCGCGCCAGAAAGCCTCATCAGAGCTTTAGCGACTGTCCTCAAGGTCGGCTACTTGACCGTTATGGAGAGAGGCCATTTCGTATTGGGCGAGCTGGCTGATGCTAACGAAGGTGAATTCGCAGGACGCAAAATATCCCAAAAGTAGGAGAATCCCATGAGCGTGAAATCCGTTTATATGATGACCGATTTGGAAGGCGTAGCCGGCGTCGATGATTGGGACCCGAGGCACCGGGACGATGCGACAACGGCAAAAGGCGTGTACGACCGCGCCGAGATGCAGCGCTTGTTGACCGGCGAAGTCAACGCCGCAGCCGAAGGCTTATTTGCAGCAGGTGTCGAAGAAGTCATCATCAATGACGCGCATGGGGCGGGGCGCACGATTTTGTCCGAAGAATTGATCTCAGGCGTAAAACTGGTCCAGGGTGTCAAGCGGCCGTGCTGGTTGCCGGGCTTATCGCCCAGATTTGACGCCTTGATCCAAGTGGGCATGCACGCAATGACCGGCACGCCCAACGGATGCCTCGCCCATTCAATGAGCCAAAATATGGTCTATCGCGTCAATGATGTCGAAGTCGGCGAGATGGAAATGGCGGCGTATTTGTGTGGTCATCTAAGCATTCCTTGGGTCTTTACCGCGGGCGATCTGCACGCCTGCACCGAATCCGAGCGCTGGGTCCATGGCATTGTCACAGCGCCTGTAAAAGAAGGCCTGGGAGAATTATGTGCCCTGCACATGGCACCAACAGACGCTCGCACCCTGATTAAGACGCGCGTGCAAGAAGCCATCGCGGTCGCCAAAAACATCGAACCGCTCATTGCAAAACGTCCAGTGGTGGTGGAAGTAACGCACCCCGATCCTGATCGTCTTTCCGTGCCAGAAGGGGTTGAGCACGTAGATGACGTTACGATTCGCTGCAAAGGCGACTCCTTCTGGCAGGTGTTTCACAACATGGTCTATGGCAAGCCCGATTTTCCAGTTCCCGCGTAACGTTCAGCCCCGCTCCCACTGCGGCAACTGCTCGGCGTAGTAGCGGCGGCTAGCCGCGTCTAAGGTGCGCCAGATCAAAAATTGCTTGCGCACATCGTCCAAAAAGGTGCGCACCACGCGCTGCCACGTCGCCAAATCGCCAGCCGCCAGCGCCAAATCAACGTGAATGTCGCAATAGTTTGAATCCGGCCCCGGCTCTATCTCCATCGCGGTCTCTTGCACCACGCCTTGGTCAAACGGAGCCAACCACACTCGCGCCGCCACCCGCACCTTCTCCGCCACCCGCTCTACCTCCAAGGCTTCGACGTAAAAGCCCGCCCCGATCGACTGCTCCTGATTGGCCGCCCACGATTCTGCTTGAAACGCCGCCATGCCGAGCGCTTCGCGCCGCGCCAGCGAAAAGGGCAGTTGCACGCGCAAATGCTCGCCTTTGACGACCGGCAGCTTCCACCGCCGTTCAATCCCCGGCGTGCAGATCCGCCCGGCCATGCGCGCCGGATAGAGCGCCGACGCCACCACCAACAACGCAATCGCGCCAACGGTGAGCACTGCTCCCAGCGACGAGTAATTCAACTCCAAGCCGGGCAAAAACCCTCCTTGGGCCAAAAGCTGCGCCGCGCCTTGCCCTAGCAAATATCCCGCGACCGTGCCGACCACGCCCAACGCCACTGCTTCTGCCATAAACAACCCGCTAACGTGCCCAGGGGCTAAGCCGACTGCATTAAAGGTGCCAATTTCCTGCGTCCGCTCGTACACCGCCCCGAGCATAGTGTTAAACACGATCAACCCGGCGATCAGCAGCGGCACGATCAGCGACCCCCATCCCGACACCGACGCCACCCCAACCGAATTGACCAGCAAACGCTGCCCTCCAAGGCCGGCGAACAGGTTCAAATCCAAGGTCTCCGCCAGCTCTACCACAGCCCTGCGCGTTGCCTCCGTGCCCCCATCCAACCGGATCCCCACCGACGCCAGCCGCACCCCATCCCACCGCATCAGCGCGGCAAACGGCAAAACCGGCGTCGCCGACGCGGGCAAATGGGCAAACGGCCGCAACTTCCCCCCCTGCCCACGTCCCACTTCCGCTTCCGAAGGCTGTTGCGCCTCTGGATCCAATGGGGTCAGCGGTTCACCGTTCAGATCGAGCCGGTCCAGCGCATCATCCGCGAGCAACCCAACCACCCGAAAAACCTCCCCAAAAACCCGCACCCTCTCCTGACCCAAACCCTCGACGCTGATCCTCAAAGAATCCGCCAAGCCCACCGGCAACAGACAGGCGTCCTCTTCCCCAGGCCGCAACCACCGCCCAGCCACCACCTTCGGCCCGAGCAAATTCTCCTCTTGCGCCGCCAGCCCAACAAACCCCCAAACCCCAACCGCTCGCTCCTCCGCGTCATCCCGCTCGACTCGATAGGACGACGCCAGCGATCCCACCGACAGCCATGCGCGCGGCGCGACCCGCTCGTCGCCAAACCAATCGCGCAACAAATCGTAGCCTTCCAGCTCCATAGTCTGCCAGCCCGGCATCCGCACCAACGCGCCCTCATACGCCGCGTCCGCGCCAATCGCAATCCAATTGGTGTGCAGCGCAGCGCGGACCGAGGTGAAGGACAGCACGGAAAACGTCAACAGCACCAGCGTCGCGCAGGTCAGCCCCGTGCGCCACGGTCGCCGCCGCAAATGCGCCAACCCCACGGCGACCGACGTCAGCACCGCACCCGACCGCTGCACCGCAATCTGTCCGCGCCGATTGCTCAGTTCCTGCAACTCCCGGTTCAACCGCGACATCCCCAGAAACGTGACCAAAATTCCCAATGCCAAGATGACGAAACCGAGCAAGATAATCGCCGGCGAGATCGACAACTCAAAGGCCGGATGCACGTAGCGCAGGGCAACAAAGCCCACTAAGAAGAGCGCGAAATACCCAAATACCTGCCGCCGCAAATCGGCAAACCCAAACGCCAATCGCTCGGAAAAGTGAGCAAAGGGAATCAGCACGGCCAATAAAAAAAGCGCGCCCTGCACCACTCCCGCTTGCGTCCGCTCCACATCCCGATAGGCGGCCGCGGCCAGTGCCCAAGCGCGCCGCGCCCGATCGACAAAATCCCGATGCCGATGCTCGGCGCGCGCTACTTCTGCTTCTGCGAGCAAGCCGGCCGACCGCTCGTAAAAGGCCGCCAGCCGCCCGTTGCGCACGCCGTGTCGCTCCAGCCGGTCAATCCGCTCGCCATTAAGCGTGTGCATATCGGCAGCCACCCGATACACCGTCTCCGCGATGCGTCCCTCCCCATCGACCGCATAACCCTCGCCGCTCGGAACGTCCTCCGTCCCATTGAGCAACAGCAGGCGTCGCCCCAACCCATAGCGGCCCGTGGCCATCACGGCCTTAAACCGCTCGCTAGGCTGGGTAAAAATCACACCGACCGGCTCCGTCCACGACCCCACCCGATTCACATAGCTGAATAGCTCCATTTCCGGAGCCGTCAGCGGCAGGCAGGCCCCGTACACCACCGGCTCGGCTTCCAACACCGCGTCAATCGCTTGCACCCGCTCCAAGGTCAACAGATTACGCGGATCAAAAATCCCAAACAGCGTCGTCCCCTGCAGCGGTGCGGTGACAATTTGCACCTCGTCCTCGGCACTATCCATCGTCACTGTCAGCGCGCGCCCCGGCAACTTGCGCTCCCCATTGATCCCCCAGTCCGGCGCATCCGTCACCATCCCGGTCTCCGCATCGAGCCGATACGCCTCCAACCGCACCGGCTTCGTGTAGATAATGCCAGACTCAACCCCGGGAATGGCAAATCGCCCCGAATCATCCGCGGCCGCCCAAAAATCCGGCCGCACCCCAGCCAACGTCGGATGGCGTAACCGCAGCCGCACCAACGCCCCGACCGTAGGCTGATCCGGCAGATAGCTGCGCGGCCCGTAGTGGACCACCTCCCCACCAATCGTGCCAAACGCATCGTTGCCCCAAGCCCACGGCTCCAGTTCCGGGTCGTCAATAAGCGCGGGCAGCACGCCCTGCAGCAGCGCAACTTGATCGCCCAACCAGTCAAAGCGCACCGCCCCAGAATAATCGTCGGGCGCGTCAAAGCGAGCGCGGCTGTCGTTGACCGTGCAAAAGGCCAGTGCCGGGCATCCGGTGAGGGCCGCTACCGCCGCATCCAACGGCACCGTCAGCCCCATCCCCCCCAAACCCTGGCGGGCAAAGTCCTGCTTCAAGCCATTGACCAGCACCCGCTTGCCCCCCAACGCAGAGTCTTCGTACGCCGTTACCAGCTTCAGCAACCGCTCAGTGATCGGCGGCGCGAGCAAGGAGACGCGATACGGCTCTCGCGGCCTAAACGCCCCGAGCCGCGGGCTGTGCGACGACAGATCCAAGCCCACCAAAAAGCGCGTCTCCAGCGCACTGAGCCGCCGCAAAAGCGCAGTCTCCTCTACCTCGCCCTCCCGCTGCCCTGCAGCCGCTAGCAACAACGGCGCGAAATGGCGCATCCCCGCCATGTTCTGGAAGTGCCCGGCCATCCACAGCAACGCGACCGTGCGCTTGGGCGGCCGCTCGACAAACCCCCGAGCCAATTCCAACAGCGCCGCCGCACTCGCCGCTTGCTCGGCCCCCGGCGCCAACGCTGGCACTGGCGACATGGCGTCGTAGTGCGCGGCGAGAAAGACCACCTCCTCCTCCAGCGTCGCATCTTGCCCGGGAATCACAGCCACCAAATTCTGCGCCGTCACCTCCCGCCACGCCATCCGCCCACGCAAGCGCACCTGCGCCCGCGACTCTTCCAACTCCCGCAACCATTCCGCCACGTCTTTGCGCGCATAGAACCGCGGCAAGTCGGCCGGCACGTCGAGAAACTTCTGCTCAGCTTCCTTGCGATGCGCCCCAGCCGATTCCAAAAACACCACGGCCGCAGCCCCCAAGTGAAACGCATCCACCCAAGCTGTACCCGAGGCGTAGTCGAGCAAGACAATCCGCCCAGCCACTGGCTGCCCTTCAAGTCGGCTGCCATCCCCGCCATACACCAACTGCCCCTCAATCCCCTCGGCTGGCAGAGTCGGCGTCCGCACCAAATTCGGCCAAACGCCGAACAATTCGAGCCGCTCCCCCGCGCATTCGAGCCAGAATCCCTCGTCAATCGGCACCAACACCGGAAACTCGTGCCGATAGATTTCTGCTACCCCCAAACTCTCTAGCTCGGCGACCAGCCACTCGCGGGCTGCCGCAGCCCCCGGATAGCCCGTCATCCGGGAGTCAGGTGCGGACAACGTCTCCACTGTGTGCTGCAAACGCGCTTCTCGCTCGGACTCGGCGGCAAGCGCCGGGCTTGCGAGCAGGACTAACAGGAGCAGCAAAAGGAAAGCCCCTAGGCACCGAAGCCCAAAGGCTTGCCCAAGTGGCCCATTGTCACCGCTATATCCTAAACAGTTAAGGGAACCGTCCAGTTCGGGGGGAGGGGACGAGAGTCGCCAGTTTCTTGAGTAATTCAAGGCAATCCGCTCATCGCAGCAGAATGAGCTTGCGCGTCAGAACGCTCTCGGGGGTCACCAGTCGATACAGATAGACGCCGCTGGCCAACGGACGCCCTTCGCGGTCGCGACCATCCCAGTGGAGGCGATAGTGGCCTGCCTGCTGCGGCCCCTGATTCAAGACCGCCACCCGCTGTCCGGTCAACGCGAACACCTCTAGGCGCGCAGCACCCGGTTCCAGCAGGAAATACGGAATGACGGTCTGACTGTTGAACGGATTGGGCGCGTTCTGCTGCAATTGCGGGCCATCGGGCATCGCCACTGGTTTGGCACTAGCGGTCTCGACCTCGAAGCGAACGATCTCGGTAAAGTCGGCCAGTAGCTTGTTTTGAGCCTTGTCCCACACCGTCATTTCGGCAAGTCCCCAGATACCAGGGACGCTGCCGACCGGCAAAATAATCGTCTCTTGGTAGGTCTTATAAACCGTTGGATCCCCGGGGAAATAGACAGAGTAGTAATACTCGTAGCGGTGATGTGTAAAAAAATGCTCTACGCCCTGAGGGTCGCGTAAAAGCATGTTCGTCGATCTATATCCGCTGATATTGTCCTTGACCCTAAAGGTAATATCGACCCTTGTTTCGCCGTTTGGTGCTGCTGGATTGGTCGGCTCAGCCTCAATTGTGATTTGATTTAAATCTAATTGAGGTGGAGTAGTATCCGGATTTGTTGTTTTGATATTAATTGAAGCTGGTAATTCGTCAATGACTATTTGGTCGTCATGTAAACCATGCCCAGGATCGGTGAAAAACACACCCCGAGTATTTAACGCAATATCCTGCATCAGGATATGATTGAGTTTCCAAGTACCGCTTGGGTAGTAATCAGGAATTACAAGTTGAACACTCGCTTCGCCGGTTGCTGGATCATAGTCTCCCCAGCTTTCCGCACGACGAGAATAGGTTTCATAATCCCCATCATTCAACCTCGCCAAGACTCCTTTTACCCCGTTCTCTTCAAAAAGTTGCCAACGGGCGGTCAGAATTTGATACGGCCTTCCTCCTGCAGTCGCCTCCCGCAAAGAGAGTCGCATCGAGTTTTTGACATAAACCGGTGCTTCATCATCCGCGAGCAGATTGTCAATATACAGTTTCCAACCAAAATCCGTTTGAGCTTCATGTCGCTCATTGCCATGAGCATCCCGCAGGGTAATCTGATCTGGGGCCCAGTATCCATCTGCTGCATGTTTGGAAAGGGTATAATGCCCGCGCAAAATATGCCCGGCATTAATACGCCTGCCATTGGAGTCAATTGGGTCAAGCCGGATGTCAAAGAAAGAGCCGTTATTACTAAAAATCCGTAATTGAGATGCTTGCGCTGTGTCGAAGTCGTTTTCCTGATGGAGTTCAAGCTCTATCGTTATCTCTTTATCCTCCTCGGGCTTGCCATCAATCTGTATGTCCACCCGTATAATCCGCCCCGGATACACCACATCGGGATACAGGTTGTACACCTCAAACGTCAAGTCCTCACGAATCTGCGAGATATAGCGCGTACCGTGCATAATCCGGTTTTGGATAAACTCGTACTTTGCCGGAGAGCGCGAGCGCAGCTTGTCCGGGTTGACGATGTAGGACGCAATGCTCTCGGCCATATCCTCATCCGGATTGTGCGCATGGGCATAGGCCGAGACAAACTCGGTCTGCTTGGTGGTTGCCCAGTCGTCGGCCTCGTCTGGAACCGCATAGCCAGAAGAAAGTTCAATACAGTCCTGCTCAAATAGGGCAAACAGCGAATCCGTCGCTTCTTCGCAGGCCGACGAGGCGTCTGCTTCAGCGTCTTGCGGGGCCCCCTCGGAGATTCTATACCAGCCGCCCAACTCGATCCAGTCCTGTTTGAGTTGTTCATCAAACAGGTGCTCCCACAAGAAGTGCGCCTTCTCATGTAGAATTAAACGGTGGATGAATGCCGAACCCGCCTCCTTGAACGCCGACTCCATAAACTCAATGTAGCCCGACTTCGTCCACGCCACCGCCCCAGCGGCCGGATAAAGCGGGTGCGGCGTGCCATCCAAGCGGCGTACCAGATAGTTCAGCCCCGGCGTATGGCGCATACCTTGTGGAAACTCCTCCAGCATGGACGCCAGCGCCATCAGCTCTTCATTCTTGAATGGCATAAACCGACCAGCATCTTCCCCGGTGGTGTACCTGGTCAACTCGCGATAGTCGGGAACATTTAGACTGACTGCGTAGCGCTCTTGCAAGATTTTTTCGAGCGCGAGTCTATCTGCGCCATCATCAGTTACAAACCTAACCACTGCCCTATGGAGCCTTTTAGAGAAAAACCGGCCGCGTACGCCCTCAATTTCGGCCAAAAGGGGTTCGGCGTATGTAAAAGCCTCCTGAGCAAGCGTGACGATGCGCTGGCCGTCTCGAATTTCCACTGCAATGTCATTTTGTATGTGGCGGTCGCTCAACATCCACACCGAGGACGGCACAGTAGGCTCCTCGTCGTATGGATAGTTCATGGCTTGCGGTATGGACTCAAACGTGCGTAGCAAACTATAGGCGTGATTGGCACTCCATTCTGTGCCCAGATGCACCGAATACTTCTCCAGCAATTGCAACGAAGCACTATGCGACGCTACCTCGACTACCTCATCCAATAAGACCACTTGTACCGGCTCAATCAGGCTGGCACTTTCGGCACCCTGGGGTGTTTCGTCTATCTCCCAATGGTAGGTATAAGCTTCACCTTGAGAAGCAATCCCTAAAAAAAGGATGACTGAAATCAGGGTAAAACGGGTAATCTGCATCATTTCCGAAATCTCCTTACTTAATGTGCCACACGACCAATGGTATCTAGTTGAACCGTTATTAGCGTTCCTGCAAATCTTCTGATTATTCACACGTCGGTAGTGTATCCGTTTGAAATTATATACGATATAGGGCTTGGGGTTTCTTGTTTTGAAAGATAAGGATGCTATATGATCTACACGTGATCTTAAAGGCTTTTTCTATGATTTTTCTATGATTTATATCCAAAAGCTATGATTAGCCTCGGCTGGCCTAGTGCGCCTCGAATCCCGCTGCCACAGCCAGCTATTGCAAGCGCCAAGTCGCTACCTAATTTTCAGCAGTCCGGCCTCAGTATTGGGGCCGCAACGAATACACTACCCACACGTCTTGTAAAAACGCGCCAGATCGGTAAAACTACATCAAGTCCCAAACGTCCTTACCCCCAGAGCTTGGGCAACTGCTCCCGCAGCGTGACAAACGAGAAATAGCCAAAGAAGGCGCAGGCCCAAATCAAGGCCACAAAGCGCACCGGGTGCATGGCCAGCGCCCCTTTGAGTACGCGGTTGTTCTGCCACAAGAGCAATACCGAATACAGCAGCATAACCCCCGCATTGAGCGAGGCGCTCAAGACCAGCAACTGCACCGGCTTATTGAAGTCCGAGAGCATAATCAGCACGCCGAAGAGAATCTGCGCCCACAGCAAGAGAAAGTAGAGCCGATTCCGCGTCCACTTGGTGTGTTCGCGCAGCCAATTGGTCTTGATAATGTCGGTGGAAATGCGCGCGCATGCGTCCAACAGCCCCAGTTCGGTCGTCAGCAAAATGGCGATGCCCATCCAGTTAAAGAGGTGCTTAAAAAAGACGCCGTGCTCCTGCGCGATAAAGTCGCCCTCGGTCCCGACAAACCCCAAGCCCTGCTCCAACCCAGGTGCCTGTCTCGTAGTAGCGTAGGCAATAAGCGACAGCAGAATCAGCGACAAAACCGAGAGCAGGTAGAAGGTAATCAAGTGCTCGCGGTTGGCCGCCTGCCACCAGCCGCGCCAGCGCCGCATGTTTTCCGGCGTCTGCTCAAAGTGGTAGCCAATATCGCCCACGGCCTCTTCCCGCCCGGTCAGGGGGCTGGTCAGCCGCCCCACGTACGCGCCCATGGCATAGCCTTTGTCGCGGACGAAATCGCTCTGCGCCAAGTTCATCGTCCCACCAGCACCCGCAAAGGCCAAGGCCCCCAAAAAGAGCGGCAGTTCCATCTCCTCTGGGATGTAGCCGATATTGACGATGCCCTTGCACATGTCCCACACGTGAATTGGCTCTACTACCAAAAAGAAAATGACCACCAACAGGACCAGCACCGCGGCGATCAGCACCGTCTGGATGCGCTCTACCGTGCGGTACACCACCGGCCCCAAACTCAACGCCAACCCGACCACCAACAGGCTCGCGATTGAATAGCCAACCCGCGTACTCTCGTCGCCACCAAACTCCCACGTCAGAATGGTCGCCGCTCCGGACGCCCAACCCGGCCACATCCACGGGACCACGTTGCACACCAGAAAAACCCCAGCCCAGCCCGACCATTGGCGGCAAAACCCAGTCACCGCGGTCTCGCCAGTAGCCAAGGTCCAGCGCTCGATTTCCATGTTGATGAAATACTGGGTCAGCACCCCTACCATGCAGGCCCAGAACACGACGAAGCCGAACTTGTAGGTTATGTAGGGCCAGAGCACGAACTCGCCGCTACCCAGCGAAAGCCCCAACAGCAGGATGCTCGGCCCGACTAACTTGCGCCAGTGGGGCGGCTCGGGTAGGTCGCGGTACTGCCCTGCCGGCAGCCGATCACAGGGGATCACCTCATGCGGCACGGGCTTAGTTGTCATATCTTCTTTCTCTCCAAGTTCCCACTACGAGAAAAAAGCCCCCAAGGACCAGAGGCCCTGGAGGCTTTTTTCTAAGCGAACCCGCAGCGCAGCCTCAGAAGCGGAACTGCAAGGAGAACTGATGCACGCTGTCGAGGATGCCAAACGAGGTAAAGGCGTAATCGACCGTGGCCATGCTCAATGCGAGACCCAGCCCAGCCGTCAGGCCCTCCTCGCTGCGGCCAGCCGAGATAACCTCGCCGTTGACCTCATTGACTTTCTCGTCCTCTACGCCCTGATAGTTGTACTTGTAGCCAGAGCGGAGGCTGAGCATGTCGAAAAGCTCCACCTCGGCCGCCGCGTACACGAGCTGCTCGGCGTCTTGCGGCTTGGTGGCATCGGCGAGCAAGGTCACCTTCATGCCGCTGTCTGGGTCGTCGAGGATGGCGGCGGCCGCGCCAATGCTGAATATCAGCGGCAGCGGCGCGCCAATGTCGTAAAACGTCAGATCGCTGCCCAGATTGTTGATCCGAGCGCCGATGGTGTACGTGGGATTGATGCGGTAGAGCGCGCCGAAATCAGCCGCATACGCGGTGGCGCTGACACCATCGATAGTCTGGCTGACGATCTTGCCGGTCACCCCTAAGTTGAGTCGGTTGGTGATGTTGCGCGCCCACGTCGCGCCCAAGGCCAAATCTCGGTAGCTGTAGGTACCCGAGGTCTCGGTATCGTTGGGATCGAACGTTCCCGCATCGAGCACGAATTTCGGCACCACGTCGCGGTCGGCCGCAATGTCGCTCAACCCGAGCGTCACTATGCCAATGCCCAAGGTACCCATGTCGCCCATATCGCGCGCGAACCCAATCGCATCGTGCGACAAATCCGCAATCCACGAGTTGTGCGACAGCAGCACTTGGCTTTCGCCACCACTCAGAGCCGCACCGGCTGGGTTCCAGAATAGCTGGTGGACGTCGCCGGCCATGGTCGTATAGGCCGAGCCGAGCGAGACCGGCCTAGCACCTACGCCGATCTTGAGAAAGGCGGCACCGGTCAGGCCAGACTTGCGCACATCGGCGACTCCAGGTTGAGCCAGTAAGCAGGCCAACCCTAGCACTGCAATGAGTTTCAATACTTTCATTTTCAAGTCTCCCCTGTTCGGTTCAGCGCAAAATGGCAAAGTGCCCGGTCTGCGTCCCACCTGGGTACTCGGCCACGTAGATGTACAGCCCGCTAGTTACCTCAATGCCATCCTTGGAAAACATATCCCAGAACAGCGTGCCGTCGAATGGGTTGGGGATATCACTGTTGAAGTGGAGCACGTCGATAACCTGCCCAGCCACATCAAAGATGGTGATCTTAGTGTCGTTCGGCAGGTTGAAGAAGAGCATCTTGTGCTCGGTGCCCGTGTCGTGTAGCGCACCCTTCTTATAGGGATTAGGTACCACGCGGATGGCGAGGTCGCCACTTACGAGTTCGTTGGCATCGGCCAGCGGCGCTTTGAGAATAAACGGCGCACCAATAGACTTTTGCCCCTCCAAGGTACCGGGGAAAAACGAACTAGCGGTCGCGTAGTGGTACGTGCCCTTCCACAACCCATCGCGGCCGTTAAAGTTGTGCCGATGCGTCTCCAGCGAGCTGAAGGGCTGACCATTGATCTCGCCCGACTCGTTGTCGTACGCAGCGACATAGTAGTAATAGGTAAACCCAAAGGTCACTAAGTCGCTGTTATCGGCAAACTTGTATTTGAACACGTCGCTGTCCGGCCCGTCGTTGAGATAGAGGGGATTGTCCAACTCGCTGCTCGGCACGTGGGCGATCAGCCGATAAGGCCCCCACGCCGCTGGCTCCTGCGGCCTGTAGCCCCCCGAGCTAATGTTGGGGTTGTTGTCGGCACCGAAGGCGGCCAGTTGCTCATCCATGGGATTGACCTCGATCTGTTCGTGGTAGCGGTCGATGAGGCGCAGGCCGATGTCGAGCGAATTGACCCGTGGGAACAGCGTCGAGCGATAGACCTTGTAGCCAGCAAAGTCAGATGCCGCTTCGGCGCTATCGTCCCACTTGACATCGACTTTGACATCCGTGTTGGGCGCTACTTCGATGTGGGGCGTCGGCGGCGGCGAGGGGACCTCGAAGTTGTTGTCATAGACCCATTGCGCCGTGCTGCGCGCAGCGCGTGCCCCCTGCAAGCGGAACCCCGCGTACTCTATGAGCACCAAGTTGATGGTTTCGCCCACCTCTAAGGAGAAGGGACCGATGCCTACCTGCAACATGCCGTCGAAGCCGTGGCCAATCGAGTAGCCCTGCGTCCACGCCCAATCGGGCTGGTCGTCCGCTGAACGACTCGGATCGACCTCCCAATTTTGGATGAAAGTGTTGTTGTACTTCATGTCGCCCAACGGCTGACTGCGCTCGCCTTCGGGACGCACGGCATTGACGAAGGAGAGCGGGTCACCGGGGACGATGTCCGCGTGATTGGGATCGAACCAGTTGGGGTCGGGCACCAAGCTGCTCTCGTTCTGGATGGCCGCGCCTTTGTCCCAAAGACGGCTACCGATCTGGTCGCCGTCGAAAAAGGTGGCCATCGCATAGATGTGATTCTCGCGCGGATTGCGAAAGCCACCGTCGTCCTTGAGTACCGAGGTGAACCAACCGCGCTCCCCATCCACGCCGACCGGATGGCTGTCAAAGATGGTGCGCTTGTCCTCGGCGCTGGAGCTGCTGCCGCTTTCTGGCAACGCGCCCTGTTTGGCGGCGATCCACTGCATTCCATTGTAGATGTCGTAGTAGTATCTGCGCCGATTCATGGTATTGCCCAACAGGCGCGCACCGTCGGCAGCCCAGCCGGTTGACGAATCAAACACTGGGTGTGGCTCGCCAAGCGTACTCGGCGACGGACCGGAGAATATCACCGGCACATCCCAAGGCGCACCGTCAGCGTCGGGCGTGGCGTCGTAGCCCGAGGTCGGTCCGGTAAACCACCCCGAAGCACCGCGCCGGCCATGAACGGCGTTGCTCATCGAATTGATCGGCTCGTTTTGCAGATGCAGCGTGAGCGCGTGGATGCGATTGTCGGTCTTTTCGGCTGTGCCGTCGCCATCGGCGTCGAGCACGCCCGTGTTGGTCAATTCCAACTCGATGACGATGAAGTCGTTGAGGTTGGCATGGTTGGCGGCAAACTGCCGCATCCGCCAGCGCACATCAACGCCGAGGTTGGTCGGCATCGCACCCTCGTAGCGCATTTCATTGCGGTCTTCATCAACCCAGTAGGCACCCGGGCTGGTAAAGTTGCGCCCCGCATCGCCAGCCCCGGCCAAATTGCTGGTGTAGAAGCCGTGCAAGTACTGCTTGGCTCGGGGCGCATTGCTGTCCGTGGTGATATTGATCTCTTCGGGGCTGTATTCCGACATCTGCAAATCCTGGCCCCAAGGCAGGTGCAGATTTTCGCCGCCCGGATAGGTTTGGGTCGGCGTCGTCCACTGGCGATCCCAATTGCCGACGCGGAAGAGGGTAAAACGCGCGGTCGGATCGTCATCGGTTTCGCGATACCAAGAACCAGCGTTGCTGGGGAAGAAGGAATCCCACAGATCGCCAGCCGTGAACACGCCGCCCTCTTGCGCGGCGATCGTCCCGGCCGTGGCAATCACCAACACGGTCGCCAGCCGAGACGCAATTTTCATGCGTTTAATCATCTTAGTATTCCTCCTAGAAATCCACGGTGACGCCGAAATTGGCCATGCGCGGGATGTCGTAAATCGCCTGACTCTGGTTAGTGAAGGCCCGGTTGAGATCGCCCGTCGGGTCTCCCGCTTCCTCCCACTTGGTGGTGGAGGAGATGTTGCGATTGTCCCACGTCAGGATATTCTCGCGATCGAAAACATTGCGCACCTCAAAGAAGGCACCCAGCGACAAGCCGCCCAACGCAAGGCTGCGGTTGAGCCGCAGGTCTGTGCGCACATTCCACGGGGCCTGCTGAGTCTCGCGCGCACGCGGATCGTCCGTGGTGGCTGTCACATTGTAGTTGAAGCCGCTATCAGCCGTCGAGATCAAGGTCAACCCAACCTCTGCTGGCAACTCGGCCAACAGTGTAACGGCGATGCGGTGGGCACGGTCATAGCCGGTGACCAGCGGATTGCCACCGCCATTGACATTGGCCTCGTACGTGTTGAAGCGCTCCTTGTTGGCCAGCGATGTCTCCAAGGCTTGGACATCGGTTGCAGCGTTGACCGAAAACGATCTTTTGTCCGGGAAAGGCGTCGAGTTATTGCCATTGCGCGATGCCTTGATATAGCTGTACGCATAGTTGACGCGACCGTTGATCTTGCTCTGTGACCGGCGCTCCACTCCAAACTCGATGCCGCGGCTGTCGGCGTACCCGCCGCTGGTATTAATACTATAGGTGGCAAAGCCAGCGTCGGCCGGACTAATGGTAAAGCCGAGCCGTCCGTAGTTTTCGATGTCGCGGTAATAGGCCGTGACGTCGAACAAGTACTCGGGCGCGAAGCTGTACTGCAAGCCCATCTCGTACGCGGTGGCCGTCGTCGGATCTGCCTCGACATCGGGCACATTCGGCCAAGCTGGGTTGGTGAAGCTGTCGTAGTCCTCGTAGAGGTACGAAAACGACGGCGGCGAGTAGAACTTGCCCCACGAGTAGTGCATGGCGGCCTGCTCGCTGATCGGATGCGAGATCCCCAGCCGCGGCTGCAAGTACCAGCGCGTTTCAACCGCCCCACTGCGAATCGGGGTGCGGTAGGTGTGGGCCTGACCGCCTTCATAGGTGTATTCGCCCTCTTGTGACGGGCGGAAAAAGTCGGCGAGTTGCTCGGCGTCCGCGTTGAAGCTGTCGAGCCGCAAGCCGGCGTTTAGGATGATACCCTCGTACTCAATTTTGTCCTGCACGTACAAGGCCAGTTCGCTCGGGCTGCGCTCGTAGTCGGAAATCTCGTACGGCAGGTTGGAATAGCCCACCGTAATCTGCGTCCGCTGCATGAGCTTCGAGACCGTGTGACTGCGGTACAGCAGGCCAGCCTTGAGCTGGTGGTGGTAGTTGTACTGATGGGTGATGTCGGCCTTGAGCTGCATCACGTCGCGGTTGAGCTCCTCAAAGTAGAAGCCCGCCTGCCCCAAGCGGTACTGATTGTCGCCAAAGGGCAGGTCGAAATTGCGCGAATTGCCGGGGTTGGTGGTAAAAAAGGTAAAGTTGCCGTCGGCGTCGGCCCCAGAGCCGTCAACGCCTAGGTACTTTTCCGACTCTTCGGCGCTGTCGATGAAGATGAAGTCGCCGCTCTCGTCGGCATCGACGACGCCATCGGCGTTGTCGTCGGAGTAGCCGAACTTGCTCATGCGCGTAACCTGCGAGAGCTTGATCTCGTAGAAGGTGTTGTTAGAAAGCGAGTGGCTCATCCCCAGATAGGCCATCGTCCCCAACTTCTTGTTGCCCAAGGCCCCCTCGGGGAAATAGGCGTAGCGACCGCTGAAGTTGCGATTGACCCAACCTCCCAACTCGCCGCCGTCGTCGATCATCACGTTGCCGGTCAGCTTGACATTCTGGCTGAGCCGATTCGTCAGCTTGAGCGAGTAGCGCTGCGAGCGGTTGAGCTGGTTGGGGAAGAGTCCCTCGTCGTTGAGATAGCGCGTGGTCAAGTAGAAATGGGTGCGCGGCAACACTTTGCCGCCCAGCGAAAGCTCCATCTCGGTAGAGGGATTGTCGCCGTAGGTAACTTGCTCGGGATCGAAAATGTAGTAATTCTCGGCCTTGGCCTTGTCGGCCTCGTCTTCAGAGGCCAGCAAGTCGTCGCGCGACTGCAGGTAGCGGTCGAAATAGGTCGTCTCATCGACCGTGCCGTCGTCGGCCGGTTCGGGACTGACCAGCCCAGCATAGACATCCGGCCCGGCGTTCTTGTAGCCGCCAACGCCGCGACGGACAAACAGCCGCCCCTCTAACTCGTCGCCGCCTTCGCGCGTTACTACATTGACGATGCCAGCGCTAGCTGCGTCGTACTCGGCGTTGAAGGTACCGGCGATAATGTCCAGCGACTGCACGTTGCTGGCGTTGACGCCGACCGCAGTGAACTCGCCGTCCGAGGTGCGATTGACATCTACATAGGGATTCCAAGTGACTAGGCCTTCGCCGGCGCGGAAATACGTATCCGACACATCAATCCCATCGACGAGCACTTTGGCCTCGGCCTTGCGCCCGCCGCGGATATAGCCGCGGAATACGCTCGGCGTCGTGTTAATCAGGTCCTGCAAGTCGGCTACCGGCATGGTGTTGTTGAGCTCGGCGCGGCCGATCGTCGCCCGGCTAGTAGTCAGCGAGCGCTCGACCAGCGGTGCCTCGGCAACCACTGTTATCGTCTCCCCTTCGATCGCCTCGGTCTCCAGCTCAAAATCGACCGTCGTCGTCAGGTCCAAGCGGACCTCAATCTGGGTCTGGCGCACCGTTTGGTGCCCTATGTAACTAGCTTCGACCGAGTACTCACCGGGCGGAATATTGAGCAGGAAATAACGGCCCATGTCGTCGGCTGTAGTGCCGACCCGCTCGCCTCCTACTTCGGCGACCACATTGGCCCCGGGCAAGGCCTGCCCAGAATCGTCTTGTACTACGCCGGCAATTTTGCCGTTGCCAGCGAATGCCGGTAGGGCGAGCAAGGCGCAAAACAACGCCGCGCCTAGTGCCGCCGGCCACTTACTCCTCTCAATGTGCATGAGTGCCCTCCTGTAACGTGCTAGAGGTGAGGTAAAATCTAGCGTACTTGCCGCAAGTTTTGCACAAGTGTGCCAGTGAAGTAATCAATAGAAGAATTTTAGGCCACTCCGTCAATAGTTATATAATGAAAGAATTAGAGGCTTGGATCGATTCGTCCTCATATGCAACTCCACCCGCCTACCGCCCCTCCCTCCAAGCGACCAACGGATGCTCCCGCCGCTGCATGGGAAACGCCACCCGCCCCCCAGTAATCTCCGCCTCGTAAGCTCCCAAAATCATCTCCAAGGCCGCCACCGCGTCGCGCGCACTCGACAGCGGCTCGCGGTCAGCTTCAGCCGCGTCAATCAAATCGGCGACCGCTAGATCGTTGCCCGTGCTCAGTGCTTCATCCGCCACCTCGTCTAAGGGAACCCACTGCTGGCTCGCATCGGTCGGGTCAAACACCGGATGCGGATAGAGCATGGCCGGGCCACTGCCACCGCCGCGCAGCGCAATCGTCCCTTCGCTGCCCTCAATCTCCATCCCCATCCGTGGCCCCCCTCCCTCGACGTACTTCCGCGAATCAAAAAAGCCCGCGACCCCGCTCTTAAAGGCGAAATAGCTGTTGATGCAATCGCCAGCCACCGGCCCCACCGGCTCGGTCGCCTCCCGCACATCTTCGACTGTTAGCTCGCGGCCTTCGTGCTCAATGTGCGCCGTCATCCACGCCACATCGCCGACAAACAGACGCATCATGTTGAACAGGTGCGTCCCCAACACGATCATGTCCTCACCACCGCCGCGCCGATCCTGTTTGCCGTGGGCGCGAATGGCCTGCACCGCGCCGATCCGCCCCTGCGCCAACACCTCCTTTACGTGCCGGATGCGCGGCAAGTACGCCCCCTGATGCGCCACCGCCACCTTGCGCCCGGTCGCCTCGGCCTTAGCCACAATTTGGTCGCCCTCAGCCACGTTCCACGTCATGGGCTTTTCGCAGTACACATGCGCCCCCACCTCCAAACAGGCCAGCACCATCTCCAAGTGGCAATCGGTCCAGCGCGGGCCAACCGTCACCACCTCCGGCTGTTCGGCCTCTAGCATCTCGCGCCAGTCGGCGTACGCGCGGGGAGCAGCCAATTCCTCCTGCTTGACCTGCCGTTCCTCAGCATCCTCATCGGCGACCGCCACCACCTCAATGCGCGAATGGTTCTTTAAACCCAAGTGCAACCCGTGCCCCCAATTACCCCGCCCGGTCCGGCCTATGGCCGCTGCTCGATACATCTTGTCGCTCATGTTGAGCCTCCTTTGGTTATTCTAACGCACCCCCACGAACACCACATTCCCTATTTCTCCGAGACAAAAATCAATCACCATCCACATGGCCGCGCCTAGCAGCTGTCCGGCGATCAGCCCGACGAAGAGCGGCTTGTACGTGAGGTAGCCGCGTGTGCCGGTAAATTTGAATATCACGGCCTTGCACAACCAGCCCAAAAACACCGAAAACCACGCCACGCCCATGACCCAACTGTCGCTCACCGGCAGGCCGATATAGTGCAGCGGCCACCACGGGAAGTGGTGCTGCATGTAAATCAGCCCACCCATCAAGGCCGCGCCCACGCCTGTAAACAGCAGCCGCGGACGGATGTGATCCCAGCCGACGGGATTGTGAATCTTGTCCTCCAAAAAGCGATAGGCCAGCGTCGGCACCCCGAACTGGCGCAGGTTGATCCCGCCGTGCGTGTAGTTCAAATAGAGCGTGATCCAGAAGGCCCCCACCATGCCGACGACGACCGCGATGACCAACCCCCAAAACAGGCGGCGGTGATTGGCTCCGTGACCGTGCGCCAGCTTGAGCGCGTTGGCCGTGGAAGCCATGACCGTGGTGCGCATTTCAGCCGCCCACGAATAGCTCAGGCTAATCGACGCTAGCCCCTTCCAGCCGATGGCGTCCGTGCCCAAGGTATAGACCGCAAAGGGCTGCGGCAGCATGGTCGAAGAGGTAAAACCTACGCCGCCTTGGGCAATGACCCGCGCAATGGCCAGAAAAATGGCAAATGCCCCGCAGAAAAACACCACGGCCGCCACCACCGGCACCCCACTCAGCAGCAGCCAGCCGAGGAAGTAGGCCGCGCAGACAATCCACAGCCACACAGCCGCCCGGTACGAGAGAATCTCGTCGCCATCGTCAGCTTGGACCCCGCGCTTAAATGCCGCGCTGAGCACTTGCCGCAAGTGCCCCCGCGCCGTCCACAGGATCGCCGCCACCAGCACCAGCATCGCCCCCATCCCCTGATGCGACAGAGCCACCGAAGAACCCGTCAGTGCCTCATTGTGCCCTTTGACCTCAAAGCCGATGACATTGAAAATTCCGGTCTGGAAGCGACTCAACAAGTGGAAAAACCACACCGAGAAGGCCACGTTGAGATTGAGGAAATACGCCACGCCAATGATGGCGAAATTGACGAAGATGTGCAGCCGCACGCTGTCGCGGAACAGCATCAGCGGCTCGAACACCAGCCGCACCTCGGGCACGTAAAAGAAGTAGTGATTAAGCCCGTCCAGCACCTGAATGGCAAAGGGCAACGAAAACCCGACCCACATCAGCGGATTGCGAAACAACTGCGGGAAAATGCCCTCGTCGTTGCCGCGCAGCATCTCCAAGGGCACCTGCGCCAGTGGAAAAACCAGCCGCTCCTGTTCGACCCAAGGCCGCCGGAACACGACCATCGTGGCGATCATCAGCAGATAGACCGCCAGCATCGCGCTGCCCCAAGCTGCCAGCGGCACCAGCCAAGCGCCCCACGGAATGCCCATCCCCGCGGGCAGTCCTTCGTAAAAAAAGCGCGCAGCCTCGGCTTCGTGCGGCGCGAGCCAAGAGGGGATCAGCGGTTGAATCAGTTCGGTCCAGCGATTTTCTGGCGTGGCGTAGTAAAAGGGGCGGGTGAGGATATGGCACAGGTTGGTCACCAATCCCCAAGTGGGAATCGCCGACGCCACGACCATCATCGCGTACACGACCACCAACTCGCTCGTGCGCAGCGCCCAAGACTTGATGGTGACTTTCAACAGGGGGTTGACCAGCCCGACGAGAACCAAAAAGACCATCATCGCGCCAGCCGCAATGTAATCCGAGGTCAGACCGGCGTTCTGCAGGACGAGTACTGAGTAGGGACAAGCTAAGTTCAAGAAGAGAGCCGCCCCCGCGCCCAATACGAGGGCGCGCCGCGTCACCTCCAAGCCAATTCCTCCGTTTGCATGGCCGCAAAATAGCCGCTGGCCCTAGCGGTGGCAAAAGGTGAGGGAACGATGGTGTGGAAGTGATTGTAGAACTCCGACCAATGACGCTTGATCTCGTATTGCATAGACCTCAATAACTGGGGGTAACTTCGAATTATAAGTCGAAAAAGGTAAAAATAGGACCCATCGCGGGCAATGGGATCGCCGGTTGACTGAAGGTCGCGTGCGGCTATCTTTGGGCCAAAAAATCAGACCCTATAGGAGCACCTGTGCGCAAATCCCCGTACACGGCCGCGGACTTCAAGGCCAGCAAACCCGAGGTCATGGGGCTAGTCGAAGTCCTGTTCAACCGCCGCCTCTCCACCCTGCTCACCCGCCTGTTGGTCCGCACCCCTCTCAGCCCCAACCAAGTAACGGTCCTTTCCTTTCTCGTCATCCTGCCCGGTGTGTACCTCCTCTCCACGGGCGAGCGCATGGCCCTCATCGGAGCTAGCCTCCTCATCCAACTATCCTTTACGCTCGATTGCTGCGACGGCGAACTCGCCCGTTTGCGCGGCCTCAGCTCGCCATTTGGCGCTTGGCTCGACGGCCTGCTCGACCGCATCGCCGAACTGGCACTCTGCCTTGCATTGGGACACGCATTGGAGCGCCAAAGCGGCGACCCTCACGCCTATCTCTACTCCTTTGTCGTCTTCGCTGCGCTAGCCATGACCCACATCGCCACCCTGATGAACGCCACGGCCTTTGGCAAGGGGCAGCTAGCGGAATCCGCGAGCCGTGGCCTGATCGGACGTTTGGCCAACTTCATGCGCATTTCACCGCTGAAATTGCGCAACTATCTGCGCAGCGGCATCGACGTCTATTTGATGGTTTTCGCCCTAGGCGCGGTGTTTGACCAGCTCATGGGGGTCGTCTATTATTTCGCCGTCGTGCAGAACCTCTATTGGCTAGCCATCGTCTTAATGGTGATTAAACAAAAAAAGTAACTGAATAAGACGTCAGGTGCAGAGCTGAGAGAATAATAGGATCACAATTTGTGACCGGAGATCGAGTGCGGCTATTTTTTTACAGGGGGAGACCACCCCTCTGGCGATCCGGCTCCTACCTTCAGAAAGGAAGGGTTTGCAGATGAAAGCGCTCAACCGGCTATCCCTATCCTTAGCGGCTCTACTCGCAGCCTGTGAAGACCCTAGCCCGGTGAGCACCGACCAGCCACAAGCCATAGCCCGCGGGCGCGTCACAACCGTTGACCAACGCCCCGTCGCCTCGGCGCAGGTGGTCCTCTTCGACTTAGCCAACCTCCGTCAGGGGCCGAGCCAGACCGTGCAGACGGATGCCAACGGCTACTTCGCATTAGCCTACCAGCCGGGCCGAGCCTATGCTTTATCCGTCTATGGCCAAGGGCTGGCCACGCATATAATCCCCTCGTTTGAACCTAGCGACATGGGCTTCATAACGATGCACGAGGCGACACAACCCCCAAGTGCGAAGAAATTGACGGGCGCAGGGATACTAGGGGATGTCGATGGCAACGGCGTGGTTGACCAGCAAGATCTTATACGGATTGCCCTGTATGCCCTCGACGACGCGGCCGACGTGCTCGACACCGGCGACATCCTGCTAGGCGACCTTGACGCAGACGGCGCGGTCACGTTCTACGATGCGTATCTCGTGTGGCTGTATCTCAGCGATCCAGCGCACCCGTTGCTGCCTCCAGGGATCGGCCTGCCACCTTCGCTGCTGACGCCAGATCCGACGACCATAGCGTTCGCGCTGGACGGAGCTTGGCACCCCTTCATCGTCCATGCTGACGCGCCGGTGATCATCGTCGCCAATCCCGCCGCTTCCAACCCCATCTTTGCGCTCGCCAACACAGTGGGCCGGGATGGCTGGTGTCCGGCCGAGGCCAACGACGAAGAGACCCAGCAGTCTGGCCAACGCATTTACTTAGCGGCCTGCGGTGCGGGCACGGGCACGGTGGAGGTGCGCAGCGCTGCGGACGGTTCGCTCGTGCAGACCTACGCGATAGAGGTCGCGCCGCCAGCGGAACCGCCGCGCCTTTCCATACTGCCTCCCACGCTCGACTTTGGCCGCGATAAGACTAGCCTGCGTCTGTCGCTGAAAAACATCGGCGGCGGCCTGCTCAACTTCACCATTGAATCCGTCCCCGACTGGATAACCCTGAGCCAAACCCAAGGTATCCTAGCCGACGAGGCCCTAAGCGTAGAAGTGCAGATCAACCGAGCGCAGGTGTCTCTTTCTTCTGTCAACCCGGTCTTGGTGGTCGCCACGAGCGACGAACGCCGTGAAGTGCCCCTGCGAGTCAATATCTCAGCGATCATCACCCAACTCACGGACCATCCAGCCGAAGACGTGGTCGCTTCTTGGTCGCCGGATAGTCAGCGCATCGCCTTCTGGTCTGAACGCGACGGCAACAAGCAGGTGTACGTAATGGACGCCGACGGGCACAACATCACCCGCCTCACCCACCACGACGCCGACGACTGGGAACCGTCTTCCTGGTCGCCGGATGGCCACCGCATCGCCTTTTCGTCTAAACGCAACGGCAACGATGAGATATATACGATGGACGCCGACGGACAAAACAAAACTCGCCTCACCTACCACGACGCCGACGACCGGCACGCCTCTTGGTCTCCAGATGGCCGACGAATTACCTTCACGTCCTTGCGCGACGGCAATTGGGAGATATATACGATGGACGCCGACGGGCACAACATCACCCGCCTCACCTACCACGACGCCGACGACAAGGATCCAACTTGGTCGCCGGATGGTCGCCGCATCGCCTTCTCGTCTAAACGCAACGGTAGTTCTAATGTGTACGTGATGGACGCCGACGGGCACAACATCACCCGCCTTACCTACCACGACGCTGACGACCGGGGTCCCTCTTGGTCGCCGGATGGCGAGCGTATTACCTTCCCGTCCCTCCGCGATGGCGATTGGGAACTATATGTGGTGGATGCCGACGGACACAACCTCGTCCGCCTCACCTGCCACCCCGACCGAGACTGGGGGCCGGAGTGGTCGCCGGATGGAAAGCACCTCGCTTTCTCGTCGTTCCGCGAAGGCAACTGGAATGTCTATCTGCTAACCCTTTCCCAGTTTGAGGGATGCGGCGGATAACCACGGGGATTATTCCAAAGCGCCGGACCGATACGTCAGTCATGCGCCTCGTCTGCCCGCAAGAGGCATCACAACTCAATATGGGAAAACGAGATTGGTGCAGGTGTGGTACCGGGTGGTTTTCGCCCTAGGCGCGGTGTTTGACCACCTCATGGGGGTCGTCTATTATTTCGCCGTCGTGCAGAACCTCTATTGGCTAGCCATCGTCTTAATGGTGATTAAACAAAAAAAGTAACTGGAGAGGTCTTATGGAGCCCAGCCCATCCGCTGAGATACTCGCCGTCCTTGGTTCCATTAAAGAGAGCTTTTTCCACCTGCTGCCCAAGTTGGTCGTCGCCCTAATCGTCCTGTTCGTCGGGTGGCTCGTGGCATGGTCGCTCCGCGCGCTCGTGCGCCGAGTGGTCGAGCGTTTTTCCAAGCGGATTTCCGGGGGAACGACCGCAGCCGCTTGGCAGCAGGTTTTGGCCGACAAGGGACTCGGGCGCATCGTCTCGAGCAGCATCTACTGGCTCGTCTTATTGGTCGCGATCACAGTGGCAAGCGAAGTCGTCGGCCTCCCGGTTTTGACCACTTATCTGGCCGCTCTAGCACACTACCTGCCCAAGGTCATCGCCGCGGTCGCAGTCTTATTCGTCGGTGTCGTCGGAGGTCGCCTCGTCAGCAATGCGGCAATGAGCACGGCCTTTCGCTTGCTGCCGCATCAAGGTCAGCAGTTGGCTCGCCTCGTCCGGGGGATCATCGTCGGCGCGGCCATTCTCGTGGCGATCAAGCAACTCGGCGTAGATGTATCGCTGTTGACGAACATCTTCTTGATCGTGCTCGCCGCACTCCTCGCTGGCGCGGCCTTTGCATTTGGGCTGGGCGCCCGCAGCATTATCGCCAACATTCTCGCCATGCACTACGTCAACAAGTCCTATGACGTAGGACAGCGGATTCGCCTCGGCGACGACAACGGGCGCATCGTGCGGACGACTACCACCACCGTTTTTGTCGAGCACGCCGAGGGTGAGTTGGGCATCCCCGGTCAGCAATTCTTCGAGGAGCGCTGCCTCCGCGTAAGCAAGGGAGAGTCCGGTGAATCTTGAACGACAGCTCCTCGCGCAATTTGCAACCGATCATCCGGCTGAAGTCGCGTCCGCCCTAGCAGCCATGTCGCACCGTGAAGCAGCGCTAGTACTCGGCGACCTCGCGCCAGCGGCTGCGGCAAGCCTCTTGCACTACCTGCCGTCGCTTTCTGCGGCCCTCGCCCTAGAACAGCTAGCCGCCGAAGATGCTGCCGCCATACTCATTGTCGTACGCCCGGATATTGCCGCGGCCATCTTGCGCACGACCCCGAACGAGCGCCAAGCCGCAGTCGTCGAGTGTTTTCCCGAGCGCCGCCAAGCAGTGATTGCAAACTTGCTCATCTACGCCGAAGATACGGCCGGAGCACTCATGGACCCGCATGTGCTCACCGCATCCGAGCAGGAGCCTGTGCATCAAGTACTCGCACGGCTCCAGCGCAATCCCGCGCACGCCCTCTACTATCTCTACGTAGTAGCCGACGATCAGCGGCTCGTCGGCGTCGTCAATATGCGGGAACTAATGGGCGCGCGGCCCAATGCCTCGCTCGCGTCCGTCTGCACGCGCCGCGTCGCATCCATTGCCGCCAGCGCCACTTGGCAAACCGTGGTGGAACACCCAGCGTGGGGCAGCGTCCACGCGCTACCTGTGGTGGACACAGCGGGCCAGTTCATCGGTGTCCTCCGCTACGAAACCGTGCGGGCTTTGGAGCGACGACGAGCTGGTGACACCTTGGCAGATAGCGGCCTGCAAACGGCCTCGGCCCTCGGCGAACTATTTGGCCTCGGCTTGCGCGGCATATTTCAATGGCCGGCCTCTGGGATCGCCGGTAGCCCGGGCAAGCGAGAGTCGTGATGAAACAGCCAACTCCGCACCAAGTGCTCATCCGGCGATTCATCGAACTCCATCCCGAGGAAGTGGCGCGCCAGTTAAACGACGCCGAGATGGCAGAAGCCGTCGGCGTGTTGCAAGGCGTGGACGACGCAGTCGCTGCAACCGTCTTGCAGCGGATGGAGTTGGAGCGCGGCGCACACATTTTAACGCACTTGGACGACGCGGCCTTGAGTCGCCTTCTCACCCACCTAGACCCAGCCATTACGGCAAGGCTAGTTGCACATCTCGACGAGTCAGCGCGGGCGCGGATCTTCGCGTTGGCGGGCGCGGAGCGCGGGCGGGAAATCCAGGAGATCCTCTCCTATCCCCCAGGCACGGCCGGATCCCTGATGGACGCCCAAGTCAGCACCTTTGCAGTGGATTGCACGGTAGCCACCGCGCTAGCGCGAATCCGCCAACTCGGCAATCGCCGCGCCATGGCACTCGTACTGCGCGACGAAAACGATCGCTACGCGGGTTCAGTGCGGCTGCCGGACCTAGTCGCCGCCGATCCCGAGTTGCTGCTCGGCGACCTCCGCGACGGCACAGTCGTGCAAGTGCAGCCCATGACACCGCGAGACGAAGTCGTCGAACTCCTCAACACCTATCACCTCACCAGCCTGCCGGTGGTCGATTTTGCCGGACAAGTAGTAGGCGTCATTCGCCACGATGGCCTCGTGAACGCGGCACAGCAGGACCTAGCGGCCAATGTCCAAGAGATGGTCGGTGTATCCGCAGAAGAGCGCGCCCTGTCCAAGCCGTGGGTGGGCATTCGCAGCCGGCTACCTTGGCTCAACATCAACCTCTTAACCGCCTTTCTCGCGGCTGCGGTCGTCGGCCTCTTCGAGGACACCATTGCCAAGTTTACCGCACTCGCAGTCCTACTACCCGTAGTCGCGGGCCAGTCGGGCAACACCGGCGCGCAGGCCCTCGCCGTAACCATGCGAGGACTCGCACTGCGCGAAATCCGCACCTCGCACGCGGCCCGCGTCCTTGGCAAAGAGCTAGCAATCGGCTTTTGCAACGGGCTAGCTATTGCCGTGGTAACCGCGATCGGCGTCTTCATCTGGAGCCAGAGCTTCGGGCTGGCCCTCGTCATGCTGTTCGCCATGCTGGCGTCCATGATGCTGGCGTCCATAGCCGGCGCAGCCATCCCGGTTGTGCTGGTCAAGCTGGGCCACGACCCCGCGACAGCGTCCTCAATCATTCTCACGACCGTGACCGACATCGTGGGCTTCCTTTCGTTTTTAGGCCTAGCGACGCTGTTGTCCAGTATGCTCCCGACGGGCTAGAAACAACGGACATTGCAGCTCTTTAAACTGCTCCATTCAATTCGCAATTCCCACAACGGACATTGCAGCTCTTTATATTTATTAACGCGACTATAACGCCAAACGAAAAACAAGGAGGCACCTAAGTGGACGCCATCGCAGCCATCGGCGGCAGCCGGCCCCTCAAAGCAGAGGAATTCGCCCGCCGCGCTTACAATTATGCCCTCAATCCCGCCCGCAACCCGCTCAAGGAAACCCTCGACCAGTGCGAGTCGGTCGCCAAAACTCCGCCCCTGTTGGGCGGCTTTAACGACGTGCCTTGGCACAAGCTGCGCGACGCCGAGGTCCACGCCTGGGCCAAAGCCGGCTGGTCGTGGATCGTCAACGACGCCGAGCACAGCCAGTGGGAAGGCTGGTACGGCCGCGAGCAAAACGCCGTCCTCGCGCGCTACGGCATCCTGCCGGTCCAGCGCCTAGCCCGCGAGGCCCGCTCCGAACACGGCGACGCCTTCCAGCTCGGGGCGCGAGCGACGATGCGTCCCTATGGCACCACCTACGAGGAAGCCGAGCGCTACTTCCGCGCCATCAACTTCCCCGTCCCCGGCCAAGCCACCCCAGACGACCGCGGCGGATATCCGGTGCGCGACGGCGAGCGGACCATGATGTTCACGCCCGACGAATTGCGCGGCACTGAGACCGAGACCCAAGGCTGGATCCAGTTCGAGACCAAGGAATACATCATCGACATCGAGATCCGCGACCGCGTCCTCGACCTGATGGCCGCCCAAGGGCGCAACAAGGCCTGTGGCTTTGTCGGCCCCTTCGACGCCATCTTGCGCGAGGGAGACCTCCCAGAAGTCAACGACGCGGTCAACGCCCTCTTCCGCACCGCGGCCGAGCGCGGCATCCACACTGGCCGCGTCGTCGGTCACGGCGCAATGGAAGATCCCCAAGACATCGAAGACGGCATGGTCGAAGCCATCGACAACGGCGCGCGCCTGATCTGCGTGCATCCCCTCACCAGCGACATGGTCTTTCGCGGGGCCTACGCCATGGCCGAGCCTTTCTTCCGCGCCTGTAAGCGCTGCGGCTTTTGAACATTCCCTCACAATTTTAGGAGACCTCATGCACCTGCTTTGCGTACTGATCGGCGTGGTCGCGCTAGTAAACACTGCCGTCCACGCTCAACCCGAAGACGACGGTCCAGCAGAGGAAACGGTCGCGCTTGAAACCGAGGCCCCTGCCGTCCATGCCCCCCTCAGCTACGACCCCTACTACGTCCTGCCGGGCGGACTAGGCTACACTAGCGTCGATATTGGCGTCCGCACCACTTCCTCCACGTTCAAAGAGCTCAAGGACGTGAGCGATATCGTGGCCATGGCCAAATTCAATCCTCACACTCGCGTTGAAGTGGGCGCGCATCTCACCTTTGGCTTTTTCAAAGATGGAAATTCCAACTTTTCGTCGCTCGTCGTCGGCAGTAAGTACCAACTCGGCACCAACCGCGCGGCGACCACTAACATTGTGCTCCCCGCCGGAGACATCGACAATCCCGGCTTGGCCGTCGGTCTCATGCAGACCATGCGCATTGGTCCCACCTTCCGCTTCAACACTCGATTGCAGGTCGCCGCACTCAAAGGCTACGCTGAAGAGGGGATCGTCGTCGATCTCTTGCTCGAACCAGCCCAAGTATTCAACGAAAAATTCAGCGCGTACCTCGACTTGCTCCTCACGTCCAACAGCTCCGACTTGGAAGGCGACCTCAGCGTCCGCTTAGAGCCGAATTTTGACATCGGCATCGGCGATGGCATGGTGCTAAACCTAGGAGTCAGCGTGGATTTGCAAGGTGAAGAACAAGAGGATGTCGGGCTGTTTATCGTGCTATTGCGCGACATGTAGGAGGTACTATGCTCATTTTGCGCAGTATCGCACTGGCGACTTTGCTAGCACCGGCCATGCTGGCCGCAGATGACGCGGGCCACAGCGTCGGGTTCGTGGCCGGGCCAACCTATGGTCTGGGACTCAGTTACGGTCGCCAAAATCCCACTACCGGCAACGGCTGGCAGGTCTCGGGATTTCCCTATTGGTCCCAAGAGGAACGCTATCTCTTTGGGGGCCTTACCTTGTTCAAGACCTTGCACCAAGGCGAGTGGGCGCGAGCGTTTTTCTCTGGGGGCGTGGCCGCCTTTTACCGGCGGAGCGAAAAGTGGGATTTTGTTCGCGGCAAGCTAGACGTCAAGGTGAAACCAAGCGTAGAGGTAGATCTCCAAGTCGAAAGCAAAAAAAGCATCGACGAGAAGCTAGATGTCGTAGCAGGACCGGGCGTGGGGTTAGAGATCGGCACCAAAAACATCGCCGTTTCCATGGACGTCCCAATCGCCATCTTCCTCGTGTCCGACGATGGCTTTGCCATTCGCCCCATTCCCAATTTCGCCTTGCTCTACCGCTGGTAACGCCCCTGACAATCACCAACTAAAGATGCGGTTATCGGTCATGCCGGTACAGGCGTCGATAACCAGCCAGACCCCGGCACTGGCAAACTGGCCGAGAATCGCCCCCATGAAGAACGGGCGAACGGCACGGAAGCCGCGCGGCCCCCAGTATTTGAGAACTATGGCCTTGCACAGCCACGCCAAAAAAATCGAAAACCAAGAGTGACTCATCAGCCAGAGGCCGGCGATGGGGAAGCCAATGGGATGCACGGGCCACCACGTCAGATAGTGCCGGGCCAGCATCAGGCCGCTCATGATCGCCGCGCCAACCCCCGTGGAAAACCACCCCTCCCAGCTAGGCCCAGTGGGGTTGAGCAAGAGGCGGGCGACAAAGCTCTCGAAAGGGGCGCGGGCACCGCCGCCAAAAAACCAGCGGTTGAGATTGATGCCGCCGTAGCGGTAGGACAAATCGAGGATCGCCCACATCGAACTCACCATGCTGACCAGCACCGCCAGCATCAGCGCCCAGAAGAAGGGACGGTGGCGGCCCTGCTGACCGTCGAGCAGCTTGAGGGCGTGGGCGGCCGAGGCCATTACCACGACGCGCAGTTCAGTAGCCCAAGTAAAAGAAAAACCGAGAGCGGTAATGCCGGTTTCGCCGACCGCGGTCGTGCCGATTCCCGTGGCAACAAAGCTCTGCGGCATCATCGGCGTGCGCGCCTCGGGCACCCCACTTTCGGCGACAATGCGGGTCAGCGCCACGAAGATAGCAAAGGCGCTAATCAGAAAGAGCAGGGCAACCAGCGGCGGCATCCCGCTTAGATAGAGCCAAACCCCAGCAAAACCCAAGCTCGTCAGCGCACCGACGACCGCGACGCGATAGGAAAGAATCTCGTCCGAGTCATCGACATCTTCGGCATTGAAAAACGCCTTGCGGCACACGTCCTTGAGGTGCCCGCGCCCTACCCACAGCGTAAGAACGACTAGCGCGATCAGCGCCCCCATTTCCTGGTGGGCAATCGCCGGTGGATTGACGCTAAAGGTGTCTAACGCCTCGCCAGAGGTGACGCCGAGCACGCCGTAGAGTCCCTTTTGCACATTGACCAGCACATTGCAAAACCACAGGCTGAACGCGATCTCGAGGTTGATCAGATAGGCAAAGCCGAGGACCGGGAAGCTGAGCACCACAGGCAGATGCACAGTGTCGCGGAAAAGGCCAATGCCCGAGGAGAGCTGAATTTGCGGAAAGACGTGGAAGTAGTTGTGGAAGGCATTAGTCGAAGAGATGAGGCAGGGAATGGCAAAGCCGATCCACAAGCTCGCGCTTTTGAAGAACGGCGGCAGCCGACTCTCGTCACTTTGGCGCACCATGTCGAGCGGCAATTGCGCGAGCGGATAGATGAGCTTTTCGCGCTCGATCCACTGGCGGCGGAGGACCACGGCCACGCAGATCATGGCGAAATAGACGGCGACAATGAGGGCGCTCCATCCGAGCAAGGGAAGCAGCCAAGCGTCCCAAGGAATAGACGCGCCCGTGGGCAGCCCCTCGTAGAAGTGCTTGATGGCGCGCGCATCGTCGGGCACCAAGAAGTCGCGTATATAGGGGTGAAACAGGTCGTCCCAGCGGTTTTCCGGCGTGGCGAAGTAGAGCCAGGACCCCATGATCGGCAAGAGGTATTCAGAGAGGCCGCAGGTGGTAATCGCCGAGGCGATGAGCATCATGCTGTAGATTAGCAGCAACTCGGCGCGAGCGAGACCGCCGCTGGGGAAAACACATTTGTACAGCGCGTTGAACACGCCGACCAAAAAGAAAAACAGGAAGAGTGCCCCAGGAGTGGAAAAATCCTGGGTCATATACGAGCCGCGCAGGACCATGTTGCAATAGGGGGCACCTGCGGCGAGAACAGCGGCGAAAAGCGCGCCTAAGAAGAAGGCTCTGAAGGTGTAACCTGAGCGTGGAGGGGACATGGTACTTTTTTGCCACCGAACCTTTCGCGCTCTCCGCGATCTAACTTATGAATCCCATGACTCAATGTGCCCACAGCGAGAAACGAGATGAAGACATCGTCCGCGCCGTCTTGAACGGAGATGTGGAACAGTATGCCCTGCTCATCCAGCGCTACCAGCAGGTCTTATGGGCGATGGCCCTTTCGCGGCTACGGGATCATCGTCAGGCTCGCGAAAGCGTCCACGACGCCTTTGTCAATGCGTATCTATCCCTCCATACCCTTAACCGCAAGGAGCGATTCGGTGCCTGGCTCAGGACCATCCTCTACAACTGCTGTTTAAAGACGTTAAAAAAGAAAAGCCGCGAAACGGCCCTCCCTGAACAGGCTCTAGATGCCAGCCCCAATCCCCAAGACCGCCTTGAAAGCCAAGAGGCCGGTGAAAACCTGTGGCAGGCCCTAGCCAGCCTTTCACCCCTCTTCCGCGAACCTGTGCTACTCCACTACTTCTTCGCGTTTTCGGTAGAGGACATCGCGGCGTGGCTGGATATTCCAACGGGCACGGTAAAACGACGGTTACACGACGCCCGCAAACAACTGAAGCAACACCTACTTCCCCTTTCCTCCAACCTCGACATCCACTTAGAAAAGGAGATTGTCATGGAAATCAAAGATAAGAAAATCCCAGGGGCCGTCCTCGAATACGTAGATATGAGCGAAGCCGTGTTCCGCAACATCGATCTATCGGGTGCTGATTTCGAATACGTCAACATCGACCGCACCCGCTTTCGGAATACAGGCGGAGGCGATCACACCCCAGCCAAAAATATCACCTTTGAACACTGCACCATGCAGGAAAGCCACTTTGCCCATGTCGATCTGTCAGGTTCTCACTTCCAGCACGTCAATCTGAGCAATGTTACATTGGAGAATTGTCCTATCGAGGGTCTAACCATCGACGGCTTCGACATCAAAGCGCTCATAGAAAAAGAGAAGGACGGGTAGATCGCTGCGTCGAAGGAATCAGGAAGGATTGCTTAGGTTCGGCGCGAGATACTGGTCGAACCACCTGAGTTCGCTCTCATAGTAGTCCCTAGTATCAGCAGCAGACCATGCCATGACGTGTGATTCGCGCCGGTACTCCCTCATTTCTACGCGCTTGCCCAATCGCCTCAACGCCAAGAAGGTCTCACGGGCGCTCATGGCGGCAGGTTCGTCCTTGCTCCCGCACACAAGCATCAGCGGCGTCTCAACCTGATCGAGGAGGAAAAACGGTGAGTTTTCGATGTACCTCTTTCGTTTCTCCCAAGGTGTGCCTCCGGTGCGTCCCCCATTGAATTCGCACCACCGCATTGCATTAAAATTCGCAACATAGGTGCTCGTCATGTTGACTCCCGTAGGGGCATTGGCGACACCAGCGCGAAAGGCGTTGGTTTGGGTGAGCAGTGCCACTACGGCATACCCACCATAACTATGGCCACGCACGCCGACTCGCCCTGCGTCGGCAAGACCCATTTCTACCGCTCGCTGAACAGCCGGGAGCGTTACTCCCGCAATCTGGGCGATCGGGTCATGGTCCTCTATGATGGCATCTGGGTACATCGCTGCGTAGCCTGCGCCGGTGAGCAACTCAATCTCCAGGTCGTATATGTCGAGTCCAGGCACGTGGCGCTCCGAGTTCGTCCTGCCAGGATAGACAGTCACGACCATTGGTAGCGCGTCTCTGTCTTCTGCTCCTGGTGGTGTGAAGATTGCTGCCCTCTGCGTTCGGCCATTCACATCTTCAAATTCGATGATTCGCCGCGAGGGAGTCTCGGTCTCCTCTCGCCAAGGGTTCAGTGTGAGCAGCGTCTTTGGCGTTCCCCCATCCATCGGGTACGCATCAACCACCTCATCACCGGTCGCAACGTCACGAAGAAAAAGGAACTCGCGAGTCGCTGTGGTCGTGAATTCGTTCGCAGTCGGAAGCGGCAGTGATCGGACGACCGTTGTTTTTCCAGAGTTAGCATTGATACGGACGACACAGGAGGAGTCATCCCGACCGTTCCGAGCGCGTCCATATAAATCGCCGCGATCATCGGTTTGCAGGACGGATTCCCCGTGGCGTTGAACGAGAAGATCGACACGAAGTTGGGTAGCGCTTGGATCTTCGGAGAGGCGATAACCAGTTCTCTCATCAACCGAGAAAGCGTGCAGTGCGCCATCTTGCAACCAAACGAGTCGCTTGCCGTCAGCGCTCCACCAAGGTGCCTGATAGGGATGCGGAGCCGACTCCAATGCTGCCAGCATGGTAGGCTCCGCCGAGGCGTCTGCCGGGACGACCCAAAGATGGTGCGGTTCTTTTGCGGCCCCCGTGACAAAGCAGATCATCTCACTGTCCGGCGACCATGAGAGACGGCTTGCGTAGCTGTTGACCTGGACGTCCTTCTCAACGACATGAGGTTCGCGTCCATCGACTGGAACCACTAAGAGGTCGTGGACGTAGTGCAAGCGGCCACCTACAGGACTCTTGATATAGTTGAGCAGTGCCACCGCCCTCCCGTTCGGAGCTAACCGAGGAATGTTGAACTTCAAACCAGATCCGCACCGAGCAATAGCACCAGACTTCACATCGACAACACCCACACACATACTTGCGTCTCGCCGTTGAAAGAATGGTTGGTTTTGATCGGCATCCAATTCTTTCGGGTCATAGGAGCGAACGATGACGTCGGGGTCAGTGGGCGATGCTGTCGCTTGGGTATCCGCAGGGCCGAGCGCCACTACAATGCGGAGGCCATCCGGTGTCCACTGGGGAACGCAGAAGTTCAGACCACAGTGGACAGCAGCGTCCCGGAACAGGCGCACTTTGCGCGTCCGTCTATCCCACAAGCCGACACAGGCTTGGGTCTGAGGAGCAACCACTAATGCGGCGAGCGTCTGGCCGTCTGGCGACCACCGACCCGCCCAACTCATGGATGCGTCGGGAAACGGAACTATCGATTCGCCGGTCGCCGTGTCGAGCAGGAGAAGGTGGGCACCATTCGATTCAAGATGGACGCCGTGGATTGTGCGGGCGGAACTCTCATCGCCGAGCGGTTCGCGTCGATTCGCCTCGCTCAGCGTAACCGCGAGCAACGCTCCATCGGGAGAGAGATCCCATGGGCAGCGATGGGCAAACTGATTGAGCTTCAGTAAGTCGTCCACGGTGAATGGTCGCATGGCATCACATCTCCTAATTTGATGTAGGGTAAGATCGGGCGGATGTGATAAGATAAGGAGACTTGACAAATTGTCAATAAGTATTTATTTATAAATGACTTATGAAAATATATCCCTTGACAAAAGAAAAAACAATCATTATTTTCATTTATAGTAATTACAACGACGAAGGGAGCCCCGATTCGGTCGGTAGCTCCCTTTTTGCAGCCTAAAAAAATGTTCAACAGTAAGATAATTTCCGGCGAAGACCTGCTCGGGACCATCGATACGGAGCCAATGCGATGAGCGGTACCCTAGGAATTCTCACCGAACCTAACGTCCAAGTCCCAATGCGCGACGGCGTCCACATGGCGGCGCACGTGTTCCGCCCCGACGCCGATGGCCGATTCCCCGGAATTCTGTTGCGCACGCCGTACGATCGCCCAAAGTCTGGATTCGAGCGATACGTGCGCGCAGGATACGCCGTAGTCTCCATGGACTCGCGCGGCCGCTACGGCTCCGAAGGCGATTGGGTGCCTTTCACCGAAGAGCACACGGGCGATGCTGAAGACGGCTACGACTCCGTAGAGTGGCTGGCGGCGCAACCCTGGTGCGACGGCAACGTCGGCACCCTCGGAGCCTCGTACAACGCTTGGATGCAGTGGCAGCTAGCCAAGCTGCGTCCTCCACATCTAGTGGCCATGTGCGCGTACACCATCCCACTAGAGTTGACCGAAGTCGATTGGCCGGGCGGATTCCGGCCGGGACGGCGCATCAAGTGGTGGCTCACCTCCATGGCACCGGACCTGCGCCGCCGCCACGGACTGCCGCCGCCGCACACGCCAGAGCAAGCGCGGCAGGAGTGGGACAAGGTCGCCGGCGAGGGTCACTGGATCGGCTACCTGCCGTGGCTCGACTTCCCCCGTCAGCTACCGCCGGGACTGGCGGAGTACGCAAAGGACTGGCTCGAGCACCCAAATCGGCGAGCCTGGAAATTCGACGAGGTGCACAAGGAAGTAGCCGTACCAAACCTCGACTTCAGCGGCTGGTACGACCACTGCAACGGCTCGATGCAGCACCTACAGCTCATGCAGCGCCACGGTCGCACTGAGAGGGCCCGGTCGCAGACCAAGCTCATCGCCGGTCCGTGGAATCACCCGAGCCTCGGCAGCCGCATAGTAGCCGGGTTTGACTTCGGGCCACAGGCCGATCTCAACCTGCCGGACCTAATCATCCGCTGGTTCGACCACTGGCTCAAGGGAATCGACAACGGCGTCAACCGCGAGCCAGCCGTGCGCTATTTCTCAATGGCCGGACGGCAGGGCCAATGGCGCTCGGCCGACACTTGGCCGCCAGCGGACGCGACGCCTTGTGAGTACCTGTTAAGCAGCAACGGCGACGCCAAGTTTGGCGGTTCCGGCCGGCTGTCAATCGACGACGGGCACACCAGCGCCGACGCCGACCGCTTCGACTACGATCCCCACAATCCCGTACCAACGCTGTGGACGCGGGAGTGGTTCACGGGTCCGGCGGACCGCCGCCGCCTAGAAGGACGCGACGACATCCTCTACTATCGCTCGGAGCCGCTGACTGACGCCGTGGAGGTCGCCGGTTATCCAGAAGTCGTGCTCTTCGTCAGCTCGTCGGCACCGGACACAGACTTCTTCGCGCGACTGGTAGATGAGCACCCGCCCACAGGAGAGATGGCGAGCGGACCAGCACCGGAAATGTGCTACGGCATGGTGCGCGCCCGACACCGCAACTCCCTCGACGTCGAAGAGTTGCTGACACCCGGAGACGTGGTAGAACTCCGCATCCGCATGGGGCCAACGGCCTGCCGCTTTGAGCCGGGCCACCGCATCCGCCTAGAAATCACGTCGAGCGACTTCCCCAACCACGACCGCAATCACAACACCGGCAAAAACGACCTAGCCGACACCGAGCTAGTCGTGGCAACCAACGCCGTGCATCACTCGACGGAGCATCCTTCGCGGCTCGTGCTGCCTGTGCGCGAGGAGTAAACGAACATCTTGGACCAGCCCAGCCTTTAGCCGCCCATTTGCGCAATTCTTCGAGCCATCCAAGAGATGTAGGCCGTGCGGGTCATTTTGCGCCTTCGCGCCTCGGAATCGATGAAGGCGGCTACCTCTTCATCAAGGTTCAAATGGGCGCGCACGCTGCGACCCGACAGACGGATCAGGGGAATGGATACTAGGGCTTGTCCAGTGCGGGTCTCGATGTCTTCAAGGGCACTCGGCGCAGCAAGGAGCTCTCCATCCTGTTCCGCTTCAAGCGCACCATCGCGAAGCGCTTCTTCGGCATTCATCAGTGCCTCATCTATCGTCTTGCCCATAGCCACAATGCCGGGAAGATCCGGGAAGGTCACGCCATAGGCACCTTTTTCACCGTCGATCAGTGCAGGATATCGGATCATGGTCTCTCTTATCTCCTTGGCTACTTTACTTATTCATCCAGCCATCCGGCCATATGCACTTTTTAAGAGCCATGTCAACCCAGCCTCGGCACCTGCACTTTCCCCGCAATCAGTTCGTCCATCAACTCGTCAAAGGCAACGCGGTCCACCGGGAAGGAAACCACCTGCCGCCGCAATCCGGCCAGCAGGATTCCGCAAATCAGCTCTGTGGTCACGCGGGCACTGGCACCGTCCGTGATCGGCGTGCCGCCATCGAGAGCCGCGGTCGCGAAGCTGTCGAACAGAGTCGGCGAATTGACGTCGGTACAATCGACGTCTTCCCAAGTCAGCTTGGGCCGTCCCACGGACCGGGTACTGTCGGCGACCTGCTCTGCGAGGGGATGATCGTAGCGGACGAGGCGGAACAACTCGGGCACGCCGGGCACGTTGGCGTCGCGCTCGTCTTGGAACAGGATGCTGCCGCGCTCCCCAGCGATCTGCCGGTAGTTGAGGCAGCGGTCCCACGTGCTAAACTGCAAGCTGGCGATCACCCCCGAGTGGAAGCGCACCGTGGCAATGGCCGTGTCTTCCACCTCGTGCTGGTGCCCGCGATTGCCAACGACGGCAGTAACCTCGGCAGGTGGGCCGAACAGCCAGCAGATTAGGTCGATGTCATGGCTCGTTTGGTTCAGCAGGACGCCGCCACCAGCGTGTTCCCACGTACAGCGCCAGCGGTCGCGAGCATAGTAGGCTTCTGACCGCAGTTCCAGCCACTGCCAAACGACGCGCTGCACCTCGCCGATGGCACCCGAATCCACTAGCTGCTTCAGCCGCAGGTTGCCGCGATAGGTGCGGTACTGATGCCCGACGGCGAGAATGCAACCGGCCTGAGCCGCCGCGGCCACGAGGCGATCCGCGTCGGAAATCCTAGTCGCAATCGGTTTCTCCACGTACACGTGCAGACCGCGCTCAAGGGCGGCCAATGCCATGGGGGCGTGCAGGTGATGGGGCGTAGCCAATACTACCGCGTCGAGATCGGTCTCGCTGGCGAGCAGCGCGTCGAAGTCGGCATAGGCGCGGGCGCTCGTGCCATCCACCGCAGCGCGTGCTGCGGCTGCGTCGAGATCGGCGACCGCGACTAGGTCAGTCCGCGCATGTTCGCGGATGGATCGCAGATGGCTGCGGCCAACGCCTTTGACGCCGACAACGGCCGTGCGGAGTTGATTCATCTCGGAACCTCGCTTGATCGAGTAGTATTGACCCTATAGGTCGCTGACCGCAGGTGCCGAACCTGCCACCATTCAAGAAGCCTGCAACCGCCGCACCCGCGCCGGAGTGTGGTCCTGGGAAATCTCTGAGGAGAGAATGCCCAACGAGCGGTCCGCTAGCGGCAAATCCACGCGGATAAAACCGTCGCGATGCGATTGGCGCAGAGCAATGGCCACTTCAAGAGCGGCCCGGCCATCGTCGCCCGAGCAGCGCGGGTCCGCTCCCGTCTCAATAGCCTGAATCAGATCTTCTACAATGGTCAGCCCCATGCCCTGGATGTGCGTCGGATAGGGAAAGGGCACGTACGCGGGCACGCCGCGTCCCCGGTTGCCACCTGGAGCCGTGCGGATGTACTCCATTTGCGTGCAATTGGCTATGGATCGGATGCGGCCCTCAGTGCCAATGACGTCGATTTCCCAAGCCGCGACCCCAGTGGGAGTGGCGCGGATAAAGGCGCGCACGCCATTGTCAAAGACGAGATAGCCGTTGCCCTGCGGGTCGGTTTCGCCCTCGGCCGCGGCGTCCGATTCCATTTCGCCAAAAACCCACTCGACCTGCCCCCCGGCCATGTAGCGCACAACGTCGAGGAGGTGACTGCCGTTGTGTGACAAGCCGCACTGAGCATAGCCGGTGACTTGGAGGATTTGCCCCAGCTCGCCTTTGTCGATGAGGTTGCGGGCCTGACTGAAGAACGGGTTCCAGCGGCGGGCGCAGTTGATGGCTAGGGCCGTGCCGTGTTGGCGACAGGCATCAACCATGGCATCGGCATCGGCCAAAGTCAGGGCAATCGGCTTTTCGGCCCATACGGCTTTGACGCCGGCGCGGGCGCAGTCCTGGACGATCTGCGAGCGAATGCGGGCCGTGGTACAGACGCTGACTATATCGAGGTTTTCCCGCTCCAACATTTGGCGGTAGTCGCTGTAGAGATGGTCTTGCTCCAGACCCCAGCGGTCGCCGAAAATAGCGCGTTGTTCGTCGTGCGGATCGGCTCCGGCCACCAGTTCCGTATGGGGCGAAGCGCAGTATGAGGGGGCGTGGCAATAAGGCAGAAAAATGGACCCTCCTTCGCTCATTTCATCGTCAAACGTACTGCCCATGCGGCCCAAGCCGATAACGGCGGCGCGATACGTAGTCATGGTCTCCTCCGGCGTTTTGATAGGAGTGGGGTTTTACTGTTGCGTACTTAGCTCATAGATAGGGATACGTCGCTTCTGGATCGTAGTCCGGCAGCAGCGCATCATGGGGCTGGCCGGGAATTAAGCGCGAGCCATCCACAAAACCTTCTGGCCGGTCTTTGAGGACTTCGCTGAGGCGATCTCGCCAAGGCTGCATCCTAGTCTCAGCGTCGGAATCACGAGACAAGTCGCGCATTTCCTGGGGATCTTCGTCCAAGTTAAAAAGATGCTCCTGACCCGTCTGCGAATACCAGATGTACTTGCAGTGCCCATCCGTGACAAAGTGATTGCCGTGGTCGCGGGCGTAACACCCAGCGTGTTCGCCGTGGAGAAACTCCCGGACGCCGTCGGCATCGCCCTGCATGACGGGTAGGAGGCTTTTGCCCGTGCAGGTATCGGGAATGTCGATGCCGGCCGCAGCGAGGATGGTAGGCATGATGTCTTGGATGCCGACGGGACTGTTGCTGATGACTTCTTCGGGATAGTCCCAATTTTTTGGCGCGCGCATAAAAAACGGAACTCGCGCCGAGGCTTCGTAGGGCCAAGTTTTGCGAAAGAGGTTGTGGTCGCCCAGCATTTCGCCGTGGTCGGAGGTGAAGATGACTAGGCAGTTGTTGAGACCTCCGGTAAACTGAATGAGACGGCCAATCTGGTCGTCTATAAAGTTGATCATGCCGTAATAAGCGGCGCGACAACAGCGCATATCGTGTTCGTTGAGACGAATCTCCCACGCATTGGGATTGAGACCTTTTTCAGGATCATCGAATGCGGGTGCCCAATCGCCAACCAATGGATCGGGCAGACTGCGGTCGATATAGCGGTCGTAATAAGGAGCAGGTGGCGTGAGCGGAGGATGGGGGTCGATAAAGGAAACATTGAGAAAAAACGGAGCCGACGGATCGCGCTTGCGCAAAAAGTCCATGGCCCGGTCAACGCACCAAAAAGTATGCATCTGTTCTTCGGGCAAGTGGTGCGGGCGACCAACCCAGCCGTTGGCGGAAATGCCGTGGGCCATGCCGGGATCTACTTCATTCCGGCCGTGGTATTGCCGCAGCCATTCGACATAATCGTTGTCAGCACCCCGAGTGCCATCGGCCAGTTGCATGTGGTCAAAGCCGTAGCGCTTGCGGTGGGGGATTAAGTGGAGTTTGCCGATCATCTCCGTCTGGTAACCTGCCTTGGACAGCTCGCCGGCCAAAGTGTGCGGCGGGTCCCACGGAGCGCTTTTGAAGCCAACGGCCCCATTGGCCGCTGGTGCCGTACCGGTCATCAAACTGCGGCGCGCGGGAATGCAACTGGGACATTCGGAATAGCCGTGGTGAAAGTGCGTGCCCGTGCGGGCCAGCCAGTCCAAGTTGGGCGTTTGCAGACACGAAGGACTGTGGGGATCGAGCCCCATGCAGTCGCCGCGCTGCTGGTCGGTCATAATGAGCAGGATATTGGGACGAGTGTCTGGCATTATATCATTCTCCGATTAAGGGATCTAAGGCAAATGCAGCGTCACCGCCTGAACGTGATCATATCCCCCCGGCGCGCGGATCGGTTGCCGCTCGCTCTCGATATCCACACTTGCACCCTGACAGGTAAAGCGGTACGCACCCGCTTCGGGCAACACAAACCACGATGTGCCCGCCAGATCGGCCCGCACGGCATAGGGCAGGACCGCTTGCCCAGCCAGCGGAGTCACCAAAACGCAGGCGCGGGCTACCGGTTGCCCGTCGCTCATCACTCGCACCAGCACCTCTGGCAATCGCTCGTGCGCCAGCGGTCCCACATCCCGCCCAGCGAGCCGGCGGAACAACTCCTGCGACCAAGCCGTCGTCGCCGTCGGGCGCGAGACCGGCTGTTGCGGGTCGCACCAATTGAGACACAGCCGGTGCTTGCCCCACGCCTCCATTGTCCCCACGCCAAAAGGATCAATGCGGGCATCCGCTCCCGACTGCGACGGCCACGTAACCTTCACATTGAGCGGTCCAACCAACATCCCCGGCACGTGGTCGGTGAATCCTCGGTAGTCCATGTCGGCGAGGAAAAACGTCTGTAGCCCGTGGACGTTGCGCTCCGGCATTGAGGTCAAAAATTCCCACCAACCTTCCGACAACGGCGGCTCCTCCTGCTCTCCCCAAGAGGCTTCCGCAAAGATGCCCGCCTCACCGACTCGGATCGGTTTCACCGGGAGGCCGCCGCGGATCTCGTCAATACTCGCCTCGATGTTTTCTAGGCCGCTGAACAGCCGGTAGCAATCAATCAGTTCAATCAACTCGTCCGTGGCCACCGACGGATCAAAGGTGACTTCGGCGATGCGGCTATCGTCGAGTTCCTTCACCTTGCGCAGCAGGGGCACGCAGTATTCGGGTTCTCTCGCGTCCGTGATGTCCCAGAACAGGATCGACGGATGGTTGCGGACCGAGCGGATCCAGTAGTCGGCCACCGCTAGCTGATACTCCCTTACCAGCACCTGCTCCCGCACGTCTATCTCCGGCGTGTACACCTGTCCCGTACCAACGCAGAAGTTGGCCCCCACCACGAACACGCCAAGCTCGTCGGCCACGTCGTAAAACACCGGCGGTGGGTCGTAGCGGTGGTGCTCGACGATGCTGACGTTGGCGTCGGCCAAATCGACGAACTTCCGCGTCAGCCACTGGCGCTCGTACACGTACGGCACCGTGTGGTCGCCCCAAGGCATGAGCTGAATGCCGTTGAGCAACAGCCGATCCCCCTCGGCCCAGACCTCGCGGAAGCCGAAGCGAGTCACATTGTTGTGCACGGCGCGACCTGCCGATTGCAGCGAACTTTCGAGAAAGTACAAAATCGGCTCGCCGTACGGCGGACGACCCCAGAGCACGGCGTCTCCCCAAGGCGCTGCGGTCTCTAGGCGACGGCTCTCCCCCGGTGCCAGATCAAGATTACAACCTTCAAGTTCCAACTCAGTCTCGCCCGCGCAGCGCACCCGCAGGCGAACGTCGCCGTGGAACGCTTCCTCGGCATCGTTGCAGACCGTCAATCCAACGCGGATTTCGCGCTCCCGCACCGACGTGACAATCTGCACATCTTCGACCCGAACCCGCGACTCCCAACTCAGCCACACATCCGACTCCATGCCAATGGTGGCGGCGCTCGTGTACCAGAAGCGAGTGTCGAGGGCTTTTTCCGCCTCTTCGCTCAGACGTAGGGCGTCGGGATGCGCATAGCGGCCGCTGCAGTTGTGAGTGAACACGTCGAGCCGGTAATCGCGCCCCGGACGGATGCTATCAGTCAGATCAATACGCCAAGGCAAGCGCATACCGTAGTGTTCACCAATCACTTCACCGTCGAGATAAGCGCGCCCAAAGTGACGCACCCTCCCCAAGTCGAGCACGATGCGCCCGTCTACATCCCAGCCTTCCGGTAGGCGCAGTTCTGTGCGGTACCAACCGGACTCGGGCGGCTCATCTTCAAACTCGCGCGAGCGATGCGGCACGCGCACGCGCTCCCAGCCGTCAGTCGGAGGATCGCCGTCGGGACCCTCGGCAAACTTCCACTCGCCGTTCAGCAGCAGGCAGACATCGCCGTCCATTCCCAACAACTCAGTCGCAGTACCCGAAGTGTCCATAACTTACCCCTCGCCTTGAGCCATTACCCCATTATCAACAGGCTCCAGCCGGATGAAGGTTTTCAACAGCTCCCACTGCCAAGAGTGCGGAAAGCCGTAGGGGTCTTGCTGACTCGGCCAGCCAGTCCAGCGGGTAGTGTTACAAGGATAGCGGATAATTAGCTGCGCCAAGAAAATGTCGGGCAACTCCCCCACCCAGATCTCCATCGCCTCGCTGAACAACTCCAACAGTTCCTCGTCGCCGACCTGTAGAGGCGCGATGCGCTCGACAATGCGGTCGAACTCCTCGTTGCGCCAGCGCGAAATGGTTGACCACAGCGGCGCTGGCTGCCCCGTGGGCCGGAAGTATTGCGAGGTGTAGTAAGACAGCATCAGATAGGGGTCCATGCCGCGCACCCCACTCGGCCCCTTGCAGCCGAGGGAAGCCTTTTGCTCCCCCGTCTGCACGAGCGAAGTCAAGCCGGGCGAGGTGTCAAAATTCGCATCAAAACCAGCGTCGCGTAGCTGTTGCGTCAGCGGCGGTCCATAGGCCCGCAGCCACTGCGGCACGTACATGGCAATCTCGACGCGCTCGCCCTCCGCGTTGACCCACAAGCCCTCGTCGTCCTTGCGATAACCTTTTCCCTCCATGATCCGGTTCACTTCTTCCAAGTGCGGCTTGGAGTCGTACCCATGCCGCGCGAGAATCTCCTGCAGGACCTCGTCAAAAGGCGCAAACCATTCGTAGGGCGTGAAGGGATGCAGCGCGACCACGCCCGCTCCCGACTCGGCTAGCTGGACGAGCTTCTCCCGATCGATGGCCATGCTAATCGCCCGGCGAATCTGCGGATCGTCAAAGGGCGGCTCCGAGCAGTTCATGTTGAGGTCAATGGGACACCAGTCCAAGTAGCCGTAGGGCGGCTGCCGATCGGCAAAGGTCACAACCCGCGCATTGCGCTCCAACACGCTTTCGAGGGTGAGCACCTGCATGATAGGTGCCATGTCGAGCTGATCAGTCAGCAACAGTTGCGCGGCTTGGCTCTCCTCCTGCTGCGGCACGTAGATGATCCGCTGGATTCTCGGCAGCCGCTTAAACCCCGTCTTAGCCCCCCACCAGTCCTCGCGCAGATCGTAAATCTTCTGGTATGGCGACGCGTACACGAGGCGATAAGGACCTGTGCCCAAGGGCAAACCGCCGTCGATGTCATGGAAGGTGAACTCTAGCGGGTCTTGATCTTTCCAGATGTGCTCGGGTAAAACGAAAATGCCGTGGTTGCTGCTCAGCGTAGTCGCCCAAAACGCCGGCCCCGCCTTTTTCAGCACCAGCCGCACGGTGTGGTCGTCAACAACCTCAATGGAGTCGAAGAACTCGGGCAGGTCGGCCAGATGCACCATGGACGCGGCGTGATCGCGTAGCATGTCGAAAGTGAAGGCTACATCGCGCGCGGTAAAGGGGACGCCGTCCGCCCATTCAATGCCCTCGCGGATCTTCACGGTGAGCACGGTAAAGCTATCGTTGTATGCCCAACTTTCGGCCAGCCAGTTCTCGTATTCCCCAGTGAGCACGTTGTACATAATCAGCGGCTCAAACACCGCTGGCAGCGTACCCATGTGGAATCCCTGATCGGAGCCGGGGATATAGGGGTTCTGATTGTCGAACAGGGAATACTGGTTCGGACCGCCATTCATCAGGATCAGGGTGCGGTCTCGGGGGACGTCGTCCAGCACCACAGCCGGCCCACAGCCAGCCAAAATTGCACACGCCGCGAGGATGGCATACAGAGGTGACCCAACCAATAGACGATGTAGGGGCGATTCGCGAATCGCCCCTACACATTCAGGACTGCTATAAGACCTCAATAGACCCTCAATAGACCCAATAAAACGTTAATAAAACGTTAATAAAACATTAATAAAACGTTAATAAAACATTAATAGGACTCGACGCGGCAACCCTGCGGTAGCTGTCAGTGCCGCCATCTTGAGCGTCATGGGACATCTCCACAATAATTAGCTCGATAGATTCTCCAATTCATCTATCGCCTCTTAGAAATCAAAATTCTTTGGCACAGATGCGTCCAATCCGCTCGCCCCATCGTTCACCCACCTCCGTAGGACAAGCCAGCGACCTGTTCTTCCGACAGCACCGCAGCGTCCTCGTAGAGATAGCAGGCAGCGCCCCGACCAGCACCAATCTGCACCAACGGCGGACGCTGCTGCCGACAGCGAGGCATAACGTGGGGACAGCGCTCGGCAAAGGCGCAACCACCAGTGGCGCTCGGAATCTCTGCGTCCTCCTCCACTGTCGGCCCGCTAGACGCAACCTCAACAGCGCCTTCTCCCCAGCGTCGTTTTGCGTCCGGCAGAGGAATAGAACTCACCAGTAGCTGCGTGTAAGGGTGCTTCGGTGCCTTAATAACCTGCTCCACATCCCCCACCTCGACCACCGCACCCTGGTACATGACGAGAATAGTGTGGCTCAGTTGGTACGCCGTAGTAAGATCGTGCGTGATATACACCAGACTAATGCCGCGCTCCCTATGGATGCGAGACAAGGTCTCCAAGATAGTAGCGCGCAACGAGGCATCCACCATCGACACCGGCTCGTCGGCCACAATTATGCGCGGGTCGAGCAGCAACGCCCGCGCCACCATAATGCGCTGGCGCTGACCGCCGCTTAGCTGATGGGGATAACGCCCAAGGGTCTCCTCCGGACGCAGACCGACCGCTCGCAGCCCCTCCTCAATCCGCTGCCGCCGCTCTTGGCGCGACAGTTCCGGAAAGAACTTAGCAATCGGCACTGTCAGAGAATGGTCCACCCGGTAGAACGGATTAAACACCTCAAAAGGATCCTGAAACACAGCCTGCACCTGCCGCCGAAACGTCTGCCGCGCCTTGGCGTCGAGATCGCGCAGTTCCGTACCCTGATAGCGCACCGAGCCGTCGGTCGGAGGCATGATACCCAGCAGCAGGCGCGCCAGAGTGGTCTTGCCGCTACCGCTCTCTCCAGCAATCGCCACCACCACGGGATCGTCCTCCGGGATCACCAGCGAGGCGTCTGCGACCGCGACAATCCGCTGCCGATCGAACACACCGCCGCCAAAGGCTCGGCTGGCACCCCGCGCTTCTAATAGTGGCGTACTCACGAGACCTCGGCGTGCAGATGACAAGCCGCCTGGCGCTCAGCAGCCACCACTTCCAACTCCGGCACCCGATCCGAGCAGCTATCCATCACCTGCGGACAACGCGGGTGGAAGGGACACCCCGGCGGCGGCTCCAGCAATGAAGGCGGCAGTCCGGGAATGCCGCGAAACACGCCCTTGCGCTCCAGCGACGGCAGGCTCTCTACTAACATCCGCGTGTACGGATGCAACGGCTCTTCAAGCAGATTTTGCACCGGCCCCAGTTCGGCCAGCCGACCGGCGTACATCACGCCGATGCGGTCCACGCATTGAGCCATCAGCCCCATATCGTGGCCCACCAAAATCACTGCGGCGTCGAGTTCCTGCTGCACGCGGAACAAGGTATCCATCACCCGCTTTTGCACGACCACGTCCAAGGCGCTCGTTGGCTCGTCGGCGATAATCACTTGGGGCCGCAAGGCCACGGCAATGGCCATGCCCACGCGCTGCTTCATGCCGCCGCTGAGTTCGTGGGGGTACATGCGCGCCGTCGCCGGGTCCAGTTCAACCAGCGCCAGCAGCCTTCTTACCCGCTCCTGCAGGCCCTCGCGGTCCGGTCGCTCCTCGTGCGCCTCAATCGTGTCGGCGATCTGCGCGCCCACGCGCATCACCGGATTGAGCGAGTTCATCACGCCTTGGGGAATCAAAGAGATCCGCGAAAAGCGCACGCCCCGCATCTCCTCCTCAGCCAGCGACAGCAACTCCAGCTCGTCGAGCTCGACCCTCCCCCCTTCGATCCGGCCGGGCGGCCGGATCAACTGCATCAGAGCCATGGCCGTCGTCGATTTGCCCGAGCCAGACTCGCCCACCAAGCCCAGCCGCTCTCCCGACCGCAGTTCAAAGCCGACGCCTTCCACGGCGCGCACCGGCCCCCTCGGCGTGTGGTAGTAAACGCGCAGATCCTGCACCCGCAGCACGACGCGGCTCTTACTCTCGGCACTCACGACGAGACCTTCCATATACGCGGATTGGCAATGCGGTCCAATCCCATGGAGACGAGGAACAAGCCGAGAAAAATCAGCACGATCATCGCAATCGGCGGCGCCCACCACCACCACATTCCCCGCAGCAGCGAAGTGTAGTACAAAGCCCAGTAAATGGTCATCCCGAGCGTAGGCTCGTTCTGCGGCCCCAAGCCCAGTGCCTCTAAACCAATCGAAGCCAGCACCGCCGCACCCACGGCGCTGACAAAGCTAGCCGCCAGATAGGGCAGCAAATTCGGCAGCAACTCGCGGGCGATGATTTCCAAGTCCCTCATGCCGGAGAGCCGCGCCACCTGCACGTACGCGCGCTCGCGCATCGACAGCACCTGTGAGCGAATAGTGCGCGTCGGCAGCATCCACGCCAGCGAAGCCACCACGAGAGCCATCATATCGACCGTAACAGCCGTGCGCAGCGAGGTGGCCAACACCACGAGGAACAGCAGGCCGGGCACAGTCAGCAGCACATCGGCAGCACCCCGAATCAAGGTATCCACCAAACCGCCAAAGTACCCAGCGAGAAAGCCAAGGATAATACCGATACCAAGTCCCACGGCACCAGCGAGAAAGCCAACCCTAAGCGTAAGCGGCGTACCCGCCACCATCACCGCCAGCAAATCCCGCCCCGCCGCATCAGTCCCGAGCAGATGCTCCAGCGACGGCGACAGATTCGGCTCAGCAGCACCGACGCGGGCCAAATCCGTATCGACGAACAGGGTTCCTACAGGACCAAAGGCTAACACGACAAAGACGACGATTAAGCCGGCCGCAAGCTGGGGATGGCGGCGCACCGCCGCGAAGATCGGCGAGAGCGTCATCGGCGGTAGGCAATGCGCGGGTCGAGGAGCGGATAAACCAAGTCGAGAATCAACGTCACCACGGCGATGGCTAATATGACCATGAGCACGACGCCGTAAATGACGAAGTAGTCAAAAGTCTGCACGGCGCGGTATAGCACCGTGCCCACACCCGGGTACGCGAACACCACCTCCACCAGTACGGCCCCAGACACCACGTAGCCCATGGCCAACGCCAAGGCCGTAGTCTGCGGCAGCAGCGCGTTGCGCAGGGCGTAGCGGAAAAAGATGTCGCGGCTCTTTAGCCCCCGCGCCTCGGCGTAATTGACGTAGTCCTCGCCCTGGACAGTCACCATCATGCCCCGCATCGACAAAGCCCAAAACCCCACCGACGACAGCACGATCGACAGAGCGGGGACGATGGAGTGATAGATCACGTCAATGGCAAAGGCCAACGTCGGCCCAGGCAGCGTTCCTAAGGTAAAGCCCCCGCCGAGTGGAAAGGCGCGCAGGGTGAAGCCTAGAAGAAAGACGAGAACTAGTCCGAGCAAGTAATAGGGAATCGCCGACAGCGCCAAGAACGGAGCGGCAAAGTAGTGCAGAGCACCGGGTGACCGCGGCCAAGCCAGCAGCGCGCCGAGCACCGTACCGAGGGCAAAGGCGATCAGCGTCGCCGTCGTCAGCAGGCCGAGCGTCCACGGCAGGGCGCGCATGATAATGTCGGAAGCGCGGCTCGGAAAGTTGGCGATGGAAACCCCAAAGTCGAGGCGCGCCACATCGCCTAAGTAGCGCAAATACTGCTTCCACAAAGGCTGGTCGAGACCAAAGCGAGCCTCGTACGTAGCCACCACGGCCTCCATGTCGGTCTTACCCGCGCCGCCAAAGGACACCGCCTGCAACAGGCGCTCGCGGATGGGATTCACCGGAGCCATCCGAGGCATCAAAAAGTTGATGGTCGCCCCTGCCCACACGATCAGCAGGAATACCCCGAAGCGTCGAAAGACGTAATTAAGCGACAAGTCAACTCACTCCGCGTCGAAGAAACCGAGGTCCTCGCGCGCCGCGCCGCGCGCCACTTCCTCATCGAGTGTGACTCCAAGACCCGGAGCCTGCGGCAAGGGGATCCGCCCGTTGACGATCAGGTCGCGCTCCACCGTGAGGCTGTTCCACAACTCGTTGTCAAGGTGGTGGAACTCCAACACTTGAAAGTTGGGCGAAGCAGCGCACGTGTGGCACATGGCCACGGTGCCTATCGGGCTACAAATGTTGTGCGGCGAAATCGGGATGTAATAAATGTCGGCCAAATCGGCGATGCGCCGTCCCTCGGACAGACCGCCGGCCTTGGCCAGATCGGGCGAGATAATATCCGTCGCCTGCGTCTCTACCAACTCGCGGAACCCGTGCCGCGTGTACAGGTTTTCGCCGGTACAGATCGGCGTGCGCGTCGCGTTCTTCACTTCCTTGAGCGCGGCGACGTTTTCAGCCGGAATCGGATCTTCCAACCACATCAAATTCAGCGCTTCCAAAGCATAGGCAACCTTGAGAATGTCGTGCGGCGCGTACGCCCAGTGGGCGTCGATGAGCAAATCCGTGTTGGGATGCAGCGCCTCGCGGAGCGCCGTAACCACTTCAATGTGGAAGGCGATGTCGCTGTTGCTCATGGTGCGGTTGTAGTGGTCGCGCCGGTCGGGACGCGGGTCGATGTCGAACTTGATGGCGTCAAAGCCGCGAGCTTCCACCTCCTTGGCCTTAGCTGCCCAAGATTCGGGATTGTCGTCCTCGTCGCCGGCGTGGCAGTCGTTGTACACGCGAATCGAGTCGCGGTACGCGCCGCCCAGCAATTGCCAGATCGGCACGCCAATCGCCTGCCCAGTGATATCCCACAGCGCCATCTCAATGCCGCTAATCGCACTCATCACCGCTCCTTGGTAGTACCCCGACGCCGACATCGAGCTTTTCATATCGCGGAAGAGCTTATCGACGTTGCGCGGGTCTTGACCGATAAGGGCGCGTTGGGTGAGGCGTTCATCGACCGCAATGTGATGGACGCCGGCCCCGTGATAAGCCTCGCCAATGCCAGTGATCCCCTCGTCAGTGCGCACCTTCACCAGCACCCAAGGCATGGGTTGCAGCAGCACGGCACCCACATCGACAATTTTCATCCCTATCCTCTACGTTAGTCAGTATGCAAATATTGAATGAAGACAGATGCCTTATTAGATTGAACACGGCGTCCAAAGCGCCGCCAATGTATCGCCTCCCCCACCCTCCGTCAAGCTCTTCAGGAGAACCAACATGATCCGCCTCAACCAACAGCAACTCAACTTTTTCGACACTTTCGGCTACCTCGCGCTGCCGGGCTTGATGGCCGACTGTATCGACGAAATCATCGACGCCTTCGAGCAAGTCTGGGCCGAGCGCGGCGGGGGCCACTACGGCCAACCGCACGACGGCGAACGGCGCTCCTGCATCGTGCCCTTCATCGATCAACACGAGCGCCTCTGCGCGCTGCTCGACGATCCGCGCATCGAGGGGTTGCTCGCCAGCCTGCTCGGCGACGACTTCAACTACAGCGGTTCCGACGGCAACTACTACGCCGGCGACACCCGGTGGCACTCCGACGGCTACCAGAAGGAAATCCGCCACGTCAAGATCGCCTTCTACCTCGACCACCTGACCCGCGACACCGGCTGCCTGCGCGTGATCCCGGGCAGCCACCGCCGCGGCGACCAGTACGCCGAGACGCTTGAAGCGAACGTCAAGCAATCGCAGGAGCAATGGGGCATCTCCGGCGACCAAGTCCCAGCCGTCGCGCTCGAAATCGTCCCCGGAGACGTCGTCGTCTTCCAGCACAACCTCAAACACGCGGCCTTCGGCGGCGGTGGCCACCGCCGCATGTTCACCATCAACTGCATGGTGCGCGTGCCCGAGGAGCAGATCGACCTCGTCAAACAAGACATCGCTGGGCTGGCCCGCTTCTGGGCGGAGCGCGCGTACGGCGAGACCATGCTCGCCACGGCGGGCAAACGCCGCATGGTGCATCTCGAACAGCGCATGGCCAACGACGGCCACCTCAAAGAACTAGCGGCGAAGGCGCGGGCCGAGATGCCCGAGCCGTCGCGGGGATAGGAAAATCATGAGCGACCACTACGAATTCAAAATGGGGATGTACCTCGGAGAGTTGCAGCAGCCCTTCGAGCAATCGCTGGCCACGGCGCGCGGTCTCGGCGCGCACTACGTCTGGTGCGGCACCCACTCCAACAACCGCAGCCTCTACGAGCTTACCGACGACGAGATAGACCAAGCCGCCGAACAGGTCGCCGCCCACGGTCTCAAATTTTTCCTGCTCAACGGCGCGGGGTTGTTCAAGACCGTGCACCTCGCCGAGCTTGAATCGGGCAAGATGCTCGAACACGCCCAGTTCAAGGAACACTTCACCAAGCTAGAACGAGCGATGGAAGTCTCAGCTCGCTTGGGGATCGGCGCAGTCGGCTGCAGCAGCTTCGCTTGGCCGGCCGAATACACCGGCGGCAAGCCCACTTGGCCCATGCGCTGGGCAACGCGCGGCGGCATCATCTCCGACGGCGACATGGCAAAGCTCGTCGAAGCGTTCTCCATGTTCGCCGACCTCGCCGAAAAATACGACGTCGATATCGCCTTCCTGATGATGCAGTGGAACTACGGCAACACCAGCCGCAACTTCCGCCGCATCGTCGAAGCCGTCGGCTCGCGGCGCTTCAAGGCGCTCTGGTGTCCAGCGGACAACTACAATTGCGGCGAAGTCGATAATGCCACCTCAGGCTTCGAAAACCTGCGCCCCTATCTACACGGCGTCCACGCCAAGGACCTGCGCACCATAAACGGCTCAAAGCTCGAATTCGAGTACACACCCATCGGCGAGGGCCACGTCGATTACCCGACGATCCTGCGCAACCTGCGCGACAACCGCTGCGACGTCGTCCTGTCGATTGCCACCCACTTCCTGCCGGCAAGCGGCTCGCGGCTCGAAGCCATGCAGACGAACTACGCCAACATCCGCAGGCTGATTGACGAGTTGGCGTAATCTTTACGTGAGTTCGGGTTAAACAGTTGACGACGCCCGGTCGTGAATCGGTGGTGGAGAAAGGGGCCTTCAAAGGCTTGGCAAAAGTCATCGACGTGGCAAAATAATTCTTATTAAAGACCGTATATGGCCTTTTATTCAATTTGGACTTTATATGGTCTTTTCCCCGAATAGAAATACCCCCAAATAAGATCCCCATATTGTAATATTTTCTTGACACTTTCTTTTTATGGAAATTATATATCTGAGTATCCATGAATTTCCATGATCAAGTAGACTGAGTGCGTTAGGGCCGTTACCAACGGGACATCCTCATTAGACGACGCTTATCCCGAACTCACGTTAATCTTTACTAGATAGGCTATGAGAGAGGTTCCCTGATGAAAAACATAGTTTTCAATCAAAAACCCATCGTGTCGATTCTCGTAGTGATGCTGGTGATATGTGCCTTACCAGGCATTAGCTACGGCTCCTCTGACGATATTTCGGTGGCCGCCTCCACGGACTCTCCGTTGACCGAGGCGACGCTGCATGAAAGCGTCGTCACACTCACCCTCAGCGGCGGTGCTTACGAGCAATCCGGTTTCAAAATCAGGGATGCGCTGGAAGTATCAGGCATTGACGGCGTCACGGTCGCAACCTTCGGCGTCGATCGCGTCAGCGACACGGAAATCACCGTCGAACTGGAGTTCGAGGGCAACATCGACACCGATGCTACCCTCACCTTTACCATCGGGGCCGACGCCATAGAAGAATACAACGGGCCCCCACTGACAGCACAAATACCCGTCACCGCAATCATGGAGTCCGTGGTCGCCTCCACGGACTCCCCGTTGACCGAGGCGACGCTGCATGAAAGCGTCGTCACACTCACCCTCAGCGGAAGGACGTATGCACGTATCTTTGACATCAGGGATGCGGTGACCGTAGCTGGCATCTCAGGCGTCACGGTCGGAACTTTCGCCATCAAACGCGTCAGCGACACGGAAGTCACTATTGAACTCGAATTCGACGGCAACATCGACACCGATGCCACCCTCATCTTCACCGTCGGGGCCGATGCCATAGTAGGATACAACGGCCCCTCACTGACAGCACAAATACCCGTTACCGCAACAACCGAAGCAGAGGATCCGGTCACGGAAGACGAGGAGCCTGACGGCGGCCAACCGCCGGAGCAACCTGAACAACCCGAACAACCACTCGTCATTCGGTCCTTGACCCTTGAGGAGTATAGAAGTCCGGTCCTTTCCGTGGCGTTTTCGCCCGATGGGACGATACTCGCCTCCGGCGCAGGGGATAATACGGTCAAGCTGTGGGACGTGGCAACGAGCACCAATATCGCCACACTCGAAGGACATACGGATGAGGTCTATTCGGTGGCGTTTTCACCCGATGGGACGATGCTCGCTTCCGCGTCAAGGGATCGCACAATCAAGCTGTGGAACGTGGCAACGAGCACTAATATCGCTACACTCGAAGGCCATATTAGCACTGTCACTTCGGTGGCGTTTTCGCCCGATGGGACGATGCTCGCTTCCGCGTCAAGGGATCGCACAATCAAACTGTGGAACGTGGACAGCGGTGAACCGATCGCCACTCTTGAAGGACATACAGGTGCAGTCTATCCGGTGACGTTTTCACCCGATGGAAAAATGATCGCTTCTGGAGCAACGGATAATACGATCAAGTTGTGGAACGTGGCAACGCACACTAATGTCGCCACCCTCGAAGGACATACAGGTGCGGTCTGGTCGGTGGCATTTTCACCCGATGGGACGATACTCGCTTCCGGGACAACGAATACGATCAAGTTGTGGAACGTGGCAACGCACACTAATGTCGCCACCCTCGAAG
>VXML01000053.1:0-55754 GCA_009841115.1 Gemmatimonadota bacterium | reverse complement strand
AATACGATCAAGTTGTGGAACGTGGCAACGCACACTAATGTCGCCACCCTCGAAGGACATACAGGTGCGGTCTGGTCGGTGGCATTTTCACCCGATGGGACAATACTCGCTTCCGGGGCAGAGGATAATACGATCAAGCTGTGGGACATGACGACGGGTGAACCGATCATCACCCTCGAAGGTCATACGAATGAGGTCTGGTCGGTGGCGTTTTCGCCCGATGGAAAAATGATCGCTTCCGCGTCAAGGGATCGCACGGTCAAGTTGTGGGACGTGGTAAAGTGGTGGACGGGTGGCCAACCCCGCCCGCAAACGTTGGTAAAAGTCTCCGGCGATGACCAAGAGGGGATGTCCGGGGACGCCTTGCCTAACCCCCTAATCGTTGAGGTGAGAGACCAGGACAATAATCCCCTACCAGATGTGCAAGTCATTTTTACGGTGACCGCCGGTTATGGAACGCTTAGTAAGCAGTCCGCAACCACCGATGCCAATGGCCAAGCAGAGACGACCCTTACCCTTGGTCCCTTTCCAGGCACAAACACCGTTGAGGTCTCGCTCGGCATACGTACGCTAGCGACGTTTAATGCCGTAGGCGTTGGGCTGCCTACTCCACGGAGCATGGAGGGTGATTATCGGACGTGGCAGCTACCAGATGACGCCATCATGCGTCTGGGTAAAGGAGCCATCGGTCGCGGAGACCGAGCGGTAGCGTTTTCGCCCGATAGTACGCGACTGGCAGTGGCCAGTGCAATCGGCATTTGGCTTTACGATGTCGCCACCGGCACCGAAGTCGCCCTGCTCGAAGGACATACTGGAGGTGTCACTTCGGTGGCGTTTTCACCCGATGGAACGTTGCTGGCTTCCGGATCAGAGGATGAAACGGTCAAGCTGTGGGCCGTGGCAACGCACACCAATATCGCCACACTCGAAGGACATACGGATGGGGTCTGGTCGGTGGCGTTTTCACCCAATGGAAAATTACTCGCCTCTGGGGCAGGGGATCCGATTATCCACTTTCCAGCGGATAATACGGTCAAGCTGTGGGATGTGGAAACCAACACCAATATCGCCACGCTCGAAGGACATGAGGGAAGAGTTTCTTCGGTGGCGTTTTCGCCCGATGGAAAATTACTCGCCTCCGGATCAGATGATGAGACGATCAAGTTGTGGGACGTGGAAACCAACACCAATATCGCTACCCTCGAAGGACATACGGATAAGGTCAATTCGGTAGCATTTTCGCCCGATGGAAAAATACTCGCCTCCGCAGGGGGAACATTCGATGAGACAGTCAAGCTGTGGGATGTGGAAACCAACACCAATACCGCCACACTCGAAGGACATGAAGATGGAGTTTCTTCGGTGGCGTTCTCGCCCGATGGAAAAATACTCGCCTCTGGGGTAGGGGATGCGTTTTTTCCTGAGTTTTTTCCCGAGTCAAGTGATAATAGGGTGAAGTTGTGGGACGTAGCTAGCGGTGAACCAATCGCCTCACTCGGAGGCCATACGGGAGAGGTCTGGTCGGTGACGTTTTCGCCCGATGGAACGATGCTCGCTTCAGCGGGAGGAACATTTGATAATACGGTGAAGTTGTGGGACGTGGGACGTGGTGAACCAATCGCCGCACTCGAAGGCCATACGGATGTGGTCTCTTCGGTGGCGTTTTTATCCGATGGAACTCGTCTAGCGGCCGGGTCTGGTATCACAATTCTACTGTGGGACGTGGACAGCGGTGACCAGATCATCATCCCCGAAGGCCATGCGCTTTCGTCCGATGGAACCCGTCTGGCGGTCGTGTCAGCGGATGATGGCACAATTCTACTGTGGGACGTGGACAGCGGTGACCAGATCACCTCACTCGAAAGACATGAGAATTATTGGGTCAATTCGGTATCGTTTTCGCCTGATGGAACCCGCCTTGCTTCCGGGGCGGGGTCTCTCGATGGCACGATGCTGCTGTTGCTGTGGGACGTGGACAGCGGTGAATTGATCGCCACCCTCGAAGGACATGAGAATTATTGGCTCAGGTCGGAAACGTTTTCGCCTGATGGGACCACCCTTGCGTCCAGGATAGGGGGCGGCACGATTCTGCTGTGGGATGTGGACAGCGGTGAATTGATCGCCACCCTTGAAGGACATACGGGAGGAATATTGAGGGCAGGGGGGATCTCTGCGTTGGCGTTTTCGCCCGATGGGGCTACTCTCGCCTCCGGGTCTGACAACACAATTCTGCTGTGGGACGTGGAAACCAGAAAAATTATCGCCACACTCGAAGGACCGTTGAGTGGGATCTCTGCGTTGGCGTTTTCGCCCAATGGGGCTACCCTCGCCTCCGGGTCTGACAACACAATTCTGCTGTGGGATATGGAAACCAGAAAAATTATCGCCACACTCGAAGGACATGCGGATTGGGTCAATTCGGTATCGTTTGCGCCCGATGGAGCCACCCTCGCCTCTGGGGCAGGGGACGGCACGATTCTGCTGTGGGACGTAGCCGAATGGACAAACTCGGAGACCACCGTCGCGGCAAATAAGCTGATCGGCCTGCCAGATGAACTCCAGTTGCAGCAGAACGCGCCCAATCCATTCAACAGCCAGACCATCATCTCCTACTTCCTGCCAAAATCGAGTCCGGTGCGCCTAGAACTGTTTTCAGTGACTGGGCAACGGGTGGTGATCCTGCGCCAAGGGCATCAGCAGGCCGGCTACCACCGTCTTCACTGGACCGGACGAGACCGCGAAGGCCGCTCCCTAGCCAGCGGCATGTACCTGTACAGGCTGGTGACAGACGAGAGCATCTTGACGCGCAAACTCACCCTGCTACGTTGAGTGTACCGTGCGCCAATGTTCAAGTTCTAGTGACTAAGCACGGCCATCTTTACTAACAGGAGGATATGCATGACCGATTCGTCGCAGGGCGACAGCGTCGTCATTTTGTTCCGGGGTGGACGCTTACCTCAGTGGCATCAACTCGACGAGGAGCAGCGGCACGACTACGAGCGCCAACACGTGGACCTGATGCTGGCCGTCTCCGAGCACCATGGTCTGATCGGCATACACGGGTACCGCTTGCTGACATCCCGCAACAGTTGGGAGCGCTTCTGGACCATCGAATTCCCAGACCTAGCCGGTGCCGAAGCCTGGATGGCGGCTGAGACAGAACCTCCGTACGGACACTACGGCTTCTACGACTACTCCCTCGCCCGCCGCTGGCAACCAGAGAGCCTAGCTTGGCTACCCCGCAAGCCCGAGCCCTCCGTAGCCCCCGACGCGGACCCGCACGTAATCCCTCCCCTGACCGTCGATCCCTCCTCAATCGTCGTACTCGCCTTCGGCGGCTGGCGTCGCGGCTCCGACCAAGTTGATCCGCAGACGCGCGGCGACGAGAACCGCCAGCAACGACTGCAGGAGGTGGCCCGAGAGCACGACCTCATCCACGGGGAGATCTTCCGCCTCCTCGGGACCAACACCGAAGGCGAGTTCCTCGGGATCTTAGAGTTTCCCCAGCTAGCCGGTGCCGAAGCTTGGATCGAAGCCGAGAAGGCACCACCCGCCGGGTCCTATCACAAACGCAACTACCACCTCGCCAGACGCTGGGCACCCGAGTACTTCGCCACCTGGCCGCCGAGGACGGGCGAATGAGGAAACATGACGCGACTCCAACTCCTCTGCACCGGCACACCCGCCCCGCTGGCCCACCGCGGCGGCTCCAGCTATCTCGTCCAGACGGGAGACGAGACCCTCATCTTCGACTGCGGCCCAGGATCGGTGCGGCGCATGCTCGAAGCCGGTCTCGCCTTGCCCTCAATCGACCACCTGTTCCTGACCCACCTGCACTACGACCACTGCGTTGACTTCGCCTACTTGGTGCTGACGCGTTGGGACCAAGGCATCGACCAGATACCGGAACTGCGGGTGTACGGCCCAGCACCTACGGCGCACATGTCGCACCAGTTGTTCTCCGCCGATGGCGCCTTCGGCCCGGACCTAGCAGCCCGTACCGAGCACCCAGGCAGCCACTTCGTGTACGAGGCGCGTGGCGGAGTGATGCCACGGGAGAGACCCAACCCCCAAGTGCGCGAGGTCGGGCACGGAGACCGGATCGAGACCCCCGGCTGGCAAGTCGATGTGGCCGAGGTGGTACACGTGCAGCCGCAGCTCACCTGCCTAGCCTATCGCCTGACCACACCCGACAGTACCATCGTTTTCGGCGGCGACACGGCACCAGTGGACCGTCTCACCGAGTTGGCGAGAGGCGCAGACGTGCTACTGCACATGTGCCACTTTATCAATGGCGTAGTCACCGACGAACGCCTGACCAATAGCTGCTCCGGCCACCTCGATGCCGCGGCCACGGCGCGGGACGCCGACGTAAAGACGCTGGTCCTCGTTCATCTGACGGAGCAACTGGAGACGCCCGGCGTGCAGGAGCGCGTGCTGCACGAGGTGGGAGCGGTGTTCGACAGGCAGGTGATCCTCGGACAAGACCTACTCGAAGTGCCTCTGGGGACCATCGACACGGAGCCGGTGCGATGAGCACCGAGAGGATCTAGCGGACGAGGGCACCGTAACCAATTAGGAGGTGCTTGCAAGCCGCGCACTCACAAGCCGGTTCAGGCTCACCCCTTGCTCCGCCGCTTGGATGGCGAGAGCGCGGTGCGATTCCGGCGGCAAGCGCACCATGAACTTCCCACTGTAGCTACGGTCCGCTATTGGTTCCGGCACGGCTTCTCCGGTGGTGTGCATATCTGCGAGACACTCGCGCACAAGGCGCTGGATGCCGGACAACGCCGCAGCAGGCGTAGGGGCCAGCCAGCTCAGCGATGGAAATTCAGCGCAGAGACCCACATGTTCGTTGTCTTCAGCCGACCACGTGATGCGGTACGTGTAATGGTCGCTCATCTCGTGCCCTCCAGTTTCTCGATTGCCTGAGAGTGCGGCCCGTCTGAGCAGCGTGCTTTTTGGCCTCTAACAGCAACTGATCATCCAACTGTATCGTCGTTTTCATACATAAAAGCATGTGATATATCCATAAACATGGCAATTGCCCTTTCAAATCATCGAATATTAGATTGTCGGTCATGGCGGACTCCACGTACGACGGCATCATCCTTGGAACCGGCCACAACAGCCTGATTCTGCAGGCCTACTTGTGCCGGGCCGGCCTACACGTCGTCAGTCTAGAGCGAAACGCCGTGCCCGGCGGCGGACTGCGCACCGAAGAGTGGCCGGTCGGCTCCGGCTTCCTGCACAACACCCACTCGTTCTACCACCGAGGCGTAACCCGGATGCCGTGGTACGCCGAACTCGAACTCGAGCGGCACGGTGCCCACTACCTCGAGCCCGACCTGAACGTAGCCATGCTACTCCCGGACGGGCGCTCCCTAACTTGGTGGACGGACTTTGAGCGCACCGCCGACTCCTTCGCCCAATTCAGCCGCCGGGACGCCGATACCTTGCGCCGCTGGCGCGAGGCATTCTTGCCCATCGTGACGAAGATTCTAGAGCCCGAGGCGCAGGCACCTCCGTTGTCAGCCCCAGAACGCCGACGCCGCTTGTCAGCCACGGCCGAGGGCCGCCTGCTACTAGAAACAAGCGCCTATTCCCCACGCGAGTTCGTGCTGCGCGAATTCGAGAACCCAGCGGTGCAGGCCGGCCTCCTGTTCTTCAACGGCCTGCGCGAAGTCGATCCGCGCGCGCCCGGCTTCGGCCACCACATCCCGGCGCTGTTGGCCGCCCGCGGCAAGGCGCAAATGTGCGTCGGCGGCTCGGCCCGACTAGCCGAAGCTCTCGTCGCCGCCGTCACCGAAGCCGGTGGCGAGGTGCGCACCGACATTGAGCTAACGCGGATCGAGGTGCAACCTATCGCCGGCGAACCAGGCCGGGCCACCGGGATCGTCACGGTCGAGGGAGAGCGGATTGACGCCCGCCACTTCATCGCCTCGGGCCTCAACCCGCAGCAGACCTTCCTCGACCTAATTGATCCCGCGCACCTGCCAGCTTCCTGGCGCGACCAAGCCACCGCGTTCCGCTACAACCTGCTGGCCCCCCTATTCGGCCTCTACCTCAACCTCGACGAAGCCCCGCTCTACTCGGCGGCCGAGGCCAACCCCGAACTGGATGACGCCTTCATGGTCCTCCTCGGCCTGCAATCGGTAACCGACTTCGACGACATAGTACGGGCGCACGAGCGAGGCCAGTTGCCGCCGACGGTGATGTGGGGATCTTGTCCCAGCCACTTCGACGCCACCCAGGCACCCGGCAATGCCCATACCGCCTTCATGTGGGAGAAGGTGCCCTTCCGCCTGCGCGGCCACGCCGATAACTGGGACGCAGAGGCCACAGCCCACGGCCACCGCATGCTCGACGCCTGGGCCAATTTCGCACCGAACCTGCGGGATGTCGCGCACGAGCACATGATCCGCCCGGTCCACCACATCCCCAAGCGGCTGCCAAACATGCGCGACGGCGACCTGCTGGTGGGCTCCCTCGGCCATGGTCAGGTCGGCTACAACCGGCCCTTTCCGGGCGCTGGCCACTACCGAGGCTATCTAACGGGGTTATACCTGTGCGGTTCGTGCTGCCATCCGTCGGGGAACATCACCGGGCTGCCGGGTTACAACGCATGGCAGGTGATTGCCGCGGACCTAGGGTTGAACTGACGGGATCTGCGGTCTCCACCTGAGCCTACTAAAAACCACAGGCCCTTAAAACCGGATGATCCAAAACGGACGCGACTTCCGCCCAAGCCTGTTGACTATTCTCTCGCTCAAGGTCTGGGTAAAATCCGAAATCGAGATACACTTTGATCGCGGGAATCCGCCCGCTTGAGGTGCCGAGAAAACTGCGCTCGTGGAATCGCTTGAGGTACGCCATCGCCACAGACATCATCGGCTTGGCAAGCCCGCGCCCCTGATAGTCCGGGTGAATCGCAACCCAGTGAATCTGGCCCCAATCCTCGCCGTCTAAATCGGGCTGCCACCACGCCGTAATGGTCCCGATCTCTTCGCCAGCGTCGGTAGTCAGGTAAAAACTCCGGTCCTCCAGTGCCCCAAAATCGCGCCTGAATTCGCGCGCAAAAAGCTGGTCGTCAACGTCGAAGTACGGTTCTGCCGCTCGCTGAATCCGCGTCCAGATAGCCCCTTCATGCGGACGGTAATTCCGCATGGCAAATCCTTTGGGGATCGGAAATTGCGGAATATTTTCCATGTGCTCGCGGATCATTCTGACGCTGTAGTTTTCCATCGGCACCTGCTGCTTTTTTTGCTATTATAATGAAATCCTATCGCTAGCCGATATTCTTGCATTTCGAGGGAGGTGAACATGCAAGCCAATCTTGTGACGTTGATCCGAATATTCCTAGTGTTCCTAGTAATTGGGCTGTACAAAGTCAACACCATCGCCTGTGGTATAGCGGTCTTACTGACCATCGCCACCCTCTACATGGACGCGCTCGACGGCATCATTGCCCGCCGCCTCGGCATCGAATCCGATCTAGGCGCGATGTTCGACATCGCCGGGGATCGCATCGTCGAGAACGTCTTCTGGGTCTATTTTGCCTCGATCGGCATGGCCAGCTTCTGGGCTGCGGCCATCGTCGTCGCCCGCAGTTTTCTCATCGACTGGCTGCGGACGCTCGCCTTTATAGATGCGGGCCAAACTGCCTTCGGCAGTAAGACGATGATGCGCAGCCGCTGGGCAAAGGCGCTCGTGAGCTCCCGCTTCAGTCGGGCGCTCTACGGCTTTACCAAGGCGGTCGTGTTTGTCTATCTGGGCGCGGTGCTGCTGATACAGTCCGGCCAAGCCGAGTACGGTTGGTCAATCGGAGTATCTACGGAGTTGCTGCTGCTAATCGGGCAGGCAATCGTCTGGTTGACGGTGGTGATGTGCATCGTGCGGGGCGTCCCGGTAATATGGGACAGCCAAGACGTTCTGTTCCGCAAAATGTTCCCCGGCTTGTTGCGCGATTAGCCAGTCCCGTGATCGCCGCGCTATTCGATCTAGACGGGACGCTGCTGCCCGATACCAGTGCCGAACGGGAGTTCATCCGCTTCGCGCTGCACACCGGCCAGCAGACTGCCCCAGAGGCGGTTCGCACGTTCCTGTCTTGGGTCGTCCACATCCCTACCCGCGGCGTTCGCTCCAATAAGACTTACTTCGGCAACGTCGAGATGGACCTGCTTGCAGAAACGGCAGAAACCTTCTGTCGCCAGCAACTAACTCGCCGAATCCCAGATCAGGCCCAGCGCCTGATCGCCGCCCATCGCACCGCTGGAGATTGTCTCGGCATCGTATCGGGAGCGCCGGAGATCCTGATCGCACCCTTGAGGGATCTTCTCGATCTGGATTTCGTCGTTGGCACCAAGCTAACCTGCGAGCAGGGACGCTTGACGGGCGACTTGGACGGCCCGCGCGTATCTGGGCGTGAAAAGGTCCGCCAAGCGGACCAAGCAGCGCGCACATACGAATTCGACCTGCGCGAATCCACGGCCTACGGAAACGCCTTCGACGATCGCTTCTTGCTGGCGGCGGTCGCTCGTCCCGTCGTGGTCAATCCAGACATCTGGTTAGCGCGTCTAGCCCACCAGAAGGGCTGGCCGATCTGTGTTTTCTCTTGAAGGACACTCCACGAGATCGCTGAACACCTACGCCAAATTCGCGGAGGACGCGCCCGGCGGTACGCGAGAAAATTCCACCTCGAGATGCGTCTCAGGCACGTGCATATTGCTTTCGACAAGGGGCTGCCAAGTCCATAAAACCTGCCGCCGACTAGCGCGCTGGTCGATGATCTGACGCCGCACCAGCCCAACCCGCCAGACATCGCCAGGGGCCGGGGGCAGGCTTTGCGCGTCCGCCAGCCTTTTCAACCCCTCCCAAGGGAAGGCCAGTTCCACGCTCCAGCCCCGGTCGATATCATCCCGTTTGTTCAGGGTGCCCTCGACCTGCACCCCAACCTGTAATCCGGGAAAGCACCAGTGCGAAAAAGCCCAGCGCATGGCGCGATAATCGGAATTCGATCCCCCGCCCAAGACTTCGGGCCGGTGCACCGCCAAATCGAACTCCGGCACGTCGTAGCGGCCGCCGCGCTGATAGGCAGCCTTCCAGATGTGGAACATCTCCGAGGTCGCGCCCAGCGGATTGACCGCCAGTTCGTAATACGCTCCCCGACCGACGAGGAGTACCCCTGCGTTGTTGTCCTGCCGGACTGACAACAGATCCTCCTCCTCCGCACCCCACACATCGCGATCTTCCATCCAGAAGCCCACGTAGAGGTTTTGATCGTCCCACAACATGGCCGCCCGAGTATCGAAAAGCGCTCGCCGTCCGGTGTGGTCCCCAAAGCGCGAAGATCGCGGTGCCCGAGACCACGCTTCCTCTTGCAGGTGGCCGTCCACATCAATCGCGTCTTCGGTCCTATGGCAGATGTAGCGCACGGTCTTATTCATTCTCGCCCACCACCTTTTCGGAAAAATGTATCACACTGAAGCGATCCGGGATGTGCGAATCATAGGTCCCGTGGCTGGTCCAAGCCCACCCCGGACACACCCGCGTGCCGCCCTCCTCAATCCACTGGAAACGCGAAAAATCCATCCGCCATATATCCCCTTCCCGAGCCGGCAGCGAGCGCCCGTCCGCCAAGTGCTTCAACCCCTCCCACGGAAAGGCGATTTCCGCGGTCCAGCCCCGGTCGGCGTCGCTGGAATCATTGATGGTCCCATCTACCTGCACCGCCCATTGCAAACCCGGCATGTCCCATTCGCGGAAGGCCCAGCGCCGCCCGCGCGGATGCCTATGCCCCGACTGCGGCCCTCCGAGGGTATCCACCAGACGAGTGCCCAGCAGATCGAATTCAGGCAGCTCGGCGTACCCAGCTTCGATATAGGCATCCTGCCAGACGTAGAACCGCTCCATAATGGTGCCCAAGGCATTCAACTCGAATTCGTAATAGGTGTCCTCGCCAGCTATGAAAACCTCCACATCGTTTTCCTCACAGATCATGGAATCGCGCGTGGTATAGATCGCCTGCACATCCGGTTCCTCCAGCCAGAAGCCCACGTAGAGGTATTCGTCGTCCCACAGCACCGCAGCCCGAGTGTCGAAAAGAGCCGGTCGGCCCGGTTCCTCCAAATCCTCGAAACGCGGCGATTTAGGCACCAGTTGCCACGATTCTTCATCGAGATGTCCATCCACCACAATCGGTCCCTTTGCCCGGTAGCTGGTATAGTGCTTCAAACCCTCTTCCGAATAGCCGTATTTACTCGTCATGTTTTGTACCTCCACTTTAACTTTAACCAAGAAATCCCTATCCACAACTCCTATTTACAATCACTTATCGATCTGTAGATCGTCTCCCACTTGCGCCGCGAAGTGCTTAGCGATAGTCTGGAAGGAAGTGAAAGAGACCATCCAGTAAGGAGAGCACATGGCCCCACCATTCGAACACATCCTCTACGAGAAAAAAGGCCGCATCGCCTATGTGACGGTGAATCGCCCGCAGGTGATGAACGCCCTGCATCCCCCGGCCCACGCCGAACTGACCAGAGCTTGGGACGACTTCATCGCCGACGACCAAGTCTGGGTCGCCATTCTCACCGGTGCCGGCGAGCGCGCCTTTTCGGCTGGCACGGACTTGAAATACCGCGTCGAACAAACAGACGACGATCAGCTCCGCAACCCGGTCCACTCTCCGGTCCACATCCTCGACCGCTGCTACAAGCCGATCATCGCCGCAGTCAACGGTTATGCCATCGGTGGCGGTCTGGAACTAGCGCTGCGCTGCGACCTGATCGTGGCGGCCGCAAGCGGCCGCTTTGGTTTTCCCGAGGCGCGGCGCGGTCTGCTAGCCGATGCCGGCGGCGTACTCAAACTACCGCGCCGCATCCCTTATCACTTAGCTATGGGCATGCTCCTGACCGGCAAGCTATTCTCGGCGCAAGAAGCCCTAGCCATGGGCTTGGTCAATGAAGTAGCCGACGACGAACCCGTGATGGCCACGGCCGAACGCTGGGCCACCGAAATCCTAGAGTGCGGCCCCCTCGCCGTCCAGGCCGCCAAGCAGGTAGCACTCCACACCATCGAGTCCCCCATCTCCCAAGCGCAGTGCCAACTGGAAGACCTGACGGCCGTGCGCCGCCTGCGGCTGTCGGAGGACTACGCCGAAGGGCCACAGGCATTCGCCGAAAAACGCAAACCACAATGGAAGGGGAGATGATGTAGTGCGTCGTTGTTGCCCAATAATCAAGATCCAATCCGCAGCGGCATGAGCACGGCAGCGTGGTGTTCCTCTCCCACCTCAAAGTGAAGGGGAGCCGCACTGTGGTCGAGATATATCCGTATCTCCTCTGCCGCGTCTTTCAGGGCCTCCACAATCGTTTTGAGAAAGTCGTGATTGAGATCGACGCGGAATGATCCTCCATCCTCGATATTCGTCACGTCAGCAGGGCAACTCACGGAATGCTCCCAGTCCGGGAGGTTGTCATCGTGCAGGTCGTCCGCATTTTCTCCAGTCCGACTGAACCCCTGATCCCGCGTCGTCCGCAACGCCAGTTTTCCCTCTACACTCGACACCCGCATCTGTACGCGGGGCACGTACTCCCAGCCACTTTTCCTCAGTTCGTGACGCTCTCTGAGGAACGGCTCAATCTCCTCCACGCAGACCATCAGACTCTCGCTGCGCACGACCGCCAAAATCGGACCGGGAGTGCCAACGGCCTCTTGGTACTTGAGGTACGGTCCGGGAGTTGCAGGGAACGTCATCCTGCGACCATCCGCAGTCTGTAACGTGGCCGATTCCTCCTCGAGAATCAGCGTCGCCGAGTCGGTATCCGGGATCATTTCAGGACGCAGTGAATCTAAGATCATCGGAGCCGGTAGCGACGCGAGCCCCTTACTCGACCAGTTGAGTAGCCGCGAGCCGTCCGTTGCTACTACTCTGCCGCCAGCGTCGAGACAAACGCAGTGCATAATGGGCCGCTTGGGATCGTCGCTCGTGAAGCGAGCTACGTGACGCAGTCCGGCCAGATCGTCCGGGCCGAGTTTGAATGTCTGTGCAGTGCTGGATTCCGCCATCGCTATGATCTCCTTTTGCAGGCGTTTTCGGGCCTTTTGCAGACGGCTCTTTACCACTCCGGTTTGGAGGTGCAGCAGGGTTGCTGTCTGCTGATACGAATAGCCCTTGAGGTAGTGGTGGACGATCACGTCTCGGTGGGGGTCACTCAATCGTCCGATCGCCTTCCATACCAGCGCCCTGATCTCCTCCTTCTCCTGCTCGGGCGGTGCCGTGAGGTCGAGCTGATCCAACAGATTGAGTTGCGTGATACGCCGCCGCTGCCACATGCGCGCTTTGTTGTCCGCAATCGAGCACAGCCAAGCGCCGAATCGCTCGGGAGCACGCAGTTCCGCTAGCTGCTGGTACGCAGCAATAAACGCCTCTTGTAGGACGTCTTCTGCCACCTCATGTGAGCCCAGCCTGCGGGTGAGCCGCACCAGCAACCACGGCGTGTGTTCCTCGACGAGCAAACCAAACGCCGCCGAGTCGCCAGCGGCAGCCTTCTGCACGCAGCTTTCTCCATTCCGTTCCATGATCACCCTTATAGTTGCTTCTTAGGCGACAAAGGTATCCGAAAAAAGGAGCCGTTGGGATAAATCCCGGATAGTTGTTCTTTTGTGGGTCGAACGCGAATCTGACGGGCTAGAAACTATACACCAGACTCAGATCAATGAAGCTGTCGCGTCGGGTCTCGTAGTGGATCTCCGCTTGGTCGATATTGAGGAGATAGATCGCCTCTAGGTTCGCCGACCATTGATCAGCAATGCGTCGCTCCAACGCGACGGCCAATGCGCGGGTAGAACGGTCCACATCCCCCAGCATACTAGCGACAATTTCACTGCTCTGAACGTCGTTGAACGCAAGACGTGCGGCGAAGAAGAGATCGTTTTCGAGCGTATTGGGCGAGCGGCTTGGAGTTGCATTGCGGCCGCGCCCGTCGTAATTCCATTCGCCGAGCAGACTGAGATCGGCAGCCGAGCCAAAAACGGAATAGAACGTGTATTCGCCGCCAAAAACGGAAGCAACATAGTCCTCTTCTCTGCCGGACAGATTGCGAGCACCAGCGCGCTGGATGGCCTCTAACTTGAACAACCAAGAGCCGACCGTTAGCTGGGCGTCCAGCCCAAACTGGCGGATCTGCGCGTAGTACTGACCTAAAGCCGGCGTGCCGCTAGAATCTAAGAGCAGCTTCAAAGCAGGCTCTCGGCTAGTGCCGCTAAATGCGCTCACACCCATATCGAGAAGCCCAAAACTGTGACTGTACCGAGCGGCGAGATCCACATGCCGCTCCTTGGCCGCGCTCTCGTACTCGACATGCTCAGCTTCTACCACGAGCGGCAGGCGCAGACGACCCGCTCGGCCCGGAAAGGTGCGGGCGCGGTGATAGGGCAGACCCAGTATTTCCATCACACCCCACTCGCTAGACCAGGTGAGATAGACCATGGGTTGCCCCAGCTTGGCCTCTCCAGCCGGATGTTCGACGAAATCGACTTGGTTGACGATATCGACCAAGTGCTGCGATTCAGTGACGCCCCAGAACACCTGATCGACGCCCACGCGCAGTTCCCATTCGCCCTCGCCGATTCCGCCGAATAGCAACAGATAGGCTTGGCGCAGGTCAGCATGGGTGCGGCGTGAGTCTGCGTTGTCGTAGCGGAAGAACGGAGCTAACGTGAGGCTTCTGCCCTCGGCATCTTCCAAGTAGAGTTCGGGGGCCGCAACAAAGCCGCTGGCATGGGAGCGTTGGCCGACATGAGCGCCAGCTTCGGGAAACCACCGGCTTTCTGCGTTCAAGTGCCCGGAAAACTCGTGATCAATCTCGGTTCCAGCCCCCGCCCCGACGGCAAAGACCAAGGCCAAAATCCAGACAGCGCGAAGTAGCATCAACGCGCTCGTTTCAGCCCGGCTCGCGTGCAATCGCAGTCATTTGTCTGGGTCGCAGCGACGAAGGGACTCATTTGTATCTCACTTTTCCGGCGAATTCAAGTGTTCGAGAATCTCTTCCTGTTCGGCTAAATCAAACTGGCTTGAACCAATATACATATATCTGATAATGCCGAGTTTGTCGATGATAAATGTTGCCGGGCGGGCAATGCCGTTGCTGAGACTGTGAGACGCAAAGCCGATCCAGTTGTGTAGCGGATAGCCGAGTTTGTTGCTGACGAACATCGCCGGGCGGAAAATGTTGTACGCGAGATTGTGAGCCGCTAGGCCGAACCAGTGATATATCCCATAGCTTTTGATGACGCTCCAATCTTCGTCCGCCAGCAGCGGGTAGGTAATGCCACTTCGTTCGGCGTATTCGCGCATTTCGCCGAGTTGCTGCCCTGCGGCGATCGCAATAGATGTCGCGTTGCGTTCGGCATAGGCGTCAACATGTTCTTGCACGGTCGCCAACTGACGACGACTTCTCCTTCACCACGTCCCCCGAAAAAACGTCAGGACGACGTGTTCTTTCTCCCGATGCGATGCCAGTGACACGTCTCGTTGCTGATGCGCAGGGAGGGTAAATAAGGGGGCCGTATCACCAATGCTGAGGATCCTGTTTTTGCGCGGCATTATGCACCTCTTCCCAGTAGTGAATCTGTGTTTTGTCTGTGGAAAAGGGACAGTATCAACGCGCCCGCTTCAGCCCGGTTCGCGTAAAATCGCGGTCGTCGAGGTCTGTTTGGAATTGAAAATCCGTCCAAGTCAGAACGGTGCTTTTCCCGGTTAGATGATTTTCCATCGCCATCTCGCCAGCGCGCCAGTAACGCTCCAGGTACTGCTGGTAATTTCCCAAAGTGAGCGTCTTCAAATGGGCATCCTTGCGGTCGTAGTACTCCACTTTCCACACGCGCAGCTCGTCCTTGTCGCGCCATACTACCTGGCGGCTATAGCCGGATTTCTTATCGACGGGAATGCGTTCGGAGACCGTGCAGGTCAAATCGCCGCAAGGCTCGTCGCGCAGGTAGCGGTAGGTGTATTTCTCCACGGCCTCGGCAGTCAGGTCTTCATAGGCAAATTCGCTCCCCATGAAGGAACCGGATCGGTTTGACGAACTAATGCGCTTGACTCGCTTCAGCGCGGGAAGATAGAGCCATTGATCGTCCGCACTTTCCCGATGCGCGTGAACGAGCAACGCCGTTCCCTGGACATCGCGCGGCTCGTCGAACACAAACAGGCTCTTGTCGCCATCGTCGGGGACTTCGAGAACCTTTACCCGGAGCTGGCGTCGGCTCTCTTGTCCGTGCTTGTTGCGCAGCATCATGGTTTGTTGGGCCGTAAAGTTGCCAAATCCCCCCTCGCGAGCGCGAGAATCTTGGGCGATTTTCAGTCCAGCTTCCTCGGGAGTAGGACTTTCGGAATGAGCAGGTGCCGCGCTGAGACAAAAAATGATAAAACAAAGCGCAAAAAACGGCAGCATGGATCGCATGGAAATCATGAATTTCTCCGGTCGATGGCAATCAGCAGCGTTGGTAGGAGTAAAAAATCGGCGACAAGCGCGAAGACAATCGTGATCGTGACCAAAAGGCCAAGCGCCCAGCTCACCTCAAATCCCGAGGTGGCGAACACCAAAAAGCCTACCGACAAAACCGAGGTCGTCGTCCATAAAGCGTGTCCCACCATGTGGAAGGCCGAGCGCACGGCCTCGGGTGCTGGCAGGCCCTCGCGCCGGGCCTTCAGATATTTGCTCAAGAAATGAACGGTATCATCTACGACAATCCCAAAGACAACGGCGATGACCACGGAGGAAGCAATGCCCACGTGGCCGACCAGATAGCCCCACAGGCCGAAGCTCATGATGGCGGGAATAAAGTTGGGCAGCAAACTGAGAAGTCCAACTCGAACGCTCTTAAAAATCCAAATCAGAATGAACGAAATGAGCACCATAGCAGTGATCGTACCCCGCAACATGCTGTTGATATTGCGCAGCGACAGGTGGGCAAAGACGACGCTCAGGCCCGATGCTTCCTGGGCAAAAGCAGGGGCATTGGCGCGCAGCCAGCCCTGGGCGCGCTTATCGAGTTCGCGTATATCGCGCGACCACGCATTTTTGGTCGTCACGACTAGACGCGTAGCGGATTTGGCGACATCAATGCGGTCGTTGAGGTCACTGCCGAACGGCAGCGAAAGCTCGTAAAGCAACAGGTACTGCGCCGCGAGGTCCGGGTCTTCGGGCAGGCGATAGAAGGCTGGATCGTCGCCGTGCATGTTTTTGTTGAGACGTTTCATAATGTCCGAAAACGCCTGGACATGAGTCACTTCAGGTTGCTGCCGATACCACTCGGCGAACGCATCGACCTTGCGCAAATAGTCGGGATCGGTGATGCCGCCTTCGCGCCCGGCACTCAGCGAGTATTCCAGCTTGTCCAAGCCGGTCAGGTTATCAATGACATAATCCGTATCGCGCCGAAACTCGTACCGCTCATCAAAGTACTGCGCCATGTTGTCGCTTAGCTCAATGCGGGGAATGCCGATTGCTAACACCACGATCACCAAGGAGACGGAGCTGAGCAGGAATGTTCTCCGAGCGATGACAAAGTCGGCGAAGCGGTCGAAGAACGCCGTTCCCTCAGCCTGGACGCGGCGCGCGCGCAATGGCAGAATCGAGAGCAATGCCGGCAGCAGCGTCATGGTGTACACAAGCGCACATAATACGCCAAACGCCACGTAATTGCCCAAGACGTGAAACGGCGGCGAATCCGAGGCATTCAGGCTGAGGAATCCAATCGCCGTGGTGACCGAGGTGATAAATACCGGATAGGCATTGATGCGAATCGATTCGACAATCGCCGTATTTCTATCCAGACCGCGCCGCATACCCAGTAAAACACTCGTGACGACGTGAATCGAATCCGCGATAGCTATGACCATGACAATGATCGGCACGCCGGCGTTGGTGGGGCTAAACACCACGCCATTCCACCCGGCGAATCCCAAGGTCGTATTGACGACAAACACCAGCACGGCGACAATGGCCACAGTGCCTAAAATCGAACGCAGGAGAATAATGGTGGCACCTACGATGATGAGAAACACAATAGGTGTCAGGGTCTCCATGTCGCTCTTCGTAACATCGGAGAACGCCCGGTGCATGACGACATCACCGGTCATGTAATAATCAATGTCCGGATGGTTCGCGCGGGCCTCGGCTAGGATCGAATTGAGATAATCGGTAATTTCGACTACGGCCTGATCTGGATTTTCAGGCAGGATAAAATTGATAGCCACCCCGGCCGTGCGTCCATCATGCGCGACCAGACGCCCGGCAATCTCGATCGCGTCCAGCGCGATCTCTTCGATGCGCACCACATCGGCATCGCTCAGTACAGATGCGTCCTCGACGAGCGGCGCGACGACCAAGTCGTCCTCAAATGCCTCGCTGTGGGTATAGTTGGTAAGGGAATTGACGCGACTAGAATAAGGAGCGCGCCACGCAGCCTCGGTCAATTCCTCAATCGCGACAAGCGCCTCGCGAGTGAACACCGAGCCATCTCGGGGCGCAATGGCAATCAGCGCCGCATTGGAGACGGAGTACGTGTTTTCTAGTGCGTCGAAAGCAGCAAGTTGCGGATTATCTTCGCTAAATAAAACGCGGTAATCGTTGGTAACAGTGATGAAGCGAGCACCAGCCGTCATGGCCAGCATAACCAGCGTTGCGAGCACAACGACCAGCCACCGACGGCTCAGAACGGCGGCGATGTAGCGTTCCAATTGCATAGGTGTTTTCTAAAGCAGCAAACGCGATGAGTTGCAGATAACAGAACGCAGCCTCACCAACTCGATGGGTCTCCGTGTAGCTCGTCGGGCAGTCGGTAACTGATATTATCTTCTTCGAGCACAGATATGTCGAGCATGGTCATAAAATTTTGGGTGCGCAGACCTTTGGCACGCTGCCTAGGTCCTCTAAGGGCATCAATAACCTCTTGGACTCTGCGCCGCATCCGCAAGTATGGCAGCGTCCCAGTCGTCCGACTTTTGGGGAACATGAGTTGGTCGGCGAGCTCGTCTCCGAGCAAGGCGCGCGAAAGGCGGTATCCATAGCTAAGCAGGGCCTTGCGTTCGTCTTTGTCTTCAATGCCGATCACTAACGGGGCCGAATTAATCACCGAATTGGCCATGGCAATGGCTTCCACGCCGAAAGGCGGCTCACACATGTAGCCCACGCGGAATATCTCGCGGGCTTCGGCTTCATCGCGGAATATGAGTGCGTCGGGCACACCCATCAGCCAAGCGGTGTAGCGCCAGATTTGCATAAAACTGTCGCGCTCTTCGTCGTTCAGCCGCGCTCCAATCCTCCCGGCGGCCCACAACATCATTCCAGAGAAGTTACAGGACGCGAGCGCGATGTGAGCAGCACTCAGCGGCATTCCATGGGCTTCTTGATCCCAGTCTTCAGAAACGAGCAACTGTTGCCTGACCCGCGCATGTACCAGCCGGAGGCGGACAGACAGTTTCCACCCCTCGCCATGCCGATCTAGGCCGCCTGGCATCATAATCTCTAAGAGGTGCCGGATATTCTGCCTCAGCCGCCGCACGCCCCGATCGGTCAGCCTCCCCGTGATAAAGAATGACTGGCTGATTAGCGTCGTGAAGCCCCGGACGATAATATCGGTGACAAACGCAGTCAGAAATAGGTCCGAGTAAGCGTGGAATTTGCGGCATCCAGCATACACTATCTCGGGATCGAACCACTCAGGCGGCGTCCCAATCCGATCAAAGAACTCCCCCACTACCGGCGGTGCCGCGCGCAAGGCCTCCGCATCCTCATCCATCCCAGCCCTGATGAACTCGCCCTGCTGCTCTTGGCTAGCGGCAGCTATTGCATTGACCACGGCATCGGCTTCGGGATCGCCGATCAGCGTGTGCTCAATGTACTTATCGGCAATCTCAGGATTGGACGCGCGGGCTTTTTCGTATCCGGGCTGGTATGCAATAGGTATTTGCATTAGGCGAGATCTATTAAACCTTGACACCTTGTCTCATCTAGTCTAATAAGCTGGAAGAACCTTTATTCTCACAACTCCAACCTATTATACTTACTTAATTTATGGGCTGTCAATCACATAAAGTCTCTATTGAATTCACTACCCCTACACGAACTTCGGCCCGCCGCAGCCATCGTTGACCACGTGGCTGCGCACTGGAATCGCCGCTTGGTCGGGAATGACTAATTCGAGCGGCGAGTCGTTTTCAATGACAGTGCCAGCCCCCACGCGCACCCCGGCCCCCAATTTAATCGCACCAGGCCGCGCGGTCCTCGCTATGATCGTGCCGATAGATACCGACACGCCGATTCGGCAATCTGAGCCAATCGCGACGATGCCGTTGATTTCGGTGTTGGCTCCAATCGCCGTGTGGTCGCCCACCTGCACGGGGCCGAAAATCCCGGCGTCCGTGCCAATAAACACGTAATCGCCAATGATGGGATGGCGCTGCTGCACCTTGCCGCTGAGGCCGCCCAAAGTACACGGGTAAATGTGGCAACCGCTGCCGATGATACCCGTCTGTCCGGTGGTTATGCCGCGATGGGGATGGTCGAGGAAATTGGCATCGCCAATCTGCGTTTCAGGATGGATATCCGCCTGATAGTAGCGTCCCCCCAACTCGGCAATGGCCCGTGGCAGCAAGGGCACCGGCCGCCGCGTCAGCTCGGATTCGCCGGCCACCGCGCCGGAGCGCGTTAGGGCGTGGGCAATATCGTGGTAGAACAGCACCCGCCACCCCGGATAGGTACTCATCACGAGCTGCATCTGGTAGTCGAAAATGGAGTCGCACTCCAGCTCGCTGAGGAAGCGGCGATAGTGGTCGAAGTCGCGGCGGCGAATAGTCTCTTCCAAGGCGGCCCGGAAGTCGATTTTGAGTAGCTGCTCCTGCGTCAACCCGCAGTTGTCGAGCAAATAGGCGTCCCAAACGGCCGGATCCCTAAGCGCGGCAAAGCGGTTCCAGTGAGCGCGCACCTTGTAGGCGGGCAATTCCCACAGCAAGCAGATGGTGTTCATCAGGGCCTTCTCTTCAACGCCTTCGCTCTCACCAGCCGCCAAGAGCGACTGCGCGATCATCGCGTAGAGCTGGTCGGCGATCTCGCCGATGGCCTCGTCGAGCGACGGTTTTTGGTGCCCCGGCCCCAGGGCATTGTGCGAGCCAGGAGCGACGCATTCGAGCAAGTTGCCCAAAACCGTTTCCAGCAAATCGCGATTGACAAACCCGCGCCCGGAGCGCTGCGAGAGAATGTCCCGATCAACCGCGTCAATGCGCAGCGCGGCGACCTCCTCTGCGGTGTAGATCGGCATCAGCCGCTCCAGCAGCCGCTCTAGCAATGCCCACTTGCGGCGTTGATACGAAGTGTCAAAAAGCGTGGAATTATTCATCGGTTGCTCCCCATTCTGCCTCCGCATAACTTTTACCGAAACTTACAGAACGCACGCCGGGTTGCAACCCGGCCTCACGCTTGCAGGGAGAAACCATGCACCCATTTGAATCGCTGGTAGTACGCGAAGGCGCAGTCGGCATCCACTGGTTTGGTCAGAGCACGTTTGGCCTCAAGGACGCGCAGGGAACCATCGTCCAAGTCGATCCCTACTACCCCCACGAGCGGCCAGCCGACCGCTTCATCCACGCCCGCCCCCCACTCCACGAAGCGTCGCTGCACACGGACTTCGTCCTCCTGACCCACGACCACGGCGACCACACCTGCACCGAGTCCATTGCGCGCATTGCCGCGGCCTATCCAGACGTGCAGATCGTCGGCCCAGCGGAGAGCATCCAGCGCGTCCGCAGCGCGGGCATTACTGCCACAGCAACGACGGTTGCCGCCGGGGACGCAGCCACGCTAGGCACCATGACGGCCCACGCCGTGTACGCCAAACCCCCCGAGGGCCTACCCAGCGACGACATCGCCCCACCCGATGTGACCCACCTCGGCTACGTGGTGGAAGCCGGTGGTGTGCGCGTGTACATCTCCGGCGACCCGGTCAACACATTTGCCGAGCACGAAGCATTACTCGCACCCATCCGCGACCTAGCACCCGACATCGGACTGCTGACCAATCACCCCAGCGAAGGAGAATTCCCCTTCTTTGCCGGCTCGGCCAAAATGGCCTCGGCACTCGGCCTCAAAGCCGCGGTGCCAGCCCATTACGCCTGCTTTGTCGCCCGCAACTACGACCCTGTGGAATGGGCGGCTGCGCTCGTCGAAGTCGAGCCGATAATTATTCAGTACAATCAATCCACAGTCTATTCGCCCCGCTAGCGCCCTATGAACAGACGTGTTGATTTTATCATCTTTGTTTGCTTATAATTATGGACATCGCCCAACGCGCCGAGGTTTTCCACCTAGGCGTTCACTTCAAACGCAAGGAGTATCAAGTATGCGGCGATTTACAATCGCAGGCATTTTCAGCCTCGCCCTCGTAGGGGTGGCAAATGCCCAATTTTTCGATCCGCCCGCCCTAGCAGATCGCAACGGCAGTCAGGGATTTTGGTTTTACATGCTCGAAGTTCCCGATCCAGGTGCTATCACCATCGACGCCCATGGCGACGACTGGGGTTGGTTTGACCCTGATTACACCTTGACCATGGACGAGTGGCGCGACGAAGGCGACCGCCCGGCTCCAGATCGCGACGACCTGTTCATCACCACCTTCATGGGTTGGAAGGGCGGCGACGACAACCGCTGGTACTGCTTCTTGGAAGCAGTTGACGACGTGCTGGCGCACGCCGGCACGAATGTCGCCCGCTGGGACGGCGACATGCTGCAAGTCGGCCTCGATCCGCAGGATCACGGGCGCGAGCGCAGCCCAGCCTCCGGCTACACTATGGAGTGGCTGATGGCACCAGGCGACCTCAGCCCGCCGACCAACGTCGCTTTCCGCTACACCGAGCAAGAGGCGTGGGCCGAATACGGCGAATCGCCGTGGATCGAAATGGCCGTGCGCGTCGATCCACCCGAAGCCTGGGCCGCCGACCTGTGGGCCGAGGGCGGCACCACGTACTACGAGTGGAGCGTCAAAGTCCTCGCCTTCCAAGAGGACGCCGGTCCGTCGGCGAGCGAGGTGTGGCAGCTAGACGCAGTGGCCGGTGAAGACGGTTCGGGCCTGCCTTTCGCCATGTGGTACGAAGACGGCGAAGGCCCGGATTCGAGCTTCTCGCCCAATGAAGACGGCACCCCAGGCGGTCGCAACGACTGGACCACCCGTGGCCCCGAAGCCTCGTCGCGGCAGTACTACTCCATTGCCAAGCTGCTGCGCATTGGCGAGTACACGGCCGCCACCTCGGTCGAGTCCTCGACTTGGGGCAAGATCAAGGACTCGTTCTAACCACAAGGCGACCGACCGGTCGTTAATCGTAGGGGCGACCGATTGGTCGCCCCTACATTATTTTTTGGGGGTTCCACCGTGCATAAACGGCTATGGGCTTGGTCTTTACTGTTGGCCCTGCTGGCGATGGCTTGCGGTCGCTACTTTCACACGCCGCTCCAGCCCGCCAGCCGTCAAGCCGAGGGCATGACCGTCAACGACGACGGCTCCATCACCTACGCCCTCGACCGCCTGTCGATTGAGCTCAAGCCCATGACGGACGCGGAATTAAACCGCCTCGCCCCCGGGCCAGACCTGTCCCACAACCCCTATACCTTTGGTGAGTGGACGGCCCCGGGCGACGAGTGGACGCCGCCGCGCTTTACCGTCTTTCGGCTCAAGGTCAACAACTATCAATTTCCCAAGGTCAAAATCGACCCGCTCAACGCGCACATTACCGCGGCCAACACTCGACAGTACGCGGCGCTGAGCTACGCCGAATTATACCAGTATTTTCGCTCGTTTTGGCTGGGCCGTACGGGCCAAGGGCGCAAAACCTTTCAAGCCCGCACAGACGCGCTCAAGCGGACGATGTACAGCGGTGCCCTAGTATTCAGCGGCAACGAAGAACAGGGGTATTTGGTCTTTCCCGTCCTCGACGACGATGTCCGGGCGATCCAAGTACATATCGAGAACATCGTCTTGCGCTTCGACTACGCCGACGACCCCGTAGAGGCGATTGACCTGAGTTTTTCCTTCCAGCGCGACACCTTGCAAGGGTATGATCCCTCGGCCGCGGCGCGGATCAACTGATGACCGCCCCCGCGCCCAGATCCCTCGTCGGCATCTTCCTAGCGGTGCTTGGAGGGCTAGCGCCAAGCGATGCGCAAATTGAGGTGTGGCACATCGGCAAGGGGGGGCTTACGTGGGTCTCGCAGGCCGAGACGCAAATCGGCGCGCTGGACGTCGATGGTGCCCTACAGCCCCTAAAGCTCCAAGCCGGCGAAAACCTCATCGAGCTGCTCCGCGCTTCGGGCCAGCGCTTTCTCAATGGCCAGCCCCGCGACTTCATCCTCGGCGGCCAGCCCCGAGCGTGGTCCAACGACGGCTTCTTCAACCAAATCTCCGGCCCCCTCGACCTGATCGACGGCGATCCGGCGACCTCCTCGTCGGGCGTGTTCAAGACCGCGCAGAGCCAAGCCGGGGCGACGTTCTTCTGGGATTTGGGCGCACCCTTCCCGGTCAACCGCATTCGCTTCTTTCCCGCTCCCAACGACGACGCCTTTGTCAAAGCCTTTGAACTGCGGGTCAACGACGGCGAAAACTTCAACGACATCAACCGGCCGCAATACGAGGTTTTGCGGCGAGTAGAAGTCAACCGCGAATCCACCGTCGATATCGAATTTGCCCCCTTGCAGGGCCGCTTCCTCCAGCTACTCGTGCTGTCGAAAACAGTGTTCAACATCGCGGAGTTTGAAATCTACGGGCAGGGCTTTGTGCCGGTCGCCAGCTACGTGTCGGTGCTGCACTCCTTTGGCGGCCCGGTCAACTACGGCCGCTTGCGCGTACACGCCACGCAACTTGGAACCGGGGCGGCCAGCGCGGCCATCCAGATGCGGACCGGGGCCGACGACAGCCCGCTGGCGTACTTTCGCCGCGACCGCGACACCGGTCGTCAGGAGGAAGTGTCCGCAGCCGAATACAACACCAACTTACCGAGGCGCTCCCTGTACCGCCAAGACCCAGACACCGGCGAGCTGTTAGAAGAGCTGGACCGGGCCGACTATCTCACGCTGCCGATCGAGGAGCAAGGGCCAGTGCGCGATTTCGTCAAAGGCGACATTCGCGACGACGTGAACAACTGGAGCGCGTGGTCGCCGAGCACGCACATCACCGGCACCGGCACAATCGAAGTGCCCATAGAGCTGCCCAGTCCGAGGGAATTCATGCAGTTCCGCATCTTCTTCGACGGCGACGCTGAAAATGCCGTGCGCATCGACACCTTTCAGGTGGAGTTTTCGCCCGGGCTAGTCAGCGAGGCCGTCGGCGAGGTGGCTCTCGCCACCGATCCCTTTCCCGCCAGCGGCCTGCTTGAAGTCGCAGGGGGCATTGACACGACCTTTACCTACGACATCCGCACCGAGTTCGCAGAGGACGTAGCCGGGTATCGCGGCGTCCGCATCGAGGCGTTTCCACCGCCGGTATTCGAGACCCTGCAAATGGGCGATCCCCTCGCAGCGGTAGAAGACTTTGAATGGGCGGCAACTGAGAGCGGCTTCGACCTTTTCTTTGCGCCCGTCGCCGCGGACAACAACCAGCCCCTGCGGATCACCTTCCGCCTGCGGCTGTTGGTGCACAACACCCCGATCAACGCCTATCTCTTAGGCGCGGGGAGCGTTCCGCCGCATCCCATTGCCCCGGGCAATGCCAGCGAATTAGTGGGCACCAACGCCACCAACGCCTTTGTAACTCAGGCGCAGCCCGAGCTGCAACTAGCGCTTTCAACGGCCATCATCTCGCCCAACGGGGATGGCCGCAACGATGCCGTCGAAATTGACCTCGTGTTGTCCCAGTTCGCCGCAGATACAGCCGTGGCAGTCGAGATTTTCGACCTCAGCGGACGCCGGGTGCGCCAGCTAGTCTCCCAGCCGCGGCCCGCCGGTTTTTACGCGGAAACTTGGGACGGTCGCAACGACTATGGCGCGCTAGTAGCCCCAGGCCTGTACCTCTGCCGCGTCGGCGTGGAGGCTGACTTCGACGTGTTTGCCGCCGTAGAGCCGATAGGGGTGGCCTATTGACCGCGCTGAGCAACATGCGGTGGCTGGTGCTGCTCCTCATCAGCAGCAGCCCGGTGGCAGCGCAGACGCCCTCGGCTTGGGTCGTCGGAGGCACGAGCGGCGAGCCGTGGGCTGCGGCCGCGGAGCGCTGGATCGCCCTCGACGACTCTGTGCACGCCGGAGCGATTCAGCCGCGGGCCATTCCCCTAGGCCACACAGTCACTCGCCAACTCGTGCGCACCGGCATTGCCACGACCCAGCGCAATCTCTTTGGCTATCGCTGGAGCTTGCACAAGGGACCGCGCCAAATCGAGGCCGATACCCTAGAGGTCGGGTGGCACCCGCGCCTGTGGCTGGGGGGCGGCACCAATGCCCTCGCCCCAGAGGTCATGCGCGGGCTAGTCGACGGCGATGAGCTAACCGCGAGCTTTACCCACCGGGCGCGGGCCGATGGCCGCCCCAACAGCGTACAGTTCATCACCCTCGACCTCGGCGTGCCTGTGCCCGTTGACAGCATCGTATTCTTTCCGCCGCAGACCGGGCTGACCAGCGACAATCAGCGGCAGCGCGAGCTGTTCGCCCGCGCTTACGAAGTCAGCCGGACCAACGTGCCGGTCGAATGGCTGATCTTTGAAGACGAGACCACGTCAACCGGATCGTCAGGGTACCATCCCCTCGACGAGATTCTCGCCAGCACCTTTGCCAACAACACCAGCGTCGTTTCCCTCGCAACCGACCTGCGCTTTACTCGCTTTCTCCGCTTCAAGTTCGGCGAAGTCTCTACCACCACCTTGCTGGCCGAAATCGAAGTCTTTGGCCGCGGCTACCCCCAAGAGACCCGCTACATCTCCGCGCCCCATTCTTTCGGCCAAGCCGTGAGCTTGGGACGAGTCACGTGGCAATTCACTCGCTATCGCCTGTTGCCTTCCGGCGCAATCACCGCCGATCCCTCCGCACCAGTGCAGCTAAACTTGCAGACCCGCGCTGGCTTCGACGACAATCCCAAGACGTACTTCATCTTCGACGACCTCGGCCGCCTGCTGGAAGTAGATGAGGACACCTATTTCGACTCGCCGCGCATAGTAGAGCGATTTTCCGAGGGAATCGCCGGCTTCCGCGCCAAGCGCGATGACGACATCGAAAACTGGAACAACTGGTCGGTCAATTACCAAGCGTCGGGCGACGAGATTCGCTCCTCTGACGGGGCCGAGTTCCTCCAGTTTCGCTTTACCATCACCACCGAAGACCCGCTAACCTTTGGCGTACTCGACAGCTTGGCTTTTGAGCTCTCGCCGCTGTTGGCCGACCGCGCGCTGGCAGAAATTGCCCTTGACGGGCGCGCCGGTGCGGACGGTGCCGTCGAGGTGCCCCTCGGGGTCGCCCAGCGCTTTGCCTATCACATTCGCACAGAGGCCGGTACAACCGACCGCGCGGGATTCGATGGCATCGAGTTAGAGGTTCCTCCAGCCACCCGCTTCCTCGACCTGACCATCGACGACCAGCCAGCAACTGAGGGCGAGGATTTTTCCCTCGCCGCCAGCGACGAGCAATTGCGCTTCACCTTTCCCACGGCGTTCCAAGAGGACAAGGCGTTTCGCGTGCGCTTTCAAAGCGCGGTTTTCCAGCCATCGGTCTTTTTGGCTAGCCGCCTGTTTAACACTTCGGCCGCTAGCTTGCCGCAGTCCATCGAAGCGGGAGACGCCCACGCCGACGTGGCCAGCAACAGCATCCAAGTAGTATCCAGCAATGAAGCCCTCGGTATTCTCGGGGCGATTGGACTGTCTGCGCCCGTGGCCACGCCCAACAGCGATGGGGTCAATGAGCAAGTCGCCATTGGCTTTGACTTATTCGGCATCGCTGGGGGCGCGTTGCGAGTGGAGGTGCACGACCTGAGTGGTCGCCGCTGCGCCGCAATTTTGGACGCGCAAGCGGCTGCCGGGCCGTACGCGCTGCAATGGGATGCGCGCGACGAGCAGGGGAAGCTCGTGCCCCCAGGGCTGTACCTAATCCGCGTCGCGGTCGAGGTCGATCGCGGCACGTTCACCCGCGTGGCAGCGGTCGGGATCGCGTACTGATGGAATTACGAATTAGGAATTAGGAATTGCGAATTGGTTGTCACATGCCAATGAGGGCGACATGAAAACTCTACAACTAGCAGTTACTTTCCTCCTATTCGCCGCCGCAGCGAGCAGCCAAAACCTGCGCTTTGCCGGGTCCGACTTTGCTTCTTGGGCCTATCCGCAGGGGCTAGTGGAAGTTCGGTCGCAGGGCATTGAAGTGAAGCGCTTCGACCAGCGGTTCAACGCAGTGGCCAACGCCCGCGAGTTTTCCGGCCAGTCCATCGGCGAATACGGGCGGCGCTTTGCGCGCACGCCGTCCAACCAGCAGCAGGCCGACCTAGCCGGCGACCAAGACCCAAACACTTGGTGGAAACCCGACCCGGACACCCCAGTGCAGTCGTGGTGGTTAGAGCTGGACTTGGGGCGCTCCGTAGTCGCCGACAAGGTGCGCGTTCGCTTTCCCAACCGCGAGGGGGCCAAGCCCTTTAACTTTTTCTCAGTGTACGTCAGCCCAGGCATTCCGGTCTTCGGCGGCCGGGCCAAGCGCATCGTCTATCGCCGATTGGGCCGGCCGATCAACAACAACACCGAATCCCTAGTCGAGTTCGACCTCAAGACAACCGGCCTCGCCTCGGCCACGGGCGAGTACCTGAGCACAGACGAGGTCCTCGACTTCGACATCGTGCGCTTCGTGCGCTTTGAAGCAGCCGGTGCAACACCCGATGCCGCGCTCGCCGAAATAGAGGTGGACGGTATTGGCTTCAACCTCTCCTCCATGGTGCAGGTCGAGGATCGCACCGAGCATTGGGGAGGCCGGACGTGGACGTCCAAGCACCGTGACTGCCCGGGCTGCGGCAAGGGCAGCGGGGCCGAGGCCCTCATCGACCAAGACGTGGGATTTCGCGGGTGGAATATCGAGGGCTCAGACAAGGGCAACTGGCGCGATTCAGGCGTCTGGTCCGTCATCGATTTCGGCAACGTCTTTCGCGTCGATCGCATCATTTGGCTGCCGATCGTCTCCGGTCGCGGCCCGTTCCTCTACGGCTTCCAGCGCGACAAACAGGGCAGTTGGCCCAGTTTCGATTTCTTCGCCTCCGATGGCACCCCCAGCAACAGCGCCGATCCAGTAGTTGAAGGCCCTTTCCACTACGACTTGCTGTCGTCCGTGGCCAACTCCGGCCGCTACTTGTTCGACTTCCAGTTCGAGCCGCGCGCACTGCGGCTGCTGTTGTGGCGCGTGACGCGGCCGCAGCAGTTCCACCGCGCCGCCCAACTCTTCGTCTTCCACAGCGAGGGCTATCCCGTGCAAATCGAGCTCGAGTCCGAAGACATTTCCCTCGGCGGTGCCCGCAGCATGCGCTTCGTCGAATGGGACGCCGACCTGCCGCCCGGAACGCGCATCGAAGTGGAAACCCAGACCGGCAATGGCTTCCAGACCCTCACGCGCTACTTCCTCGCCAACGGCAAAGAAGTGACCAAACAAGCCTACGAGTCGGCCAAGTCTCGCAATCGCGGCGACATCGTCGAGGAACGGGTGCGCGACGACACTTGGAGCGCGTATAGCCAACCCCACCGGTTCTCCGGTCAGGCATTCCTCTCGCCGTCGCCGCGGCAGTGGCTGCGGGCGCGAGTGCGGCTCATCAGCGACGATCCCTCGGTTTTTCCCACCCTGCGCTCCCTCGCGTTTGTGGCCAATCCGCCGGTCATTACGGCCGGGCTAACGGGCCGCATCTTCCCCCGCGAAGCCGCCATGGACACTTTGCAGGCGTTTCGCTACACCATCGCGCCGGCGGGCTTCAACAGTCGAGATGCCGGGTTCGATCGCGCGCTCATCCTACTCCCACCCGGCGGAGGCCGCAACGCCGCATTCATCAGCGCATCCGTGGGCGGATCCGAGGTTGCGGCCACCGGCTTGTTGCGGGGGGATTCGCTTTTGGTGGAACTGCCGCCGCCGCTGGTCCGGCGGGATTCGGTCGCCATCGCCTTTTCTGCACGCCTGTCCCACAGCCCCACGGTATTTAACGCGTTTGTTTTCAACTCGACCGCAGCAGATAATCTCCAAGGCGTCGTCCCCGCCGAGTTCGGTGCCGATATAGTCTTCGTGCCCGAGGCGGTCGCTGGCAGCTCGTTGATCCGCAACGTCGAGCACACCCGCTCGATAACTCCCAACGGCGATGGCACCAACGATCAATGCGAACTGAATTTCACCGTCGTCAAGACCGAGCAAGCACCACAAGTACAAGTATTTACCTTAGATGGCCGACCCGTGATCGAACTGACCAGCCAAGGCGCACCAAGCCGGCGCGTCCGCTACGTATGGGACGGACGGAGCGCCGGTCGTGCGGTGCCGCCCGGCATCTACGTCCTGCGCATTGCCATAGAAGCAGACGCCCGCGCCGACCGCGTTTACCGGCTTGTACATGTCGTTTATTAAAGAGGGAGTACACTGTGAGACGTCGAATCTTCACACTATTAATCTGCCTATTCGCATGGACGCCGCCACCAGAGGCCAACGCCCAACGCGCCACCGCATACGACAACCCCTATTACACCACGGGTACTGAAGTTTCTCCGGCGACTCTCGTGCCCTCGGTGCGCAAGTGGTACCTGCCGCAGCGGCTGTACTCGCTGTACGATTGGCGGCAAGAGCAATACTCCAACTACGCCCGCGACCACTACGAGCGCTACACCGAGGTCTTCTTGGAAGGCTCGCCGTTCTACGACGTGTACGGCGACTACATCACCCAAGGCTGGCTGGTGTACGACTGGACCGAAGACTACCCAGAAGACAACGGCAGCATCATTACCAAAAATCCGCGCTTTCGTTCGTGGTTCAACAACCTGCTCGTATCGTCGAGCCATTCCGGGCAGTTCTACTCGGCCCTGATGGTGGGAGACGGCATCCGCACCACCCTGACCCCCCTGACGTTTTCCAAGCCGCGCTTCGACGGCATTCAGTGGGATCTTACCACCGACAAGTACGCCCTGACCATGCTGTCATCGCGGGTTAGCAACACTGGAGAAATTTCCTCCAGTGAAGTCGGCGGCGGCGTCCAAGCCAATACCTTCACCACCCTGATGGCCGCCAGGGGACGGGTGCAAGTCGGGGATTTTGCCGCCCTCGGTGCAACCTTTGTCAATGCCGCGCATCGCAACTCCAACCTGCCGTTTGGCGACAACTCGCTCAACGGCCTGCTCAGCGGCCCAATGAACGCGGACTTTGTCCGCTCCATCGTCGTGCGCATTTCCGACGATTCGCCCGAAGACGGCGAGGGCGGCGCACTGCTGTCGCGCTGGCGCATCTTCATCGATGGCGTCGAGCACACCGGAGACATCGTTCCCGTGGTCGAGGGCGGCATTCGCCGCGGCGGCGCGATTGTAGCCAGCGGCACGGATGTCATCACCCTGACTTACAACATCGAAGACTTCTCCCCGAGCACAGAAGACGCCATCGACGATTTCCGCGAGATCGAGCACATTGAGATCGGCCTCGTACTGGCCAATGACTACAAGGTCGAAGTAACCTCCAACAAGCAAACCAACAACCTCGGCACGCCCGTATTCCTGCCGGTATTGCGCGCAGCCGGCAACGTCAAGGACGGCTCGAATCAGGCATTTCACCGATTCAGCTACGGCCTGCCGACCGGGACCCGCATGTTGGGCTTTGACCTCGCCGTTGCCGACCTACAGGGCTTTGACTTCCGCGGCGAGTTCGTCCGCAACTTTCAGTACCGCCGCTTTCCCAACGAGAACGTGGCCACAAACCAGACGCTAGCAACCAACGAAGCCCAAGCCATGTACGCGACCGCGCAGAAGCGCAGCTATCCCTACACGTTTTTCGCCGAGGTTTTCAGCATCGACGCCGATTACTCCACCCGCGCCTTCATCCCCAACGCCGAGGGCGAGGTGTTTTACGACAACGAGCAGCGGCACCTGTACGAATTCGTCGATGACAACGACGATCAGGACGAGCTACCGGACTGGACGCGACGCACGTTCGGCAGCCGCGTCAACACGCGGCAGGGGCAGCAGTTGCTGACCGACGCCGCGGTTTTCCCGGGCATTGATGAGGACAACGACGACATCTCGGATTTCAACCGCAACTTCAACACCCAGCCCGACTACGAGGAACCGTTTCTGCGCTTTGACGTGGATCCACCGGAGTTTTTGTTCGGCATGGACATGAACAGCAATGGCGTCATCGACCGCTTTGAAGACGATGGGGAAGCCGATTATCCCTACAAGCTGGGCCGCCGAGGATTCAACACCTACGCAGCCGTCGAAATTTTGCCCCGCATGAACCTCATGGTCGGCTATCTCGACCAGAGCCTGCTGGAAACAGCCCGGGACAACCAAGCCGCCTATATGCTGCTGACCGCTAAAAAAGAATTCCCCGCAAGGGACTTCAGCGCGTGGCTGATCGCCAATCCGCGCCGGGTTAAAGACGACATTCCCGACGATGTGCTACTGTGGCGCGACCTGCCCGGCACGCGCGGCCGCTCGGTCTTTACCCGCGATCTCCTGCCTGCGCGCAACGCCTTCATCAACACCACGTACCTCGAAGTACACTACGACCGCTTTCTGCCTTTGACGGCCAAGGTCAAACACGAATTCTATCAGCAATTAGGGGATCAGGAAAACGAGTTGCGCGACCAGCGCTTCTTGGGCATCGTGGTCAAAGGCGAGTACTCCACCCACATCCGTAGCTGGACCTTGGTGCCCAAGTGGAAACAGCTTTACAACAGCCGAGTGCCAGCCCAGCCCAGTGCGCTCAAAATCCGCGAGCTAACGGAAATTTTCTCGCTGCAAGCCGTGCGCAGCATCAACCGCAACATGAGCTTCATCGCCGGAGCCGAGTGCGAGCTGTTCAACAATCTTCGCCCCGCCCCAGACCCCCTGCCCTCGGGCTACCTCCTCGACGGTACCACGTGGGTGCTCGCCGCCCAAGTCGCCAACGACTCCGCGTACTTAGGCTATGCCCTGACGACCAACGTCGGCGCGCGCTGGATCCGCAACAGCTTCGACGGATCGCCAGCTTCGTCCGAGCTACTCTCCTTCATCACGGTGTACGCCGGCTTGGGTACCGATCGCTAGATCTATTGAAACGCTTTCTCCAACGCCACTGGAAACACCTGTACCTGACCTGCATACGCCTCGCGCAACTCGGCCAATAACGCATCCATAGCCTCAGTTTCGGCCTGCACTCGCAGGGCCGCACGAACGCTCTCGCGCACAAAAGCAAAATCCACTACCCGGCCATCAGTGCGAGTAAACTGGTCAATGTGCTGGTCGTAAAAGGCCCGCACCGCTTCGTCGGCGATTTCCCCGACCCGCTCGGCCTCGGCTTGGTAGAGCCGCTTGATCAACAGGGCGTCTCGTTCCCTTTCGACGTTGGCGCGGATATCCGCATCGTCGGCGATCCCCAGTTTGCGAGCTTCCGCCACCATGATCTGCTTGCCAGCGAGATTATCTACGGCTTTGTACAGGCGCGCACTATCGAGTTCAGCCGGATGCGGCGCGCGGCCCTGCTCAACTAAGGTGAGGTACTCCTGCGCTATGAACTGACCGCCGCGCCAAGTAAGCAACGGCGAGTCTCCTCTGTCCCACTGAGTCGATTGCGGCGGAAGGGCGAGCAACGCGGCAAAAACCTCCGCGTCCAGCACCAACTGATACCGCTCGCGTAGGGTGCCGACGTAGCGCTCCATATCGTCGGCCCGGCTCTGCACGAGGGCCTGTTTCTCCACCCACTCGCGGACCGCGGCAAAATCGACGGGGCGTCGTTCCCCAAGCCTAAAGACGTGGTAGCCACTCAAAGTCTGCACGGGATCGGGATACACGCTGCCGATAGGCATGGTGCTGAGCGGCACCTTCAGCCCCTCGTACACCTCGCCGATCTTGAACCAGCCAACCCAACCGCCGGGACCAAAGCGCTGCTGGATGTTCGGCAGAGAATAGGGTCTGATCAGCGACTCAAAAGGCGTCCCTTCCTCAAGCAGTTCAAGGACGAGACGGGCTTCTTCCTTAGTCGCGCAGACGATGTGTTGGCTGAGTACTTCCACGTCGTACTGCTGTTGGGCAAAAAACGCCCGCAGGTCCGCGTCCGAAAACGCATACGACGCCTGCACAGCTTCCTCTTCGTAGAGCTTGTTCATCAGCGCCCTGCGCTCGCTCTTAGCCACGGCCTGGGCAATAGCCGAATCGCGGTCGTACCCGCGCCGCAGGGCCTCGGCAATGAGCAATTCCCGCGCGATGACGCCGTCGAGCAGTTCCTGCTTGCCCTGCTGATCCAACTCCTCGACGTGGCTATAGCCGGTCTCCCGCAGCTTTTGCGCTGTTTTCTCGAACTCTTCGACTGATATGCTCTTGTCGCCGATGCGCAGGACCATCTCTTCTGCACACCAAGCCGCGCTGCCCAAGACGAGGAGCGCGAAAGTGCTAACTAACGAGTGTTTCACGATGTGACAGGATCTTTTTTAGGTCGCCGGAAATAGGACGAGTTCAGCCTTTTGCGCGAGCAATATGGCTATCTCTTGAGAAAACGAGCGAGTGGTTCGCCGTTGGCAACTTCTTCAGGCAGTCCTGAAGGTAGAATCATTACTAGTGATATGCTGAATCTCTTGAAGGATACGCGAAGGAATCTCACCATTATTGCTGTACGCCACTACGTGCCCGTGCTCTGTCCCATTAACCCATGCACAAGCCATTCTATCCGTAACACCTACACTTACAGAAAATGTCTGCGTCGAGGTCGGGGACCAGTCGAGAGCGATCTCGCCGTCTGGCTCCACGGAGATTTCCGGCAACGGCAAATCCTCCGGCAGCCGACGAATGAAGTACGCGCTGCGCTCAACGGCACTTTGGCTAACGGCTTCTGCTCCGTAGCCATCCCAATCCGCCTCGGCACATTCTGCCGCTAGCTCATAGAGCCTATCCAGCGCATCCTTTTTAGAGCCAAAAAGTACCCACGAACGTTCGATATGCTTGGATAAGTCCAAGGCTTTCTCCCTTATAACACCAGCTTCATCTGCTACCGCCGCATGTTGCGGTACCGGCGGTAGCAGTGAGACATCTCCCACGGATAGATTGGCTGGCGGTACGGGAACCATTACGGTAGCTTCGGCAACGAGAACCATTGCGTCGATAGTTCCCGCATGTATATCTAGGCTATTCGGATCAGACGAGCCGAAATCAACCTCAACATGCTTTGTAGTTTCCGTATTTTCGCTCGCGTCTCTCATTAGGCTATTCTCTTTTCTAATTCTGGCCAAAAATCTTTGGGAAGATAGCCATCGTATCGACCTCCAGACATTAAAGGGCCAATGACGAGATGTATCCTAATTGGAGACCCCTCGGCTACTTCTATCAGGTTTTTCTTAATTTCTTGCCATTCTTGCGGAGCGGATACCCTAACGACGTAAAAAGTACTAAGTGGGCGCGCCCAAGAATAGTCTTCTATGCACTCTTTTAGCTGAGCGTTGAGTGCATCCCACTCCTCGCCTTCGGCATTAATATCCCACGATACTATAAAGTGCATGGACTTTTTCCTTTTTTACTGCATAGCGCACATCATCGTCAAGCGGGTAGCTGAACCGCTGACCAACCACAATCCAAATTATCGCTTAATAGCGTTCTAGCGTCAAAACGCCCCAACCTCCTCAACGATCCTCCCGAATCACAATGCTCTGATCGGCCTCCACACCCAATAGCGTCTGCACCACACCGCTAGGCCAATAAACTTGCAGCGTATCTACCTGCGCATGGTCGCCCAAACCGATTATCAAACGAACGTCGTTAGAACCCATATACCCGTAACTGCGACGAATCTCCCGCGTCTGCACCAAATCGCCGGCTACGGCGCGGACGCGCGCGCCCAAGCCATCCCGATTGCTCGCAGTTCCAACGGCCTCAACCGTCAGATAGTGATTCGCATTGCCGCCATCGTTGCGCAACAGGGTGCAGTGCGGAGCAGCCGAGTCCGAGACGAATATATCCACGTCCCCATCGTTGTCGCAGTCGCCGAACACCGCGCCGTGGCTGACGCGCTCGACCAACATCCCCGGCCCGCTTTGCTCAGTCACCTCGGCGAACGAACCGTCGCCCCGGTTGCGGAAGAGTTGGTTGCGCTGCGGATACGTGGTGGCCGGGTCGTATTCTTCCACGTTCTCATCGAGGTGCCCATTGCTGACGAACACGTCGAGGAACCCGTCGTTGTCGTAGTCGAGGAAGGCAGACGTCATGCCGAGATACGGCACACTCGGCACGCCTAAGTTGGCCGCAAACGTGACATCTGTGAAGAACCCATCGCCGTCGTTGTGGTAGAGCGTGTTGGGCAGCCACTGGAAGGTCGCCACAATAATGTCGAGGAACCCGTCGTTGTCGTAGTCGCCCCAATCGGCTCCCATAGCCGACTCGGCCAATCCTTCCTCGTTGTACGCCACCCCGACCTCAGCGCCATTTTCGCTAAACGTTCCATCCCCGTTGTTGAGGAAGAGAAAGTTGGGCCGCTTGTCGTTGGCAACGAACAGATCGGCGTCCCCGTCGTTGTCAAAATCGCCGAATACCGCGGCGAGCTGGCGGCCCGAATCGTCGGCGAGACCGACTTCTGCGGTCACATCGGCAAAGCGGCTGCCCCCGTCGTTGCGGTAGAGCACGCCAGCCTGCCCAGGGTACGTATTGGGGCCGCAGTAAATGCGCACCCTGCCGGCAAAGCACTCCTCGTTTTGGTCCGGGTCAAACTCCATGTAATTGGCCGCGTACAAATCCAAGTCGCCATCGCGGTCGTAATCGACAAAAGCCGCGTGCGTACCCCACCCTAAATCCCCAACCGCAGCCGCCTCTGTAACGTCGGCAAAAACGCCAGCACCTTCGTTCCGGTACAACACATTCGGCCCGTAGTTGGTCACGTACAAATCCGCATCGCCGTCGTTGTCATAGTCGCCGACGGCCGCGCCCATGCCAAAGCCAGCATCGCCAGTGCCAGCCGTCGCCGTGACGTCGGCAAAGGTTCCGTCTCGTTGGTTGCGATAGTGCGCGTTGGGGCTGGTCGGGCCGCGATAACCGGGCATGGGTGCGCCATTGACAATGTACAGGTCGAGCCACCCATCGCCGTCGTCGTCGAAAAAGGCCGCGCCCGAGCCGACGGCTTCCACCATGTACTTGTGGCCGCTGGCCCCATTGACATAGCTGAAATCTAGGCCCGCTTCCTCAGTGATCTCCACAAATTGCGGAACCGGCTCGGCGGTCGCGAACGCAGCGAATACAACGCTAGTCCACAACAAGATCCGCAGCATCATCGACCCACCTGCGCGGCAATTTGCTCGGCGGCCTCAAGGTTGCGGCGGAGCTTGGGATGGTCAGGCTGGTGGCGCAAGCCGCGGCGGAAGGAGTCAATAGCGCGCTCGTACTGCTTGCGCAACATCTGGACATTGCCCAATCCCAAATGCGCGAGGGCGTACGTGGAATCGGCCTGCAATGCTTGGTGAAACCGCTGCTCGGCAACATCCATTTCCCCCCGACGGAAGTGGATGTTGCCGAGGTTGTGGTGCGCGGGCGCAAAAGCAGGATCGCGGTCGAGTGCCTGGAGGTAGCGGAGGCGCGCTTCTCGATATTGGCCGCGCTGCCCGTACACAACGGCCAAGTCGTGGTACGCGCCTGCGTCGTCTGGGTGCGTCGCCAAGGTGTTTTTCAGCATGGCAATCCGCTCTTCCTCTTCGTCGAGCCGCTTGTACAGCGCAAGCTGGCGTCGCCCCTCTTCCTTCTGACCGGAGCGCAGCAAGGCATTGCCGAGGTTGAAGCGGGCCTGGGCAAACAGCGAATCCAGCCGCACGGCGCGGCTAAATTCGGCCACAGCCGCCACGTAGTCGCGCCGGAGATAATAGCTGCGCCCCAAGCCATTGCGGAATTGGGCCGAGGTCGTGTCCGCAGCTACGGCGCTGCTAAAGGCTTGCTCAGCGGCTGCATAGTCGTTTTGCTTGAGATAGGCTTCGCCGAGGTTGAACCACGCTTCTCCGTAGTTAGGTACGACGGCAACGGCGTGCTGATAGGCGGCAATCGCGGCTGGGTAGCGCCCCTCGCGGGCGTGCAGCAACCCCAGCACCAGATGCGCTTGGGCGCGGTCGGGCTGCTCCTGCACTGTCTGTTCGAGCAGGGCCAAGGCATCGTCGTAGCGGTCGAGGCGCGTAAACAGGATCGCCAATTCGGTCCGCGTCTTGGCGTGGTTTGGTGCTAGAGCAATGGCTTGCCCGTACGCGCGGACGGCCGCGGGCAAAGCCTCGTTTTTCGCGTGCGCCTCGGCCAACTTGCGGTAGAGCACCGCCGATTTTTCGTTCTGATCAACGGCACGCTGGTAGTGGCCAGCAGCTTCTCCGTAGCGGCCAGCGCTCATCGAGCGATCACCCTGTACTTCGTGCGCTGATTCGGTTGCTTCCGCACAGCCGACAATCGCCAGCAAGAGCAGAGAGGATTTGTACCAAGACATACAAAAAGTATAGACCGTGTAGGGGGCGGTTTGCAAACCGCCCCCTACCTCACAACAAACCATCTCTACTCACAGGACATTCCATGGAACGAAGAGCATTCTTCAAAGGAATCGCCGCAGCCGCAGCCGCAGCCCCACTCCTTCCCGCCGTAGCCGAAGGGCTTGCCGAGCGGCTCGGCACCCTCGGCCAAGACGTAGCCTCCGCCAGCAACGATCGCGCCCTGTGGCAGCGAGTGCGCCGAGAGTTTCGCCTACACCCCGGCCTAGTACATCTCAACTGCGGCAGCATCGGCGCAACGCCCCGCGCGGTGACCGACGCCCTGACCGCGTACCTCGCCGAACTGGAGGGCAATCCGTTAGCTAATACCTGGGGCGGCCTCGGCAACGAGATGGAAACAGTGCGAGCCAAGGGTGCGGAGTTCATCGGTGCCGAACTGGACGAAATCGCGCTGACGCGCAACACGACCGAAGGCATGAACCACGTAGCCAGCGGCCTCGACCTCCAGCTGGGCGACGAAGTGCTGACGACCAATCACGAGCACGGCGGCGGCATGGTCTGCTGGCAACACTTGGCGCGCACTCGCGGCGTCGTAGTCCGCTACATCAAAATGCCCAATCCCGTGCGCAATGCCGCCGAGATTCTGCAACTAGTCGAGGATCACCTGACGCCTCGCACCCGCGTGTGCAGCTTCTGTCACATCGACACCATCACCGGGCTGCAATTACCACTAACAGCCATCGCCGCCCTCACCCAACCCCGCGACATCCTGCTGGTCTGCGACGGCGCACAAGCCCCAGGCATGATCGACGTCGACGTCAAAGCACTTGGCGTAGATACCTATGCCTCCAGCAGCCACAAGTGGATGCTCGCACCCAAGGGCACGGGCCTTCTCTACATCCGCAAGGAAGTGCAAGATCGCGTCCGGCCCGTATTCACGTATTCCGGTTACAACGCCTATTCCGCCTCGTCCGGCACCCGCAACGTCCCACAAATCGTTGCACACGGGGTAACGATGGAATTTCATAACACCATCGGCCGCTCACGCATCGAAGCGCGCTGCCGCCAGCTCAGCGCCTACGCACGCCAGCGTCTAGCAGAAATTCCCCAACTCACACCGATCACCCCACCCCAGCGCGAACTCTCCTCAGGCATCGTCAGCTTCTCGCTCACCAGCGGCAGCCACAGCGAAGTCGTCGCCGCGCTGCAAAAACGCGACATCTTCCTCAAACCAGCACAGGGCACGTACGCCTACGTGGAGGACACCGACGTACCGAAGGAAAACTACAACGCCATCCGCATCTCCACGCACATCTTCAACGACGAGACCGACATCGACCGCGCCGTCGAGGCGTTGCAGCAAGTCCTCGGCTGATCCCAGAGCCGCTCAGCGCCGGTTGCCCCCTTCGGGTCCAATCTCACCCGTACCCACTCCAACGCCCGTAAGCACTTCGCTGTACCCGGGATAGGTAACGGCGTATTGGAATCCCTCGTTGGTGCCCGCTGCACCAAAGCGCCCCTGCTTGTCGAGCGCGACGAAATTGAGGTGCAACTCCTCGACCGGACGCGGATCGAGCGCGACAATGCGGCGAATGGTCTCGACGCAGGCTTCCTCCGGGTGCAGCCCCTGACGAATGTACTCGACGACGAGGAAAGTGGCGCAGTAGCGCATGACATTCTCGCCTAGACCAGTAGCGCCAGCCGCGCCCACGCCCCCATCGACGTACAGCCCGCTGCCAATAATCGGCGAGTCCCCAACGCGGCCCGGCAGCTTGTAACCCCAGCCACTAGTCGAGCAGCCGCCAGCAATCCGCCCCTCACCGTCGAGTCCCAGCAGAGCAATAGTATCGTGATTGTCAGCCACACCCTGCTTTTCCCGCCATTCCTCCCACGCCTTGCGCCTCTCTTCCGTGAGCAAATCGACGCTTGCAAAACCCTGCTCCAGCGCAAACTGCCGCGCGCCTTCGCCAACGAGCATGACGTGCTTGGTCTCGTCCATCACCCGGCGCGCCACCGAGATCGGATGCAGGATCCCCTCGATGGCGGCGACGCTGCCAGCGCGTTGCCCCTCGCCGTCCATAATGCAGGCGTCGAGTTGCACCACGCCTTGGGCATTGGGTATGCCCCCCAATCCTACTGATGCGTTAGAGACGTCGGCCTCGGCGACGTGGATGCCGCGCTCGACGGCGTCGAGGACCGAGCCACCCTGTTCGGCGATCCGCAGCGATTGTTCGTTGGCGACTTTGCCAAAGGCCCAAGTGGAGACGAAGAGGGGGCGGTCCGTACTCATGGGGATGTCCTTTTCTGCGCGCGCCGTCCCGGCGAGGGCGAGACCACCGGCGGCTAGCGCGGTCTCGCGCATGAAGCGGCGGCGACTCAGTGGCATGGCCTATTCCTCGTCGCCATTGTGATGTTCGCCATCGTCATCCGTGTCCTTATAGGCGATAGCGGCGATCTCAACCCGAAAGTCAAAGACGATCTGCGCCCCACCAGTGCAGGCCCGCGCCGGAAATTGCTCTTTAAAGTACGAGGCGTACGCCTTATTCATCTCGTGATAATCTTCAATGTCCGAGAGCCAGACAGTGACGCTGACGAGATCGTCGTACGCATACCCGTGCTCTTCAAGTATCCGCCCGATGTTTTTCATGGTCTGATGGGTCTCAGCCGCGACCGACTCCTTGACATCGGCACCGTCGGCCGTGCGGGCAATCTGGCCGCTGATGAAGAGGAGGTCGCCGGCTTGACGGGCCGGGCTGAAGGGCAGAGTCTTGAGCGGCACGGCCTCTTGGGCAAAGACTGGCGAAACGGCGAGCGCACACGCGAGCGCGGCGCGGATACAGCTTTTCATAAGGTATCTCCTAGTTTGAGTTGAAGCCTGTTAATAAGCTCAATAGGCCCTACGGCGACAACCGGGGCGGGTTGCCGATGCGGGCCGGGCTAGTACCTGTTCAGTAACAAAAATAACTCCATCTGCGGACAGATTCTCAACAAAGGACTTGACATTTTACTCAATACATTGAGTAAAATTACTCAGAGAAATGATCAACCAAACCATGAAGATCGCCAAATTCCGGAGACACTCTTAATGCCGGAAACAAATCGCACCCTCGCCTACGCCGGCGAGTCCATTCCCTTTCACCTGAGTTACTCAAAAAGAAAGACTCTTGAAATCGCCGTTTACCCCGACTGCTCGGTAGTTGTAAAAGCCCCACTGGGAGAAGATGAAACCTTAATCGAAGATTTCATTTACAAGCGCGCAAGCTGGATAAGACGCCAAATCCGCTATTTCGCGGAGTTTGCACCGCGCACCCCCAAGCGTCAGTTTGTCGGCGGCGAAAGCCATCTTTACCTCGGCAAACAGTATCGGCTGCAGATAAGCCCGTCTGACACAGACGAAGTTTTGTTAAAGCGCGGCTTCTTCCACATACAAGCGGTTGACGACAAGCCGGAGCACATCGAGATGCTGCTTGAAGCATGGTACTGGAGCAAGGCGGAGGATTACTTTGCCCAAGTATTTGCAGAATGTTGGCAGCTCTTTCAAGAAAAGGGAGTAGAAAAGCCTGCACTTAAAATCCGCAAGATGAAAACGCTCTGGGGCAGTTTCAGCGTTAAACGCGGCATAACATTGAATCTGGAGCTTATAAAAGCACCCAGAGAATGTATTGAATACGTCGTTATCCACGAGCTATGCCACTTATTCCATCTCAATCACGGACCGGACTTTTATAACCTGCTTGAGCAGTTTCTCCCCGACTGGAGGAAGCGAAAGCATCGCTTGGAAACGGCGCTGTCCTAGCCTCAATACCCCTTGCGCTTATCTATCACACTCACCAACGCCTCCCCCGCCAAATAGCGCCGCAAATTATCGCAAAACAACGCCACGCATCGACGGTCGCGGTTGGGCGATCCCCCAGCCGTGTGCGGCGTTATCACCACGTTATCCATCCGCCACAGCGGGTGATCTGCCGGCAGAGGCTCCTGCGGCACCACGTCCAATCCCGCCCCGCCGATCTGCCCGTCGGCAAGCGCCGTCAGCAAGGCCTGCTCATCGACGATTCGCCCCCGCGTGACATTGATCAACAGCGCATGGCTCCGCATCCGCGCAAACGCCGCTTGGTCGAACAACCCCTCAGTCTCCGCAGTCAGCGGCGCGCAAACCGCGACCACGTCGGATTGTTCCAACAGCGCGTGGAACTGATCCATCCCCCAACAGGCTTCCACTGCTTCTGGCACTTCGACCTCTTCTGGATCCACCGCGATAACCCGCATTCCAAACGCGCTCGCCCGCTTTGCCAACTCCCTCCCAGTCCCCCCCAATCCCACAATGCCCATCGTCTGCTCAATTAGTTCCCACGACGCAGCGCGAATCGCCCAGCGCCGATCCCAGTCCGGATAGCGCACCGCCGTGTGAATCCCCCGCGTCAGCCCGAGCAACAACGCCATCGCATGTTCGGCCAGATGCACTCCCACCCATCCCTTGGCGCTGCACAGCACCACATCGCTCTCGACCAGTTCGGGGTGCAGCACTCCATCTACCCCCGCCCCCCAACTCTGCATCCACTTGAGCTTTTGCCGCCGCGCGAACATCTCCCGGCTAACGTGCCCACAGACGACCTCGATCTCCGGCATGACTTCCAAGACCGCCGCATCCGAATCTACGCACACTACTTCCACTTCCTCGGCCACCTGCCGAATCTCCTCTATCAACTCCTCAGCTAAATCCATCTGCATTAAGACTTTCATATTACTCTCCTTCCCTTGCGATTGTCCGTCCTCGGCAGTAGGCCCTATTATTTGATTTTCCCAATCTCACCAACCACGAAAGCAGATCATGCAAAACCACCTCGTCAAGACCCACCCAGACGGTACGGTCCTCCCGCGCGAGGAGCAATTGGCTTGGAAGTTAGCCCAACTCGCCGCCCACAACCAAGCAACCGACGCGGACGTCATCGAGATGATCGGCAATCGCGTCATCGACAACGCCGCAGTCGCCCTAGCCGCGGTCAACCGGTCGCCAGTGCGCAACGCCCGCCTCCTCGCCCTCGGCTATCCCCATCCCCACAACAGCGGTGCCCGCCTCTTCGGCGTGGCCAACGACCGCAGCTTCCACTGCGAATGGGCTGCCCTCGCCAACGGCGTAGCCGTGCGCGAACTCGACATGCACGACACTTACCTCGCGGCCGACTACTCGCATCCCGGCGACAACATCCCCGGCCTGCTCGCAGCCGCCCAGCAAACGGGAGCCAACGGCCATGCGCTGACCTTGGGCATACTCACGGCCTACGAGGTACAGATGGCGCTGGTAACGGGCATCTGCCTACACGAGCACAAGATCGACCACGTCGCCCACCTCGCCCCAGCCGTGGCCGCCGGCCTCGGGACCATGCTCCAGATGCCAGCCGAGCAAATCTACCAAGCCATCAACCAGAGCCTGCACCTAGCCTGCGCCACCCGCCAGTCGCGCAAAGGGGACATCACTTCGTGGAAGGCCTACGCCCCAGCCCAGGCCAACAAGATCGCCATCGAGGCCGTGGGCCGGGTGCGCCTCGGCGAACGGGCACCATCGCCCATCTACGAGGGCCGCGACGCCGTCATCGCTTGGATGCTATCCGGGCCGGACGCCGAATATCGCGTCCCTCTGCCCGATCCCGGCGAAAACATGCGCGCCATCCTCCGTTCCTACACCAAGGAACACTCCGCCGAATACCAAGCCCAAGCCCTGATCGACCTCGGCTTCCGGCTCCACGCCCGCAATATAGACCTTGACCAAGTGAAAGACGTAGTAATCCGCACCAGCCACCACACGCACTACGTGATCGGCACCGGGGCCAACGACCCACAGAAAATGGATCCAGACGCCTCGCGCGAGACCCTCGACCACAGTGCCATGTACATCCTCGCCGTCGCCTGGGAGGACGGCGCTTGGCATCACGTAAATTCCTATACTTCGGAGCGCGCCCACCGTCCCTCAACCGTCGCGCTGTGGCACAAGATCCGCACCGAAGAAGTCGCCGAGTGGACCCAAGCCTATCACCATCCCGATCCCGACCACAAGAAGTTCGGTGCCCAAGTCGTCGTCCGCCTCGCCGACGGCACCCAGATCGCCGAACGCCTCGACAACCCCAACGCCCACTACCTCGGCGACCGCCCCTTTGCCCGGCCAGACTACATCGACAAGCTAGCCGTATTGACCGAGGGACTTGTAACACCAGCCGAGAACGAGCGCTTTCTAGGGTTAGTGAACCGGTTGCCGGACCTAACACCCGAGGAAGTGGGCCAGCTCAATCTCGTCGCAGCCGAGGGTATGTTGGAAGACGCCAGCAGCTCCCGCGTGGGCATCTTATAGCCCATCAATCCTGGAGCAACTCTTCGCCTTCCGTGCGCGCCACCAGTGCCGTGACCACCAAATCGCTAGTCACGTTGACGGCCGTGCGGCACATATCGAGCAGGCGCTCGACGGCCAAGACGATAGCAATGGCTTCCACCGGCAGGCCGACTGCGGGCAGGATCAGTGCGATAGCCACCAAGCTGGCCGCAGGAATACCCGCCACGCCAATCGACGTGAGCAAGGCGAGCAATACGACGATCATCTGCTCTGCAATGCCAAAATCTATGCCAGACGCGAACGCGTACACTTGGGCGATGAACACCACCACCACGCATTCGTACAGTGCCGTGCCGTCCATGTTCACCGTCGCCCCCAACGGCAGGACAAAGCTAGTCACGCGGTTGGAGATCCCAGCCTGTTCGGCGCTGTTGATGGTCACCGGCAAGGTCGCCGAAGACGACGCAGTCGAAAACGCAGTTAATTGCGCCGGCGCGATCTTGGCGTAGTACTCGTATGGACTGATCCCAGCGACCAAGCGCAGCAGCAGCGGCAACCAGACGGCAAAATGCAGCGCTAGCGCCAGCAATACGGTCAGGAAGAACAGGCCCAATGCTTCGAGCGCGGCAAAGCCAGAGACGAGCAGCGTCTTGCCCACCAGCGCAAACGCGCCGATGGGAGCAAACCGCATGATCCACATCGTGATCAGAATCATGAGGTCGTGCAGGCCAACCCAGAACTGCTGTAAGATATCGCCCGCCGGCCCATTCAGCCGCGACATGAAATACCCAAACACAACCCCGACAAATACCAGCGCCAGCAGTTGAACCTCTAGCGCCGCCGCGAAAATGTTGGATGGTATCGCGCGCTTGAGGACCTCGACCAGATCGCGCATGCCGCGCCCCTCTACCTTGTCCATGACTTGCGACGGGTCTGGCAGCGCAGCACCCAGCGCCCGCGCCGATTCAGTCTCGCCGGGCGCTATGAGATTCACGCAAACGAGGCCAGTGCAAACCGACAGCAATCCCGTCGCCACGTAAAAGGCCACTGTCTTCCCTCCAATGCGTCCAAAGGCGTTCTGGCTCGCCATGTTGCGGACGCCAACAATGATCGAAGACAGAATCAGCGGCACCACGATCATCTTCAGCGCGTTGAGGAACAAGCTGCCAAAGAAATCGAGAATTTCCATCAGCGACGTGCCAAACAGCGTCGTATGCTCGTCGGCCACCCACCCTACTAATGCGGCAAGGGCTAGGGCAATGGCGATCTGCCAGTGCAACGGAATGCCGATAAACCGCGAAAGTGCGCTACGCTGGCTCATTATCTATTTTCCTTTCTCAATGGTCGGCCCAATTCGTAATCTTTCTCTCCAACACCAAGGACAACACCATGATCTACGACGGACACGCCTATTGCTTCCCGCCGCCGGGCCGCAACGGGGGCTTCGCCAACCCCGCCGAGTTCTGGCGACACCTACAGCTATTCATGGCCCATGCCCGGCAGCAGCCCTGCTGGCGGCGCGCCGATCGCGCCCCGGCTGACTCCACGGGCCTGTACGACCCCGATCGCCCCTGGCGCTTCGATGGTCTGCGAGACGCCGCCTTCCGCACCGGAGACCACGGCCTCGTCGAGTGGACGGTGGACGGCGAGGACTACGTGAAGCAGGCCCTGCCGCCGTGGACGGTGGACTTTGCCTTCCCCGCCGACAGCCTAGTGGCGGAGATGAACTACGCCGGCATCGATCGGGCACTCCTGCACCGCACCCCGTACATGGGCCTCAACGACGAGTATATCGCCGACTGCTGCCAGCGCCACCCAGAGCGGATCCAGGGCCTAGCCCACGTGCCCGAATGGTGGTTCCCCAGCCGGACGGACGACGCCGTCGCCAAGCTACAACGGGCGATCCGCGACCACGGCCTGTCGGGCCTGCAGTTCATGCCCTTTCACCGACCCCTCTACGACCTCTCCCCCGAGTGGACCGGGCCCGACTTCGATCCTTTGTGGGCGACCGTGGCCGAACTGGGCATCCCCATGTTCTTCACCCTCGGCGCAGTCAACTCGCCCGCCGCCTACCTCGACGAGTTGCGCGCGCTGCGCACCTGGATGGACCGCTTCCCCGACGTCGACGTAGTCATGACTCACGGCTTCCCCTGGCGGATGTTCGCCGACGAAGACCGGCTCCACGTGCCCGACGAGGTGTACGAAGCAGCACCCATCGGCCACCCGCGCTTCCACATCCAGATCCTCTTCGCCGTGTTCCTGCAATCGCGCTGGGACTACCCCATGCCACAGATGCGGCCCGTCTTGGAGAAAATGGTCGAACGCATCGGTGCCGATCGCATCTTGTGGGGAACGGACATCCCCATCGTCCTGCTGCACTGGACCTACCGCCAGAGCCTCGACTACGTGCGGCACTACTGCCCGTTCATAGGCGAATCCGAAATGGCGGCGATCCTCGGCGGCAATATGGAGCGGCTCCTAGGGCCGGAGCAGTAGCTTATACCAGCACGACTATCTTACTTTAGTCGCTGACGAGATGCCAAACAAGCCTCGTGGAAGAGGCTGTGTGTATGTTATTTGACAAATAACATACATTTTGTGTATGTTATTTACTAAATAAGAATTACAGAAAGAGATTTAGTTTGGCTGTCTGGACCCCACGCTTCTCCGACTTCGAGCACGTCTTTACCGAACAAAACCCGTGGCATAGCCAAGGAGCCGTACCGCCATCACTGGCCCCTCCAGCGGAACGACCGCTAGCTCAGTTGCTGTGGCAGCGACTCTTGCGCGACGAGCCGCCGCGCTACCAACTCGTGCTCGGACCGCGCCGGGTGGGCAAGACTACCGTGCTCTATCAGACCGTCCGCCACCTTCTAAAGCGCGTCGAGCCGCAGCGAGTCTGGTGGTTGCGCATGGATCACCCTCTCCTCCTGCAGATGCCGCTCGGCACCCTCGTGCGTGCGGTATTGGACGCGAGTGCTGCCACCACCGACCGCCCTACCTACCTAATGCTCGACGAACTCGTGTACGCAGCGGACTGGGATCTATGGCTAAAGACCTTCTACGATGAACGGTGGCCGGTGCGGATTGCAGCAACGTCGAGTGCTACCGCCGCCCTGAGAGAGCGCCGGGTCGAGAGCGGAGTAGGGCGCTGGGAGGAACAGTACCTGATGCCCTACTTGTTCGACGAATTCCTTCACCTTATAGAGCAGCAACACGACATCGATGTCGGACACGCACTCGGCCAAACTCTGCGCAACTTGCCCCCCGGTCAGCCTGCTGATGCGGCACTCGGCCGGTGGCGTCGCGCCTTCCTTTTCATCGGCGGCTTCCCCGAACTGCTCGTCCGCCAGTACCGCGACGAACAGCCGGACGAATCGAATCTGCTGCTAGCGTCTCAACAAGTTCTTCGCAGTGACGCCGTAGAGCGAGCCATTTACAAGGACATCCCCCAGTCATTTGGGGTGAATAACCCGATGATGCTAGAGCGCGTTCTGTACGTGCTCGCTGGGCAGATCGCCGGTCTCCTGTCGCCGTCGAACATCGGGGCTGATCTCGGCCTGTCCCAGCCGACTTTCGACCGCTATCTCTCGTATCTAAAGCGGGCTTTTCTCGTCTTCACCCTGTCGAACTACTCCGGGCACGAGGTTAGTGTTCAACGTCGGGGCCGCAAGCTGTACTTCGTCGATGGGGCGGTTCGCAACGCCGCCCTGCAACGCGGCCTCGCCCCGCTCGACGATCCCGGGGAGATGGGCACTCTCATCGAAAATCTCGCCGCGGCGTCGCTCCACACCTTGAGCGTTCACGCCGGCCTTCGGCTCCACCACTGGCGCGACGGCACCCGCGAGGTGGACCTAATTTTGGAGGATCCGCACCAACCGCTGGCCTTTGAGATCGGCACTTCGATCCATCATTCTCGTTCGGGTCTCCTCGCCTTGATAGAACGGTACGAGCACTTCCGCGGACATAGCTATCTCGTCTCACCACAAGCTATGGTCCGCCAGCCCGATGACACCGGAATGGGGACCCTCCCACTCGACACTTTCCTGCTCGCCGTTGGCGCTCAAGCTCATCAAGCCCTCGCCAACCGACTGCGGGGCTGAGCAGCCAGAGCGATGTCTTCAATATGCCTCCGTCGGATGCCTTGTCCACGGCCTTGCTCGCTCGCGCTTAGGTCGACGCCGAGCGTTTTGTTAGGGTCTCTTATTTCAACAACGTCAGCGTCCGACTCTCTTGATAATTGCCCGCGGTAAGCTGGTATATATAGGTGCCGCTGGCCACGGCTCGGCCACGGTCATCGCGCCCGTCCCATTGCACCTCGTAGCGTCCCGCTGCCAACCAGTCCTGCACCAAATCGCGGATCTTCTGTCCGGCGGCATTGTAAACGGTCAGTTCCACTACCCCTTCGCCGCCCACCTCGTAGGCGATGGTCGTGTTAGAGTTGAAAGGGTTGGGATAATTCTGCGCCAGCGCGTACCCGTCGGGCACACTGCCGCCCTCTTCCACCACAGCGGTGACCGAACTACTAGGCAGGGTAATTTCCCACAAACCGCGACCGCCACTCCACTCGATCACGTAGATTTTGTTGCCGATGATCTCTGCGTCAATAGGGCCACTGAAACCCTCGACGATCCGGGTCATGCGCGCCTGATAGTTATCTCCCACCTTCTCCAAATCCATGTGGATGAGGTCCTCGTCCGGGTCGTCGAAGGGGTTGATCAGGTTGCAGCAGTCCCCGCCGATGCGCAACACAAAGCCGTCGCCGCGAAACTCGGGTGCCAGGGCCTCTTCTACGTCAAAGACCAGTCCCAACGGCGAACTATGCGGCGTAAAAGTATAGGCCGCTCCGCCCTCGTCGCTGGCGTCGCGCACCTCGCCCGTACTAGGGTCTCGGTAGCGGTCGGCGTCGGGCCCCAGATTGAGGACCGGATCGGCAAAACGCTCCACTGGCGGGGGCGGGTAGGTCGGATCGTTGTAAAATAAGCCGCGATCCCTAGCGTCCGAGCGGGTCATCAGGAGCAAGTCCGCAGCCGGGTCGTAGTCGGGGAAGCGCTGGGCTGTGTCCATTGCCCCCATGCGCCAAGGGAAACCATAGTGCAGCCCCTGCCGCACCCAGCAGACCTCGTCGGCCATATCGCTGTCCGGGCCATTGTCCGCGGCAAACAGATCGCCGTTGGCGGCAAAGGCCATGTCAAAGGCATTGCGGAACCCGTCGGCGTACAAGTAACCCGAAGCCTGCAGCGCCTCTTCATCGGCCGGAATCAAAAGATCCTCGCCATCCGCTGGCACCCGAAAAATGGCCGACGACAGAGGCAACTCGCGCGCCCCAGCAAAAGCCCCATCCTCGGATAGCTCGCCGTGGTCGGTGCGGGATCCCGAATTGATGTACACAAAGCGATCGTCCGGGCTGAGGACAATGGCCGGATGGGGATGGTTCTTGGTGCCGGGGGGAATGCGCTCAGTGCGGGCCACCGTAGTCCACTCAATGGTGTCTCCGTCGCGCACCCCACGCACTACATTGATGATCGTATTGCCGCTGTTGCCGCCAATATAGAACGTGCCGTCCCCCGCAATATCAAAGCCCTGGGTATCGTTGAGCTTGTGGTCCGCGGAAGTAGCAATCCGCTCTTCGCCCGAGGCATTGGCCGCCTCCACGTCGAGCACCACGTACAGGGCACCTTCGGCGTCGAAGTAGATAGCTCGTGGGAAGGCGATGCCATAGTCGTCCAGATTGGCTACCTCTGTGTTCGGTGGGGTGATGATGCGGTTGTTGCGCGTATCGAGGACGTGGATTTTATCTTCGATCGGGTCGGTCGCCCGGGTTGCAGCAGCCTTAGCTGCGGCGCGGATTTCGTCGATGGGCACTCCTTCGGGCACGCCCTCCGCAGGACGGAACTGGGTCCAAGTCCACGCTCCCTCGGCGTTGCGCACCCCTCGGGCGATGGTCTCGCCGATGCGCTCGTCCTCACCCTTGATCTGAATGCGGTAAATAGTCCCCGTAGCCGTAAGGGTGTACAGGGTGTTGTCGCGCGGGTCCTTGGCAATGCGCATGGTCCGCCGGCTCACGTCGAGCAAGTGGCGGACTTGAACATCGTCGCGCAGAGGCCGGGGATCGGCACCGGCAGCGCTTAAAGTCCAGCCGATGAGGACTATTCCGATAATTTTTCGCAATGTGAACGCTCCTCGCAGATGAGATGAATTAAATTCTAGCGCACTAGCACCAACTGCCGGGCTACCGAGTAGTCCCCCATTCGCAAGCGATAGAGGTACGTGCCGCTGGCGGCCAAGCTGCCGTCTGCTGTCCGGCCATCCCAGCGCACAGTATAAGACCCCGGTGCCTGCTCGGCCTGTACTAAGGTGCGCACTTTCTGGCCCACCGCATCGTATAGGGCCAATTCCACTGGGCCGGTTTCCCCAACTTTATAGACGATGATGGTATAGGCATTGAAGGGATTGGGGAAGTTCTGCTCTAAGCCAGCCTCTTCTGGTACAGTCGCCAGTCCCTCTACGGCAGTAGGCTGGTCCATACTGGCGATCCAGCGGCGGATCAGATCGCGGCCTTCCCAATCAACCAAGGTGGAGGCCACCGGCGGCATGCGATTGGAGGAAAAGGTAAGCAGGCGCAAGTACAAAGTGGAGTTATCTGGATCACCCGGAGTGATGATAAGTCCTTCTTCAGTACTCAGAGCACCCAAGGAAGGCACCCAGTTTAGGGTATTGGTCTCCTCTAAGGGGGTGTCGTACCGCAGATCAATGGTCGAGCGGCTGACTACATTGGGGCGATGGCAGTGAGCGCAATTGGCCGCCAGATAGGCGCGACTGCGGTCCGCCAGCGGCAGGCTTTCATCGGTGGGGTCGGCCCACTGGGGGAAACCGTCGTAATTCTCGCCGATATCCTCAGTGAACAAACCAATGTGGTTTAGGGTGCGCAATTGGTTGTCCACAATGCCGCCGTAGTCGTACGAGCGATTCATCTGGGCCGTATTGAGCCCCAAGACATAGCCAGCCGGTCCGGTATGGCACAAGGCGCAATCTTCGGGTCCGGGATAGAAATGCACGTATTCGCGGAAACCGTCTTCGGCTTCCGAGTCGGCGATAAGATAGGACTGGGTCGCCGCCTCTTCGAGCAATACCGCGTCCTCGCCCTCCAGATCCCACATATAGCTAAAGCCGTCCCATGCACCGGTTTGGCCGCGCTTGACCAAAAAGCGCGTCTCGACAATGTGCCGACTGTCCAAATTACCCTTTTCCAACTCTATGTAGAAATTCTTCACCACCACCGCGTTGGGAGGAAATTTCCAGACGCCCGAGGCGGAAAACTCAATCTGGCTCTGCCCGGGTAGCGCGATAAAGCGGGTCTTGGCCGTCCCGTCGGACCACAATACCGAATTGACCTCGTAGGGAATGAGTCCCGCAGCCGGGATCTGGGACACCACATTGCTAAACAGGCCCGACTCGGAGACGGTCTGAGGCACTCGTCCCTCGACCGGAGCGATGAGCAAAGAATTGTTCGGGACCCTTTCTTGCAGGCCGTACGGGGCCTGGGCTAGGACGGCCGGAGGGGTCATCAGGACTAGTAAAACAATGAACAGTAGCATGACCGGCCAGCTTTGGGAGGCTGCGCACAGGAGAAGTAAAATCGCTTGTGCCAGCCCCTCACTCCAACACCGGCCCCTCCTCTTCCACCCGCCCATACATGCGCGCGAATTCCTCGGACCCATCGTCGTGCCACACCTCAAAAGACAAGCCCCGGATGGTTCCCTCGGCAAAGCCGGTCAACGCGTCTATCGGCGGGATGCTAGCCGTGTAGAGCACGTGTCCGTCCGGCAGGCGCAGCTTGCCCAAGTGCCGGGGGATCTCCGCCGGGCCGCGCTGCGCCAAGCGCGCAACGACCGCTTCGTCCACCTCCACGCCGAGACCCGGCCCCTCCGGCACGGGCGAACAGCCTTCGACGATCTCAATGCGCTGACGGGCCGCGTCCTCCTCGTACTGGTCGTCGAGATTGATCGAGTGGGCCGCCGTCGGCAACACAGCCGCCAAGTGCAGCGCCAACGCCTTGGCCAAGGTGCCTCCAGTTAGCTGCACCACCACCTGCATATTGGCTTTGCCATAAGCCAAGCCGCGCACCAACGCGTCGCCAAACCCGCCGCAGTACTCGGCCACGATATACGCATCAGCCATCCCCTGCACGACTTCCTGCAACCCGCCCAGCGGCGGCACGTGCATGACCAATGGCACGCCGCATTGGGCGCGGAGCTGCCGCCAGCCTTCTACATCGCTCAGCACCAAGGGATCCTCGATATAGCCCACTACGGGCGACTTTTCGAGCTGTTTGACGATGGGCAACACCGTGGCCAAGGTGCGGTTGGAATTAAAGTCGTACTGCATCTTGAAGCCGGGTGGTGCCACATCCTCTACTGCACGGTTCTGTTCGAACACGTCGTGGTGCTGACAAGTGTGCATCTTGAACAGCCGATAGCCTTGGTCCGCGGCGCGGACGATTTCGCGGCTCAGTTCTTCGGGATCCGCGGGTCGCGTCCAAGCCGCCACGGGCACGCGGTCGCGCACCTTGGGACCCATCAGCTTGTAGGCCGGCACTTCGAGATACTGACCCATCACGTCGTACAAGGCCCCGGCCAAACCGAGGTGGACCTCGCTGCCCAAAAAGTCGAAGGGACTGCGCCCGATGAGGCCCTCCACGCTCTGCGCGGGCGGCGGCGTGCAGCGGTACTCGCCCCAACCCACCAAGCCGTTGTCGGTTTGCACCTTGAAGAAGGTGCGCTGGTCAATGGAGCGGAAACGCACGGCGTGCTCGGCGTTGCGAGCGGCGAGCGGCACGTGCGCTGGAATGATGTCAACATCGGTGATTTTCACGGTAGTTCTCCTCGACGCGTAAGCGAAATTGCGTTGGCAGCAAAAATTGACGATCCATCGCCGTCGGCCTTAACTTACCCCATCCCACCCCCATCGCCAAAGCCGATCTAACCCATGCCTTCTTACATATCTGCTTACGACACCGAAGCCGTGTACGCTTGGTGGGACGCGCCGACCGGGCCGGGCTACCAAGGCCGGATCAGCTACGAGGGAGAGCGGCTGGCCGAGTGCATCGCCGGCGTCCGGGCCGTGGCCCAAGTGCATCTAGAGCGGCAAGCGCCCGCCTCCTTTTTCATCGTCGCCGAGTTGTTGCAACACGCCGCGTCCGAATTCCGCGCCATCCTCGACGAGTCCCTTTTCGACATCCAATGCCATTCGTTCACCCACAAAGACCTAATCGGTTTAGCCGATGCCGATGACCAAGCCGCCTTACAGTACGAGTTAGTCGATTCCAAAAAGCTGATCGAAGACACCTTTTCCCGCCCAGTGATCGGCCTGACCGCACCCGGCGGCTACACGCGCGGCTTCATTGGCCAAGAGCGCATCCTGCACGTGATGTGGGAGGCCGGCTACCGCTATATGCGCACCGTAGGGGCTGGGCCGGACGGAACCATGCCCGCGCCGCTCAACCGACCCTTCTGGTACGCCCGCGAGGGCTTTCCCGGCCTCCTCGAAATGCCCTCGCACGCCTGGCACGACAACATCCTCACCGGGCAGCCGGGCAAGGTGCTGTGGCCGCCGCAATTCCCTTGGCCCTATCCGGCCCATAAGCCCGTGGACGCCCAAGGCGTGTACGCAGCCTACGCCCCGGGCATCGACTACGTACAACAAGCAAACCTGCCCTACTACTTGCCCATCTTCCACCCTTGGTCCGTCTATCGCATCGACCGCCGCGCGCAGCAACTCGACCTCCTCTTGCGCCACGCACAAACGGAAAATCTCCCTCTCATCTCCTGTACCCAACAATACGAACACGCCCTAGCGCATAAATCCCAAATCCCCAACGCCTCGCCAGACGACCTGTAACAAGTACGGGCTACGTATTTTTAATGTGAGTTCGGGTTAAGGTGAGGGACTCCTTTCTGGCTAAACTTAGGTCTGCGCCCCATACAGCCTAGCCATCTGATACGAAGGCTGGCCTCGCTCAGCTTAGAGAGGCGATTGCATAGCGCCTCTTGCTCACGCTCGTCGTCATTTCCAACTCATTACCTCCATCAGGATGCAGGATACCCGTGGTTATGGGATCATTGGGCGTCGTCTAATGATACAACGGGATTCGAGGCAGGTAGGCCCTGGCGGGGCCAATTATACCGTAAGTGGGCAAAAAATCATAATAAAATCACGATAACAGACTGTAAAATCACATATAAATCACGTATGAGCCTTATACTAACGTGAGTTCGGGATAAGGTGAGGGACTTCTTTCTGGCTAAACTTAGGTCTGCGCCCCATACAGCTTAAAGGTCGCTTAACCCGAACTCACGTTATTTTTAAGATTGCATTTTATAAAACACAAGACATAGACTGACTTTAAGCAGTACTGCAGAATGACACGTTTAAGCCTTTTTCTTGGGTAGGAAATGACGTTATGAAGACAGCAATCGGCTGTTTCATCGGACTAATGCTGAGCGTCAGTATCGGCGCAGAATCTCTCTTTGAAGGTCGGGTGCGGCTAGAATCTGGGGAACCAATCGCCGATGCGCAGGTGCGGCTGTTCGATTTGACCGACCTGCGGCGAGGGGCCATTGCCCACGCGATGACCGATGGTACGGGGTACTTCTCATTGCCGTTAACGGCTCTGACGGGACGGGCACTGCCGGAGCGGTTCGCGTTGGGTCAGAATTATCCCAATCCATTCAATCCCTCGACGATCATTCCCTATCAACTGGCCGCTTCGTCTGCGGTGCGGCTGGAGGTGTTCAACCTGTTAGGGCAGCACATAGCGACGTTAGTAGATGGGGAGCGTCCGGCTGGCTCTCACACGGCGACGTGGAACGCTACGGATGCGACAGGCCGGGCGGTAGGGGCGGGGGTGTATATTTATCGGATGACGGTGGGTACGGAGAGCCAGACGGGACGGATGGTGCTGGTTGACGGGCAGGCGGGTGTCGCGACTGTCGGAGCCGCTTCTGTTTGGTCTGGTGTGTCTGATGGTGGGGAGGGTGCCCAAGTGTATGGGCTGATCGTTTCGGGCAGCGGGTTGGTTCCCTATGTGGATCCGTCCTTTCGGGCTGAAGCGGGCATGGCTCCGGTGGAATTGGTGGTATCGTCAGACCTGCATTCGGCGGGCAAGACTGGCGACTTCGGCAACCTGTTCGACTTGTTCAACGATGCACAGGAAGAAGAGGCGGACGAGACGGCGGAAGAAGAGGCGGATACGGATAGTACGGCCAGCGAGGGGGGACCCGACTTGATCGTTCAATCGCCTTCGGTCAGCGCCGTCATGCTGACGCCGGGGCAGGCGTTCACCTTGAATGTCACCGTACATAACCAAGGCGACGCGCAGGCCGCGGCGACGATGCTGCACTACTATCGCTCCAACAACGCGACGATTACTGCCAGTGATACGGAAGTGGGGACCAGCGCAGTAGATGCCCTAGACGCCTCGGCCAGCAGTGGAGGGTCAATTGAGTTGACCGCCCCAACGGGTGTAAGTCCAGAGGTGGGGATATTTTACGGCGCGTGTGTGGCCAGCGTCAGTGGCGAGAGCAATACCGATAACAACTGCTCCTCGGCTGTGAGCATCACGGTGGGCAGGCAGGAGGCGACGGAAGATAGCACCGAAACCGAAACCATAACCGAAACCATAACCGAAACCATAACCGAAACCATAACCGAAACCGAAACCATAACCGAAACCATAACCGAAACCGAAACCATAACCGAAACCGAAACCATAACCGAAACCGAAACC
>VXML01000008.1 GCA_009841115.1 Gemmatimonadota bacterium | reverse complement strand
GAGGATCTTCGGCGATCAACGCTTCTTTAGTGTCGTTATCAATGACAAAGGCGTCGTTATAGCCAGTAAGAACTCCTCGATAAATCGCTATATCCCACTCTTTTAGTGGCGTTCCGACAGCTTCCATCTTGTCCATAATCGACTGTTCGATGCCCGACAGCGCACTCCAGGGCTTTTCGCCCTGCAGACGTAGTTCTTCCCAAAGAGATTCGGTGGGTGGGAAGGATTTATCGGACAAACGGTCCATATCCACAGCCTTGCCAGCTACGCCGTTGTGGCAATGGCGCACTATCAGGATGTTGGTGTCAACGATGGCGTTTTCAAAAACATCCTTGCCCATCTCCAGCAGGCGCAGCGGTGTGTGTCGCTCGGAGAGGTAGCGACGCAGGGCTTTGCCGTATTCCGCCTTGAGCCAGCTATTGGAGGTGATATAGGCCAGCAAGCCTTGGGGCGCTCTGAGCAGCCGACAGCCGCGCTCGTAGAAAAGCTGGTAGATATCGCCGGTGCGGGCGAAAGTTTCGTAGCCGGTATCCTTGTAGAGTTTGCCTAGTTCTCCACCGTTTTTCTGCAACTGAATGTATGGTGGATTCCCAATCACCACATCAAAGCCATCGTCAAAGCCGAACATATACTCGGCGTCGAACCAATCGGCAACGGCGTTCTGGTCGTAGGGATTCCAACGGGCGATTTTTCCCGCAGTATCGGGTGAAAAGCCGGCTCCCTCTAACTCCGCTGCCAATTCTTCACGTAGTTCCGCATCCTTTTCCCTACAGTCAAATTTTTGTTGGCGCGTGGTGGCGTGAAAGTGCCGCTCGCGGTTTTCATTCAGTTCCTGTTCTAGCCGGTTCACCGCATCCGTTTGCCCGAGACTCAGTTGGACTGACTTGTCGAGACTCAGCAGCGTGTTCGCCGCGACAAAGCGCGTTTCCAGATTCGGCAGCGGTTTGATGCCGAAGTTGTCGACTGTCTCGTCTTTTTTCTGCTCAATCGCCAGTGAAATGAAAAAGCGCAGTTTGGCGATTTGGCAGGCCACGGGCTGAATGTCCACGCCAAATATGCTGTTCTGGATTAGGTAGAGCTTGCGCCCAAAGTCCGAATCGCGGTAACGCTCGAAAATATCGCTGATTTCGGTCAGCTCGTCATCGCGTTCATGTTGGTTTGGGGTATCGAAAGCCTCCGCTGCCCGTTGGGTGGCGCGTTCCTTTTGCAGTGCTTCCCAGCGTTCGTTGCTAGGGTCAATCCGCTGCAATACCAAGGTCAGCTTGTGCAGTACGCCCATCGGAAAGGCACCGGAACCGACCGCCGGGTCCAGCACCTTGATCTCCGCAATGGCCTTTACAATACTCGCTGCTTCGGCTTCCTCAAAGAGTTCATTAGCGTCTTCAAAGGCATCTGCATAGTCCAGCAGGTAACGCAGCCTCGCTTGCCAGAAATCGGCGTCGTCAACTGTTGGGTTCACTTTTTCTGCCAGCGTCGCCACTAGGGCCTCATCCACCATATAGTCCACCACAGCGCGGGGTGTGTAGTAGGAGCCGGTCTGCCTGCGGGCAGTCTCGCGCGTCTCTGGGTTGTAAGCCGCCAGCAAGTTCTCAAAAACCTTGCCAAGCAATTCCGGGTCCAGAGCGACCTCCTGCTCTATGGGCGTATTTTCCTCTACCGTGAACTTGTAGTGATTGAGCAGGGGAAACAGACCATAGTCTTCGTCGAAGAACAGGGCATCAGGGACGTTCAGCTCTCGCCACGCCTCGCGGCGAGCCTGTGCCGCCCGGGGACCATCTTTTGGGTCCGGATCGCTGAACATGTCGATGCGTATGCCTCCGGCACTTCTCGACTCCTCGTCGTCTAGGCAGTCAAACAGACCGCCGTTGATGAACGGCGTCTGCTTCATCAGACTCTTGAAGCGTTTTGTATCCCGGATGAGCGATTGGTAGCGGAAACGTGAAAAGACCCGGTGGCTGGGCTCGGTCTTGGTGCTGAAACCACGCATGTCCATTTCGGTATTGAGTGTCGCGAAAAAGAGATTCTGCAACACGGCGCGGTAGTAGTCGGAACCGCCGAAATCGTTCAGCAGCTTTTCCATTTCGGCGCGAACAAACCACTCCTCTCGGACCAGTTCCTTTTCCTTGATGAACCAGACGAACAGGATACGGGTAATTAACCGGATGACCTGCTGCTCCGCCGACACGGTCGAGGGGAACTTTGCTTCCTCTACTGCCCTCTTGAACCAGTCGAATAGTTCGCCGTAGAACCGCCGGTTGAGTTCCTCGGTGTCCAGCTTATCCAACCAAGCAGCTAGCAGCCCATCAAAATTGTGCGACTCATTATGGATGTCTATCCATTCCGAGCACTCGGCCATCGATAGTTCAGCCAAAATGTCTATATGGGCACGGTGAGGATCAGCCGGGTCAATCTCCCGTATCATTGACACATGGCCCAGCACATCGCGCCCTGGATCGCGCCTGTGTTCGCGGCGATGGACAAAGGACAGGGTGAGCCGATGATCGATGGTTTTGAACAAAACGACGGTTGGTTGGCTCAGGCGCTTGTTAATCTCGCGGGTGAACTGCGCGTACCAACCGCGAGCGTAGGTTTCTTCCTTCAGTTCTACGGCGAAGAACATAAAGCTCTGCTGCTGTCCCTTGTCGAAGGAATCGGCCTCAAACCCAAGCGTCGGCTGATCAACTGAGGCGATTTCATCGCTTGTTACCTGAAAGACGAGCCGTACGGATCGGACATGCTTGCGGAATGCCTGACTCGTCTGGGTATTTTGGCTATACGCAGGGAATTCTTGGATAAAGTCATCCACGCTGCCTGAAAGTTCCTGTGTGCGGTCACTTTGGTATCCGAGGACTTCCAGTAGGTCTTTAGCCGTCGCTAGGAAATCTCTGGCGGGTATGTCCTTCAGAGCCGACAGAATCTGTTCCTTTGTTTGAGAAACGCTGCTCATTGGATCTGCTCCAGAGGATTATACACTGCCATATTTTCGCTCCCATCAATAGTAGTTTATATAATTCATCTCAGCCGCATGGCCGTTCTCGAATCGGAATATCACTCGCCAATCGCAGCGTTCAACAGTTTGTCCTAACGGGCTATGTAATCAGTGTTTTTAGCTCTTGGTAACACGCCCGACGGCGTAGCTTGCTGAGTGCCCGCTCTTTGAGCTGGCGAATGCGCTCGCGTGTGAGATTCATCATGTCGCCGATTTCCTCAAGCGTCAGGGCCTTGTTGCCGTCGAGGCCAAAATAGAGCCTGATAATGCGCAATTCGCGCTCATCAAGGGTTCTCAAAGCTGTCTCGAACTGCTCCTGTACCGACTCGCGCAAGATGTCGGCGTCAGGAGGAGCCGTCGCCTCATCGACTAAGATGTCAATCAGGCTGCATTCGTCGGTGAAGAGTTCGTCGAGCGAGCACACGGCGCGAGCGCTGAGGATGGTCTCTAGGATTTCTTTGGCCGGAACTCCAAGGTCATCTGCGATTTCCTCTAGTACTTCCTCGGCTGGGACTTCAAGCTCATCGGTACTGATCTCTAGTACTTCCTCGGCTGGGACTTCAAGCTCATCGGTACTGATCTCTAGTACCTCTTTAGGCAAGACTTCGAGTTCGGAGACGATTTCCTTAATGTCTGGCTCAGTGGTCCGGTCCTGATTCAGTTTGCGCGAAATATCTTTGAGCAAGCTGATTTTGTTGAGTGGGAGGCGTACGATACGCACATGCTCGGCAAGCGTTTGGAGAATGGACTGGCGAATCCACCAAACCGCATAGGTAATGAATTTGTGGCCCTTCGTCCCATCGAAGCGGTCAGCCGCCGTAATCAGCCCGAGATTGCCGGCACTGATCAGGTCGGGGAGAGACAGACCGCGATTTTGGTATTTCCTAGCCACACAGACGACAAAGCGCAAATTCGCTTGGATCATTTCGTCTCGGGCGTGCATGTCGCCATTTTTGATGCGGTAGGCCAATTCTGCTTCACGGTCCCTCGAAAGGGGTATGGACGTGGCGATATCGTTGAAATAGAATCGTAAGATGTTCTCTTCGCCTTCTGAAAATTTCGCTTTAGAAACTGCCCACTCAAGCCAGTTAGATAGCTGTCGATAGAACTGTTGGTCGAGTTCCTCAGTAGGCAGCTTGGCTTTCCAAGCTGCCAGCAAACTGTCGAAGTTTTTCGACTTTTCGTGGGCATCCATCCACTTCGCGCATTCCGACAGCGACAGTTCAACCAGACTGTCGATATGGATGCGGCGAGGATTCTTTAGAGGAATATCCTTGATCAACGACGTGGCGGGCTCCAGCACGTCCCGGCTACTGTCGCGCCTGTGCGAGCGGCGGTTGATAAACGTGATTGTCAAGCGATCTCCGGCACGAAAGAAAACCACGGTCGGTACGCTTATTCGCTTATTGATCTCCCGCGTAAGGTCGCTATATGTCCCGTGGACATAGTTGGCTTTCTTCAGTTCAACAGCGAAAAAGATAAGACTCTGCTGTTGTCCTTTGTATAATGATGTCGTTCCTAAATCTATCGAGACGATTTCATCACTTGTCATCTGAAAGACAAGTTGCACGGATCGAACGTACTCGCGGAATACCTGTTCAGTCTTGGTATTTGGTCTTGGGGCAGGGAATTCGTCGATAAAGCCATCCACGCTGCTTGGAAGTTCTAGGGTGCGGTCACTCTGATAGCCGAGGACTTCAAGTATATCTTTAGTCGCCGCCAGAAAATCGCTGTAGGGTATCGTCGCTAAAGCGGCCCGAATGTCCTCTCGGATGTCGGTCGTGCTCATGCCTTTGCAATAATCAGCCAAGTTATTAGATCGAAATCAGCATTGCCCGGTTTTTCGGATTTAGCCGGCAGCCTGAAATCTCGCTGGCCTTGAATGCCCAGTTGCCGTATCTGCGTGGCCCTGTCCTCCCCGCCGATATGGGCAATCACGGCCTTCAACAGTTTGTCGTAATGGTCCATGTCTTGGCCATTTTGGGTTTCGCGGTCAAACTGGTCACATAACTTTTGCAGCGGCTCGGTCTTACCGAGGGCTACCGATTCAAACAACTCTAGCACCTGCCGGGCATTGGCACAACCGTAGCGGATATACTCGTTGTCGCGGATATAGACCGCATAATACGGATGAATCGGGCTGGCCCTTTTTTCTCTTTTATCAGTGCTGGCGTTGCGCTGACGTAAGAAAAATATTACTCCTGGCTGTGGGGTGTCGCCCTCCCCGTCGGTTACTGCGTAGGCCCCATAGGGCATTGCTTCCAGTTCCGCCTTGTTTTGCTCCAAATACCGCAACAATTGGGCAAAAAAGTAATCGAGCGTAAAGTCGCTCATAACGACGCCATCGGATAGCTCGTCTAAGTCCAACACCTCTTCGTGCATTTTCTTTAGTTGCTCGTCGCGGAAGTTCAGCTCCATCTGGATCTGCTCAGACGGATCTTCGTTCAATGGGTCATCGTCACCGCTGGCTGTGGCATCCGCCAAGGCCATGCGCGCTTGCACACGGCTTTGCAGGCGCAGATAGACCTCCATGTCCTTAGTGGGCCAATAGTTAATCATCCGCACCGAGTGGTTGCGGCTGCCGATGCGGTCAATGCGCCCGAAGCGCTGGATAATACGCACCGGATTCCAATGGATGTCGTAGTTGAGCACGGTATCGCAATCTTGAAGATTCTGCCCCTCTGAGATGCAATCGGTAGCAAGCAGCAGGTCGATTTCGTCGGTGCTATTGGTTTGCCCGTGTGCTCTCGGCGCGAAGTTGGTCAGAATGGCGTTGAAGTTGTTGGCACCGGAAGTGGTGCGCGTTACATCCCCAGATACCATCGCCATGTTCAACCCCAATTCACTCGCCAAGTCAGTCAAGTTCTCGTACAGGTACTCCACGGTGTCTTTGAAGGTGGAGAACACCAGCAGCTTGCGATTGATCCGGCCGTCCTTGTCGGTCGTCGGGTGTTGTGCTCTATCTCGAATGTGCGCCTTGATCTCTCGCAGCTTACCGTCCCGCTCTGGCGTGATAATACTGACCCGTTCATAGACTGCCTCCAAGGTCTTCTTATCCTTCAGCAAGTCCTTTTTCCAACGGGGCAAATCCAACTCGCGCAGATGGTAGGGAGTACGTGCCCGATTGATCTGAAATTCCTCGTCATCTTCATCGTCATCCGGGAGGCTATCCGCTCGCTCGTCCAACAGCAGGTTTTGCCCATAGCGGTCTATCTTTTCTAGCAGGTCGTCAATTTTGCCGATAGTGCGCTTGAGCGTTTCCGTCAGAGAGTGGGCCGAACTTTCTAGGCGTTTCAGAAAGTTGACTCGTATCATGCCGATGAGGAAACGCTCTCGATCTGCCTGATTAAACCGTAGTTTTTTCTTTTCGTCCGCCAACCGTTTCTTGGCCTCTTCGCTGGTAACGTAACTTGACGGCCGGTAGATGGATAGGGCGAACCGCTCGATTTGCTCGGATAAACTTTTATATGAGAGTTCGTCCTCTAAATCCGTCAGCGGGTAACGATTGTTCGGCTGGTGCCGCGTGGGGAATTGGCCGATTCTGTCCATTTCTTCGGCGTAGAAGTGCTTGATCTGTCGCCGCGAGCGAGCAATGGAAACGCCGCCCAACAGCTTAAAAAAATCAGCACCCAACGTCTCCAGTAACGTTGTCTTGTCTTTTTTGCCGCTTTTCTCCGCTTTTGTCTCCCATGCCTTAAATTCCTTTTGCGCTTGCCTCAGCAGAGCACCGATATGGCCAATGCCCAGATTTTCCCGGAACACGTCCTCGCGTTTTTCAGTCATCAGATAAATCTGATTGCGGAGGTCAATAAGCGAGGTATTGACCGGCGTCGCCGAAAGCATCAGCACCTTGGTTTGGGTCCCAGCTTGGATAACTTCTTCCAACAACCGCGAGTAGCGGCTGTGGCGAATCTTACCGCCTTCTTCAGAGCGGGACTTGGAGTCATTGCGGAAATTGTGCGATTCGTCAATGACCACCATGTCAAAATTGCGCCAGTTGAAATTTGCCAGATCAATGTCGCCAGCTTGCCCACTGCTGCGAGACAAGTCAGTGTGCGATAGCAAGGTGTAGCCAAAGCGGTCTTCGAGGAAGGGATTGCCAGTTTGGGCATTATAGGCTGGATACAGCGCCCAATTTTCGCGCAGTTTTTTGGGACATAACACCAGCACCCGCTCGTTGCGCAATTCAAAGAACTTGATAACTGCCAACGCAGTGTAGGTCTTTCCCAACCCCACACTGTCGGCAAGGATACAGCCGTTGTGCTGCAGCAGGCGGGCAATAGCACTTTTAGCTCCGTCTTTTTGGAAGTCGTACAGCGCATTCCAGACTGCGGTATCGTATAGGTGTGTATCTTTTAGGTGGCTTTCGCCAGCTTTTCTCGCTTCGATGTCCTCCTGGAACAACTCGTAGAGCGTTTTATAGTAGATCAACTCCGGCGCGTACTCTCTGCCTATCCGCGCCAGCGCGGCCAGCACGTCCTTTTTGACATCCTTGGTCAGCGTTTTGTCCGCCCATAGATCGTCAAACCATTGTTGCAGTTCGGTACAAGTAGCTGCGTTTTGGGTTGCCAAGTTGATTTCTACGTTGGCACTCGTCCCGCTGCCTAAGCCGCCGCGAGTGAAGTTGGAGCTGCCGACCACCGCTGTGCCACCATCGGCTGATTCGGTGAGATACATCTTGCCGTGCAGAAAGTTGGATTTGCCAATGGAGCGAATTTTGACGCCTTTACCGCGCACCCATTCAGCGCATTGCTGGGCGAGATATTTCTGTTGCAAGGTGTGCTGAGGCGATAGCCCGTTTTCGGTCAGGTTGAAGGCTTTTTGCGCTTTCTCTCCGGGATCTAACTCGCCGACCGATGCCGGATCCCCAAAGAGAAAGCGCACATCCTTAACACCGTTCAATTCCCTTTGCAGGGCCTCGTACCCGTAAATGGTGAAATACGCCGAAACGAGGCGAAACACCTCGGTGGCGGACAGGTGCTGCCGCAAATAATCGACTACCTTGCGGGTGCGATTGTCCAAAATGTGATCATATTTGGTCACTTTTTATAGCTTCCGTTAAGGCATTCATTAGTTGTCTATTCCCCCGTATCATCGTTCGGAGAGGTCACGGATTCCCGAGATTGATTCTTTGTATGATCTTCTTCGCCAAATCCCTAAAATCCTGGTGTGCGTCTTTTGCCGCAGCGGCATGGCTACCAATGGCACCATCGGCCGTGGTGAGGTGAAAAATGGGCTTGCGTGCTTCCTGAGCCATCGGCACCAAGCTCCGGTAGTGCTTGACGGTAGCAAGGGCGTGTTCTTTATCCTGTGCCGGTGTCTCGGGGTACGGCCCTTCGTTATCGTCGCACAGGTTGCGAGCGTATTCTTCCGGCATTCGATTGACCCATTTGTCATACGCCATCACGGGGCGATTCAGACGGACGCTGTGCTGTTGCACTACATAGCCGACGGGCTGCATTGTCCCATTCGGCAGTGGAAAGTCTGGTTGCGTCCAGTGATCCCTTCGCCGCTGCCAATCTTGTCGCCACCGATTCAGCGTCGGGCCGAGATTGCGCAGACCTTGGAGCGAAAACAGGTCAGCACCCAGTGGAACGATGATGTAATCACTGGCAATCAGCGCAGAACGATTGATCGCACCAAGATTGGGGCCGACGTCAGCCAAGATGATTGAGGCGTCCATCTGTGCAGCCCCAGACTGCATGACGGTCGAGAAGGAAGTCAAAATGCGGAAGGGACGGTACAACTCGCTAGAACCCAATGCGTTAGGCCATTCTGATGACAGAGTATCTTCAAATCCGGCCAGCGCCAAGTCTCCTGGAATCAGGCACAGTCTAGATATAAGCGTAGATGTGATGTCGACGAGCGTCGGGTTTTTGATGTCGCCAACTCTCGTCAGAGGTCGGACGCATTGCAGGATAGTCTTCGCAGATGCTTCGTTGTCTTCATCCCATAGCTTTTCCAATTGATCTTCATCCAGAAATGCAGCGGTAAGATTCGCCTGTGGATCAAGGTCGCAGGCCAGCACCCGATAACCACTGTCGGACAGCATCCACGCCAGATGATAGACTAAGGAAGTTTTGCCAACACCCCCCTTGTTATTAAAAAAAGTCAAAACGGGAACGGTCATTGCTATGTTATGCCTCCCTAGCTTTTACTGTTACCCGCACAAAATCATTGGAAATATCAAATTCAGGTTCCGGATGTCCCGCCTCCGCCAATAGATTCTTGGCTATCGGTATTCCTACGCCAAAACGCTGAACAAATCCGAGTGTTCTCATCGCGTCCGCAAGATTTGGATTGCGATAATCAACCAACCCCGGCTCTCCAAAACTAGAGATTGTCACTGCCCCAAATGCACCGCCGGGACTCAAAATCTCAATGCGGTCATTGAACCAATAGACGTGAACGGGCGCGTTGGTTGCCTCGTAAGTCCTGTGCATCACTGCGTTGCGAGTAATCTGGTGCAATGCTTCAATGGGGTACAACTCTGTTCGTTGTTCAATGTAGCTGGTTGTAATATCCACAGCGATGCGATTGTGGGCCGTCAGTTTTTCTTTGAGCTGGCGTAGAAGTTCCGGGATGGCACCACGTATCTCTTGGGCGTCGATTATATCATCAACGTATTCGTTGCCATCAATTCTGAGGAACTGCACATAAGCACCTGGCAGAAAGTCCTGCGGATTTTTGCCGATCGTGAGTATGCCTAGTACGGTCGCGGTGGGCTGGTCGGCGGCGACGATCATCTTTGTCGCTGCTAGTTGCTCATTCAGGCTGCGGTCGTTTGCTGCTAGTACCTCATCCGAAAATGCTGAGGTTAAGTACTCGTTCTCAAACTGGGTCAGATTGAGGTCGGACAAGCTGGCGGTCGGAATCGGCTGAAGGTCGAAAGGGCGGTCGCCGTACCGCCGCTTTTCGTTGAGAGTCCTTTCGTCCTGAGCTGTGGCGATGCCACGGCGAGGGCCGGTACGGATATGGATAGCACCCTTAAAGCGAACCGGAGGCGAGTTGGAGGGTTGCACTGTGATCACCGCAACTTCCTTGCCTTGCAGCCTGTGCCTCTCCACCGTCAGCGAGGGCGGAGGTACAATATTGCCATCGGTTTTCATATCGGCCAACTGACGAAGCAACTGATCTGTAACCGATAGAGTGCCTATCATTCCATTGTCCTTCACTCCGACGAAGACGAGACCGGGTTCTTCGTGTCCAGCCAAATCATTGGCAAAAACGCAGATAGTTTCCCTGATTCTAGTGGCGTTGCCGCCAGACAAAGACTCCTTGAACTCAACGCGGTCGGTTTCGCCAGCTGCGATGATTTTCAGCAGTTCTTTTTCTGTAAAATCTGGCATTGCGATTGCTCCGCTGAGGCGAACAGGCTTTCAATTACTTAGTGATTGTCTAGCACCTAAGCAACCCGAAGCCAAGTCCCCCCGTCAAAAGCGTAGCAATTCCCCCTCGCCAAAGACGAGCAGATCGGCCAAGATCGCGGCAAAGTAAATCAGGCTGACCGTACTATTGACCGTCATAAAGGCCGTGCTCATGCGGGACAAGTCGTCAGCTCGCACCAGCCGGTGCTCGTACACCAGCAACCCAGCTACCACTACGACACCCAACCAGTACAAAAAACTCAAGCCGGCCATACGGCCCACGACAATCAGCAACACCACGAACAACAGGTGCAAAACGCGGGCAATGTGCAGAGCGCGGGCAATGCCAAAGCGGACCGGGATGGAATGGAGTCCAGCCCGAACGTCAAAGGCGTGATCCTGGCAGGCGTAGATAATGTCAAAACCAGCCACCCAAACCAGCACCCCCAAACAGAGCAGCAGCGGTATGAGGTCAAAATCACCGGTAACCGCAATCCAAGCGCCCAGCGGTGCCCCGCCCAAACTCAGCCCCAAAACCAAGTGGGAGGCCCAAGTGAAGCGCTTGGTCAGCGAGTAGAACAAGAGCACGGCCAAAACCAGCGGCGACAGATAAAAGCACAAAGGATTGAGCTGATAAGCCGCCACGACCAAGGCCAAGGCGGACAGAACCACGAACACCCCCACGGCTTGCGGCGAAACCACGCCTTGCGGCAATTCGCGGTTTTGAGTGCGGGGATTGGCCGCGTCGAGGTGGCGGTCAACGAGGCGATTAAAACCCATCGCCGCGCTGCGCGCCCCCACCATGGCCAGCGCAATCCAGCCGATCTGAGCGGGGGTGATGCCAGCGTGCATCGCGGCTAGCAAGGCACCGCTAAAAGCAAAAGGCAAAGCAAAAACGCTGTGGGAGAATTTGATCATGCGGCCGTACACCGCAATGGCCTGCAAGGGAGCCATCTCGACCTTCCTCGACAAAGGCGACCTAGTCAGGCCGCTGGATAAAAGCGCAGCGGGGGTACCGCGTCGATCAGGCCGTGGCGGTGAGCCAGTTGGTAGAACAACTGCAAACCAGCTTGGGCAGCCTCGTCCAAATCAAAGCGGATGTGATGGGTCAGGTAGCGCTCGTAGAACTCGGGCGAGCCACCGCATTCTCGGCTGTGCGCGGCGGCGATGGACGGCACCTGGCATACCCCCTGATCTTTGGCCTGCTGCAATTGTTGGACTTGGATGGGTGTGAGCGCCTGCTGATGACCAGCCCAAAAGGCAAACACAAAAGGCAAATCGGTCATAGCCGTCCATTCCCGACCCAAGTCTAAGCTCTCCAATTCCCCGTCCAAGTGCGGAAAGACCTGATCACCGATAAGAAGGGCCGCGTCGGCACACTCTAACATGTCCTCCAAATCGGGCGGAGCTTCGATCAATTGTGGATCAAGAGCGAATTTTTCGCGTAGGAGAATGGATAACAAAGCCACTGAAGTGCGAGAACTGGTATCCAAGGCTATGCGCTTGACCTGCGGCAACGGACGGCGGCAAAAGAGACGCACCGTCAGCACCGGACCCTGCGAACCAATGGCGATATCGGGGACAATCCAATAGGGACGGGCACTGCGGGCGTATTCGATCGCGGGAATGATCCCCACGTCGATAGTCCCATCTGCCAGCTCCCTTGCACAGCGCGAGGGCACCGAATAACTCAGTACAAAAGGTGCGGGATCGCGTTCGAGGGCAACGACGAGAGGCCGCGTGTTGAGGTACGGGACCGCGCCCAAGCGCGGCTTCATAAATGGGCAGCCTCTTGCAAAGCGTCGATCCGACAGGGTGAGGCCACCGGCTCGTAGCGGGTGTTGCGTCGCCTCGGCGCAAAGCCAGCGTCGCGGATTAGCCGTTCCATGGCGTCTAGACCCATCTCGTTGGTATGGCTAGTGCCAGCGGCGCTGACGACGTTTTCTTCGAGCATGGTGCTACCGAAATCGTTGATGCCGTAGCGCAAGCTGACTTGGGCGATCTTAGGCCCCTGGGTCACCCACGAAGCCTGCAGGCTGGGAATATTGTCGAGGAAGAGCCGCGCCACGGCCACCGTGCGCAAGTGATCGTACCCAGTCGCTTTCGCGCCATTCCAACGCGACTCATCCGCGGCCAAATCCGTGTGATCGGGCTGGAAGTTCCAAGTAATAAAGGCAGTGAAGCCACCCCGTTCGTCCTGTAGCTGCCGCAGATGGTCCAGGTGCTCTAGGCGATGCTCGACCGTCTCCACGTGGCCGTACATCATCGTCGCCGTGGTGGGCATCCCCAGCGCGTGCGCCACGCGATGCACCTCCAGCCATTCCTCGGTGCGGTCCTTGCGAAAGCCGATGATGTCGCGCACCTCGTCGTTGAGAATCTCAGCTCCGGCACCCGGAATCGAATCCAGCCCCGCGTCGCGCAGGCGGCGAATGGTCTCGTCCAGCGGCAGCCGCGACAGGTGCGCGATATAGATGATTTCCGTAGCCGAAAGACAGTGTAGCTGCACCTGCGGATAGCGGTCCCTGATCGCCGAGAGCAACTGTTCGTAGTAATCGAGACGCAGCTTGGGGTTGAGGCCGCCCTGCATCAGGATCTCGCAGGACTTAGGCTCGTCGCCGCCAAAGGCCACCAACTCGTCGATTTTGGCAAATATCTGCTCATTGGGCAGGACGTAGCCCTCGCTGGAACCCGGCGGTCGGTAGAAGGCACAAAAGTCGCACTTGACCCAGCAGACATTGGTGTAGTTGATGTTGCGCCCAACGTTGTAGGTGACCACCTGCTCGGGGTGTTTCTGCAGGCGCACCCAATGCGCCAGCATCCCCAACTCGGAGAGGTTGTGATGCGCGTACAGGCGGCGGGCATCATCGAGCGCGAGGCGCTCCCCAGCATAGACCTTTTCGGCAATATCGGCGATCACGGGTGCTATCCAGCCGCCGCCAACAAGGTTGGGGTGTCGGCGACGATATTGTAGAGGGAGTCGCGCTCCAAGGGCCGGCGTCCGGCCTCGACGATGCGCTGCAAGAGTTCGGCCTGGGTCAGCCGCTGCTGCGTCTCGGTGAAACTCTTGCGGGTGATTTCGTAGTCCATGACCGTGCCGTCGATGTCGTCGGCCCCGTACCAGAGCGCGGTCTGCGAAATCTCAATGGTGTTCATAATCCAGAAGGTCTTGACGTGGGGAAAGTTGTCGAGCATCAGTCGCCCCACGGCGATTTCCTTGAGATCTAGGCAACCCGTCGGCCCAGGCAAGTCCTCCAACTCGGTGCGCTCTGGGTGAAAAGAGAGCGGAATATAGCAGAGGAAACCGCCAGTCTCGTCCTGCACTTCGCGTAGCCGCACAAGGTGATAGACCTTCTCCTCGGTATTTTCGATGTGCCCGTAGAGCATGGTGGCGTTGGAGGGCAGGCCGGCTCTGTGCGCCGCCTGCGCGATCTCTAGCCACTCCTCGGAGTCCGCCTTAGTCCAAAAAAGGTCGCCCTGAACCCGGTCGCTGAAGACCTCGGCCCCACCGCCGGGCAGCGACTCCAGCCCAGCCGCCTTCATGTCGGCAAAGATCTCCTCCAGCGGCTTTTTGGCGATGCGCTGAATCTGAGCGATCTCGATCATGGTGAAGGCCTTCAGGTGCGCGTCGGGACGGGCTTGCTTCATCGCCCGCAAGACGTCGAGATAGTATTGATAGGGCAGTTTGGGATTGACGCCGCCGACCATGTGGATCTCGGTGATCGGGGCCTGGTCGTACTCGGCGACCCGCGCGGCGACTTGCTCGGGCGACAACACGTAGCCGCGCTCGTCTTTGGGCTTGACGTAGAAGGAACAAAACTTACAGAGCTTGTTGCAGATATTGGTGTAGTTGATGTGCTGGTTGCGCACGTAGTACGCAGTGTCGCCGTTTTTGCGCTCGCGGACGATATTGGCCAGATAGCCCAAGACAGGCAGTTCATCGCAGGCGTACAAGCGCAAGCCATCGTCCAAGCTCAAGCGCTGTCCGGCCAGCACTTTGTCGTGGATATCTGTAAGACCGGCGCGGCCAATAAGATCGTCGTAAATCACCTATTTCTCCTGCGTTTAGTACATAATACCTATGGGTATCCTATTCGTCAACCGGCCCTTTGAAGCCCTGGTACACCGCGGCAATCCCTAGAGTCATAGGCATGTAGCGCGTCTGGCTGAACCCAGCCGCGACGAGCAATTCGACAAACGCCCGCCCTTGGGGAAAGGTCCCCACCGAGCGCGGCAGATAGGCGTAGGCCCGGCGCTGGCCGGAGATTAGGCCGCCGATCAAGGGCAGCACTTTGTGGAAATAGAATAAGTACAATTGCCGGAACAGCGGCGCAGTAGGCTCGCAAAAATCGAGCACCAAGAGCTGGCCGCCGGGCTTGAGCACCCGATGCGCTTCGGCCAAGCCACTGGAAATGTTCCCAAAGTTGCGCACCCCAAAAGCCCCGGTCACCATGTCGAAGGCATTGTCCTGAAACGGTAGTTGCTCAGCGTCGCCGACCAACAGGTCCACGCGCGCGGACGGGCCTTTGGTCGCCACCTTGGCCGCTCCCAGCCGCAGCATCTCTACGGCCATGTCAATACCGACGACCTGCTGCGGCCCCAAGCGGTCAGCCGCGAGCGCAAAATCGCCGGTGCCAGTAGCCAGATCCAAGACGCGCTGCGGACGCTTGCGCCGGGCGGCGCGGAGGGCGCGCCAACGCCAGTACACATCCACGCCGCCGCTGAGCAGGTGGTTGAGCAAATCGTAGCGCCGGGCAATGGCGTTGAACATGTCTCGGTTGCGCCTCTTGTGTTCGGCGACGTTTTGCTTATTCTCCATGAAGGAAAAGCTAGTCCCGTTACCATCACTGTCAACAGAAGCTCATGCCCCAACTTCAGGCCAACATCCTCATCGCCGACCAATCGCTCTTTATCCGCGAAGGGCTGCAAGAGGCATTGCAAAAACCCGGCTATGCCATTGAAATCGCCGCGGACGGTGCCCAAGTGCGCCGGATGCTAAAAGCCGGCAATTTCCACTTGGCTATTCTCGACTTACAGATGCCCGGTCCCGCTGGGATGCAACTTTTGCAGGAAGTCGGCCAGCAATACCCCGACACCCTGTGCATCATCCTCACGGACCACGACAACGTCCACACCGCGGTCGAAGCCATGCGCAAAGGCGCGTACGACGTGGTGACCAAACCCGTCGATTTAGACAACTTGCGTCTCGTAGTCTCCCGCGCCCTCGACCGCTTCGAACTCGTCGTCGAAAACCGCAAGCTCCACAACCGCCTCGAAAAAGAAGCCCCCTTCCGCCGCCTCGTGCGCCGCAGCCCGGCCATGCAGGCCGCCGCGGCCACGATCAAACAAGTAGCCGAAACAGACGTGCCGGTGCTCTTGCGCGGCGAGACCGGCGTCGGCAAGGATCTGGTCGCACGCGCCATCCACGATCGCAGCAGACGCCGCGACGCTCCCTTTGTGGCAGTCAACTGCGGCGGCTTCACCGAAGAGCTTTTTACCAGTGAATTGTTCGGCCACAAGCGCGGGGCCTTTACCAGTGCCCACGCCGACCGGCCCGGCCGTTTCACTCTCGCCGAGGGCGGGACCCTCTTCCTCGACGAAATCGGCGAAGTCTCGCACAAAAATCAGGTCGAACTGCTGCGCGTCCTAGAGTCTCACGAGTTCCAACCACTCGGGGACCCGCAGGTCCACCGCGCCGATGTGCGCATCATCGCCGCGACCAACCGAAACCTCGAAGACGCGGTCGCAACAGGGGGCTTCCGCGAAGACCTGTACTACCGCCTCAACGTGATCCCCATCGACATCCCTCCCTTGCGCCAACGGCGGGAAGACATCCCGGTCTTAGTCGAAATGTGCCTCGACGAAACCTGCCGCTCACAAAACAAGCCTCCCAAGAAAATCAGCCCGGAGGCCATGGAGGGCCTCATTGCCTATGATTGGCCGGGCAATGTGCGCCAGTTGCGCAACCTGCTGCAGCGGCTCGTGGTCACCACCCCAGCTACAATCATCCTCCCCGAACACCTGCCCGGCCCGCTCGGCGAGCTAGCCGACGGCCCTGGGCAGTTCTCAATGACCCTCGGCTCTTCCCTCCAAGAGGTCGAAGCCGAATTCATCCGCCAGACCCTCCAACGCCTCACGGGCAACCGCCGCGAGGCGGCCGCCATTTTGGGCATCAGCGTCCGCTCCCTCCAGTACAAGCTCAAGCGGTACAACATCACCACCAAGTAATACGCCGGCGGCTGTCGGCAAACGCGCGACAAGTCGGCAGTCCATTCGCCAACGCTAGGCAACTCCTGCATTTTTTGCACTTTTGCGTCTGTGCGGTCCTTCAACCTGCTCCTCGCCCAGCACTGTCTTTCTCATAAGTAGCATATTCACAATGGTTTAACTGTAACAAGTTAAATATGGCATTGAATTTGCTTACTTATGTGTGAGTCGAAAGGAACACCGGTCGCCTTGCGCACGATCAAAAGAGTTTCACAGTCCGCATCGACCGTAACTATCTGTTAATACAGAGCAAACAATTTTGTTAGATCGGGCATTGAGCAACGCGAGGACGCTTTGCAGTCCAGAACAGAAACACTGAGAATGCAAATTTTGCACTTTGAGCACATAGAGTCTGACGCTCCTAACTCGCGCAATTCAAGCGCCTTACAGAACATCAGCCAAAATTGTTGCAATTAAGTGCAAAAATTTGCACCTGCTGACCCCATTACCCAAGGGAGGTTTCGCACATGGCTTACGCGATCCAAGAAGTCCTAAATGACGAGGACAACACCCTGCGCCTCTACTTCGACGACATCGCCGATTCTAGGCCGCTGAGCCGCCAGCGGGAAGTCGAGTTGTCGGCGCGGATCCAAGACGGCGACATGGTCGCGCGCGACGAGTTGGTTCAAGCCAACCTGCGCTTCGTCATCGATGTGGCCAAAAACTACCAGAACCGCGGCCTCTCGCTAGAGGACCTAATCAGCGCGGGCAACGTGGGCTTGCTGACCGCTGCTGAGCGCTTCGACGGCACCAAGGGGTACAAGTTCATCTCGTACGCCGTGTGGTGGATCAAGCAGTCCATCTTGCAGACCATCGCCGAGCACGCCCGCACCGTGCGTCTGCCGCTGAATAAGCTCAGCCTGCTCAAGGACATTTCGCGGGCCGTGCGCAAGCTGGGCCAAGGCCGCGAGAGCGAGCCGGATGTCGAGGAAATCGCCGCTGAGTTGGGCCTGCCCACCGAGGAGGTACTCGACACCATGCTCAGCGCCCGTTCTGTGCGTTCGCTCGACGAGTCCTTTGAAGAGGACGACGATCGCAGCTTGCTCAGCCTCCTCGCCGACGACAATCAGGCGACGCCCGACAGCGATGTCTTGCAAAACTCGGCTCGCGCTCACCTAGAGGAAGCCCTCGCCAGCCTCGAAGACCGCGAGTTGCGCATCATTCGCCTCTACTTCGGTCTCGATGGCAGTCAAGCGCTGACCTTGGAGCAGATCGGTGGGTTGATGGGCTTGACGCGGGAGCGCGTGCGCCAGCTCAAGGAGCGCGCCTTGGGCAAGCTACGCCACCCGACTCGCTACCAGTCGCTTCTCGCGCTGGTAGATGAGACAGAGTTTTACTAGGATTGTGGCCCACGCCTAAGACCGGGCGTTTAGGCTAGGCACCAAAAGCGGGGAGCTCGAATGATCGGGCTCCCCGCTTTGCATTGCGGCTAACACTATTCTGCGAACGGCTCAGTCTTCGCCTTCCCGCAGCTTCTTGAGTTCGTCGCGCAACAGCGCGGCTTTTTCAAAGTCTTCGCTATCAACCGCTTCTTGTAGCCAGCGCTCTAACTGCTCTTGTTGGCTCAGCGGCTTCTTTTGCAAAATTTCCTGCTCCAACTCATCGAGCGCGGCTTCTGAACGCTCGCGCTCGATGAAGAACTCCTCGGCCTCCACCTCGGGCCACGTGCCAATCCGCGCGCGAGTCCGCTGCACGATCGCCAGCGCGCCGTCGTAGTCCTGGTCGCCGATGGAGATCATGGCCCGGGCCACGCCGTTGATGCGCAAGATATAAGGCCACCATCTCTCCAGATTGTCGCGGTCCTCTTCGCTTTCGGCATAGCGGTTGACAAAGCGAAAAAGGGCCATATTGCGCTCGGTATCGCGCACGACTCGCCGGTAGTCGTGCAGTTGGATCAAAAAGGCGTAGCGCTTGTACAAGCGGCTCCCCTCGTCAAAAAGCTCGCGGCAAGCCGCTTCATCGAGCGCGAAACCCTCGTCGCTAGCCCCGTGATCGCGGTGATATTTTTCCAATTCGCCTTGGTAGTAATCGAGGGCAAAGTCCTGTCCGTGGGGCCGACGGCCGTCGGGTCGGCCATCGAGATTTAGCTGCAAAATGCCCTGAAAGGCCCCTTGATCGACCCGGATCTGGATCTTCGCAACCCCATCCCTTCCCGATATTTTCCGCACATTCGCCTCTGGGTCGAAAGACCATTCATTTAATAGGTCGGTCATATCTCGACTCATGCCAACCTCTCACAACCGCAGTTTACTGACATTGCAGATATTCTCATCGCAGAATTATAACCGAGTTGATGCGTTCCGGCAATGACCTTCCCGCAGCCTCGAGGCCGCGGCCTCCCTGTCCCCTAGCCTGCGATGGCATAGTTTATGCTACAATAATGTACGACGCATTCTCGACACTTGGCTATAATGACGCCCTCTTAAGGCGTGTGCCACTGTATTTCTGGTCGATTTTCCGTTTTAACCACGAATATGTGGCCCTTTGATGTTTACAAAAATGTTGTTTTTATCCATACTAATGACAAAAATGTCGTAAAATAGGATGGCTCACATGTCCACCTTACCAACCGCCAGTGCCCAACAACAAATCTCCATCCTACACGAAATTGGGCAAATACTAGGCTCGACGACCAAGTTTGAGGAGGCGCTCAACGTCATTCTCAAGCTCATGTGCGACCAACTCGACATGAGTTTGGGGACGGTCAGCCTCTTGAGCCAAGAAGCCTCCGAAGTCTCTATCGACGTAGCCTATGGACTCTCGCAATCGGAAATCAAGCGCGGCCGCTACGACGTTGGGGAAGGCATCACCGGCAAGGTCGTAGAATCGGGCAAGCCCGTGATCGTGCCGCGCATCAGCAGCGAGCCGCTCTTCCTCAACCGCACCGGCGCTCGCGGCAGTTCGGCCAAGAGCCAGACCTCGTTCATTTGCGTACCCATCCTCCAGCAACAACAGGTAGTAGGTACCATTAGCGTCGATATTCCCTATAAAGACAACGAAAGCCTGCAAGATACCGTGCGCCTGCTATCCATCATATCCGTCATGATTGGCCAATCGGTCGCCGCCCGCCAACGCGCCCGCGCCGAGCAAACCCAGCTTCTCGACGAAAACCTGCGCCTGCAAAACGAACTCCGCGAGCGCTTCCACCCCGCCAACCTCATCGGCAATTCCCGCCCCATGCAGGAGGTTTGCCAGCTCATCGGCCAAGTGGCTCCCAGCGATGCCACGGTCCTATTACGCGGCGCCAGCGGCACCGGGAAGGAACTGGTCGCAGATGCCATACATTACAACAGCTTACGCGCCGACAAACCCTTTGTCAAAGTGCACGTCGCCGCCCTGCCAGAAACCTTGGTCGAATCCGAACTATTCGGCCACGAGCGCGGCGCTTACACCGGGGCCTCGACGAGCAAAGCCGGCCGGTTTGAACGAGCGCGCGGCGGGACGATCTTCCTCGACGAAATCGGCGAACTCAGCCTAGGCGCACAGGTCAAACTGCTCCGCGTGCTGCAAAATCGCGAAGTCGAGCGCCTCGGCGGTCGCGGCCCTGTGCCGATTGATGTTCGCGTCGTCGCGGCGACCCACATAGATCTGGAAAAAGCCATCGCCGAGGGGACCTTCCGCGAGGATCTCTTCTACCGGCTCAATGTCTTTCCCATCTTCATTCCGCCCTTGCGCGAGCGCAAATCCGACATCCTGCAACTCGCCGACCACTTCCTCGAAAAGTACTCTCGCCAACTCGGCGTGGAGATGCACCGCATTTCTACACCCGCCATTGACATGATGATGAGCTACCATTGGCCGGGCAACGTACGCGAGTTGGAAAACTGCATTGAACGGGCGATCATCCTCAGCAACGACGGCGTCATCCACGGCCACCACCTGCCCCCCTCCCTGCAAACGGCTGACGCCACTGGAACGCCGGTCACCGGCTCCTTTAATACGATGATGCAGGCTTATGAACGAGAAATCATTATCGAGGCCCTCAAGAACGCCCGCGGCAATATGGCCAAGGCCGCCCGCACCCTCGGCACTACGACCCGCATTTTCTCTTATCGGATTCAAAAACTAGCCATCTGCCCGAAAAATTACAAAAAATGAACGACAAAAACGACAAAATTGTTATTTTATGACACTGTTTCAATTTTGTCGTTATGCTCGTCTCGTTTTTCTCTTTATTGTTATTTTTTCTAACCCCCTAATTTACAATAAGCTACAATCCTGAAGTATCTGTGCCCAATCCGCTTGGCACGTTTCTTGCCTTGTAACAATCCGACGTTCGCAGCCAAGAGGCGTCGATTAGATGCCTCCTCATACCTTACAAGGGAAGGGATTGCCCATGTCTGTTTTTCGCAACCGTCCTGCGCTCTTATGGCTCTGTGCCGGGGTCCTCGGGGCGACTACTCAGGCTTCGGCGGGAGATTTCAAAACCGTAGAAGCTTTCCAAGCCATGCCTTTGGCCTATCCCAAATTCATGGTAGATAATCTGTGGATTCTCATGGCCGCAGCCTTGGTTTTCATCATGCACTTGGGTTTTGCCACGCTCGAATCTGGCCTGACCCGGCAAAAGAACACGGTCAATATCCTCTTTAAGAACCTCTTTATTATCTCGACCGGTATCCTCACCTATGCCTTGTGTGGCTTCAACATCATGTATCCGGGCGACGATTGGCTCATCGCCGATGTGTTGGCCCTCAAGGGCTGGATCGGCTTTGACGACGATGTGGCCAACCTAACCAATCAGTACGCAGATTACACCTACTGGTCGGACTTCATCTTCCAAGCCATGTTCGCCGCCACCGCCGCCACCATCGTCTCCGGTGCCGTTGCCGAGCGCGTTAAGCTGTCGGGCTTCATGCTCTATGCCGCGATCTTGGTGGCTTTTGGCTACACCATCGCCGGCTCTTGGAAGTGGGGTGCCGGCTGGCTCGACGACCTCGGTTTCTACGACTTCGCCGGCTCGTCGGTCGTACACGCCTTTGGCGGCTTCTCGGCCCTCGCCGCAGTTCTGGTGCTGGGGGCGCGCAAGGGCAAGTACTACAACGGAGAAATCAGGCCCATCCTCGGGCACAGCATGCCGCTATCGACGATCGGCGTCTTCCTGCTGTGGCTCGGCTGGTTCGGCTTCAACGGCGGCTCAGTGCTCAGCGCCGACCCAGCGGCTATATCGCTGGTCTTCGTCACCACCACCCTCGCCGCGGCGGCTGGTTGCATGGCCTCGATTTTTACCTCATATATTTACCTCAAAAAGCCCGACATCACCATGGCGCTCAATGGCATTCTCGCTGGCCTCGTTGGCATCACGGCTGGGGCCGACGTGGTCACGTGGGCTGGAGCCATCTGGATTGGGCTGATCGCCGGGATCATCGTCGTCTTCTCGATTGTCTTTATCGACCGCATCAGGATCGACGATCCGGTCGGTGCCATCTCTGTCCACGGCATCTGCGGCGTCTGGGGCACGGTCGCGGTCGGGCTGTTCAGCACTAACGCCGACCACAGCGTGGGCATCCAGCTATTGGGTACCCTATCTTTTGCCATCTTCGCCTTTGTCTTTTCCTTTGTCCTCGCGAGCCTTGTCAAGGCGACACTCGGGTTCCGCGTCGATGAGGAGGAAGAGGACGAGGGCCTCGACCTATGTGAGCACGGCCAGCCCGCGTACGCGGATTTCCAGCACATCAACAACTAAGCGAGGGAGGGAACCAACAATGTATAAAATTGAAGCATTCCTCCGGCCATCGGCCCTTGAGGCCGTGCAGAAGGCCCTCGGCGAACGGGGCATCGCCGGCATGTCCGTAACCGAAGTGCGGGGCTTTGGCCGCCAGCGCGGCCATCGCGAGGTCTATCGCGGTGCCGAGTACCGCATTGATTTCGTCCCCAAGATCAAAATCGAGGTCATCGTCAAGGACGCCGACCACGAGCTGGCGATCAACACCATCGTCGAGGCGGCCAAGTCCGGCAAAGTCGGCGATGGCAAGGTATTTGCCTCGCCAATCCAAGAAGCCGTGCGCATCCGCACCGGCGAGACGGGCGAAAGCGCCCTTTAATCCAAGGGGCCGGTGCAGCCGGCCCCACCTTTTACCTCAACCCACCTAAGGAGCAATCGATGAAACGCTTGCTTTTTGCCTCACCCCTTTTCTTTGCGCTGACGCTAGCGACCGTTCCGGCTGATGCCGGGGTTGGCTTTGGTGCCGATGTAGTCAACCGCTACGTGTGGCGCGGCACGGACTTCGGCAATGCCGTCAGTGTCCAGCCGGGCATGTCCATCAGTTCCGGCAACATCGAAGTCGGCGCTTGGTCCTCATGGGCGATCTCCGGTGGCGGAGCCAACGAGAACGACCTCTACGTCAGCTTCTCGTCCGGCCCCGTCGGCATCACCCTGACCGACTACTACTTCCCCACTCAGGATTTCGACGAAGTCAAAACAGACGACGCATTTTTCAGTTACAGCGACGAAGACGGAGTACACTGGCTCGAAATCAGCGCGTCCCTCGCCCCCGACGGCGTACCTCTGAGCGCTCTAGTCGCTTACAATGTATCCGGCGACGCCGACGATTCGTTCTGGGCGGAAGCGACCTACGACTTGGGCGAGATGGAAGAGACCGCCGTCAGCGTCACTGCCGGCTTCGGCAACGGGGCTTACACCACAGATGCCGACCCGGCCTTGGTCAGCGTCGGCCTCAACATGAGCAAGGGCGACTATTTCGCTTCGTATATCCTCAACCCGGATCGAGAAACTACCTTCCTCGTCTTTGGTAGGAGCTTCTAAAACCTGGTCGGCATACCGCGCAACTAACGGTGGACCGCACCAGAAGCAGGGGGCGCGTGCCGCGGGGAGCGCGTCCCCTGATCCCATATCAACCACTACTTTGAGAAAGGAGTAGTCATGGCTAAAGCCAAGGCGAAAGCCAAAACCAAAACGAAAGCCAAAAGCAAACCCAAGTCGG
>VXML01000012.1 GCA_009841115.1 Gemmatimonadota bacterium | reverse complement strand
CCACGAAGGAGACCGTCATGAATACCGGGTCCAGCTCCCGCCGCACCAACTCTATAGTCTTGACCACCGGCATGTAGGAGCCAATCATGATCACCGCTTCTGGATTGGCCGCGGTGATTTTGAGCGCGGCTCCCTTCACAGCGCGGGTATTGCGTAAGTAGTGCGAGGCCGCTACCGGCTCCAGGCCCCGGCGCTCCAGTGCCAATCGCGTGCCCTCCAGCCCGTTCAAGCCGAAGGAATCATCCTGATAGAGGACGGCAACGCGGGTGATCCCCAAATCCTCGGTGAGCCGCGCCACCATCTCCTCGGTTTCCTGGTAGTACGATGCCCGGACGTTGAGCACATTGTCCAACTCCCGGTCGCGCAAGAACTCAGCCCCTGTGAACGGAGCCAAGAAGGGCACCCCAGCAGCTTGGGCCAGCGGTGATGCAGCGCGGGACGTGGGTGTGCCCACCGCTCCGATCAGCGCGAATACCCTTTCATTCTCAATCAACCGTTGCGTATTGGAAACGGCAAAGTCGGTTTCATAGCCGTCATCCAACGCCTTGAGCTTCAGTTCGCGGCCATGGACGCCCCCTGCCTGATTGGCCTCGTGGAATGCCGCCTCAATTCCCAAGCGCATCGCCTTGCCCAATTCCTGGGCCGGCCCGGTAAACGCAGCGGATTGACCAAAAAGGACGTGGTCGTCGGAAAACCCAGGGTCCTCGTGGCCTTCTTCCTGCACTATTGCCGGGTGCGGCGTATTCGTTTCCCTTCCGCCGTCATCTGGCTCGGGGGCATCCTGCCCGCCCAGACAGGCCATGCCAAAGGTCGCCAGCAGCAACCCTGCAATCATTACAAGGGGGGTTATCAAGTGAGGTCTGATGTACAGGCGCGGATTCAACTGTGGCCTTTCGCCAATAATCGCCGGTCTAATCTGCCCTTTATCCGTCCTGCGGGCAATCGCCTCTGCTCACTAGGTCCTCCAGCTTCCAGTCGAGCGGGATGCGCATCCGTCCCTCGTTGCGGCGGTCGAAGAGCAAATAGTTTTCGCGCAGCCCGAAGTAGAATAGGTCGCGGGTCAATTCCACGTCCTTTTGGCAGTACTCGGCAATCAAGTCCAGCCGCCCCTCTTTGAACCACCGCAGCGCGTCCAACCCGTCGGCGCTCTTGGCCGCGTCGAGCGTGGCCCGGCCCAGCGCGTCGAGGCTCACTCGGTAGCGCAGCCGCTGGTGAATTTCGCGCAGAATGTCGAGCGTGTTGAGCGTGCGGAAGTCGAATGGGCTGTACCCGCGCAAGACCGAATAATCAAAGCCAATGATGTTGAACCCGACGACCAAATCGGCCGCCTGCAAGTGCTCTAAGAGCCGGTCGATGTCTTCCTCAAAATACTTGGTACAGGCCTGTTCGCGGCTGTCCCACACCACGCCGACCGACATGCCCATCATGTGCGCTTTGTTCCAGCCGCCGACCTCGGCAGCCGAGCGCTGGGTTTCAAGGTCGAACACGACCACGTGCGGGCCTTGGTCAGGTGTCACGTCCTCTACCTCCTCTTCTTCTTCCCACTCGGCAAAAATCGGCGCATCCTCTGCGCCCTCGGCTGCGGACGGAGTGCGCTCGATGGTCCGACGGCCCGTGAGCGCACCAAGCAGGTGGACCGCGCCGGCCTTGTCGAGGGGGACGTTGCCCGCGCCGCACGTGGGAAAATGGATGCAAGAGGGGCAGCCGAGCAGACAATCGCAGGTTTCAACCATGGACAGCGTCATGTCCAAGAGGCGGTCGAGTTGGGCAAATCCCTTTTCCGCCAGACCAATGCCGCCGGGGTGATAGTCGTACACAAAGATCGCGCCCTTGCCGAGTTGGGGATGCTGGGGATAGCAAATTCCGCCGACATCCGTGCGGTCGCACAAGGCCAGCAGCGGGAAGAGCGACTTCATGGCGTGTTCAATCGCGTGGATCGACCCCATGTAGTGGTGCTGATGGCGGCTGAGATCGGCCTTGAAGTGGGCGTCGAGTTCAATCCAGAACCCAATCGTCTCAAAGTGCTCCACCGGCGACTCCAACTCGTGTTTGCTGAGCACGACTTGGTCGCCGACGCGGATTTTTTCGTAGCCCACCACCTGCGAGCTGACCTTGAGCCGCCCCAGCCGCGCCATAAAGCCCGTCAACGGCCGCGAGCGCAACTCCTCTAAGATCTCGGTGTCCTTTTCCGTGCGGGCGCGAGTAAAGTACGCCACATCCACTTCCTCAGCGTAGATCTGGCCCCGTTCGGGGTTGCGGTCGCCGATCTCGTACTGGCGACCTCGGTGCAAGTAAATCGCGCCTTTGTAGCACTCGCCGTACACCTGCCCGCCGCTGACTGTGCCAATCTGGTTGTCGCCGCGATCAACGATGTTATACGATTCGCCGATGGTGCGCATGTTGACCAAGCGATGCGGCTGCTTGCGCGCGGCAAACCAAGCGTCGCCTTCGGCATTCTGCAGCAGCATCCCCTCCTCAGTCAGCGCATCAACCGCCTCCTGATAATTGGGCAGTGCGTACTCCGGCTCGCTAGCGACGAGTGGCAATTCGCGCGCCGCACATGTGAGGTGATTTTTGAGGATGTACTGATTCGTCGGATCCACCACCGCATCCTCTAAATCGCGCGCAAAAAACTCCCCCGGATGCCGCATAAAGTACTGGTCGAGCGCGTCGGGAGACGCGATGAGAAGGATTAGCGACTCGCGGCCCGAGCGGCCCACCCGGCCAGCGCGCTGCCAAGTGTTGATGATCGAACCCGGATAGCCGACCAACACGCAGATGTCCAAGCCTCCGATGTCAATGCCCAGTTCCAAGGCCGACGTGGCCACCACGCCCATGAGCTCGCCGCCATTGAGCGCCTGTTCGATCTGGCGGCGCTCAGTGGGCAAATAGCCCGCGCGATACGAAGAAATCCGCGCCCGCAAATCCGGGCGGCTCTGAGTAGCCCAGCGGTACACGAGTTCGGTGGTGATGCGAGCGCGGGTGAAGACAATCGTGCGATAGTCCTTGAGCACGCTGGCGCGCAGCAGGTGAGCCGCGAGGGTGTTGGGGCTTTCGGTCGGATTGACGAACACGAAGTGGCGCGCCGCGGCTGGAGCGCCGTGATCTTCAATCGCGTAAAAGGAGCGGTTGAGCAACTCGCCCGCCAACTCGCGGGGATTGCCCATCGTCGCTGAACTGGTGATGTACACCGGATCGGATCCGTAGTGCGCGCAGATGCGGTTCAAGCGGCGGAAAAGGTGCAGCACGTGGGTGCCAAAGACGCCGCTGTACGCGTGCAGTTCGTCAATGACCACGTAGCGTAGGCGGGTGAAGAAACCGGCCCAAGCCTCGTGGAAGGCGAGAATGCCCGAGTGCAGCATGTCCGGCGTGGTGAAGAGCACCTGCGGCGGCTTAGTGCGAATTTGCCGACGGCGATGGCTCGTGGTATCGCCGTCGTAAATGGCCGCTTTCAACGTGCCGCCCAAACCCTGCATCAGACCGCTCAACTCATCAAACTGGTCCTGCTCCAGCGCCTTGAGCGGGAATATGTAGAGCGCGTGCGCCTCGGGGTCGTCGAGCAGCGTGGATAGCACGGGCGCGTTGTACACCAAGGTCTTGCCCGAGGCCGTGGGCGTGGCAATGGCCAAGTGCTGGCCCTCCAGCACTTTTTGGATACCCTCGGCTTGGTGCGTATAAAGCGCGGGAATGCGGGCGATTTCGAGGATGCGGGCCATGGCCGGAGGCAGGCCAGCCAGGTCGCGGACTAGACGCGCCGGGCGCGAGGGCAAGGTCTGGTGATGGACGACCTCATTGCCCAAGATGCGGCGTTTAAGAAAACGGATGTGTTCAGCGATGCTCTCGGCGTCGCAGATCAAGGCTCAATTTCCTGAAGCAGTTTGCGGCAAAGACGAGCGGGGATAACGGGGAGGAAAAGAGAATAGCTAAGCTGTTGGGCTAGGGCAAGGCTTCTAAAGGCCTCTTATCCCGAGCAGTCCGTCCCCAGTATTGGGGACGCCACTCACGTTAGATTAACTGTCGCAAGATGCGACAATGTTGCAAATCAGCCCATCTCATCAGGTTTTCTAATAAACCATCCCACAACCCCCATAATTTCAAAGCGTTGGCTTCTTGCTCCACTCCTTCAGCGCCATTTGACCGTTGCATTGTGCGTCATCGTGGAATTTCCCCGCCTCTACGTTTCGATCATATGTATGTCCTTATATATAAAGGACTTTCCTGTTTACCGACGCCTTGGCACAGATTATGCTACAAATTTATTAACAACTCTGGGACGGACTGCTCGGGATAAGCAGAGAGGCAAAAGCTCGACAGGTCAGTTTTTCGGGTTCGAGAAGTAATCGCGGTGCATCAGATCAGTTTCTCCGACCTAGCAAAGTGAAATCCTTACTCCAAAATTTTACGTCCGAGCTTCGCGCCGACCTCCTGTCCGCGAAGGCCGTTCCAGCGCTGGCAGCCGGCTTCACCTCGGGCCTAGGTCTGCTCGTCGCTCAGGTTGCCTTCGGGAGCTTCATATTCTCGGGACCGTTGGCTTCCTATTCCTCCCAAGGCGTCGGCCTAGTGCTGTTCGGGAACTTCGCGACGTGCCTGATCATCGCCCTCGCGGGCGGCTACCTCGGCGCGATTGCAGGGCTGTCTCCCGCGCTGGTGATCATCATGGCCACGATCGGGTTCACAATGAACGCCGAGGGCGACGCGCTGTTTGTCACCACCGCGGTCGCGCTCATCATCAGTGCCGTCGCCACTGGCGCGTGCTGTCTCATGATCGGGTACTTCCGACTCGCCAATCTAGTGCGCTTTATCCCCTATCCGGTGGCGGGTGGATTCGTAGCCGGAATCGGAGGAGCCGTGTGCCTAGCAGCCCTGTCGCTAATGGGAACCAAACCGGATTGGCGGGCGATTCCCTCACTCCTGGAACCCTCCGTGCTGTGGAAGTGGAGCCCGGGTGCGGCGTATGGGACTGCCCTGTATCTCGCGATGAAGCGCTGGAATAATCCGCTGATCCTGCCAGTGAGCGTCGCGCTCGCCGGCGCTGCGTACCATTTCGCGCTCGCCACCTTCGGCATTTCGGGTGACGCAGCGCGGGCGGAGGGCCTGCTGCTCTCCAGCACGGCCGATAGGAACCTGTGGCCAGCCTTGTTCCCTGCCGATCTGGCCCAGGTGCAATGGGCCTCAATGGCCGAGCAACTCCCCCACATGCTGGCGCTGATGCTAGTCGCTTTCATCAGCGTGGTCATGAATTTCGCCAGCCTTGAATTGGCTGTGAACCAAGAGTTGGACTGGGACCGGGAGTTCCGGGTGACGGGCGTCGCGAGTGTGGTTTCCGGTCTAGGCGGCGGCACAGTGGCGACCCTTGTCGTACCGGCGTCTCTGCGCAGCAAGCTACTCGGGGCCACAACAAGGTTGACCGGAGTGATCGCCGCCCTCGTGATCGGGGGCGCGTTGTTCCTCGGCGACGGGATGCTAGAACTCGTCCCGGCGCCGCTCGTAGGCGGTATCCTGATCTTTGCCGGCCTCGGCATGCTGGACCAGGGTCTCGTGGCAAGCCGCAGGCGGCTCCCCTATTCGGATTACGGCATCATTCTGCTGATCTTCATTGCGATCACGTCCTTCGGAATGATCGAGGGCGTGGGCGTCGGGATGCTCGCTACCCTCGTGTTCTTCGCCGTGCGCCTCAGCCGCGTGGACCCAATCGGATCGCAGTTTACCGCACGAGAGCGCGAGAGCAACAAGGCCCGTCCCATCCCCGATCGCGCCATCCTGCTGGAGGAGGGGGAGCGAGTGCAGGCATACCAACTGCGCGGCTATCTCTTTTTCGGCAGCGTGCGCCCCCTCGCCGATCATCTCAGGCAGTCCCTGAGCGGCGCTTCGCGTCCTCCTTGTCTGATACTGGACTTCAGCGCCGTCTCCGGCTTCGACTTCTCGGCAGTAAATGTTCTGAGCAGGTTTCTACAAACGGCGCACACGGCCGGAGTGCAGGTGGTTCTGAGCACATTGTCCAAGGAATTGCAGACCGGACTTGAGCACAATCTTCCGCCTGCCGTATATGCCGAGCTGCTGGTAGAGCCGGATGCGGACCGCGCCCTTGAGCGCTGCGAAGACATCGTCATTGCGGAGTGGAGGGACATGGCGGACGAGCGGCGCTCCTCTCTACTAGAGCACACCGTCGATGATCTCGAGCGCTACCTAGAGCGGCAAATTGATTTTGAAAACCTGCTGGAGGAACTCCGACCTTGGCTGAGTCCGCGCCAGTACGCTGCCGACGAGGCCCTCGTAGGACCGGATGCGCCGCAAGAAGGTCTGCAACTGCTGCTCTCTGGCCGGGCTTCTGGGTACGATTCCGCGGGTACTCGCCTGTTTCAGCGCGGCCCGGGCGAGGCGATATGGCCGGCGGGTGCGGCGGAGCAAAGGGCGACCTCCGTGATTGCAGACGACCCCTGCCAAGCGATGGTGCTGCCCCCGGCCGCCCTAGACTGGCTAGAGCAGCACGAAGAGCGACTTACCCTCAATCTGTATCGCCACCTTCTCGCCGGACGGCTCCAATCCGAATCAGGAGCGGAACAATAACAACCTTACAACAAGAGGTAAGACCAATTGAAGGCAACCCTAACTTTCCTACTCGCCCTTTTCCTCGCCGGCCCGGCCGTAGCGCAAGAACAGCTTGCAGAACGACTACCGGAAATACTGCAGACGGTAAATGCGCAGATGGTGCGCGTCGAGGGCGGGTCTTTCACCATGGGGTGTACGCCGGAGCAGGAGAATTGTAATGACGACGAAAAGCCGACGCGCCGCGTGCAAATCAACAGCTTCGAGATTGGCAAGTACGAGGTGACTCAGGAACTGTGGGAAGCGGTCATGGGTGAGAACCCAAGTGCTTTTGCGGATTGCCCCCAGTGTCCGGTTGAAACGGTCAGTTGGGATGACATCCAAGTGTTTCTGGCCAAACTGAATGCGGGAGGCGAGCAGTATCGGCTGCCGAGCGAGGCGGAGTGGGAATATGCGGCGCGGGGCGGGCAGCAAAGCAAAGGGTTCCAGTATGCGGGAAGCAACGACTGGGCTGCGGTCGCTTGGTACTACGAAAACACCGACAATAGGACGCATCCAGTGGGGCAAAAGCAAGCAAATGAGCTGGGCTTGTTCGACATGTCGGGGAACGTCCGGGAGTGGGTGCAGGACTGCTACTCCGTCAGTTATGATGGCGCACCGAGCGACGGGCGGGCTTGGGAGGAAGGAAACTGCGTGCGGCGCGTCATACGCAGCGGCTCCTGGTACGGCAAGCCGAGTTACATCCGCTCGGCCAACCGCTTCTGGTACGCCACGTATTTCCACAACAACAACCTCGGATTCCGCCTTGCCCGGACGATCCAGGACTAGAAAACATTCGCAAGACCAATAAGCCGCTTGTTTGGCCAGAAAATCGGTACATATTTCAAGTTTAACTTGAGATTTGTACCGATTTTTAGATATACCTTGAAATCACAATATGGAATCTTGGCAAACATCTATTAAGGCCCTGACTGTCGATGTCTTTGGTACGGTCACCGACTGGTACTCTACCATTGTGCGAGAGGGTGAGCGATTAGGCTGCGACAAGCGGCTTACCGTGGACTGGGCGCGCTTTGCCAAGGCTTGGCGCGGCGGCTATGAACCTGCTATGGGTCGCGTGCGGCGCGGCGAATTGCCGTGGACGAAAATAGACGCGCTCCACCGCATGATTCTCGACGACATTCTGGAAGACTTCGCGATTCCCGAGTTGTCCGAGAACGAGCGAAGTCATTTCAATCGCGTTTGGCACAGACTGGACCCGTGGCCCGATGTGGTCGGCGGCATGTTGCGGCTGAAGTCCAAATACATCGTCGCCGCGCTTTCCAATGGCAACATGTCGCTGCTGACCAACATGGCCAAGCACGCCGGTATTCCGTGGGACTGTATCTTGTCGGCAGAGCTTGCGCGGCATTACAAGCCGGACCGAGAAGTGTACGAGACGGCGGCGCATCTTCTCAATTTGGAGCCGCCTTCCATCCTGATGGTCGCGGCGCATCGCCATGACTTAGAGGGAGCTAGAGCCGTTGGCTTCAGAACGGCCTTTATTCCACGTCCTCTTGAATGGGGACCGGAAGGCCAAGCAGACACCGCGCAAGACGGAGATTTTGACATAATTGCGCGAGATTTCCACGACCTTGCAGCGCAACTTGGGAGCTAATCGCCGAGAGAAGCGAATCTCCGACGAACAATATGGTGCTTCAAGCATTTGATCTTTATGGATGGATACTTGAGCGATGGCGGTTAATAGAGACAAACCGGACAGGTGGAAAGCGGATATCGAACAGTCGGTAGACATGTACAACAACTGGTTTACTCGGTTTGCGCCAGAAGCCTATCGGACAACCCGATTTCAGACTACCATAGACGTTAGATCGACCCTGGAGGCTACGGAAAACCTGACAGATATTGATGTGGAGTTGCTGAGGGCCAATCCCAGCATTCTGCCTACTCTACGGATGGCGACCTGCCCACCCCTCGCCGTGGACCGGCTTATCGGACTCGCCGGAGTGCCGGCGAACCTAGTCAAAGTCATGGAAAAAGACGGGAAGCTACCGCCTCGGATGTCCCGGCAAGAAGTGGACAGCGCCCTTGGCAAGGTGGCAGCAATCATCCAAAAGATGGCTGACAAGGACATTCTCGTTTGGCTGGAGTGGGGAGACGTGCCTTCGGAGCAGGAACGACATCGGGCAGCGACAATCTTGGCCGACCGCTTGTGCGGGGCCGTTGCAAACCCCATCATTCGGAATGCCCAAGAAAAGCGGCAGCTTGACGCCATAGCAGAGTGGCTAGAAGACCGCAGATACACCAATCTTCCGGCAGGAGGGCAGAGAAGCTACGACAACATGGAACCGGGGACGTTCTCTTTTCGGATGAACGTACCGGCTGAGCAGGAGGGGAACGGTCGGCAGGTCAACATACCGGTGGATGCAGTCATCATGCCAAAGGCGGCACGACTAGGAGACCTGCCTCTGCTTGTCGAGGCCAAATCAGCAGGCGACTTCGCCAACGTGAACAAGCGCCGCAAAGAGGAAGCTGCCAAGATGAACCAACTGCGCCAGTCTTGCGGAGCGGATGTGAAATACGTCCTGTTCCTGTGCGGATACTTCGATAGCGGCTACCTAGGCTACGAGGCGGCGGAAGGCATCGACTGGGTGTGGGAGCATCGCATTGAAGATCTTGAGGAGTTTGGCCTGTAGATGACGAAATCCATGACAAAGCGAGAAGAACGTCGGCTCGCGATCCAAGCTGAACTGGATGCGGCCAAGGACCAGGCCGAACGCAACAGGATGGGTCAATTTGCAACTCCGACAGAACTTGCCGTACAGATCTTTGAGTATGCAAAAGAGCAACTGAATGAGACTGAGGCAGTGCGATTTATCGACCCAGCCATTGGGACCGGCTCGTTCTACTCGGCACTGCTCAAGGTTTTCCCGGCCAGCCGCCTGACACGCGCCGTCGGCTACGAGGTCGATCCTCATTACGGCGAACCTGCGGCGAAGCTATGGAAGGGTACGATGCTGGATGTCCGCCTAGAGGACTTTACACAGGCCGCACCCCCATCAGATAAAGAGGAGTTCAACCTATTGGTCTGCAATCCGCCCTATGTGCGACATCACCACATCGCCAGCAAAGAGAAACGACGCCTGAAGGCCCTTACACGGGAGGCTTGCGGCATCAAGGTGAACGGGCTTGCCGGTCTGTACTGCTACTTCCTCGGATTGTCTCACCAGTGGATGGCGGAAGGCGGACTGGCGGGTTGGCTGATACCGAGCGAATTCATGGACGTCAACTACGGCGCGTCAGTAAAGCGCTATCTGCTCGACAAGGTTACGTTGCTGCACATCCACCGTTTCGATCCAAAAGAAGTGCAATTCGGGGACGCGCTAGTGTCCTCTGCGGTAGTTTGGTTCAGCAAGAAAGAGCCACCCGATCATCACAAAGTGCGTATGACCTATGGCGGTTCACTGCTGCGGCCAAGTCTGGAACGACTGGTTCCGGTAGATACGCTCCGACGCGATCCGAAGTGGACGCTGTACCCGATGAAAGAGAGCCACTCGGAGTCGCACACGCCGGTGCTCGCGGACTTCTTCACGATCAAGCGCGGGCTGGCGACTGGCGGCAATAGGTACTTCATCCTGTCATCGAAGGAGATCGCAGAGCGGGGGCTTCCTGCCGAGGTGTTCCGACCTATACTCCCAAGCCCGCGTTACGTGCCAGACAACGAAATCTTGGCTGACCGCGCTGGCAATCCTGTATTGGAGCGTCAGTTGTTCCTCCTAGACTGTCGGCTGACAGAAGAAAAGGTCAAGGAGCGACACCCGACGCTGGGGGCCTACCTTGAAGAAGGCAAGGCGCAAGGCATAGCTGAACGCTATATATGCCGGCATCGGTCGCCTTGGTATGCGCAAGAGCGCCGCCCGGCTGCGCCGTTTCTCTGCACTTATCTTGGCCGTAGCGACAAGAAGAACGGGCGGCCATTTCGATTCATACTGAACCACTCCAATGCGACTGCCCCCAATGTCTACCTAATGCTGTATCCGAAGGGAGCTCTTGACAGGGCGCTTGCAGAATCTCCCCAGTTGAAGCGGCAAGTGTGGGACTTCCTGAATGGCATAAACCCGAAGGAGATGCTGAACGAGGGGAGAGTTTATGGGGGAGGGCTACACAAGCTGGAGCCGAAAGAGTTGGGCAGGGTTCCGGCGGCTGCGCTTGCAGACTTACTGCCGGAAGCGGAGTGGCAGGACGAGCCGAAGCAACTGGAATTATTTGATGTTGTGTCCGTTTAGAGGAATGTCCCAAAAGCGGCTGCTACGGCTACGCGGGTTGCGGGCTCTGACCAGCGGGGCTTGAACGGTTATGCCACTTGGCTTCAGAACGGCTTTCATTCCACGTCCACTCGAATGGGGCCCGGAAGGCCAAGCAGACACCGCACAAGACGGAGATTTTGACATAATTGCGCAAGATTTCCACGACCTTGCCGCGCAACTTGGAATCTAATATGGCAAGTAATCATAACGTGCTGGAGCCGACAGTGCTATACAAGTACCTATCTGCCGACAGAGCCGTAGAGGTCTTGCCGGAAAACGGAAATGGAGCGCTACGAGCGACTCAACCGGCAGCCCTAAACGATCCTCTTGAGTGCGCTACGCGTTGCAACGCCATCTATCCCAGCGAGGACAAAGAAGTGCACGAGATGGTTGAGGTACTTAATTGGATTGTCCCAGAGCATTCTTTGGAGAACAGCGATGTACAATTCTCGCGGCGACAACTTGGCACTCAAGCGTGGAACGAGCTACTCAGAAAGCAATTATCACTGCGCTTCGGTGTTGTATCGTTTAGCAGTTCTGCACTCCATCCACTTCTGTGGGCGCACTACGCGGATTCAGGTGCGGGTGTAGTTATTGGCTATCACGTATCTGTACTGAAGACAATCACCACCGGATACGAGCGCTTAGGTGCTGTTCAGTACTCGGATGAACCACTGACGAACAATGGTTATGTCATTTTTAAAAACGAGAGCAATCTCCATGCTATATTGCTGACGAAAGCGAGTTACTGGGATTATGAACAAGAGTGGCGTTTAACCTTGGAACTGAAGAATATCGTTGGCACAGGGAAAAGTGATCAAAATGGACATTCGATCAACATCTGTCCGATTCCTAACGAAGCGGTGACAGAAGTGTATTTCACTGAACGAACACCTAAATCTACGGTAGAGACTATAAAGGCCCGGTTGAAAAACCCAAGCAATCGTTTCAGAGCCGAAGCACCCCGGAAAGCGATTCTAGCACCGGACAAATATGGTTATGAAATATAGCCGATCGTGCATGAAATTGTGGTCTATCCTTGGATATATTTCGACATTTTCCCGATAAGGAATAACTTCGAGGAATCAAATGTCCACCACCACCGGCATCGACCGCAACCTAACCCACTACGCCGACCCCGGCTTTAGCCGCTACATACGCCGCGCCTTTCTCGCCTCGGCCGGCTACGACGAAGCGGATTTAGAGCGCCCCGTCGTCGGCATCGCCGATACCTCGTCCGACTACACCACCTGCCATCGCGCCATGCCCCAACTCGTAGAAGCCGTCAAACGAGGCGTGCTAGAAGCGGGCGGCCTACCCCTCGTCTTTCCGACCCTTTCCCTCGGCGAAATCCTCCTCTCCCCCACCGCCATGCTCTATCGCAACCTCATGGCCATGGCGACCGAGGAAATGATCGCCGCCCAGCCCATGGACGCAGTCGTGCTGCTCGGCGGCTGCGACAAAACCCTGCCAGCCCAACTCATGGCCGCAGCTTCCGCGTCCGTGCCCGCCATCCACCTCGTCGCCGGACCAATGCTGGCCGGAGACTGGCGCGGCGAGCGCTTGGGCGCATGCACGGATTGCCGCCGCTACTGGGCGCAGCACCGGGCCGGAGCGCTCGACGCCGAAGAAATCGCCGCGGTCGAGCAAAGCCTGTGCCCAACCGCCGGAACCTGCATGGTCATGGGCACGGCCTCAACCATGGCCTGCGTGACCGAAGCCCTCGGGCTAATGCTGCCGGGCGCAGCTACCCCGCCCGCAGTCTCAGGCCAGCGCCTGCGACTCGGAGTCGCCACAGGCCGCCGCGCCGTGGCCTTAGCCACCGAGGGACGCTCAGCGCGAGACATACTAACGCCAGCGGCCTTTGCCAACGCACTCAAAGTGCTGGCCGCGCTGAGCGGCTCGACGAATGCGGTCGTGCATTTGCTCGCCATTGCGCGCCGGACCGGCGTAGATCTGTCGCTAGATGACTTCCACACCGCAGCCCAACAAGTGCCCCTGCTAGTCGATTGCAAGCCAGCAGGCACTGGGTACATGGAGGATTTTGACAAGGCCGGCGGCGTACCCGTCCTGCTCAAAGCACTGGAGCCGATGCTCGACCTCGATGCAGTAGGAGTCAGCGGCCAAACACTCGGCGCACTCTTGCAGGACGTAGCCGCACCCGGTGCGTGGCAAACCGCGATCCGCACCTTGGACGCGCCGCTAGGGCCAGCGTCATCCCTCGTAGTGCTAAAAGGCTCGCTCGCGCCAGACGGAGCAGTCTTAAAAAAGGCCACCTCGTCCCCGCACTTGCACAAGCACCGAGGACCAGCCATCGTATTCGAGGGGCCAGACGATGCCGCGCGCATTGACGACCCCGCCTTGGGCATCACGCCGGAACACGTGCTAGTGCTGCGCGGGGCCGGGCCAGTGGCCCTTGGCATGCCCGAAGCCGGGTCCATGCCCTTACCCAAGCACCTCGCCGCGCAAGGCATCGAAGACATGGTGCGCATCTCCGATGGGCGGATGAGCGGCACGGCGTATGGAACGGTCGCTTTGCACGTAGCGCCGGAAGCGGCCGTCGGCGGGCCATTGGCACTCGTCCGCGACGGCGACCTGATCGAATTGGACGTAGAAGCCGGGCGCTTAGATTTGTTAGTCCCCGAGGAAACCCTCGCCCGCCGGCGGGCCGAATGGAGCGCGCCCGCCGCGCCAGCACGTGGGTGGCGGCGGCTATACGCCGAACGCGTATTGCAGGCGAACTTGGGGGCGGATTTAGATTTTTGTTAAACAACTCAAGGAGGAATACATGCTCAGTGCATTGCTCGCCGAGCGCGAGCGGCAAGGTAAACCCATCCGCGTCGGTATCATCGGCGCGGGAAAATTCGGCGGCGGATTAGTCGCACAGATCGCCCAGATGCAAGGCATGGTCGTCTCGACCATTGCCGACATCGATCTAGCGCGCGCCCGCTACGCATACACAGCGGGGTACGGAGACGTTGCCGTAAAAACGGCAGATAGCCCGCAGGCATTGGCAGAGGCCATGCACGCAGGAAAATTCACCGCCGTTGAAGACGGGCTATTGGTCGCACAGGCCGAAAATCTGGACGTAGTAGTGGAAGCCACCGGCTCGACTTCAGTCGGGGCTAACATGGCCAGCGCAGCCATCGCCAGCGGCAACCACCTCGTAATGGTCAACGTAGAGACAGACGTGACCATCGGCTCCCTACTCAAGCGCAAGGCCGACAGCGCGGGCGTGGTGTACTCCCTCGTCGATGGCGATCAGCCCGGAGTAACCATGAACATAATCGAATGGGCGTGGTCCCTCGGCTTAGAGGTAGTGGCCGCAGGTCGCGGCACCATCCTCTTCGCCGACGATCCCCAAGGCACACCCGACAATACCGCAGCGCGGTTTGGCTTTGACGAAGAGACCTTGCAGCGGCGCAACATCAGCTTGAAGATGTACAACTCCTTCCGCGACGGCACCAAAGCCCAAGTCGAGGCCACGGCCATCGCCAACATGGCCGGACTAGTCCCCGACATAAGGGGCATGCACGAGCCGTCGTGCAATTTGGCGGACATCCCGCAAAAATTCAGCTTGGTCGAAGAAGGAGGGCTGCTGAGCCAGCGCGGAGTCATCGAGCTAGCCAACAGCGTCGCCGAGGACGGCAAGACCCGGCTCGCCAACCCGCTGGGCATGGGCGTTTTCGTCGTCGCCCGCAGCGAGCATCCCTTTACCATCGAAGACCTCGACACCTACGGCCTGCATCCAGGCGGCGACGGCAAAAACTTCCTCCTCTACCGCCCCTATCACTTGGTGGCAGTCGAAGCCCCGATCACCATCGCCAAAGTCACACTCTACGGCCTACCAACCGGTGCCCCGCGCTCCGTGCCCACCGCTGACGTAATCGCCGTAGCCAAGCGAGACCTCAAGGCCGGCGAGACCCTCGACGGCGGAGGCGGCTACACTGTATTGGGGCAAAGCGAAAAGGCAACCGTGGCGCGCGCGGAAGGACTGTTGCCGTTGGGACTGTCGGGCGGGGCCGTGCTCAAGCAAGACGTGCGGCAAGGCGAGGCCATCGGCTACGCCATGGTCGATTTGCCGGATTCGCTCGCGTTGCAACTGCGGCGCGAGCAGGACGCCACGTGTGAATAAACTTGAAGCAAAGATTGGAAAATGTCTGAATATCAAGAAGCTAAGAGAATAATCGTCTCTATTCTAGAACTCTCAAAAGACTCAATCCACATGCACGTAGGATTGATCGTGTTTTTTTTAGCTGTAGTCCTTTGGAAGAAAGGCTCAATTGAAGCGCGATGTTTGATCCCCGTCGCAATTGTAGCATCCTTGATGGAGGTTCTCGATCTAAGATACGATTATGTCTCTCTCGGTTACTTCCGCCTTAAGGCCATAACGGCAAGCATACACGATTTAATCAATACTACGTTTTGGCCGGTGGTCATCGTAGTACTGGCTTGGATGGGCAAATTGAAGAATGCGCGGAAGGCATAATTGTCTAAGCTCTCTATAGGTACAAAAAAAGGGGAAGGGCACGAGACCCTTCCCCTTTTGCGCGTCTCAAGGCCAGCTAGCCGGTCTTGACTTCGACCTGACGGACGACCTTTTTCGCCTCCTCCTTCTTGGGCAGGTGGAGGGTGAGGACGCCGTTTTTGAACTTGGCTTCGATGGCGTCGTCCTGCACGCCATCGGGCAGGTGGAACGCGCGCTCGAAGCGACCGTAGATCCGCTCCTGACGGAAGTACTTGCCTTCCTTTTCCTCCTTAGCGTCGCTCTTTTCGCCCCGCAACACGAGCGTTCCGTCATCGATGGTGATCTCGATGTCCTTCTCCTCCAACCCCGGCAGTTCGGCCGAGATTTCGAAGGAAGCGTCGTCTTCCTTGACATCGATGCGCGGGCTGAAAGCCGCGTTGCCAGTCAAAACGGGCAAGCGCGAGTCCTCGCCAAAGAAGGCATCCACGAGGTTGTCGAACGGGCTGCGCCACGGGCGATTGCTGACGCGAGCGCTGGGTAGTAAAGTCTTGATGGCCATGATCTTTCTCCTTGTTAAGTGGTGGTTGGTTGATTTGGCCTTCGCCCATTGTATTGCAAAAGCCGTGCCAACATGTTAAAATTCTACATATCTCGTTGTTATAAATAGAGTTGTGTTATTTTCAACGCAAAAAGGGGCACTGTCCGTATTGTCAGCATGGCCTAGAAAATTTGGCAGGCGTTGCGCAAAATTGGCCGAAGTCCCTGCCGTTATTGCACTCCATCCTCGTAGCCATCGAAAGGAACCATTGTGATCGACTGGGAAGCTGTGCGCGCTGAAGTGACCGGGTATTTGCAGGCCCTCATCCGCATCGACACCACCAACCCCCCGGGCAACGAAAGCAAAGCCGCGCGCTATCTAGAAGGAATACTGCGGCAGGAGGGTTTTGATCCTCTCTTCGTCGAGTCCGCGCCCGAGCGAGGCAACGTCCTCGCGCGGCTGTCCGGCGGCGACGAGCCACCGCTCATGCTCTTGGGACATACCGACGTGGTAGCCGCCGAGCCGGAACACTGGACCCACCCGCCTTTTTCGGGCGCGCTGGCCGACGGCTGTGTATGGGGACGGGGCGCGTTGGATATGAAGAACATGGTAGCAGCGAATCTGATGGTGTTGCTGTTGTTGCAACGGGAAGGCGTCCGACTCAACCGCGACCTCATCTTCGCCGCCACTGCCGACGAGGAAGCAGGCAAAGGCAATCACGGGCCGGGGTGGATTATCGACAATCGACCCGAATTGTGGGACGCGCCTTTGATCATCACCGAAGGCGGCGGCAGCGACTTTTCCGTCGGCGAGCAGCGGTTTTACACCTGTCAGACCGGGCAAAAGGGACTGTGCCGACTGCGCCTGATCGCCCGCGGAAGGCCAGGACACGGGTCCATGCCGCACGGCGACAGCGCCATCGTCAAGCTGTCCAAAGCTCTAGCCGGCTTGGAAGGAGCCGTATTCCCCGCGCACGTGTCCGCGAGCGTACACCGCTTCGTCGAGGGAATTGCCAGCCGCCGTCCAGCCGCCGAAGCCGCCCTGTGGCAGCAAGTGCTCGACCCGGCGACCTCGGATGCCGCACTACGCGACCTGCCCATCGGCAACACCTTGCGCCGCGAGTTGGGTGCAGTGCTGCACAACACGGCCTCGGCAACCATGGTGCAGGCCGGTTCCAAAATCAACGTGATTCCAGGAGAGGCGACCGCTTGGATCGATGGGCGCTTAGTGCCCGGTCAGACAGCCGAGAGCTTCGCGGCCGAGCTACGCGCATTTGTCGGCAATGAGGTGGCCATCGAGATCGACCAATACACGCCGCCCTTGGAGGCATCGTCCGACACCCCACTTTTTCAGACGATCGTCGAGGTGATGCAGGAGCGCGAGCCAGACGCGCCCGTGCTCCCTTATCTGATGCCGGCCGGCACCGACGCCAAGCACATTGTGCCGCGCCGCCCGGAAACCCAGATCTACGGCTTTATGCCCTATCGGCAGCAGCTAGGCGAGGAGGAAATGACCCTGATCCACGGCCACGACGAGCGCATTCCCGTGAAAGAACTGCTCTTTGCAACGCAAGTGCTCTACGAAATCGTCTGCCGCTTCGGCGGCCTTAATACGCCCCCTTAATCCGCCCAAACCACCCGCGCAACGGGTCGCCCAATTCCTCCATGTAGCGGCCCATCCGCCCCATCAGGTCTTGGCGCACATCCTCGTACGCCGGATCGCCGTACACGTTGTCGAGCTGATAGGGATCGCGTTGCAAGTCGTACAGCTCGCCTGGATCGCCCGAATTAAAGGTGAACTGATGGGTGCGGGTGCGGACCATGCGCTGGTTGGCGACCGTAAAATGGCGGTCGAACACGCAGTACACTTCCTCGCGGCCATTCGCAAACGGACGTCCCTCCATAGCCGGGAGAAAGGACTGTCCATCGAGGTCGGCGGGAACGTCCAAACCAGCGGCGTCGAGTGACGAAAGCATGATCTCGTGCAAATAGACAAACTCGTCGCAGGCCGTGCCCGGAGCCTCGCAGTCGGGGTGGGCGATGACGAGCGGGATGCGGTAGATCTCGTCGTACATGAACTCGCCCTTCTCGATCAGCTTGTGTGCGCCAAGACAATCGCCGTGATCGGCAGTATAGACGATGATGGTGTTGTCGAGGACGCCCAATCGTTCCAAGTGAGCCACCACCCGACCCACCATGTCGTCGAGGAGCGTGCAATGCCCAAAGTAGCGAGCGGCGATTTCCTGAAACCCCGCCCAACCATAATCGCCCAACCCCCACAGCTTCTCGATTAACTGCTGGCGATAGGGCTTTTTCTCAAAGGTCTCGGCGTAGCCGGGATGTTCGGGAATGGCCTTTGGATCGTACATGGAAAAGTACGGCTCCGGCACCAGCGACGGACTGTGCGGCCCCCAAAAGTTGGCCCAGAGAAAGAAAGGCTCCTCACCGGTAGCCACTTCGTCGAGCACGCGCATGGCTTCCTCGGCGACGAAATACTCAATGCACGACTCGACTGGCCCTTCGTGCAATGCAAACATCTCCTGCGCTTGATTCGAGGGATTGGTGCCGACAAAGCGGTGCGACACCGTCGGCGGCGGGTCGAAACCGCGCTCTTTGAGGTAGTCGGCGTAGTGATTGTGGCTACGTAGTTTGCCGCCGAACTGCAGACCGGGCAGCAGATCGCCCCCCGGGAAAGAATAGCCCAGGAAATCCTTGCCGGTGAACCCATAACCGGATGGACCGGTCTGCTCATCTACGTGCCACTTTCCGGCGTACCCACAGCGGTAACCTGCATCCGCCAAGTAGTGATTTACCCCGCGAACGCCCTCGTTTAAGCACAGGCCATTGGCCGTGACCCCGTGCTTGTGCGGATAGAGCCCCGTGTAAAAGGAAGCGCGGGCCGGCGAACAAATCGCAGTCGGCGTAAACGCCGAGTCAAAGCGAATGCCGCGCGCAGCCAACGCGTCGATATGCGGCGTCCGACACACCTCGTTCAGCCCATAACAGCTCACCGTGTCGAGCCGCTGCTGGTCGGACATCAAGACGACGATATTAGGTTGCTTAGCCATGTTAGCGCTCCTCGCTCCGCAAATCCAGCCACGCCATCTCCGCCTCAGTGAGCGGATTGTCGAGGGCTTGCTCATTGGCCGCGATTTCATCGCCGCTCATGCTGCCAACTAAGGCGTAGATGTCGAGCGGATAGCTGAGCACGTACGACAAGGCGATCTGCGGCACCGACAGCCCCTTTTCTTCAGCTAGTGCCCACGCGCGGTCGAGCCGCTTGAAGTTGTCTTCGCAGTAGTACGATTTGGACATGGTCCCGTCGAATTGGTCGCGCACTTGCTCGGCGTTGGCGCGGGTAACTTTGCCTGAGAAGAAACCGCGCGCCACGCTCGACCAAGTAAAAAGCGGCATGTCGTGCTCCGCGTACCATTCGCGGGCAGCAGCTTGGCCCGGCCCGGCAATCGACAGACAATCCTTCCACGGCTCGGCGATCTGATCCGCCAAGCTGAAATTCGGGCTGGAAGCGGCAAAAGGCACGAGCCCTCGTTTGTCCGCGTATTCGTTGGCCTCGGCCAACCGCTCCGGCGTCCAATTCGAGCCGCCAAAGGCGTGGATGCGGCCAGCCGCGTGATGTTCGTTGAGCGCCTCGACGATGGGACCGACTGGCACTGCCGGATCGTCGCGATGCAGCAAGTAGAGGTCGATGTAGTCGGAGCGCAGCCGCACTAGCGAGTCGGCCATGTCCGAGGCGATGTCGTACGGGGTGACGCGGTTGCGGTCCTGATTGAGATGAGCGCCCTTGCCAATGATGACGATTTCATCGCGATTGCCCCTTCCCTCCATCCACAGCCCGAGCATTCGATCCACTTCCCCACCGCCGTAGCCGTGAGCTGAATCGTAGGTCGTGATGCCGGCCTGCCAAGCGGCGTCGAGCAGGGCAAAGCCTTCTTCCTTATTGCTGCGATTGAGCATGATCGAGCCTTGAACTATGCGCGAGATTTTCTTTTTGATGCCTTTTACGTTGCCATATTGCACGAGTGCGTTCCTTTCTATTCCATTGGGTATTTCAAGCCAATCTGGGCGCGGATTTCGTCGAGAATTCGCATCAGCGCCACAGTTTCGTCGAGCGGCATGACCGCGCTCTCGGTCAAACCTTCGCCGAGACAGCGGGCGACTTCTTGCGCCTCGTAGTTGTAGCCATTGCCCGCCAAGGGCAACTCAATGCGCTCTTCGCGCCCCCCAGCTTTGAGCGTCGCGCTTTCGCCTTTCCACCACGACGGATCAATGATAATCGTCCCCTCGCTGCCGACGATGCGAGCTTCGTGCGAAGTCGAAGCGCGGATGGCACAAGAGAGGTTGGCGATGGCACCGCCGCTATAGCGGAGCACAATGCCGGTTTGCTCGTCAACGCCAGTGTCGCCGAGGTGCGCGGCCGCGGCAATCTGCGCTGGTTGAGACCCGAGCACCATCGCCGCAAAGGAGACGACGTAAATACCAATGTCGAGCAAGGCACCGCCACCCAAAGCGAGGTTAAAAAGCCGACCATCGGGATTGACGCCCGCACGAAAACCAAAGTCAGCGCTGACCATCAGCGGCTCGCCAATGGCCCCAGCGTCGAGCCACTGGCGCACCTGCACCATAATAGGCAGGTAGCGAGACCACATGGCTTCCATCAGAAAGACGCCGTTGGCACGGGCACAGGCGACGACGGCTTCGGCCTCAGCCGCATTGATGGTAAAGGGCTTCTCGCAGAGCACGGCCTTGCCGGCTTCGATACAGAGGATCGAATTGTCTTGGTGAAAGGGATGGGGGGTTGCCACGTACACTGCGTCGATGTCGGGATCGGCGCTGAGGGACTCGTACGAGGCGTGGCGGTTGGGGGCACCGTACTGGTCGGCAAAAGCGTCGGCGCGCTGCTGATCGCGCGAGCCAACAGCGACTAACTCTCCTTCGGAAATGGCTTGGAGGCCGACGGCAAATTTGTGGGCAATGCTGCCCGGGCCGAGGATGCCCCAACGGATGGGTGCGGTCATGGATACTCCTAGCTTGGACTGATGTGAAAATAAGTGGAGATATAGTTTGGCCGTGCACAGAGTAGGCGTCAAGGATTGGCGGAATAGTATAGGGGAGTTTCGCGGTTAGAAAAATTTTGCTTGATATGAAGGGCGTGTTGCCGCGAAGAAACAGCGCCGTTGACCCAAGGTAACAGCCCAGCACCTATCTCACCTATAGAACGGACGGCTGCCCGGCATGGTCCACCTTTTGCTTGAAGAGGGCGAATGCGTACCTTTACCCAAGGAGAAATTGCTCATGGCCGAACAGCCGTCCCATCCGGTTCCGCCGGCGGAATCCACGCTCGCCCTCAGCTTCCTGCGCGAGGACATCCAAGATGTGCGCCACGACGTGCGTCAGACCAACGAGCGCATAGACACCCTGCGCACCGAACTGAGCGGGCGGATTGACGCCCTACGCACCGAGACGAACGGGCGGATTGACGCCCTGCACACCGAGACGAACGAGCGTTTCGATCAGATGAACGATCAGATGAACAGGCGTTTCGATCAGATGAACGATCAGACTAATGAGCGTTTCGATCAGATGAACGGGCGTTTCGATCTGATTAATGGGCGTTTCGATCTGACGAACGAGCGCATTAACGAGTTAGGCAAACAACTCGACTCGCGCTACGTGCGGCTGATGACCATGCTCATCGCCTGCACCGGCATCCTCGTCACTGCCCTAGGGACGGCCGTGGCCGTGCTCAAGTAAGCCGCCGGTTCGCTCAAGCGCGTCTTCCAGGCAGGGCGATGCCTCCTCAATGCTCGGTAGATTCGCCACTCAATAGTCAGCTCGCATCGGCAAAGTCGCGAGCATTCTGAAATAGCTTCAGCCACGGCCCCTCTTCGCCCTTCCACTCCACCGGACGCCAAGATAGCTGAACATTGCGAAAGACGCGCTCGGGATGCGGCATCATAATGGTGGCGCGGCCATCGGCGCTAGTGAAAGCGGTCAGTCCTGCGGGCGAGCCGTTGGGATTGGACGGATAGCACTCGGACGGATCGCCGTAGTTATCCACGTAGCGCAAGCAGAGCTGATTTTCTATCTGCGCTCGTCCCAGTGCCCGCTCATCGCCAAATTGGACGCGGCCCTCGCCGTGCGCCACCGCAATGGGCAAACGCGACCCCTCCATGCCGCGCAAGAGCACCGAGCAACTCTCCAGCACCTCCACAGTGGCGAACCGCGCCTCAAACTGCTCGGAGCGGTTGCGCACAAATTGCGGCCAAGCGGCTGCGCCCGGAATTAACTCCTTGAGGTGCGATAGCATCTGGCAGCCATTGCACACCCCCAAAGAAAAAGTATCCAACCGCTCGAAAAAGGCGGCGAATTGCTCGCGCAAGCGGTCGTGGAAAAGGATCGAACGCGCCCAACCAGCCCCGGCCCCGAGCACATCGCCGTAGCTAAAGCCGCCGCAAGCAGCTAGCCCGTGAAACGAACTCAACTCAACACGGCCTTCCAACAGATCAGTCATAGTCACGTCAACCGCCTCACAGGCGGCAGCATCAAAAGCCGCAGCCATTTCTACTTGGCCGTTGATGCCCTGCTCGCGCAGTATCGCCACGCGGGGCTGCGCCTTCCCGCCTATGGTCGGAGCGGCTTCGTGCGCCAAGTGAAAATTCAGGCCCGGATCCTGGTCGTCGGCGAGGGCCTCGTACTCTTCGCGGGCACAGTCCGGGTCATCGCGGTGGGCCTGCATCCGATACGTCAGCTCAGCCCACGCCGCGTGGAGGTCGAGCAGCGGGGCGTCATAGACGAGATCATCGCCACTGCGAATGCGCAGGTGTAAGTCGTCAACAGGCTGGCCCACGCCGTGGACCAAGTCGGCGATGCCCTGTTCCTCAAAAACCTTGTACACGGCTTCCTTATCATCGGCGCGATATTGGATCACAACGCCCACTTCCTCGCAAAAAAGCGCGGCGAGCGGGTCGCGGCCCAACACGCCAACTTCCAACTCCACACCGCAGCGACCAGCAAACGCCATCTCGGCCACCGCAGTGAAAAGGCCGCCGTCGGAGCGATCGTGGTACGCGAGCACAAGGTCTTGATCGAGCAAAGTCTGCACGGCCTCGTACAAACCGCGCACATCGCCGGCATCTACGTCTGGAGCCTCGCTGCCGATTTGGTTGTACACTTGGGCGAGACAGGAGCCGCCGAGGCGGTTTCGTCTGCGGCCCAAATCCACGAGCAACAGCCGAGTGTCACCGCCCCGCTTTAGATCGGGCGTGGCGTGGCGGCGCACGTCTTCTACCGACGCAAACGCCGAGACGACCAAGCTCAATGGCGCGACCACCTTGTGCGCCGCGCCCTCGGCGTCTTCCCACACCGCCCGCATGGACAGCGAGTCTTTCCCCACTGGGATCGACACCCCCAGCGCCGGACAAAACTCCAACCCCACGGCGCGCACGGTGTCGTACAGAGCCGCATCTTCGCCCTCTTCGCCGCAGGCGCACATCCAGTTCCCCGACAGCTTAATGCGGTGAATCGGACCAATGCGTGCCGCGGCAATGTTGGTGATAGCTTCAGCAATAGCCATGCGCCCAGACGCCGGCGCATCCACCAAGGCGAGAGGCGTGCGTTCCCCCATGGCCATGGCCGACCCGGTGTACCCCTGAAAAGAGTGACAAGTCAAAGCCAAATCCGCGACCGGCACCTGATA
>VXML01000086.1 GCA_009841115.1 Gemmatimonadota bacterium | reverse complement strand
CGTACGGAGCACGCCACGCCGGGTAATGTGTGTGGTAGTAACGATCTTTATAATAGCAAAATCGCCTTATGTGCGAAAATTAAACTACAGAAACTTATGCACGCCGCTATAGTTGGCAAAGGATGCGGGATTCAGATAATCCTTATCATTTACGTCAAGTTCTGTGCGCTCCCGCAGTTTTCTAGACAGGCTAATCAATAGATCGCGCGTCCAGTCAGGCTTGTCCCGGCCGCATCGCACCAGCTGTACGACACGCTCCTCAAAGGTCCCCGTAAGCCACTCCTCAAAGAATTCGCATGTGACCTGTCGGAGCGTTCGCGTATACTTGTCGCGCGTCCATTCAGAACGTATGCCCTGCGAGAACAGCTCAAGCGGCGTATCATCTCCAGCCCGTACCATGTCGTCTCTCTGTAGCTTCATGTATATAATATGCATGGAACCTATATTAAGTACTTGAAAATAGTGGACCGGATGGGACTTTTTCCTAACAGGTACTTTGTTTAGGTTCCACTCATACCCGTTTCATCTGCTGTCAATGCGTCGTATTCGGGTGCGCAAAGACATAGATGCCCGGCTCAACAGAATCTAGACGAAGGGTGCAGGAAACTTCCCTCGAATCAAATAAAAAAGAAAGATGATTAGCGTTGTGTGACACGTGTAGAGCGTGGGTCTGATATGGTTGTCGTCCGGCCGTCCGTACCTGTCAATGTAACGAATAGTTCAGCGCTTGCGGGTATCGACCGTAATATGTCTAGTATATCTGCCCCGGAATCAGATTGCGATCTGCTATCAATTACAATCCTGTACGACTCACGGGTGCAGGCGATCGCGGTCCAGTACGCCTTTGCCTATGCGGACAGCGGAGACATCAACCGACTGGACGTTTCGGTTCCCGGTAGCTACATCTACCACTTTGTCATCGAGCCGGAGACGATGGAAGTAGTCGCGCATGGCAGGGGCTCGGGGCTGGCGGCCAACGACTCGCTGAGCCTGATCGTCGCTGAGAGGGCGACCGTCGAAATACTGGCCGGTTTGGAGGGTGCCTGGGGGCGTGGTCAGAGTATACCACGACAAACCCTGAGACGGGCATGCAGGAGCACAAGCGCTCTTGGCTGACCATGTACGGAGGGTATGTGTTTGGCGCCGGCTACTATGACTCGGACCTAGGCTAGGGGCGCCGCGCCGAGGCGACACTCCCCAAAACACAGGTCGTGCCTAAACAGAGTTAGGATCGTATAATGATGTTTAGATCGGATTGGCCCAGGCACCGCAATGGGCAAACACGAGGGACATCCGGCTGCTGATGGTTGGCACGACACCGGTGCGGCGGTTGACCGGCAAGTGCGCAGTGCATCCGCCCTGTGGCTCCCTCTGAACCGTATGGACTTGGGTCCCCACAGCGGTCCGAGTAGTTCTCGGTTCTCTACCATCAGCCTGGCAAATTCCTCGCGCAGGAGGACGATCTCTGACTTGCAGCACATTCCAATTCGCAGATATTATGATCAATAAACCTATGGCCCAGCTAGGCATCGGATTGGTCGCTTTGGGGACCTGAGTACTCCCTAGGCTGCACAAGGTTAAATTTGGGGGGATGTGGATACAAGGCATGGATACAAACTTAGAAGGTTTCATCGATTTTTTGGAGGAACGTAACTTGGTGGAATTCGACATAGATGGCAACGAGGACAGGCAGTTCACGAACAGACTGAAGCTGCAAAAATACGTACTCTTGGCAAAGCACCTCGGAATGCCGTTTCGCTACCGGTATGGCATGTACCTGTACGGCCCGTACTCGAGTGCACTTGCCGCCGACTACTACGCGCTGGCGCGCGACAGCGGGCAGGACAGCAGATTCTCGGCAGCCATCCCGGACGGGTTCAAAAAGGATGATTTTCTAAAGGCGGTCCGCAACGATCCAAAATGGCTTGAGATTGCGGCCACGATCATCGACAGAAACGAGCATACGGGGGAGCGCACCGCCCTGATGGAGAAGGTCTGCCGCATCAAATCAGGGTTCGATGGAGAGTTTATTGCCGGTGTCTTGGACGACCTAGAAGAGCACGGCCTAGTCTCGGTTCGCGCCTGACAGACGAGGCTCCATATCCGGGGCCGGTTTAGAACCCATCGCGTATTTTGAGGGGCGTGTTGCGCTTCTCTTCGTCGCGTAGGTCTTTCTCTAGCTCTATAATGGCCGCATTTTCGAGTATGTCGCTGTCGGTGGTGAAGAGGAACTTGGAGTCCGGATCCGACAGGACATGGGACAGTATCATTATGTCTGTGGCCCCCAACGAATTATCTTTGTCGCGTAGGGCGACCATTATATCGAACGCGTCCGTTTCGGTCGGCTTTATGTTTTCCCACTGGATTCCATTGCTGGTTATTATGTTCACCATCTTTACTGTCTTGTCTCGTCTGTCTTGGTCGGATTTAAAGTCACGGAAAACTACCCCGCAAACCTCTCCCAGAACGACGAATGGCACGAAAACGTCAAAAGTATTGGAACGAAGATTATGCAGCATGTGCTCGACCTCGCGCGCCCAATCTTCTTCCTTGATAAGCGCGAGTAGGTATAAAGAATCGAGATAAGCCCTTGAAACACCCACGATACATACCTGTGCGACCAGTTTTTAATTCTTTACGGACTTGGGTTCGTATAGACTCAGGTCCCCAAAGCGGGCATCTTGGGTATCATCACGGTTGCCTGCGATGTTAATCCGGCATCAGCATGCCGCGGCGACCAGATCTTGGCGCTCTACCCGGGGAGCAGGTATGGTTTGGTGAGCGTGTAGCCTGTGCAATTATTTTGGGGACGGGTGGCGACCATATCAGAGTTTGTTGTTTTGGTTGACAGTGATGCGGTAGTAGGTGGTCAGTTTCGCTGGCGGGATGAACTCGGTTAACTCTGCCACATCGTAGCCGACCATCACCAAATCTGCCCCGGCTAGTCGAGTCAAAGAAACGGCTACGTCCGGCTCCCAAGCTGCACATTATCCTGTGTATTGCGCCCGCGAACAGAGACCAGGTGTAGACGTGGTTGTCCACCATCCGGACGGTCGGGTCGGGGTCGTCGGTACAGGTTACCTCCGGATCGACGTAGGTCTCGCCCATGAGAATGGGGATTGGGCCGGCGGGGTGATGAATTCTCCAAACGGAAGAGTACCAAAATCTGGTCACAATCAGAAAGTTTCGCCACCAGGCGCTTATAAATGCCCGACCTATCCTGATAATACCGTTTAGGAAAGAGGTAAGTCTGCCACCCGTCGATGGAACAGTGTCGGGCACAAGCAATCCTTTAATTGGCAACGCACATATGGGTTGTTGAGCGGCAGTGGACCCGGATGAATTTTACAGTTTTTTTAAATGACTTAGATAATTCCTACGACCTTACGGGAACAAAAATTCGAATCCACGATGTCGCGGTCAACAATTTCGAATATTTTGCAAATATAGACAAGTCCAAAGGATTTCTCCGGGATCGGGTAGGCGAGAAGCTTGATATGTCCACATTGTTCGTTGACTTGGCAGGATCCACGCACTTGAGCAGAGTACTACAGGAGCACACGCTGACCGTCCTGATGACTTCGTTCGCCCATGAGATGGCGTATCTTGTAGACGAGTTCGACGGATACGTGCTAAAGTTCGTCGGTGATGCCGTGATAGGGTACTTTGTGGGCAATGACTCGGCGGATCGCGCCGTGCAGTGCGCCATAGGGATGTTGTACAAGACCAAGTACGCGCTAGACGAGATGTTTTCGTGGCTAAAGTGTAACGAGGAAGATAGAATTTTAGACAGGCTGTATGACGGTACCATAACCGATGAGCAGGCCAAACTATTTGAGGACATGGCTAAGTTCAAAAACTTTGAAGTCAAGGTGGGCTTGAACTATGGCGCCAACACTGTAGTCAGGTATGGCCGTACCAGTCAGGACTCCTCGACGGTCGATTTAATTGGGTATCCGTTAAATCTCACCGCAAAGATACAGGCATGTGCAGGTAGAAACAAGATACTGGCCGGCGAGTACCTGTATGACACGCTGTCCCAACCCATGCAAGATAAGTTTGAAGCCAACCAACCTGGGGATTGGGACCATTATCACCCCGGAACCGATCGCAAGTACAAGCTGTACTCACACTCTGTCTGAGTCCGACATATCATGGAAGATAAGTTCGTGATTAAATCGGCTTAAATACGGCCACAAAGCCACATACGGTGCAAAAACGCCATCCGATTTTTCGGGTTGCCGGGAGTCATCAATCTGTGCATCGGGAGTCATATTTTGGGGGAACTTGAAAAAACGTATGTATGGTAATAGCCAAAAATAATGGAAAATCTCAGGATAAGTTGATAGACATTACCATCTGATCACCTGTCTCGGGCTGGTTGTGGAAGACGTGCGGGTCCGCAGACATATTGATTTGTAAAGAATGGCGATACGGACAGACCGCTTTCGTCCCCGTGATAGTTCTGAGATATATCGGGCGGCTATGGTACCAGCAGCCATTTTGACTATCGGCATCTCACCGTTGTGAATAATCTGCCTTATAGTATCCCGCATACTGTCCAGGCCGTCAAAGAAGATGTCGGCGATGGTCGCCCTTATTTCCCTCCACTCTACCTCGATGGGGTTGATCTGTATAATGTGGGGCGACAGGTGAAGTATCTCTATGTCACCGCCTGCGTCGTCCAGATACTTTCGCATGATACAGCCGGTGAGGGCGCTGGCATTATCCGCTATAATATCTAGATAACTCCACTCAATCCTTCCTGTTCTTCTGGGCGCGACTCCTGAACACGGCAAACAATCCGACCCCGGTGGCGGCCAACCCTGCTGCTACGTAGATTGCTACCGTGAAGGAGATCTTTGGCTCTCTGGCATCCACCACAGCCACCTCCACACCGTCCAGCACGTCCAGTTTGGCGATGCCGATGACTGCTATGACAACACTGTCCAAGTGTTGATGCGTCCGTATATCGTACGATATATTCCCAGATATGGCCGGATGGGTGCCATTAGCGACGGCCAAGCGCCAATGTACCACTTCCAATCCAGGAACATGGCCATAACTGTGAGTGCCAATACTCCATATCGTGGCTGGGTGCCCTACTGCTTTGGCGCGCATATCACTGGGAAGCGGCACTGACCCGCCCCACTTAGTGAGCGGCTCTGGAAAGAGATCGCGGCTCCAATTCCACATGGGCTGATCCAAGACTGTGTCAGAGTCTATCAACTGCAACGAGATACTGGCCTCCGCGTCCGACGCCAGATCGTGCGGCCCGCCACGCTGTGGTCGATAATCCCTAAATGCCTCACCCTGCACCAGATCGTATATGACCGGTTCGCGGTCACGCAGCACCTTTAAGGGAAAGTTAATGTCGAAACCACCTACCGATACAGACTCATTCAGGCCAAGACCCCTCCAACCCAGATCTACCAGCATCCTGCCCTGGTCCGCCGGTATTGCATAGCCGGTGATGTTCCCTGCCAGTACGGCTGAGAATACAACGGTTGTGGTGCTGTTACCTCCGACCATGTTAAAGCGGTACTTTATGGTCAAGTCTTTCACGCTGGCCCCGCTGCCGTCGGAGCGTATCTTGTTGTTGAGGCCGTCCATCAGCTGCCGCACGCCAGTGTCTTCTAGGCCAGCCTCGACTACAAGATCCCAGTGTCTACCGTCTAGAAACCCCGAGAGGTTGCCGTTCTGTGGGTAGTTGATGTATATACTCAATACCTCGCGCAGTACGAAGGGTGCAGAGTCGGATTCCGAATCCAAGACCACATCCATGAAGGTGCCTTGGGCAGGAACCGCGGCCACTGATATTGCTAGTCCTGTCAGCAGGGCAGTATGCGTGATGGCGCGCATAGTGGTACATAGCCTCCTAAACCATAAAAGCGTCATGCTCATATTGTGGTTGGTGCGGACGGTGGCCTTCCCGCCCCGCCGCCGGAGCCCCCGTCCGGATGTGGGCGAGTCCCGTAGCGTGGCCGCATCGATGGCCACCACGGTGCGGCCCTCCGTCTTCCATCTGGCGATTGTTGTCCTCATCTTTTCTATAAACTCCTCCTGTTCCTCGGACGTGGCGCAGTTATATGGTATGGACCGCGGCTTTCGGACCGAGAACCCGAGGCGGCGGGCCACTCTCAGGGCCGTCCTCCGGCTGCATGTGATGCCGAACCGCTCCAGTGTGCGCCTGGCCACCATCTTGGAGTTCCAGCTGCCGCGTACAAAGCCACTCTCGTTGGGCGGCCTGTCCAGATCCCCCTCGATCACCCTCTCCTGCTCCGGGTACAGCTGCCGCGGCCTGCCCGGGCTCTTGATATAGTGCCTGGCCTCAAGACACTCGCATTCCATCCGGCGCAGCCATCGGGAGGCGGTACTTGGATCGCGCCCCACGATTTTGGCTATCAAGTCCATCTTCTTGCCGCGCTTTCTCAGCACGGCCGCCTGGAGCCGGTCTCTGGACTTGCCGGGCTTCTCGCGCCTGTGCATCTCCTCCAGCACGGGCAGTTGCACCGTGGGCAGGTACTCATCCCCTCTTTTTATCCGCACTGCTCTGGGTATAGGGACTTGGGGGATGTGGGGGAGCTATATTTGTTACCCTGTTGCGAGTTTGTGCATTCTTTATGGCCATTACTATGCAGGTGACGCCACCGCCATCATAAACAAAAAAGAAAGAGGTTGGACGATTCTACTCGTCGTCCTTGTCGTCACCAGCATACTCCTCATGGTTGGGATTCAGCTGGTTACTGTGGTTGTCCAAATCGGCCTTGTCGCCGCTTCCAGAATATTTTCCCATTGGTGACAGGGCTCCACTATTGCTTATTACCTTGTCGTATCATTTCTCCGACATCTGCATACGGTTATGGTGGCCCTTTCACGGGTTGAACTGACACCGACACGACGCACGAGGGCCTCTCCTTGACCAGCCTGCAAAACTCATCGACAAAACCGGCAAAACCGGGAGCGTTGTAAACCCGTTCCGTATCCACCGTCATGAGGGTACCATGTCTAGAAAAATACACGCCAGCCCGATTCAGGCTAGCGTCGTTCCGCATGCCGTGTTTCCGCTCCAAGTAGTCCAGAACGCAGTATCCAGCCAGTTGGTTAAAGCGGTCACGCGTAAACCGGCCGTTTTTTGTCGTCTTTACATCGACAAGTGTATCTCCGGCTATGAAATCGGCATCGGCTCCGCCAACCATCACTGATGCCTCGCCGAATGTTGGGTTGAGCCGCACCGGTTCAGTCATGTCGCGTAGATCACCTTCAAGAACGTTCCAAAGGTTGCGCAAGTCTTCAACGTCCTTGTCGGTGGTTGACGTGCTGAAGTATTTTGCCTGCTTGGTCCTGAACACCACATCCAATCCGCCCAGCAATAGGGCTGAACGAAGCAGTTCATCAGTGACCACGCCGGACTCTATATACGCCGCGGCATCGTCTTTTGTGGCCTTTAGCACGCCTCGCGCAGCGGCAGCCACCCTTGAAATTGCCGGATCAGGTTTGGAGGCGATGCGGGTCGGTCCGTAGCCTGCTGGCCAGCCTTTAGACTGCACGCTTTCCCATTCTTTGGTTGGCATCAACCGCCGCTTACCATCAACGCTTACCAGTACGTAATCGCCGCTCTCTACGCTTAGGTAAACTACAGCACGCTCTGCTATCCACTGGTAGGATTGGACTGCCTTGTGGTGCCGTTCCAGCCAGAATCTCACCAGATAGTCAAAGGCGTTGCCTATGATCGAGTGGTTGGCCGTGAGCGGCGGGCTTTCATCGGCTCCTCCACGTTTACCGGCTTAAACTCGAAGGTTTGCCTGAAGAGGTTTTTGACTTCCTTTATGGTCAAGAATGAGGTTAGGGACACTGTTGTGGGGTTTACGCGGTGCTATATAACCGGGGCGAACAAAAAGTTGGCTGAATCTATGCTCAGATGCTTTGGCTAAGAGTGAAAGCGAGTAAATTCAGGTTCACCGTGTGGAGAGCGGTAAGCAGACCCCTTGCAAACACATGGGCTTCGAGCTCTCCAGAATGAATGGGGACAGCCAAGCTGTGACTTTAGTGGGCCTTGAGCTCTGATGTATCATTGTAGCCTTGCTGCTTGCCAACTAAAAAAAGGAGATGAGAAAGAATGACAGACAAAACAACAGACAAAACAACATACGTTGGAATCGATATAGGAAAGCGAAATTGTGCCGTTTGTGTCATGGACAGAGACGGCAACGTTTTAGAGAATATAAAATACAGGAATACGCGCGAGGCTGTAGGAAAATTAGCCAAGACCCTGCTGTCAAAGTATGGCAAATGCAGCGCCGTGTGCGAGTCAACATCAAAAATGTGGATGAAGACATACGAGGTATTCGAAGAATATCATCTACCCATCATTCTGGAACGTCCGGGCGGTATTCGTCTCCGACGGGAATCTTTTCTGGTTTACTTCGTGCCATGTAGGTACGGGAATGCATACATGATCTTAATGTTTCGGTCGGTCGCACCGCGGGTCATCGCATATGGGACAAATTCGTCGATTCTGGTCATCGCACTCAAAATATATCGGATCCTATTGTCCGCTAGTATACACCAACCCCTTGATTTGCAGATCATTTTTGGGTTAGCTGACCGACCTCGTACAGTTTTTATATTATTCTGTAGTATTATAAACAGGCGAGTAAGCCCATGGGAAACCGTGGTCGCGTAAGACCGAGAGGAGATTATGTCCAATTGGGATTACCATGGATTCGCCGTTTCCAATATAGTTTCTCCCCCTTGCCGAGCCATACCTGTTTCAACATGTCAGCATATTTGGCATTGCCAGTTTGGTACTTGTAGTAGAACGCACCTGCCACATAGTCCGCCGCCCAGATTCCCGGATGATATATGGACGACACTGAGTGTGGGGTTTTTGGCGTGAGTAGTTGTGGCATATGATGTTTGTGTGCAAAGTCAATCTGTTTATACAACAGATATGAATCGAATGATACTTCACTACTATGTGATAGCCGGCCCTTGTCATAGATGATGGTCGGCGGATTGTGCGATCTGACCTCACGCATGACTCCAAGTAGCAATGTTTGAGCAAATGTATAGTTGCCCAGCCGTTCAGATGTCCATCTATTATGTGCAGTATGCTTGTCAACCACCGCGGCAAACACGCCGTTTGTGTGGGCGGCCAAAATGTCCAGCACCTGCTTCCTGACATCAGGCATGGCAGCAACGTACGCATTAAACTGCGCATTAGTGTATCCGTGTTTGATCATCCATCCATGTGGGAGATAGAACTTCAACTCTCTGAGTTTGGACGGATACTTGTCCTTACGATGTAGCCTCTTTAATAGTCGTTTGAGCCTTTTGTTTAGATCCGCCGGGTCTTGGACATAGACATATCCAAAGACAAAATATGGTTTCTTTTGTAGGCGTGACGGGTTAAGTCCAGGGTCACCAGATTCGTCAACATAGATGTAACCACCCTGTACGTTAGACTGCATTATCCAATATATGATCTTTGGAATGTATTAGTATTGCCTGAATGATCTGTCCCAAAATTCCACGCGAACCACCTACAACTTCTACCAGTGGTGGGTTCCTTCTGCAAAGATAGGTGGAAACGAAGATTAGGCCTTGTGGAGTGGAACTGAAAGTAAGTGTCAGATCATCCAAAGACACGTATGGTAGGCAGACCCATTGACGCCCATGGGCTTCAAGGTCCCTCCCCCCATCCGGCGAAAATTCATAATATCGTTTGGACGGGCCACGTGTTTAAGTTACTTATCCATCACGCATAGGGGTTAACAAACTTGTTTTGTGGAATATTTTTGTGGGGGAGTTTGCGCATTCCTTTTATAATTCTGTGGTGAATATACTTCGGTAAGTAGTTTGGCACATCAAAAAGGCGCCCAGCCATTTGTGTCTGGTGGGGCAATTACAAGGTGGTGGTCGGAGTGGAAACACAGGTCAAGTTTCGCACAGGCGCTGTTAACTGAACAGTTCATCCCGCCCAACTGAAATAATAAATATCAGAGATGCCTATACGTATTATGGCAATCACGCAAGAGGATTACAATCGCATACAGGCAGATATTAATGAGTTGAATGCGCGTTTAGATAACATACGTGAAGGCCTCGCCGAGGTCAGAAAACTACTACATGCCTAATAGAGAATCAATATTCTCTTTGATGTTAATCACCAGTTTACGCGCTGACTTTAATTCCTCTCCCTTCTCCCTTAGAATAAAGTCCGCTGCGATAAATTCACCAAACTTCTCAGCCTTTACATCCTCCAATTCTTCACACTCTGCCTCCAAGTTGCGAACCTCTTCCTGCGCACTCCTAAGCTGTTCAAACAATTCCTCGACCATTTCACGATCTCCCATGATGTTATGTTGTGTTGGAGGCGTTTATGTGTTACAGGACACCATATGACGTGTATCCTGTACAGTGGAAATAGTCTGCGGGCGGAAACGATGGTTTGTAGTGGAAACATAGGCAGGTCACAGATTTTCCAATTTTATGTTACAAATTTCCCAACTTATTTTAGGTCACTATTTCTTCCCAATTCCCCCCAGACGCAACGCTTTTCCAGATAGCTAGGATAACTCACTTGTGGAGATAGTCCTGATGGTCGGAATCGCAGGTAGTGGGAAGACCACCTACGCCACTGATATGTTCCCAGACCATGTCCAAGTGTCCATGGACAGATACCGGAAGGACAAGTCATGGGCAGTGAAAAGACGCGGGTTGATACGTAAGTACGACTGTGAGCGTCCACTAGGCTCAATCTTAATCGATAGTGGCAACAAGAAAGCAGAGTGTGTCTTGGTAAACGATGCTCTCAAAGAAGGTAGAGATGTGATTGTTGATGACACAAACCTGACCAAAAAGATACGCCGACCCTATGTAATACTGGCGCAGAAACACAGAGCTGTCATCAGAGTGGTATACTTCAGGAACATCCGACAGGCATACGCCAGAAACGCGAGGAGAGTGAAAGGCGAAGATGTGGTGCCAAAGAAAGCTATCGACAAACAGCGTGACGAGTTGGAGCCCCCATCCGAGAACGAAGGTTTTGATACCATTTTGTTCGGGAGTTGAAGATACCGGTTTGTGGGTGAACTGACATCTAAACCAATATTTCTATTCCGGTGCCGGATGTATGATTTCAAGTCCTAGGCGCCACATTTGGGACAGTTCACAAAACTAACGATAAACCTCGTTAATTTATCCTCCGTCTTGTAGGAGGGACAGAACCTCGTACAGTTTTTATGTTGTTCCCGTAGTATTGTAAACAGGCGGGTAAGCCCATGGGAAACCGTGGTCGCGTAAGGCCGGGAGGAGATCATGTCCAATTGGAATTACCATGGATTCGCCGTTTCCAATATAGTTTCTCTCGCCTATCGAGCCATACCTGTTTCAACATGTCAGCATATTTGGCATCGCCAGCTGCGACCCAGGCCATGAAGTAGGTCGTGCGAAACGCTATTTAGTTATTTATTAATTGTTATCAGTTACAAAAGTACGGTAGTATGCAATCTTAGCACACTGTTATCGGCTCACGACGTTCCGGGAGGGTACTTATACTGCATGTGGTGCAGGAAGTAGTCGTGCGACCACAGTGGGTTCAGGTCGTCTACCACCAGATACTCGCGGACAGCCTTTCCAATCACGTCTACCATCTCCTTGTAGTCGTAGTCGCCCTCGAACGAGCAGAGGTCTGTCACCTGTACGGCTCCAGGCGGATCCCTCTTGACCATGTCGGCGCTCACCCAAAAGAAGTACAGTTCGTCCTCGCGCTTCAGCCTGCACTCCCTCCAAAGCGACACGGTTCGCTTTCCGTGGATGCCATGGGCGGTTCTGGCTGCCCAGTTAAAGTCCTCCATTGACCGGGGTATTACCTCCGGCTCCGGGGTGTGGTACCCGACGTACAGATCCCACTCGCTTTCCAGCGCCTCGATTATCTTGTCTTTGGCAACATTAGTGTTGCGCCACGGCTCCTCGTGAACCATCTCGTGCAGGTATATGGCCGTCAGCGGCACCGCGCTTCTGGTGTACTCGGCGCAGTATGTTTCGGTGCCCTTGGGATTCCACGCCCGGAAGTTACTCCCCACGGTAATCTTTGCCTGCTTGTAGTCGGGGTCGTAGTCGAGGAACACTTGGGCGCGGCCAGACATCTCGGCTTCGCCGGCCGCCTGCTTTGCCGCGTCGGAGATATTCATCATGTCTGGCTGCTTCATGGGTTCGTCCATAGGTGGCCTGCGCAGACTTGAGTGCTATAAGAGTTGTGAAAAGCCAACTTTGTGTCATAACTATTCTTGAATACCGCCACATTGATCAAAACACATATAGCTCCCATCATTAAGCCATCTATTTTATGGTAAAAACTGACAACGAAAAGTACGTCAAGCGTGGGGCAGACATGTTCATAGAGTACAACCCCGAGTGGAAGCGTGAGGTTGACCATGCCAACAAGGGAAAGGTGGGTGCGCCGTACCAATATTCGGAGACATTGATTATGCTAACCGCTGCCCTCAGAGTCGGGATTGGAGTCCGGTACAGGCAACTTGAGGGTATAATCGGAAAGATGATTGGAGAATCCAACACACCTTCCTTTAGCCATATACGCAAGCGGATAGGAATGCTCGATGTGAATATAAATCAGAATGAAATGATAACAGTGTCAAACAAAAAACATTCTCGTATACTGGCAGTCGATGCAACAGGGCTCAAGCAACACAATAGGGGAGAGTGGATGAGCAAAAAATGGAGGGTAAAACGTGGTTTTGTAAAGATGCACGCGATGGTTGATACGCAGACCATGAAGATAGTCGCCATATCCATTACAGATGAGTCAGTAGGCGACATCACTGAATTCCAATCACTGCTGGGGCAGAGTGTTGATACAGGCTGCATATCCGATGATTATGAGATGTCATGCCAGTCTGGAGAGACAGGCCAGTCTGGAGCATCATGCCAGTCTAGAAAGCAAGAAATCCCATCTGATATGCCCAGATACAAAAATCTACTCGTATCGGGTATGCCACCTCTTGCAGATGCCACATCAGACCGTTCAGATGATGGTTCGGAGATGCCCACTATTGTGTATGGAGATGCCGCGTACGGCTCAAGGGCCAACATTGCTGCATGTGCGCGTGCAGGGGTAGTTCCAGGCATACTGCACAAGATCAATGTTACGCCGCGCAGTAGGGGGTCTGGTGCTGCATGGGGCATATCTGTAAGGGACCAGCTGGGAGGCAGTACCAAGGCTACACGGCTAGACCTGTTAAGCCGAGAAGAGAAGAGGGAGAATCAGGTGTACTGGAAGGCCAGGATTGGGTACCGTATGAGATGGGTTGTGGAGGGTGTATTTTCTATATTTAAACGCGTGTTTGGTGAACATGTTCTCGCCCTCAAATGGGAGAATATCGTACATGAGATACAGCTCAAGGTATCTCTATACAACAGATGGCGGGATGAATCGTTAGCCCGGGAGTCGAAGTGTAACGTATAACTCCACATGAGCAGAATCCGATGTACATGTGAATAGAATTATGACACAGAGTTGAAAAGCCGACCTCGCTGTCCTGCTTGGCGCCACGCTTATAGAACAATATGTAGAACTCGCCAAAAAGAATAGAAAACCCCGTGACTAACCGAAACATATAGATCGCACTACCTTCCCCAGACCCCTATGCCAAAGGAGACGCTGGTAAAAGGGGAGAAGAGTACCTGCCCGGCGTGTAGTTGTCCGAGCTGGAAGAGACGTGCAGGCGCTGTCTTCCCGGCAGGTCTAGGGACAGGCTACAGACCGCCGTGCTCAGAAAGTGTGGTAGGGTGCTCAAAGAGATAACCCATATCGTGGGGCGGGAGATCAACACCGTCCACCGGTGGCTATACAGGATAAAACACGAAGATTTAGAGTGCAGGCACGATACCAAGAGTCCGGGCAAGCCACGGCTACTGAGCCCAGAACAGGGGTGTACCATCAAGGAGTGTATAGACAGGATGCCGCGCGAGTGCGGCTTTGAGCGTAGCAGTTGGAATGCCAGGATACTTGCCAGACACATACCAGAATAGTTCGGCGTACAGTACAGCGGCAGGTCGGCCATCCGGCTGGCGCACCGACTGGGACGTGTTGATTTAACCGTGCATTATTTAGTTCCAAAATTATGCCACCTGATCTCAGAAGTCTACAAAATGTGAGGCTGCCCCGTACAATAACAGGCATACAAGTACGTATTACAAACTCACCAGACGATTGGTATAGGAAAGTGTTTTGTTTTTTGAAGTTATACTTATGACATCAAAAAATCATGCGCAGACTTCCCACTAGTGGGGCATCTAGAACAATCTGGACCAGAATTCTGTGGCGTGGGTGAAGCATGCTTGGTGCCTACTAATGAGTCCCCATGCCCAGATGCCATTTGCTCCCTTAAACGTCACCGGACAGTTACTACGGAGATGATCGGTTCACAACATTTGAGGCTCCACACTCCTAAGAATGGGCGCCTATTAGAGATGGACGGGCGCCAGAACCGGTACGCCGGCGGGGAGATACACCATACCTGGGGAGATATAATACCAGAGGAGGCCTCCCGATGACACCCAAGCGCCAGGCGGGGATGTTTTATGGGCATGCCCGCAGATTGGGCCTGCCAGAGCCGGTCTACAAATATGTCTTACGTGCACTTTTGGATGGGACGGCAATTCCTGGCATACTGCGGGGTGCAGTCAAGGCGGGCGCCGGCCGGAACCTCAACCCATATGGTGTAGCCTCACAAGTCCACAGACTGCTCTGTTGGGACTTCAAACAGTACCCCAACGACTATGCTACAAACCCTATACACGCGTCTGTCTGCAACTGCGTGGATGGCAGACAGGCTGTCGGATATCATGAAATCGGAGAGAGTATAGACGAAGAATCGAATGATGTAACATCCCTAACCAAGCAATATATGGATGGGCTCAAAATGCGCCGGTGGGCAGACGACTGCTACCAATACTGGCACGTCCTGCCTTCACATGGCACAAAATACAGCAAGTGTGGTAACTATGTCAGTCTATGAAAAAGTACAGCCATAAAAATTAGGTAATTTGTGGCAAATCATGCCGCGTATGAGGGCAATGTGGGTCCGGTGGGAATAAAAAATTTGTGTGCGGCCAATGGCAGCCCTCATCAGGCTGCATGCGACATGGATGTGTGTTTGGCGCCTGTCTTGGACCTGTCCCGGTTCATCAGGTACATCTCAGCCCCGATATGGCTGCACAGGATGCGCAGCCGGACGCGGGATGACCTGCGCGAAATTGTACGGGGTGTGGGTGGCGGCCGCGCCACACGTTTTGTTACCGCGCCGGTGGGCCCGGGCCGGCGCGCAGCCCGTACCTGTCCGCCGTTAATCCTGCTACCCTTTGGTAGATGTGGTGCACAAAGAAGGCTATGGTTATGACCGGCACCACCACGCCCGTTTTGGAAGGTGACACGGCGGCGTTGGCCAGGGCCCAGAAATTGGTTAGGGCCAGCGAGAACTTGAACAGGAAGCAGCGCACTCCGGGTATCATGCTGCGCGACTTGATGCTCATGTTTTTTGTGTTGCGGTAGCCGGTCTCTATTGACCAGCGCCTGCGGTACTCTTCCGGTATGCCGCTTGTCACGGCCTTTTCGCTGGGCCACACCCCCGCAAAGGCCAGCACAATGTACTTGTCTGTGACTTTTTCGTGCCTGTCCGCATCGCGCCTCTTGTGTATCAGCAGGGTGGCCTTCTCGGCGCCCTTTCCGCTGCCCACCGTGTGGCTCACTATGGCCCTGCCCCGGCCATCATGGTACGCCTCCACCATGGCCCCGATGGGTTTGGTCATGCGCACGGCCATTATGTATGGTATTTTTTCCTCGCGCAGTATGCGCAGCATCTCAACCGTATAGAACCCGCGGTCCAGCAGTAGTTTTTCGATCTTGATTCCAATGCGCTGGGTATGGCGTATCATGCGGCGCACTATCTCTGCGGCCGAATCGCCCGTAGCGTACGGGTATGCCGAGGTGGTCAGGTGCACGTCGTTTGCTATATGCATAGTCAGGTACGATTCCATCTTTGAGGTTCCACCCTTTGGCTTGCTCCGCCGCATGACATCCTCGTCCATGGGGGCGTGGCAGGGCCGGTCGTGCCCGTCCACTGCCAGCGTGGCCCTTGCCGGCAGCCGCCCCATGCTGCGCACCGCCTGTAGCGACGCATCCAGCATGTCGGCGCCCATCCCGGACAGTTCATCGCCCGAATGCCCGTCCAGCCGGCCCAAAAACCACTGCGGGGTGGGAGATACCCGGGCGTATTTTGGCACATTTGGAGATTCGGAGCCGTCCTCAACCCAGTGCGGGATGTCTGTGTCCGCCTCCTTGTCGTCGCCCCTCAGATTTTTCAGGACGGCGCCCACGTACCCGTTTTTTGATGCCACGGCCAGCGCCGCGTCCACGAAATCCGCTGCCCCATATGTGGCGTTGTGCTTGTCTGACACAAAGGCAGAGCATATTTGGTGCAGCGCCGCCTGCATGTCCTTATATACGAATTTTTCCACTATTTCTCGGTGCGTGGTTTTCATGACCAACTTGCTAACCCGCACCGGCCTTATATGCCCCATTTCAATAATTTTATACAACCTACATTGTTATTATTGACCTAAGCGTGGTTGACCTAATAAAAATTAGATAAATGTACGGAGTACTTTTTCATAGACTGATGTAGTTATGGGATGTCTTCACGACGATGGCCAGCGCCACAGCCAGACCGTACGGTTTTCGTGTGGCCGTCTGTCTTGTCCAATATGCTACAAAAAGGCCATGGAACAGCGTGCCGTAAAGGTCGCCAAACGCCTTATGATCGGCGCCATACTCCGATGCTCGCCACTATACAAGAATAGATGCAGTCTAATATATCACCACTTTATCGTGTCCATACATTCGGACAACCACGAACAGCTTATGACGCCTGACGGGGTGGACCAGTACCGGCAAAAGATATTCAAGAATATGAGGCAGATTGGTTACAGGGGCGGGGCGGCAGTTTACCACCCCTGGAGGTTTGATAAGAATAGTAAACGTTTTGATCCACACTTTCACATAATTGCAGCAGGATATGTCGACCATGAAAAATACCTGCGTAATAATGGCAAGCGCATCATGCTGGGCAAGATGGAGCCCCATCCCATAAGCGAGGTTCACAGGAGGACCGGGGGCGACATATATACGAAAAAATCCCACACAGGCTCGTTTGATGAGCTGGCATCTATAATGAAATACCTACTGACACATGTCGGTCTGCGTACCCCCCGGCAATCAGAGGGGGGAGGGGGTGGCCGTAACTATGGACCCGCAGTCACTTACTTTGGCGATGTCTCCAACAACAAGTTCGCCACCAAGAATGTTCTGTCGAACAGCAGTGATCTTGCGTTGGACATCATCAGAATAGGGCGGTCACTGATGAGCAAATCTGAGAATCTTAAACAGTTGTCTTTTCAGACAGCGATGTGTCCGCCGCGCCACGATATAGAAAAATGTGACAAACGGTATGGCAGCCTGTCCGACATGAATATACGTGCCATAAAGTACAATGCCGCCAAGGGTATTACAGTGGATAAGCTGGTAACATCCTTGTTGGAAGAGATCGCGCGTATATATAATGCTCCCATACCCGAAAAACACGAGGGGGAAGACTGCGCAGCCAATCCTATGGATGAATCCAACAGATATGTTGTGGTTAGATCAATAATACACGAAAAGTACGATAGTAGCCGCGTACGATCGCATTTTACCGTCATCGCCTTGGACCCGTCTACCGTAAATCTCTGCTGCAAGTGTAGATGCCCCCTGCATGCAATAGTCCGCCTGGATGGAGGAGGCATACCGCCCCCAGATGGGGACCGCCCAGAAGGTACACAATTCATGTATGATGACGCTGCCGACTGGACCAGATACCAACCTAGAAGTATACATCACGGTAGGGGTATGCCATATTATAGGGATGATGGCTCGCCTCACTGGGATATGGGCATTAAGAGTATGCTGGCGGGTGCCTCTGGAATCAATAAAGAGTATCACAGCGTTCTGCAGAGGGAAGTTGATGAGAGTTTCACCAAGCGCGCCGTCAGTATGATGCGCCGCCAAGACCCTGACATCGACAAGGACGCGGCCGAGTATGCCGTGCGCCACTATCTGGCCAGCAATGGTACTCCGACGGGTGGCTGGAAGGATGACACATTGAAGGACCTTTGGGCCGAATACACGCAAATGTACCATACAGATATACCACCAGGCCTCGATTCCTCTGTTTAGAACTCCCTGCGTGCGGACCATACTGCCACACAGAAGAGAATCAGTGCCGCGCGATCCCCCCCCCCGTGCCCAAGCGGATGACTTTTGATTTATAGTAGTACATGTGTTGTACAGGACCGGCGCGCTCAGTTGCCGCGCGGCCAATCGCCCCACATATACACATGGCCAACATGGTAAGGTCACATATCGGTGACGTAAAAGGCGCATCTTGGCTGTATATGCGCCCAAAGGGTTCCTGTTGCAGTATATGGTAGTGCCATCTCATGGCCGCCTCCCTAGGCCTTCTATCAGCAGCCGCGTCTTCCGGTCCTGTTGTACAAGAGGTTGTGCGCTGGGGTCCTCGTCGCTTCCCTTGGTACCCAAGACAACCACCCTGGCCGCGCCACAGCCCAGTGCGGACTGCACAGTATTGCAGTCGTTTACATAACATACCACAGTGTGTGCATCACCGTATACCAGAAGCCCCCTGTACACATCTGTCGCTTTTGCCACTATTAGCGCCTTGTACCTGCCTGACTGAAACTTACTTGCCACATCCTTTAGTTCCGCGCACATCTGGCCGGCATCTCTTTTGAGCAGTAGCGCAGCAGAGATGCCCATATTACATAGCTGTGTTTTTATGGTTCGCGCCGAATCGTTCTGGCCAGCAATTACCAGCACCCCGCCCTGTGTAGACTTTATTATGTTGGCCAGCTTGTCCGTCTTGGGGTGGTATAACTCATACTTCAACGCCTTCTGTGCTGCTCCTTCCGCCTTGACTAGTGGGTGTTCGTCTGGCAGGAAATAGTCAGTAATCTTGCTATATATCCCCCTATACGAATTCAGGAACGACTCTATCCCGTGCGCCTCTAGCACATGCAAGACGCGCAGTACAGACCACATATCCGAGTCGTCCCCACTTGCTTTGGCGCACCCCAATGCCTTCATCATACAGTCCCTTATCTGGATCATCGCCGGGGATGGGGGTACCAATACATGTTCGACTTTCAGGCCTTTCGGATAGAGAGTCTCATCTGGTTTATACCATGGGGGCTCGAGAATGCAGGTAATCCCGAGCGCTTCTAGCATATCCTTGTTGTCTATTGAGGAAAGAGAGTTGGTTATTGCCAGAATACGCGTCTTCTTTACACTATGACACTTGTCGCCATTACAGTTGCAGCTGGCACCGTCGGCCAGAACGCGCGCCGCCTCTACAAGCTTGTGTTTGCCCCTTGCCATGTTGCCATCAACGAATACCGCCAGCCCGAACTGTTTCGGACAAACCACACTCTTTTCTATGCCCTGAAGGAGCATCTCCGGGGTGGTACAGACTGTGTCCATAACGCGCCACCACTCCTTGCGCGTCTTCACAGGGATATCGCCGGTGACTGTCTCCATCGCAACTATTTCAGCATATTTACCCGACATCCAGTCTTTGTAATATTCGGCTAGCTTCTTCTCTGATGCTATCACTAATTCCTTATTATTATACGACTTCATCTGACTTAGCAGCACCTGCGCAACAACTTTCCGCGCAGCAGCTTCTTGCTCAACAATTTCCCGCGTTGTGCCATCTGGGCATACTACAAGGAGGTTCTCTCTGTCAACGACGCGCGCTATATATTCCTCGTACGGCCTGGTCATGGTGACCTCGTCGATTAAGCCTGTCTGGGCTACATACGTATTCACGCCAGCCTCTCAGACCGGCTATGTTTAAGGATGGATATGGCTTTGGCCCCTGTTTAACGATAAACCCCGTTAACTTGGCGGTCTGTCGTCGTATATCCAGCCAGCCTCTCACAGTTCTTTTGGCCTGCGCAGCCCATACAATTCCCCCCTTAAACGTGATGGATACGTGACTAGAAAGTGCATAGTATTTGCCAAAAAGAATGGAAAAACTAGTGACTAACCGAAAGGTTTAGATCGACCCTTTGTCCCCAGAACCCCATGGCAAAGACAACATTGGTAAAAAGAGGGGAAGCATACCTGCCAAACCTGCAGCTGCCAGAGCTACAAGAGATGTACAGGCACGAGCGCCCTGGCAAGTCCAGAGACAGACTACAGGCCGCCTTGCTCCGAAAGCGTGGTATGATTCTCAAAGATATATCCGATGCCATGGGGCGCGGTATTGGTACCGTCTACCGGTGGCTCTTCAGGATGGAGCGCGAAGGTCCGGAGTGCAGGCACGATGCCAAGAGCCCGGGTAGGCCGCGGCTGCTGAATCCAGAACAGGAGAAAGTTATAGAGAAAGATCTTGACGGGATGCCACGCGAGAGTGGGTTTGAGCGGGGCAGTTGGAATGCCAGAATGCTGGCCAAGCGCATACTTGACAGGTTCGGCATATCGTACAGTCTCAGATCTGCCATCAGGCTGGCGCACCGGCTAGGATTCCCGGTCAGAAAGCCACGGTATGTACCGTACAACAGCGCCACGCCAGAGGAGCAGATAGAATTTATCAAGACCGGGAGGATGACCGCCGCCCGGTGGAGGGCCGAGGGCAGGACCGTCGTGGCCGTTGATGCGTCTACGTTGCGCAACTCTCTTGTATCCCGTCGGGGCATAAGGCGCCGCGGCAAGAGAGACACAGTTTCAGTCAACCACTCCAAGAAATCCCTTCATGTGATCGGTGCTCTGGGGGATGGCACACTGGATCTGCAGTTTCATGATGACCTGAAGGCTGCCAGCTACGTCGAGCCCATCAAACACCTGCACCGGCGTTACGGAAAGGTGGGCATTATAGCGGACAATGCCAGCGCCCTCACCGGCGTAACCATGCGAAAGTGCCTGGACGACTCAGGTGGCGACATAGACATACTGCACCTACCGCCACACACCCCGCAGCTCAATCCCATTGAGATAGAATGGAGGGAGATCAAGGCGGCCATAGCCGACATCTTCTTTGACGACCTAAACAGTATGCGGGATGCCATAAGGCGGATGACGCGCAACGGCGAGATACAGATAGTCAAAATGTTTGACTGGCTGCTGGACTGAGGGGTTCGACACATTCCTACACGATTAAAGCTGTCATATCCACATCTAATGTCCGTGGCCTTACCGGTCTTCTACAAACAGCCCGCGGTTGGCATGTGGTAATTATACCCACTGATTCATCTGAGGATTTTCCATTCTTTATGGCAAATACTATGCATAAAGACGCGTTCCCGACGGATAAGAATCTAGGCGGCACCGCCGGCACCACCATAAGACCGGGAACGGTAGCCGCTGCATACCATAACTTTGGCAAGGGTACCAGTACGATGTATTGACTTTATCCAACACACAACTTCACCATACAGGATAGTCCTCGGTTTGGCCACAAGGCTAGGGAGGGAGGATATCCAAGACTTCACTATGCTAATGACATCGACAAACGGTGACGAGCGGTTCGGTAAATAGCCCTAAGAAACCCACCTTAGTCTCCCCCATGCGATTTTGTCTGATGTTAGGCCGGCCGGGCGACAAGCCATATGGTCCCTTAAACACGGCCATCTTGACATGTGGTGGCCGGGCAAGGCCCTTCGGTCTTGGGGACCGGTGCCCGGCAACAGAAGCCACATAGTCTCCTAAATACAATACGGGTTGTGAAGTTATTGGTGCTTGAAATATCAGGTGTGATTTATGGACCACTGGACTGGGAAGCCTGTAATGTATGGGCAGAGAAATTGCGAACCTCACATGACCGGCTGGCCTTTACAAGCGCCGATAACGTCACAATCCAGTGTCGTCCGAGGCTGTCGCATCTCCCAGTGATGCTGCTACCGGCTGGCCGTCGGCAGTCACAAACTTCTCCAGACCGCCATGACTTCCCAGCCCCACCTCAATTGAGCGGGAAGTTTTTCACTCCGGCAGTACCCATAATGCCACTATTCAGGGTATTCTCTTGGAGTGCCCATCAGTGGTTGGAGAGATAGTTCCCATTTGAGGGTCCAGCACTTCCTTAAACTCATGTATGTCACTCACGGTTCTCATGGCTGCAAATGCCTTGATGTTTGTGTTTTGATATCTTTGAGAGATTCTGCCCGCGGCGCCCAAGAGTGTCGCCCCCCTAGTCACCACATCATCTATCAGTAGAATGTCTGTTGGCTCGGTAACCATACTGGCTATCTCCATGGTCTTGTAATGTTTAGCAGGCGTAGGTCTGTCTTGTGGTTTACTGATGGCAGATTTTTGCACAGATACGCTACGGGAAAGGCAGGTACATACACTAGAACCCAACCCATGTCTGAGTAGTGCATCTGAGAGTAGTTTTGGGGCCCAGAGGGTGTCGGGTTTGGTTAGCGAGCTGCCGGGGACCGGAACCAGTATGGTCTCACTGGAAAAAAAATCACGAAATAGGCCACTGTCAGCACACCACTTTGCAACACTATCATAGATGGAGAGTAGTCCGCCAGGCTGTATACGGCCTTGCTTTAGGGAAATCATGTATTCATAGGCCATATTGAGATTTGCTGGCAATGTATCAGCGGACTCAATGTTGTACCATCTGGACTTGGGAACGTAAGACAGCAGGGATGCAAACCTGATGGATTCAGGAATTTGAATTTTCATAATGTAGATTAGTAAAATACGACTAATAAGCAGGATGCAAACCTGATGGATTCAGGAAGCTGGCTCGACAAATATATCAACCAATTTTATTCCCAGTGGTATCTCGTTTAATATATCCTGATAATCCGTCAGTATTCTAGCGCCGTACTGTACCATCTCCTTTAACCATGCGGGCCGGGCTTCTGCAGCGGGACGACAGACAAACAGTGGCCTTCCCAGTCTAAGTGCTTCCCACCCCTGATGGATGGTCCCACTACCCTCACCGGCCTCCACTATCACAGTTGCGTTAGATATCAACGCCATCGTCCTGTTGCGCCTAACAAAGTTTCCCTTGTTGATTGGATAACCGGTGGGGAATTGCGATACCAGAAGATGTCCGGCCGCAATCTCGTTTTGAAGGTTGTAATTTGATTTGGGGTACTGCATGTTCAGAGGCGTGCCCAAAACGGCCACTGTCAGACCTCCTTGTGTGATGGTGGTTCGGTGGGCAATGGTGTCTATCCCCATGGCCAAGCCGCTCACTACCGTAACATTCTCATCCACAAGCATTGATACTATGGCCTGCGTCTCCTGTATGCCGGCTTCAGTTGGCTTTCTTGTTCCTACCACCGACACCTTGGGCCGAAGTAGTGGTATGTCCATGGGTCCTTTAATGTACAACTGCTGAGGGGCATTCCTCACCTCAATATTGTTGAGCTCTCTTCCCAGTAGATCTTTTGGCGACAACACATTCTATTTTCAATACTTGCATTTTATTTTTGTCATGTTTGGAGGCTGGGAAGAAATGGTGACCTGAAAGAAGTTGGAAAGTTTGTGACCCAGAGTGTACATCAGGCGTGTGGAGTGAAAAATGAGATAGTTTTAGCGGAGCAGAAATAGAGGTACCTTGCCCCAGTTTCCAG
>VXML01000026.1 GCA_009841115.1 Gemmatimonadota bacterium | reverse complement strand
GACCTTCCCACCCCCACCATCGTCCACCCGCCAAAGCCAAGCGCACCAGCCAGCAGATGGCGAGCAAGCGCAACACGCCCAATCCAGAAAACAGCACCAGCACCTGCGCGGGCGTCCAACCTAGCCCCAGAGCACCCCCTGCACCCCCAACTAATGCGCCACTCATAGCCAGTTGCAGCCAAGCCAAAGAGTGCTCGCGGTCGGCAGCCACTAAGGCCGCTTCGGCCCCACCGGCGGCGACCGCCGCAAAGAGATAGGGCAGGAACAACAGCAGGTACGCGGCAACCTGCTCGCCATCGCTCGCCGCTTGCACCAGTACATCGGCCAACTGGGGGCCCCACAACCACAAACTCCCGGCCAATGCCAAACCCGACGCGACCAAGCATAGCATCACTTGGCCGACGAGTAAGCGCGGCTCGCCCCGCCGGGGAAAGAAGTAGAGTAAACTCGTAGGCAGCCCAAACAAAAACACTGGGATCAGCGCATTGCCTACGAGCCAGACCGCGCCAAAAAGCCCGCATTCTTCCGGCGTCCAAGCGCGGGCGACCAGCGCATAAACGGCTAGGATACTGGCGGTATTAGCCGCGCGCCCTGCGGCCACAACGCCGATCTTGCGCGTCAGCCGCCCCCTCGCGGTCATGCACGAACGCCCAACATGCAAAGGAAGGCCGGTTTAGGCACGATCTTGTTCAAGAGCGCGTCGGCCAAGCGCCAAGCTGCATAGGGCCAGCCAGCACTCAAGCGGGGAAATCCCGCCAACTCCAGCAGTTTGTTGGTCGTCAACCGCACCGCGCGTATTTCGAAGCCCTGGCCTTGGAGATAGGCGGCGAGCGTCTCCTCGTCAAAGCGGTGGAGATGCGCATTGGCTGGCGTTAGTCTATTGCAGTGGATACACAGGTGCTCGACAATAATCTCGCGGTACGGCACACTCACCACCAGCCGCCCCCCCGGACGCAACACCCGCCGCGCCTCAGCTAGGGCCGCGTCAATGTCTTCGAGATGTTCGACCACTTCGGAAAGCACTACCGCGTCGAAACACTCGGCCGCAAAGGGGAGATAGTACAAATCGCCGACCTGATAGGCTGCTTCCGCAAAGCGGGCCTTGGCACCGGCCACCCCTACCCAGCCGATGTCCATGGCACAGACTAGGGCACCTCGGCGATGGCAATACGCCCCCAGCCAGCCCGATCCACACCCAACGTCGAGGACGCGTTCGCCCCTGTGCAAGTCGAGTAGGCGCACGAGTGTCTCCAGCCGTCGTTCTTCCGAGGCTCGACGCCTCGGGTCCAATGCTTGAGGATCGACAATCGCCTCAGCATCGGCCTTGTAGTGGACCTTGTAGTCGCTAAGCTGGCCCTTTGGAGTTGTATTCATTATTGACCGTCTCTTGACAACGGCGGCGTAGCGCTCATACTATGCCACTCATTGCTCTTAAAATGGCCTAGCTCTCAGTCCTTGCATCCTCTAAGACAGGATAAAACAAACTTTCCATGACGATTAAAATCGGCTTTGTCGGCACCGGCGGCATCGCCAACCACCATCTGCGCACCCTCGCCCAACTCGACGAGGCCGAGCTGGTTGCCTTTTGCGACGTAGTCGAAGAAAAGGCGCTCGCCGCGGCCAGCGAATACGGTGGCAGGGCCTATAGTCACTACGAGACCCTGTACGACAGCGAGGCACTCGACGCGGTCTATATCTGCCTGCCGCCTTTTGCCCACGCCCAGCCCGAGTTGGCGGCAATGGAGCGCGGCTTGCCCATTTTCGTCGAAAAACCCGTGGCGACTTCCCTAGAACAAGCCCGCGCCGTTGAAACGGTCCTCCGTGCCCAAAACCTGATCAGTGCCGTAGGCTATCACTGGCGCTACATGGATACGACCGCCAAAGCAATCGAACTCCTCGGCGACGAGCCGGTGGGTTTTGCCCTTGGCGCTTGGACTGGCGGCATGCCCGGAGTGTCTTGGTGGCGGGTACTGGCCGAGAGCGGCGGCCAGATCGTCGAACAAACCACGCACATCTTCGATTTGGCCCGCTACCTGCTCGGCGAAGTGGAAAGCGTCCATGCCATGGCGCGCACCGGCCTGATGGAAGACGTCCCCAACTACGATGTCCACGACGCCTCCGTCACCAGCCTCCGCTTCCAAAGCGGCGCGGTCGCCAGCATTACCTCAGCCTGTATGCTATCCGCAGGTGGGCACGTGGGCTTGGACCTCTACCAGAAAAACCAAGTCCTGCGCATCGCATCCGGCGCGCTCACCATTGAACGCCCCAGCGGCCAAGAAGTCGTCGAACAAGGCAACAATCCAACGCAAGCCGAGGATCGCGCCTTTCTCCAAGCCGTGCAAACCGGCGATCCCACGGGCATCCGCTGTGACTACGCCGAGGCGGTCAAGACCTTAGCCGTAACCCTCGCAGCGACCCAATCCGCCATAGAAGGGCGCGTCGTCTCGCTTTAGCCTACTCGTCTTCTATCAGATCAAAGTCGTGGATGTCCTCTCCAGCTTTGGCCGAGAGGATGTCCAGCGCGGCGCAGGCCCCATCGCCAGCAGAGATAATGGCCTGGATCTTCTTCAGGCGGGTGCTCCAGCCAATAACGTATAGCCCTTCGACCGAGGTGCGGCCATTGCGATCGGCCGCCAACCCATCGGCTTCTTTGGCCACGCCCAAGCTCTCGGCCAGCGGGTTGCTCGGCCCGGTAACCAAGATCAGATATTGAGACTGGTGACTTTGGCCATCAGCGGTTTCGACGACAAATCCCCCCTCGCCCTTTTCAACGCTGCTGACTTCGACGTCCTGAATCTCCCCACCAAAGCCGCGCACCTGCTCGCGGCCGATCTGCTGGAACTCGGGTCCGGCGATCTTGGGAATGCCCAAATAATTGTACAGCATGGCCTTGTGCATGAGGGTCTTGTCTTGGCCAAAGACGGTGACGCTCATGTCGTTTTTGGCGAGAAAGAGCGCGGCGCTCAATCCACCCGGCCCATCTCCGACGACGATAACATCCGGCATTGCTTAGGCTCCTTTGGCTGTTGGTTAGAGGGCGCAAATAAGGCCGCTGGCCTACGCGATGTCAACCTTACCACGCGAGTACCATGCCTTGAACGGGCACGGATATTGCTCTTCTAATCTCAGGCGCATTGACACCGCTCCACGCCATCCTGTACCTTCCAACCCAAGGAGACAGTCTGCTATGACCAATTCCCCTTTAACCCCCGAAGAGCGTCTAGCCAAGCTCGAAGGCGTGTACAATCACCTCGCTACCAAGGCCGATATAGCCGAACTCAAAGCCGAGTTCAAGACCGATATAGCCGAACTCAAAGCCGAGTTAGGCAAGGAATTCACGAGTCAGATAAAGGAAGTTAGAAAGGGCTTGAACCAATTACAGGGGGGGATCGCCGTGTTGGGCGTTGTGGTGATTTTGCTACAATTGTGGACCAAACTAACCAGCGGCTAACAGCCGGCTGCCTCTGTATTAGCCGTTGCTTTGCTTTCATTCCTATACGCATATAATACAACCGTAATAAAACTCTTATACGCATATTTTTATAGAGTTAAAATGTGCGCGTACTGCAAAATTGTGCCAACCTTTCAAGGCCTGCAGGATGGAGGTTGACCGCGAATTATGCTCCCTTATGTTTCTTAATTCACCGCCGGGACGCCGAATGCCAAGCATTCAGGTGCCAACCGTTGGGAGTCTAAAATGACGTTGGATACCTATAACTTACCACCGAAAATTTCATTGTCTGAAAAACGATTGACCGTGATTCTTGCACGAGATGAGGCGTTGGTATGCGCTTTCTGTCCTGAGTTGGATCTAGTGACTGAAATGGCAACGCCTAATGAAGCACTCGAAGATATGCTGGAAGCCATGCAGGATTACGCTGCGGAATATCTGGAAGAGTTGGCAATCTATCAAAACGCTCCCAATCGCGGGCACCACTTGCCTTATATCCAAGCGATTGCAGCGTGTAAAGATGCTTGGGATATTCGAATGCTAATCGAAATTCAACATGGCCGTATACAGGTTTCCACGTATTGCTCTCAGTTCGCGCAACGCCTATAGTTATTCAAAGCAATAGACTTCAACTCAACCGCCTCATCCTATGTCAGCGGCAGTTTCCGCAAGGTACTTAGCTTGACCTCCCCTACAGACGACGTGCTCGTCGCACGCTGGCAGCGCGAAACCGCTCCTCTCTTGCCGCTCCTGCACGCCTTCCACGACCGCGACGGCTATTTGTCGGAAGAAGCGCTCAAGGCCGTATCAACGGGCCTGAAAATCCCCCTCGCCGAGCTTTTCGCCACCGTCACCTTTTACCACCACTTCGCTCGCCAAGCGCCCGGCCAAAGTGCCCCACGCGTCTGCACCGGCCCGATATGCGCGCTGCGCGGAGCTGATGCGCTCTGCGCCAGCCTCACCGACGCCACGCCCATGCCGTGCGCCGGCCGCTGCGACGATCCCATTCCGGTCATCAAAGGCCATCAAGTGTTGGTCGGGACCGACGCAGAGCCCCTTGCACCCGCTCCTTCACCGTTACCCGCACCCAATCCCGGCGGGTACGAAGAATGCGTCTTTGCCGACATCCGCACTCCGTGCCGCGCCACCCTATCCGGCTATCGCCAAACCGGCGGATACCAAGCACTGCAACAAGCCCTCGCCGGGGAACCTGCCGAATTGGTGGCCCTCATTGCCGACAGCCAACTCGCCGGCCGGGGCGGCGCGGGCTTTCCCACCGGCCAGAAGTGGCAGGCCGTCGCCGAGGCCCCAGGCGAGCCCAAAACCGTCGTCTGCAATGCCGACGAAGGCGAGCCGGGCTGCTTTAAGGATCGCGCCCTTCTCGAATGGGACCCACACGCGGTTATCGAAGGCATGCTCCTCGCCGCGTACGCCACCGGTGCTACCCGCGCCTTTATCTATCTGCGCTACGAATACCCGGAAATCAACGCCATCCTCGCCAACGCGCTGGCCGAGGGCCGCGCCGCCAACCTGATCGGCGAACACATTCTCGGCAGCGACTTCTCTTGTGCGCTCCACATCCGCCGCGGCGCTGGCGCGTATATCTGCGGCGAGGAAGGCTCGTTGCTCAACAGCCTCGAAGGCAAACACCCCTATCCGCGCAATCGCCCACCCTTCCCGGTGACGCACGGTTTTGAAAACTTGCCCACAGCCGTCAACAACGTTGAAACCTTGGCCTCGGTACCCCAGATCGTGCGGCGCGGTGCAGCGTGGTATCGCTCGCTGGGCCTCGACGGCCATCCGGGCACCAAGGTCATCAGCCTCTCGGGCGACGTGCAGCGGCCAGGCAACTACGAAGTTCCCTTTGGCCTGCCGCTCAACACTTTGCTCCACGAGTGGGCCGGCGGGCCAGGGCCAGGCCGTCAGATCCAAGCCGTTACTATGGCCGGCATCTCGGGCGGCTTTCTCGCCGGCGACGACCTCGACGTCACCCTCGACGAGCCGGCGATCCGCGCCCGAGGCTCTATGCTCGGCGCGGGTGGCATCATGGCCTTTGACGACCGCCGCGACATAGTGGATATTGCCCGCCAAGCCATGGCCTTTTTTGCCGAAGAGTCCTGCGGCAAGTGCTTTCCCTGCCGCATAGGTACCCAGCGGCTAACCGAGCGGCTTGATGGCGGCGGGCCTGCGGACCTAGCGGCTTGGCGCGACGAAGTAACAGACATCGGCGACGTAATGAAGTCCACTAGCGCTTGCGGCCTCGGCATGGCCGCCCCTTTTATCACCGACAGTCTCCTCAAGTACTTTCCAGACCAAGTAGCCCAGCGCGTCTGCGCTTGAACGAGAGCCTTACCATACCATGAATACCAATGGGAAACCCCACACCCTGACCTTAGACGGCGAAGAAGTCTCCTTTGCTCCTGGCGAGACCCTCTACGAGGTCGCTCAACGCCATCGCCGCGACATTCCCACCCTCTGCTACGATCCGCGCCTAGAATCTTTTGGAGCCTGTCGGCTCTGCGTGGTCGAAGTCGAAGGAGCGCGCAATCCAGTCGCCTCCTGCACGTCGCAAACTGCACCCGGCATGGTCGTCAAAACATCGACTGCGGCTATCGAAAAGCACCGCAAGACGCTGCTAGAAATGGTCGTCTCGGAAAACCGCGAAGTCGAGGTGGATCCCCTGCGCGGGTACGCTTCGCAAGAGCTAACCGACCTCGCCGATCGCTACCAAGCCCGCTCCGGTCGCTTCCAAGGCGCGCAATCGGGCCAAGCGCATCCCACCGACGACAACCCCTTCATCTTGCGCGACTACGACTTGTGCATCTCGTGCAACCGCTGCGTCCGCGTCTGCGCCGAGCAGGAAGGCGACCACGCCATTGCCGCGATGGGTCGCGGCTTCCACAAGCAGATCACCACCGAATTCAATGGCCTGCTCAAGGATTCATCCTGCACCTTCTGCGGCCAATGCGTCCAGACCTGCCCCACCGGTGCCCTCGCCGACAAAAAGGCCCTGCGCGCCGCCGACCTGCCCGGCGAGATCGAAAAGACCCGCTCGGTCTGCCCGTACTGCGGCGTTGGCTGCTCAGTGGATCTGCTGTCCAAAGAAGATAAGCTCGTCGGTATCCAACCAGCGATGGACGGCCCGGCCAACGAGGGCGCGCTGTGCATCAAGGGCCAGTTTGCCTTTGACTTCGTCCAGCATAGCGACCGGCTCGCACAGCCCCTAGTCCGCGGCGAGGACGGCCAACTCCATCCCACCGACTGGGACACTGCACTCGACCGCGCCGCCCAAGGCTTTGCCAAGGTGCTCGCCGAGCACGGCCGCCACGCCATCTACGGCGTTGCTTCCGGTCGCACGCCTTCAGAAGCCAACTACTGCCTACAGAAGTTCATCCGCCGAGGCTACGGCACGCACTACATAGACAACTGTAGCCGTGCCTGACACGCCCCTACGGTTGCCGGTCTGGCAGCCACCATCGGACGCGGTGCCATGTCGAACCCCTTGGCCGACATGGACAAACCGGACCTGATCTTCTGCATCGGGACCAACATGACCGAGTGCCACCCGGTCGCAGCGACGCGCATCAAGAAGGCCCTCAAGCGCGGGGCCAAAATGATCGTCGCCGACCCGCGCAAGACCGACCTCGCGGATATGGCCGATCTGTACTTGCCCATCCGCGTCGGCTCGGACGTGGCCTTGCTGTTGGCTATGGCCCACGTGATCGTCCGCGACGACCTAGTAGATCGCGACTTTATGGCAGCGCGCACGGCCGATTTTGAGCAATTCCTAGAGCACGTCGTCGAGTTCACGCCCGAGTGGGCTTCGACCATCACCGAGGTGCCCGCTGCGGACATCGAACAGGCCGCCCTTTGGTACGGGGCCGCTGATAAATCCGGCATCTACTACACCCTCGGCATCACCGAGCACATCTGCGGCGTTGACAACGTCCAAAGCCTGTGCAATCTCGCCCTGCTGACCGGCAACATTGGCCGCGAAGGCACCGGCCTCAACCCCATGCGCGGCCAGAACAACATCCAAGGTGCTGGCGACGCCGGGGCCGTTCCATCCAACTACCCCGGCTTTCAACCTACTGACCTGCCGGAAAGCAGGGAAAAATTCACCGCGCTCTACGGGCGAGAGATGGATCTGGACAAAGGCATCACCAAGGTCCAAGCACTCAACCGCTGCGGCACTGAGATTTTTGCCATGATTATCGACGGCGAAAACACCCTCGTCTCCGACCCAGACCGCCATCACTGCGAGCACGCCCTCAAGAGTTTAGACCACCTCGTGGTCATCGACATCTTCCTCACCGAGACCGCCGCGCTGGCCGACGTGGTATTCCCCGCCAGCGCCTTTGCCGAAACCGACGGGAGCTGCGCCAACACCGAGCGCCGGGTCCAGCGCCTGCGCCAAGCCGTGCCCCCGCCCGGCGAGGCCAAACCCGACTGGTGGATCATAAGCCAGCTCGCCCAGCGGCTGGGCTTTAGCGGCTTCGACTACACCTCGGCCGAGGACGTGTTCAACGAGCTGTGCGGCCTCTCGCCCATCTACGCTGGCCTCGATTGGGACCGGATCGACAAGGGCGAGTACCATTGGCCCGTGCCCGAAAAGGACCATCCAGGGACGCCGATTTTGCACGAGGGGGCCTTCAGAAACGGCCGCGGTCTTTTCAAGATCATCCGCTACCGCGACCCAGCCGAAACCATTTCGACCGAGTTCCCGGTCTGGCTGACGACCGGCCGCCGGCTCCAAGCCTATCACACCCGCACCCAGACCGGCCGCTCTCAGGGGATCGACTACCTGCTCGCCGAAGAGCGCCTCGAAGTCCACCCTGAAGACCTCGCCGACTGGGGCCTTGACGATGGAGGCTTGTGCCGCCTGTCGAGCGCACGCGGTGCCATTGAAATCCGCGTCAAGGGCACCACCCGCTCGCCGCGCGGCACGGTCTTTGCCAGCTTCAGCTTCAACGACGTACCGATCAACATCCTCACCGGCTCCGGCTACGACCCCGTCACCCACACCGCCGAGCTCAAAGTATGCCCGGTGCGCATTGAGGCGATGGCTGAGGGCTAGAATCTCAACAGGGCTAAGGTTAGGTACGGCTTGGCAGCCCGGCCTGCGTGGATTTACGCGGGCGGATCTGTTTCAGATGCGGCAATTTTACGTGACTTATTGGGACGATAAGAAAGTGCCACCACTGGTGACACAATTACCCTGGACGCACAATCTCATCATCCTATCGCAGAGTAAAACCTCGGAAGAACGCGAGTTTTATCTGATAAACAGCAATTCGCAAAAAATGGAGTAAACGGGAATTGGAACGCTAGTTTCGGAGGCCTTATTCGAGCGAGCCGTGCTCAATCCGCCAAAAGTGTCAGCAGCGCTGGCACAAATGCAGCCAAAAGCAAAATTCAATGACTACCGCCTAAAAGTCAGGGACGTCCCCATAATCTACTCCTGCTCGGTGCCGGGCTTAGACAATTTGAGCGAATCGAGCAAGCCTTCGAAATTGGTCAGATCTGCGGGTAAAACTATTTGGGTATCGCTGTCGGCCAAGGCCCGCAACCGCTTCAGATACTTCTCCGCTAGCTGCAAACGCACCGAGGACTCACCCCCCGGCAGACTGATCGACGCGGAGATCTTTTCGATCGACTCGGCGGTGGCTTGGGCGATGGCGCGGATTTCTTCGGCCCGGCCTTGGGCCTCGTTAATGGTGCGCTGCATCTCGCCCTCGGATCGATTGACGAGTTCAAAGCTCCTGCCTTCCGAGGTGTTGATCCGGCTTTGCTTGTCACCCTCCGACTGGGCCACGATGGCGCGTCGGTTGCGCTCGGCTGTGACCTGCTTCTCCATGGCCTCCTTCACCGTGGGCGGCGGGGACAGGTTCTTGATCTCGTAGCGGTGTACGCGGATACCCCAAGTCTGTCCGGCTTTCTCCAAGACTTCGACGACCTTGGCCGAGATGAGCTCGCGCTCTTCAAAGGTACGGTCCAGATCCAGGGTGCCGATCACCGAACGCGTCGTGGTCTGGGCTAGCTGCATGGCGGCGAAAGAGTAATCCGTAACACCGTAGCTGGCCTTGACCGGATCGATGACAGAGATGTAGATGACCCCATCCACCTCTACTTGCACCTCGTCACGGGTGAAGCACTCCTGGGGTGGCACATCCACGGTTTCCTCCTTGAGGTCGCGGATATAGGTGACCTTGTCGACAAAGGGGACTAGGGCGTGGAAGCCGGGATTCAGCGTCCGAGAGTACTTCCCCAGCCGTTCGACGATGTAGGCGGATTGAGTCGGCACTAGCCGGATTGAACGGAAGAACTTGAAGATCAGGACTAGAAATAAAAGTCCCCAAACGACGAGGTTGAAGATCTCGAAAAACGCGGCCATCTTTTACGCCTTTCCTTTTTCAAGGGTGATCCCGTCAGCGACTTTGGACATCCCATCGAAGAAGCCTTTTACTTGGGCCAGTTCCAAGGGCACTACCGAGACGCTGGCCTTGGTAGCGATCTGGCCGAGTGTCTCGATATACTCTTCTACCAACTGCATTTCCAAAGCGGCCGAGCCCCCCTCCTTTTGCACAGCCGCGGCGATCAACTGGGTGCCTTCCGCCGTGGCATCCGCAATAATAGAGATCGCCTCGGCGCGGCCCTTGGCCACGTTGATCCGTCGCTGCTTCTCCCCTTCGGAGAGGTTGATTTCTTCCTGGCGTTCGCCCTCCGAGATGTTGATCGTGGCCTCCTTTTCGGCCGATGCCCGGGTGATCTCGGCCCGCTTTTCGCGCTCGGCCTCCATTTGCTTCTCCAAGGTGTGTATCACGTTGGACGAAGGAGTGATATTCCTCAACTCGTAGCGCAGCACCTTGATGCCCCAAGGATCCGAAGCTTTGTCAATCTCCTCGACGATGGTCTCGTTGAGGACCTCCCGTTCAGAGAAGGATTGGCCGAGGGTGAGCTTGCCAATCTCAGCACGCATCGTGGTTTGGGCCAAGTTGATGCCCGCCCGGCGGTAGTTCTCAATGCCGTAGCTGGCCTGCTTGGGATCGAGAACCTGCAGATAGACCAGACCATCGACTTCAACCTGGATATTGTCGCGAGTGATACAGCCCTGACTGGGGATATCTATGACTTGCTCCCGCATCTCGTGGCGATAGGCGATTCGGTCGAAGAAGGGTATGAGGAAGTGAAATCCCGGTTGCAGAACGGCCCGGAACTTGCCCAGCCGTTCCACGACCACATTCTCGCGCATGGGCACGACCACAAAGGTTTTGACCAGCACAAAGAGCACGATCAGGACGAGGATCGTCATCAGGGTCAACAACATATAGGGGGTACCTCCTTTTAGAAGACCTCTGGATCATCGAAATCTTGAACTGGTTCGACGATCCAGACTAGGTTATCGCGGTAGGCCAACATAGCCTTGCCCCCTGCTTCGATGGTGTGATCGTAGCAGATCGCCGACCAAGTGGCGTCCCGATAGCGGATCCTACCTGGTTTCTCCAAAGTAATGGTCTCCACCACGTCGACGATTGTGCCGTAGGCATCGAGGTCTTCATCCGTGGATTGCCGGTCAGTGTTCCCCCCCACGAGCCGCTGGAAGAGACCGCGCAGTCCCACGAGGAGGGCAAGGGAGAGGACAAACCAGCAAGTCAGCGACCCAACCCAAGTGTCGATCCAACCCAGCCAGATGAACAGCGCGACGAGCAAGGCACTGGTGCCAACAAACCCCAACACCATCCCCGGCACGACTAACTCCAGAAAAATCAGAATCCCGCCGGCAACAATCCATGTGGTAAGCATAGCTTATTAGGGCATATTAGGGGGCTGGGAGAGCGCGGTCCGTGCGTAAAGCGTAGGTATAACGCAAAGAGCCTACTGGGTCAAGTCGCGTTTTTTTGCGAGAGCAGACGGCGTCTGTATGCTCTCGATGATGGCCGATTGACGAGTTGTCTTGCTTTGACGTGTGGTTAGTCTTGCCTATAGTTATAACCTTTCTCCCGACTAGGAGCCTACGCTATGAGCACCTCTACTCTACCCTTATTCCGCGACCAAATCCCCACCGTCGTCGCCGAAGAAACCTCCGTCCAACGGCTGATCGTCGATGACTGGCACACCCATCTCCTCGGCCCCCAAGCCGGCCCCCAACTCTGCCTGTACGGCATCGACCAGCAACTCGCCTATCACTACGTGCGCCGCAAGCTCTTCGCCGCTGGCCACATCGACCCGGCTACTTTCTACTCCTGGAGCCTAGAACAACAAGGCGACTTTACTTGGCAGAAGCTTTTTGCCGACGCTGCTTCCGATCCATTCGACGAAGGCTGTCGCGGCGTAGTCGTCGCACTAGAAGCCCTCGGTCTCGATCCCAACGCCGATACCCTCGACGAAGCGCGTCAGTTCTACGCGGACACCGCCCCGGAAGAAATCCAGCGCCGCTGCATGGAACTGGCCGGCGTCCGTCGCATCGTCGGCACCCAGGACGTATTCAACGACCAAGAGCGCGCCTATTACGAAAGCGGCGAGTGGGACGAGTGCTATTTGTCCGGCTACCGACTCGACGAACTCGTCTTGCACTACCCGCGCGCGGCCGTGAAGCTCAACGCTTGGGGTTACGAGGTTGGCAACGACCCCAGCCAGCCAGCCACAGCCCATGCGATCCGCCGCTTCCTCGCCGACTGGTACGACAAGCTGCACGGCGTCGCGTACGGCGCGTGCTCATTCCCGCCCCACTGCCAAGTCCACGACCTCAGCGGACTAGAAGGCGCAGTCCTCCACAACGCGGTGCTGCCAGCCCTGCGCGAACTCAACCTGCCCTTTTTTATGATGCCTGGCCCCATCCGCCAGCTCAAACCCGAGTGGCGCGACGCCGGCGACGGCGTGGGACTCGCCGACATGTATCCCTATCAGCAGCTAGTGCGCCGCCATCCCGACAACGCCTTCTTCATCACGCCGCTCCACAACGCCAACCAATACGACGCCAGCGTCCTCTCCTGCCACAACGACAACATCATGGTCATTGGCCACTGGTGGTTTAACTACCATCCGGGCTTGGTCGAACAGGACCTGCGGATGCGCTTGGAAATGACCGGCGACCGCTTCATCCCCTTCAACTCAGACGCCCGCGTGCTGGAAAACCTCATTCCCAAGTGGCAGCGCTTCCGCGACATCCTCGCCAAAGTCTTAACCGAAAAGTACCAAGACCTACACGACGCCGGCCGACAAGTAACCCGCGCTGGCATCGCCCAAACTCTACAAACCCTCTTCACGCCCAACCGCTTTTCCCAACTCACCTGAGCAGGCTCCCGTGAAAATCAAGGAAATCCGCGCCGCGCAAATCGCGCTCACGCCTCCCCAGAAAACAACCCCGCGTCCCAGCCAGCATCCCAACCACTCCCTACACCGGCCGCTCGACCGCTACGACCGCTTCCGCACCGACCGCACCGGCACCCCACCGTGGCACCGCATCGCCTGCGTGGTCACGGCCGAGGACGGCACCTGGGGCCTCGGGCTGACCGTCCACTCACCGCCCGTGCTGCCCATCATCAACGATCACTTCGCCTCACTGCTTGTCGGCGAAAACTGCATGGCCACAGAAAAGCTGTGGGACGTCATGGTGCGCTCCACCGCGCCCTTTGGCGGCCAAGGGCTGGCCAGCTACGCCATCAGCGCCGTGGATACCGCGCTGTGGGATCTCAAGGGCAAACTGCTGCAAAAACCCGTGTACGAACTGCTCGGCGGCCCGCAAAAGGACAAGATTTTCTGCTATGCTTCTGGATTTGAACAGGAGTGGTACATGGAGCTAGGCTTTAAGGCGACCAAGCTCTTCACCCCGTGGGGCGCAGCCGACGGCCTCGACGGCCTCAAAAAAATTGAGGAGCTCGTAGCTACCACGCGCCAGCTCATCGGCGACGACATTGAGCTGTGCCTCGACTGCTGGCTGTCGCAGGACGTGGAGCACCTCGTCCGCCTCGCCGAGATGCTCCGTCCCTATCGCTTAAAGTGGATTGAAGACTACCTGCCCGCCGACGATTGGCTCGGCTACGCCCAAGTCCGCCAGCGGCTCCCTTGGCAAACCCTTGCCTCGGGCGAGCACTGGTACTTGCCGCGCTCCTTTGCTCAAGCACTCGACGGCCGCTTCGTCGATATCCTGCAACCAGACGTGCTGTGGGTCGGGGGCATAACGGCCGGAGTCAAAATCTGCCACCTCGCCGAAGCCGCGGGCGTCTCAGTCATTGCCCACGCCGGCATGAACTACCCCTACGGCCAGCACCTTTCTTTTGCCATGCCCGCCATCGTCTGGGGCGAGCGCTCGGAAAGCGTGTCCCCGCCCGGGGTACCGCTCCACGAAATGGTCCTCTTGCCCGGCACGCCAGCCATCCAAGACGGCTACCTCGTGCCCAGCGACGCGCCCGGCTTTGGCATTGAAGTAGATTTGCCGTGGCTCGAAGGAGTTGCGATCTGAGGAACACCGCAAACGGGGCGGTCCCGATTGTGTGGGGAGGAAATCATATTTGAGCAAAATTCTCGATTTTCGCAGTGATGCCTCAAGCCAGCCGACGCCAGCCATGCGCCGAGCTATGTCTGAGGCCCAAGTGGGCAACGACGACTTTCGCGACGATCCTACCATAAATCAGTTGGAGGAAAGAGGAGCGCATTTGCTGGGCAAAGAAGCTGCGCTCTTCGTACACAGCGGCACCATGGCTAACCTAACTGCCGTGATGTCTCACGTCGAAGCCGGTGCAACAATCCTCGTGGGCGAGCGCTTTCACATATTCGACTACGAGGCCGCAGCAATGCAGAGGGTCGCTGGCGTCGAATTTGCACTAGTGGCGGACCAGACGTGTGGGGGAAGCACTCAGCTACTTGTCGAGGAATTGGAAATCAAAGGGCCGGAACCAGGCCTGTTTTGTCTGGAAAATTCGGTCAATACCCCCGGCGGCACCTTGATTGAAATGGATCATCTGGGCGAGTTGGTGAAGTGGGCCGCAGAACGCGGGATGCCAGTGCACCTCGATGGGGCACGGTTTTTCAACGCCTGTATCGGATTGGGCGTTGATCCCCGGGAGTTGGCCTCCTGCGCCGATTCAGTATCCCTAGGGCTATCGAAGGCTCTAGCGGCACCATGTGGATCCCTGTTGGTAGGTTCGGGCGAGCTTATTGAACAGGCGCGTCACAATCGCTGGATGCTCGGGGGCAACTGGAAGCAGGGCGGAGTAGTGGCCGCGGCCTGTCTGGCGGCTCTGAACACCATGAACGAACGCATGGTGCAAGATCACGAGAATGCCTCGCGGCTGGCCAGAGGGCTCGACTCCGTCGAAGGGTTAGCCGTCGATCTCAGTCGAGTAGTGACGAATATTCTCTACATGCAAGTGACGGAGGATCGCCTAGATCTAGAAGCCTGGTCAGACTTTATGGCCCGACACGGCGTATTAACCGGTAGATTCGAGCCGGAGCGATTCTGCCGCTGGGTGACACATCCGGACATAGCGGCGGACGACATCGACCGCGCTGTGGAGCTGGCGTCCGAAGCGGTCCACTGGGCCTTGGCATCATAATCGCTCTGGACGGAAACGAGTCATGGCGGAACAGGTAGAAATCCTGCGAGATCGATGGGGTATCGCCCATGTGTACGGCGATTCGGAAGAAGCAGCCTTCTGCGGGTGCGGCTATGCCATGGCCGAGGACCGGATCTTCCAGATGGTACTCAGACGCCGGGTGGTGCAAGGGCGTATAGCCGAGATCTTAGGCTCAGGACCGGGAGACCGCTTTGTGCAGCAGGATCGCAAAAGCCGGATTTTCGCCTTGCATCGCCGCGCCCGCGAGACAGTCGCCAAGCTACCAGTTGAAACGCGGCGCTGCCTAGAGGCGTTCACCGCAGGCGTCAACGCCTTTCTACACGACCGCCAAGGCGAGTTGGACCCTCTTTTTACTCGCTATGGCGGAACACCCGAGCCTTGGAGTGCAGCCGACTGTATCGCCATTTGGGATCACCTCGGCCAGCGCTTCAGCTTTGGCTGGGAAAACGAAGTGCCGACGACCAGAGAAGCTGAAGAGCCTCTTGAAGTGCAGCCCTTGCTTGACGACGAGGCGCAAATCTGCTCTGCCGAGGATTTTAATCGGTCCTATCCAGAAGTTTACGAGCGCCTGCGGCAACAGGCAGCCCCAGAAGCCAGACCCGGTGCAATGTCGCCGCCTGAGGCCAAGTTGAGCCACAACTGGACGGTTGCAGGGGCGCGCTCGACAACAGGCAAACCCATCCTCGAAAGCGATCCCCAGTACAGCGTCGATAATCCCTCTTTCTGGTACGAGGTGCACCTTTGCGGAGGTCGCTATAATGTGCGCGGCATTGGCGTGCCGGGCGCTCCTGGTCTCCTCATCGGCTGGAATGAGCGCGTTGCTTGGGGAGTGACGGGCCTAGGGGGAGACGACGCGGATCTGTTTTGTGAGAAGCTGAATCCAGAAAACGGCGACCAGTACGCTTGGCAGGGACAGTGGCGAGAATTCGTCCGGTGCCGAGAGACCATTTTAGTCAAAGATGGCCCGGCCATCGAGATGGAAATTCGCCAGACGCATCACGGACCAATCATCGACGAACTCTTAGCAAAGCCGCAAAAGGACCGAGTATTCGCATTGCAGCATGCGCTATGGGCCGTGCCCAAGTGCTCGCTGGGTGCCTTGCTGGAGCTAATGCGGGCGACGAATTGGGCGACCTTCCGCCAAGCCCTGAGCCACTACGTAGGACCGCCCGGCCATTTCATCTACGCCGATGTGGAGGGCAATATCGGCTATCAGGCGGGCACTACCACGCCCAAGCGACGCGGCGACCGGACCCAGCCGCGCACGGGGTGGACGGGCGAGGACGAGTGGGAGTTGCTGCCCTTTGACGAACTGCCGAGTATGCTCAACCCGGAGCGCAACTACATTGCCACGGCCAATCAGTTGACCGCTGGATCGTGGTACCCCTACCGAGTTGGCAGTTCCATAGGAGGAGGGCCGCGCAGTTGGCGGCTGCGCGAACTGTTCGACGCAGACCCCGAGCGCAAGTTCTCGCCCGCAGACTTTGCCGTGCACATTCACAAGGACAGCGTCTGTCCAGCCGTGCGCGACTTGGTGGATTTTGCCCTGTTGGCCCTCGACGATGAAGACAAAACCGACGAGCAGACTGCCGAGGCGGTCGCAGTTTTGCAAGATTGGGATCGGCGGTTGTTGGTTGATTCACCAGCCTTTCCCCTAGCGCGCAAGATCCTTGACTGTCTGGATGAGGGCTTTTTGCAGGGTTCAGAACTAGAGGAGCGCTATCCACAGAAGTGGGCCGGCGTCTGTGCCCTATTCAACCAACTCCGGCGGCAGGTGCAACAAACGGGGCTCTTGCCCGACGAACCACTCGTGCGACAGTGGCTGGTAAACACCTTCAAAAAGGCTTGTTATCGCCGAGACCAACCCCTAGCGCCGCAGGCGGATACGACCGGATGGGTGCGACAGTTAGTGGAACTTGAGGAGCCGGCTGCTGAGGAGGCGACCGCAAGCGCGGCCTATATTCGCCACATGCCGTACATGGGTGTCCCCGAGGGTATCGGTGCCGAGCGTTTTGGATCGTTCAATCCAGACGCGGATCTTCTTTCGCCGCCATTGCAGTGTCCACTGGTACAGACGATTTGGTCGCAGGAGGGCAATTCTTACTGCCAAATCGTCGATCTGGCCGACATCGACCGCAGCTTGGCACTGTTGGCTCCAGGCATCAGCGAAAACCCGCAGAGCCCACACCACGCCGACCAAGTGCCGATCTGGTCAACAGGAGGGTTTAGGGAGGCACCACTGGGGCGCACGGCAGTAGAAGCAATCGCCGAGTCGGCAAAATTCATTTTGTACTAAAAAATAAGGCCCGGACTGCTGCCGTTATCAGCGTCTCCCCGCTTCGCTTCCGTCCTCCTCCACGACCAAATACTGGTTGATCCGCAAGTTCTTCAACACCTGCACAACCCCGCTCGGCCAGCGCACCTGCAGCGAATCCACCCTTTCAATCTGGCCTAGACCAAAGTGGGCTCGCGGATCCTCGCTGGAGAGAAAACTGCTGCCGCTGATAATATCGCGGACTTGCACTTTGCCGCCGGCTGCCAAGCGCAGGCGGGCGCCGATCCCACCCCGATTGCTCTCCCTGCCGACCAACTCGACTCCCAACCAGTTCTGTCTATTCCCCACATCGTTGCGCAAAAGCGCAGGTCGGTCATCCAGATTAGTGACGAGAATGTCCAGATCGCCGTCGTTGTCGTAATCGGCAATCGCACTCCCCCGACTCACCTTGGCCGGACCTAGAACGTCTTCGCCGCTAGGCAAGAGCAACTCGAAGCGACCGGCGCGATTGTCGAGGAGTTGGTTGGGTTGGGCGTACGAAGTGCCGCTGCCCGCGCGCTCTATCTGCGGATAGACGTGGCCGTTGGCCACCAGCAGATCTAGGTCGCCGTCGTTGTCGCGGTCGAAAAATCCAGTACCAAAACCCACCAAGTGAAAGCTGGTCCTGCCCAGACCAGCCGCGACGGACGCATCGGCGAACAGGCCCTCTCCCTCGTTGCGGTAGAGCGTATTGTAGTCGTCCTCAAAGTGCGTCGAGAAAATATCGGGACGGGCATCCCCGTCGTAATCGCCCCAGGCCACCCCCATGCCGGCCTGTGAGTGTCCCATCGCCCCATACGCCACTTGGGCTTGCAGCCCTACCTCGGCGAAGGTGCCATCCCCCTCGTTGCGCCACAGGAAATTGGGCGTGGAGTCATTGGCCACGTACAGATCGACGTCCCCATCGTCGTCCACATCGACGAAGAGCACCCCAAAACCGTAGCCCGGCTCGGGATGTGCCAGACCGGTCTCCTCGGTGACCTCCACAAAGGAGCCGGCCTCGTTGCGGTAGAATGAGTCGCCTTCCGGTGCCAACCCCAGCGGCCCGACGAACACATCGACCCCTTTCCACTGGCTGCCCAGCCGCGGAATTTTCTCGGGTTCGAACTCAGCGTAGCCAGCCACGTACAGATCGACGTCCCCGTCCCGGTCGTAGTCCCCAAACGCCGCGCCCGTACTCCAAGCGGCCCCAGCCGCCCCGGCCTCGCCTCCCACTTCGGCAAAACCCTCATTGCCGTCGTTGCGGTAGAGTATATTTGCGCGCAGGTTGGTGACGTAGAGGTCCGCATCCCCGTCGTTGTCGTAGTCGGCGCTGACAGCTCCCATGCCCCAGCCTCGGCCTGCTGCGTTTAAGGAATTGGCCACATCGACAAAGCCGCTTGTCCCATCGTTGCGGTAGAGGGCATTGCCACCTCCTTGCGCATCGTCCAGCGCGGCTCCGTTCACCCAGTAGAGATCCAAATCGCCATCGCCGTCAAAGTCCAACCAAGCCGCACCCCCTCCTTTGGCCTCTGCGATATAGCCTTTTTCCGCACTGCCGCCGGTGTGGACTTTCGTCAGGCCGACCTCCGCACCCACATCGACAAAGTGGGACTGTTCGGGTGCCGTAGGAGCCGAATCAAGCGGCTGCTCTTCTGGAGGTGAGCAAGCCAGCAAAAGAAAGAACAAAATGCGCACCTTCATCGTTCTTTATCCAACTGTTCCAATTTTTTCTGAGCCTTGGCATGATCTGGATCGAGCACCAAAGCTTCTTTTAGTGCCTTCCGCGCCTCGTCTATGGCTCCGCGTTCGGCGTATAACGCGCCTTGTTTGAAATGCCGCTGGGCCGCGCTCAGGCGTTGAAAGATACTCAAGACTTCCGCTCGTTCGTCCGGCTGGCCGCTAAGCAAATACACTTGGCTCAACAGATAGAGCGCATGAGTATTGCGCGGTTCGAGTTCAAGGGCGCTTCTGAGCACTTCGGCGGCCTGCGGGTACTGGCACTGCTGCATATAGACTTGGCCCAGTTCCCACAGGATGTCGGCGCGTCGGCTGTCTAACTCAATCGCCCGTCTATATCCTTGCTCGGCTTCCTCCGGTCGGTTGCTTGAGGCCAGCAGCCCAGCGCGCAAGAAATGAGCATCTACGTGCGTCGAATCCACGCGAATTGCCGCGGCAAACGCCGCGAGTGCCTCCTCGACCTCACCTAGGGCTTGGCGGGCTTCCCCAAGGCGGAAATGATATTCGGCCCGGTCTGGTGCCAAGGCCGCCGCCTTCTCAAAGTGTTCGGCTGCGTCGCGCTGGCGGTGTTCAACCCCCAAGGCAATCCCCAAGGCGAAATGCGCGCCTGGATTTTCCGGCGCTAACTTTACGGCGCGCCCAAAGGCCGCAATGGCCTTGGCGTATTCTTTCAGATGCGTATGCGCCACACCCATATTGTAGTGGACTTCCATGCTCGCCGAATCTTTCTCGGCAGCCCGCTGCAACAGGGCCAGTGCTTCCCCAGGTCGGCCCTGTTGCAACAACCGGAACCCCTCGGCGCTCTCCCGACTTATGCTGGCACGCTCTCCTAGTCCTACAGTCGGCTTTTCGCCGCTATCGCAGGCCGCCAGCAACCCGATAATTAGCCAAAACTCTAGTCGCATCGTCACTTACTTGACGCTCGATTTAGACGAATCTATTATCCCTGTCATCGCCCTTTTCCCACTCTGTTAAAGGCAGCCAAAGAGATCTACCTATGGCCAGAAATTTACTATTCATCACCACAGACCAACAGCGTTGGGACAGCCTAGCGTGCTACGGCCTTGACTTCATGCAGACGCCAGCCCTCGACCGCTTGGCCGCAGAGGGCATGGTCTTTGAAAATTGCAGCGTCTCCTCTCCGGTCTGCGTCCCTTGCCGAGCCTCCTTTCTCAGCGGCCAGTACGCCTCGACCACCGGCGTACTCGACAACGGCGGCTGGCTCCACCCGTCCGTACCAACGTGGCCATCGCGACTGGGGGCCACGGGGCGACGCACCGCTGGCATCGGCAAGATGCACTTCAGCCCTTGGGACGATTTGGGCGGCTTTGACGAGCGCATCATCGCCGAAGACAAGCGCCACGTGTACTTGCCCGACGACCACGTCCACTTCCTCAAAGCCCACGGAATGGACCGGCCCCATCCGGTGACTTTGCCCCAGTATTTCGAAAGCCTAGGCGCGCCGATTACCCCTCGGCCCAAGCGCTTCCACGTCGATGGCTTCATTGGCGACCAAGCCGCAGAATGGATAGAGAAACACGGAGCCGAGCCGTTCGCTGCATGGGTGAGTTTTGCCGGGCCGCACGACCCGTACGACCCGCCCGAAGAAATGGCCGACCTCTACTACGACGCTCCCATCCCCGAACCCATCGGTTCCGCAGAGGGACTGGCGACCAAACCTCCTGCCCAACGTCGCAGCCAGAGTTCGCTCGGCAACTCCATGTTCCGCATCGACCCCTCGCAGGCCACCCCCGAGCAATATCGGCGCTGGCGAGCGCACTACTACGCCAATATCACCCTCATTGACGAGGGCATTGGCAAGATGCTCCAAGCCTTGGAGGCGGCTGGCACCCTCGACGACACCCTCATCGTCTTCACCTCCGACCACGGCGACGCCCTCGGCGATCACGGCCTCAGCTACAAGGGCTTCTTTTACGACTCTATGGTACACGTGCCGCTGATTATGCGCGGTCCGGGCGTGCCGACCGGGCAACGCAGTCCAGCCCTAGTCAGCACCCTAGACTTGGTGCCTTTGTTCTACCGCGCCTGCGATGCGGAATTGCCGCCTACACTGCAGGGCGAGGACATCGCGCCGCTGTTTGACAATCCCACCGGCTCCATCCGCGACGCCGTCTTCAGCGAAATTCAGACGCGGATCATGGTATTGACCAAAGAGCACAAGTACGCCCACTACGCCGATGGCTCGGCCGAACTCTACGATGTGGTGGCCGATCCCCACGAGTTGAAAAATCTAGCCGGCGATCCCCAGTATCGGGAGGCCGAACACCACCTGCGCGGCCTGCTCGCCGAGCACTGGCTCGGCAATCTGCCCTATCAGTCCAAAATCCACAGCCAACCCCAGTACCGAGTGCGCGCCGTGCTCGAAAGAGAATACCGCGAATTTCGCCAAGCCGGCGGACGACCTGAAGACGCACCTGCTCCGAGCTTCTAACAGCCAGAAAATTATCGGGTTTGTCCCATAGCCCTTGCAAGAGTACTGGTCCCCGTTTTGGGCGGATGCTCGGCGATGCGCTCTTCGACGATATCGCAGCCAAAGCCCGGGCGGTCCGACAACTCGATACAGCCGTCCTCAATGGCAATTGGATCGGTCACGATGTCGTTGCGCCAAGGCACATCGTCGTGTTCGTACTCGAGGATCTTAAAATTCTCGCAAGTGGCGCACAGGTGAGCGGCCTGCAATCCGCCCAGCACGCCGTGGGAGTTGTGTGGCGCAAAGAGGATATCATAGGTATTGGCGTAATCGGCCACCTTTTTGCCCATGGTGATGCCATTCCACACCGTATCGGGCATGATGATATCGAGCGCATGCTCCTCTAGATAGGGCTTAAAACCCTGGGTCCGGTACAAACTCTCGCCAATGCAAATGGGCGTCGATGTCGATTCCCGGACGGACTTCAGCGCCTGCGGGTCAAGGGTTTCGGCTTCGAGCCAGAGCATATTGAAGGGCTCGAGCGCCTTGGCCAGTTTGGAAATCCCCGCCATCTTGAAGGCAAAGGCCACGTCGAGCGCGATGCTGCATTCCGGCCCTAGGACCTCCTGCCAAGCGCCGATCCACTCGACGATCTTCCCGAGAGTGCCCGGAGTAATATCGCCGCGGTCCTCCGGGGTCAGCGGATAGTTGACTTTGACGTCGCGGAATCCCAAGCTCTTTACATAGGCCGCACAGGCTGGGATATCGGCAGGCGATTTGACTGGCGGGACCTCTGGATTTTGTGGCTCCGCCCGCCCGCAGTGGGTGTAATAAGTCCGAATCCGAGTTTGAAACGCTCCACCGAACAATTCGTAAACCGGTACTCCAAGAGCCTTGCCCTTTATGTCGAGCAACGCCGCGTCAATGGCCGAAATGGCCTGGTGCGCCGCACCGCCCAACTGCCGCTGGGTCGCCCGATAGAGATCGAACTGGATTTTCTCGGTCTGGAACGGGTTGCGGCCCATGACCAGCGACCCCAGATAAGTGATCGCCGCTCGCAAAATGGCCTCCGAGCGGACGCAATTGCATTCCGCATAACCGGTAATGCCCTCGTCTGTCCCAACCTTGACGAAATTCAGCGTGCGCCAGCCGCCCTCGCAGGAAAAGACATCGATAGAGGTAATTTTCATGGAACGCTCCGTTCTCATCATTCCTCGAACCAGATGGGACTGCTCCAAGCCAACTGGCCGTTTTCTTGGGTGACGCGCAGATAGTAATAGGCCGGTATCTCGCTCCGGTCGGTAAAGTGGCCTTTTAGGGCGTAGAGCGCCTCGGGCAAGGCCCGGTGAGCCACGATCCAAGTGGGCAGCCCGTCCACGCGCCAGCCTTGACGCCCCTGCAAAAGCTCGCCAATGCTGAAACTGGCCCGGGAACCGCCAAGTTTACCCGTAAGCGACCAGTCGGTAGCCGTGGCCAACAGGCTCTTGCTAGTGCGGCAGTCGAATTCGAGTTCGACCCGCGTTTCTTCCGTCCCCTCCACCTCCACGCACAGGGCGTCGTTGGCCCTTGGCGCTGTGGAGCCATTGCGAGTAGTGAAGACAGAACCCCGCGAAGTGTGGGATTGCCAAGCGCATCTTTCCTCGTCCCATTCGAGGACGCGCTTGCGCCGCACCTCGTCAAAGGGATCGGAGCTAAAGCAGGGCACGACCTGTAAAAGCCGTCCCCCCTCGATCTGCAGTCGCCCCTGCCAGTCGTAAACTTGGTATCCCTTCATCGGCCCCCAGCCCCACTCAAAGCGCAGGCGATAGGGCTGCGGCTGTGATGCCCGTGGCGTGCTGTAGTCGGATACCTCTATGTGCACCGGCAAATTGTCGCGCACAATTTCCACGCTTTTGAGCGCGTCCCACCCCTCGACCCGGTAGTCCAGCCTACGCTCCGCAGGTCCACTCACTACCTCACCCATCCAAGCCTCCCCAGCGCGAAAACTTACCTCGATCCGATCTCCGGTGACGGCTGTAGTGCGCCGTTTCTGCAAGGCGTCAAAGAGCGCAGCGCGGCTATTCTCCTCGGCCCAAATCCCCGTCAGCCCCAACCCATAACCCCCAGGGTAGCCGTCGTGGTTATCGGTGCCGGCCACAAGGCCAAACCGCTTGCCCAGAGCCAAGCCGTGTTGCACGGTGTATTGATATCCGGCCGGACCGCCGCTGTGCCCCAGCATGGGATAGAGGCCAGTGTCGCGCTCCGACGAGCCATGCTCGGAGAAAATTTCCACCACCGGCGACAATGCCTCGTCAAAGCCCTCCCAGTCCACCCCGCGCTCGTAGGCCGTGTGATGGGGCACCAAGATGGCCTGTCTATTCCTGAAGTGGTCCTGCAAATCAGCCAGATTCCGCGCACAGTACATCGACTCCATATCCTCGGCGCTGAGCACGTGTAGATGTCCCCAAGCCGAGGAGTGCCACTCGTAGGCTGGAAAACAGGTAAACTCGCCCGGTCGGTTGTTTTCGCTGGCAGCCCGGCGGATCCGCTCCCAATTGGCGACCACCACGGGATAGCCGTCCGGCACACCGCCGTCGGCGTGTAGCCCGTGCGGGGTGAAGGCGTAGAAATCGAGGTGGGAACGGGCGATCTCGTAGCTGCGCTCGAGACTGCCCTGGGCATAGCCGAGTTCATTGTGGTTGTGCAACTCGCCCCAGTACAG
>VXML01000002.1 GCA_009841115.1 Gemmatimonadota bacterium | reverse complement strand
TGGCGGGCCTGAGCGATCAGATCGAATTGCACTTTATAGACGAGGTGCGGCCTGGGTATTTTTGGATATTTCCTCTAGAGGGCGACCGCGCTAATGTCGGCATCGGCATGGATCACCGAGATATCAAGGCGCGTGGCATTGACCTCAAGGATGCGCTCGCAGCCGCGCTGGCGAGCACGACCTTTGGCGCGCGCTTTCGCGACGCCCGTCCCCTTGAAGACCCGGTGGGATGGAATTTGCCGGTTGGTTCGCGGCGGCGACCGGCGCACGGGAATGGCTTTTTGCTCTTGGGGGACGCTGCCGGCCTGATTGATCCGTTCACGGGCGAGGGCATTGGCAATGCGCTGTACTCGGCTCGCTTTGCTGTGGAGACTGCGGTTCAAGCCCGGGAGGCCGGGGATTATTCGGCAGACTTTTTGCGGCGCTATGAGGATCGGCTGTGGGATGCGCTGGGCAGCGAGCTGAAGCTGAGCACCAAGCTGCACAATTTGGGCCGCTGGCCCTACCTGATGAACTTGGTCATTCGCAAGGCTGCCAAAAACGCCGAGGTCAGCGACATGATCTGCGGCATGATGGCCGACGCCGTGCCGCGCAAGATGCTGACGAATCCGCTGTTTTATCTTCGGTTGCTGTGGAAGTAGGCAGGCATGGCCCCTTCGACTCCGCTCAGGACGTGCCGGTGAATCTGGGCCGCTCGTTGCGATTGCGACTATGCACCAAGAGACCTACCTTCGCATATAGCGGCTGTTACCTGAATTACTTGTTCAGGTACAAGCTGTTAGCTGAAATGGACTTAAAGAATACCGCAAGGAGTTATTGCTGGTGAGGATTCATATATATGCGGCACTCCTAATTTTTATGATAGCAAGTACCGCGTACGCACAGACCGATTTTCAGAGCTACATGCCTTATCGAAGTTTTGCAGACAGCCCTTTTAAAAACAACCACTATCTCTATTTCTATCTGGAAGACTTTGAAGATGGAAAACTGAATACACCTGGGGTCAGTGTTAATCAGGGTAGTCTGGTCATTGGCGATTTGGGATATAAATCGCGATTTGTTGACTCTGTTGATGCAGATGATGGTCGGCTTGATGAATCGGGTTTGCAAGGACACTCTTTATGGTCCAAAAACAATTTTTCTTTAGTGTTTGTCTTCAATGAGCAAGTTTTAAGCAAATTGCCAACGCATGTGGGAATGGTTTGGAGCGATGCACCAAACTCCCCTATGGTCTCACTTGTAGCCTTTGACAGTAAAGGAGAGCCAATAGGTAGAACAAGTGCTTTGAATCCTGGGGATAACGTAAAGACAGGAACTGTAATGGAAGATTGCTTCTTTGGTGTGTATTATGAAGAAGGTATTTCAAAGGTGATCATCAATAACCATCTTCCTGATTTTGAGATTGACCACCTTCAATATGGACTAGAATCACCTTGCCGTGAATGCTCTCAAGAGACAACATATTTGAAGCAGTAACGGATCATTGAGAACACGTAACACGTCCGTGCTTGGCTTCGCGGTTCGGGCATGGCGAGAACGTTAGCTGAAATTGAATCAGGAATGCAGAGAATAATGTGATATGTCGCTGGGAAAGGTCACTTGTTTTATAACGTGTAACTTGGACGGTCGAAAGCACGTTCTCCTACTAAAGCACCCCTACGCCGGAAATCAAAAAGAGTTGCTCGGTTCGGATAAGACCTCGTTTCAAATAACTGGCTGGATACCACAAGATGCCCTGACGACCGCTGTTGAGCGTAAGCACTATCACTTAAGTTGCGCAGCAAGTGACGAGCTTGAGTGGGAAGTCTTTTCTGATCACCACAAGTTTGTCCTAATGTGGCATCCGTTGACTGAAGATCCCAAATTGCAGGAACCATTTGGGGAATGGTTCGACTCCATCAAGGGGCATCTCGTTCATGACCTCAAGTGAAGCCACAACCTCTCTCGGCACGTTCGCTTGGTTCGGCTACCAACTGCCTCTTGCTAAACGCTTGAAGCTGATCAAGCAGAGTGGTTTCAGTCACACCTTTCTGTGGATGGGAAGTTTGGAACCCTTGGTGGAATCGGATCGTGCTCACGAAATGCCGGGAATGGCTGCAGATGCCGGGCTTGCCGTCGATCACGCCCACGCAACATACGAAAACGCAAATGCTTTCTGGTCTGATAAGCCCAGCGAACGCGACGCGTTAGCTAATGAGAATCTCGAGTTAATAGAGTACTGCAGTCGGCATTCGATTTCCTGCATTGTGCTTCATGTAACCAAGGGATCAACACCACCTCCGCCGCACGCGCAAGGCTTGGAGATTTTTCGCCGGTTGGGCGAGGAGGCAGCAGACGCCGGGGTCGTGTTGGCTCTTGAGAATACAAGGGGAACCAATCACTTAGACCTCATTCTAAGTGAAGTTCCTTTGGACAGCCTGGGCTTGTGCTACGATAGCTCGCACGACTACTTGCATTCCAGCACTCCTAGCGCTGTGCTTGACAAGTGGGCGCATCGTCTCATCACGACGCACTTTTCAGACACCGACGGACAGGGCGACGTTCACTGGTTGCCGATGAAAGGGATCGTAGATTGGGATGCCGTTTCGAGAGCATATCCCACGTCGCACCAAGGTCCCGTCATGATTGAGGCCGTGCCCCAGGATCGCGCTCAACCGCCTACTGAGTTTCTTGCAGATGCGTACGAAACAGCGATCAAACTGAGGGAGAAGCTGGTATCGCTCCCCAATTGCCGAGAATGAGACGATGCCACTGGAGGTACTGATTGGCATAGGATTTGTCGCTGGGTAAAACGTTATGTGAAATCACTATAAGGGGGAACTATAATGATCGAACAGAATCACCTAGACCTCTTGCTCGACCTGAACACGGATGAAAATCCTCACAGCGGTGGAGATCTTTTGGATCATCTTCGAGGAACACACGACTTCCTCCAGGATTGGGGCAACGACCAAGCCGTGTGTCTTGGAGGTTTGTTTCATAGCATCTACGGCACGCAATCCTACAAGACACAGTCCGCGTCCCTTGAAGATCGTCAACGCATTCGGGAAGTGATTGGCGAGAGGGCCGAGCGATTGGCTTTTCTCTTCAGCGTTTCGATCCGCAGTGGGTTCTTCGAAGGGATAGAAAAGGAGAAAGCAACTGTGTGGGACCGTATTCACGAGGAGAACATACCCGTCACCCAAGCTGATCTTCGCGACCTTATTGAAATGGAAGTGGCCAACTATCTAGAATTCATGCCGAGAACCCATTTCACGATTGAGGAACTTGACGAATTTGAGGCCAAGGTTGAGCGAGGGAAGCCCTTACTCTCACCCTTGGCCTACGAATCGATCAAGGCAGGAATCAGATCGAAACGCATTGCCATAGCCTCGTAGAGAGGATTCCAATGCCCCGCCCTGATCTCAAAACCACTTTCAATACCGTTGCTTCGATCTATGACGAAGTGAGGCCCGGATATCCTGATGAGCTTGTCAGGGATGTCTTGGAACTCTCCGAAATTGATAGAAGTGGTAAGATCCTAGAAGTTGGATGTGGAACCGGACAGGCTTCGAGATTATTTGCTCCTCTCGGTTGCGAAATGACCTGTTTAGATATTGGCCAAGATTTGATTGAGGTTGCGCGGGCGCGACTTAACAACTACAAGAACGTTCGCTTCGTCCTGTGTCCTTTCGAAGATTGGGACTCGGCTAGCAAGTTTGACCTTGTGATCTCCGCGACGGCATTCCGCTGGGTGAGTCCAAGAGTCAGATTCATCAGAGCCCGTGACGCCCTGAAGGCTACGGGATCATTGGCCATCTTCTCCAACCAACACGTAAGAAAAGACGAAGGTTTCTTTGCGGAAGTCCAGGAAGTTTACAGCGAGCATTATGTAGTTTCAGATTCCCCTCGGGATCCCAGTAATCCGACGACGTCAGCGTCCCCAGAACCCGGAACTACCGCTTTTGCCGATCCTATCCACCGAGTGTACGCGTGGACGGCGAACTATTCTGTGGAACAGTACGTCAAACTCATTGGCACCTATTCTGACCACATCGCGCTACCCGAATCCAATCGCATGCACCTATTTGACGGTATCGCTGACTTGATAAACAAGAACTACGGAGGATCGATCACCAAGCACTACGAAACTGCTTTAGCATTTCGCAGGAAGAAAGCCTGATTGAAGGAACATGAAACCATAGAGCACAGATGCTTATCAGGAACGGAAACGGTCATAAGGAAGGGCGGCAACGGGGTCTTTATAGATATATAGTTTCAATAATATCTATTTTGTGCTTCACCAGCGGCGTTATGTCCGATGCTCCCAAGATTAGCTTTTGGGAAAAGCAGCGTAAGGGAGCTAATCAGCAAAACGAGCGACATCGTCCTGAGTGGTACAGGGCGGCAGGTGAACTGGGACTGGATTATGTTCGGATTTTACCCGATGCATGGCCCGCCGATAATAGAGACTTCCTAATCGGCAACGCCGATAATTTCGCAGCAATCAATGAGACCGATCTAGCCCTGTTGATAGAAGCACTCAATGAAGCCGAGAGCAATGGTATCAAAGTTGTCCTTGCGATGGCCAGCTTGCCCGGTGTACGCTGGAAGCAGCTAAATGAGAACCAAGATGATGGCCGGCTCTGGCGTGACGAAAGCTACCATGAGCAAGCCTTCAATTTCTGGCGTCAGTTAGCAATGCGTTTGAGAAAGCATCCTGCAATCGTAGCTTACAACCCTCTTAATGAACCACATCCAGAGAGGGTATTCGGTTTTGAAGAACCGGACGAGAATTTCAGCCAATGGTTTCAGGGTATCCAGAATACGTCTGCTGACCTCAACCGATTTAACCAGCGGATGGTCGAATCCATCCGTTCAGTAGATGCAGATACGCCCATCATGCTCGATGGCTGGTTCTATGCCGCTCCTCAAGCGTTTGACTTCAATCGCCCTGTAGATGATGACAAGGTGTTGTACGCTTTTCACAACCCCGGGCCGTGGCAGATGGTGACTTATCGAGTCAATAAGGGCCGGTACGCCTATCCAGACCGAGTTCCGAAGTGGTGGAACGGTCCTGTAGAGTCGTGGACTATCGATCGTCTTGCGGAGGAGATCAACGCGGTGCAGCGGTTTGCTGAGCGATATGAGATACCTTCTCATCGAATCATAGCTTCAGAATTCTGGTACGACCGCCGGCTCGAAGGCGCTGCGGCCTACCTGAGCGACCTAATAGAAATCTATAACAGCCGAGGTTGGCATTGGGCGTTTTACGCCTTTCGCGGTGGTGGATCATGGACGGGGTTAGATTATGAGATTGCACCGGATCACAAGATGGATTGGCATTATTGGCAAGCTGTCGAACAGGGCAAAGACCCCGAGCAATTCAAGCCACGAGGAATGAACCCTTTGTGGAAAGTACTACAACGCCAGTTTAGCAAAAACAGTAAAAGTCATGACTTCATTCCCCCGTGATTTTGATATCCACGGCGAGTTGATGCGCCTACCACATCGAGGAATCGAGATGGGAGCCGAATTGCTGGAGAGTGCCGGGATCTCCTACAGCCTATAACACCGTATGAGGTGCTGATTGGATCGAATAGTGAACTATTACAACAGAAAGAACGAGACCCAACGTCTCTTTAGTGGCCGGGGCGAGCTAGAATTCCTCCGCACTAAACAGATCATAGAGCAGTTTCTCCCCGATAAAACTGGTTTGTCAATAGCAGACGTTGGTGGAGGATCTGGACCGTACGCGTTCTGGCTTGCCGAGAAGGGGCACGAGGTCGCCTTGTTTGATTTGATGCCTAACCACGTTGCAGAGGCCGTGTCGATCAATGAGAAAGCGCCAAATCCGCTTACTCGAATCGAAACTGCCGATGTACGATCTCTCGAACTTGAGTCCCAGCAGTATGATGTAGTTCTACTTTTAGGCCCCATGTACCATCTCACCGATGCAAACGAGCGCAGCCTAGTGCTACGGAAGGTCGCTGATTGGCTTTCACCCAACGGTGTCGGGTATGTGGCATATATCTCAAGGGTTGCGTCGATGTTAGATGGTTTCATAAGTGGCTTATTTGAAGATCCGGAATATCTGGATATTGTGCGGCAAGACTTAGAGACAGGTGTCCACCGTCCCAACAAAGACAATACCAAATACTTTACTGATGCCTATCTTCACTACCCGGATGAGATCGAACGGGAAGCTGAGGAGGCACATTTACGGATCGTGGACCATGTCGCTATTGAGGGTGTGGGGTGGCTTTGGCAGAATTTCGATCAAATTTGGTCGGACCCACGACAACGGGCTATCATGCTCGAGATGATAAGCCGAACCGATCGAGATCGCTCTCTCTTGGGTGCGAGTGGCCACATTCTTCTCGTTGTGAAAAGAGGACCAACCATCGATGGAGACTGAACTTACTGCCGAAGATCGGCAACTCCTACAGCGCTTGGAAGAAGAACTGTGGCGAGCGGAAACGCGTTTCGACGTATCGAGAATGGAGGAAGTCATCGCCGAGGACTTCTTCGAGTTGGGCAGGTCTGGGCGTATCTACCAGCGCGCCGACACGCTTTCGGTACCTTCAACACCCGTAGAAGCGGTGATTCCACTTCCAGCCTTTGAGGCGCGTCTTCTTTCTGAAGGTGTTGCACAGGTAACGTACAATAGTGTCGTCACCTACGGCGAAAATATTGAGGAGGCACGAAGGAGCTCAATTTGGACGCGGTCGTCTGGCGGTTGGAAGCTGAGGTTCCATCAAGGGACACCATTTTCGAGTGACGATTGAGTGGGCTTCTCAATTGAAAGAGAATCGGGTGTAGAACTAATGGAACGCATCAAATTCGAACGAGTAGTTCCAACCGACCAGAACCGATTTCGTCCACTCGTTGAAGCGTATTGGCTGGAGATCATGCCACATGCAGATACGGTATGTACATCTGATGATCGGGATTCGTATTTCGCAGAGCGATTTCCCCTTTCCAACACTGAACCAAGGATATTTTGGGGGCTAAGCGAAGGATCCCCGGTGGGATTTATTTCATTCGCCATCTCTGGCACTAGCGCAAAGATAAACGACTTCTACGTTGTTTCTTCCAAGCGCAGGAGGGGCATTGGGACATTCTTGGTAAAATCAGCCATAGAAATTACCGACAGCATGGGAGTTGACCGGATCGATTTAAATGTCCGGCGAGACAATCCAGCATCCTTGAAATTCTGGGAAGCACAAGGATTTATGATTGGGCACTACGAACTGATTCAATACCGAGATCCGGAAAAGCGAATTGGATTTCGAGGCGCTCTTTCCTCTGATTTTGTGTAGTTGTGACGTTTTTTTCATTGTAAAACGTGGTGTCTCGTCGCTCTTTAAATCGTCGTCGCCAAAAATCCCCCGTCAACGCGGATGTCCGTGCCGGTGACGAAGCCGCTGGCCTCGTCCGACGCGAGGAACACCGCTGCGCCGACTAGTTCCTCGGGGCGGCCAAAGCGGTCCATGGGCGTGTGGGAGAGGATTTGTTGGCCGCGTTCGGTGGGGGTGCCGTCCTCTTCAAAGAGCAGGCGGCGGTTTTGCTCGGCGGGGAAAAAGCCCGGGGTGATGGAGTTGACCCGCACGCCTTTGTCGGCCCACTCGCGCGCGAGGAACTGCGTTAGGTTCAATACGGCCGCTTTGGCCGCGGAGTACGCCACCACCCGCGAAACCGGCAGGTGGGCGGCGATCGAGGCGATGTTGATGATGCTGCCCCGGCCCTGTGCGGCCATGGCCGATCCGAATTCTTGGCAGGGCAACAGCGCGCCGGCCCCCAAGTTCAGGTCGAAACAGCGCTGCCAATCGTCGGTTGCTATCGCGGCAAAGTCTAGGTCGTCGTTCAGAGTCACTTGTGGCTGATTGCCGCCGGCTGCGTTGAGGAGTACGTTGACGGGACCCAACGCCGCGACGACCGCTTCATGGGCGGCTTTGAGGGATGTTTTGTCCGTGGCATCGCAAGCGGCGAAAACGCCCGTGCCGCCTGTGGTCTCTATCGCCGCTACTCGCTTGTGCCCCCGGTCGTGGTCTCGTCCCAACACTGCTACGGAGGCTCCGGCCTCGGCCAATCCCTGGGCCATTGCTCCGCCCAATACGCCGGTGCCGCCGATGACTACTGCTACTTCGCCGCGCAAATTCCATTGACTCATTTTTAGTACCCCAGTGCTTTAGATAAAAGTCCAATAGTGCCGCCGAACACATTGCCCCAGACGATTAGCCAGCCCAAGTGCTCGCGGATTACTTCCTCCATCATCTCTTTGACCCGGTCGGGCGTCAACTCCTCTAGCTTGGTCTCCAGCAACTCGTCAACCTGTGTCCGCATGGCGCTGACGTCAGGGCCTGCTTCGTCGGCCAAAAGCGGCGCAATCTCGCTCCCGAACCCGATCACGAACTGCTTGACCAGCGGCTTGACCGTCTGCGTCCCCACCAACTGGAGCATCATCCCTTGCGGCGATTCCGCCAACTCTTCGAGCTTGCGGTCGATGATTGCGTCAACCTCGTCAGACGCTAACACCGTTTGCACCTTTTCTCCCACATCGTCTCCGGCCATCCGCTCGGCGAAGAATCGCTCCAGGTACTCCTCGTCGAAGAAGTAGCGCATGATGGCGTCTTTGACTGCTTCCCGGATGGCGCGAAATCGAGCTGGGATCACCCCCGACCCGTATAGTAGGGGCACTCGGTCGAAGAGCATCTTTACTGCCAGCCAGTTGGTCGCGCCGCCGGCAAAGCCAAACAATCCAACCGCCAGCACCCACTCGCTGCCATCGACCCCCTCAACGCGTCCCCAGAGGCCCGCTACCAACAGGGCAAACGAAATCAGGTTGCTAACGTTGCCCTTTTCCCAGCGCGCTTTCTTCATCGAGTTTACCGGGCCGTCTTCGTCTTCTGCTTGTCCTCGTGCCGCTCGATCCCCAACTGGACCAACCGGTCGATCAACTCCCCATAGCTCACGCCGCTCGCCTCCCACAGCTTGGGATACATGCTGATGGGCGTAAACCCCGGCATGGTATTGATCTCGTTGACGAAAATCGCCTCGTCGCTTTCGCGCACGAAAAAGTCCACTCGCGCTAAACCCCAGGCTTCTATCGCCTGAAAGGCCCGGATGCCCAGCTCGCGCACGGCCTCTTGGGTAGCTGGCGAGATGCGCGCTGGAATGATCAGGTCGGAGTTGTCGTCGATGTATTTGGCGTTGTAATCGTAAAAGTCGTTGCCCGGCACGATCTCGCCGGTGATGGACGCTTCTGGCGACTCGTTGCCCAAGATCGCCACTTCGACTTCGCGGCAGCCGCTCGCTTCGGCTTCGACTATGATCTTGTAGTCGTATTGCGCTGCGTCGTCGATGGCCTGCTCCAGTTCGGCACTATTGCAAGCTTTGCTCACTCCGACGCTCGAACCAAGATTCACCGGCTTGACGAAGACGGGATAGTCCAGCGCGGCTTCGACCTCGGCGCGCACTCCGGCGCGGTCTTTTTCCCAACGGCTGCGCCGCACCACTTGGTAGTCCACCTGCGGCAACCCCTCGGCCTTGAAGACCCGCTTCATCAGCTCCTTGTCCATGCCCACGGCGGAGCCGACGACTCCAGCCCCCACATACGCTACATTGGCCAGTTCCATCAGGCCCTGTACGGTGCCGTCCTCGCCGTAGGGGCCATGCAAGAGGGGGAAGATTACGTCGAGGGCTTGGTCCTGCCCATCACCGTGCTGCGCTACGAGCGTGCGCGTCCCCAGATAGTCCAGCGCCACCGGCGTTAGCCCATCCTCGTGGACCTGACTGGACGCCAGAAGCTGCTGCGTGTCCGCAGCGGATAGCCAGCGCCCTTCCTTGGAGATGCCGATCATCACCAGTTCGTACTTGTCTTTGTCGATGGCTTCCAACATCGAGCGCGCTGAAATCACCGAGACCTCGTGCTCGGCCGAGCGCCCGCCGCAGAGCACACCAAGGCGTATCTTGCGACCCATGTATTGCTGTTCCTTCGGTTAAGTTGCGAGTACAGTTGCCTCTTATTGAAATATAGAAGGGATGCCGAAAGCTGTCGAGGAACCACAACTTGCCCCTGCTGCGCGAATTGTGTATTTCTTCCCGCGTTCTCGTGCGTTGATTCTACTGTCTTGAAGGAGTGAACTGCCGTGAAATACCGCTACGCTGAAATGATCTGGAACGAGACCCGGGACGCCGCTGCTGCGGGGCGCGTGGCCGTGCTGCCCGTTGCCACTCACGAAGACCACGGCCCACATCTGCCGGTGGATACGGACGTGGTGCTGTGCCACGGCATCTGCGAGCGCGCCGTGGCTCGCATCCCGGAAGAAGCCGTGCTCGCCCCGCCCGTCACCCACGGCTACAGTCCGCACCACATGGATTTCCACGGCACTCTGACCATTACGTGGGATACCTTTATCCGCTACGTCAAGGACGTGTGTTGCAGCTTAGCCCACCACGGCTTTAAGCGCATCCTCATCGTCAATGGCCACGGCTCCAACACCTCGCCGCTCGATCTAGCAGCCCGCCTCACCGTCCTCGAATACGAGGGCCAGATCCTCTGCGCCTCGGTCAATCACTGGGATATACGCCGCGCTAAGACCGTGGGCAACGAACTGCGCGACTCGGACTACGGCGGCACTTCACACGCTGGCGAATACGAGACCTCGCTCTATCTGGCGCTCAAGCCGGAACTCGTCGAAATGGACAAGGCTGTTGACGAGCGCTCGCCGCTGTCGCCCAGCTTCCGCACTGACCTGTTGGCCGGCACGCATCCCGAGGGATCGGGTGCTCGGCTGATACCGTACTGGAGCCAGCAGACGGGCAGCGGGGTTATGGGAGACGCGACTAAAGCGACCAAGGAAAAGGGCGAAAAGTTTTTAGAAGCAGCGACTGAGGGGCTTGTAGACCTAGTCCGAGAGTTGAGGAATCAGCCGATCTTGCCGCGCCGCGATCAGCACTGACGCATTACTCCATCAGGAGGCTTAGCTTAACATGAACCGTTGGCATTTTAAGTTGTGGCATGTTCTCCTGCTGTACGGCGCGGCATTAACCCTCGGTTCTGCAACCGTATGGATATGGATGTCTGCATCCCTAGCAGTCACATTGAACATATTCGTTCTGCTGCTCGTATCTGGTAATGTGCTTTACCAAGCGCGAAGGAAAAACGCGACGACGCGAGGAGCGAGTGCGATGAGCCGTTGGCATTTTGAGTTGTGGCACGTTCTCCTGCTGTACGGCGCGGCATTAATCATCGGAATTATAGCGACCTTGCCAGCCTTGTTCGTTGGGGACTTACTAGGCGGCAAACTTGCGATCATCCTCGCTATGCTCATTATCTCTGTGCATCTATTTTACCGTGCGCAAAAGAAAAACGCGACTGACGCAAGTTGACCTTTCCCATTACCCAATCAGGAGCTTCTAATGACCGAACAAGAAATGCTCGCCGAATTGAAAAACTTCGATACGCCTTCTATTACCAATGTCGTCGCCACCTATCCAGGCGACCCATTGTGCTTGGGGCTGTACAATCCTTGGAGCGAAAACTGGTACACCGATCAGTCGCTGCGCTGCATGTATCCCGAGCTCGGCCCTACGGTCGGCTACGCGGTCACCTGCACGTTTGGCCTGCCCGACTCCAGTTACAACGGTGCTAGCTTCATGGACGTTCTCGATGCCCTCGACGCCTCGCCCAAGCCGACGATCTTGGTCTTCCAGCAGAAGTTCCCGCCCGAAATCCAGGGCAAGGTCGGCCTAGCCGGTGGCAACATGACCACGGCGATGCAGGCCATTGGTTGCGTCGGCGCGATTTCCAACGGCCCCTCGCGCGACATCGACGAGATCCGCCCGATGAAGTTCCAGTACTTGCTCAGCGGCGTCACCGCGGGTCACGGTGCCCAAGCCATTCACGCGGTCAATGTGCCGGTCTCGGTCGCCGGTATGGACGTGGCTCCTGGCGAGATCATCCACATGGACGAAAACGGCGCAGTGAAATTCCCCGCCGACAAGCTCAGCGCGGTGCTGGAAAACGTCCGCGCCCTGCAAAAACACGAGGCCGAGCGCATGGCTCAGATGCGCCAAGCCACCTCCGCGGCCGAACTGCGGGCCATTTTTGGCGGGCACTCGTACGGCGACGAAGAAGAGGAATCGTGAGTCGAGGTCAGAATGAGTGAAGCCCCCCACAAAATCGCCTTCGCTGGCTTTCGCCACGGCCACATCTTCGACCTCTACGCACTCGCGTGCTCCTCGCCCGCGCTTGAAGTGGTAGCTGCGTGCGAGGAGCACGCGGAGACGCGCGCCGAAATCTGCGCAAAGGGCACTGCCGCAATTACCCACGACCGGATCGAGCAGATGCTCGACGAGGTGGACTGCGATATTGTCGCCACCGGCACCTATTTCGCGGGTCGCGGCCCGGTGCTAATCGAAGCCCTCTCGCGCGGTAAGCACGTCATTAGCGACAAGCCTCTGTGTACCAAAATGGCTGACCTCGACCGCATTGCGGCGTTGGCGCACGAGAAAAGTCTCAAGGTTGGCTGCATGTTGACTATGCGCGATGCCGCTCAGGTTATTGGCGTGCGCAACCTGATCCAAGCCGGACGCATCGGCGAGGTCCACGCTATCGCCTTTGGTGGCCAACACCCACTGCTGTTGGGCTCGCGGCCCGGCTGGTATTTTGAACAGGGCAAACACGGCGGCACCATCACCGATATTGGCATCCACGCCATCGACGCTTTGCCTTGGGTCACGGGCCGCCAGTGGGCGAAAATCAACGCCGCACGCTGTTGGCGAGCTTTCGTTCCCGAGGATCTTCACATGCAGGATGCCGGGCAGATGATGCTGGAGATGGACAATGGCTGCGGGGTCTTGGGCGATGTGTCGTACTTCGCACCTGATAGTGCGGGATATGCGATGCCCTATTACTGGAGGACTACGTTTTGGGGACGGGATGGAGTGATCGAGACTGCGACTACGGCCAAGGACATTCAAGTGCTCGGCAGGGAAGACTCCACCGTGCAGATCGAGTCGCTACCCCCAGCCCAACGGGGCGGCTATCTGCGCTCCTTCCTCGCCGACATCGCCGACGAAGTGCCCGCCAACGGCCTCGACACCGCTGCGGTGCTGCGCTCGACGCGCAACGTCATTCGCATTCAGGAGGCGGCCGACAGGGGGGAGCGAGAAGTCGGGTTTAGTCGCTGACGAGGTGGGAGCGGAGGCTCGTGCTCCAAGTGATGGTGGTTAAGGTGCGTCGAGCAACGTGTAGTCGAGTTCTGCGACGTGGCGATAGTCGTTATCGAAGGTCAACAGGCACCCACGGCATTCCATCGTCGCTGCTGCGATCCACACATCGTTCATAGGAATTGGCGTACCGGCTCGACGCAACGCCACGAAGATTCGGGCATAGTGCCGAACGGTTTCGGAAGTGACGTCCAACACGCTGACGAAAGGCTCATTGAGGAAGTCAGCGAGGGCGTGGCGATTCTCCTGCACACGGCTCCCTAACTCGAATGCCGCTTCAAGCTCTCCGAGCACTGTCACCGGCATGATAACCACCGGTGCATCCGCCACATAGTCGATCACCTGAGAATGTCCGGTACGCAGGTGCGAGTACGCGCTGGTGTCGAGGACAAGGCGGTCGGTCGAGTTCACTGCCAGTACCGTTCATCGACGACTCGCTGCGCACGTAGCGCATCGGTAAACTCCGAGAGGTCGTCGGCCGTCCAGGTGACGTATCGGCGCAGGCGGTCGCGACGCGCATCCAACCCGACCGCGTCTTTCAGGAGGCGCAGCACGGTACTGTTCAGGCTCTCACCGCGTTCCGCACTGACAGCGCGAAGCCGCCGCGAGAGTTCGGGATCGACATTGCGAAGGGTGATCTGAGTAGCAGGCATGACATCATGAATCTACTGTCATGCCTGCACTGAGTCAATTCCGACTCTTCTCGATCACCGCTACAATCTCGTTCGTCTGTATCGTTTACTGTAAATAGTCAGTTTGAATTTTCTAGGATGTTTTGTCTTTTTACCAAGGGATTGAAATTTTCAACCTGACGCACTACCCTTAGAGGGTGCTCCCTAAAGGTCTCATGGATGGGTTGTGCCCGATACAGTCTGACCCGCACGGCCCCGTCTTCCCCACTGCACTGCCGCCGTGGCATGGATTTTGCGAATATCTGATGCGAGGGTTTTGCGCTGTTCACGCTTTAACACCGAGGAGGTTGGATCGTGAGTGAGCACCATCCGTCGCCAGAGCGTCCGTATCCGTTAGACCACGAGGGGCGCATCGCCCGACTAGAGGGCATTGTCGAGCAAATCGACGTGCGGCTGGGTCGCATCGAAACCAAAATCGACGCCATTCGTGCGGAATTCGACGGTAAAATTGACGCCACCCGCGAGGCGCTGGAAACCAAAATTGACACCACCCGCGAGGCGCTCGACGGTAAAATTGACGCCACCCGTGAGGCGCTTGACGGTAAAATTGACGCCACCCGCGAGGCACTGGAAACCAAAATTGACCGATTATACCGCTGGGTTGTACCGCTCCAGATAACGACGATCTTAGCGATTGTCGGACTGGCGTTCAAGGCGTTTAGTGACTAGCGATTTTAGTAAATTTGGTTCCCCATTCACCTGCACCTGAACGTCTGAGATCCCTAGCTCATACAAACAACTTTTCCATCAGCGTCCGAGCCCGCTCGACGATCGTTTCGAGGCTGCCGGGGGCGAGCTTGGCCCAGTAGGTAACGTCTTCGTTGGCCTCGTGTCCGCCTCGGGCATAGGCTGCCCGCGTCGGTAGGTAGCCGACGTAGTGCGTGGTGAGGTGCGCTGGAAAGAGAAAAGGGGCCGCTGAGTTGGTTTTGAGCGCGAGTTGTCCTTCGACAAAAGGTTCCCCGGGCAGGCCGATTAGACCGAGGTCGCCGATGCGGAAAGCTTGGATTTCATAGGGGAACTCGGCGTCTCGCTGCCGACATAGTTCGACGCTGTGGGTCGATGCGGCCCGGAACCAGTGCGGGTCCACTTCGCCGTTGGCGCCGCGCGGTGGTTGCGGATTCTCAGTGAGGATCGCGTTGACCTCGCGCAAGCGCTCGGTCGGAATATCGCGCAAGGGCAGGCCGACCTTTTCCATCTTACAATCCAATGCAGCGTCGTTGGCAAACGTCATATTGTGGACGATTCGTTCGCTCATCTGGGCCAATTCGCGCCCCATCCGCTGGTGATCCGGCCGGCAATCTGGGTCGAAGGGATGCCAAGGGTTGATGTTGCCGCAACAGCCGTTGACGACCAACGGCACGGCGTCGGAGCCGAATAGCTGCTGCATCTGTCTCGTCCAAGCGCCAGGCCAATCCGCCGACACGGCCCGGTAGGTCTCGGGATATCCGAACGCATTGACCGGGTGACAGGTGTAGTGCAGGAGAAAGGCCAGCGGCTGCATGTCCATATCTTGGATGCAGCACACGCCGACTTCCGGGTCCATCGGCCCTTCGAGATAGCAGACATCCGCGATCCCAAACGGCTGCTGCTCCCGGCCCAGCGGCTTGGGCATGGCGATGGTGCCGTCCCGGCGTATGCCGCGGCGGTTGAAGGCCAAATCCCCTAACACGCCGCGCCCCAAACCGATGCGCACAGGTTGTAGCTTGTCCGCCGCTGCGACTGCGGCCTCCACTGCGGCAGCAGCGGCTTGGTCGCCGTAGGCGCGCTCGGCCCCGCGCAGATACTCGGTCTCTGCGGTGGTCTCCAATGGGAAATCTGGGTCCAGCATAAAGTAGCCGAGGCTCGGGGCGGAGTGCGTCTGGGTCGCTTGGACCATGATCGCCTCGGGTGCGATGCCCGTTTGCTCGCCAATGGCGGCGCGGATTTGGTCCGTGTAGGAGCCGGTGACAATGGTGAGATCCAAGATCACCATGCAGACGCGCTGCTCGCCTGACTCAAAGACGATGGCCTTGGCAAAGAGTGGATCCATCACGGCTTGGGCCGGCCGGTGTTCGCCCGCTCCGCTGCCTGCTAAATGTGTACCTGCGGGCGGGGTAATGTCGATCATCGCCGCTCCGGCTCTCAGTGGGTTGGTCTCGTGCATGACTTTTCCTTTCGGCGCAGCTAATAGCGCAATGCGGCGTTGTCCCAGCGCGACAACGCATCTTGTGCCCGCCATTGGGGATGGGCTTCATCGTTGGTGGCGATGTGCTGCAACCACTCGGCGCAACGCGCATCCAAGGGACGCATACTCATCAGCGCGCCGAGGGCGTTAAAGCGCACAAAAGGCTCGGCGTCGGTCAGTGCCGTTACTACCCGCTCCTCTGCACCGCGCGCCTCTCGGCCCCATAGCGCCAGCGCCTGTAGCGCATTGTGCCGCACCCAGACATCCTCGTCGTCTATAGCGCGCTCCATATCGGGCACTAGCGCTAGGCTTTCGCGGCCCAGATCACCTGCGATATCTGCGGCCATTGCCCGCAGCCACGGATCGGGGTCCGCCAGCGTCTCGCGTAGCGCATCCACTGCAACGCAGCCCGCCGCACTCAGCGCCACCGCGGCCATCTCGCGCTCTTGCTCGTCCTCGTGGCGCATCCGGGCGACTAAAGCCCGCGCTCCGTCAACATCTACTTGCCCACCCAGACCATAGGCTGCCTCTAGGGCCTCGTGCTCCTGGTCCGACGCTAAATCTTGGAATAGCGACGCCCGCGATGCCGTGCCGCCGAGTCGTTCGGCCCCGCGACCGCCAAGCCAATTCCACATCGTCTGCCAAGTTTTGGGCAGGCGCAACAAGCGCCCGTCGAGGAGTGACGACCATTGGCGTGCGATCTCAGCAAAATCGGGATTGTAGTCGGCTGCGGCCTCCCAGCTAGGTTCTTGCGGCTCGCCTAGGCGGTCGAAGACAAATTTGAGCATAATCCGCTCGGTGTCGCTCGTATTAGCTCCGGCCCGGTGCCAAGAAGAGAAGTGGCAGATGGCCATTATCCCAGCGTCGCCCTCGACCCCGCATTCCAAGGCTTCCATTGCCTCGGGCCGTTGCCGATAGTACTGCGATCCGGGTACTAGGGTCGTCGGTCCCAGCTCTTTGGGAACCGCATGGGGGAAGTACACTAACAGCACCTTGCGCGGCCGGTGACCGTAACGCCAGGGGCGGGTCCAGCCCCGCAGTACCCGCGGCGTTCCGTCTTGGTGAAACCCGCCGGCTGCTTGGCCGGGTTGGGTCAGGTGGGCATGGCGATGGCAGAGCATGTGATAATCCGCACCCAAGATGCTCGTCAACGCCCCCACTACCTGCGGATGCGACAATACCTGTGCCAGTGCTGGAACCTGCTCGTAGATGGCGTTGCCGGGATTTTTGCCCTCGACAAAGGCCGCGCGAGTCTGGGCGCAAACCGCTTGGTGTATGTCCGCGTCGATCGCGGGGTGGAAGATGTGGTACCCGCGCGCGATAAAGGCGAGTATCTCGTCGTCGTTGAGTCGAAAGTCCACAGGCCGTCCTCCTCGTCGGTTGTCTAGGGTCGTGGCGTACTAGCCGCTCTTCATCCGCGCCGCTTCTAATGCGGCCTGAAAGTCCTCCGGCAGCGGCGCGGCAAACTCCATCATATCTCCGGTGGTCGGATGCGCGAAGCGCAGTTTCTGCGCGTGCAGGGCTTGGCGTCTGATCAAGCTCAGCATCCAGTTGGCTTGGCGGCGGTACTCGGGGCGAACCCCTCTGGCTTGGTCGCGGCCTCCATACACGGGGTCGCCGAAGACTGGATGGCCGATATGGGCCAGATGCACGCGGATTTGGTGTGTGCGTCCGGTCTCTAGCTGGCACTCGACTAAGGTTGTAAAAGGACAGCGTTCGGCGACTTTGAAGTTGGTGGCCGCGGCTCGACCATCGGCGACTACGGCCATCTTCTTGCGGTTCTTGGGGTGGCGGCCAATCGGGGCTTCGATCCGGCCCTCGGCTTCCCGCATCCCTCCCCATACGAGGGCGAGGTAACAGCGCTCAATCTGCCGCGCTTGCAGGCTGTGGGCGAGCCGCCGGTGGGCGTCGTCGTGCTTGGCGACTAGCAGCAAGCCGCTGGTTTCCTTGTCGAGCCGGTGGACGATTCCCGGCCGGAGCGCGCCGTTGATGCCCGACAGGTCGCGGCAGTGGTGCAACAGCGCGTTGACGAGGGTGCCCTCGGTCGCGCCTGGGGCCGGATGCACGGTCATGCCGGCCGCCTTGTTGACGACCAGCAAGTCGTCGTCTTCGTACGCTATGGACAGGGGCAGCGCTTCGGGGCGTGCGGCTAGGGGTTCGGGCTCAGGTAGTTCGACGGTGATTGCGTCTCCGGGCTGGACCAAGTAGGCCGGGCGCGTCTTTTGGCCGTTGACGCGGATCGCTCCGGCCTTGATGAGTGCTTGGATGCTGCTACGCGAATGTTGGGGACAGTGGGTGCGGAGGAAAAGATCGAGCCGCTCAGCGGCTGATTCGACGGGGACGGCGAGGTCCATGGGAATTTACTCCCGCGCGATTTCCTCTTCGGGCGCAGGGGAGGACGGCTGCTCTGGGCGGGTGTCTGTCTTTTCGCGGCGCGAGTAGCCCAAGGCCAAGAGCAAGACGCCGACGGTGACGAAGGAATCGGCAAAGTTGAAGATCGGCCAGCGCAAATCCCCGAGGCCGAAGTCGAAAAAATCCACCACTTCCCCCAAGTACAGGCGGTCGATGATGTTGCCCACGGCACCGCCTAATACTAGGCAGAGGGCTAGGCGCAAAAGCCGCTCGTTTGCGGTGAGCGAGCGATAGAGGTAAACGAGGATGCCGAGGGCGAGGAACGAGAAGGCCGTGTGCAGCAGCGGGCTACCCACATTTAGCCCGAAGGCCGCGCCGGGGTTGTGGATGTAGGTCAGGCGGAAAAAGTTGCCCAATACAGGCTCGGACTGGTACAGCGTCATGGAGCCGCGGACGATGAATTTGCTAGCTTGATCGATGGCCACGGCCAGTGGTATGATCCACAGAAACGTCACTCTAAGTCCGACGCCTCTTCGCGTTTGGACTTGCAGCTAATGCACTGGGTGGCGGTGGGCACGGCCTCTAGGCGGCCGCGGCCGATTGTCCCCTTGCAGGTGCGGCAGATGCCAAAGGTGCCGTCCTCAATGCGTTGCAGGGCCTCGTTTAAGTAGATGATGTAATCGCCCCCGCGCTGGGCGAGGAGCAGGGATTTCTCGCGCTCCATGGCGTCGGTCCCGTGGTCGGCCATGTGCAGCGAATAGGTTGAGCGGTCCTCAGAGGCTGTTTCCCGGGCGTCGTTGCGCGAGGTGTTTTCAATGGCTTCGACATCGTCCGAGGTCTGGGCTATTTTTTTCAGGAGCAATTTTTTGAAAAAAGCTAGGTCTTTCTGGTCCATCTGCTTGGGTTTGTTGTCCATTTTATTTTCCCCTCTCTTCACTTACTAGGCCTTAGCGATGGCAATGGTGCCGTCGTGGCCGTTGACCTGTCGCTCCTGCTGCAAGAGCGCCCCTTGGGGCAGTTCTCCGGTGTGGAGGGCTAGCGCTAGAATCTCGGCGGTGATGTACGGGCCGTGTTGTTGAATCGCTTCCTCCAAAGCGGTCGCGCCTCGCACCCAGACGTGAATGCGGTCGGCGACATCTAGCCCGGCCTCTTTGCGCATGTTCTGCACGCGGTTGACGAATTCGCGCGCAGTGCATTCGGCGATCAGCTCGTCGTCGAGCTGGATGTCTAGCCCCACCCCGAGGTTGTTGTCGAGGGCTACCACTACTCCCTCTTTCTCCCGGCGCTGCACGGCGATGTCGGCCAGCCCGATCTCGCCGTCGGCCACGGAGAGCTGGCCGCCGCTTTCGAGGAGGTGTACATCCTCGGCTGTCAGGGTTTGGATGCGGGCGGCGACTTCTGGCATCCGCTTGCCGAAGCGCGGCCCTAAAGCGCGAAAGTCGGGCCGGTAGGAGACCTCGCTGAATTCGGTCTCGTCTTCCACCAGCACCACCTCCTTGACGTTGAGTTCGTCGGCTAGCAGGTCGGTCATCTGCTCCAGTCCGTGGTGGCTGTGTCCGTTGGGGGGCAGGAGATAGAGGTGCCGCAGCGGCTGGCGCACCTTGAGCGCGTGCTTGCTGCGCAGCGAGCGGCCCAAGACCACGGCCCGCGTCGCCAGTTCCATTTGCTGCTCTAAGGCGGTGTCGCGCAAGTGCTCGTCGGCTTGGGGCATGTCGCATAGGTGAATGCTTTCGGGGGCTTCGGGATCCACGCGGCGCACCAAGTTCTGGTAGATGCTCTCGGTGATAAAGGGCAAGACCGGCGCTAGGGCTTTGATGAAGGTCACCAGCACTCGATAGAGGGTGTCGTACGCGGCCTGCTTGTCTTGGTCGTCTTCGGACTTCCAGAAGCGGCGGCGGCTGCGGCGGATGTACCAGTTGGTCAGCTTCTCGATAAAGGCCACCATCGCCGGCACCGTGCGATAGAGCCGGTAGGCTTCCATTTCGGCGTTGAGGTCGTGGAGCAAGGTCTGCAACTCCGAAAGAATCCAGCGGTCGAGGCGGTGGTCGAGTGCCTGCGCGCGGTTCTTGTCTGGCGTCCAGCCGTCAATGGTCGCGTAGGTGACGAAGAAGCTATAGGCATTCCACAAGGGGATGATGACATCGCGCAGGCTCTGCTTGATGCCCTCTTCGGTCATACGCATCTCTTCGGCCTTCATGGCCGGCGAGTTGAGTAGGTAGAGGCGCAGGGCGTCGGCACCGTAGGTATCGAGCATTTCAGCCGGATCGGGGTAGTTCTTCAAGCGCTTGCTCAGCTTGCGTCCGTCGGCAGCTAGCAACATACCGCCGACGATGCAGTTGTGGAAAGCCGGCTTGTCGAACAGGGCCGCGGCCAAGATCGTCAGGGTGTAGAACCACCCTCGGGTCTGATCGAGGTTCTCGGAGATAAAGTTGGCTGGGAAAGAAGCTTCAAAGTCCTCGCGCCGGCCAAAGGGGTAGTGGCTTTGCGCGTACGGCATGGACCCAGATTCGAACCAGCAGTCGAGGACTTCGGGTACGCGCCGCAGCGAGCCGTTTCCAGACGGCGCTGGGATCTCGAGATCGTCGATGAAGTGCTTGTGCAAGTCATCGACTTCGCGTCCGGTGAGTTGGCACAACTCCTGGCGGCTGCCGACGCACACGGCTTCGCCCGTTTCCTCGTTGCGCCAGATCGGCAGCGGCGTTCCCCAGTAGCGATTGCGGCTGACGGCCCAGTCCGGTGCCGATTCAATGCCCTTGCCGAAGCGGCCATTGCGGATGTGTTCGGGAATCCACCAGATCTGCTGATTGGCGGCGAGCATCTTCTCCTTTACCTCGCCTTCGATTTTCACGAACCAAGTGGAGATCGTGCGGTAGATCAGGGGCGAGTCGCAGCGCCAGCAGAAGGGGTACGAGTGCTCAATGGAGCCTTCAGAGAATAACTGGCCCGAGGCGCGCAAGCGGCGGATGATGGGCGTATCAGTGTCCTTCACGAAAGTGCCCGCAAAGTCCGGGATTTCGTCGGTGAAGCAGCAGTCGGCGTCGATGGGGCAGGCCACGGGCAAGCCTTCGGCCAGACCGAGTTGGTAGTCGTCCTCGCCGAACCCGGGGGCAATGTGGACGATGCCGGTGCCGTCGTCGGTGGATACAAAATCGGCTGTTACGACGCGGAAAGCGCCCTCGTTGGCACGGTCGGCGAAGTAGGAGAACAGAGGCTCGTAGCGCAGCCCGACGAGGTCTTCGACGGCGACCGGCGTTACCTCGGCGATTTCGCTGTCGTGCCGGCGGAAGAGGCCTTCGACGAGGGAAGCGGCGAGGATCAATTGTTCTCCGTCGCTGGTGGTGACGCGCACGTAGTCGATGTCGCGGCCGACGGCCAAGCCCATGTTGGAGGTCAAGGTCCACGGGGTCGTCGTCCAAGCGAGTAGGGACAGGCGCGGCTCGCCAGCGACGCGGAAGCGCACCGTGATCGACGGGTCCTGAGTGTCTTGGTAGCCTTGGTTGACCTCGAAGTTCGACAATGGTGTCGCGCAGCGGGGACAGTAGGCTAGGGACTTGTAGCCCTCATAGACAAGGCTCTTGTCCCACAGCGACTTGAATACCCACCACACGGACTCCATGAAATCGGGGTCCATCGTCCGGTACTGATGGTCCCAGTCCACCCAGCGTCCCAGTCGCTCAATTAGCTTCTGCCACTCGGCCGTGTAGCGCAGCACCAAATCGCGGCAGGCCTCGTTGAACTGGGTTACGCCGTACTCGAGAATGTCGCGCCGCGATTGAAGCCCAAGCTGCTGTTCGGCTTCGTTTTCGACGGGCAGGCCGTGGCAGTCCCAGCCCCAGCGGCGCTCGACCCGGTAGCCGCGCATCGTCCAGTAGCGGGGTACCACGTCCTTGGTGATAGACGCCAGCAGATGTCCGTAGTGGGGCAATCCGGTCGCAAAGGGCGGCCCGTCGTAGAACCGAAAGGGCCGATCAACGGAGCGGGCATCGACGGACTTGCGATACAGATTGCCGTCGCGCCAGAATTCGAGGATCTCGCGCTCCCGAGCGGGAAAATCGACTTGGGACGGGACCGGGGCAAAAGGGGTTTGAGGTGCCATGCTCATTCGGCTGCGGGGAAGATATTGTGGAGGAAGACGACGACGAGTCTGAGCAGGAAAAACAGGACTATCGGCGTAAAGTCTATGCCAGTTGACCAGAAAAATCTCGGCAAGAAGGAGCGCACTGTATCGAGGGCCGGATCGGTGACGCCACGCAGAAATTGGACGAGCGGGTTGTGGGGGCTGGGATTAAACCACGAGATCAGCACCCGGATGAGGACCACATAGCTGTAGATCGTGATGAGACCAATGAGGAGGCCCTTGACGTCTGTAAAAAAACCGCCGAAATCGAACACGATTATCTCCTGTGCATCAGGTCGGCCGCGGGCCGAAGATCGCCGTGCCGAGGCGCAACAGATTGGCTCCTTCGGCGATGGCGAGTTCAAAATCGCCGCTCATGCCCATAGACAGGTAGTCCACGGACACACCCGCAAATTCGCACTCGGCGACTTTTTCGCCGAGCTCGCGCAAGGTCCGAAAGCAGCCCCGGACTGTGGACTCATCCTCGCTGTGAGCGGCAATGGTCATCAGGCCGCGAATCCGCAAGTGTGGCAGCGGCGCGAGGGCCGCGACTAGATCGACGAGCTGGTCGGGTGCCACGCCGCCTTGGCTCAGGCTGCCGGCCGTGTTTACCTGCAAGAGCACCTCGATGGTGCGACCGGCCTGCTCGGCCCGGCGGCTGAGTGCCCGCGCTAGCCGGGCGGAATCAACCGACTGCACGAGATCGAAAAGCTCGACGGCCCACCCGGCTTTATTCGTCTGCAAGTGGCCGACAAAGTGCCAATCGAGGGGCGTGGCAACCTGCGGGCGCTTGGCTGCTGCTTCTTGGATGCGATTTTCGCCCACGAGGCGCAAGCCACAAGCGTAAGCAGCTTCGATTTCGCGTGCGCTGCGCGTTTTGCTGACGGCGACGACCTCAATCGCGCTTGCCGCGCGCCCGCTGCGCTCGGCCGCCCGCTCAATGCGGGTGCGCAGTAATTCCCAGTTGTCGCGGATGCGGTCCATACAAAATATCTAGACCACTAAAGATACGAATCAGCCTAGTTGGACACAAACCAACAGCGGCTTGGCTCAGGCCGCCGCGTCTTCTTCTGAGGGGCGAGCCTTTTCCGCGGGGACAAGACTTGTATCTACAAGCAATGACAAGGAGGAGAAAAGCAGGGTCGAAACGAGAATATCCAAGAGCACGGCCTGCGCCAACAGACCCTCGGCCTCTACGTAGGGGGCCAGCCCGTGTGGACCGCAGAACAACTCAAACAGCAACGCGCCGCGCGGCAAGAGCCGCCAACCAATGCGCTGCCCTGGATGGAGGCCGGGTAGCGGGTAGTACGCTATGGGAGCCAGTCCCCGCAAAAGTAGCGGCACGGCCACTAGGACGAGCGCGGCCTCGTATAGCCCGTCCGCGGGCGGCCACAGTGCGCCGAGATCGAGCGCAGTCCCCAAGAGTGCGAAAAAGAGTATAAAGGCCACTGGCGCGCCCCGGTGCAGTAGCAACCGCACGCGGCGGCTTTGCTGCTTGTCCTGTACGAGCCCTGCCACCAACCCGCAGGGCAAGGCCATCAGCCCGAGGGTATCTAGCGCGAGAGCTGTAAAGAAAAAAGCCCCGACTAGGCCGGAGACTATGGTCGCGCTTGGAGTGGCGAAGCGCCTTAAAAGGCGCAGTCCCAGCCCCAGTCCACCGCCAGCTACAAGCGAAAGGCCGACGCGCCCGACCCATCCTGCGGCTCCAGTTTCCAGCAGAACCAGTGCTCCACCCAACATTCCAAGGGCGCAGCCGGTCCCTAGCACGGCCAGCACTAGCGCGCCGCGCCGGCCAAATTCCGGTACACTGGTGAAAGGCCCCCACAAGCCGGCCAATGCGCCGAGGATTACGGCTTGTTCCCAAGGCAGCCCGAGCAATGCGGTGGCCGCGGTCACTGCGGCAAAGACCAGCGCGGTCGCCGCCGCTACCAACCCAAGCGTGCGCCAAGCGTGCGTTGGCCATACTACGTGCAGCCCGACTTGGAAGCCGACCCCGAGACCTGCCGTGAGCAAGAGCAATTGGTGCAGGGAAAATGCGCCTAGATCGACGAGTTGCAAGCCGCCGGTACCCAGCAACATCCCGGCCCCGATCCATCCCACCAGTGCTGGTAGGCGGATCGCCTGCGCCAATTGGCCCCCAGCCGCGGCCAAGAGGGCCAGCGCACCCAGCATCCACGCGGCGTCAAAGGGGCTAGAGCGATCCTGCGGCGGTCCGTGGTAGATCAACAGCAGGACAAAGGCAGCTACTACTATCGTTTTCATGGCGAGAAGCGGTCCCGCCCAGTTGGCTTTAGTCGGATCCTTTAGCGGCGGCCCGTTGTTGGCCTAGATAGAGCACTGGGCTGGCGACGAATACAGACGAATAGGTGCCGACCACGACGCCGATCATCAAGGTGATGGTAAAGTCGCGGTTGACTTCGCCGCCAAAGATCATCAGCACCAGTACTGCCATAAGGGTCGTCGCCGAGGTGATCAGCGTGCGGCTCAGGCACTCGTTGATGCTCTGGTTGACCGTGCCGTCAAAGCCCTGCCGGCGGGCTGTGTGCAGGTTTTCGCGGATGCGGTCGAAGACCACGATCGTGTCGTTGAGCGAGTAGCCGACAATGGCCAACAGCGCGGCGACCACCGCGAGAGTAATCTCAATGTCGAAGAGCGAGAGCAGTCCGAGAGTGATGAGCACATCGTGGAAGAGCGCGACGACCGCGGCGATCCCGTAGAGGAAGCGGTGGAAGCGCCAAGCCATGTAGATCAGGATCAGCGCTAGTGCCACCAGTACTGCGCGCACGGCCGCATTGCTCAGTTCGCTGCCGATTTTGGGGCCGACCTTTTCTTGGCGTCGGATCCACTCCATTTCTTCGATATTGTTGACAAATCCGGCCTTGAGCACTCCCATGATGCCATCGGCTACCTCAGTGCCTGTCCCGCTCTCGCTGACGCGGATGAGAATGTCGTTTTCCGATCCGAACTGCTTGATCTCGCTCTTGCTCAGGTCGATTTCGGCATCGCCCACGGGGACGCGGCCGAGCTGGCTGCGGATGTCCTCGACTTGGACGGCTGGATCGAAGTGCAACTCCAGCAAGGTGCCGCCGGCAAAGTCAATGCCTTGCCGGATGCCATTGATGCCCAAAATGGAGACGATGCCGATGAGCAGCACGGCTGCCGAGGTGCCGAAACCAATGTTGCGCAATGAGAGGAAGCGGATGTTCAAATTGGAGAACAGCGCAATTGGCCCGATGCTCAAGCCCGATTGCTCCGACTTCCGGGTGATCAGCTCGAAGATCGTGCGGGTTACAAAGAAGGCCGTAAAGAGGCTGGAGATAATGCCGATGCACAGGGTCAGAGCAAAGCCGCGGATCGGCCCAGTGCCGAACTGATAGAGTACGATGCCGACTAGGAACGTGGTTACGTTGGCGTCGATGATGGCTGAGAGCGCGTGGCCATAGCCGGAATCTATGGCCGCGCGAACAGTCTTGCCCGAGCGCAATTCTTCGCGGATGCGCTCGAAGATCAGCACATTGGCGTCAACGGCCATGCCGATGGTCAGGATGATGCCGGCGATACCGGGCAAGGTCAAGGTAGCGTGAAAACCGGCCAGCACGGCCATGATGAAGAGCATGTTGAGCAAGAGGGCACAGTCGGCGATCAGCCCAGCGGCGCGGTAGTAGAGGACCATGAAGATTACTATCAGCACCATGCTGTAGATGGCTGCGGTCTTGCCTTGCTCGATGGAGTCGCGCCCCAGCGAGGGGCCGACCGTGCGGTCTTCGATGATTTCGACCTCGGCCGGTAGGGCACCGGCCCGCAGCACGATGGCGAGGTCTTTGGCCTCTTCTTGGGTGCCGCTGCCGGTGATGATGCCGCGTCCCTCGCTGATTTTGCTCTGGATGGTCGGGGCCGAGTACACGGATTCGTCGAGGACGATGGCCATGCGGTCGCCGATGTGCGAACCCGTGATGCGGCTAAAGAGTCGCACCCCTTCGTCGGTGGTCGAGAAATTGACGATGGGCTGGCCCATGTACTCTACTACTTGGCCGATGGAGACGAAGGCGTCCTGAATCATATGCCCGGTCATCTCCGGTCTCTTGCGCACCAAGTAGAGGAAGTAGAACTCATTGCCCTCGGCTCCGGCGGGCTTGCTCGAAAAGAGGAATTCCACGTCTGCGGGGATGAGTTCTTGAGCTTCTGGAGTGTTGAGCAAGTTCTTGACGCGCTGTAAGTCGCGGCCCGCGACAGTGAGGTCTTCTCCTGCACCGCTGAGCATGGAGGAGAGGGGGGCGCTTTCTGTGGTGGAGGAAAGGAGAAGGTCTTCTTCCTCTTCTTCCTCTTCTTGGGGGGCCAGCACTTGGTCGATGCGCTGGATCAGGCGAGTGCGATCTTCAGCGGGTTCGAGGAGCTGGAATTCGAGCAGCGCGGTTTGGCCTACTAGATCTTTGGCGCGCTGCACGTCTTGGACGCCGGGCAACTCGATGATGATGCGGTTTTCGCCTTGGCGCTGAATAGTCGGCTCGGCCACCCCAAACTGATCGACGCGGTTGCGAATGACTTCCTGGGCCTGGGCGACCGCATCTTGGGCTTCCTGCTGTTCCATCCCCTCGGTCTTGACCTCTAGGACGAGGTGGATGCCGCCCTGCAAGTCCAGCCCCAAATTGAGCGAGCGCTTTTTCAGATCGACGAGTTGCCCGGGAGATTTTAGCTCCATGGCCTCTCGCTCGTCGTCCGCCATACTGTAAAATTCCACGCTCGGCAGCAGGTAGTACACTGCCGCGGCGATCAGTGCCACGATCAGCACGAGTTTTCGATTGCGTTTCATAAATTGGTCTTTACTCCGCTAGTGCCGAGCACAGCCCGGCGAAGGTTTGTTGCTATTGCAAAAGCGAAAGCGGTCGCGCAGCCCGGTTGACGCCCGGTGCATGAGTTGCCCGTCTCGCGCAAAGAAAATAAAGCCCTCGACGTCCGGTCGGCCCTCGACGAGCGCGAGCCCTTGCTCAGGCCCTAAGACGAAGACCGCGGTTGACAGAATGTCGGCGTCCAGTGCGGTCGCAGCCCACACGGTGGCGCTTATGCTAGCCCGCGCTGGATAGCCAGTCTTGGGGTCGAGCAGGTGGTGATAGCGCTCGCCTTCCCAATCAAAGTACTGCTCGTAGTCGCCCGAGGTCGCGATCGCCGCGAGCCCGAGGTCTTCTACTGCTAGGTATTGCTCTGGGTCGCGCGGGTGCTGCACTCCAAAGAGCCAAGGCCTCCCGTCCGGCTTTTCGCCCCAATAGCGAATGTCGCCCCCGGCTTCAATAATCCCGGTCTCCACTTGCAACTCCTGCATCGCCGCCACTGCTTGGTCAACCGCATAACCCTTGGCCGCTGCTCCCAAATCCAATCGCAGCCCCGGCTTGTTGATCCGAAACGACTGGGCCGCAATCTCCAACTCTTTGTAGCCCACCAGCGCCAGCGCCGAATCGATCTGCGCCGGAGCAGGCGGCGCTACCGCGTCGGGGAAGTTCCACAGGCTCGTCAACGCCCCCACCGTGCAGTCAAAAGCTCCATCGGTCAACGCGGCGAAGTGCTGGCTGCGCGTCAAGACCGCAATCAGCCCGGTCGAGCCGCGCGTTGAGGTGAGCCGCGCCTGCTGCTCTAGCCGCCGCAAGGCTCCGTCCGCGCGGTAGTGACTCATTGCCGAATCGACGCGGGCGATCTCCGCGTACGCCGCCTCGATATGCGGGCGAACCACTGCTTCGTCTCCGTAGAGCTTGATCGTGACGAGAGTTCCCAACAAGAGGCGGTCGGCGCGCACCGGCGCGGCGGGCCGAGGCGACGGCAAAAAGTACAGGACCACGGCCAAACCGCCGACGGCCAGCAGACTGCGCTTGAGCATGGGCTGGTCGCGTCAATTGTTGCGTTCGACGACGAGCTGTACGGCTCGTTCTAGCGCGGCGCGGGCCGGGGAAGGGGCCAGTACTTTTAGGCATTGCTGAGCTTGGGCGGCGTATTCGTGCGCAGTCTCGGTGGCAGCGGCGACTCCTCGGTACTCTTCGACAAAGGCCACGATCTGTGCCCATTCGGCTTCGTCTTTGTCGGGCCGGGCCAAAAGGGCCTCCATTTCGGCCCGCGCCGCTGACGGGGCTTGCTGTAAGGCGCATATCAATGGCAAGGTGATCTTGCCTTCGCGTAGGTCGTGCCCGACGGGCTTGCCCATGGTTGCCTGATCGCTGGTGAGGTCGAGGATGTCGTCGGCGACTTGGAAGGCGCGGCCGAGCGATTCTCCGTAGCGCCCCATGGATTGCACGATCTCGTCTGATGCGCCGGCGAGAATCGCGCCAATTCGCGCTGCGGCCGACATCAGGGAAGCCGTTTTGTCGCTGACCATGGCAAAGTACGACTCTTCGCGCGTGTCGCACTGAGTGCCGATCTGGATTTCAAAAATTTCGCCTATGCTCAGCCGCTCGGTGGCGTGCGCGACTGCGCTCAGGACCTGCAAATTGCCGATCTCGATCAGCAGGCGCAGGGCGCGTGCGAGCAGAAAGTCGCCCATGAGCACGGCGATCTGCCCGGTCCAGCGCTCGTTGACCGTCTCGCGTCCCCGGCGCACGGTTGCTGAGTCCACTACGTCGTCGTGGGCCATGGTGGCGGCGTGAATCATTTCGACGGCCACGGCCGTGTCGATTAGCTGTTCGTTCCAGCGGCCAGACGCTTTGGCCACGAGCAGGATGAGGGCTGGCCGAAGGCGCTTGCCCTTGAGGGTGGCCATGTAGCGGGCAATGACGTGAACTAGCTCGACATCAGCATTGAGTTCGGCGTTGAGCCGCTTTTCAAACCGGACCAGTTCTTGGTCGATCAGACCTATGCAGGGATCCATGAGAAAGGCATCTGTCGAAATTAAATCACTAAATAAATAGAAAATTTAGAAGCTAAGTATTGAAAATATGCCTGTCAATCTATGCACAGAGTGCTGCCAATGGATTGCTTTCACTCTATGGATTATACTTGTCGCTTCATTGCAACACGGGGAGACCGCTATGAAAATTACTCAGATCAAGACCTATTTGATGCAGTGTGCGCCTCCGCAGGCGAGTGGTTGGTCAGCGCGCAACTGGCTCTTCGTCAAGGTTGAGACCGACGCTGGCATCTACGGCGTGGGCGAAGCTTCGGGCTGGCCGCGCGTGGTCGAAACGGCCATCCACGATCTAACGCCTTTGATGATCGGCGAAGACCCGTTCCACATCGAGCGGCTGTGGGGCAAGATGCAGGTAGCGATGATGGGCCACGGCATGACCGGCATCGTCGGCTCTGGTGCCATGACCGGCATTGAGATGGCCTTGTGGGACATCAAGGGCAAGGCCCTCGGGCAGCCGGTGTGGAATCTCTTGGGCGGCAAGATGCGCGACCGGGTACGGGTCTATGCCCATGCGCATGAGACAGAGCGGGCGCGCGCCTTGGTCGATCAAGGCTATACGGCAATCAAGACTGGGGGCATCAACAACTGCGTTGAAACGGTCGCCGCCATCCGCAAGGAAGTCGGCGACGAGGTGGATCTCATGGTCGATGTCCACGGGCCGCCTTGGCTGACGACGCGCGACGCCATTGCCTTGGGGCATGCGCTTGAAGATTACGACCTGTTGTTTTACGAGGATCCAGTAGCTCCTGAAAACATCGACGCCCTCGCTCGGGTTGCCGACGCAGTAGATATTCCCATTGCCGCGGGCGAACGCCACTCCACCATTTGGGGGGTAAAGGAACTGATTGAGCGCGAAATCATCGATGTAGTGCAGCCGGATACGGGCCGCGCTGGGGGGCTGTCGCAGATGAAGAAGATCGCCGCTATGGCCGAGGCGCACTACTGCACGATGGCTCCGCACGACGGCTCGTTGGGGCCGGTGGCCGAAATGGCGGCCGTTCACCTAATGGCCACGCTGCCCAATTTCCTGATCTTGGAGCACCTAGCCGACGATGTGCCGCAGCGCTACGAGGTGATGACTGGTCAGCCCGAAGTCGTCGATAGCCATATCGCAGTGCCGGATGCGCCCGGGCTAGGCGTGGACTTGGTGGAGGAGGCGATTGCCCAATACCCGTCGCAGGGCAACATCGCCGCTCCAGATACGAGCTATGACTATCAATACGTCCAGGCGCGGGTTGGGCGGGCGCTGTGGCTCAGCGAACGGGAAATGCCGCCGCCGGGCTATCGTCCAGGCGAAATATATTAGGCGTACATTTTACCGGGGGTGAAGATGCCTTGTGGATCGAGGGCGCGCTTGAGCATCTGGTTCATGCGCGCCGCGCCGGTGCTGAGCGGAGTAAAGGCGTCTTCGTTGTGTGCGTCGGCGGCAAAGCGCCAGCCGATGGCTTGGTGGCGCGCGGCGATGCGATGCAAATGCGCGGCTTGGGCGGCCACTGGCAACAATGCCCACAGCAAGCCGCCGGCCCAGTCCAGTCCCCAGCGGCTCAGTCCCTCGGCCTCTAGCGCTTTCATTAATTGCGCCATTTTGGTCGGCGGTCCAGAAAAGCGCCAGCGCTGTTGGCCCTCGGCTGGAACCAGCCATTCAAGCTCGCGCCAGCGCCGCCAGAAGGCTTGCGATTCGGCCTCTTCTATTATCTCTGACTCGGCTGATTCTTCTTCGCGCAACGTTGCTAGCTGTGCCCGCACCGCTGGCTCTGGGCCTTCGACGCGGGCGGCTAACCGGTCGGCGTCGCAGACTAGGCCCGTGATTTGGAGGGGCCGCGCCGCCCAGGCGATAATTCGCGCCAATGCCGCGGTGAGCGTCAGCCCGTGAATGAACAGGGTTGCTTGGGTTTCGGGGCGCGGCCAGACCTTGAGGCAGACTTCGGTGAGTACTCCCAGCGTCCCAAAGGAGCCAGCGAGTACCTTGGACAGATCGTAGCCCGTGACGTTTTTGACGACTTTGCCGCCGGTGCGAATTCGCTCGCCGCGGCCGTCGATCAGCTCGGCACCGAGCAAGTGATCGCGCAGCGCGCCCATCTTGAAGCGCCGCGGCCCCGAGAGGTTGCAAGCCACGGTGCCGCCGATGGTCGCGGCCGCACCCCAAGCGGGCGGCTCGAAAGCGAAGTACTGGTTTTCGCTGTGGCACAGGGCTTCTATTTTGCTCAGCTTGGTGCCGGGGCGAGCGACTAGGACCAACTCATTCGGCTCGTAGCTGATGATGCCGGTCAGAGCGGAGAGGTCGAGTGGGATTCCTTCGTGGTGGCGTCCGAGAAAGGATTTGGTGCAGCCGGCAAAAATGTTTAAGGCCGCGTTTTCGGCTAGGGCGTGGCGAACTCGCTCTTGGATGGCGTCGGCTGCGTCGTCGCCTTGATTCATGTGCGCGGAGGCTAGGGCTTTTGCCCGCTCAGACCTTGATCCCGTTTTCTTTCAGGAACTGATGAATGCCTTTTTTGTTTAAAGTGCGTAGGGCACGGGCGGTCAGGCGGAGGGTAACGGTGCGGTTTTCCTCGGGAATGAAGATGCGCTTTTTGATGAGATTAGGCTGTTGGACGCGCTTGGTTTTGCGCTGCGAGTGACTGACGCTGTTGCCAACTAGGCCCTTAACTTTGGTCAGGCTGCATTGTCTGGCCATGAGTGCCTCCCTGTAAGAAACTATAAAACATAGCAGCACTGAGCCGATAAGTCAAGGTGAGATGCTCTTGACAAAAGGAGGGCTTGGAATGACCTTAAAAGTGCCAATCACCACGATCTAATGACCAATCCCGCCTATACCACTTTATGAGATTCAAATGCTGTTTTTGGGCGCTCGCGCTTTTTTGCGGGAGTGCGGCCATGGCGGAATTGCGCGTAAGCGAACAGACGCCACAGCGCCTGCGGTTGGTTTGGACCCCCGAGGGCCGAGAATTGGAGCAGGGGCGTGGTGCCTTAGTCGGCGTCCCGACCGACGGACAGGTTCGCTTGGAGCTAGTCGAAGCCCGCGTAGCGCGGACGGATCGCGCCGCTGAAGACGACGCGCCCACGCCCGGTCCGGTCTTCCTCGGCGAAAGCGGTTTTGTGCGTCGCCAGCGCGTCGTTCCGGTGGCGTTTGCCCCGCGCGTCGAAGCGGATGGGATGCGGACTCTGTATGATCGCATCGTCGTTGACCTGCACGTGACCGGCAGCAGCGGCTCTCGCGTTACCGACCCTTGGGGCGAATCATTCTACCAGGGCTTGCTCGTCAATCCCGAGCAAGCCAAGAATTGGCGATTGCCACTCAAGCGGCGGCCAGCGCGCAAAGCCGCGTTGCAGGAAGGGACTTGGCTGCGGATCTCCATCGCGGAAGAGGGGCTCTACAGGATATCGGGAGCCGACTTAGAGGCTGCTGGGGTGTCGCTTGGCGACGTTGATCCAGCGAGTTTGCGCCTGCACTACGGCGGCGGCAACGCCTTGCCCATCGACGAGATAAACCCGCCTCAAGCCCTACGGGAAGTGGGCTTGGTTGTGGAGGATGGGGGCGATGGTCGCTTGGACGCGGACGACTTCGTCTTGTTTTGGGCCGAGCCGGCCAGCCGCTGGGAATACTCGCCAGATAGCCGCTCGTTTCAGTATCGGCACAATCTATACACGCGCGAAAACGCGTACTGGCTGGGTTTCGGCGGTGGAGGCGAGGGGCGGCGGGCCGAGCAGAGGAGCGGTGCTCTGGTGGAGTCTGACCCGCAGCAGCCCACGAGCTATCGGGAGCGAATCCACGAGGAAGCCGAGCAGTTCATTCTCAACCAGCTCGTAGGCATCAAGTCCGGCTACACTTGGTACTGGGAGAATTTTCGTGGCAATGCGCGCAATTTCCCGGTGCTGGTGCGTCAGGCCACCCCCGAACCGGTGGCCGTGCGCTTGGGCTTTATCGGGGTGTCTGGGATGCGGCCGCGGTTTTCAGTACGCTGGAACGAAGAGACCATCGGAACGGTAACTTTTGCAACCGACAGCTTCTTTGCATCCGAGACGCTGTGGGCAGATCTGGGGGCTCAGGAGGGGCTGAACCACTTGGGGATCTTTCACTCCGGCAATCCGTCTCGCTTCGACTGGTACGAGGTGGAGTACAGCCGGGGCTTTGTCGCCGAGCGCGGCGAGTTGCTCTTCAGCTATCCGCTGACGGGCACCACGCAATTTCGCCTTGCTGGTTTTGCCGCCGACCAACCGCGCGTCTTTGAGGTCTCTGCGGGTTTGGCCGAGATCGTGGACTTCGAGTACGACGCGCAGGCCGGGACGGTAATTTTTCAGGATCGGCCCGGGGATGTGCCGCGTCATTACGCAGTGGGCGGCCCGGCGACTTGGAAGCGACCGGTGCGCATCGAACTCGACTGGCCTGGCGACTTGACGACTAGGAGCCGGGGGGCCGATTGGGTGGCGATTTACCACCGCGATTTTCGCTCTGCGGCCGAGCGCTTGGCACAATGGCGGGCTGAAGACGACCGCTTCGGGCCGCCCCTGCGGACCATGGCTATCGACGTCCAAGACATCTACGACGAATTTTCCGGCGGCCTTTTAGACCCAGCGGCGATCCGCAATTTTCTCGCGTACGCGGCCGAGCACTGGGATCCCGCGCCGCTATTTGTGGCCTTGATCGGCGATGGCTCGTACGATTACAAAAACAATTCAGCCCTCAGTCAGGGCAATTGGATCCCGCCGTTTCAAGATGGCGACAGCACGTATGACGAGTGGTACACGCGCGTGGTGGGCGGCGATTTGTTCCCCGACATGGCCGTTGGGCGGCTGACGGTGCAGACTGCGGCCGAGGCCGACGTGGTCGTCGATAAACTCATCGCCTATGACCGCGCGCCCGAAGTGGGGCCTTGGCAGAGCCGACAGGCATTAGTCTCGGACGACTTGCTCAATCGAGACGAGCCGGGTACTGTCGAGTCGTACTTCATCAACGATAGCGAGTACATGGCCCGAAACGTTCTGCCCAATTCGTTGGACTTGATCAAACTCTACATCGCTCAATTCCCCTTAGAGGGTCGGGAAAAACCACGGGCACGCGACGAGTTTATCCGGCTCTTCAATGCGGGCGCGCTCACTGTGACTTATTTGGGACACGGCAGTTTTAACGTGCTGGCTCACGAGAGCATGTTCTTACTTGCCCGCGATTTGGACAAACTCAAAAACGGCGCTCGCCTGCCCTTGTTCTACACGGCTGCGAGTCAAGTTGGGGTGTTCGACGATCCAGTGCGCATCTCCATGCCCGAAGCGCTCCTGAAGAAGGAAAACGGGGGCGTGATCGGCATGATTTGCGCGACCCGGGTAGGGTATCACGGCACTAACGTCCAGTTGGCCAATCAGTTCTACTGGCAGATGTACCACACTGGAAGGGAGCACGTGCCGATTGGGCTAGCCCTCGTCGAGGCCAAGCAATTGTTGCTGCCGCGATATAGCCCGAGAGGCAACACTACATTCCGCAACGTTCAGCGCTACTCGCTCTTCGGCGACCCGGCGACGCGCTTGGCCATGCCGCGCTTTCAGGTGCAGATTGAGGTGGCCGATTCGCTCAGTGCCCTCGGCGAAGTAGCCATCGCCGGCCAAGTCCTCGACGCCGCGGGTGCGCCGGCCACTGCCTATGCGGGCCAAGTGTGGTTGCAGGCCTTTGATTCGAGTGAAGAGAGCGACTTGGAGGGCTATACTTACCAGCAGACCGGTGCCCCTATGTTTCGCGGCCGCTTTCCAGTAGCCGAGGGCCGTTTCCGCGCTGCGTTTCGGGTGCCTAAAGACATTACTTATGGCGGAGAAAACGGCCGCATCAGTGCCTACGTCTGGAGCGATGATCGCCCGGCGGCCTTTGGCGCGGTGGGTGGACTGGTGCTGGCGGGCACGGCTGAAGGGGTGGAAGCGGATGTGGAGGGGCCGGAAATTTCCCTGCGCTTCGAGGGAGCCAAAGGCAGCACGATTCCGCGCCAGACGGTGTTGTTGGCCTCGATTGCGGATCCCAGCGGCATCAACATCACCGGAGAGACCGGGCACGAAATCGAGCTGGCCATCGACGGCGAGTTGTTCACCTTGACGGATCTGTACAGCGTGCAGGGTGGGGATTATCGGCAGGGGGTCATTGAATTTCCCCTGCCCGAATTGGAAACCGGCAAACGCGAAATTCGCCTAAAGGCTTGGGACAACTTCAACAATTCGTCGCGTGAGACCGTGGTCGTCACGGTTGGAGACGACGAAGGCGATGCGAGCCTTGCCAACGTCCTATTTTACCCGAATCCCATGCGCGATAGCGGCTACTTCACGTATGAGTTAGCAGGCGAGATGCGCGCGGTGCAGATAGAGGTCTTTTCGCTGGCCGGGCGGCTGATAGAGCGGCTAGACGGGCAGACGCGCGCTGGCTACAACCAAGTGCCTTGGACGCCGCCGACGGGTTTGGCCAATGGCGCGTATATTTATCGAATAGAAGCCGAGCGGGAAAGCGGTGCTGCGGTCGCGCGCCGCGCCGTCTTGCAGGTCGCCAAGTGAGCATGGCGAGAGGAGTGCCTTTGCAGCAATGAGATCGCCTTAGTATGTAGGAGGCATCATTTTTATATTTTATTCCGAGCTGAGGAGGACTCCGCTATGAGGAAACTGACGACCCTGCTGTTGGCTGGCCTTTGCGTCGGCGCATTGCCCGATGGGGTCTGGGCCACGCCCGAGAGCCGCAGTGCTCCGCTGCTGTTGTTGATCGAGCCGGGTTCCCGCGCTATTGCCATGGGCGAATCGTACGTGGCGGTGGCCGATGACGCCACGGCGAGCTACTTCAATCCAGCCGCGCTTGTCGGGCAGACCAAGAAAAAGCTCCACCTTTCGCACACCAAGTGGCTGCCGAAGCTGGCCGACGACTTGTCCTACGAGTTTCTGGCCTACTCCCAGCCCGTAGAAGGATGGGGCAATTTTGGCTTCAACGTCGCGCTGCTAAACTTGGGCGAGCAGATCCGCACGGACGAGCGCGGCAACCAACAAGGCACCTTCCGCAGCTATGACGTGGCTGTGTCTGCGGCCTACGGGGCGCATATCGGCGACAATACGTCCGCTGGCATCGGCCTGAAGTTCATCCGCAGCAACTTGGCTGATGCAGGGGCCGGCATTGAACGGGGCCGAGGTGTGGGCAACAGCTTTGCCGCGGATTTGGGTTTTTTATGGAAACCCGTTCCCAGCCTCAGCTTTGGTGCGGCCCTGCGCAACCTAGGCCCCAAGATCGCCTATATCGACGCCGAGCAGGCCGATCCGCTGCCCCAGCACATCGTCGTCGGAGTGGCCTACGACGTGATGGATACCCAATACAACGACCTGATGCTCTCCTTTGACCTGTACAAACCGCTGATTGCCGATGGGTCTTTTATCAGCAACTTGGCCAAGGCATGGGCCGACGAGGGCATGAGCAACGAGTTCAAGGAGATGGATCTGCACGTGGGCGGCGAATACCAATACGGGCTATCCGCGCGCGAAGGGGAGGCGTTTATCGCGTTGCGGGCGGGTCTTTCTCAGGACACCGACGGCGAGGTAAGTACCAGGACCTTTGGCGTTGGGCTAAAATACAATCGCTTCCAGTTTGACGTGGCGTATATAGTCGGTAGTGAAGACACGGTGGTGGGAGACAATACGCCCATTTCCATGAACATCATTTTCTGAGGGTGTTCCCATCGGACGCTGGTTTTGTTGCCGCGTCGAGCGGCGACGCTGCGATTTAGCTCCTTTGCTCCTCTTAGGCTTCTGCTTCTCATTGCTGTTGTCAGTGACCACCGAGGCTGACGCCGAGTGGCGAATTTTGGCCTTGCGCGTGGATTTTCCGCACGAAAATCCCGATGAGCTGACGACTACTGGAATCGGCGCGTTTGATCTGCGCTCGGCAGAGCAAGCGGCGGAAGATTACGCGCTGCCCTACGACCTGCCGCCGCACGACCGCGCTTATTTCGAGCGGCATTTGACCGCGTTGGCGCGTTATTACGAAGTCGTTTCCGCAGGTCGGGTGGCGATTTCCGCCGAGGTGTTTCCCCGCGTCGCACAGCAGGCGTACACCCTTCCCCAATCCATGCTCCACTACGGCAACGGGCGCACGACCGAGGAGATCGGCGCGAAGTGGGTCGAATTGGTGCGCGATGCCCTTCACGCCGCGCAGGCCGATCCCGATGGCCCGCACTTGGACGAATTCAACAGCTTCCTCGTGTTCCACGCTGGCGTTGGCCACGAGACCGGCGGACTGAACGACATTCGCTCGGTTTTTCTAGCCGAGCGCGATTTTGTGGATTTTAACGGCGGCCCGCTGACTGTGGGTGGCGTGGAGATTGAGCAGGCGTGGATCCTGCCAGAGTCGCCCAGCCTCAACGGTCGGGCCGGGCTCAATGGCTTGCTGGCCAAATTCTTTGGCCACCAGTTGGGCCTGCCCGGGTTGTCCAATTTCGCCGCTGGCTCGCCCGCTCTAGGAAGCTGGAGCCTGATGGATATAGGGGCCAATGTGTCGGGCTACGTGCGGACGGACAGCCTCGCGTGGGTGGTCGGCTTCGCACCGCCGCATCCCATGGCTTGGAGCAAGATGCAGCTAGGGTGGATTGAGCCGGTAGTGGTGCGGCGCGACACCGTCATCTCGTTGCTGGCGACCGACCGCAACGGCGATCTGCCCAAGGCTGTGCGCATCCCCATTGACGCGCGCGAGTACTTCTTGCTGGAGAATAGGCAACAGCGTGGGCAGCGCGGCGTTGTGGAGGGCGAAGACGAAGATAAGGTGTGGATCGATCCCGAGCAGGTCACCATAGAAGAGGGCGTGTGGGTGGCGATGGAGGAATACGACGCTTTTGTCCCGGGGTCGGGGGTGCTGATATGGCACGTAGATGAGGGCGTGATGGCGCGCGCTGTGGACTTCAGTGCCGCGAACAATCAGGCCCATTGGCAGGCGATTGCCTTGGAAGAGGCCGACGGGTACCGAGACATTGGCCATCCGGTCTTTGAGCGGCAGCGGCAGATCGAGGGATCGCCAGACGACCTCTTCTTTGTCGGCGGACAAACTATGTTCGGCCCGGCGACGCGACCCGATTCGCGCAGCAATCGGGAGTGGGAGTCCGGCATTGAGATTGAAGTGCTTTCTGCGCCCGGCGATACCATGCAGGTGGCTATACGCTTTGGGCGTGCGCTCCCGGACTGGCCGCGGGATTTGCCGGGCGATGGTCGGCTGCAAGCCGCGGATTTGGACGGCGACGGAATAGAAGAGTTGCTCTTTGAGGCCGGGGGGGGGGTCGGCTATGCGACCGGCGATGGCGTAGCGTCGTGGCGAGTACCAGAAGCGCGGTTGCTGGCGGCTGGTGATGGAGACAGCGATGGCTGGCCCAAGGTTTTTCTGCGGCGCGACGCAGAGATCAGCGCGTGGGACGTCGGCACCGACCAACCGCGGTGGCGGCTCGCACTGGACGAGGTTCCGTTGGATGCTCGTTTCAGCATGGGTGAGGAGGCCGAGTTGCTACTCGTTGGAGCGGAACAGACCTATGTGGTAGATGCCATAAGCGGCGAGTTAAAGGAGCAAAGGCAGCCGATAGTGCCCTCGGCTGTAGGCGATTTGGACGGCGACGGCCAAGTCGAGCCGATCTTTGCCGCAGTTGACGGACAGGTTGAGATCAGAGCACAGGTCGTCGAGTTGGGCGATTCACTCGCCGCGCCACCGGTCTTGGGCGATTTGGACGGCGATGGCTTGTTGGAGGTGATTTTGCTCGCGCGCGGTGGAGCGATACACGCCCTGCGGGCCGACGGATTGCGGCAAGCCGATTTTCCCACGGCCTTGCCGCGCTTTGCCGAGGTCGGCGATCTCGTCTTTGAGCCGGTGCTTTGCGACGTGGATGCCGACGGCAAGCAGGAGATATTCGTCGCCGGCCACAGCGGGATTTTTGGCGTGGATGATGATGGACGGCTCTTGCCGGGCTTTCCTCTGCTGATGGCTGCTTCCCCGACGGGGTCGCCGGTGGTATTAGACTTAGACGGCGATGGGCGCTTGGCGCTAGCGGCTTTGGATAGCACGGCTGTGTATGCGTGGGATTTGCAGCGGGTAGCGGCGCAGTACACCGGAGGACCGGCCCATTGGCCGCAGGCGGGTGCTGATGCGGCTGGATCGCGGACCGCGCTGGTGGCTGGTCGGCCCGTTGTAAGGTCCGAGGGACCCTTGCTAGGCTGGGTCTATTGCTATCCCAATCCAGTCGGCCCGAATGAAGAAGCACATTTGCGCTTTGCGCTGAGCGCGGCCGGACGCATTGAATTGGAGGTGTTCGATGCGTTGGGCAGGCGCGTTGGCAAGCTCCGCAGCGACGGTTTGGATGCCGGTGAGCGCGAAATCACGTGGTCGGTGGAAGACTATGCGAGCGGACTGTATCTATGCCGATTGATCGCGCACGGCGACGACGGACGGCGCGGAGAAGCCGTGGTTAAAATGGCGGTGAGTCAGTGAATTGGGAATTGAGAATTGAGAATTAGGAATCGGGAGAGGAATGCCTTTGCAGCAGTGAGATCGCCTTTACTAGAGGTTACGAGTTGAGGAGGATTCTTCTATGGGGAAACTGACGACCCTACTGCTGGCCAGCCTAGTAACCGGCTGGGCGAGTGCGTCCCTGGCCCAAAACCACCCAGAGCTAGCTTGGCAGGTGGTGGAGACCGAGCACTTTCGCATTTTCTTCCACGAGGGGCTGGAAGGCGCGGCCGCGCGGGCGGCGCGCATTGCCGAAGCGGCGTATGCACCCCTTACCGAACTGTATGGGTACGAGCCTGACGGGCGCGTGCGGATCGTGCTCAAGGACCACGACGATTACGCCAATGGCGCGGCCTTTTTCTATCAAGACACTATTGAGATTTGGGCCACGTCGCTGGACCACGACTTCGACTTGCGCGGTAGTTCGGACTGGCTGCGCAACGTAATAACCCACGAATTTGCCCACATCATTTCGCTGGGGGCAGCGCGCAAAGGCGTGCAGCGCGTCCCCGCGCTCTACTTGCAGTACTTTGGCTACCAGCGGGAGAAAAATCGGCCTGACATTCTCATCGGCTACCCAGATGTCATCGCCTCCTATCCGGTGATGGGCACGGTGGTGCCGATGTGGTTGGCCGAGGGGGCGGCCCAATATGGTACTGCGACTACGAGGCACGACCGCTGGGATGCCAACCGCGACATGGTGCTGCGTTCCTTGGTGCTGGCGGACGAGCAGCTATCCTTTGAGCAGATGGGCGTCTTTGGCAAGCAGGGCTTTGGCAACGAGTACGTGTACGATCACGGCTTTGGCTTGGTGCGCTACATCGCCGAGACGTACGGAGAAGAAAAAGTCGCCGCACTGTACCGGGCCGCAGCGCAGTGGCACACACTGGCCATTGACGGGGCCTGCAAAAAGGTTTTGGGCAAGAGCGCGGACGAGCTGTACGGCGAGTGGATCGCGTCCATGCGGCAGGGCTATCGGGCGCAGGTGGCGGCGTTGGGGCCGCTGCGCGAGGGCGAGCGGATCGTGGATGTCGGCTTTTCCAATCTGCGGCCGCGACTAGCGCCCAATGGCGAGCAATTGGCGTATCTGTCAACGCGCAAGCGGCACCACTACCCACACGGTTTGATCGTGCGCGATCTCGCTAGCGGCGAGGAGGAAGTGGCAGCCTTTCCGGCGGCGGCTTCGACCGTGGATTGGTCGCCGGACGGGCGCAAGCTGCTTTTTTCGCGCATCGATCGAGCCGACAAATACGGGTCGCGGCAGGCAGATATTTACGAATGGGATTCTGCGGCTGCTGGTCCTAGTTTTTGGCGCAATATGGTGTGGTGGATGCCGGCTATGGTCAGTGGCACGGCACCGGAGACGCCGCGCATCAAGCGGCTGACGCGGGGGATGCGCGCGCTGTATCCGACCTATTCGCCCGATGGCGAGTGGATCGTCTTCGTGCAAAACAAGGGTACCAACAACAACTTGGCGATGATGCGGGCCGACGGCACGGACCTGCGCTATCTAACTCATTTCGCGGACGGCACTCAGCTCTACACGCCGCGCTTTTCGCCCGATGGCCGCAAACTGGCGTTTGCGACCGCGCGCGAGGGGCAGCGCGACATCGCGGTGGTAGAATTGGACGCGGAGGGAGATTGGACGGGTGGTCCGAGCGGACAACCGTCGGGATTGGGGCAACTAGGGCAACCACAAGGGTTGCCCCTACGGGGTGGGCGGATAATTGCTACGCCCGGCACGGATCGCGACCCAGCGTGGAGCGCGGACGGCGCGGAGCTCGTGTTTGCGTCGGATTTCAGCGGCATTTTCAATATCTATGCTCTGAATTTGGAAACGCGCGCACTGCGGCAGATAACTAATACTGTTGGCGGCGCGTTTAGCCCATCGGTCGGCGCGGACGGCGAGGTCGTCTTTACGGCTTATACGGCGGCTGGCTTTGAGATTCGCCGGTTGCAGGACGAGGGGACGCCGGTGGCTGCTGAAGAGGCGTGGTTTTCTCAGGATTTGCCGCTGGATTGGGACGGTACGCCCGTGGCCGCGTTGCCGAGCGCGCCGCAAGCGTATGGCATCGACTATCTCAAAACCGGAATCCTGCCGAGACTATTCATAGACGAGGGACATTTCAAGCCGGGCGCGTACATCGCCTCTGGCGATGTGCTCAATCGCCAGAGCGTATTCGCCGGGGGTGCCATCGCGCCAGCCAATGCCGACCGCGATCTGTTCGCTATATACGAGTTCAAGGGATTTCGCCCCACACTCTTTTTAGAGCTATTCAACCAGCGTCGCCACTCGGCCCGCGGCGATAGTACGGAGGATAAGACGATCGTTGTCACGGGCGTCAACTACAGCTTGAGCCAGCTCAGCGTGGGGGTGCGTGGCAAATTAGGTCGCCATGGGGAGCTGACGGCCTCGGCCACGTACGACCGTTACGACGCCAGCGTCGAGAGCGACTGCCTCGTCTGCAAAAGCAGAAGCGACGGTCAGGTCGGTTTCGAACGCACCAGACAGAGGCCCTTTGGTTTTACCTATCTCAACGGCTTTGGCTTGGGGCTGACCTATCGGCTGGAGCTGATTGCGCGGCGGCGGGACCGAGATATAAGTCCGATGGGCCGCCAGCTCTACGCGCGCTACGACCGGATGTTCAACTTTTTCCAAGAGGGCTTTAACCAGAAGTCGTCCTTTATTGATGAGAATTACATCAAGCTCTTTTACAACCAGTTTACCGTCGATTGGAAAGAGCACATGCCCATGCCCGGCAATACCCGCTTGGGCTTGCGGCTATACGGCGGCTGGATCGACAGCGAGGCGGTCGCCGACTCGACGCGGGTGCGCGGTTTCTTCGACTATCGCCTCGGTGGCCTCAATTTTATGAAGGGCTATACGTTTTACAGCATTGAGGGGCGCAAGGCCCTGATGGGCACGGCGACGCTACGCTTTCCCCTGCTGCCGAATATGGACAAGCGCGTTGCGCAGTTGTATTTCGACAAAGTCTATGGCGCGGTGTACGGTAGCATGGGCAAGGCTTGGGACCGGAATATAGGCGAGTGGAACGAACGGTATGGACGCGACGGCCCGCTGCGGGATGTGGGGGGGCAGTTGCGCTTTGACTTGATTTCATATTACAGCATACCGACGCGAGTGCAGGTGGATGTGGCTTATGGGATTGATGAAGTGCCAGATAAGGGGCGGTGGAAATCTTATTTTACGGTGTTGTTTGGGTATTTGTAAGGGGGATAGAGATAGTGAAGCGCCACTCGCGTTTTGGGTGCTGCTGCAATGGAAAGGAGCGAGCATGACGAGGATAGGAGTCGCGCTGGTGGTTGCGGTGCTAACTGCTGGCGGCGTCCGAGCCGAGGGATTGCCGAGTATTTTGAGCGAGGAGGGGCAGGCGTTTTTGGTGGGCTTGCGGGCGGTGGAAGGCGATGCTGATCCTGAACCAGCGCCGCGCACACAGGCGCGCAAGGGCAAGTCGTCGAAGCGGGCGTTTTTGCTGTCCGCGCTGGTGCCGGGGTTGGGGGAGTGGTATGCGGGGTCGAAGAAGCGGGGGTTGATTTTCTTCGGAGCCGAAGCCGCGCTGGTGGGTATGTGGGTGGCTTGGACGGGCAAGGGCAACGATTTGGAGGAAGAATTCCGGGCGGTGGCCGACGAACACTGGGATCCGCTCAACTACTTGGCTTGGCGCGGCTCGACGATCTCGAACAACTCGTCGATCACGCACGCGTTGCCTTGTAGTAGCGAGGTTGTCGAAGTGTACATTCCGGCGCGCAATGAGTGGATGCAGCAGCAGACAAGTGGGTTGGGGAGTGCGGCTTTTGGCGGATGCGCGCCTAGCCAGATTCAGCAATACTACGAGTTGATTGGCAAATACGATCAATTCGTAGCTGGTTGGACCGACCTAGTGGACTGTCACACCGGCAATGTCACTGAGGGGACATGTTTCCCCGGCAATGCCGCCGTGCCGACCGCAGTCGATTCGGTTGAAAAATTCGATTCCGAACGACGGCATCGCTACGAAAACCAACGCGACGAGAGCAATCGCTTTCTCAAGCGAGCTTCCACGATAAGTGGGATCATTTTGATCAATCACGTTATTAGTGCCATTGACGCGGCGCGGGTGGCGCGGGCGCGCGCTGCGGGCGCGGACGAAGCGGCTCTGAGGCGGCGGACGCGGTTGGCGTTGGTCATGCAGCCGTGGGTGCGGGGGCGCGTGCCCATGCTCGTGGCGTACAAGCCGTTGGATTGAGCTTATGTGGCGCTGGATCGCGTTTATTTTACTGCTGCCCGGCGTGGCTGAGGCCGGGAAGGCACAAGGGGCGTTTTGGCGCTCTTTGCTGGTGCCCGGTTGGGGACAGAAGTACGCCCAAGGTGGCGGCGGTGGATTCTTGGCCGCTGAACTGGCGCTTTGGGGCGGCTATTGGGGTTTTGAGTGGCTGGGTCAGGTGCGCCGCGATCGCTACGAGGCGTATGCGGCCGAACGCGCGGGTGCGCGGCCCGAGGGCAAGGGGAGCGAGTATTTCGACGACTTGGGTTTTTATGCGAGCCGGTTGCAGCACAACCAATTCGCCCGCTACGAGGACGGCCCAGACGCCGCGCTCTATCCGGTAGAAGCGAATTTTTTCTGGGAATGGGATCGCGACGAGTCGCGCCAGCACTACCGCGAGTTGCGCAATGCGAGCCAGCACGCGCAACGGCAGGCGCTCTATGTAACGGGATTGGTGGTCGTCAATCACCTCGTGGCCGCCATCCATGCGGCGCGAGTGGCCAGCGCGGAGCAAGCTCAGACCGGCTTCGCGCCCAAGGTGGCGGTGGGGCCTAGGGGAGCGGCGTTTTTCCTCGTGCGGCATTTCTACTGATGGTCTGCTTTTTTCCACGAGTCGCCTTGGCTGTGTGGATGCTCTTGCTGCCGCTGGCGGTCGCAGCCGAGGAGCGGATATGCGGGACGCGCTGGCTTGAGCAGCACCGCGCGTCTTTTCCTGCGTTGGCCCCCAAGGTAGTAGGCGCAAGTCAAGAAGCAGGCCCCATTGAGGTGGGGACCCAACTCGCCTTTTACGTGCCGACTGAATTCGTGCTCAAGTCGGCCACTTGCCGCTACAAGGGGACGCACTGCTACATCTTCGTCGAAGAAAGTCAGTGGGACATTATCGCGGCCCAGCCAGATGTGGATAAGCTGGGTGCGCTTTTTGACGCGGCGACTCCGGCTGATCCCGAGCGCGGAGTATTTGAAATAGCGGTCGATGCCTTTGGCGAGCCTGCTGATAAAGACGGCGATCCCCGCATCTTCATTCTGATTTTGGCCCTGCCCAGCAACATAGTCGGTTATTTCGATGGTGAGCTGTATGAGCGGGCGCAGCCCGAATTGCGGCGCGATACGATTTACCTAGACGCGAACAAGCTGGCCTTCAGCGCCTATCTCGCCCACGCGACCTTAGCCCACGAATTCCAGCATCTAATTCATTGGGGCCGCGATTCAGACGAAGAGAGATGGATCGACGAAGGGCTTTCTGGGTATGCCGAGGAGCTAGTCGGTTTCCCCGAGGCCGATCCGAGCATGGTGCCGAGTTTTCTCGCAGATCCCAGTATCAATCTAGCGCACTGGGTTTTTGATTCGGCGAGTTACGGCAAGACTTACCTGTTCGCGTCGTTTTTGGCCGAGCGCTATGGTGCGGGGCTGATTCGCCAAATCGTCGCCGAGCCGCGCAACGGCATTTTGGGCATTGACGACGCGTTCAAGAACCAAAACTGGGTCGAGGATTACGCGGGTGCTTGGCGTTTGTGGATTGCTGCTAATTACGCGGGTGGGTACGAGGCCCTGCGCGGTCGCCGCGCCGCCGCAGTTTCAGCGCCTGATGTGCCTTTCGCGGAACTGTCCGGCGAGGTTGGTAACCAATGGGGCGCGGCTAATGTGGTCATTCGCTCAGAGGGGGATGTAGCTGTTGATTTCGCTGGCGCGGCCGAGGGGGATTATGCCGCGTGGGTGTACGCAATGCGCGACCAGCGCGGCGAACTGATAGCGATGGAACTCAGCGCGGATAATGCTGGACAGGTGCAGGTCGCGGATGTGGATAGCGCCGCGGTCATCGTCGGCAGGGCTTCGCCGACGGGTGGAGAGTTTGCCCTCGCGGCCCGGTATTTTACGCCTACAGTCGTAGCTATGCAGGTAGAGGAGGAGGCTGCAAACGACTTGGCTCCGGCTTATCCGAATCCGGCTAACAGCGCGGTGAGCCTGCCCTTTCGCTTGGCAAGGGAAGCGGATGTCGAACTGGCGATATACAATACCTTGGGCCAGCGCGCGGCCCTTTTGGTGGCCGAGCGACTCGCGGCCGGGGAGCACTTGGCGCGCTGGGGTGGTGAGCGCGCGGCTAGCGGGGCGTATTGGGCTGTGCTGAAGGTTGGCGGGGAAACGCGGACGCGCCGGTTGATGCTGGTCCGGTGAAGGTCGGACTGACCCCAGGAATACTAGCGTCTGACAATCTACGAATCCGGGGACCTCAGTCTTCCAATGTGAGGGTGCCAATGTCGCGGGTGTGGGCGTCGCAGTACCACAAGACGCCTTGGTGCGCGGTCAAGCCGTGGACTTCATCTGGAGCAGCCACCCGAATGACGTCATAAACGCGCCCATCCTTGGTGTCGAGTAGGCTAACGGTGCCAGCCGAGGTGTCTGCCACCCACAGCCTGTCGTCGGGTCCCCAAGCGATGCCGTGGTTGCGAAAACCGGGGGTGCGAAATTGATGTTCTTCTTCCCAAGTGTTGGGGTTCATGACGTGGACCATTTGGGAAGGGGGCGTGGCCACGTATAGCTTGCCGTCTTTCCACTCCAAGCCGTGAGAACCGGTAGTGCGCGCGTCTGCGATGCCCTCCCGAGGCGCTGTGATGCCGGCACCGGGCGAGTCGTATTTGGCGATAGTGCGGCCCGTTGCCAGTTCTAGTTTGGCGATCTTGAGTTCATAGGTAGAGGCGATCCACAGGTATCCGTCCCCTACGGTAATGCCGCTGGAGTGGACTGTATCGGTCTGGGCTGCGAACAAGGTCTCGCCGGTTTCATAGTCCAACTTGTACACTTTGTGATCGACTTGGTCAATGACCCACAGGCCGTCGGGGGCGGCTTGGATGCCGTTTGGCTGCGGTCCAGGGCACAAGAATCGCTTGTTCACCTTGGCGATATTTGAAGCCATTGTGTTTTGTCCTCCATTAAGGAAAGTGCGTACTAACGGTCGAGCGGCGCGGCGATGATGTTGTCAATCAGTCGGACGTTGGACAGGCGCACGGCGAGGGCGATGACGACCGGGCCGGCGATGTGGGTTATTTCTTCGAGCGTGTCCGGATGTGCGATGGAAATGTAGTCAATGGACGCGTCGAGTGCGCGCTCGACGTGCGCCTGCATCTCGGCGACGATCCGACTGGCGTCGCGTTCGCCCTGTTCGATTTTTTTCCGGCCCATTGTGAGTGCTTCGTAGAGGGCCGATGCGCGTTGTCGCTCTTCTGCGCTGAGAAGGACGTTGCGCGAGCTCATGGCTAAGCCGTCTGCTTCGCGCACAGTGGGAGCAACCTCGACGCGCAAGTCCAAGTTCAAATCGCGTACTAGTCGACGAATGACAGCCGCCTGCTGGTAGTCTTTTTGGCCGAAGACGGCTAGGTGTGGTTTGACGGCGGTGAATAGCTTGGTCACTACGGTGGTGACGCCGCGGAAATGCCCGGGGCGGAAGGGGCCGCACAAGCCCTTGGTTAGCTCTTCGACCTCGACGGAGGTCGAGAAGTCAGGGGGATAGAATTCCACTGTTTGTGGGTGAAAGACTGCATCGACTCCTCGGCGGGACAGGAGGTCGAGGTCGCGCTCCATGTCGCGCGGATAGATGGCGTAGTCTTCTTTCGGCCCGAATTGCAGGGGATTGACAAAGATGCTGACGACCGTGCGGTCCGCGGCTTCGAGGCTGTGATCGACCAAGCTGAGGTGTCCCTCGTGTAAAAAACCCATCGTCGGCACTAGCCCAACGCATAGGTCCGCGCCGCGCCAAGCGTCGGATTGAGCCTGCATTTCCACGGCCGTGTGTATGCGTTTCATGGGATGGCGGGAAGGGCGAGGGGGCCGACGGCCTTGGCTTCGCTACCGTTGAGTGCGGCGAGGTACTCAGCAAATGACCGGCCGGTGACTGGATGGCGAAGGTTCGGGGTGATTTCGCAGAGAGGGATCAGCACAAAGCTGCGCTCGTGCATGTGCGGATGTGGCAGGGTCAGATCCGCGCTCTCGATGACGCACTTGCCGTAGAGCAGTAGGTCGAGGTCGAGGGTGCGCGGCCCCCAGTGAATGCGGCGTTGTCGCTGGTGTTTTTTTTCGGTTGCGAGCAGGGCGGCGAGCAGCGGCTCGGGAGCGAGCGAAGTTTCTATAGCAAAGACGGCGTTGAGGAAATCCGGTTGCGCGACCGGCCCCATCGGCGGGGTTTCGTAGGCATGGGAGAGCTTCACAAGATGCGTACCGGGGAGTGTGGCGACTTCTTTGAGCCCGGCTTCGAGGTACGCGTGGCGGTCGCCGAGGTTGCTGCCGATGGCTATATAGGCTCGCTCAGGCATAGGACCGGTGTATTTCGACTTCGATGCCGTCGAAGTGTGCGGCGACCGGGGGGTTGGGCTTGCGCACGCGGACGATGAGTTCGATCGGGGCGCAGTGGGTACCCACCTTCTCGGCAATGCGCTCGGCGAGGGCTTCGACCAATTTGCAAGGCTCGCCGGTGACTACATCGGCCACCAGCGCGTACACCTCTGGATAGTTGATCGCCGCATCTATGTCGTCGCTGCGTCCTGCTTGGCGAAAATCGCCGTAGAGTTCGACATCGACTTCGTAGTGCTGGCCGAGTGCGGTCTCTTCGGGGAAAAGCCCGTGGTAGGCAAAAAAGCGCATGTTGCGCAGGCGCAGTGCGTCTTTGGGCATGACAAGAGCTTCAGGCGCGACCCAAGGCCCGATAGGCGATGTCGCGGCGGCAATAGGCGTTGTCAAAGGCGATTTGATCTACTGCCGAGTAGGCTTTGGCGACGGCGGCTTGGAGATCGGCGTCTGTGGCCGTCACGCCGAGCACCCGGCCGCCATCCGTAATGACGCGACCATCGCGCTGGGCTGTGCCGGCGTGAAAGACGACGACATCGTCGCGGTCGGCAAAAGCCTCCAAGCCGCGGATCTCAAGGCCCTTCTCATAAGCTTGCGGATAGCCGTCCGAGGCCATGACCACGCAGACGGCCGCGTCGGTCGCGCATTCGACTTGCATCTGGTCTAGGCGACCGTCGCAGGCGGCGGTGAGTAAATCGACGAGGTCGGTTTTGAGCAGGGGCATGAGGATCTGGCATTCGGGATCGCCGAAGCGGGCGTTGAATTCTACGACTTTGACTCCGGTGTCAGTACACATTAGCCCGCAGTAAAGAACGCCTTGGTACGGGGTACCCAGTCGGCGCATTTCGGCGAGTACGGGTCGGAGGATGCGCTCTTCGGCCTCGCGCACTCGGGTCAGCGTCATCACTGGTGCTGGAGCGTAGGCCCCCATGCCGCCGGTGTTGGGGCCTTTGTCGCCGTCGTAGATGGGTTTGTGGTCTTGGGCCGGCGTCAAGGTGATAAAATGCTCGCCGTCGCAGATTGCAAAGAGCGAGGCTTCCTCGCCGGTCATGTATTCTTCGACGACGATGTGGTGGCCGGCCCCACCCAAAACATCTTCGTCGAGCATTTCGCGTGCTGCTGCGAGGGCTTGATCTACGCTCTGGCAGACGACCGCGCCCTTGCCGGCGGCTAGGCCGCTGGCTTTGACCACGATTGGGGCACCCTGCTCGCGGATATAGGCGCTGGCGGCTTGGCTGTCGGTGAAGCTCTGGTGCTGGGCGGTGGGGACGCCGACGCGCTCCATCAGGTCTTTGGCGAAGACCTTGCTGCTTTCGATGCGGGCGGCGGCTTCCGTGGGGCCGAAGATCGCCAAGCCACTGGCGCGGAAGCGATCGACGATGCCGCCGGCTAGGGCGTCGTCCGGGCCGACGACGGTCAGCCCGATTTGCTGTTCGTGGGCAAAGGCGACTAGACGCTCGATTTCGCCGACGAGTTTGTCGCGTTCGGCCACGGGGGTATCGACGCGGATATCGACGCATTCAGCGAGGGAGGCCATGCCGGGATTTCCGGGGGCGACGTAGAGTTTGTCGATGCGCTGGCTCTGTGCTAGCTTCCACACGAGGGCGTGTTCGCGCCCCCCTTTGCCGACGACTAGGACGTTCATTGATGCTCCTTTCTCAGGCTTAGAGATAACCAAATTCTCGCAAATCGCGCTCTTTGTCGCGCCAGTCTGGGCGGACTTTTACCCATAGTTCTACATAGACGGGCTCGTCGAGTAGTTCCTCTAAGGCGGCGCGAGCTTTGCGTCCGATTGATCGCAGGCGCATGCCCTTCTTGCCGATGACGATGCCCTTCTGGCTCTCGCGCCCGACGTAGATAATGGCGCGAATGTAGGTTTTGTGGCCCGGGCGCTGGCGGAATTCCTCAATGTGGATGTTGATGGCGTAAGGTAGCTCGTCTTCGAGGTGCTCAAAAGCTACCTCGCGGATGCGCTCGGCGGCAAAAAACCGCTCGGGCTGTTCGGCCACCATATCGTCCGGGTAGAGCTTGGGGCCGCAAGGTAGTTGGGCCTCTAGGTGTGACAGCAATTTGCCGAGTCCGTCACCGCGTAAAGCGGAGACTGGGATGGGGCTGGCGATGCCGAACTCGTCTGCGATGCTTTTTTGCAGGCCGTCTAGCTGGGTGGGTTGTACTAGGTCAATTTTGTTGAGCACGGCCAAGACTGGTACCCGCGCGTGCTCTAAGAAGTGCTTGACTAGTGCGCTGCGATCTTTGGGGCGGGCGGCGTCGAATAGCAGCAAGACTAGGTCGGCTTGGCGGGCGGCTTGGTCGATCTGGTGGGCCATGGTCTCGTGCAGCTTGTAGGAGGCCTCTAGCAGACCCGGCGTGTCCAAGAAAATTATCTGACTCTGTGGACGGGTGAGGATGCCGAGGATGCGGCTGCGAGTCGTCTGCGGTTTGGCGGTGACGATGGAGAGCCGTTGGCCCAAGAAGGCGTTGAAGAGGGTGGATTTACCCGCATTGGGGCGACCGGCTAGGGCTACGTAGCCGACGCGGGGTTGCTCAGAAGCGGAAGCTAGCGGACAACTGGTAGGTTGCTTCGAGCGCATCGTGCTGCAAATAGGCGAGATCGAGGTCGAGGTTGCGGTATGGGGTAAGCCCTAGCCCAAAGGACTGGCGGCCTTCTTCTAACCCAGCCCGCAGGGTGATATAATGGTGGCGGTATTCTACGCCGGCGTTGAGCGGGACGTCGGCGGTTGCCGTGTCGCCGCCGGAGCGGGTGGATAGGAGGGCGGTGGTCTGGCCCCCGGCAATGGGTATGGCGTACGCTACGCCCAATAGCAGCGAAGGTTGGATGCGGTCGCTGCTGTCCGTATTCCAGACGATGGGCGTGGTGGTAATGTCGCGCACGTTAGCCGCCAGCGCGATCTGGGGACTCAATTGATAGCGCGCGCCTAGATCGAGGCCGAAGCCATAGGCGTTGAAGGAAGCGACTTGGCGGTAAATGGCCTTGGCGCTTAGCCCGAGGGATAGGCGTGCACCGAGCCGGCGACTGCCCGACAGATACAGGGCGTAATCTACGCTTTGCTCGGTCGAGGCTATGCGAGGACGATTGTCAGTGCTGGGAGACTGAAGGGGATCTGGCAATTCGGTAAAGTGGATGTCGTCGATGCCCATGCGCACCAGGCTCAGGGCCATGCCGTGCAAAAGGCGACCAGGTCGGGCGATGGCGACAAAATCGCGTTGGATGAGGCCGGAAAAGTGTTCGGAATGCGTCAGGTGAACTTGGCGACTGCTGAGGGCGGATAGACCGGCTGCATTCCAATAGCCTGCGGTGGCGTCGTCTGCGAGGGCCACATAGGCACTGCCCAAGGCCGCAGAGCGGGCACCCGCGCCCAAGCCGAGAAACTCGCCGGCGTAGCGCGAGGCGGCGTGTGCAGCCCCGGTCAATAACAGGGCTAATGCAAGCGGAAGAAGGCTCTTGGACATGGGTTTAAAAAGCTAGCGGAAGGGTGGCGGAGTGTCAAATCGGCTCACTATACATCTCCCGCAGGGGTGAGCGATTTTCAGGCTATGAGGATGATTTGCAGATCCATGACGTTAGTGCCCGTAGGACCCGTGATGACGAGGTCGTCCAACGCCGCGAAGAAGGAATAGGAGTCGTGGCGGTCGAGAAAGGCGTGGGCGTCGAGACCTTGGGCGCGGGCGCGTCTCAAGGTTTGGCCGTCGGCTAGGGCACCGGCGGCATCGGTGGGGCCGTCGGTGCCGTCGGTGCCGCCGGAGAGCAGGGTGATGGCGGACCAACCGTCGAGCTGGAGGGATGCGGCTAAGGCTAATTCTTGGTTGCGCCCGCCCTTGCCGTCGCCGCGCAGGGTGACGGTCGTCTCGCCGCCGGCGATGAGACAGGCGGGCCGAGCGATGGGGCGGTTGGTTTCTGCGGTTTCTTGGGCGATGGAGACCAACGCGGTGGCGGCGTGGCGCGCCTCGCCTTGTAAGCGGCTGGTGAGGATGCACACCTCGTAGCCGAGCGCGCTGGCTTTGTGCGAGGCCGCGTCAATGGCCAAGCGGCTGTTGCCAATGACCAAACTCTCGGCGCGGGCAAAGCAAGGGTCCCCGGGTTTGGGGGTTTCTGGTCGCTCTCCTCGGGCACCAGCTTCGAGGTGCTGCCGGACTGGAGTGGGGAGTTGGTGGCGCAGGTCGTAGCGATCGACGATTGCTAGGCAATCGCCAAAAGTCGTGGCGTCTGGATGGGTGGGACCGGAGGCGATGGTGTCGAGGGGATCGCCGATGACGTCCGAGAGCATGAGGGCGACGACGCGGGCCGGTGCAGCTACCCGAGCGAGCAGTCCACCCTTGATGGCCGAGAGGTGTTTGCGCAGGGCGTTGATTTCGTCGATGGTCGCGCCGCAGGCGAGCAGGAGGCGGGTGGTTTCTTGCTTTTCTGCGAGGGTCAGGCCCTCGGCTGGGGCAGGTAGTAGAGCAGAGCCGCCGCCGGAGAATAGGCCGAGGACCAGCGCGTCGGGATCCAACCCTGCTAGCAATTCGAGCTGGCGGCGTGCACCGGCTACGCCGGCTTCGTCTGGGACCGGATGCCCGGCTTCAAAGGTCTCGACCCGCGCCAATGGCCGCGCGTGGCCGTACTTAGTGTTGATGGCTCCGCAGTCAATGCGGTCGCCGAGAATTGCTTCGGTGGCTGCGGCCATGGCCGCAGTGGCTTTGCCAGCCCCGACTAGGCGCAGACTGGAAATGGTATCGAGGGGGAAGCGGAGCGAGCCACAGTGCAACTCATCGCCTGTGACTGCGAGGGTTTGGTGGATACAACGGCCGGGATCGGCGGCAGCGATCCCGGCGTCAAAAATGGCGCGTGCGTGGACGCGCCGCAAAGTAGCATCCACCTGAGCGAACCCTAGAAGCGGCGCATGAGGCCCACTACTTTGCCGGCGATGCTGAACTCGGCGGCGTCGGGCGCGACGACGATGGGGTCGAACGCCTCATTTTCAGGCAGGAGCCGGATGCCGTCGGGATCGGGAGCATAGCGCTTGACCGTGGCCTCGTCGCCGAGCAGTGCAACGACGATATCGCCGCGCTCGGCGCGATCTTGCTGGCGAGCGATGACGATGTCGCCGTCGAGAATCCCGGCGTTGCACATACTCTCGCCGTGGATGCGCAGCGCGAAGACATCGCCCGAAGCGGGGACGAGCGATGCATCGACATTGAGCGTGTTCTCGATGTTTTGGGTGGCGAGGATCGGGGTGCCCGCGGCGACCCGGCCAACGAGGGGCACTTCGCGCAGGTCCGCGGAAAGGGAGGCGGGCTTGACGAAATCGACGAGTTCGATGCCCCGGGAGCGGCGCGCCCGGCGGCGGATGTAGCCTTTTTTCTCCAAGGTCTCCAAGGTGGTGCGCACGCCATTGGTGGAGTTGATGTCAAAGACGTCCATGATCTCGCGGATCGTGGGGGGACCCCCGGAGCGAATTGCATTGGCGATGAAGTCGTAAATCGCCTGTTGGCGTTCGGTTAGGGGTTTGGGCATGAGTGTACCTCCATTGGGGAGGAAAGATGAATAGCAACCTGAACTTATATATACTTACTGCACATTAGTTCATTTGTCAAGGGGCACCTCTTCGGCTAATTTGCCCTCTCCATTACTTAATTAGGGGTTAATGTTCTGTTTTTGCGCGACGGGAATGAAGATCATGGAAGCCATAGTCGCCAGTGTGCGGCAAGTGCTACAGGACGCGGGATTAGAGGCCGGTGCTGGCTTAGTCGTCGCCGCGTCGGGTGGCGTCGATTCGACCGTGCTGCTCGATGTCTTGGATGGCTTGGGCTACCAATTGCACGTGGCGCACTTGGACCACGCACTGCGGCCGGATTCGGCGGACGACAGCCGCTTTGTCGCCGATGAGGCAAAGCGGCGCGGGCTGCCCTGTTCGGTAGAGCGGCGCGACGTGGGGGCTTACGCCCGCACAGAGGGCCTGTCGCTGGAGGAAGCGGGTCGGCGGCAGCGCTACATCTTTCTCGACCAAGTCGCCGACCGGACCGGGTCCCAGTTTATCGCCTTGGGGCACCACGCCGACGACCAAGCCGAGACCGTGATCTTGCGCCTGTTGCGCGGCAGCGGTGCCACCGGTTTGAGGGGAATGGAGATTGTGCGCGAGGGGCGCTATCTGCGGCCGCTGCTGCGCGTGCGGCGCGCTGAAATCGAAGAATACGCGCGCCAGCGGGGCTTGTGCTACCGAGAGGATCCCTCCAACCGCGACTGGCGATTTTTGCGCAATCGAGTGCGTGGGGAACTATTGCCCTTGCTCAAGAGCTATAACTCTAACATCACCGAGGTTCTAAACCGCACCGCCGCGCTGCTCAAGGCCGAGGACGACCTACTCGCCGCGCTAGCCCAAGAGGCTTTAGATACAGTGATTTGTGAGCGTTGTAACGACAAGGTGGCTCTTGATAGTAATAGGCTTCTCACTTATCATATAGCCATACAAAGGCGCGTGTTGCGCGCCGTGCTTCAGGGCCTTGCCGCCGCAGAAGGCCCTTTTGATTTTGCCCGTATTGAGCAAGTGAGGGATTGGATTGAGGCCGATGACAAGCGCCTGCGGGTGTTGGGTGCTGGGCTGAAGGGGCAGGGTTGTGGCACGCGCTATATCTTGCGTCGCGGGCAGCGACCGCCGGTCGCGTGCTGTTTTGAGATACCCGGTGTACTCGTCCTAAGAGAGCACGGCGTGAAAATCTGCGTTCAAATCGTCTCCCCGGAGCACTTTGACAAGTCCCAGCTAGGAGGTGCGCGGGTGGCTTTAGACGCGGACCGGCTCGGCGCACAGGTGCAAGTGCGTAGCCTGCGGCCGGGTGATCGCTTCCAGCCGCTGGGCATGGAAGGACACAAAAAACTGAGTGACTTTCTCATCGACGCCAAGTGGCCGAAAATCTCGCGCGACGAAGTGCTGGTGCTGGCCCGAGGAGAGGAAATAGCTTGGGTCGCGCCCCTGCGTTCTAGTCATGCCTTCAGAATACAATCCACCACACGCCGCATTGCCTTGTGCACATTGAGGCACTGGGACGGCGATTGACCTAGAGCATCTGTCATGGAGGGACCAAAAAAGCAGGGCCAAGAAGAGCGACCCACGCGCCTTAGGGACGACCGCGGGCTGGATCGCCAAGAGGGCGACGGCGAGGACCGCCCGCGCCGCTGGCGCCGCCCCTCGCGGACCCAGGCGTTTTGGCTGTTCTTCGTGTTGGTGATGATCTTCACCGCCAAGTTCTTTGGCAGCAAACCCTCCGATCCTCAGCTCGTCTCCTACAAGGAATACCGCCAATACTTGGAACAGGACCGCATCACCGAGGCCGTCATTGTCGGTGAGCGCGAGTTCGAGGGCGTTTTGCTCGACGGGACCCGTTTTGTGGTCAACTTGGGTCCAATAGACGCGGCGACCAAGCGCGAGTGGGAGGAACGAGGAGTCGATTTTCGCTTTGAGGAAGAGCCCTTCCGCTGGTACAATTTCCTCTTCAGCTTTTTGCCGTGGCTGCTGTTTATCGCCTTCTGGATATTCATGTTGCGGCAGATGCAGGGCGGCGCGCGCGGGTTGTTTTCCTTTGGCAAGAGCCGGGCCAAGCTCCTGATGGAAGACAAGCACAAGGCGACCTTTGCCGACGTGGCCGGAGCCGACGAAGCCAAGAAGGAGTTAGAGGAGATCATTGAATTTCTCAAGGATCCCCATAGGTTCCAGCGCCTCGGCGGACGGATTCCCAAGGGCGTCTTGATGGTCGGGCCGCCGGGCACGGGCAAGACGCACCTGGCGCGTGCAGTGGCCGGCGAAGCGGGGGTGCCCTTCTTTTCGATTAGCGGCTCGGATTTCGTCGAGATGTTCGTCGGCGTCGGAGCTTCGCGCGTGCGCGACCTTTTTGAGCAGGGCAAGGCCAATGCCCCGTGCCTGATCTTCGTCGATGAGATCGACGCGGTGGGCCGCCACCGAGGCGCGGGCATTGGCGGCGGCCACGACGAGCGCGAGCAGACTCTCAACCAGCTTCTAGTGGAAATGGACGGCTTTGAGTCCAACGACGGCGTCATTCTCATCGCCGCGACCAACCGCCCTGATGTGCTCGACCCGGCGCTGTTGCGGCCCGGTCGCTTCGACCGCCGGGTAGTGGTTGACCTGCCCGACGTCCGGGGTCGGGAGGGCGTGCTCAAGGTCCACGTGCGCAAGGTGCCGCTGGATCCGGACGTCGATTTGCAAAAGGTGGCGCAGGGCACGCCGGGGCTTTCTGGAGCCGACTTGGAGAACTTGGTCAACGAAGCGGCCTTACTGGCCTCGCGGCGCGATCGCAAGACCGTTGATATGGGCGACTTTGAAGCGGCCAAAGACAAGGTGATGCTCGGGGCCGAGCGCCGCAGCATGGTCCTGACCGAGGAGGATCAGCGGCTTTCGGCCTACCACGAAGCGGGCCACGCCTTGGTCGCCAAGAGCCTCAAAGGCGGTCCGGCCATTGGCAAGGCCACTATTATCCCGCGCGGGCAGGCCATGGGCATGGTTTCCTTTTTGGCTGACGAGCGGCGTTCGCTGACCGAGACGCGGCTCAAGGCGCACTTGGCCACGGCGCTGGGCGGTTGTGCCGCCGAGAAATTGATCTTTGCCGAGCGCTCGACCGGAGCACAAGGCGACTATCAACAAGTGACGCGCTTGGCTCGTTCGATGGTCTGCGAGTGGGGTATGAACGAAGAGCTTGGCCCCCTCTCGTTGGGCGGCGGCGACGACGAGGTCTTCCTCGGCAAGGAATTCACCCGCAGCCGCCACCTGAGCGAGGAGACGGCCCAAGCCGTCGATCGCGAGATCCGCAAGCTGGTGGTGGAAGCCGAGGAAACGGCGCTGCGCATCCTCGGGGAAAAGGAGGACAAGCTGCACTCCTTGGCCCGCGCCCTCCTCGCGTACGAAGTCCTCGACGACGCGGAGATCGACCAAGTCTTGGCCGGAGAGCCTCTCGCCCGCAAACCAGTGCGCACCTTGGGCGACGAGGACGAGGCGTGATCTGGGAGTTGAGAGGTCGCACCCTCCACTTTGGCGACCAAGTACAGATCATGGGCGTCCTTAATGCGACGCCCGATTCGTTTTACGACGGGGGCCGCTACTGCGAACCGAGCGCTGCGGTGGAGCGCGGCTTGGAGATGGTGGAGGAAGGGGCCGCAATCGTCGATATTGGCGGTGAATCGTCGCGGCCACCGATGTACGGGGTCGCCGAGGAAGTCTCGGTCGCCGAAGAGTGCGCCCGGGTTCTTCCGGTCGTCGAGGGCCTTCGCTGCCAGAGCGCTGTGCCCATCTCGGTTGACACGGTCAAGGCCGAAGTGGCGCGTCGGGCCCTTGAGGCGGGGGCCGATATTATCAACGACATTAGCGCCCTGCGGCGCGATCCAGCTATGGCCGAGGTCGCCGCACAGGCTAACGCCCCCGTGGTACTGATGCACCGTCGGGGCACAGCGGCTACTATGCAGCAGAATACCCACTACGATGACTTGCCCGGGACGGTGTACTCCTTCCTGCGAGAGCGCGTACGCACTGCCCAATCCCAAGGCGTCGAGTGCGTGGCCGTGGATCCGGGTTTGGGGTTTGGCAAGTCGCCGGAGGGCAACCTCGCCTTGTTGGGGATGTTAGAGCGCTTCTTGGGCTTAGAGTGCCCATTGGTAGTGGGTGCTTCGCGCAAATCCTTTATCTGGAAGACACTCGGGCTCTCGGCCGCCGAGAGCTTGGAGGGCAGCTTGGCGGCGGCAGTTCTAGCGGCTAGGGCGGGCGTCCACGTGCTGCGAGTCCACGACGTGGCCGCGACGCTGCGGGCCGTCCGCTTAGTCGAGGCCGTGCGGAGCCAGATGCCGTGCTGAAAGACCCGGTCCTGTTCCACCTGTTTGGCTTTCTGCCGATCTCGCTGACCTCTGTGGTGGATATCCTACTGGTGGGCTTTATCTTTTTTCGCTTGCTCTCCCTGATCAAAGAAACCCGAGCCGCGCACATGGTCGCCGGGCTGCTGCTCATGGTGATCGTGGCCTTGGCCGCGCCTTGGCTCAAGATGAACGCTCTGTCTTGGCTTTTAGAGCAGGCGCGCTCCATTCTGCTGATCCTACTGGTCATCCTCTTTCAGCCCGAACTGCGGCGGCTCCTGCAAGTCTTGGGTCAGACCCCGGCGTTCCGTTGGTTTTACAAAGCCGAGACGTCACGGGTCATCGACGAGGTCGTCAGCGGAGTCGGGCGCTTGGCCGACTTGGGGTACGGGGCGCTGATAGTGCTGGTGCGCCAAGTCCAGATCAGACCAGTCATTGAGACTGGAGTGCCCCTGAATTCCGAGGTGTCGGACGATTTGCTAACCACGATCTTCAGCCCGCGCGCTCCGCTGCACGACCGAGCCGTCGTCATCCAAGGCGAGCGCTTGGTGGCGGCCCGCTGCACCTTGCCGCTGGCTGAAGAGGTCGAAGACCAGCGGCTGGGAACCCGCCATCGGGCCGCCTTGGGGCTATCGCAGGAATCAGACGCGGTAGTTATCGTCGTCTCCGAGGAAAACAGCACTATTTCGCTGGCAGTTGGTGGGGTTTTTTGGCGGGGGTTGGACCGCCGGCAACTCAAACTGCGCCTACAAGAACAGATGGCCTCGGGCTGAGCGTAGCGCGGCGGCGTTTTGCTTGACACGGTCTCGGCAGTACTCTACTTTGAAATTTTTATTTCAATTAAATAATAAAAATTATGAGAAATAAACAGATGCGGCAGACCCGCATACGGGAACTGCTCTACAAAAGTCCCATTGATACGCACGAAAAATTGGCCGAAGTCCTCGAACAACAAGGCATCGAGGTCAGCCAGTCAACCTTGTCGAAAGACTTGCGCGAAATAGGCGTGGTGCGAGTGCCGCAGGCCGATGGGGGATTTCGCTATACTCTGCCCGAAGCTGGAGCCACGTTGCGCGACCTGCACATTCTAGAGCGAGAGTTGCAGGACTTCCTAGTCCAAGCCGAACAGGTAATCAACATGGTGCTGGTGCGGACCGCGTCGGGGCACGCCCAAAGTGTCTGCGAGGCCATTGATCGCATGAGTTGGGCCGAGGTCGCGGGCACGCTGGCCGGCGAAAACACGATCTTTATCGTCACTCGTTCCGAGCAAGATGCGGAGAAGTTAGTCGATAAGATCGACGCAGTGTGTGGCGAGGAGGATTGATGAACGCCGAGGTTTTGCAGGACTTGCAGGTCCAGATCAGCAAAGCCGAGACCCTGATTGAGGCCCTGCCATACCTACAGGAATTTCGCGGCAAAGTGATGGTCGTCAAATACGGCGGCAGCACTATGGGCAGCGGGGACACCGTATATAAGGACATCGTCTTCATGCAGGCGGTCGGCATTTGTCCGGTCGTGGTCCACGGCGGCGGTCCGGCCATCACCCGCCGCCTGCAAGAGTTGGGCATTGAAAGCCAGCGCGTAGCTGGGTTGCGGGTGACAGACGCAGCCACGATGGAGGTGGTCGAAGATGTGCTCTTTGGCGAGGTCAACGCACGGATCGTCCGCGAGATTGGTGCGCTAGACGGACGGGCCGTGGGCGTCTCGGCCAAGGATGCTGGGATCATGCGGGTGCGCAAGCATTGGGCCCAAACCGATGGCGCTCCCTTGGACATCGGCTATGTCGGCGATGTCCAGCACGTGGATACCGCGCCTTTGTTGGACTTGATAGCCAAGGGCATGATCCCGGTGGTTGCGCCGATTGGCCGCGGCCCGGAAGGCGAGAGCTTCAACGTCAATGCAGATACGGCAGCCGGGGAAATCGCCGCGGCCCTGCACGCTGAAAAGTTGGTCTTTTTGACGGATGTGCAGGGCATTATGCGCGATCTCGCAGACGATGCGTCTCTGCTGTCAACTGTGCGCGTCTCTGAGGTGGGCAAGCTAATTGACCAAGGCGTGATCAGCGGTGGGATGATTCCCAAAGTCGAAGCCTGTATCAAGTCCGTCAAAGCTGGCGTGCGCAAAACCCACGTTATTGACGGGCGCGTGCCGCATGCGATGTTGCTCGAGTTTTACACCCGACAGGGCATTGGCACCCAAATTGTCCAGTAGGACGACGGAGAAATCATGAAAACCGAAGATATTATCAAGGGCGAGGCGCAATACATTTTGCAGACTTACGGTCGGCCCGAGTTCGTGCTAGAGCGAGGCAATGGGGTCTATCTCTTCGATACGGACGGCAATCGCTACCTCGATTTTGTCAGTGGCTTAGCGGTCAATGCGTTGGGCTACGGCGACTACGAGGTGCTCAAGGCCATTGAGGCGCAGGCTGCCAAGTTGATGCACGTGTCGAACCTCTACCATACAATCCCTTCGGTACAAGTAGCGCAGCGGCTAGTCGAGCACTCGTTTGCCGATCGGGTGTTCTTCTGCAACAGTGGCACCGAGGCGTGGGAGGCGTCGCTCAAGTTTTGCCGCAAGTGGGGCAACACCACCCACGACTCGCCCAAAAACCGCCTCATCGCCTTTGAAAATTCCTTTCACGGGCGGACGTATGGATCCATCTCGACGACCGGCCAGCCCAAGTATCACAAGGGATTTGAGCCGCTGCTGCCGGGCATTGACTTCGCCCGCTTCAACGATTTGGCCTCGGTGGAGGCGCTGGTTTCGGATCAGACCTGCGCGATTTTGGTCGAGCCGTTGCAGGCCGAGGGGGGGATTCACGCCGCGACGGCGGAATTTCTCACCGGGCTAAGACGCCTGTGCGACAAGCGGGATATGCTGCTGGTGTTCGATGAGATCCAAGTGGGATGCGGTCGCTTAGGCTCGCTGTGGGCCTATCAACAATACGAGGTTGAGCCGGATATTATGACCTTGGCCAAGGCACTCGGCGGTGGCTTGCCGATTGGCGTCGCGCTCTTGCGGCAGAAGGTGGCCGACGCCATTGAGGCCGGCGACCACGCCGCGACATTTGGTGCCAATCCCGTGGCCTGCGCTGCGGCGACCGCGGTCTTAGACAAGTTGCTGGAGCCGGGTTTTATTGACGGAGTGCGCGAAAAAGGCGAACACCTGATCGACCGCTTGCAAAAGCTGCAACAGCGCTGGCCTGAGCATATCACCGAAGTTCGTGGCAAAGGGCTGATCGTCGGCGCGGTCACCAGCCAGCCAGCCGCCGACTATCTGGCTGCCTTCCGCCAGCGCGACATCTTGGTTGCCACGGCCGGAGCCGATGTGGTGCGCTTCCTGCCGCCGCTGGTCGTCGAGCGGGATCGCATCGACGAAGCAGTAGATGTATTCGACGAGATTTTGCGCCAAGGCGTCTGATGGCCGCGGTACAAACGCCTTGGGGCGGGCGGTTTCAGTCTGCGCCAGCCGAGCTGATGGAGCGCTTCAACGCCTCTATTGGCTTCGATCGCAAGCTATTGGAGGCCGATATTGCGGGCAGCGTGGCCTACGCCCGCGCCCTGCAGCGGGCCGGCGTTCTCAGTGCTGGGGAACTGGAGCAGGTCGAAGCGGGGCTAAAGCAGGTGCAGGAAGAATTTTCAGCCCCGGATTGCGCGCTCCCCGACGCGCTTGAAGACATCCACATGGCGGTGGAGCAGCGGTTGACCGAGCTGATCGGGCCGGTCGGAGGCAAGCTGCACACCGGGCGCAGCCGCAACGACCAAGTCAACTTAGACGAACGGCTCTACCTGCGGGACGCGATTGCGTCGCTTCAGGTGCATATCCGTCACCTGCAAGGCGTGCTGCTGGCGTCGGGTGAGCGGCACAGCAGCGTGGTGCTGCCCGGCTACACGCACTTACAACAGGCACAACCGATTCTTTTCCCCCACTATGCGCTGTCGCTGTTCTGGATGTTGGAGCGCGACCGTGGACGGTTAGGGGACGCTTGGCAGCGAGCCGATTTTCTGCCATTGGGTTCTGGGGCGTTGGCCGGGAGCGCGTTTCCGCTCGACCGGGCCTTCCTCGCCCGCGAACTCGGGTTCTCACAGGTGACCCCCAACAGCCTCGACGCGGTCAGCGACCGCGATTTTCTGCTCGAAACCCTATCCGCACTGGCGATTCTAATGATGCACTTGAGCCGCTTCTGCGAGGATTTGATCCTCTGGTCGTCGGCAGAGTTTGGCTTTGTCGAGCTCGACGATCACTTCGCGACCGGATCTAGTATGATGCCGCAAAAGAAAAACCCAGATGCGCTGGAGTTGGTGCGCGGCAAGACTGGCCGGGTGTACGGCAGCTTGGTGGCATTGCTGACGACGATGAAAGCCGTGCCGTTGACGTATGCCAAGGATCTGCAGGAAGACAAGGAGCCGCTCTTTGACGCGTTGGAAACGGCGGCTATTTGCCTAGAGGTTTTCGCCGGTGTTTGGGAGAGCATGGAAGTGCGTGCCGAGCGGATGGAGTCCGCGGTGGATTCCACGGCCTTGGCAACGGATTTGGCCGATTATTTGGTGGGCCAAGGCGTGCCTTTCCGCGAGGCCCATCGCGTCGTTGGCCGCTTGGTGCGGGACTCGCTAGAGCAAGGCCGCGCCCTCACCGAACTTAGCTTGGAAGATCTGCGTTCACACAGCGCGGATTTCGGCGAGGACGCGCTCGGCCTGCTCGACGTGCGCCACAGCTTGGCGCGCCGTAATATAGAGGGAGGCACCGGTCCGCAGGCCGTGGCCGAACAGATGGAGAAAGCACGGCAGGTATGGGCCGGGAGTTGACAGAATGTTAGTGACGATTAAAGACATCGAATTTTACGTGCGCGAGATGCGAATGCGGATGCCGTTTAAGTTCGGCAATGTAGTTGCTGATAGCCTGACTGCGCTGCACGTGGCCATGGATCTAGAACTGAGCAATGGCCGTCGGGCGCGGGGCTGGACTGCGGATATGCTGTCGCCTAGGTGGTTCGATAAGGATCCAAATAAGACGATGGCCGAGGGCATCCGAGACTTAGTGGATGGAGCGCGGGCGGCTGCCACCGCTTATCGAGAGTCGAGTCAAGGCGGCGCGACTCCATTCGCAATATGGGAGGCAGGCTACGAGGCGGGTCGAGCGTGGGGTCGGGCGCGAGGCGTCAACGACCTGCTGGCGTCCAACGGCGCGGCCCTGATGGAGCGGGCGCTCATCGACGGTTTGGGGATCGCGCTGGGGCAGCCCTATTTTGCGTTGTTGCAGGACAATGTTCTCGGGTTGGCGCTGGGGAGGATTCACGCGGAGCTAGAGGGGTTGGAGCTTGCGGCGGTGCTGCCGGCGGTACCAGTGCGCTCGCTGTACATTCGCCATACGGTCGGTTTGGTCGATCCCATCCGCACGGCTGCAATTGCGCCCGAAGAGCGGTTGAACGACGGGTTGCCGCAGTCCTTGGAGGAATGTATTCAGAGTCAGGGCTTGCGCTATTTCAAGATCAAGATCGGTGGCGACCCCACGGATGATTTCGAACGCTTGGCGGAGATTTCCGCGCTCTTGGACGAGAGCGGTGCGGAGTACCACATCACGCTTGACGGCAATGAACAGTACGGTGACGCGGCCGATTTGCTGGCCTTGTTGGAGCGGATTGAAAAGGAATTGGGGGCGTTTTACCATCGCATCCTTTACGTCGAGCAGCCCATGGATCGCGCCCTTTCTCTCGATCCCGCGCTAAAGAAAGACCTCGAGGTTTTGGCGGCAAAGCGCCCGCTGCTGATTGATGAGTCGGACGAATCCTTGGATTCCTTTCGCCGAGCATTGGACTTGGGATACAGCGGCGTCTCGTCCAAGTCTTGTAAAGGGGTGGTCAAGGCGCTGGCCAACAGCGCACTCGCTTGGCAGCGCACGACCGCGGGCCATCCCTGTTTTGTCTCGGCCGAGGATTTGACCGTGGTGCCGGTGGTGTCGCTGCACCAAGATTTGGTACACGTGGCGGCGTTGGGGATCGATCACGTCGAGCGCAATGGGCACCACTACGTGCGGGGGCTGGATCACTTGTCGGCTGTTGAGCGGGCGTGGTGCTTTGAGCGGCACGGCGATCTGTATCGCGCCGAGGGTCAGAGTGGTTTTCTCGACATTCGCGAAGGCCAGATTTCGGTCGGTTCCCTGCAACGGCCTGGCCTTGGGGTTGATAGCGCGGTCGATATCGCGGCCATGCAGCCGCTGGCGGAGGCTCAACTCTCGTGAGTGTCGTAGAGATAAGGCTTGAGGACGTGCGGTTTTACATGCGAAATGTGCATACCCGCATGCCCTTCAAATACGGCGCGGCCGTGCTGACCGCTGTGCCAATCCTTCACGTGGTGGCTCATGGTGCGCTAAAAAACGACACTCCGATACAAGGGGTTGCAGCCGACATTCTCCCACCTAAATGGTTCGATAAGGATCCGGCCAAAAGCTACGAAGACAATGTCGCCGACTTGCTGTGGGCGGCGCGTGCGGCGCGTGCGGCGTACTTGGATGCGGCGCGGTCGCCCGCGTCGTTCTTTGCCATATGGCAGGACGGTTATGCGCAGACGGTATCTGCTGGTGACGCGCACGGCCTGAATCGGTTGACGGCTGTCCACGGCAGTACGCTGATGGAACGCGCGCTGATCGACGCGGTGGGATGCGGCGTGGGTGCGAGTTACTTCGAGTTGCTCAAGGCCAATCTCCTCGGCTTGGATCTGGGGGCGATTCACCCCGAACTGCAAGGGGTGGAACCCAGCCAAGTGATCGGGGCTGCGCCGCTGGCGCAGTTGCACGTGCGGCACACGGTGGGATTGGCCGATCCGATTGTCCCAAGCGATATTGAGCCCGAGGAGCGGTTGGACGATGGGTTGCCGCAGTCGCTGGCCGATTGCGTCGAGCGCCAAGGGCTGACGTACTTCAAGGTCAAGGTGAACGGCGATTTGGAAGCTGATTTAGCGCGGTTGGCCGCGATTGCCGAGTTGTTGGACGGGCGCGATGCCGAGTACAAGATCACGCTCGACGGCAACGAGCAATATCGGGAAATGGACTCGCTTATTGGCTTGATCGAGGCCCTTGCAGCCGCACAGCCGCGTTTGTACGAGCGCATCCTCTATGTCGAGCAGCCCCTAGAGCGGAGCGTGGCTTTGGATGCTGCACTAGAATCGGGTATTCGAGCCGCCGCAGCGCATCGTCCCTTGCTCATCGACGAGTCGGACGATGCGCAGGACACCTTCCGTCAGGCTTTGGCGCTGGGATACGAGGGCGTTTCGTCTAAGGCGTGCAAAGGGCTAGTCAAGGCACTGGCGAATCTGTCGTTGGCGCGGCGACGGGAGGGTTGTTTTCTCTCGGGCGAGGACCTGATGAACCTGCCGGTGGTGCCTCTGCACCAAGATTTGGCGCACGTGGCGGCGCTGGGGATCGGGCACGTCGAGCGCAACGGGCACCACTACGTGCGGGGGTTGGATCACTTGACCGCAGATGAGCAAGCGGCCTGCTTGGCCACGCACGGGAAGCTCTATCGGGAGGTGGACAGCGGGTTGGTGGCCTTAGATGTGAGGGAAGGGAAAATCGAGGTGGGGTCGCTGCAAGTGGCGGGTTTGGGCGTGGGCGTGCCGGTGGCTGTGGATGAGATGGTGGAATTGGAGGAATGGGAATTTGCGTCGTTGGCCTGAGCTAGGAGATGGCTATGCTGGACGATTTTTCTCTAGAAGCGATCATCGCCTATGCGGAGGCGCACCCGCTCATTGCCACCTTGTTGCTGTTGGTGGCGGTGGTATTGCTAGGCAGCTTGCTGCGCAAAATTTTCAAGGTCGCGGTGGTGTGCGCGATTGTTTTGCTAGTCGGCCTGTACTTTACCCAAGGCGACGACTCAGAGTGGTGGAAACGGATCGAAGCGATCGGTAGCGAGGTTGTGATGTGGGGCGAGGCGTTGCTGGAAAAGGCCGACGAAATCTTTGAGAAAGGCAAACAGCAACTAGAAGGAAATTAGGCCACCCCGGCCTCTTTTAGTTGCGCGATAAAGGCTGCTTCGTCGAGCACTTCGACGCTGAGGGCCTGTGCTTTTGCCAGTTTGGATCCCGCTTTTTCGCCTGCTATGAGCAGGTCGGTTTTTTTGCTGACGCTGGACGTGGTCTTGCCCCCCAAGCGCTCGATCAGCGCGGCGGCTTCGTCGCGGCTGTAGCCAGACAGGGTGCCGGTGATGACTACGGTCTTGCCGCTAAAATGCGACGTCGGCGCTGCCGCTTCTTCGGCTTCCATCTCAAACTGCAACTTAGCCTTATTCTTCAGCTTGTAGAGCACGCGATCTAGCGCGGGGAGATCGGGGAGGCTGGCGTACAGGCTGCAGGCGATGGTCGGGCCGATCTCGTGGGTGGCTTCCAATTTTTCGACGCTGGCTTTGCACAGAGCGTCGAGGCTGCCAAATGTCCGGGCCAAGGTGCGGGCTACGGTCGCGCCCACGTGGCGGATGCCGAGGGCGAAGAGCACCCGGTCGAAGGGCTGCTCCTTGCTGCGGTCGAGGCCGTCGAGGAGGTTTTGCGCCGACTTTTCGCCCATCCTCTCTAGGGCACCAAGGGATTCTACGTCGAGTTCGTAGAGGTCGCTCAAGTCTTTTACCAACTTCTGCTCTACTAATTGTTCGACCACGGCTGGCCCCAAGCCCTCGATGTCCATGGCGTTGCGCGCGGCAAAGTGTTCGAGGCGGCGGCAGAGTTGGGCCGGGCAGGTGGGATTATCGCAGCGCGCGACGGCTTCTTCGGCGTCGCGGGTGAGTGGACCTTTGCACGAGGGGCATTGGTTGGGGAAGGTATATTCTACGGAGTCGTCGGGCCGCTCGCTGCGATCTACCTCTACGACTTTGGGGATCACGTCGCCGCCCTTTTCGATGAGCACGGTGTCGCCGATGCGAATATCCTTGCGGCGGATTTCGTCCGCATTGTGCAGGCTGGCTCGGGCGATGGTCGAACCGGCCAACGGCACGGGTTCTAAAACGGCCACCGGAGTTACGGCACCCGTGCGTCCGACTTGCAGGTGAATATCGAGAAGCCGAGTGCGGGCTTGATAGGCCGGAAACTTGTAGGCCATAGCCGAGCGCGGGCTTTTGGCGGTGTAGCCCAGCCGCTCCTGCTGGCTGAGGCTATCGACCTTGATGACCACTCCGTCGATTTCGTAGGGAAGTTTGGAACGGGCGGCGGCGTAGTGATCGTAGTGGTCGAACACGTCCGCTAGCGAGGTACAGCGTTGGTGTTCAGGGACCATTAGACCCCAGTCGCGGAGTGTTTCGAGGCATTCGCTGTGGCGCGTCTGGCTATCGTCTTCCGCGTGTATCCAGTAGGCGAAAAAGCGCAGGTTGCGCTTGGCCACCAGGTTGGGGTTTTGCAGCTTGAGTGAGCCGGCCGTGGAGTTGCGCGGGTTGGCAAAGAGCGGTTCATCATCGTCCGCGCGCTGGGCGTTGAGTTGGGCGAAGTCGCTGCTTTCCATATAGACCTCGCCGCGGATTTCGCAATTGACCCCCGGCTGCCGCAGTCGGAGGGGGATGGTGGGGATGGTGCGGGCGTTGGCGGTGATTTCGTCGCCTTGGACTCCGTCGCCGCGGGTGACGGCGCGCACGAGCAAGCTGTCTTGGTAGATGAGACTGAGGGCCACGCCGTCTATTTTTAACTCGAAGACGTATTCGACCGCTTCGTCGGGCAGGCTCTGGCGCACCCGCCGGTCGAAGTCTTCCACGTCTTGGCGCGAGTAGCTATTGTCGAGGCTGAGCATGGGCCGCGCGTGGCGCACGGTGGGAAAGTCGCTGGTGGGCGTGCCGCCGACGCGCTGAGTGGGTGAGTCGGGCCGCTTGAGTGCGGGGTGGGCCTCTTCAAGAGCTTGCAGCTCTGCGAGGAGGCGGTCGAACTCTTGATCGGAGATGGTGGGGGCGTCGAGGACGTGATAGCGGTAGAGGTGCTCTTCTAATTCGTCCGCGAGCGCGGCGATGCGTTGGGCAATGTCTTGGGTCATGGTATAAAGTACGATAGGCGGGGCATTGGACCGCGTCAACCTGCCTCATCCTTATTGTCCGTCTATGAATCCAGCCTTATATTTTTGTCGCGGAACGAGATAGATATGACTGCTACTTGGCGCGATTACTGGGAACTGACTAAACCGAGAATTGCCTTTTTGGTGCTGGTTACGGCCGCCTTGGGATTTTTCTTGGGCGGGCAAGGAATTCACGCGCCGCTGCTTTTTGGCTGTCTGCTCGTCGGTACGGGCCTGACCACATGCGGCTCGTCGGTGCTCAACCACTATCTGGAGCGCGATGTCGATGGGTTGATGAAGCGCACGCGCAATCGGCCCTTGCCGGCCGGGCGCGTCAAGCCGGGCACGGCTCTGTCGATGGGGTTTGTGCTGGTGTTGAGCGGCGTGTTTTTCCTGTTGTTTACCGCTGGGTTGTTGACGGCGTTTTTGGCGCTTCTCTCCGCGTTTCTCTACGTGGTGGTGTACACTCCGATGAAGCGGCAAAATTGGCTCAATACCTCGCTGGGGGCCGTGCCAGGTGCCCTGCCGCCCGTAGGGGGCTGGACGGCGGCGACTGGCGCGATTGATCCGGGGGCCGTGGTCCTGTTTCTCATTCTCTTTGCTTGGCAGCACCCGCACTTTTACGCCATTGCTTGGATTTTCCGCGAGGACTATCGGCGCGGCGGTTTCAAGATGTTGCCCGTCGTCGAGCCGGATGGGAACAGCACCTGCTGGCAGGTGATGGGCTACTTGGTCCTGCTGCTGATCTTTTCGGTGTTGCCTTCGTTTATGGGGCTTACCGGGCCGTTCTATCTAGCCGGAGCGGTGGTGTTGGGTGCGCTGTTTTTGGCCTCCGGTCTCGCGCTTAGCTTCTCGCGCTCGATGACTAGTGCGCGGCGGCTGCTCAAGGCCTCAGTTCTCTATCTACCGCTATTGTTGGTGCTGAGCGTGGTGGATGCCGGATTTTAGGAGTGCGGCTTGCGCCCGCTCGTATTCTGCGGGCGCGTTGAGATTGGCAAAAAGCAGACCGTTCTCGTCGTAGGGCCTCCAGTCCTTTTCCCTTACTAAATCCAAACTCAGATTGTGCAGCAGGTCGCGCATGCCGAGCTGACCGGCCTGTATGGCGGCTTCTACGGTCGCCATACAGGAAGGCTCATAGAGCGCGCAGAGCGGTTGCAGTCCTGTGGCCGTGTGGGGCACGATCGCTTGATGCGGGCCTCGCCGGTTTACGAGGTGGCGGAGGAAGTCTGGAGTGAGAAAGGGCAAGTCGCAGGCGAGGAGGAGCACGGGCGAGTCGATTGTGCTGAGCGCGGTGTACAGGCCGCCCAGCGGCCCAAGTCCGGGACGGCGGTCGGGATGGACGGGTAGTCCGAGATGAGCATAGGCGGCGGGGTCGCCGATGATGAGGCGGGGGTAGCCGAGGAGGTGTGCCGCAGAGAGGACGCGCTCAATTAGGGTCTGGCCGCCTAATTGCAGGAGGGCCTTGTCGCGGCCCATGCGGCGGCTCTGGCCGCCGGCTAGCACGGCGACGTGGATCATTCGGAGTGCTGGCTGGGACGGCGGTTGATCTGGGCGGCTGCGTACCCCGCGCCAAAGCCGTTGTCGATATTGACGACAACCACGCCGGCCGCACAGGAGTTGAGCATGGCCAAGAGGGCGGCGAGGCCGTGGAAACTCGCGCCGTAGCCCACGCTAGTCGGCACGGCTACGACCGGAATATCCACCAGTCCGCCGACGACACTGGCGAGCGCACCCTCCATTCCGGCGACTACGACGATGGCCCGCGCCTGCTGCAAGAGCTCGCGGTACGCTAGGAGCCGGTGCAGGCCAGCGACGCCGACATCGCAAACCTCCTCGACATGCGCGCCCATGGCGCGGGCCGTGACGACGGCTTCGCGGGCCACGGGCAGGTCCGAGGTGCCGGCGGCGACTACGGCGACTAGGCCTTCGGGTACGGGCTGTTCGGCTCTTGGTATTAGGACCGTGCGGGCGAGGGGATCGTGCTCGGCGCGGTCAAAGCGCTCGACGAGTGCTTGGGCTGTGGCCGCTTCGACGCGGGTGGCCAGCACCTGTGCGCCATGCGCGGTTATGCGCTCGGCAATGGCTAGCACCTGCTCGCGGGTCTTGCCTTGGCCGAAAATAACTTCCGGGAATCCCGTGCGCAGAGCGCGGTGGTGATCGACGTGGGCAAACCCGAGGTTTTCGAAAGGCAGATTTCTAAGTCGTTCTAAGGCTTCGCTCGGCGCGAGGTTGCCAGTGGCGACTTGTTCTAGCAGGTGGCGGAGTTGCTCTTGGTTCATGGCTGGAAACCTGGGATTAACGACAGCAGCGGAAGCCGAGGAGGGGCTGCTCGTAGGTTTGCAAGGGCGAGTCGGCCATGATTTCCGCTAAGACTTCTATATCATAGGGGTCTTGGCCTTCGATGGATAGGGTGCTCACGAGGCTTGCGCCGTCGCAAGCACCGCTCGCAGATACGCTGCTTGCGGCCACGTACACCGCTAGGTCGCCGGCATCGTCGAGCGCGGCGGTCCACTCGTCTATGTTGCCCGTCAAATCAAAGACGCCGCTCGCGCTGCCGCAGTTGGGAAATGAGCCGGAGGGTGCGAGTTGGTCGGTTGGGTCGCTGCTGAAGTAGGAAAAGGCTGAACCCGGCACGTTGCAGAAGCGCACGCCAAAGTGGTCGCGGCTGTCGTAGGCAGCTAGATCATCGATTGAAGAAAAGTGCCGCGTTTGGCCAGCTTGGCAAGCGGCGGTCCACTCTTCTGGGCTGCACAGGCGCTTTCCTGCGGCCGCGCACAGGCGTGCTGCTTGGAAAAACGAAGCGGACTGCGGCCGCTCTCCTCTGGAGTTGGGATACTCGTACGCGTCTATCTCGTATTCTTGACCCGTTGGCAGGACTATATGCACTGTGCCGCCGGCCGGCAGAGGTGGCTCAATGGAGACGTGGAGGGCGATTTCGCGCTCTGTGTTCGCTGCGCCGTCGCTCGCGGAAACGCGGAGTTTGTGTCTGCCGGGAAAAAAGGCGACGACGGTAGCGTGCGAGCCGATTTGCCGACCGGTTTTCTCGTCGCGGATGGCCTCCTCTGACCAGATGCTAAGGCTGTCCTCGGCGATCGGCTCCCAGTGGTATTCAAGCTGATCGCCGTCTGGATCAGTGCCAAAGGCGTCGATAACTATTTGTGGTACGCTAAACGCGCTGGTCACGTCGGTGGTTACTTCCAACAGAGGTTCGCGCTGCACGACCTCTACGAGGAAGTTTTCGATCAGCACTCGTGCGTCTTCGGCGCAGCGCTGGCGGTCGGCTAGATCGGGCACGACATCGCAGTTGCGGTCGATTACGAGGACCTGCACGACAAATTGCTCGCTGGAGCCGACGATGGTTTGGGGGGCGAACCAAGAGTTGGTCTCTTGGGCCTGCGCATCGCGGAAGCTGCCTCCGGCTGGAGCTCGCCACTCGTAGAACACAGGGTCGTCGTCCTCGTCGGTTGCGCGGATCTCAAAGCGAACCTCGCCGCCGCGTTGGACCCGGCAGACCGCATCCGCGCTGTTGATCAGGGTGTCTAGGGAAGCTGCGCCCGGCGACTGGCAGGTCATCCGCGCCAAGTGTACGGTCGGGGGATCGTTGGGGAGGTTGTCGTGGAGCAAGCTACAGGCACCGAGGGCGAGAAACGGGGCTACGAGACACCAACCGAGGTTCATTCGCCTTCGATCATCAGGTCGAGTAGCCGCTCTAGATCTCCGTCGTTGTAGAATTCGATCTGGATTGCCCCCTTGTTCGCCGCGGTGCGGCGGATGTTGACCGCGGTGCCGAAGCGGTGCTGCAACCGCTCTTCGTAGTCGCGGATGTGGGGGTCGTTGGAAATTTCTTTGGGAGCCTTCTTTTTTTTGCGGCCCACGCGCTGATTGGCAACGGCCTTTTCGACCTCGCGGACGGCCATTTTTTCCTCGACTGCGCGGCGGGCTAGCGCGAGCCGGTCTTCATCCTCTTCGAGACCGAGCAGGGCGCGGGCGTGCCCCATCTGCAGTTGACCGTGGCGCAAGAAGTCTTGGACTTCGTGCGGCAATTGCAACAGCCTGAGGAGATTGGTCACGGTCGAGCGATTTTTTCCCACTTTGCGGGCGACTTCCTCTTGCGTGAGGAAACACTTGTCGGTCAGCGAGCGGTAGCCTTCGGCCTCTTCGATGGGGGTCAGGTTTTCGCGCTGGATGTTCTCGATCAGCGATAGTTCCATCAAGTCTTGCTGCGACTCGATTTCGTGGACGATCGCTGGTATTTCTTGGATCCCCGCCTTCTTGGTCGCCCGCCAACGGCGCTCGCCAGCGATGATCTGGTAGCTCTGGCCGATGCGGTTGACGGTGATGGGCTGGATGACGCCTTTCTCTTGGATTGAGTGCATCAGCTCGTCGATGCTCTCTTCGCCGAACTCAGTGCGAGCTTGATAGGGATTAGGCTCGATCTCATCGACGTTGATATAGAAGATCTGGCGCGAGGCGTCGCCTTGGCCGCTAGGTTCGGCGTACTCGGGGATGAGGGCGCTGATGCCCTTGCCGAGGACCGGCTTCTTACCCATGGTCGATCACTTCTCCTGCAAGGCTCATGTAATCCTGAGATCCCTGCGACAAGATGTCGTAGAGCACGATGGGTTGGCCGTGGCTAGGGGCCTCGGCCAGACGCACGTTGCGGCTGATGGAGGTCTTGTAAACCTTGTTGCCAAAATAGGATTTGACCTCTGAAGATACTTGGCGCGATAGGTTCAGGCGTCCGTCGAACATGGTGAGTAGGACGCCTGCGATCTGGAGCTTGGGATTGAGATGGCGTTGGATTTGGCGCACGGTGTTGAGCAGCCGACCAAGGCCCTCTAGGGCGTAGTACTCGCACTGAATGGGTATCATCACCGAGTCGGCCGCGGTCAGGGCGTTGATAGTCAGCAACCCCAAAGAGGGCGGACAATCGAGAATGATATAGGCGTATTGGTCGCGGACTTGGTTGAGCAGTCCGTCCAACTTTTGCTCGCGAGCGATCATGTTGACCATCTCAACCTCGGCACCCGTCAGGTTGATGTGCGAGGGAATCAAGGACAGGAAGGGTATATTGGTCTCGTAGGTAACGGCAGCGGTTTCTTTTTGCCCGATTAGCGCGTGGTAAATATTGGCCGCTTCGACTTCCTCGCTGTTTTGAAAGCCGCAGCCAGAGGTGGCATTGGCCTGTGGATCCATGTCGATGAGCAGGGTCTTTTGTTCGGCCACAGCCAGACTAGCCGCCAAGTTGACGGCCGTGGTGGTCTTGCCGACCCCTCCTTTTTGATTGGATATGGCGATGACCCGGCCCATGAAAGAATCTCACTCAGCAAGGGCGGCTTGGGCAGCCGCCAAACGGGCAATGGGTACCCGGTAAGGGGAACAGGAGACGTAATCGAGGCCCACCTCGTGACAAAAGCCCACCGAACTGGGATCGCCGCCGTGCTCGCCGCAGATGCCCACCTTGAGTTGGGGACGAGTACTGCGGCCCCGCTCGGTGCCGAGGCGCACGAGCTGGCCGGTGCCCTCTTGATCGAGGCTTTGGAACGGATCGTCGGCGAGAATGCCTTGGGCTACGTATTCGGGCAGGAACTTACCCGCGTCGTCGCGGCTGTAGCCAAAGGTGAGCTGGGTCAGATCGTTGGTCCCGAAGCTAAAGAACTCGGCTTGCTCGGCGATTTGGTCGGCGAGGAGCGCGGCGCGAGGAATTTCGATCATGGTGCCTACTAGATACTCGATAGTGCCCTCGACGGCAACGGCGACGCGATCAATCATAGCTTTTAGGTCGCTAAACTCGCGCTCGGTTCCCACGAGGGGAATCATAATTTCGGGCAGGGGATTGACGCCCTTAGCGCGCACGTTGACAGCAGCCTCGAAAATGGCCTCAACCTGCATCTCGTAGATTTCCGGGTAGGTGATTCCCAAGCGACAGCCGCGGTGTCCTAACATGGGGTTGAATTCGTGCAGCGAGACAATTTTAGCCTCGATCTGGCTTAGCGGGACGCCCATTTCCTCGGCCATTTGTTGTTGTTGGGCTGGCTCGTGAGGCAAGAACTCGTGCAGCGGTGGGTCTAGCAGGCGGATGGTTACGGGTAGGCCGTCCATGGCGGTGAAAATGCCCTCAAAATCGAGCCGCTGTATGGGCTTGAGTTTAGCTAGAGCTTGTCGTCGCCCGGCCTCGTCGGCGGCGAGGATCATCTCGCGCACGGCCACGATGCGGTCACCTTCGAAGAACATGTGCTCGGTGCGGCACAGGCCGATGCCTTCGGCTCCGAAATTGCGGGCCACTTCTGAGTCGTGCGGCGTGTCGGCGTTGGTGCGCACGGCCAGTCGGCGCTTGTCGTCGGCCCAACCCATCATGGTGTCAAACGACGACGAGAAACTCGGCTCCACAGTGGGCACTTGGCCCAGCATGACTTGGCCGGACGAGCCATCGATGGATATCCAGTCGCCCTTTTTGACGGTCTTGCCGTTGGCGGTAAACAATTCTTGGTGATAGTCGATTGCTATGGACTCGCAGCCGGCGACGCAGCACTTGCCCATGCCGCGCGCGACTAGGGCGGCATGAGAGGACGCGCCCCCACGTGCAGTGAGAATGCCTTGGGCGGCGTCCATGCCGCCGATGTCTTCGGGCGAAGTCTCTTGGCGCACCAAGATGACCTGCTGACCTTCGGCCGCTTGTGTTTCGGCCTCTTGGGAGTTGAAGACCACTTGGCCGGTTGCCGCCCCAGGTGAAGCGGGCAGTCCCTCGGCAATGACGTCCTTGGGACTCGCTTCGTCGAATGTTGGGTGCAGGAGTTGGTCGAGTTGGTCGGGAGTGACGCGCAGGAGGGCTTCCTCTTGTGAGATCAGCCCCTCGGCGGCCATATCTACGGCAATTTGGACCGCCGCCGCCCCAGTGCGCTTGCCGTTGCGCGTTTGCAGCATCCACAATTTGCCCTTCTGGACTGTGAACTCCACATCCTGCATGTCGCGGTAGTGCGGCTCTAGCTGGTCGCAGATCGTTTGGAACTGCGCGTACACTCGCGGCATTTGGCTGCTGAGTTGGGACAGGGGTTGGGGTGTGCGGGTACCAGCGACCACATCTTCGCCTTGGGCGTTGATGAGGAACTCGCCGTACAGGTGCTTTTCCCCGGTGGAGGGGTTGCGCGTGAAGGCCACGCCCGTGGCGCAGTCGTCGCCCATGTTGCCGTACACCATGGACTGGACGTTGACGGCTGTGCCCCAGTCGTGGGGGATGTCTTCGATTTCGCGGTAGCGGATGGCGCGCTGGCCCTGCCAAGAGCCGAAGACCGCGCCGATGGCATTCCACAACTGCTCGTGGGGATCTTCGGGGAATTCGCGGTCGAGCCGCTTGGCGATCTCAGCCTTGAACTCGGCGACCAATTCGCGCAGGTCTTCGGCGCTCAGTTCGCTGTCGAGCGCGACCCCACGGGCGTGTTTTTTCGCATCGAGCAGGGCCTCGAAGGGGTCTGTTTCCTTTTCGTCTTCGGGCCGCAAGCCCATGACCACGTCGCCGTACATCTGCACGAAGCGGCGGTACACGTCGTAGCAAAAGCGCGGGTCGCCCGATTGTTTGATTAGCCCTTGGACGATTTCGTCGTTGAGGCCGAGGTTGAGTACGGTCTCCATCATGCCGGGCATGGACACTCTGGCCCCGGAGCGCACGGATAGCAAAAGCGGGTTGGCCGCGTCGCCAAAGCGCATGTCCATGGTCTTTTCGACTTCGGCAATGGCGCGTTCCACTTGGCCTTTGAGCGAGTCGGGATACGTTTGGTCGTGGTTGTAGTAATAGGTGCAAACTTCGGTGGTGATGGTAAAACCGGCTGGGACGGGCAGGCCGAGTTGGGCCATTTCGGCGAGGTTGGCGCCTTTGCCACCGAGCAGGTTGCGCATTTCCTTGTCGCCTTCGGATTGATCGGTGCCAAACAGATATACGTACTTTTCCGTCATTGCTTTCCTATTCTACCAGTAGTGATGCGTTTTGAATTGAGAGGGCATCTCGGCCTTGACAGCCTTTGCCGCTGAGCTTGAAAAGGGTGCGAATTGAGGTGGAACATGATCGGTGCTTCGAGGAACGGCCTCACAGGGCTAAAGAGGCTGAATATATCCCAAAGGAGAGGTTCGTGCAAGCATTACACCCACACCTGTTCCCAGCGCTGGCTGGAGGCCGAGCGATAGAGGGCCAAGGCCGTGCGCAACTCGCCGAGAGCGTATTCCGCTGGCGCGGCTGGGGCCTTGCCGTCGAGGACGGCGGCGGCGAAATCGGCTAACTCTGGTCCAAAGGACTCGGTGTACCCTGGACTGGCAAAAAGCCGCTTGCCGTCGGGATGGTCTGCGTCCCACAGATAGAGTTCGGCACCGTCGAGAGCGGCGTTGATGGTCAACTCGCCCTTGGTACCGGTAATCCGCCACCAGGGGTCTGGAGCAAAGACCGTGTCGATCATCATGGCGTCGAAGATGGCGGTCTTGCCCGAGTCAAAGCGGAAGAGCGCGCGGGCGAGGGACTCGCCCTCCATTTGCGCGAGCGGATGTCCCAACACGCCGACCACCTCTTTGATTTCGCCCATCCACATGCGCAAGGGTCGGATCCAGTGCGAGCCGCCGTCGATGGCGATGCCGCCGCCGGTGCGTCCCTTTTCGTAGCGCCAGGGCCGCTCTTCTTTGAACCAGTAGGAGTCAAAAGGATAGACAAAGGCCGCGCGGGCGGTGATGATCTCGCCGATGGCTCCGGCGGCAAGGTGCTTTTGGGCCTCGACTATTTCGGGCCAATACTGGCTGTTTTCCGCGACCATGAAGACGCCTGGGGCCGCGTTGGCTGCGGCGAGAATGCGGTCGCAGGCGTCGAGGGTGGGGGCCATGGGCTTTTCCAAGAGCACGTGTTTACCGGCGGCGAAGCACTGGAGGGCGATGGACTCGTGCAGGTCGTGGGGCAGCATGATATCGACGGCATCGAAGTCGCCTTTTGCGAGCGCTTCGTCGAGCGAGGTGAAGGCCTGCCCGCCGGTTTCAGCGGCGTAGGTTTGGGCTTTGGATTCGTCGAGATCGACTAATGTGGTGACGTCGATGCGGGGAGCGTGGCCCTTGATGCCGTCGAGGTGAAAGCGAGCGATGGCACCGCAGCCAATAAAGGCGAGCTTGAGTTTGTCCGGCATGAAATAAGTCTCCGATAGCATAGGTGAATTAGGGTTGGGAAAATACGCAATGGAGGCGCGGAAAATCAATAGAGCGGGCAAGACTTGGAGCGGAGCAAGGTTGGGAAGAGGAGATAGATAGGTGAGGAGATTCCCGCGGAAGCCATTTGTTTTTGCTCGATGGTGTGCTGCGATATTACTTATTAGGTGGTGAGGGTAGCGGGGTCGGATGTTTGGGGGTAGATTTGGAATCCCAAATAAGGAGTCAATTATGAAGTACAGATTGTTTTTATATGCTCTGGTGCTGTGGGCGGGCGTCGCCTTCGCGGAAGAAGGAACGCTTTCCGGCGTCGTTATGGGGCCGGAAGGCGAAGCCATCCCGGGTGCCAACGTCGTCCTCATCAGCGACCTGCTGCCGGGCGGCAAGATCGGCACGGCTACCGACGAAGATGGCCGTTTCCGCTTGGAGGAGGTGCCGATTGGCGAGTATCAGCTCAGCGTCACGCATATTGGCTATCGGGACCTAACGCGAGAAGGAGTCGGCATCGTTGCCGGTGAGCAGGAGCTGATGTTGACGCTGGAGACGGGGATCATCTTCCTCGACCAGAACGTAGTTTCGGCTTCGCGGCGGCAGGAAAAAGTCCTCGAAGCCCCGGCCTCGGTGGCGATAGTTGAGGCCGAGGAAATCCGCAATCGGCCGGCGCTCAGCGTGGCCGAACACATCCGCGATCTGCCGGGGGTGGACTTTTCCCAAACCGGCTTGGCGCAGAGCAATGTGGTCGTGCGGGGTTTCAATAATGTCTTTTCGGGGGCCTTGTTGACGCTGACCGACAATCGCATTGCCCGCGTCCCTTCTCTGCGGTTGAATGCGTACAACTTCATTCCGGTGACCAACGACGACATTGAGCGCATTGAGGTGGTGTTGGGCCCGGGGTCGGCGCTCTACGGCCCCAATAGCGCCAACGGCGTGATGCACATCATCACTCACTCGCCGTTTACTTCGGCGGGGACCAATGTCAATTTGGGCTTGGGCGAGCGGAGTGTACGCAAGGTCGGTATGCGCCACGCTGGAGCTGCTAGCGATCGCCTCGGCTACAAGATCTCGGCCCAGTACTATACGGGAGTGGACTGGGGGGACCAGGACCAATGCACAGACATAGACCTTGCCAATATCGGCTCAGAGGAGCGCTTGTGGCAGCAGTGCATTGACCCGATCGACCGCGAAGAGGTAAAGGTTCGCTGGCAAAGGCTACAGGCGATCAAGACCGGAGACGATGCGCTAGAGCCGCTTTTGGAGCGCAGTTTTGACATTGAGCGCCTGAGCTACGAAGCGCGCTTGGACTACAAGGCCTCGGACGACCTGACGGCTATTTTGGCGGCTGGATACAACAAGGGCGACCAGATCGAATTGACCGGCTTAGGAGCTGGTCAAGCTCGGGACTGGGCGTATAACTACGTCCAACTGCGCCTGTTGTACAAGGATTGGTTCGCCCAGGTATTTCAAAATGGGAGCGATGCCGGCGACACCTTTACTCTGCGCGATGGGAATCCGATCGTCGATAAATCTAAGCTGACTGCGTTCCAGGTACAGCACTCCGCAGCGCTGGGAGTACGGCAGCGCTTTACCTATGGGGCCGATGTGTTGTTGACGCGGCCGGATACCGAAGGGACTATCACCGGCGGAAACGAAGACTACGATCAGACCAATGAATTCGGGGCCTATGTGCAAAGCGAGACGGCTCTGAGCGAAATGCTCGACTTGGTGGTGGCCCTGCGCTACGACGACCACAACCGCATTCCCGAAGGCGAAATTTCGCCGCGCGCCGGGCTAGTTTTTAAGCCGAAGGAGACTCAGATTCTGCGACTGACGTACAACCACGCCTTTGCAACTCCGTCGAGTAACAACCTCTATTTGGACATCCGCTCGTCCCAAGATCCCTTTGGTATTGGCGCGGCTTTTGCGCCAGTGCTGGGTTTTGCGCCGGCGATAGATATCCGGGCGCAGGGGACCTATCGCGAGGGGTTTGCCGATGGCTGGACTTTCGCTCGCTCGGGCAATGGCCGGCCGCAGTTTCGCTCATCTTTTGCGCCGGTGGCGGGCATGGCTCCGGCCGACTACATCGACTTGGGGGATCCGGTCTTTACCAATGTGATGTGGGGCTTGGGGCGCAGCGGGGTGTTGAGTGCACTTAATACAGAGCTTTTTCTGGGGCTAGCGACGACCCAAATAGGAGTACTGCAAGGGCTGGACCGAGCAGCGGGGGAGGTGGCCGCCCAACAGCTATTAGGCGGGTTAGATGCGCTGGTGCCCGCCCAACTGACGGGATTGGACAACGCCCTACTCATGCTCAACCTCGAGAAGGTGGCGGCTGGCGATCCGGCCCCCTTTGATCCGGTCGCCGATGTGATCGACGTGCCGCTGACTCGCTCTACTACTACCGAGACCTTTGAACTGGGCTACAAGGGGGTGGTCGGCGAGAAGCTGGTGGTGGCGGCCGACTTGTATCACACTCGGATAAAAGATTTTGTCTCTCCGATTCAAGTTCAGACGCCCAATGTCTTCCTCGACCCGGCTAGTCTCGGGGCGGCGCTAGGTGCCAGCGTTGGGGCGGCACTGGCCGAAAATGCAGAGTTGGCCGCGGCGGTCGCCCCGCTCGACAATATGCAGGTTCCAGGCCTCTTGTCTGGCAACGGCAATGGCTCGCCAGCCGATGAAATTGTCGCGTTGTTTGCCGGTGGGGCCGCGGGCATCCCGTTTGGCACGGTTACGCCGGAGCAAGCCTTCGATCCGACGGCAGTGATGCTGACCTATCGCAATTTCGGCGAGATCTCCCTTAACGGCTTGGATGTGAACTTGGCCTATTTTCCGAGCGATCAATGGTCGCTAACGGGCAGCTATTCTTATGTCGATAAGACTTTATTTGAGAAAGTCGATGGCATCGCCGACATAGCGCTCAACGCGCCGGGTAACAAGTTCAAGGTGGGAACGTCCTACACGTTCGACCAAGAGCAATTAACCATTGGGGCGCAGTGGCGCTACGTGGGGGCGTTTCGCCAGGAGTCGGGGGTGTTCATCGGGGATGTGGACGCGTACTCGCTGCTCGATTTGAACGCGAGTTATTTGCTGCCGTTCGGAGATAACTTGCGGCTCGGGGTGGATGTTTCCAACGCGCTCGATAACAAGCACCGGACCTTTATCGGGGCACCGGAGATCGGCCGCTTGGTCTTTGGGCAATTGGGCGTGGCGTTTTAAGGAGCAGTGGTTAGTGGTTAGTGATTAGAGGAGGGACGGACCACTGGTCACTGACCACTAACCACTAACCACTAACCACTAACCACTAACCACTAACCACTAACGGGGGACGGGCGATGTCCGTCCCCCGTTTTTATGTCGGCTCGTTGCCGCGAGCCATGACCACTTTGCCAGTGCGGACCATTTCCTTGAGGTCGAATTTGCTCAACAGCGATTCGAGCGCATCCATCTTCTCGGTGGTGCCAGTGGCCTCGATGGTGATGGTGGCCTCTGAGATATCGACCGTCTTGCCGCGAAAAACCTCGGTAATCTGCAAAACCTCAGTGCGCTCTTCGACCGAGCAGCCGACCTTGAAGAGAGCTAACTCGCGGGTGATAGCATCGTCGGTCGAGTGGTCTTTGGCGTGGATGACATCGACTAGCTTGTTGAGCTGCAGAATGATCTGGTGCAACTCGGCGGCGGGGCCAATGGTGGTGATGGTCATGCGCGAGCACTGGGGGATGTGGGCTGGCGAGACGACTAGGTTCTCGATGTTGTAGGCCCGGCGGGCAAAACACTGGGCGATTCTCACTAGGACGCCGGGACGGTCGTTGACTAACAGGCCGATGGTGGTCTTTTGCTGGGGTTCGGTCGGCCTGAGTTGCGGCGCGTCCACCGCCTCTTGGCGGGCGTTGAGGTCAGCGGCGGCAAAGTCAATAGCACTTGTAGACATTAGGTGCTTCCTTTGGGTTGGGCTAGTTTCTGCTTGGGAGCCTCGATCAGCATATCGGTGAGCGCGGCTCCGGCGGGAATCATCGGGAAGACGTTGTCTTCTTTTTCGCACTCGGCGTGGATGACGCAAGGGCCTTCGTCGTGATCGAGGGCTTGCTTGAGGACTTTGTCAATGTCGGCGGTGCGCCGGATGCGGAAGCCCTTAGCCCCGTAGGCTTCGGCCAGTTTGACGAAGTCGGGATTGCCTTCTAGATCGACGCCAGAGAGGCGATTGTCGAAGAACAGATTCTGCCACTGGCGAACCATCCCCAAGTACTTGTTGTCGAGGACTACGATCTTAATCGGCAGCCGATGGACGACGGCGGTGGCCAGTTCGCACAGGGTCATCTGGAAGCCGCCGTCGCCGCAGATGGCGACCACGGTCTCTTCGGGGCGACCAAACTGGGCACCGACGGCCGCGGGAAAACCAAAGCCCATGGTGCCAGCGCCACCGGAGGAAAGCCACTGGCGGTGGTGCGCTGTTTTGTAAAACTGGGCCGCCCACATCTGGTGCTGGCCGACGTCAGTGGTCACCACGGCGCGGCCAGCGGTCAGCTCGTACAGGCGGTCGATGATAGCCTGCATCTTGAGGCCGCCGCGCTTGCCATATTTGAGCGGGTACTTCGTCTTCCACTCGTCGATTTGGGCCAGCCAAGCTGCCGTGTCTATCGGCTCGACGTAGTTGATTAGCTCTTCGAGCACTTGGCGCGCATCGCCTTCGATAAAAACGTCGGGCATGACCACTTTGCCGTATTCGGCTGGGTCGATGTCGATGTGGATTTTTTTCGCGTCTGGGCAGAATTCCGAGAGCTTGCCAGTGATCCGGTCGTCCCAGCGTCCGCCTACCGACATAATTAGGTCGCAGCCGACGACGGCCTTATTGGCATAGGCCGTGCCGTGCATGCCGAGCATACCCACTGAGAGCGCGTGCTGCTCGGGGAACGCTCCCTTGCCGAGTAACGTGTTGGTCACTGGCATTCTCGTCTTTTCGGCAAATGCCTTGGCCACCTCGTGGCCGCCCGAGGCGATGCAACCGCCGCCCAAGTAGAGCAGGGGGCGCTTGCTGCGGCGCAGGAGGGTGGCTGCAGCTTCGAGTAGCTCGGGAGCGGGCTTGGTTTGCCAAGTGTAACCAGGCAGGTACACCTTCTCGGGAAAGTCGGTGGTGCATTCGGGGAAGGGGTCGCCTTGGGTGACGTCCTTGGGCAGGTCGACGAGCACTGGCCCCTGTCGGCCGGTGGTGGCGATGTGGAATGCCTCGGTCATCACGCGGGGGATGTCGTTGGGGTCCCTGACCAGATAAGAATGCTTGACGACGGGCATGGAGATGCCGAAGACATCGGCCTCCTGAAAGGCGTCTTTGCCGAGCATGGGGGTGACGGTTTGGCCAGTGAGGGCGATGACGGGCGCGGAATCCATCAGCGCAGTCAGCAGGCCGGTGATGGTGTTGGTTGCGCCCGGGCCGGAGGTTACGAGGACGACGCCGGGCTTGCCGGTGGCGCGGGCGTAGCCGTCGGCCATGTGGGTCGCACCCTGCTCGTGCCGGGTGAGGACGAAGCGGATTTGCTTGGAGTTGAGCAGTGCGTCGAAGATGGGCATGGCCGCGCCGCCCGGATGGCCAAAGACGTACTCGACGCCGAAGCGGTCGAGCGCTTCGATAACTTTGTCGGCTCCTCTCGCCATGTTGATTTCTCCTTAAAAGTGAACAGTTTGATAGTTATTATGTAATTAACTTGAGCAAAGTATAGGGAAAAATGGCGATAATAACAAGAAGGAGAGAAAGTTTTGAACAATTTGTAACGAAAAAAGGGAGAATGTAGAGGTGGGTTTAGAAATTATTACAGATTAAGAGCGGCTCCACACGTCCTTGAAGAACCGAATCCAGTTGCCAGAGAAGATACCTGCGATATCTGCTGGCGAATAACCGCGGTGGGCGAGGATGGGCTGGAGTTTTTGCAAATCGGCGATGGTGTTGAGATCGCGTGGGGCTTGCTCGGTGCCGAAGCCGCCATCGAGGTCGGTGCCAATGCCGCAGTGGCGCGAGGTGCCCAAAAGCTGACAGATGTGGTCGATGTGGTCGGCGACGGTTTCCAACGTGGCATTGGTAAGCTGTTCAAAGGCGGGGATTTTGCGCTGCCAGTCTGGGTCGAGCATCCAGGCGTCGAAGGCTGCGCCGATGACGCCGTCGCGCTCGGCGATGGAATGGATCATTTCGTCGGTGAGTTGGCGCTGGCCGGGAACCAAGGTGCGGCAATTGTGGTGCGAAGCGCAGACCGGGCCGTCGTACAATTCCAAGAGCTCCCAGTGGGCTTGGTCGGTCAAATGGGTCAAGTCGATGATGATGCCGGCCGCTTTGAGCGCATCGAGCAGGGGTTTGGCCGGTGGCAACAGTCCGCCTTCGGTACCGGTGCCGTGCGAATAGGTGCTAGTGCCGTAATGCGAGATCGACACTAGGCGCAAGCCGAGTTCGCGCCATTCGGGCACTTGGTCCGGGCCTAAGATGGGATCGGCGCTTTCCATGGCGAGGATTAGGCCGAAAGGGGTCGCTGGGTCGGGATTTTGCCAAGCGGCGATGGTTTCGTCCAAATCCGCGATGCTTTTGACGAAGCGGAGCAAACCCGCGCGTTCGAGTGCTTGATAGTACGCCAAATGTCCGCGTCCGACGCCGTGGCATTGGGCTTGGCAGTACATGCCAGTGCGGGTCCAGCGGTCGCCTAGGTCTAGGCGCGACATCACCGTGCCGCAGAAGAGGCCGACCTTGCCGCGACGCAGTTCGGGAAAGGTTACCGTGCAGGAGCCGAAACCTTCCATAGTCTGCACGGAGTCATGGACGCGGACGGTGGTCGCCTTTTGCGTTAGGTCGCGGTTGATTTGCAGGGCGGAGAAGGATAGATCGAGGTGGCTGTCGAGGATCAGCGGGTGCGCGTCGGTCATTGTATGGCAATCCTGTTGGTAGGGCGTGAGTTCTCCGCAGATGGACGCAGACGGGCGGATTGGTTCAAGGTTATTGCTCCCAGGCTTGGCGGAAGAAGCGTGCGAGGTTGCCGTGGGCTATGGCCGCAATGTCGTCGGTCGAGTAGCCCCGCCGCTCGAGGATGTCGAGGAAGCGCTGTAGGTCGGCAATGGTGTCGTAGTCAATGGGTGCCATTTCGCGCCCGAAGCCGCCGTCGAGGTCGGAGCCGATGGCGACGTGGTCGCAGTTGCCGACGAGCTGGCAGATGTGGTCGATGTGATCGACGACAGCCGACATGGAGCGGCGGGCGGTTTGCGGATAAGTCGCCGGGTCGTCGAAGTTGATCTCGGGATTGAGCATGAATTCGGCGAAGACCGCGCCTATGACGCCGCCGCGCTCGGCGATGGCTTGGATCATCTCGTCGCTGAGGTGGCGTTGGCCGGGGACGAGGGCGCGGCAGTTGCAGTGGCTGGCGTGGATCGGCCCCGACCAGTAATCCAAAAGCTGCCAGAAGACCAAGTCCGAGGCGTGGGTTAGGTCGAGGGCGATGTTCGTTGCGGCGAGCGCATCGAGCAGGGGATAGGCATCGGCGTACAGTCCGCCGCGAGTGCCGGTGCCATGACCCCAGGTATTGGCACCAAAATGCGTCAGCCCCACCGAGCGCAGGCCCTGCTCCCACCACCAGTTTACTTGCTCGGGATCTAAGATGGGATCGGCGCTTTCCATGCTTAGGATTAGGCCGATTGGGGTAGTTGAGTCGGGATTTTGCCAAGCGGCAATGGTCTCGTCGAGGTCGTTTGTGTCGCGGATGAAGCGCAGTTGGCTCTCGCGCTCTAGCGCTTTGTAATAGTAAAGATGCGATTGGCCCATGGCGTGGGCCGCTTCTTGGGTTCTCATGCCGTCGTCGAGGAGGCCGGTGGGTATCTGCACTCGGCACATGATGGTCGAGAGCGCGATGCCGACGCAGCCTTGGCGCATCTGCGGTAGGGATACGGTGGCAGTGCCGCGCGAGGTGCTTTCGGGGCGCTTTCTGTCGCGCAGCGAGTCGGGGTGAGAAGGGCCTGGAGGTTTGGGGTCTTCGCGCTCGCGCAGGACGTGGACGTCTTGGGTGAGATCGCGGCGGTGGTGCAGGGCATTGAAGGCCAAGTCGAGGTGGCCGTCTATAATGAGCATGGGTTGCTCGGGCATAATGGGGAACCTTTGGGTTAATTCGCTAAGTATTTTTCTACTATCTCTTCATTGATGGTTACACCCAATCCCGGTCCCTCCGGCACGTGAACGTAGCCATCGACGACTGTGAATTTTTCGTGCGTCAGGTCGTGGCGCAAGGGCGAGTCGGCCATGCAGTATTCGAATACCTCGCCGTGGGGAACTGCCGCAAGTCCGTGCAGGGAGGCGGCGATGGTGATGCCGCTTTTGAACGAGTGGTTTACTACCTTGCGGTGCAGGCGGTGGGCGAGGCGGCCGACCTCGACCATGGTCGAAAGCCCGCAGCGGCCCGGGTCCGGCTGGACCCAGTCGATGCGGCCGTTGACGAGTAGCCGCTCAAAGTCCTGATAGCGCGATTCGGCCTCACCCGTGGCGATGGGCACCGGGCTGCGCTCGCACAGATGGGCATAGCCCGCGACATCCTCGGGGTGCAAGGGTTCTTCGAGCCAGAATATGCCGTACTCGGCGAACTGCTCGGCGCGCTTGAGACCGGTCTTCCAGTCCCACACTTGCCCAGCGTCCACCAAGATGTCCACATCCGGCCCGGCCCCCTTCCTCGCTTCGCGCACCAAGGCGATGTCGTTTGCCTCGCTCTGCCCCATCGGCCCCCAGCCGAACTTGATGGCCGTGAACCCCTCGTCGGCAAAGCGACGGGCCAGTTCGCCGGTCTCTTGCGGCGTGTCGCCGAAGAGGATGGAGCAATACGCGCGGAACTTGGTTTGATAAGGGCCGCCGAGCAACTCGTAGGCCGGGCAACTGCGTGCTTTGCCGGCAATGTCCCACAGCGCGAGGTTGACGCCGGCCATGGCGTGCGTGCCCACGCCGACGCGGCCGTAGTAGTTGGCCGCTTCTATCATGCGATCTCCGCATACGTCGATGGCCAGCGGGTCTAGGCCCTCTAGCGCATTGGCAAGGCCGTTGCTAATCTGGTGGGAGAGCGGGGCTTCGACGACGGCCTTGACCACGGTGGGGGCCGAATCAACTTCGCCCCAGCCGGTGATGCCGGCGTCGGTTTCTATTTGGATCAGACAAGTGTCCTGCGTGCCGTCGCAGCGAGCGGTGACATCGGGTAGGCGCAGATAATGGGCTGATACGCGAGTGATTTTCATATTAAAAGTCGAATACGGTTTCGAGGGTCATGACTTTGTGGCGCTGCAAGCGCCGATTGGCGGTGCGTTCAAAAAAGAAGCGAGTATCCCAGCGCACGGATGCGCCTTCTTTTATGTTGAGTCCAACGTCAAAGCCGTAGAAGGTGTCCTCGGTCGGCTCGAAGAAGTCGTCCCGGCCGGAGCCATCCTCGTTGGGATTCCGGCCGATGTTGTTCTTGTGGAAATAAGCGTACGCGCGCTTGAGGTGGGGGAAGTACTTGAGCAGTTTGCGCGACAGGGATGCGCTGGCGATGATCTGCTGTTTTGGGTCGCCGGTGCCCGTCAAATACTGATAGGAGATCGAGGCGTACGCGTACGAGCCGAGTTCCGTACCCAAGTGACCGAAGAAGCCGGAGAGATCATTGCTGTAGCCGAGCCGCGCATCCTTGGACTGGGCCTGTCCGGTGGTGAGGTCGAGGTGAGCGCGGTCGAGTTCGTATAGTTCGTCGAAGTAGCGCGAGTCGAAATCGCGGCGGAAGTGGCGGAAATCGAGCTGGCCGTTGAGTGGGCCTAAAGACAGCCACAGGCCCGGGGCGGCGATTCCGAACCCGGTCGCTTGGCGATTGCCGGGGTAAACGCCCTGCTGTTGCGCCTCAAAACTGGAAAGTCCGTCGTCGTCGTCGATCAGCGTGGCGAATTGGCCGTAGAGCTTGAGCTCCAAGCCTAGGTCGCGGATGAGCGGATAGGCTAGGTCCACACCCAAGATCGAAAAGAAGTCTTGGCCAACGTGGTTTTTGTTGAAGGGCTTGTGGCGGTCCACGTCTTGGTCTATTGGGAAGGCGTTGCCGTAATTGGCGTTGAGGCCCAACAAGGCGGAGGCGATATCGGCGGAGAGGCCGCTGCCGGCGTCGGCGTCGATGATGCCGTCGTTGTCGTCGTCGCTGTCGATGTGGTCGGGCACGCCGTCGTGGTCGTTGTCGAGGGCGAAGTTTCCATCGTCTGGGAAGGCGTCAATGGGGTCGGGCACGCCGTCGGAATCGCTGTCGCGTAGGCCGCTGTACTGGTCGAGATCGGCGACAAAGGTCACGCCCACCTCGAGATCGGCGGCGTAGCCGATGGTCCGCAGCCCGATGAGGGCACCGCCCTCTTGGAAGTCTTGGAGGTTGTTGATCACTCCTTCGAGTCCGATATTAGTGCCAGCGAAATTGGCGATGCGGAACTGGAGTCCGGTTTTCTTGATGCCGGGATAGTGCAGGGTGTTGCGGTAGTTGTCCATGATGAGGCCGTATCCCAGCGTCACGTTGTCGAGCGCGCCGATTTTGACGTAAACCGCGTCGTTGGGACGGCCATAACGCACGTAGTAGATTTTGCGCAAGATCGAGTCGAAAGTTTGAGTTGACGAGCCGGCCTTCCAGCCGCGCGACCCGAGGTCGCCATTGCGCTCGACAAACAACTCTAGGTCGAGGCCAATGCCTAAGCGGCCTAGGGGGAAGTCAGGCCGGAGGCTGAGGCGATATAGCTGCTCTTGATCGACGGTGACGCTGCCCATGCTGAGCGAGTAGCCGAACATGGCTACCGAGGGCTGCGCTAAGGAGGCGACTGGGCAGGCCAATAGCAGCAAGATAAGGGCGCGGTTGTAGCGAAAATTCATAAAGGGAAGATGCGGTCGTCGGGCTGCGTGTGCAATGCTAAACGGTCCTTTTTGTGCGCCGTAAACGACAACGATATAACTCATCAGAAAGGGGCTTGCGATGGGACAAACGCTGAGAGAACTGCTCGACCATAGCTTCGCGACCTGTGCCGAACAGACGGCCATTCGAGAGCTCAAGCCCGTAGAGGGCAGCCGCACATTGAGCTACCAACCCGTGACATACGCCGAGCTCAAAAGTCGCCGGGACCAACTCGCGGCGGGCCTTGCAGCGCAGGGTTTGACCAAGGGTCAGCGCGTGGGCATTCTCACCGATGGCGGCAGCGAGCCGCTTTTGATCTTTCTGGCGACCGACTGCATTGGGGTCAGTGCGGTGCCGCTGTGTATTCAGTCGCCTGACGAGGCGCTCGCCCACAGCATCGCGCACTCTGCGGTTGAATTGCTAGTCGTAGATCGCAAAGGCTACGAGCGGTTTGGTGCCGTCCGAGAGCGACTGGATAAGACGCCGCAGATTGCGTTGACCGAGGGAGAGGCTGAAGACGCGATCCCTTGGCGAGAGCTGGCGGAAAGCAGCGCGGCCGTGCCCGAGGTCGAGGTGCTGCCAGAAGATGAATCGAAAATTCTCTATACCTCGGGTTCAACCGGCCTGCCCAAGGGCGTGATCCAGACCCACGCCAACATCGTCGCCAACGTCGAAGAGGTTTGGGACGTGATTAGCAAGCGCGAGCCTCTGCGCATGTTCAAGTCTGCGCCCGACTATCACTCCATGGGGATTCTCAATATCTACTATCCCTTGGCTAAGGGGTGGATTTTGGACTTGGCGCGCTCGCCCGACCGCGTCCTCAGCGACATTCGCCTCTCAGAGCCGGAGGGCTTCCTCACCGTGCCGCTGATACTCGACAAAGTGTACGGCAATGTGCGCAAAGAAATCGACGCCGGTGGCCTCAAGGGGGGCTTGATCCAGCGCTCGGTTGCGGCCAAAGAGCGGTTGGCGCGCGGTCAAGCTGGGCTGGGCAACAAGCTCTTTTTGGCTGCCATCGGCCGTTCGATCGTCGGCAAAATTCGCGCTCAGCTCGCCACGCGAGTCGGGCCTCATCTAGAGCTTTTGATCGTCGGCTCAGCTAAGGCCGATCCCAAGGCGTTGGACTTCTTTCACGAAGTGCTCGACATCACTACGTACGAGGGTTACGGCACGACCGAGTGCGCGCCGCTGATTGCCGCCAACCATCTCGAAGGACGCAAAAGCGGCACGGTGGGAAGGCCGCTGCAGGCGGTGAAGATCGTGGCCGAAGACGGGTCGGAAATCGGCTACAACGATCCGGCGCAGGACGAATTCCGACCCAGCGGCGATCAGGTCGGAGAGCTGTGGACCAGCGGTCCCAACGTCATGCGCGGATATTTGCACGACCCCGAGCAGACCGAGCAGGTACTAGTGGAGGAAGGCGGCCAGATCTGGTATCGGACCGGCGACTTGTTCAGCATGGATGACGAGGGCTTTCTTTCGTTCCAAGGGCGGGTTGGCCGACAGTTCAAGCTGCGCAATGGCGAGTTTGTCAATCCCGAAGCCTTGGAGCGGATTTTTGCTCGAGTGCCCCTAATCGAGCACGTGATCGTGTACGGAGACCAGCAGCGCGACTACCCGCTGCCGTTGGTGACGGTGGATGTGGAGGAGGCAAAAAACAGTGGCATTGACGGGTTGCCGCTAGAGGACGAGGACGCCCTACGCACGCATCCGAGCTTGGGCGAGCGGATCCGCGAAGGGTTCCTCGCCGAGGCCACGGCCGCCGGCCTGCCGAACTACCAGCGACCGCAGCGCGTCGCGCTCTTGCCCGAGTCGCTGAGCGAGGACGCTGGAACCCTGACCAAGGGGCTGAAGAAGATCGTGCCCAAGGTGATCGTCGAGCGGTATCGCACGGTCGTTGAAGAGACCTACGCATCCTAGCTACGCCGCAACTGGTGCAAGCGGCGGCTTAGTTTGGTTGGCGAGGCTGTGCCGGTCGTGCCAACCTGCTGAGCGGTAATTGATGCGGCCAAGCAGGCTACCGCGGCCGCTTCCGTCAGTTCGGCACCCGCTGCCAAAGCCGCGGTGAGGGCAGCCGCACAAGTGTCTCCGGTGCCGACTGGGTCAACGGGTGCAGTGAGACACACGGCTGGCACGTGTTCGACCGCGCTGCCGTCGGCTATGAGTATCCCCCTATTGCCAAGCGTTAGAAATACCGGGCGACCAGTATGGTTGCTGAGTACGCGGGCGTGGTGGCGTGCGGTCTTGAGCGACAAGGGCCCTTGGCCGCCAAGTGCGGCCCAAGCTTCGCGCTGGTTGGGTTTGAGGATGGCGCGCTTAAAGAGCCCAATGCGCGTGCGCGAATCGGCGAGGATCACGAGCTTGGGCTGAGGACTGAGCGCGGCGGCAATGGCGCGGCGCACGTGCGTGGTGAGGACGCCGCAATTGGCTTCGGCGACTTGGTCGATGAGTACGAGCCCATCCCACTGGTTCAGACGCTGGCGGACGTGGTCGATGAGATTGTTCTGGAGGCTAGCAGGGGTCGGACGGCGGTTTTTAATATCGAGCCGCTCCAGTTCCTCAAGGACGGGCCGACTGCGCTGGCTGCTATCGACGTAGCAGGGCTTGCCATAGGCCGGAGTCAAGCGGCCCGAAGCGGTGAGAAATCCCGCCAAATCTAGGCCCATCCGGCGCATGGCTCGCCGCAACTCGTAGCCTTCTCCGTCGTCGCCGCAATAGCCCACGGCCTCGACCGCACCCACGCCGAGGGCGCGCAAGTTGGCGGCGACATTGCCCGCAGCCCCAGGTTGGCGGCGGTAGCCGATCACCTGATAGCAGGTCTTGCCGGTCTCCAGCGACTTTTCGTCGAGAGCCGGGTCGCATTCGAGGTAGGAGTCGAGAAAAAAGTCGCCGACTACGCCGATGCGCAGCGCGGGAAACGCTTCCAAGAGGGCGCACAGGCGAGTTGGAGACAAGTCGAACATGGGATTGGCGGCGCAAAGGGTAGGTAAGTCGGACTTGATTTAGCACCTATGGCTTCCTATTTTCACTAGGTGCTATTTTTAGTTATGTCCTTGATTCTCTTAAACTTAAAATAAAAAGAAACCGTGCCGATTCGCAAAGCCGTATTCCCCGTGGCAGGTTTGGGTACTCGCCTGCTGCCGGCGACCAAGTCCCAGCCCAAGGAGATGCTGCCCGTTGGTTGCAAGCCGGTTGTGCAATACGTGGTCGAGGAGATGATCGAGCAGGGGTTAGACAAGTTCCTCTTTGTAACGGGACGCAAAAAGCGCTCGATTGAGGATCACTTCGACGACGATCCAGAGCTTGCGGCGCGCTTGGGCGATAGCGAGATCGGCGAGGTTGACTACGCGGCCGAGGGCGTTGAATTCTACTACGTGCGGCAGCGGCGTCCTTCCGGCAATGCCGATGCTGTGCGTCAGGCGCGGGAATTCGTCGGCGACGAGTCGTTCGCAGTGGGATTCGGCGACACGATCGTCACCTCGCCGCGGGTGCCAGGTGTGGTCGGCCGGATGATGCAGTCGCATGTCCAGCGAGGTGCGGCCGCCACTATTGCCGTATGGGAAGTGCCGCGCGAAGAGACCTACAAATACGGGGTCGTCACACCGCAAGGCGAGGCCGATGACGACTTTGCCATCTCCGACGTCGTTGAAAAGCCGGCGGTGGAAGCCGCGCCGAGTTGTCTGGCGGTTGCGGCCCGCTATATTTTTTCGCCGGAGATTTTCGCCGCCATTGATGAGATTGAGCCTGGGGTTGGCGGCGAGTTGTGGTTGACCGATGCCATCCGCGTGCTGATCCAGCGCGGGGCTGAGGTTCGCTGCATACGCCTTGCGAGCGACGAGACGCGCTACGACATAGGAACGCCGCTGACGTACTATCGGGCCTTCGCGGATTTCGCCTTGGCCGACCGAGAGTTCGGCACAGCGTTCCGCGCCTATCTTGAGGATAAATTGGCCTAGGCATACGCAATGAAAGTAAAGCTCGACTATGGCCGCGACGGCCTCGAAATCGAAGTGCCCGACTCGGCCGAGGTGTTACAGATGGATCCGAGTGAGGGGCTCGACCGGATCGAGGAGCGGATCGATCACGCGCTGGCCTACCCGATAGGGACTCCGGCCTTGCGACGGCTGGCGCGAGGGCGCAAAAATGCCTGCGTAGTCATTGCCGATATTACCCGCCCGGTCCCCAACTCTATTATTTTGCCACCAATGCTGCGGATTCTCGAAGAGGAAGGCATCGCTCGCGAGGATATCACCCTGTTGGTCGGCACTGGCCTGCACCGGCCCAACGAAGGCGAGGAATTGGTGCAGCTCGTCGGGGCCGACATCGCGCGCGACTATCGCATCGTCAACCATATCGCCCGCCGCCGCGAAACCCTGACGTATTTGGGGGAAACCTCGGGCGGTGCTCCGATATGGATCGCCGCGCTCTACGTGGAGGCTGACCTAAAAATCGCTACCTCGCTAATCGAGCCACACTTAATGGCCGGATACTCGGGTGGCCGCAAGGCCATCTGCCCAGGATTGATGGGCATTGAGACGATGCGCGTCCTGCACGGCCCCGAACTGTTGAGCCATCCCTGGGCGTGCGAAGGTTCCATTGAGGGCAATCCCTTCCACCGCCAAGCTCTCGAAGTGGCGCAGCGCGCTGGCGTTGATTTTACATTTAATGTAGCTATGAACGACCAGCGGCAAATCACCGGCCTGTTCTGCGGCGACCTAGAGAAGGCCCATGCCGAAGGGGCTCGCTTTGTCGAACAGCAGAACGGTGTTTTGGTTGACGAGCCTGTTGACATTGCCATTACTAGCAGTGCTGGCTGGCCGCTCGACCTGACGTTTTACCAAGCCGTCAAGGGCCTGACGGCGGTGTTGCCCATTGTCAAAGAGGGTGGGACGATCCTCATTGCCGCTCGCTGCGCCGAGGGTTTGGGCAGTGCGGAATTTGTCGAGATGTTGCTCGGCTCATCTGGTGCCGCCGAATTCTCGGTCCGTCTCGCGGACCCCGATTTCTTCGCCATCGACCAATGGCAATTACAGGAGCTGTGCAAGGTGCTCGACAAGGCGGAGGTTATGTTCTACTCGGAGGGCATTGATCCTCAGTACCGCGACGAGGTGTGGGTCGAGGTTATTCCCTCTGTGGAGCAAGGGCTAGCTGAGGCGCTGGCGCGGCACGGTGCCGGGGCGCGCATAGCGGTCGTGCCCCAAGGCCCTTACGTACTCACGCAAACCAAAGGAGGACACTGATGTCCGCTAGACACAGGTGGTTTTCGCGAGGAGGACTTGCTTTGCTGGCCGCGCTGTACTGGGGGGCAGACGGAGGGGCGGCTGTGGTGCCGATTATGGGGTTGGGCGATCAAAATGAAGAGGAGGAAGCTCCAAGGGATTCGGTGGTTAGCGACAGCACCATCTCGGAGGGTTTGAAGCAGCGGCTGCTCTTCATGCCCTTTCGCGACAAGTCGAAATATAAAGGCGAGTGGGACATATACTCAGCCGTCCCTCGTGGCTTGACTGATTCGCTGCGCGGCAGTGCCTTTTTCAGCACCGTGTCTATTGACTCGGCACTCGTACGGCTAAAAAAGAAAGAGTTGCAAGGCAAGCTCGATGTCGAGCGCGCCTTGGCCATTGGTCGCGAGGTAGATGCCGACTACGTCGTCTTGGGACAGATCGACGAGATGAGCATGAAGCGCTTCCGCGCCACCGTGCCCATCGGCGGCTACCGCAGCTATCAGGGCCTGACCACGGTGCGACTGTATCCCTATAAGGTCATCGATGGGGAAGCAGCCGGCGAGGTGATACGAGAAATAGCTGAGGATAGCAAGCGCTATGGGATTACCAACCCGGCGGCGTACGTGCCGCTGGAAAAGGAATACTTCCTTCTAGGCCAGATGGAGTGGGGCAGCGAGGAATTCCACAACACCTTGCTGGGCAAGTCGGTGAGCCGATGTCTGGACCACTTGGCCGCTGGGTTAGACAGCCTTATCCAACCCCCGGCCGCACTCAAGGTTTCCGAGCCGAAAATCATCGAGGTGGTAGCTGATACTGTGCATACTGATACAGGGGAGAACGGCCAATCATCTGTGCTAGTGCGGTTGAGTGCTTATATTAACGTGGGATTAGCCGATTCAGTGCAGAAAGGCAACAAGTACGGCGTGTGGGACAAGGGGCGGGAATTGAAAGACCCGGATACCGGCGAGGTATTGGGAATGTCCCTACCCCGTCGGGTCGGCGTCGTGCAAGTCGAACAGGTGCTCAGCCAACACCTGTCGCTGGTGAGGATTCTCCAAGGGGAAGACGCCGTACAAAAGGATTACGGAATTCGCGCCGAATAAGGTCGATATGAGCGCACTAAGAACGACATGGACGATGGGCTTGGCCCTGTTGCTGGTCGCAACAAGTGGAGCTAGCAGCGGTGATATTCAGATCCTGCCGGAAGACAGTCGCGTATTCTACGTCTTCTCGCCCGATAGAGCCCCGCAGCGCCAGCGGGTCTTGCAGCTATGGCAGCAGTTTAGTACCCAAGATGCTGAGCAGCGGTTTATCGCCATATCTCGCGACGGGCAAGTGCTAGCGATAGCCGAGGGCCTGATCTTGTGGTCGGCCGCTATGGCTGCGCAGTCGCCGGAGGTTCCCGCGTACATCAAAGCGCGGCTGGACGCCGACGGGGATTATTTCGCAACCGTAGATTCCGAGGGCACTTTGCATTTGGCTGGTCCGGGTCAGGACCTGCTGCAACCCTTGTCTACGGAAGTGGACGAAAGCACTTGGGGCAAGGTAAAGGACTTGTTCAAATAGGACTATGTCCGCAGCGCCTGAGCACAGAGACTTTTCCCTCAAGCGCATTGATGCCTTTGCCTGCGGTGCTCGCTTGCTCGCGGCAGGAGCCATGCGCTATCACCGCTTGGCGGTCGAGGGCGGTAGCAATCTGCCGCGCGAGGGGCCGGCCCTGATTTTACCCAAGCATTGCGCATACCGCGACATTCTGCTCGAAGGAGTCTTGTTGTACAGGTTCACCCGGCGCTATGCCAACTACATTATGAAGGTTGGTCTATGGGGGTTCCTAGAGTTGATGGGGGGGGTCAAAGTGGTGCGACCGAAAGATATCAGGCGGATCGCAGATCGGGAGCAACGCCGCGCTGAGATTCGGCGCGCCCGCGCGGCCAACCAACAGATGCAAGCCTATCTAGATGGGCTATACCAGAGTGGAGAATTGGTCATCTCGCACCCGGAAGGCATGCGTTATCAGGACAAGTTGGGGCCGCTGCAAAAGGAGGTAGTCGAACATCTGATACAGGCCGAAGAGCGGTTGGGGATGCGCGTGCCGTTGATTCCCATTGGACTGGAGTACGATAGCTACGCTCGGCCTGGGGCGCGGGTGTACTTTCGGGTTGACGAACCGCTCTACTCGGATTCCTTCGCCAATATCAACGAACTAATGGATCATCTCGGCAATCGCTTGCGAGACCTCAGCGGTTTAGTCTGATGGGCCGGGTGTGCAATAACTCAGCAAGGAGACTACATGTTCAAACTTTTTGTATTGGTTTTAGCTGTCGCGATCGCAGGATGCGGCTCGAATCAAGTTAAAATCGAAATCAAGGGCGGGGACGGCCAACTCGTGCGCTTAGACGCCAATGACGTCCAATACAAATTCAATCACTTGGTCAAAGCCGGAACCTACATCCTGCCCGAGCCGGATAGCAAAATCGAATTGGGCGGCGGCTCTTACGCAGTCAATGTCGCCGCGGGGGATTATCTGGGAAACGAGGTTTTGCAAGTGGAATCGCCGCCACTATGGGGCGTGCGGACCTACGAGGCGATATTCGATATTCCCGCTAGCAGCAATGCTCCTTTCAAACGCGAGGGCACGATCCTCTACGCCTCGACTAAGAAAAACGTCCGCAACTGGGACTTATTTACCATCAGGGCCGATGGCAGCGATCGCCAGCAACTAACCCACACTCCTGAACCCGAGCAGCATCCCTCTTGGTCGCCCAACGGCAAGAAGATCCTTTTCACTCGCGGCGACGTGATGAGTAACATTGACCTCTACGTCATGGATGCCGACAGCTCTAATGTCGTGCGCTTAACCGAACATCCCGAGCGCGACCAGCGCGGCGTTTTTTCGCCCGACGGCGAGATGATTGCCTTCGTCAGTCAGCGCGACGGCGATGTAGCCGTCTGGCTCATGGACGCCGACGGAGCCAACCCGCGCAAGTTGGTTCAAGGCAGCCAGCCTTCGTTTTCGCCCGATGGCCGCCGCATTGCCTTTACTTCTTCAGCCTTCGACGACAACGACGAGATTTACCTCATTGATCTCGACGGGTCGAATCGGACTCGCCTCACCGAGAATCGGCGCAAGATCGACTGGTTTGCGTCGTTTTCTCCAAAAGGCGACCGCTTGGTTTACAACTCGGAGGAATTTGGCGGCCAGGAGCTGATGCTCATGCGGGCCGACGGGCAAGGACAGACCCGCATCTCCATTGCCGAGAAGACCTATGAGCAAGAGCCGGTTTGGTCGCCCGATGGCAAGGGACTAGCATATGCGGGTAAGATGGGCGACGACGAATACGACATTTACTTGGTCGGCACGGCTGGGTTCGACTTGGACGAGATGGACGCGCCGCCGCTGATGCCTATCAACCTGACCGATAACGACGACCGCGACGATATGTCGCCGAGCTGGCGTCCCTACTGATTCGACATGCAAACGAAGGGGGCTAAGGGCGCTTTTTATCTCTATATCGTCCTCGCCCTAGGGCTAGCCCTACGGCTTGTAAACCTGCAAGATCCCCTGATCGACAAGCAGGCTTGGCGTCAGACGGATACGGCCGCTATAGCCCGCAATTTTTACGAAGAAGGATATTCGCTCTTCTATCCACGCGTCGATTGGCGCGGCACCACCCCTGGGTACGTAGAGACGAATTTTCCGCTATATCCCTTCGTCGTTGCCCTACTTTACGCAGCTGCCGAAGGTCCCTATGAGTGGCTCGGGCGGCTCGTGGCGGCGTTGTGCTCGACGGCGGCGGCGGCGCTGCTCTATTGGCTGGGCTTGCGATTGGGACTAGGGTGGTTGGGCGCGCTACTAGCGGCACTGATCTATTTGCTTTTTCCCATGAGCATCTACTACGGGCGCACCTTTATGCCCGAAGCGCTGATGATCCTTTTGAGCGTGGGGTCGCTTTGGGCTTTCGCGCGGTGGATTGACAGCGGTCGCCGATGGGACTTCGCGCTGGCTGTCCTGTTGGCCGCCCTGTGTTTTCTCGTCAAAATACCTACCCTCTATCTCGGTTTCCCGCTGGTCGCCTTAGCTTGGCTGCGCTGGGGGTGGCGCTTCGCCTTCAAGCCTGTGCTTTGGCTCTATCTCGTGCTAGCCTTGGCACCCGCCGTGCTCTGGTACTGGCACGCCAGCCTGCTCTTTGAGGAGACCGGCCTGACATTTGGTATATGGAATCGCTACGGCTATGACAAGTGGGATCGCAGTCTGCTCTTTACGGCTGATTTTTACGTGACGCTCTTGGAGCGCTTCTGGCACAGCGTCTATACGCCTGCGGGGGCGATCCTAGTTTTGGCTGGACTCGCCCTAGCGCCTAGTCAACGGCGCGAGTGGACGCTCTGGGTGTGGATGGGAGGGCTGGTGCTCTACGTATTTGTCGTCCCTGAGGGCAATCGCAGGCTACATTACTACCAACTACCCTTTGCTCCGGTCGGGGCCCTTCTAGCTGGACGGGTGCTCGAGGCCATTATTGGGGCAGATGCCGCAGCGGCGGGCTGGTGTCGATTCGCACGGAACTGGGCGCACTACTGGCGCGTCGTGTTAGTATGTACCCTGATCGTCGGGGTCGCCGCCTACAGTGCTTGGGCGGTCAGGCCGTATTACGCGCAGCCCAACAATTGGCACAACTACTACCAAAGCTGCCATTTGGTGGGTCGGATACTCGACGCCAAGTTGCCGCAGGATGCGCTGTTGGTCATCGGCGACGAGGACGAAAATACCGGGGTACCGCACCGGTCGCAAAGCCCAACCTTGCTCTATTACTGCCATCGCAAGGGATGGCAAATAACCCCGGACGAATTTGCGCCCGATCGGCTCGACAGCCTCGCGGCCGAGGGCGCAGACTATTTCCTCGTAGCGGCTGGTTTTGTTGTGGAAAACGAGTCTTTTTGGCAAGATTTATTGCGCCGAGGCGTGACGATCCCTTCGGCACACCCGCGCCAGTGGCACGACGAAGCAGGGTTCAGGCGCTTCGTCACCCGGCAGCCAAGACAGGATCGGCACTTCATACTCGTATCTCTCGCGAGTCGCGGCGAGTAGTTGACAGCGGCTAAGAGCCTATATATCTATATAATAATTATAAAATGTTTAAATCTTGGCTCTTAGGTAGTTGTCCGTTTCCTACAGCTCGTCCCAAGGAGGGAAAGATGGCGTCGAAAGTAGAATACACACAGGTGAGAAAGTGGTTTCTGGTCGGTACAGCAGTCGTCGTGGCTGGCTGTGCCACCACCGGAGGCAGCGGAGGCGGTTATGGTCTGCCGCCCATTCCCGAGGGCAAGGGTCGGCTCATGTTGGAGACGGGCGGGATCAACGAGGTCAATTACTATGTCCTCGACGGAGAGAGTGGCGAGGAAGTTCACTCGGAATCGCCGCGCATGGCTGCGAGTTCGCCCATAGGATACGAGACCGGCTACCGCTCTCTACCGCAATTTGTCGATCTGGATCCTGGCAGATACACAGTTGTGGTCAATACAGATATCGACGACAGCGTTGAGAAGGAAATCGAAGTCCTGATGGGACAGGAAATGTACGCGACCATACCCATCGGCCGCTTTCAGGTCATTTTTTCCGATGCGCAGGGCCGCAGTCAGGTACCTTTCCTAATTTTTGACTACAATTTGCGGACTATGCTGGGCCGGGGCATGACCTCAACAGAAGTGCGCTACTTTATCATGCCAGTGGGCGAGTACAAAGTGCGGATTGAAAATTCTCCCACTGGTTTGGACGAAATCAGGCCCGTACAGATCAGCATGGGACAGACCCAGAACATTCTCATCGGACCGCCTCCCTCGCCGGCACAACCGGGCGAAAGCGGGGGCGAAGGGGACGCACAGCCTTAGGCTGATCGCTTATCGTGGAGTAATGCCATGAAGCGCAAAGTACTGTGGGGTGGAATTGCACTCTTGGCCGCGCTATGGGTATCGGCCAGTGGAGCTGCTACTTCCGCTCTCAAGGCGACCGTCATAGATCGCTACGGAAATCAGCACCAAGTAGATAAGTTCACCTTTCAGGGGCGTCAGGATTTGGAAATCTACGTCCAAGGGCAGCGTCGATTGGTGGAACTGGTTAAGGTGGATCGGTTGCGCTTTGAAGGGGAACGCAGCGACGAGGAACAGCGCGTCGTGCTTGTGTTCCGGAACGGTGTTCAAGAAGCGGGCTTGATGGTGACGGGTGGCTCTACTTCGCCTCACCAAGATGCGGTTGGCGGTGGGAGTAGTGGGCGTCGCTTCTCTGGGGTGACCGAACTGGGGCCGTTTTTCATTCTCGCCAGCGATGTACAAGAGATTGTCTTGCGCCATCCCGTCGGCGAGGAGCCACCCGAGGAAAAAATTCTCAAGGCCACGATCATTACGATGGACGGCAGGCGCTTTGAGGTGGAAAATTTGCGCTATCATGGCAAGCAGCGGCTCGACTTTTTCAGGGGCCGCAACAAGCGCTTTATTCCTCTAGACAAGGTGGCGCGAATTGACTTTGAAGATGGCGGAACGGGTGATGAGTTCAGGCCGATAACGGCGACCTATTGGTCGGGAAAAACCGTTATGGGTACGGTCGAGGCGAGCCTAGTACGCCTTTCGGGCGAGACCGACAGGAGCTATTTCGAGCGCGTCAACCGGGCCTTTACGGGCGTCGTGGGTTCGAGTCCATTTGCGATTGGTATGCACGATGTGAAGCATATTCGCTTTCGGCAAGATAAGGACGAAGAAAGCACTGAAGGCAGTGCTGGCGACACTGCCGATAGCGCCAGCGATAGCGCTGACGATGCTGCTGATGCAGGAGATTCTCAATAAGTGTGCCTTGCTACAGACCGATGATTTCTCATCGGAGGTATGGCGATGGGCTAGACACTGTAATAAACACTTGCAGCATAGAGAAAAATTCCCTATATTGCACCGATTAAAAGCCCTCTACAGCGGCTTCCGATTGGTCAGGAAAGATCAGATCGGATGTCGATTGTTAGTGGGCATAATTTTCTACGCGGGGAAAGCAGACCTACGGAGGCAACAAGCTATAGTCCGTGGCTACGATGGAGATCGAGCCGAAAAGGTCTCTACCCAAAACACCACACTCCCGAAAGAGGGAAGGAGTTGCAGCTTATGAAACGTCTATATGGCCTTTTGGCTATGGGCCTGATTTTAGGCCTGACGAGCGGTGCCAGTGCGCATATTGGCGAACAGGTTTACCTGCTCTTTGAGCTCCCCGAAGCTGATCTGGCCGATATCGATCTGCGCGACGCCAGCATAGCCGACTGGGAAGATGTAGTTGGTGATGCACAGTTGGTCACCACTGATTTCTTTCAGGACCCGACTGTGGGCGACGGTGCCCAGTACGATCCGGCGGACCTAGACTATCGCATTTGGCTGGCTTGGAATGGCAATGCCGGTACCATCTGGATGGGCATGGAGCGCATCGACAACATCTACATCAATGAGTACGCTGGCGGTGACTTGGGTAGCTTGTGGAGACAAGATGCCATTGAGTTCATGCTTGATGGCGACCACACTGGTGGCGATTACACTGGTTCGGCCGATGAGAACTGGACCGACGAAGAGAAGGACCTGAATAACAACCGCACGGCTCAGCAGTACGTGGCTATCGGTGATACTCCTGACGGCCGCCACGTCGGCTATCTGGGCAAAGGCACCGAGTGGGTCAACGCGCTGCCCTACGCTGATGGCGGCGGCGGTTCGACCGGCGACGGGCCGACGACCACAATCATTGAGTTCTTCGTCACGCCTTTCGACGACCTAATCTGGAACAGCCCAGACGACAGCGTAGCTTCGCCCTTGTTCGATGGCAAGATCATTGGTTTCCAGATTTCGGCTCAGGACATGGATGAAGGTCCGAGCGATTACCGCGCTTTTCACACCTTGTCTGGTCAGGCTGCGACTTGGCGCTTTGCCGAGCGCTTCGTCGATGGTCGCTTGGTCGGTGCCGGTGGCGATGGCACGGCGGTCGAAGAAGACTCTTGGGGGCGCATCAAGGCCTCGCTTAAGTAAACAGTAGCGTCCTGCTGTTTTCCTAATGTTAAGGAGAGGGGGAATACTTCCTCCTCTCCTTAACAATTATCTTACTCGTACATATCTCTTAATCTTATGGCTATCGCATAACATTAGGTAGCCACCTTCCTCGCGTCATAATACCTCGCTTTTGGTTTGCCATGCTAAGACCTAGGCAGCGCAAATTCTACCGGGGAGTAACGGAATGAGAATTGGGATTTGTGTCGCCGCGTTGGTTTTGGGCGGTTGGGTAAATGCTGCTGCGGAGTTGCGGCTGTTCGCTATTCCGGGCAATACAACTTGGATTGATGCCAAGCAGGGGCCGCTTTCAGAAAATCGCTTCATTGAAGTAATAGACCTTGAAAGCTATGAAAATGGCATTGGGCCTATTACCCCATCGCGTGTAGTTCCCGTTCCCGAAGTTCCTCTCGCGTTAACCGCCGCCGAAGTGGATGCAGCGACCGATTCCAGTCTCTTCGCCTTCTCGCTTAATGTAACCAGAGCTGATGTAGTAGCATCGACTGATATCGAACTCGAAGATGGTACGACCGTAAAGGCGGGCACGGTCTTGGTTCCTCGTTGGAATTCCTTTCCGCGTAGCTTAGAGGCCGTCCAGTTATTGCGTCGGGCTGGCATTACCGAGATTGAGGCCATGATCAACGTGGCCGAATCCTTTCCCCGCCCTCCCAGCGGCGACAAGTACAATAAGGGACTAAACCTCACGCCTCTCGGTATTTTTGAAAGAGCTTTGACTGACCAGCGACTCCAAGAGGGCCTATGGTACGTTTTCGATGGCGATCCATTGACCCATTTTGAGCGCATTGACCGAGTTGGGCAGGACGTCAAACAGCAATGGATTCTCTATATCGACTTAGGACGCTACTTTCCAATCCGCTTGTTCCGCCTCTATCCCAGTCTTGAAGAGCCTTCGCGCGTTTCCGCTTATACCTTTTATAGGGGCCTGCCTGGGACTGAGAAAGTGATCGCCGGTCTTAGTCTCGACGATCCGAGTGTTGGGCAGTTGGCGTTCCCTAGGTTTACTAAGATAGCCTCGACTTTTCCGACCTTCGTTCCCGAGGCGAGCGCACCAGTCAATCTGGAAGACACCATTGCTGTGGCCTTTGAGCCGCAGGCTTACATGCGCTATGCTCGCTTTGATTTTCAGACTCCGCTGGATTACGATTTAGCTGAAATGGAGTTTTTAGCCGACGGCTTTGTGCCTGAAGCGGTTTATACTTCCAATGCACTACCGCTGCCCCCAGCGACCTTGGGGAGGATTTTCTGGGACGAGCGAAAAATTGGCGATCCCAACGGGTCGCGCGCTATCGTGCGCGTACAGACTGGCGTCAATCCCGAGCCAGATGTGCTTTTTCGCGTCAACAAATTCGAGCGTTCGGTGGAGTGGAAAGAGGAAGGGGCGAGTATCACCGACCAACGGCTTGGTTCCAAGACCTTCGGCCAGGAAGTGGACCTAAACGATGAGGCTTTCAATCTAGAAGCCCGTGAGATCTTCAGTGCTGCTTTGCCTGAAGACCGAGCGCGAGTCCGCCTGACTCGCGCCGAGTACAAGTCCCTGCCGGGCAATGAGCGGCGCCATGTTGAGCCCGATCTCGAGTTCTGGAGTGGTGTTCAGTTGGCCAACAATGGCCAGTTGATCAATGCGCCGAGTGGTCGGCCCTTCATTCAGATTGAGGTTGAGTTTCTGAGCGAAGATCCTGCGGCGGCTACGATTATTAGCAATTTGCGTTTTGAATACTCTGCTCCACAGATCACGGATCAGGTCTTCGGCGAGATTGCTCCGGCCGTGGATGTGATTGCTGGCCGCGATACCTCCTTTGTGCTGGTCCTCAACGCTGGACTAGGGGCTGAGAACAATGGGTTCAACCGCTTGCAGGTTTTTACGCCGGCTCGTGCGGAAGCCATTGAGGGGGTGGAAGTGGATCTAGGCGACGGAGAGTTCCTGAACTTGGAACGAGTTGATGACGGAGGCGAGATAGGCGAGGGACAGTTTCGAGAATTGTACGTTGCCGATGATCAGTTCGTCGTTGGTTTTCCAACCATAGGCCCAGCTGAGGAAGACCAAGTCCGCAACGCATTGGTAAAGGTCCGCTTTCAGGGCCGGGTCATCGATTTCCGCACCAACTTCGCTGCCAATGTATTCTTAGACACTTTAGGTGCAGAAACAGAGCGACGCTTTACCAGTAGCGGCATTTTGGCGCTTGGGGGTAATGAGAGTGCGCTCGATACGCTGGCCATTTTCTTGCCACAGCGGGTGGAGGACAATGACGTAGTGGATTTCGCAGCGACGGACCAGCTCTCAGATCGCAATTCTCTAGCGGTGATCGCCGATATTTCAGCGCAGAGCGAGAACCTAGTGACCAATTTCAAGGTCGTGCCCAATCCTTTTACGCCCAATGGCGACGACGTCAACGACGAAGTAGTCGTGACTTTTGACGTCCAGCGATTGCTAACGCCGAAGCCAGTATATCTGGAGATATTCGATTTGAACGGTCGGCGCAGGCGTCTCATTGAGCGCCAGCTATCGTCGGGGGGATATTCGCAGCAGTGGGATGGCCGCGACGATGCTGGACAGGTCGTGCCTCCGGGGCTATACCTATTGCGCATTTCGACCGACGCTGATCATGCAGGTGAGGCCCAGACGCGCATCATTTCCGTAGCGTATTAGCTTTAGGCTATAAAGCGCGGAAAGAAAGGAAATGCTATGAAACGGCTGCTAAAGCGGAAGATGGCTCTCTTCGCAGTACTATTTCTGCCTAGTTTCTGTCTGGCTCAAACTAATGCCTATCGGCTTTTTGGCAGCTCGATCCGCGTGGATCGGGCTTCGCACTGGGAAAACTGGATTTATCAGAATGACTTGGTCTCCCAATTGAATGTGCCAATCCGCGATGCGGACATTTTCCGAGTTGATGCCGATGGGCTGCGGCCGACTTTCTTTCGCCGCAATATCAACGTGGCTCCGACGGCTGTCGATTTCACCTATCCTGATTTGGTCCGCGCTAACGGCGATCTCGTCTCTGGGGGGGCGACGGCCAAATCCAATGACGCCTTGGCCAATAATATCATCGATGGCGATTTGAGCACCTTCTGGGAACCGGACACGCCAGCCGATTTTGGGAGCCGCCTGACTCGCCCTGGAGATTTCCATCTCGACGGTCTGCGCGACTGGGAAATTGAAGTCGATCTGGGGCGGCTGGTCTTCGCCGATAGCCTAACGATCATCTTTCCCGCTGGCCAGTTCGAGGACGAGTTCCTCGGCGAGCCGGTTAAGGCCTTTGTGCTTTTTGCCTCGATGGGCGAGCGCTTCCCATTTCCCCTGGGTAACAACCTCAAGTTTTCCGTCATAGGTCAAGTCTCTACCGGCTTCGTCGCCGGTAAATTGGCCCAGTGTGTACGCGATGAAAGCGCGGGCTACGCCGGCGAAACCCGCTGTGAAGGTGGGGGAGGAGGTGAGACCGGTGAAGTGACGCTGGTTCCTATGCCTGGGACTGAGGGGCGCTACGTACAGATGACCTTCCCGCTCTTGCCGCTGGATCGAGCCGACTGGGACTTGGATGGGCGGCCCGATATTAATGGCGCTTTCATCCATTACGTCCGCATTAAAATTACGGATTCAGACCTCTGGCGCGACGCCTTTTTGGGCACGGGCGAAGAGGCACGCCTCGCCTATGAAGCATTGCCCCAAGAACAGCGCGGTGCGATCATCTATCAGCGCCAGACAGCCGGTGGCCTACTCGTGGAACTCCAAAACGACGACAATCTGACGGCCGCAGAAAAGTATCAAGCCCTACCCGAGGAGAAACGCGGTCCGATCCTCTATTATAGCAAGGAGGTTCCCCGGATTGCCGAGGTTCAGGTCTGGGCTAAGGGCGACAACTACGCGCTACAACCCGAAAAGCGCGGCGGTGCCTCGTTTGAAAACGGCGGCTTAGGTGCGCCCAATTTGTCCACGGATGGGCTATACGACTCGGAGTGGGTGGCCAATACGTGGTCGCCCGTGTACCTCAAGGGCACGGCTTGGTACGACTTAGGGGCTGTGTTTTGGGTCGATAATGTCTCAGTAGTCAACAAGCGCATCAACCAGAGCCACCAAGGTGCCTTCTTGGGGCCGGATATCTTGGTTTCCGACGGCACGCTGCTCAAACCCGTGAGCATGGAAGACCGCGAGGATTTTCCTCAGCTCGAAGAATCGCTCAAGTGGGATAACATCATCAGCGAGGAGCACGTCGATAACCACGGTCCGGTAGTGCGCATTTTCCGCGAGACTTTTCCCTATCGCAAGATACGCTTTTTGCAAATCCGCGACATCGACGTCACCGGGAATCAATCCGGTCGCTATGGTGCACTGGCGACTTTAGCTGAGATCCAGCTTTACGGCGAGGGGTATCCGGTGAGCGTGTGGGCGTACTCGCCGCCGATCACGCTGACGGATTCGCGCGGCAACTTCATCCGCAAGACCCTGCCGCGCATTGCTTGGGAAGGCGATGTCATCGTCCGCGAGACCGATCCGCTCACCGGTCAGGCTAGCGAGCGTATCGAGCCGTTGGATCTCCATCCGGATGTTCGCTTACAGGTACAGACCCGCACCTCCGATCAGACCGACACCAACTTCACGTACTATCAGGTCGTTACTGTTGCTGGCAACGAAGAGCGCGAGGAAGTGACGAAAGAGGTCTACGACGAGATCGCCTTGGAGTGGACGGCTTGGGAGATCTGGCAAACCTTACCCGCTAGCCAGAAACACGCCTCGCGCACGGACGACGATGGCGACGGGGTCACCGATGAGGATCCGATTGACCTGATTGACAACGATGGCGACGGTAAGGTGGACGAGGACGGCAGGAAGCTGCGCCGGGCACCGCGCTCCAGCTTTGCCAAAGACGGCGAACTGGCGTTTGTCGGCTGGAGCGAATGGAGCGAGAGCTATCTGCCCACCAATGGCGTCAACGAGGCGACGATCACCTCACCTAACCCGCGCAAGTTCGTTCAGGTACGAGTTAATATTTCCTCCGAGGATCCCTCCAAGACGGCGCGCATCCGTAGTTTGCGCATTGAGTTGGCACCACCGCTATCGCTGGAACTGGCTGGCGAGTTGGCGATCCTCACCGACGAGGGAACAGCACGCGTTCCGACCGATTTGGGTGTGCAGGCCTCGGACTACACGCCGCCGCGCAATATCGACCCGCTCGCGCCGCAGGAATTTGCTTATTTCATCCGCGCTGCCGCACCCGACCCGACCGATGCGACCGTGCGCGACGGCTTTAACGAGGTGCTGGTCGTCGCGCCGCGCGATGCGCGCTTGATGGGGGTGCGCTTGGGGCAAGTCGCCATCGCCCAGACGCCTTCACTGCTCAACCCAGAGGAAACGCGGACCTCGGCGACGACCACGGAGTTTGATCGCGCCTTTGTCCTCGGCGACGACGGAGTCTTGCGCGATGCAGATGGCGAGATATTGGAACGCATGGCGACCGGGGCGGATTCGATCTGGGTGCGGTTCCCCTTTTCGCTTAATACCGATCTGTCGGCTGGCCAACATACCCTCATTGAGGTGCAATTTGAGTCTCAGAGCTTCCGCGAGGGCATTGAATTCACTTCGTTTGTGCGGTCTTCAGACTCGGAGGAGGGCGTATTTCAACGGGTAGATACCGCCGATAAGGATGCGACCGAGTTGGTAGATTCTTCGACGGCGCAGGTCAGCTTGATGGCGCTGCCGGGGTCTTTGATCCAAGACGTAGTGCTATCACCGGTTTTTACGCCCAACGGCGATGGGATCAACGACGAACTCTTGGTGCATTTTGTTTTGTTGAAGGTACAGGAGGAGCGTCCGTTAGACGTTGCATTTTACGATTTGGGCGGGCGCTTGGTAGGTCAAGGGCAGAGTTCAGCGGTTGGTGGCAAGGTAGGGACGCAGGCGTTTGTGTGGGACGGGCGGGATATGGGTGGTCAGATTGTGCCGCCGGGGATCTATCTCTGTCAGATCAAGGTGGAAGCCGATGAGCAAGCCAACAAATTGACGCGCCTTGTGCACGTGGCTTATTGAATAAAGCAGCAATTCGGACCGGAATTCGACAACAAGGGAGGGATTTGTGTATATAGTTAGGAGTTTCCGCACCGGTGCGGTGGCAATCCTGATGTTAGGAGCGATGGTGGAAAACCTCCCCGCACAGGAAGATTTCGGCTCGCGTCTGGGCGTGCGCCGTGGCGGGGAGGTTTTTTACGATCCTACCGGGCCAGGGGTACTTTTCGACGCGCTAGATCCAGCGGTGAAGAAGTGGTACGTGCCGCAGGAACTCTTCAACGAGTACCAATGGCGACAACAGGACTATACCAATTATGCTCGTCGGCACTATTCGCGCTATGTGAACACCAGCCAAGAAGGCGATTATTTTTATGATCTCTACGGGAATTACATCACTCGGGGTTCACTCGTTTACGACTGGAGTATTGCGGCACCGCAGACATCGGGCAGCAGCCTGTTTAAGACTCCCAACTTCGCTTCTTGGTTTTCAAATTTGGTCGTCGCCTCGGACCAAAAGGGTCAATACGCCTATGCCCTGACCATTGGCGACCGCATCCGCACGACGCTGACGCCGATGACCTTTTCCAAGCCGACCTTTGCCGGTATTCAATTCGACCTAGCCACGGATAAATACGAGGCGACCTTTCTCGCCTCGCGTCCTAGTTCGCCTGGTCGTGTCGAAACCTCAGCAACGGCTAGTACCGGTCGTTTCCGCTCGAATGACACCAACTTGATCGGTGGCCGTGGTACCATGCAGGTTGGCGACTTTGTCAAGTTAGGTGCGACTTACATCAATGCTTTCAACTCCTCAACCAAGGGGCAGGCATTTCAGGGTAACCCCTTCAAGGGCACACTCACCGAGGGCCAGAACAACGCCGACGTTTCGCGTATTGAAGTGCGCTTGAGCGACGATTCGCCCGAGGACGGTAGGGCGGGCGCGGCCTTCTTTCAGGAGGAGATGATCATTACGACCATCGATGGCGACCGCATCAGCAACCGTCGCCGCATCGGCAATAGCAACATCCTTGCCTTCGCCCCATCGGTACAGGGCGGTTTCCGCCGCGAAGGGTTCCTTGCGGCCGACGGCAACGAGGTCATCACGCTCGTGTACGATCTAGAAGGCCCTCAGTACCGCAACTCCTTCGGCCCTCAGCCCGAGCAGATCAAGAGCATTGAGTTTTTGTTGCTCTTGGCCAACGACTACCGGATCGACGTTACCTCTAACCGCCAACTCAACGCCAACGGCCAGCCGGTCTTGCTCTCCGAGGGCATTCCCGAGCGTACGATGCGCGCTGACGGCAACGTGCAGGATGGCTCGAACCAGGGATTTGTGAGCGTCAAATACGGGTTGCCGGTGGCCAATGAGATATTCGGCTTTACGCTCGATATTACGGATGTCAGTGGGTTTTACTTATCGGGGGAATACGACCGCAACCGCCAACACTTTCGCTATCCACGGCGATCGGAAACCGACGTGACCCAGCACACAGCGCACAACACCTCGGCCGACGCATGGTTTGTCAATGTGTATAAGCGCACTTATCCCTACTATGGCTTTGGCGAAGTCTATAACGTCGATCCCAGCTACAGCACCAGTTCTTTTTTAGCCGGGACCCAAAACGATGCAGCGGACATCAACTACGACGACGATCTCCGTTTCGTGTACGAATTTGTCGACGACAACGACGACCAAGACCGCAATCCCGACTGGCAGCGGGCCAATTTCTCGCTGGATAGGGAGGTTTTCCCAGGGTTCGACGAAAACAACGACTTCATCAATGACTTTAATCAGAATGACTCCGAATTGCGCTCGAACACTGTGCCGGACTACGAGGAGCCGTTCTTGCGCTACGCATCCGATCGTCCCGAGTTTCTCTTTGGCGTCGATATGAACAACAACGGCATTATCGATCGCTTTGAAAACGATGTGTTGCCCGACTACCTGTACAAGCGAGATCGGCGTGGGTACAACGTTTACGTGGGGTCCCATTTGGGGCCGGAGGCGCGGCTGACCGTCGGTCGCCTCGACGAGCGTCAGCTAGCCGACGCCCGCGAGAACGCTACCAATTATACCTTGCTGACCTTTGACAAAGACTACGCCAGCAAGGGGCGCGTGCAAGTATACAATAACTATCGACAGGTCCGCGACGATATCCGCGACAACGTAATAGAATGGGTTGTGCGCGAGGGGTCGCGCGGTGACTTAGTGCCCTATACCGACCCGCTGCCCCTGCGCGATGGCTGGGCCAATACGTTGTATTTGGGCTATCAGTACCAGAGCGATCATATCCAGTTTAAGAACCGCCTTAAGTGGGAGGTTTTCAAACAGGTCAATTTCGACGAGCGACCGCTTGATGAACAGGACATCCGCGAGACGGCTTCCTTCTTCGGTGTTCTCAACAAGATTGATTACACTTTCAACCTCGGAGTCGTCAAGTTCCAGCCGCGCTGGAAGAGCGAGTTTCAGCGCCAGCGGCCATCGCGTCGCCAAGATACGCAGGTGCGGGTGGCGACTACTGAGTTGCGCGAGTTGTGGTCGCTGGTTGTGCACGTGCCAATTCTGTCGCGCACCCAATTACAGACCGGTATAGAATACCTGCTCGTCGAACAGTTTCGCGAGGAGTTGGAAACCCACTTACTGCGCTCGGATCGCAACGAGATGGTCTATGCCTTGCAGTTTACCAACAACGCTGAATACCTAGGCTACAACCTGTGGACCCAGACTGGATTCCGCGTGTCGCGAATCGATCGCGCTTCAGCGGAAAAGGCGCGCACTGAAACGGCCATATTCGTCACCGTGTACGCCGGTCTTGAGTAGGAGGTTTCCCATGCTGAAATGTTTCACACCACTGCTTTTGGTTGGGCTACTTTTTCTCGGCTGCTCCTATCGCTACTATGCCGAAGACCTCAAGCCGATGAGTGAGGCCGAGCAAGGAGCTAACAAGACGGTGGCCGACGATGGAACCGTGTCCTATATACAGGCTCGTCTTGAGATCAGCCTGCGACCGATGACCGACGAGGAGTTAAACCGTCAGTTCGGCGCGTACTCCAACGAGGGTCCTAACTCGCGCAATCCTTACACGTTTGGCAACTCGACGTACTTTCGCACTGGGGACACCCCACAGCGATTCACTGTTTTTCGCATATATGTTTCCAATTACGAATATCCCAAGGTCTATCTCGATCCCAAAAAGGTCTATATAACCACCTCCAACGGGCGCAAGTACTACGCGCTGCAACGCGAACAACTCTCAATATACTATCGTCGCTATGTCGGTAGTGGAAACGGCGGCAATGATCCTGGGATGACTGGCAATGCCATGAGCACTTGGAAAGAGCGCGACGGCATCTTGCGGCGCACGATGTTCCCTGACGAGGAGGTGTTCAGTGCTCAGGAGAACGAAGGGTACGTCGTCTTCAAGCCGCTGGCCCCCGATGTGGAGGAGTTGACCATCCATATTCCCGATGTGGTGGTGCGCTTCGATTACAAGGGCGATCCTATAGAGGATGTAGACGTCGCAATGTACTTTGAGCGCGAGATTGGCCGCATCTATCCCGATGGGCGCAAAGTGGCGACCAGCCAATAGCGCAGCACAGAACTCACAATTGAATTTAAACTAGCTGCGCGGTGCCTAAGTGGTACCGCGCAGTTTTGTAATGGGTGAAAAATTATGTCTTGGCGATTTTTTGTCTGCAACATTTTCTTAGCTGTTGCAGGTTGCACGTCAGAGAACGAACCGGCCACTGCGGAGACGGTCTTAGCCACGGTGGGTGGTGAGGTGATCACGGCCTTGGACCTCCACCGCTACGAACAAACACTGCCCGACTATCTGCGCTCAAAAAAAGAAGGAGTAGCCGCCCGCGGCGAAAACCTACAGACCCTAGTCGACAAGGAACTCATGCTGCGCGAGGCCTACAAGCGGGGATTGGACCAGTTGTCTGGACTTTCCCATACGCTGTCCGACATGGTCAACAAGCGCTTGGCCGAGGAACTATCGCGCGAGTGGATCGACGTCCGGCTCAAGGTGACCGAGGAGGAACTGCGCGCCGCGTACGAGGAGCATTTGCTTGGTTGGGAAATCTGGCCAGCGCACATTCTCTCTGCTACCGAAGAAGACGCTTGGGCCATCATTGGCCAATTGGAAGCCGGGGCCAACTTCTCCGAATTGGCGCGCCAGCATTCTCTCGCTGACGATGCTGACAAAGGAGGCAATCTTGGTGCGTTTTTCGACCAAACTGGTGCTGTGCCCAGTCTGCGCGATGGCACCTTTCACTTAGAGGAAGGCCAAGTTAGCAAACCGATTCGCACGATTGACGGATACGAGGTCGTCAAGGTCCTCAAAAAACGACGCATCCCCTTTGAGAAATTGCGCGCTGACATCGCCGAACAGGTTGGCCAACGCAAGTGGGCCCAGCGGCGACGAGTGGTAATTGACTCGCTCAAGGAGGCGCGCGGTTTGCGCTATCACCGCGACCGCATTCACGCCGTACTCGCCGCGTTGCAGGGGCGTGCGCTGGACCAGCCCCATGCACTGCTGATTGAATATGAAGGGGGGAAGATAGGTGTCAGCGATGCTGTGCGGAGGCTTCGCTCGCTTAAGAAGGGGGCGCTGCCGCCCGACAGTGCAGCCGCGGTTTTGGCTATTGAGCGATGGATTCTGCCGGATTCCCTGTTGGCGCTCGAAGCCCGTATGCAGGGACGACACCAACGGCCCGCTATGGTAGCGTGGGCCGAGGGCCAGAAGCAGTCGCTACTCGTGTCGCAATTGCGCTTAGACGTAGTGGCAGGGAAGGTTTCAGTAACGGAAGCAGAGGTTCGGGATTACTACGAGCAACACTTGGAGACCTATCGCTCTCTGCCCGGCGTCATCGAAATGACCGAGGTGTTGGTCGATACGCGCGCCGAGGCCGAAGAAATTCTCGCACGAGCGCGTGCCGGGGAGCGGCTGGCAGAATTGGCTCAGCGCCACTCTGTACGGCCCAGCATGAAGCCGGTGGGGGGGCACACTTTTGCCGATAGTGGCCGGGTTACTATCGAGTCGCTCTATCAGTCGCCGTACCGCACTTTCTTTGGCGACAGCAATTCCAAAGACGTCGGAGTTCTACAAGGTCCGATGGAGATCCAGGAGAAATACAGCGTGTTTCTCCTCGACCAGCCTTATGAGATGGCGTTGCTGCCTTTTAAGCAGGTGCAGCGGCCCATTCGAGTCAATATCCGCAAGCGTCGCGAAGGGGTGCTCTTCGACGCGCTCCTCGACTCGCTACGCCAAGCGTACGCGGGTGAGGTGCACATCAGCCAAGACGCCCTCTCCCGCTACACAACCGCCTTTTAAAAAATGCGCGGTCGGCTCGCGGCGCTGCTGCTCGGCTTAGTTTTAGTCGCGCTCATTGAAGGGGGGTTGCGGCTGATTCCGGCGTTGGATCCGCCGGCGTTTGCCCTCCAACTAGCGCACATCGAAGGCCGAGCGCTCCACGCGGTAAACCCGGACTATGCCCGTCGCTTTTTCGCCGACATGGCCGAGCCTATCCGGCGCGGCATCCGCATGACCCCGCGACCCTATATCGAACCTTCGCCCGAGGGTGCGTTGCGCGTGCTTTTTGCCGGGGGTTCGACAGTACAGGGCTACCCCCACCCCAAGCGTTTATCGGCTCCTTCTTATCTCCAAGAAATGCTCGGCGACCTCTTTCCAGAGCGCCAGATCGAGGTTTTTAACGCCGGGATCACTGCTGCTTCGAGCTTTGCCGTGGCCCGCGCCGTAGAAGACGGTATAGCCGCTCTCGGGGCGAATTTGGTCGTAGTCTATACCGGACACAACGAACTATACGGGGTTTATGGGGCGGCTTCATTGGCCCAAGGGGGGCAAGCGGTGTGGATGAAGCGGGTTCACTACTCGCTGGTGCAGTGGCGGCTGAGACCCTTGGTCGGCAAGCTGATAGGACCGTTGGGCAGAGAGTCGGAGGATGGTCCCTTAATCGAGGTAATGTCTAAGGCTGGCGCGATCCCAGCGTCCGATCCGCGACGAGCGCAGGCAGCGGCCAACTTGGAGACCAATCTCCGCGACGTAGCGGCCTTTTGCCGAGCGCGACGTATTCCCTTGGTGCTCTGTTCGGTGACCAGTAACGAACGCGGTTTCGCGCCTGCGCGCATTGAGCCGCCTTTGCCGGATGAGGAGCGCGCACGCTATGTGGATTTTTTGGCGCAGGGCCATAAGGAGCAAGCGTCGCCGGCAGCGCTCGCGGCTTTGGAGCAGGCCGAGGAACTCTATGCGGACGACGCCTATTTGCACTTCTTACGCGGTTATCACTTAGAGCAGTTGGGTCGTGGGGCTGGGGCACGAGCGGCTTATGTGCAGGCGCGCGAGCTGGATCCGCGGCCTTGGCGGGCGACGGCAGATCTAAACGAGGTCGTGCGCCGAGTCGCGGCGGAAGAAGGAGTGTTGTTAGCCGATGTGGAGGCGCGCTTCCTCGCTCATAGCCCAGAAGAAGGCGTGGGTTGGGAACTGATGGTTGATCACTTGCACCCGGCAGGGACCGGCCAGGTGCTCTTGGCGCGGGCTATTGTCGCTGCGTTGGAAGGAGCACCAGCCCCTTGGCAGATCGCGTCCGGCGCTGCGGATCAGTTGGCGACAGTCGATGAATACCGCCGTAGGCTCGGCGACTTGCCCGTTGAGCGGCTGGCCGTGTTGCGGGCCATGGCCGTGCTCTTGGCCGCTCCTCCCTTGGATGCGGGGAACGAGGGGCAGGTGCAGACCTTGCGCCAGCAGGCTGCGGCCCTGTGGGACGAACTGAGTGCTGGAGAGCAGAACGGCGTCGAGCGCTGGCGAACGGGAGCAGGGCCGGAGCTATTGGCGCTGAATGTCGCGGACGCGTGTTATGCCGCCCGGGAGTACGAGCACGCACAGGATTATTATCGCGCAGCCCGTTTGGAGGAGCCTTATACGATATGGGGCGATTTGTGGAGCACGTTGCGCTATATCCGTTGCGGACAACTCGTGGGGGCTCCTATTGGGTCAACCGAGCATGTCGAGCTTTCTGCCCTGCTAGACCGCTTGCGCTTCTTGAGCGAAGCTCCGGACTTTTCCCCGGGGTTACAGGACTTTATTCGCGGCTATGCCTACCATTTGCTCGGAGAGCATGACAAGGCGTTGACAGCACTAGAGCAGGCGGTGCAAGACGCGAATATCCGCAAGATGTTCACAACGGACTTGCTAGAGCTGATCGTCGCCGAGTTGATAATTTCGGGCCGCTTAGCCGACGCTGAGCAATATGCGGTAGAAATAGCCGCTGAACAGGGCCAAGAGGTGTTCGGTCGTGCCCTCGTCGAGCAGATCAGGGCGAGTCAGAAGCCGCGCTGATGCCCTCGCCTTCGACGAGCGCGATGGCTTGGTTGGCTGCAAAGGGGCCGAATTGCTCCACGTGGCCCGAAGGCCAGCGCACTTCTAACGCGTCAAGTTGCGGCCGTTTGCCCAGTCCCAAGCAGATGCGGAGTTGGCTCTGCGATAGGTACGAGCGGCTGCCGCGCAGCTCCCTAGTCTGGACCAAGTCGCCGCTAGTTGCCGTCAGTCGAGCGCCGATGCCGTTTGGGTTGCCGTTGACTCCCGCTAGCTGAATGGTGATCCAGTGATTGGCGTCGCCGAGGTCGTTGCGCAGCAAGCTGAGCGGTTGTCCTGAATTGAAAACTAGTAGATCGGGATCGCCGTCGCTGTCGTAGTCGCCGGTGGCACTGCCGCGGCTGACGCGCTCTAAGGCGAAGCCGGGGCCGGCTGTCGCGGAAACCTCGGCGAAGCGGCCGCTGTCATTGCGGAAGAGCAAATTGCGCTGTCCATAGCTGGTGGATTGGTCGATGTCGCGGATGTTGTCGAGGACGTGGCCGTTGACGGCAAACAGGTCGAGATCACCATCGAGATCGGGGTCGAAAAACTGGGTACCAAACCCGAGAAAGGGCAGCGACGGCAAGCCCACCCCGGCGGCAAAGGTCGCAACCGAGAAGAAGTCGCCTTCGCCTCGATAGAGCGCGTTGGGTTCGGCCTGGAAGTTGGTCACCGTCAAATCGAGTACGCCGTCGCCGTTGTAGTCCCCCCAATCTACCCCCATGCCCGCTTCCATTTGTCCGTCTTGGCCATAAGCCACGCCCGCTAGTCCTGCCCTTTCGATAAAGGTCCCGTCTTGGTTGTTGTGGTAGAGGAAGTTGCGCACGGCGTCGTTGGCCACGTAGATGTCGAGCCAACCGTCGCTGTCGTAGTCGCCAAAAACTACCCCCAGCCCCTTGCCGCTCGCATCGGCGATGCCGGCCTCTGCCGAGACATCAACAAAGTGTCCCGCGCCATCGTTGCGGTAGAGCAGATCGGCTTGGCCTTGGAAGTTGTCTGGATGCGGATAGCCGAAAGGTGCTTGGTCGCTATAGCTTTCGTAGCCGGCCATATAGGGCACTTGGTCGGCGCGAGCTGCGGCCGGATCGTAGGCCACGTAATTGGCGACATAGAGGTCGCAGTCGCCGTCGCGGTCGTAATCGGCAAAAGCGCAACTGGTGCCCCAGCGCGCATCGGCGACGCCGGTCTGCCGTCCGATTTCGGCAAAGTGTCCGTCGTCGTTGCGAAAGAGTACGTTGGGGCCAAAGTTGGTTAGATAGAGGTCGCGGTCGCCGTCGCGGTCGTAGTCAGCTATGGCAACCCCCATGCCAACGCCTGGGTGGGCAACCCCAGCCGAGACCGGGACAAAACGCTGGCCATCGTTGCGAAAGAGCTGATTGACTGGGGTCGCCTCCTGCGGATCGGCAGCGATAAAAGTGCCGTTTACGGCGTAAACATCCAGATCGCCATCACCGTCGTAGTCGAAGAAGGCACCCCCGCCGCCCATAGTCTCGGGGAAGTAACGCTGGGGGCTGCGGCCGTTTTCGTGCTGCCATGTCAGGCCGACGGTAGATGCTACTTCGACAAAGTGGAGAGACGAAGTTGTGGGTGCGGCGTGCTGCAACGGTGCAGGTGGTGTGGTATCTTCGGTGGCGCTACAGGCTAGACAGAGCAAGCAGATGAAAAAAACTAGCATGGACATATCAGGGACTCGGCAGTTGGGCGAGCCGTTCGCGGGCTTGGAGCAGGAAGTCCGGATCGCCTTGCCACTTGTCGATAAAAGTTTGGTAGCAACGGCGTGCCTCCGAGATCGCACCTTGGGCTTGATACACGGTTGCTAGCGCGTAATAAGTCCGCGCAAAAGTCGAATCGGCGACAATGGCCGCCCGATAGGCTCGTTGCGCTTGAGCTAGCTGCCCTTTTTGCAAGAATAGGCTACCGAGATTATAGTGGGCATCGGCCAGCGTTGAATCGGCGGCAATGGCCGATTCCAGCGCCCGTTGCGCCGCAGCTTCCTCGCCTAAACTTAGTTGTACGTGGCCGAGATTATTCCAAGCTGTGGCCGAAGACGAATCCAGCGCAAGAGCATGCTCGAAGGCCGTACGGGCTTCTTGATACTGGCTGCGCCGCATATGGACATAGCCACGGGCGAAATGGAGCTTGCTGGTGCGTACATCCTCTGGGTGCTGGGAAATGCCTCGGCGGCACAATTCGAGCACTTCTTGGTCGTCTCTTCGCGTCAACAAAAGCCCGCTTAGCGAAATTAGGGCCTCTAAGTCGTCTGAGTCAGCCAGCAGTATGGCCCGATAGTGGGTGAGGGCGTCGTCGTCTCGACCCAGTTGCCGATAGTGATGGGCTAGCTGCAAACGAGTCTCGCGATCGTCGGGGTTGGCGTCGAGCTGACGGCGCAAATGTGCGACTTGGGCTGCATCAGCAGCGAGGGTCTCAAAGCGCGCCAGTGCTGCCTGCGCTTGGGTTGGCTGCCCCAGTCCCAAAAACGCCGAAGAAAGGTTGTAGTGTGCCTCGATCAGGTGTGGTTCGAGTGCGAGCGCATGGCGAAAGGCGGCCAACGCTTCTGGGTAACGCCGCTCGGCTAGGTGCAGCAAGCCCAACAGACGGTGGCTTTCGGCTTGGGTCGAGTCTTGGGCGAGGGCTAGGTCGAGCGCGGCTCGGGCCTCGTCATAACGGCCTTGACGCAGGTAGAGCCGACCGAGTTGCTGCCGCACGTCAAGGTCTTCCCCGCCCACCGCTAGTGCCGTGTGCAGTCCTTTTTCGGCTAGGTCATAGCGCCCCTGTTTGGCGTAGAAGAGAGGTAAGGTGCGGAGGGCAGGGACGTAGGTTGGAATGCGTTCGAGCAACTCGATAGCCAGCGGCAGGTGCCCTCGGTCAGCCTCGATTACCGCTAGATTGTGCCGAGCGCGATGATAGGTGGAGTCGGCTGCGAGCGCGGCTTTGTAGGCTTGGACGGCCCGCTCTACGTGTCCGAGCCGAGCGTCGAGGTCGCCCAATGCACAGTGCGCTGCGGCGTTGAGTGAGTCTAGGGCTATAGCTTTTTCAAAGGTGTGGCGCGCCTCGGCGTAACGGTGTTCCTCGGCGAAGTTGCGCCCGGTCTGCACCAAGCGGTCGCCTTCTTCTTCCGGGCCAGAATCTACCCCGCAACCACTCAAAATTGCCCATAGTGCGGCGAGCGGGACAGCCAAGCTCATCGCGGTGCGTGCTCTTGCGCGGATAGCTGCCGTCGGGCCTTGGCGATTTTGGCCTGTAAAGATTCACCTGCCGTTCCACCAGACGGAATGTTCTCCCAGAGCGCAATGGCCTGAGCAAATTCGCCGCGGCGGGCGTGAATATCACCGAGCAGTATGTGAGCACTATAGAGTTTTGCATCTAATTTGATGGCCTGCTCGACGGCGGCCTGCGCTTGGTCGAGTTGATCCATTTCGAGGTAGGCATTGCCGATATTGGAGTGGTAAAAACCCGTAGATGGGGCAAACCGCACGGCCCGCTCGTATTGTTTGAGGGCCTTTTCTAGTTCCCCTCGCTTGTGCAAGATCAAGCCCAGATTGTTGTGGCTTTCGGCCAAGGTCGAGTCGTGACTCAGGGCTTCGAGGTAGTAGCGCGCTGCCAAATCGTCCTTGCCCCGGCGCTGGAGCAGGGTACCCAATCCTTGGTACCCTAGGCCATAGGTCGAATCGATGAGGATGGACTGGCGGTAGTGCTCGACGGCCAATTTGAGACGCCCAAAGCGACTGTAGAGGGCGGCGAGATTGGAGTGGGCTTGGGGTTGATCGGGGTACTGGCGCACCGCGTCTTGGTGGGGTTTGAGTTGAGTGTTTTGTTCGTCCAAGACGCGAGCGCGCTCAAGGGCACGCTGCCCCTCTGCGGCGCGACCCATGCGCAACAGAGCTTGCCCGATTCCGAGAAACGCGGCCGGCTCGTGCGGGCTGAGGTGCGCGATTTGGCGTAGCTGGCGCTCGGCCTCTTGGTAGTTGCCCAACTTTAGGTCTGCTAGACCTAGCTGTAGCCGAGCTTGGAGGTGGGTGGAGTCGGCAGAGGCGATGGCGGCGAAAACCTCGCGGGCTTCTTGCAGCTGGCCTTCGCGTTGGTGGATCACGCCTAGGATATACCGTGCTTCGACAGCGTTGGGGGCTAGTTCCAGTGCCTCGGTGAGGAGTTGGCGAGCCTCCTTTACTTTTCCGTGTACATCATAGAACATTTTGCCCAAGGCGATGCGGGGACCGGCGTAGTCAGGTTTTAGTTCAAGTGCTTTCTCAAACTGAGTCCGCGCTTCGGCAAAACGACTCTGGGCGTGCAATACAACGCCGAGATAGTAATGGTATTGGGGGTTATCCGGGGCTTGTTGCAGTGCCTGGCGATAGGCTTGCTCGGCTTGGGAGAAGAGGCCGCGGGCTTGGAGTGCGCGACCAGCGGCAAAGGTCTGAGCCGCCGAGTCGGCAAGTGGGGCGAGAGCTTGTGGTGGATCGGGTGTTTCGCGGGCACAGGCAGCAAATATAAACAAGAAAAGTAGGACAAAGCGCATGGTTCTACTCCGATATGAGGCGATTGACGCCTCGATGAATGACGTAATGATGGTTGGTCAGCACGGCGCGGAAAACCTGACGCTCGCCACTTGGCCAAGTAATTTCAGTGTTGACTGTAGTGGCTGACCCCAAGCCGAAGTGCAAACGCGTATCGTTCTGGGCACAAGGAACCTCCTATTGTGATTCGAGGCGGCGATAGGCTTCGTCGAGCAGGCGCTGCGCATGGGGGGAAGGACCTCGCGCCAGTACTTGCCGCAGCCGGTCAATGGCCGCGGCATGGTTTCCATTTTCAAGTTCGATAAGCGCGAGGTTGACGTGGACATCTGGATTGTCTGGAGCCAGTTCTAGAGCTTGAAGAAAATGCATTTGCGCCTCCTGTGTGCGCCCAGCGATTAAATGCAGGGCACCGATGGCATTTAGGGCCTCGGGCCGTCTTGCGAGAGATAGGGCTTGGTGGTACTGGCCCAGCGCAGCCTCGGCTTGCCCGGCCTGCTGCAAGGCCCTTCCCAACTCGTAGTGCAGCCAGAAATCCCGTGGCTGCCAAGCAAGCGCCCTCTGCAAGTGAGTTGCTGCCGTGGCGTATTGCCCTTGGCGGTAGAGCAGGCGACCGTAGTAGTAGTGGGCCATGCCTGACTCTGGATCTCGTTCGAGGACGTGACGCAAATGTGCTGCGGCTTGCTGTGGTTTATTGGTCGCTAGGTAAATCCGGCCTAGGAGGACGCGAGTGTCGGTGCGCTGGGGATTTTCCGCTAGGGTCTGGAGGGCCTCGCGTTCGCTTTCCCCATAGCGCTCTTGGTGAAAGTACGACACGGCTAGATTATGACGGGCGTAATTGTACTCTGGGTCCAATTCCAGTGCCCGGTGCGAGTAACGCGCAGACAGGGCGTAGTCTTGCTTGCGCAGATGCACCTCGCCAAGGTCGAAGTAGAGCTGAGCGTCTTCTTCAGTCGGCGCGGCCTCGGCGAGATTGCACAGGACTAATAGGCCCCCGAGAGGTAGGGCAAGCACTGTGGTGCGGATATAGGCTCTGCGGCGCACACCTAGATAGAGCTGAAAAGTGGCAAAAGCAGCAAAGGCGATCAGCACCGGCACGACTGGCGTGCGGTAGCGGGCTGCCGGAAAAAAGAGTACGACTGAAGCCATGTACACGAAAGCGTAGAGCCGCAGCAGGGCAATCGGCGGCGTCCACTTTCCCCTCATGCTCAGCCCCAAGCCGAGCAAACTCAGTGGGCCGATCAGGCCGAAGGGTATCGACACGTGCCAATCCCAGAGCAAGAGACTTAAAATTCGCGAGTGTTGGCGGGCGTAGTAGATGTCTTGATTGCGCTTGGTCTCCGGGCCACTCCAAAAGTGGAATACCTTTTTGCCGAGCAGATCGAGATAATCGAAGGGCTGCGTGGTTATATAATTGAGGGATTTGCCCAAGAAAAAGGTCGATTGGGCGGCTGCGGTCTTATGCCCAGAGTTTTTCGCCTCGGCGATCATGGTCTCCCACTGCACACCCGGACGCAGCGAGACCGTGCGCTCGTAGTCGGCGTTGTTACCAATGTAGAAATTGACCCCGGCATTGGATGAGATAAAGACGAGATCCGACTCAATGGTCCAGTTACGGTAGGTAACGGGCAGGATAACCAAGGCTATGGGAATGATAAAAGAGAACAGGGAACCATAGGCAGATGTGCGTCGGTGCCATAGTGTCCAGGCGCAAAAGGCCGCGATAAAGAGCAAGATATTGGGGCGAGTGAGGGCCGCAAGGCCCGCGAGGAGGCCGGTTAGCACCCAATAGCGCCCATGATCGCGTCTCCAAGCGATCAATAGGCCGTATAGGAGGAGGAGATTGAGAAAGACTTCCACCGGCACGGCCAAAAGCTCGCCCTCAAAGTAGAGCAAGGAACCGCATAAGGCTGCCATGACGCCAGCGATGCGGCCGATCTGCTCGCCAAAGGCGTGCCGGGCCAATGCATACACCAAGAGGCAGGAAAGAACGCCGAGGCCCACGTGTACGAGTCGGATGCCGACGAAGTACGAGGCTGGCAGGAGCCAGCAAACGAGTGTCAGCAGGTAGATGTAGAGGGGGGGTTGCCAATACGGTTCGTCCCCTCCCCAGAATGGACCGCTGGCAAGAAGGGCCTGTGCCTGTTTGAGAAAGGTCTGGGCGTCAACTACGGGCGCGTCGAAGAAGGGACTGGCACGGTGTTCCCACAGATAGCCCAGCCGCAGTGCAAGAGCGGCTAGCAGGAGCGCGCCCAAAAAGAAACAGGTGCTGCGCGCCATGGCGTTAGAATGGTGACGAGGAAGGGAAATTCTGTAAGCGTTTTACGGCGCGACATTGCCTATTCCTGCAAAACCGGGCAGCGTCGCGCATTTGGGTCAATAGGCCAGCGATAGGGTGCCCGAGCGCTCCGTAGAGACGTTGTCCAAGTCGATGGCGAGCCGATAGAGATA
>VXML01000100.1 GCA_009841115.1 Gemmatimonadota bacterium | reverse complement strand
ACGTGTACTTTGGGCGGCAGCGTCTGTTGTTTATATGTGACAGAGTCGGGGAACCGGGGAAGTGGGGCGTCTGGGGTTGGGGCTTGTGCCAAGCGGGCGGCATAGCGCTGTTGCGGGCCCGCTTTCACTGGTTCGCGCTCCATCCCATTGGGCTGGCTTTTCAGCACACCTCGGGCACCTCCATCTATTGGTTCAGCTTGTTTTTGGTCTGGATAGCTAAACTGCTACTACTGCGCTACGGCGGCGTCAGAGCGTACCGCAAGGGCAAGCCTTTTTTCTACGGCTTGGGCGTGGGCTATGTAATCGGCGTCGTGCTCTCGGGAGTAGTGGATGTGATCTGGTTCCCCGCGCAGGGCCACAATGTGCATGACTGGTAATATCTATGCTCAGGTATTGACTCCGTAGATCATCGCCGGGTTGTCGCGAAAGGCCGCTTGGGCCACGTCGAGCGCTGTCGATTCGGACAGCAAGCCCTCTTCCAGCATGGCCCCCAGCGCATAGGCGAAATTCTGGCGCGCCATCTGCAAGTGTCCATAGACCGTTTCGACATGCTGTAAATCGTCCCCGAAGGCGATAATTTTGTTGTAGGGCACCATCTGGAGCCATTCTCTCAGATCTAGCCGAGACCCGAAGGGGGAGATGATGTGAATCCAAGACATGTTCAGATAGACATTGGCAAAGGTCTTGCCCAACACGGCTCCCTCGCGCAGATAGGGGAAACCGGCGTGGGAGAAATCAAAGCGGACTTGGGGGAAGGCCTGCAGCAAGGGAATGAGTGGCACCGGACTACACCCTTCCATGCCTCCATTGTTGCCCGCTCTCATGCCTAGGTGGAACTGGACAGTCAGGTCGGCTTCTGCGGCGGCCTGACAGCACTCGAAGACTAGATAGTCCTCCAACAGAGCACCTTCTTCCGAATCCAGCCCCGCATAGTCGTCCTGCAACAGACGGTTAAAAATAGCGGCAGCTTGGCTGGCATCCCGCTCTTCGAAGTCCATGCGGCGGTGGTAGGACTGCGACATCTTGACCCCGGCCACCCGGGCCTCTTTCCAAATCTGGCACACCTGTTGTATTACTGCGACGTGCTGGCGCAGATTGCCGATGGACACATCGTAGTCGCGCTCTATCGCGTGGATTTGCTCAGCCGTGCGGAGCATGCTGAAGCGGTTGAGGCGGGGTAGGGGCAGGAATAAGGTTCGGTCCACCTCTATCAGATCTTCCATATTGACCACTGACATTGCGATATTGGCCTGCTGCTGTAGCACCGTTTTGTAGAAGCCCGGTTTGCTATGTGCTTGGATGGCCTCAGAGAGAGGCCCCACCGTAGCGGCCGTCAGTTCGTCAAACCCGAGCAGGTCGCGGAAGCCGGTCAAGATGCACTGGGAGTACCCGGTCAGGCGGATTCGGTTCCAGTATGGCTCGAATAGGGCCCACCGCTGGTCCAGCGGGCGTCGGGCATCGAAAAGGGTCTCTTTATTCTCGGGAGAGAGGCCGGCCACCACCAAGTCGGCGGCCGGATAGGCGTGATTGAAAAAATCGAGGGCGTCTAGCTGTCGCGCTAGACGCTCGGCTTCCGGCCCCATGTGGGAGTGGGAGTTGATGCACGGTATTTTTTTAATTTCTGCAAAGAGAGACTCCACCAGTCCCAGACTTGGCGCAGAGACGGTACTTGGCATAAGAGGTGCTTCCTTTTTTGTGGAATCGGGAGTAGAATTTGCTGCTCAGCGTCAATCTTTCAGACTGGCGTATATTGTCATGAACACGGTACTATCCATCTGCGACCGGTCATCTTGTTCGACGCGCTCCCGGCTGATTCTGCGGATGCTGTAGCCGAGTTGGGTCGTGAGTGCATAGCCTAGGTAATTCCCCCTATTCGAAAGCTGCATAGACAGGACCGTGCTGTAAAAATCCTCGGTGAATTCACCCGCTGCTAATTTGTCTTCATCGACCACCGAGTCCCTGAATAGGAGCTGTTCTAGACCCGTTTCTATGGTGGTGCGCCGCAGAACGGGAAATTCGAGGGTTAAGAAGAACAAACCAGTCCACTGATCCCGCACGGAGCGCACGCCGCCCATGGAATAGGGGGTATTGTCCTTAAGAAATTCGCTTTTGATCTTCGGCCGCACCGTCAGACTTTTGTACTGGTACAGATAGTCGGCTTTGTTGATAATCCCGAGGAAACGCGTATGATCCTTGAAACCTAGGTTATTGCCTTTCTCTCGCTGGCGCACGGTCTCGTACTTGAATTTTTTGGAAAAATTGATCCCGATGTTTGTCCGGCGGTCAAAGCCCAGCCAAAAAGTATTGATATAGGTGTCTTGGGCGAAGAGGGGGTCGTCTATGGCTTGGTGCGATCCAGGCAGACCTGGGACTTGCACCCATTGAAAGAGATCGTCCTGAATGTTGTCGGCCGCCTTTTTGAACATGTCGAAGACCTGCACTCGTCCGATGCGGGCGTACTCCTTTTCAAAGCTGACCAAGGCGTACGTGGTCAAATTCTGGCGGTTGTCCGACAGAAGCTGTTCGCGGGCCTGCCCGGCGGTGAGTTGCAGGTGCGGAGTTGCCTGATTGCGCACGTACAGGTTGTAGCCCTTGCGATCTCTCTTGTAAGGATAATCGGGCAGGTTGTCATTTTCGAACTGATCGACCCAGCCATTGTTGTTGAGATCGATACCAAAGAGATATTCAGGGCGGTCTGAACCATAGCGCAGAAAGGGTTCCTCGTAATCCGGGAAGCGGTTCTCGCTGAAGATGTTGCTGTTTTGGTTGAAATCGGAGATGAAATCGTTGTTCTGATCCCAGCCGGGAAACACGGCCTCATCGGCGAAACCTTCGGCGGATCTGCCGGTTCTGGCAACGCGAAATTCCTCGCCGGTTCTAGGATCTTGGTAACGCCGCTTCTGGTCGGGTTTCCGGTCTTGATCGTCGTTGTCGTCGACGAAGTCGTAGATGCTCCTAGTCCCGTCTTCGTAGTCTATGCGACCACTACCGTCCGATATGAAGGGACTGGTATTGTAGGCCTCGTCCATGTAGAAGCCCTCGACAAAGAAGGACCAAGAGAAGACCGATTTGGACAGATTCATCATCCAAGCTTTGGCGTTTTCGTCGCCGACGAGGCCCGAGTAAGCCTTGTGCGTTTGCACTCGGCGATTGGGATATTTTCGGTACTGGTGGTTTACATCGAACTCAGTATAAAAGTCAAAGCCCAAGAAATCCCTAGCCTCGATCGTGAATCCCGCTAGCTGGTTAGCAGTGGGCAAGCCGTAGTTGAAAACTACTTCGCGCTTATTCGATCCGTCCTGGATATTGCCTTCGGCTTGGGCCATCAGCAAAAAGACCGGCTGTCCTTCAAAGTTGGTCTGCTGATCAGAAGTGATCTCGATCCGATAGTCGTTGACTAGGACCAATCTGAAGCGGAGATCCCGGATGTTGTTGATGGCGTCCTTGTCGTCGAGAATCACGGCTAGGTCGTTCAAGTCGTAGCGCAATGTGATCTGTTCCGTCCCGTTGGCCGTGCGCACGCCTTCTATGATGGTGCCCCCTTGTCGCTGGGGGGTGAAGCCGATCTCATTGCCGACTAGCACTGTGTCGCGGTCGCCGATGGCCGTTGCTATTTCCACGTTATCCGCTAGCAGGACGCTCCCGCCGATGCCATCGGCCGGGGAGTCGTCGCTCAGCCGGATGACAATAGCAGTGATCTGGTTCTGCAACTGCAGCGAGGTCAATTCTCCTTTGAAGGGATTGCCCTCAAAGCTCTCCACGGTGCCCCGGCCGTTGTGGGAATTGACGAAGACCCCTCCCAAGGTAATAGCATCCCCTAGCTGAATCGTGGTCCGGCCCCCGATCAGGTTAGTGTAGTTGTTGAAAGAGGCCGGGTTCGGATCGGTGATGAAGCCCGGCGCGCTGATGCGAGAGAAGATACCGGTCAGCTCTATCGCGTCCGACATAAAATCGACTTGAGCACCGTTGTACACGGACTTGCGAAAGGTCATTGGCGTCAGGGTTGTGACCAGTTCGTCGCCAACGGAAATGGAAAAAGAATATTGGCCTTTCTGATCGGAGGCTACAATCAATGAGCTAAAGAAACCGGCGTACGCACCCCTTTTCAGCACCCGACTGCCCTCGGAGATTCTCGGGTGATCCTCGGTCCAGTCGTAAACCAACCATCCTCTGGTCAGAAAATTTCCGTACACGTCGTAAAAATAATCGCCCCAGAGGCTTGGCTCTACATATCTCTGGTAGGGATTGCCAGCGTAGTTAGTGTACTGCCAAGTCTGCCACTGGTACTCCTGATACAGATCTTGGGGCAAATACCGTTTCTGCACCGATGGGTCCACATTGCTCAGCAGGGTCTTGGGACCCTCAGAGCGGTACACTACGGTGCCGTTAGTGCGGTGCCCTAAGCGAGCCCCATAGTCTTGCGCAGTCCATCCAGGAGCGGACGATAACGCTATTGCGCAGAGGACGCCCACAACATACCGTGAACCGTACCTTTTTAGCATGGATCCCTCCTATTGGACTGTGCGCAAAAGGACGGAGTGCACAAAGCAGGGTTATTACCTGTCCCGCAGTTGTAAGCAGCGCCGGCCATCTACTGTTCCACCCCGGCGTAGATGGTTATGAAGGTAGTGGTGCCAGTTTCGATGGTGGACTTTTTGTCGATCACTAGATCCATCATCTCAATGGTTTCTGAGGCTCTCCTAGACAGCCGGAACCCTGTTTGTAGCAGCAATACGTACCCTAGGTAATCCGTTGTGGTTGACCACTGAACGGCCAAGTTCGTCTCGTTTAGATCCCCGGTCGGTCCTAGGATGCTGTCTTGGAGCAAGGCGTCTTCGTCGGCCTTCAGTTCTCTTAACTGTCTGAATTCCGTGCCCACTTCAATCATTGAATGCCTCAGCACCGGAAATTTGAGAATCACCGACAAGAATTCATCCCATTCCTCGACATCGGCCTCGCGGCGCAGGAATGGTGTGCGTCGCAGATACTGACTTTTGAAGCGCGGCTGGATGCTCAAACCTTCAAATCGGTAGGTGTAATCCACTTTGTTGATAAGTCCGAAAAAAGACGACCGCTCGCGGAGTGGACTTCTGTCTAAAGCTCTGAGATCATCGCTGCTTTGAACGTACAGATCGTATTTGATCTTGTTGCGGATGTTCAGCCGCGGAATCCGCGTATAGTCGAATCCGATAAACAGGGAATTCACCCAAGTATCTTGGGCGGGCAGTATATCGGCGACCTTGGCGGGCAAGCCGGCCAACAGAAAAGCTTGGGGTGCGCGGCGGTCATCGGGAATGGCGTCTTTGGCTTTTTTGATCATATCGAACACCCGCAAGCGTCCTAGACCGGCCCAATCCTCATCCACGGTTACCAGCCCGTAGGTAGTCGTATTCTCTCGCTCGGAGGAAAGCAGTTCTTCGCGGGTCTGCCCGACACTCATCCTGACGCCCGGGGTGACGTAAACGCCGGAGTAGGCATTGTAGCCTCTGTGGTCCCTCTTATAGGGAAAATCAGGCTCGTCGTCGTTTTCGAAGCGGTCAATCCAGTCGTTGTTGTTTAAGTCAATACCAAAGAGAAATTCCGGTCGATCAACCTCGTACCGGAGAAAAGGCTCGTCGTAATCGGGGATGCGGTTACTAATCGTCCGGTTGTCGTTCTGGTTAAAATCGCTCACGAAGTCGTTGTTTTCGTCCCAACCGGGGAAGATGGCAAAATCGGGACCCGGCTGACCGCCGCGCTGCCAATCGGGAGTGCGATCTTGATCGTCGTTGTCCTCGACGAACTCGTAGAAAAACTGGGAAGGCTGGTCGTAGTTGATATCGCCATTTTGGTTGAGTAGGAAGGAACTAGTGGAGTAGTCGTGGTCCATGGAAAAGGCCTCCCCGAAGAAAAACCAAGGGTCCCCTTGAAAGGAGAGGTTCATCATCCAAGCATCCGCTCGGGTCGAAGCGTCTTCAAAGGAACGGTCGTCGGTAAACAAGGCTAGGTTGGGATACTGCCTGAACTTCTGATTGATATCGTACTCGCCGTAGAAGTTGAACCCTAGGACGTCCTGCGCCTCAATGGTAAAGCCGTAAATCTGCGTGGCAGTGGGTAGGCCGTAGTCGAAAACCAGTCTTCTCCGGTTGGAGCCGTCCTTGGTATTGTCGGGGGCGCGGGCGATTTCGAGCAGGACCGGATTCCTCTCGTCGAGGGTTGCTCTGGTCAGGGGCGCTTCCGGCGGGGTTTCCTGCCCAGTCTGGCGGTCGGACCACACCTCGACTTTGTAGTCGTTGGCCAGTACCAGATCAAAGGTCACTTTTACAAGCTCAGTTGGATCGGGACCGATATAGGCCGGGTCGTTAAAATCGTAGTTGATGATGATCCGCTGGATGCCGTTGGCCGCCAAGAAGCCCTCTTCCCGAAAACCGCCCTCTATCACTGGCCAGCGCGTTGGATCGTTGGTCAGGTCGGCGAGTGTGAGCGTTTCGCGGATTCCGTTTTGGAAATCTTCGCGCACCACGACTAGGTCGTGGGAAAAGAGCGCGGTTCCGCCCTCTCCGTCTTCGGGAGAATCATCGCTAAGTACGAGCGCGATGGCGTTGATCGGCACTCTAGCCTGCCCGTCGCCCAGTGTGCCCCTGGTTGGATTGCTGTCGAAGGAACCCAGCGTGGTACGGGTGTTGTGGGCATTGACCCAAGTAGCGCCGACGGTGACAAAATCGCCCACTTGGGCTAAGGCCCGACCGCCGATCATATTGGTGGCATTGGTCCGGGTATCGGCATTGGAGACGGAGGCCCTGACCGGATTGCTGATTCGTGAAAGGAGGACTGTGCCAGCGTATTTATCGGTTGCGAAGTCTAGCTGTATCCCGTTGAATGCGGGCTTGGAAAAGGTCATGGGGGTGAGCGTGGTGCGTATCTGATCCCCTGTGGTTATGGAGTAGAGAGCACCACCTTTTGAATCTGTGGCGATCAACACTTGGTTGAACCAACCTAGGTATCTTGAATCCTGATAGATGGAACTGCCCAGCGGGGTCAAGGCTTCCTGACGCCAGTCGTAAATGAGCCATCCCCGATTGACGAAGTTACCAAATGTGTCGTAGAAGTATTCACCTTCCCGAGTGATGTTGACATAGCGCTCATAAGGATCTCGGGCATAGTTGGAGTATTCCCAAGTCCGGAAGCGGTAATCGTGATAGAGTTCTTGGGGGACGTACCATCGTTTCACTGTGGGATCGAGGGCGTCGAAAAACACCCCTGGTCCTAAGGGTTCAAAGGTGACCTTGCCCCCCCTTTGCTGCCCAAGGCGATTGTTGTAATCCTGGGCAAAAGCCGTCGTGCTCAAAGCCGCGACTAGCCACAGTGCTATCCATACTCTGGACCATTCTCTGTAACCTGTACCTACCATCAGGTGTCCCTCCCGTTAGCAAGCGCTTCTCAGAAACAATCCATACTCCGGTCCAGCCCTCAGTAAGCCACGCCTATGAGGCCGCTCGCCTCGGCCTTGCCGCCGTCGGTGTCCAAATCAATGTTGAAAATGTAGAGGCCCGGCGGCACGGTGTTCCCTTGGCCATCGGTGCCGTCCCACGTTCGAGTAAAGCGACCGCTCTGGTCGACCCCGCGATAGATTTCCCGCACCATGCTGCCGGACAAGTCGTATATCCGCAGCCCCACATTGGCCCCGCTGATGAGATCGGTGATATCAAAATGTATCTGCGCACTATCGTTGATCTGATCCCCATTGGGGGTAAAAATTGCTGGCACGGCGTTGATGTTGATCAGCAAGTCGCCCTTTTTCTCGACTTGCACCACCAGATTTCCTGGGTTGCGGATGAGTGTGGCATTGGCACCTGCTCGGCTCAGGTCAAAGACATTGCCTCCCACTATTCGCTGCGGAACTTCGCCGGGGGTTTCAGACAGAGCCAAGGAGGAAAAGGCGGTTCCCGTCCGCAGGACCACGCATTGAAAAGCCACTTCCAAGACGGTCATCTGTCCCGCTTCTATGCGGCTATTTTCTACTTTGGGGAAACTGATCTGGAAGCGATGTTCCTCGACCAAATCAATGCGAAAGTCCCCGCGCTCCACCGGCAGATCGCTCAGGTCCGAATCCGAGAAGTCCTGTTCGAGGCGGGAGCCATCGGGTAGCGACATCCCAATCCGATCTACTGCATCTACTTTTACGGGCGTGCTGATTTCGAGGGAACTAAAGCCCTGATCGACTTCGGGCCGCATATTGGGAATGAACGCCAAGGAAAACGCTGTTTTTTGCCCCAACTCCGCTTGGCGCGGGGTGATCTCGCCCACGATTTCTGTGGCCAGTACCGGCCTAGAAAAATCGAAGGACAGGGACCCGATGCCTTTGGCCGAAAAGAGATCTTCACTCAAATAATCCACCTTGAATTGAAAGTAGCGCCGTGGACCGGGCGAAATGATAGGTACTCCGCCCAGCCCAGTGGATACTTCATCGGCGCTAGTGATGCCCGCGGCCACATAGGGCGGCGACCAAGCGCTCCAGTTTTCCAAGTCGTCCCGCACCAAACCCTTGTCGCCCGATCTCAGCTTATTGTATTCGGCTTGGGTCAGCGATATTTCATTTTTCCTATCGAGGGGCAAATCTTTGTAGAGTTGCCGAGCCTGCTTTATATCGAAATCGGGTGCGTCGAGTTGACTGACGACTTCCCTCGCTTGGCTGCCTTCGTCGAATTCATCGGCCTTCTTCCAGGGCACTTCGGCCCCGTCGAGGTCGCTGCGCAGGCGATTGAATACGACTGGGGAATCGTCAAAGCCGCTTCGGGTACTAATGGGCACTTGGGAGCGAATGGGGTCGCCTTGACTTTCCTCCTCCCAACGCAGAGCCCCCCAAAGGGCCAGCTCTGATCCCAAATCGAATATATCCGAATGATACTCCGCGGTGGGCACGAAGCCTTCTCCAAATACTTGGAACTCGCCTATCTCAAAGCCCACTGTAGTTTGGGATTTTAGCTGGATATAGCGCACGTACTGGGGCTCTATCTGCACATCCACCACCGGCTGATCATTCTGCAGGACGAGCAGGACGCTGGTAAATACTGGCAAGCCGGCGGCTAGCGTTTCTCGCGTGCCATCGTTGAGAAAGAGCTCATAGGCCCTCATATAATCGTCCTGAAAGGGAAAATCAGGAGCGAGAAAGTCTGAATCGGCGTTCCTGGGGAAGAAGCGGATGCGACTCACGCCGAATCGCGCTCCTAGATCGAACTGGAGGACCACGCCCAGCGCTCGGACATTCTGACCGGGAGAACTTTTCCTTTCAAAGGCCGAGTTGGCATCATTGTCTATCATTTTCAACAGATCACCTCTCAGATCTGCGAGAACAGTAGGCGCGGTTACGGAGCCGCCTCGGTCTAACAGTTGTAAGGCGATGTTATCTGTTTGGTCGGCCTTTTCGGGAAAAATCCATCCCTCCCGTGCAGAAAAGTCAATAACTCCCCCGGGTACGTTTTCGTTGGTCACCTCCTGGGGTCCTAAGATGATTATCGGATCTATACCACCTCCACCGTCCTGCCAAGGTCGGCCTTCTGCTCCACCAAGAATGATCAATTCCTTGGTTTCCCCGATACCCACAGCCCCGCAGGCGGAGAGCAGAATCCCTATAATCAGGCACGAGCGCAAATTCGAGCTAAAATTCGCTTGCATCGGAGTCCTAACCTCCAATTGGATTCATACCCCTAATAGGCGACATGTAGCGGTTTTACGGCTTCGACCGTTTGATGGTCGGCCTCGACGGAGACGCGGTATAAGTACACCCCCGGCGGTACCAGCCGCCCCGACTCATCCCGGCCATCCCACACCCGCTCATAGATACCAACCCCATCCAATCCCTCATACACCCGATGCACCTGACGACCCGACAAATCCCACACCGCCACCACCACCCAGGACGGACTCGTCAACTCCACCAAGCTATACCCCAATCCCACCACATCGTTGTGCTCATCCCCGTTGGGCGTCAAAACCGCTGGTCCTACCGCTATCTGCAACACGTTTTGATGTTCGGCCCGGGTGGCTACCCACACTCGATTGTCTTCATAGGCGGGGGTAGCATCGCCTTCCTGCACGCTCTGGGGCACCTCCAACGGCTGGGCACTATTCCACACCCGCATTGAAAAAGCCGAGCCATAGCGCAGCACTTCCGCCTCGAAGACCACCTCGACCAGAGCGCCCGAATCCTGGGCCGTTAGCTGTGGGATACTCACGACCACTCGATGTGGCTCGGTCGCTTCCACCGCATAATCTACCGGCTCATCGCCAATGCGCACTTGGGTTACGGGCCCTAGCCGCGCTGCGGTGGCCACCTCCAATCGGTCAAAGCCTTCGTCGTTGGTGCCAAGGGTTGGTCGCATTACGTAGGTAAACTGCTGCGGCTGTCCTACCGTTGCCTCGACCGGCCAGACCTCACCGACCAACTGCGTGGCTACCGGCGGGGAAGCGCGTACTTCGAGAAAGTTGACCTGTCCGCCATCGTCGTCTTGGGGCAGAAAGTCGACTTTGAGTTGGAGATAACGTCGTGGACTGAGCGATACGATGGGGGTACCGTTGCTGTCGGCAAAGGCATAGGGAGAGGACCAGAAGGTCCAGTTGGCCTGATCGTAGCCGATACCGGCTTTTTCGCCGATAGCTAACTTGGCGTAGTCGGTTCGGCTGACGGATATTTTTTCATCACCTCGTCCGGTGAAACGCCAGAACAGATTGGGGTCGTCGTCTTGTCCGGATCGGGATTGGATGAGGACGCGGGCTCTGGGGTCTTGTCGTCCGGACCAGCGCAGGTTGCCCCAGGCCATTGGCTGACCAAAATCGAGAATGTTCGAGATATAAGTCGACTGTTCGACAAAGCCTTTGGCGTAGATTTCTATCTCGTTGACTTCCCAGTCCTCGTTGTGCTCGCCGATAGTGACTTGAACGAAACCTGCTTCATCGTGCGGCGGGATGGGGATGTCGAGGGTCTGCTCCCGATTGTCTCTCACCTCAATGATCGAAGGTTCGTAGGGACGGGGGTGCTGGTATGCAGCTTGGCTAGGCTGCTCTTCGTTGAGGTGGACGCGGATGGCCCGTGCAGTTCTGCTCGGGTCGGTCAGGCCGGATATCACCCGAATCCGGTCGATGAGATGGAGGGTCCCTAGGTTGATATTCACCGTGCCCGGAGTGCCGAAATCGTCGACGCAGCTAAGGAAGTAATTCCTTTCCTCGAATTCGGCGCACAGGTATCGTTCCGCTAACCAGAAAGTGCTGGTGTCCCCATCCCATACCTGCCCGTTCGTTTGCTTTCTGATATAGCTTCCCCCTCTTTCCTCAATTCCGGGGGCTATATTGAAAGTAGGGTCTCGTTTTAGAGCGCGGATGGCGGCGGCGTCTATATCTAGTTCGATGGTTTCTCCACCTAGGGAAGGATCGAGACTGGTCCAGCTCAACTGGATAAATTCCACCTCTTCGCTATCTACTTCTGGAGGTGGATCCAGCGCTTCACCACCAAAGCGGTAGATGACCAGCCCAGAGGCCTCGTCTGCCGAAAAACCGGCCCAAAAACAGAAAAGCCAGATCAGGGTACAAAAGAATGGAGCCATCCTCATTGACATGTACCTCGCAAATCCTGGACGCCGGTCTTACGCATCCCTCAGTACGCTACATGGACCACCCGCTGCACAAAAGTGTTATCGGCCGAGCCAGAATCCACGTCCACCTTTACCCTAGCCAAGTAGATCCCCGGAGGAACTGGCTCGCCCAAACGATCCTTGCCATCCCACCGAAAAACATAATTGCCGCGAGGATCTGAACGGCGTTCCTCTAGCCGGTTGGTCTCAACCCCACTTAGGTCGTAAACGGTCAGAGTTACTGGCCTCTCAGCACCCACCCGCGCTACGCCGAAGCTGACTACTAGCTCATCGTTGACGCCGTCCCCATTGGGTGTGAATACCTGTGACCCCAGCTTGAAATCCCTAATAATTTCGTCCCCGCTGAGTGCTAGGACGGTGACGGTCTGGCTGCTGACTAGTTCTGTGGGATCGCCTTCGTCAACTCGTTGCCAGAATCCAGGTATGGCGGAATTCTGTACCAAGGCTCTAAAGGAGGCGCTATTGCCGAATATGGTGGCGCGAAATCGGACTTGGACTAGATCCGTTCCGCGGTCAATTTTATCGTCTAAGCGCAGCCTGAGGGAGCCGGCTGGCGTATCGATCAGGGTCAGATTAGCTGGTGCGTAGTTGGTGGTTTGTCCGTTAGCGAAATCATCCGTACTTCCCGTCCGGACCTCAAGCAACTCCATCTCAGTACCCGCGGTGGCTTCTAAGCTGATCTCGTCAAAACCTTGATCTGTCGCAGTGAAATCGGGCCGGATGAAATAAGAGAATTCCTCGGAGGTGCCCACGGTCTCAATTCGGGTGGGCCATACCTCTCCCACTAGCCGATCGGCAACTGGATCTGAGGTGTTGATGGCAATGGAGCGGAGGGTGGCACCCGCGTCCGCCCTGTCCGTGAGCAGGGTAAGCCGGAGTTCCATATACTGCCTAGGACTGGGGGATTTGATCGCTTCCCCGGACTGAGTATGCGGCACGCTCCACGTGCTCCAGTCGTCACCCGGTTTGAATGTGCTGGTGATATCGCCCTTCTTGGACTTAGGCAGCTTGTTGTAACGCTTCTCGGTGACGACCTTGCCATTGGAATCGTGGTAGATTTTCTCTTCTATCAACTCATTGCCCGTCCGGGTCTGTAACTGGACTTGGGTTCCAGGCGGTGTGTCCGCTTCCCACTCGACGGAAATCAGGTTCTTAGGTTCGTTAAATTGAATCAGATCCGAGGTCAGCGATACTTCCGCCACAAAGCCCTCCCCGTAGAGCATCACCTCCGTAAAAGCTATGTAGCTGAGCGAACTCAGTGGGTTCTGGAACGGCGAGCGAATAAAGCGAATCTTGGAAAGTTCAATTTGAATCTCGCGGAATCGCAAGCCGCCGGAAGCAGTGTGTCCAAAAGCGTCCCTAGAAGTACTTTGCCCCACCCGAGTCCATTTGATACTGCCATCAGGTGCTCGGGTGCCATCGGAGACATCGACGTAAAGTTCGTTGATCGGCGAGGCTCCGTCGGTGAGAAAATGCATGGTGTCAACCCAGAATAGAGCTCCTAGGTCCTCGAAGTAATTGTAGTCGCGGTAGCCGAAAATGGACCCATTAACACCTGTGCTGTAGTTGCCATCAGCCACTGTGGATCCAATGTCCTTAATGCCGCTATTGGTCTCGATCGTTACCTGTCCTCCCCGCTCCACCACGCCGATGTTGACATTATCCCCCTCCGTCACAACCTCGATCTCGGCGATCTTGGGAATTTCTCTCCGATAGTAGCGGATCGGGCCTTGGCGTTCGGGATCAATGCTGTCGTATTCCGCTTGTGAAATTAGAGTTTCTCGGCCGGACCGCTCTTTCCGGTAGAATTCGATAGCACCTTGCTGTTGTGTCGGCAGATTCTCGTACTCCTGTTCGGTCAATTCCTCAGCCTTGGTCGAATCACTATTGAGGGCAATTATTAGAATGCGCTCGAGCGGATCGCCCCTGAAGAGTCGATCTGATCCTTCGGTCGGACGGGGTTCAAATTCGAATACGCGCTGCGTCTTGTTGGGTTTGTCAGTCCTGCCGATCTCCCAGAAGTTGGGGACATTGGTCTTGGGCTCGTCGAGATAGTAGCCCGAAACCGAGCGCGGTGGGGGTTGCCGCCAGCCCAGCACCTTGAACTGCAGGAAGGGATCTCCCTCGCCTTCTTGGGCAAAGCGCACGACGATTTTCTTGACGACCACCACGCGGCCAAGATTCACCTCTGCCCACCAGTCTTCCAGAGGGCTTTCGGGATTAGGGCCCCACATGGTCTGCAGGTCGCCATCTATCAGGTTGTTCGCCGCACTGGTGACGGAGCCTGTTATCACCCCTCCCTCGCCGGTAGTGGAAAATTGCGTCGCGTTCTGAGCAGCGTTGACCTCTTTCCGTATAAAAGAGGGCCTCACCGTATTGTCGGCCGTAGAAATATCCAGAAGACTCGAAGCCCCTTTCCACGCCTGCCAGTGGGCTGCCCGGTCAATCAGGACTTGATTGCCGCGAATAGCGTGCCCCTGTTGCGACCAGGCTTGGAAGGGAAAGATCAGCAGGGTACTGATCCACACCAAGCGGGGGATACCTAGGCGACAGGAGATCGAGTCAACTATCATGATGGCCCCTCCAGGATGCAAACTTGTCGAGTGGTTAAACGGCTTTTAGATGCTAAAACACAAAGAGGGGATATCGAAATATCCCCTCTTTGTGTATGAAAAACTGGAACTATTCTTCCAGCAGGTAATGGGACTTAATTCTGCCCCACGAGTCGTTTTCTACAGCGGTGGGAAATAGCTCTTCATCGACCTCCAGCAGCTCCATGTCGCCCATGAGATTGGCATTGCGCCAGACATTGTGAACAGCCGGAAAATCGTAGGACCCATCGTAGCGGTCATCGGCCAAGTCGTAGTCCTTAGACAAGGAGCCGACGTGGATGATATTGCCTACTTCTAGATCGACGATGGTGCTTTGCTCGGGACCATCCCAGCTCCAAGTTTCCCACGGAGTCATCATGATCTCGTAGGTATAAGTACCTGGGCCACCAGACTCGCCGGTGCGGGCCCAGCCCACTTGAGCGTATTCGGGGAAGGGGATCTCGCGGCCAGTGGTTTCCCAGTCGGTCGCCTCGATGTACTTGAAGGCCCAGTACCCATCGATGGGCGGCACGTGAATCTGCCACAACTGACCCGTGACGAAAAACAAATCCCGGCGCTCGTCCTCGGACAAATCGTTCCAATCGCCGTTAAACATATCGCCGCCGCTGTGGTCGGCGTCGAGCACGAAGTGCCAGTCGTCATCCCAGTTGAAGACAGTGGGATCGTCGCGGTTGTTGTTGAGATGCTCGTCAACCACAAAGGCGAAGGAGAAGACCCGGTTCATTTCTTCGTTCCAAGCCCACATGCTCCTAGCGTTGAAATCCGACAGCTCGCCGCTGTCATCCCCACGCACGGTCTCTACGATGTGGCCTCCTTCTACCGAGATCTCGAAGATATCTGGATCTACCATATCCCAGTCGCTTAGATCGCCGTCAATGGCGGGCACGGCGTGAAGCGGGAACTGAAAGGCGAAGTAAACCTCGCCAGGCGGTTCGTGAGCCGAGCCGATACTAGCGCCGGCGACCACGAGCGCTAAAGCTAGAAAGCAACGAATCAGTTTCATTACCTTAACCTCCTTTAGGTATTGGATTGAAAGGCCGATTCATCTATCTGCTCAATTGTGAATCTACGGCACTTACTTCTAGACAAAACCTCCTTTCTCCTAGCTGGTTAGACGTTCCTGCGGATACTTAATTCGGTAATATACGAGCAAAAAGTCTAAGTACAAAAATTTTTTTCAACCCTCTCCCCCCAACTACTGTATTCGGCCCGCCGATGGATGATTGGGTGTCAACTCTACTCCCTTCTGCCAGTACGCGCGGGCCTGCTGTCGTCTTTCCAAGCGCCACAAGGCCCGGCCTAAGTTGAAATAGGCCGGGGCAAAATCCGGGTGCAATGCTACCAGCTCTTCCCAAGTTTTCACGGCTTTTTCCAGCTCTCCCAAGGAAGCGTACGCGACTCCGAGTTCGTTGTACGCCTCTCGGTACGTCGGCTTCAGGGCTACGGCCTGCTCCAAAAAGCGCACGGCTTGCTCTAGTTGGCCCATTTGAGCATGTGTTCGCCCCATCTGGGTGTAGAGATAGCGTCCCACTTCTAGGCCGATCAATTCCTCGGGCACAGGCGCAATTTCCAAGGCTTGGTGGTACGCCTGCAAGGCATCCGCCCAACGTTTCTCGGCCCTAGCTTGGTGGCCGCGCAAGACCCAGTGCAGTGCCGCAAAGTAGGAACGGGCCTCTATCCGCACCGAAGTTCCGTTTACATACAGCGTGTCTAGCCGGACGACCGGTCCCGTTTTTTCTACTTGGTCAAATCCTGCGATCGGCAAAAAGTACCAGTCCATCTGATCGAAAATAGCCGCTTCCATCCGGCCTGGTGAAAAGACTTCCCGCCATTGGCTCGCCGCTAGGAGGGACTGGAAATCGGCTGGGATATCCTCGTCAGGGCACACCGGATGTTGATAGTGGATGATGACGACCGGAGTACTTGTACTGTCGTGGGACGTCGATGTCACATTCTCCACATTCATCTCTAGATACAAGAACGGCAGATCGTCGCGCTGGGCCAGGAGGGCGTACGCTTGCAGCAACGCTTCGCTGCCGTAGCTCTGCAAGTAGTGGGTCTGCTGCACCTGCACGCGCTCGGGTGTCAGCACTTGGATTCGGCCGCACTCCGAGGGCAGTTGGACTAGGCGCTGGTGGTGGGGGAGATGGGTCTGGAGCCAAGCCTGAGCCTCTGAGCGAGTGTCTTGGCCGCTGAGTAGAGATCTAGTGCGGAACGAAGCGTACAGGGGCTCGGCCACTAGGGTCAGGATGACCAAGCCACCTACCAAGGGGTACTTGCATCCTATCCCGGCCAAACGTCCGATGAGCAAGGCCAGCAGGGGAGCAAGGGGTAGGGCATAGCGCATAAAAGTGGAGCCAGCAAGCGCGAGAACTGCGGCCAAGGGGATGATGCCAGCCAGTAAGACGAGTTCCTGCCACCGCCGCTGACGGACGCTCCAGAGCAGGGACAGGACAACGGCCACGGCAGCCACCGCGCCCAAGCCGTGGCGCGAGGTGTAGCGCAGGTGGTAGAGCCAAGCCTGTTCCTTTGTGCTCGACTCGGCCAGCAGATGGGTCCGTCCCATATCGGCGAAATGGCTCCAGAACTGCCCGGCGTCGAGCCAGACAAAGGGCGTGGCTAGGGCAAAACTCAGCACAGCCCCACTGGCCGCCCAGATGATGTGCCTTTGCGACCAAGGTCTCCCCAGCAAAATCGCGGTGGTCACTGGCACTGCCACTAGGCCCGCTGGGTACTTAGTCGCTCCAGCTAAGCCAGTGAAAATACCCACCGCCAGAAAATCCCGCCCGCGCCCCTCCTGACGAGCTCGCACTGCCCACAACAGGGCCATTACGGCCCAGAAAACAGCCGGCGTATCCACGATGGCCAGATGGGCAAAACGCACGGCCAACGGCATGGTCGCCAAGATCAGGGCGGCCAAAAGTCCTTCTCTGACGCCGTAGAGACGCCGACCCAGACAGGCGACAGCTCCTACTGTGGCAACGGCCAGCAGGGTGTTGACCCCGCGCACTAGGGTCAGCAAATCGCGGCCGTCCACCAGCAAGTGATAGGCCACGAACTGCTCCACCGATTCGGCGCTTGTCGCCAGATAGTAGAGCAGGTACAAAAGTGAACTAAGGTAGAAGTGAAAGGTAGGGTAGTTAAAGTAGTGGGGATTGAGATCGCCGCTCCAGAAACCCAGCGGCAGAACTATGAAGGCGATCTCATCGAAGTGGGTCCAAGCTGGTGTGGGCACTGGCCAGCGCAGCGCCAACGCCAGCAACAGGATGACACCCGTACCCCATCTGAAGGGGATGCGCCCTGCGATCTTCTCTGACATTTGGCGTCTTTTCCCGTCTATACTGGCCCCTGCGGGAAGGAATTCCGAGCTAGCCGCTGGGGAGGACGCGTTTCAGGTTGTCCTCTCGGACTTCGACCTGTGTCGCGTACTTAGTCCGTAGTTCGGATAAAAATTGCTCAAATACCTGCTGCTTTTTGATCCAGTTGACGGTGGCCCGCACCCGCTTTTTGGCTTCTGCAAAGGAGGCCCGCTGCTGCTCGCGGGACAATACCTTGAAGATGGAGTACCCCTCGCGCACCTGCAGCGGCCCGGTTAACTCGCCCACGGGAGCTTTTCGGGCCGCCGCCACCAAGCGTCCGTACACTGCTGCAGCCGCCACTGTAAAACTCCGCCGGCCCTCCTCGTCGCGCAGCTCTGGAGGGCGTTTGGAGTACTGGCGTGCCAAATCTCCCATGGACGCCCCCTGCCGGAGGCGTTCGAGCAAATCCTTGGCCTCCTCTTCGGTGGCGACGAGGATTTCCTGGATCTCGATCTGGGCGGGCTGCATGTAGCGGTTGGGATTTTCTTCGTATTCTCGGCGGATATCCTCTGCGGAAATGCTTACGCGCTCCTGCAACACTTGGACGCGCAACTGCACGATCAATTCCTGGTCTCTTTTCCTCGCCAGCCATTGCGTCACTTCCTCTTCTTGATCTAGGCCCTCCCGCAGGGCGGCCTCGATAAAAAGTGCATCGGGCACCAAGGTGCCTTCGGCGTACTCGACGACGGCTTCTTTGCTGCGCAAGTCCAGCGTTTTGTATTTGAGTTGACTGGCGGCATCGAGTACATCTCCGGCCGTGATTGTTCCTCCTGCATAGCGGTAGAGAACAATGGCCCGCACCTCGTCATCACTGGGGGCGGCTTCCTTGTGCATTGCCGCCGAGAAATCGTCCAACCCCCGCTGGTCCCTTTTGAGGTTGAGGGCTTCTTTGAGGCTGTCGGTTAGGGCCGCCCTCGCTTCGACGCTGCGCTCGATGAAGAGTTGGCGATAGATATTTTGGAATTGTTCTTCATCTAATCCGGTTTCAATTGAATCTAGGACCTTGAAAAGGGCGAAATGACCACCTATGTCTATGGGCTGGCTCACTTCTCCTTTTTCAAGCGCGAAAAGAGGCGTACGCAGATAGGGCGGCATATCCAGCTTGCCGACATACCGACCGGTATCCCCGCCTTGCTCCATTGTCGGTTCGTGGATGGACCACTGTTCGACCACGGCACCGAAATCGCGCCCCGCGTTGATTTCGTGCAGTGCCGACCAAGCGCTGTCTGCGCTGGTGGTGATGAGTTGGGCAAAGCGGACCTTGCGCGCCAATCTCTGTTCCCGAAAGTAATCGCTAACTTCCTGTCCTGAGACGCGCACTCTGATCTTTTTGATTTGGTAGAGGCCAACGAGCTTTTCCCTTCTGTACTGGGCCATCTTGTAGATGAAGACCGGCAGGCGATCTACTGCTCGCTCCTTGGCCTCCAACTGCAGCAGCTCCATATCGACAAGCGTCTGTAAATGGTTGCGCTCCTTATCCAGCCCTTGCCGGTCGCTCTGGAGGTAATCGGGGATTTTACCATAGAACGCCCGCAGTTGGCCCGCGGTGATGGATTGGTCGCCGACCCGGGCTAGTTCCAGATTCTCTTGGGAGGTCGAATCCGCGTCTGTGGCGAGATTCACCTCCGGCTGATGGGCTTTTCCCTCCTGATTGGCACAGCTAGTCCCGAAAATAACCAATAGCGCCGCTCCGATTTCCAATCTTGTCACGGCAGGTACAAGGCGTATTATTGCCTTGGGACTTAGGTATTTCATCATTTTCCTCCCACGCCTCTATGACTGCATATTAAGGCATTGGTCCAGAGGCGAAATGTACAACCTACGGCATCCAATAAAGCCAACTTTTTCGCCGTTGTCGAGAAACAGGCCTCTGCTGCCGGCGTCTTGTCTATGTCCATAAACAGCCGCCATGTCATCGCTCTTTTCCTCTTGGCCCTGATTCTGCGTCTGGCCTACTTGGTGGAAATCCGCGATACACTCTACTTTCACACCCTGATCCTCGACGCTTGGGAATACGATCATCTAGCCCAGGCCCTGCTTGAAGGCGAAGGGTGGTTCTCCACTCCTCGCATCTATGTCCACGGACCGCTCTATCCGGTACTGTTGGCTCTGCTCAAGCTGAGCGGTGCTGGGCTTGGGGGCGTGCGCCTGTTCCAAGCCGTCCTTGGGGCTTTCTCTTGCGTCCTGCTCTACGCTATTGCCCGGCGCTTTTTCCCCGCTCCTACTCCTTTGCTCGCCGGCCTGATGGCAGTTGGGTATTGGCCCTTTATGCTCTACAACGGCGAATTGCTGGCCACCACCCTGACCATCTTCATTGAGTTGCTTTTGCTGCTTCAACTGGTGCGTTGTGCCGACCGGCCTAGCTATTGGTCGGCTGCCGGTGCTGGGGCGCTACTGGGCCTGCTGGTCGAGACGCGCAGCAATACCCTGTTGCTGGTGCCGGTGGCTCTCTGGTGGCTCTGTCTGCGGACTCGGACTCGATTACTGATACCTTTCTGTTTGGGACTCTGCGCCGTGCTGACCCCGTTCATAGTCCACAACTATCTCGTCCAAGGCACGCCGCTCCCATTCCAAGGTGCTTGGAGCTTTTACATGGGCAACAACCCCGCGGCCGACGGCACCCCGTATGCACGCCAGGGGATAGACTGGCAACGCCTCGAAATACTCCCATACCAAGCGGATATGGCCACTTCGCCAGCCGATAGAGGCCGGTTCTATACGGCCGAGGGACTCGGCTTCATGGTCGAGCAACCGCTTTCCTACCTCCACTTGCTCTACCGCAAATTCAGACTGTTCTGGCACGCCTTTGAAGTCCCCGTGAGTGTTGATATTCACTTTTACGAGGCGCATTCCCATTTGAGTTACCTGAATGTTTTCGGCTTTGGCGTTGTCGCGCCCCTAGCGCTAGTCGGGCTAGTGTGGAATTGGCACCGATGGCGTCAATACGGCTTGCTCTATGGTTTCGGACTATCCTATTTGGTCTCGGGCTTGCTTTTCACGGTGTGCGCTCGCTATCGGCTTCCCGCGGTGCCTTTGCTGATGCTTTTCGCCGCCGAAGCTGTTCGCCAAGGTACCCTCAGTCTAAAGGGGCACCAGTGGCGGCACAGTGCTGCCTTGGCGCTGGCGCTGGGTGCTGCTTTTGCACTGGGGCACACTGGAATTAACCCTGCACAGGTGGATCACCTGCGTTCTGCTTGGCTCCAAGGGCAGGTCCACATGCGAAACCAAGCATATGACCGCGCCGAGGCGGCCTATTTGCAGGCGCTCCAGGACGATGCCGAAGATGCCGACGTGTACAATAGTCTGGGCGCGGTTTACGAAGCGCAGGGGCGGCCTCGTGAAGCTGAAACAGCGTATCGCCAAGCCCTTGCTCTGGCTTCTGATCACACCCGGGCACGGCTCAATCTGGGCAATTTGCTCCGCAGGGAGCAGCGCTTCGCTGAAGCCAAATCCCTCCTCCTCGCAGTGCTCGCCAGCGATCCCCGTCCCACCATTCAATACGAGGGCTACTACTATCTGGGCTATCTCCACTTGGACCAGCGAGACTATCTGCTGGCGTATGATTTTTTCGCCACAGCCTTGAAATCCCAGCAACGAGCCAAAGGCTTCTACGCCCTAGCCAATGCCTGCCACCATCTGGGACGCCAAGACGAGCAAATTCGACACTTGCGGTGGGCTGTAAGCCTAGATTCAGAATTTGCCGCTGCCTACCGCAACCTTGGAGTCTTGTACCTGCAGCGAGGCGAATACGCTCTTGCCGAAGAGGCACTGCGCCGAGCTCTGAGACTCGAACCTGATGTGGCTATAGCCCACTACAATCTGGGAGTACTCTATATGCGCACCGAGCGACGAGAATTGGCTCAGACCGCTTTCGAAACCGCCGAGCGACTGCGCCGGACAAAGACGTCACCCTGAAAAGTAGGGGTAAGGCCATTGGGAATATTGAGACTTTAATAGACGACTTGTAGAGGTTTTACGGCCTCGGTGGTTTGGTGGTCGGCTTCGACGGAGATGCGGTAGAGGTAAAGGCCCGGCGGCACCAGCCGTCCCGACGCATCCCGGCCATCCCACACCCGCTCATACGCTCCCACGCCATCCCATCCCTCATATACCCGACGCACCCGACGACCCGACAAGTCCCACACGGCCACCTCTACTGACGCTGGTCCCGTCAGTTCTAATAGATCGTAGCCCAACCCTACTGTGTCGTTGCGCCCGTCCCCGTTGGGTGTTAAAACTACCGACTGGCGGTCTATTTGCAGCACGCCTTGATGCTCTGCCTTGGTGGCCACCCACACCCGATTGCCTTCATAGACAGGACTGGCATCGCCGCCCTGCACGCTCTGGGGTACCTCCAACGGCTGAGCACTGTCCCACACCCGCGCTGAAAAGGTCGAGCCATAGCGCAATACCTCCGCCTCGAAAACTACCTCCACCAAGGCACCCGAATCCTGAGCCGTCAGCCGAGGGAGATTCACCACCAGCCGATGCAAATCAGCTACCTCCACTGCATAGTCCGCCGGCTCGTCGCCGATGCGCACTTGGGTTACGGAACCCAGCCGCGCCGGAGTGGCCACTTCTAAACGGTCAAACCCGCCACTGTCGCCTCCTAGGGTGGGTCGCACTACGTAGGTAAACTGCTGCGGCTGTCCTACGGCGGCTTCGACCGGCCAGACCTCGCCTACCAACTGCGTGGCCACCGGTGGGGAAGCGTGCACTTCGAGAAAGTTGACCTGTCCGCCGTCGTCGTCTTGAGGCAGAAAATCGACTTTGAGTTGGAGGTAGCGTCTTGGACTGAGCGACACGATGGGGGTGCCGCTGCTGTCGGCGAAGGCGTAGGGGGCCGACCAGAAGGTCCAGTTGGCTTGATCGTAGCCGATGCCGGCTTTTTCACCTACGGCCAAGTCGGCGTATTCGGAACGGCTGACGGCTGTTTTTTCTTCACCTCGTCCGGTGAAGCGCCAGAACAGGTCGGGGTCGTCGTCTCGGCCAGATCGAGACTGGATGAGCACTTGGGCTTTGGGGTCTTGTCGTCCGGCCCAGCGCAGGTTGCCCCAGGCCATGGGTTGCTCAAAATCGAGGATATTGGAGATGTACGTGGATTGTTCGACAAAGCCTTTGGCATAGATTTCTATCTCGTTGACTTCCCAGTCCTCGCCGTGTTCGCCGACCGTCACCTGCACAAATTCCACATCCTCGTGAGCTGGAATGGGTACATCCAATATTTGCTCTCGGTTGTCTCGCACCTCGACGATCCAAGGCGAAAACGGCTCGGGAGTAAGACTAAAAGAGATGCGCGCAGGCAGCGGCCCAATGTGGACGCGGAAGGTTCGCACAGTTCTGCTCGGATCGGTCAACCCGGATATAACCCGAATCCGATCAATGCGATAACGACTGCCTAAAAAGATGTTGGCGGTGCCTTGGCGGCCGAAGTCGTCGGTACAGGATCCTCGGCTGCGGAATTGGGCGCATAGATACTTTTCTGCCAGCCAGAAGGCACCTGTGTCCCCATCCCACACCTCTCCGTTTATATTGGGCCTTAAATGTGCCCCTCCGTTTGCTTCAACTCCAGGTGCAATGTTGAAGTTTGGATTGCGTTTCAGTGGCCAGATACTGGTGCTATCCAAGCCCAGTTCAGTGACTTTCCCACCGCGGTCTTTCTCTATATCCGTCCAGTTTAGCTGGATGAATTCCACCCCTTCGCTGCCTGCTTCAGGAGGCGGCGCTAGCGTTTCACCGCCGAAGCGGTAGATGACCAACCCGGAAGCTTCTCCAGTCGCGAAGCCAATCCACAGGAAGAGAGCCCAGGTCAACGAACGGAATAGGTCGCTCATAAGATGGGCCTTGAGGCTAGAGAACCTAGAAAAGAAACAATCTACGATCACTACATCGCTACGCGTCTTCTACAAATAGATACGAATATCAGCTCAGATGGCGAAAGTTGACTTTTCGCGGACGGTTAACGACAAACGAAAAATTGTTCAGTACACCACGTGCAGGATCCCGGCTTGCTGAACCGTTTGGTGGTCGGCCTCGACGGAGACGCGGTAGAGGTAAAGGCCCGGCGGTACCAGCCGCCCCGACTCGTTGCGACCATCCCACACCCGCTCATACGCCCCCACGCCGTCCAAGCCCGCATACACCTGACGCACCTGACGTCCCGACAAGTCCCACACCGCCACCGCCACCCACGACCGACCCGTCAACTCTATCAAGCGATACTCCAACCCTACTGTGTCGTTGTGTCCATCCCCATTGGGTGTTAAAACCACCGGCTTCCGGCCCATCTGCAACACGCCCTGATGCTTTGCCTTGGTAGCTACCCACACTCGATTGTCTTCATAGTTGGGGGTGGCATCGCCTTCCTGCACACTCTGGGGTACCTCCAACGGCTGAGTACTGTCCCACACCCGCGCTGAAAAAGCCGAACCATAGCGCAATACCTCCGCTTGGAAAATCACCTCCACTAAAGCACCCGAATCCTGAGCCGTCAGCCGAGGGAGACTCACGACCACCCGGTGAGGCTCAGCCACTTCCGCTGCATAGTCCACTGGTTCATCGCCAATGCGCACTTGGGTTACGGAACCCAGCCGCGCCGCGGTGGCCACCTCCAACCGGTCAAAGCCGCTACTGCCTACTCCAATGGTTGGTCGCATCACGTAGGTAAACTGCTGCGGCTGGCCTACCGTTACCTCGACCGGCCAGATCTCGCCGACCAACTGGGTGGCTACCGGTGGAGAAGCACGCACTTCGAGAAAATCCATCTGTCCGCCGTCGTCGTCTTGGGGCAGAAAATCGATTTTGAGTTGGAGATAACGTCGTGGACTCAGCGACGCGATGGGGGTGCCGCTGCTGTCGGCAAAGGCGTAGGGAGCCGACCAGAACGTCCAGTTGGCATGATCGTAGCCGATACCGGCTTTTTCGGCCCCAGCTAAATCGGCGTAGGTAGTTCGGCTGACGGGTATTTTTTCGCCGCCACGTCCGGTGAAGCGCCAGAACAGGTTGGGGTCGTCGTCTTGGCCGGATCGAGACTGGATGAGGACGCGGGCTTTGGGGTCCTGGCGTCCCGACCAGCGCAGGTCGCCCCAGGCCATCGGCTGGCCAAAATCGAGAATGTTTGAAATGTACGTCGCCTGTTCGACAAAGCCTTTGGCGTAGATTTCTATCTCGTGGACTTCCCAGTCCTCGTTGTGTTCGCCGACCGTTACCTGCACGAATTCCACTTGCTCGTGGGGCGGGATGGGGATGTCGAGGATTTGCTCTCGGTTGTCGCGCACCTCGACGATCCAAGGGGCAAAGGGCGGAGGGTTGAAAGTGATTCTCATCGTGGGAAGAAGCGGGGACATGAAAACGCGGAGGGACCCCACAATTTTGCCTGGATCGTCTAACCCGGATTTCACCCGGATCCGGTCGATGAGGTAGCGACTGCCTAAAAAAATATTGGCCGTACCCGGGGTGCCGAAATCGTCAATACAGAGGAGATTATAGGCCTCGAATTCGGCGCACAGATACCTGTCTGCCAACCAGACCGTGCTCTCGTCCCCATCCCAGACTTGTCCATTGACGTTGGGTCTGACGTGGCTTCCCCCCTTTTCTTCAACGTCTGGTGCTATATTGAAAGTAGGATCGCGTTTTTGAGCGCGGATGGCGGCGTCTATATCTAGTTCGACGGTCTCTCCGCCTAGGGAAGGATCGAGATCGGTCCAACTCAACTGGATAAATTCCACTCCTTCGCTACTTGCTTCAGGAGGTGGGTCTAGCGCTTCGCCGCCGAAGCGGTAGATGACTAACCCGGCAGCTTCTCCAGTCGCGAAGCCAATCCACAGGAAGAGAACCCAGGATAGAGAACGGAATAGGTCGCTCATAAGATGGGCCTTGGTAGGGGACCTTATAGAAGAAACAGTCCTGCGATCACCACATCGCTACATGTGTTCTGTTATAGATACGAATATCGGCTCAGATTGCAAAAGTTGACTTTTCTGCGGACGGTCAAAGTCGAGCGAGAAATTGCTCAGTACACCACGTGGAGGAGTCCGGCCTGCTGGACCGTTTGGTGGTCGGCCTCGACGGAGACGCGGTAGAGATAAAGGCCCGGCGGCACCAGCCGTCCCGATTCGTCGCGCCCATCCCACATTCGCTCATACGCCCCTACGTCGTCTCGTCCTGCGTACACCTGACGCACCCGACGACCCGACAAGTCCCATAGTGCTACCTCTACCGACGCTGGTCCCGTCAGTTCTAATAAATCGTAGCCCAGGCCGACTGTGTCATTGCGCCCATCCCCATTGGGTGTCAAGACCGTCGGTGCCACCCGTACCTGCAACACGCCCTGATGCTCTGCTTTGGTAGCTACCCAAACCCGATTGCCTTCATAGACAGGACTGGCATCGCCGCCCTGCACGCTCTGGGGCACCTCCAACGGTAAGGCACTGTCCCACACCCGCGCTGAAAAAGTCGAGCCATAGCGCAATACCTCGGCTTCGAAAACCACCTCCACCAAGGCTCCTGAATCCTGAGCTGTCAGCCGAGGGAAACTCACCACCAGCCGATGCAAATCAGCTTCCTCCACTGCATAGTCCACCGGCTCATCGCCGATGCGCACTTGGATTACGGAACCTAGCCGCGCTGCGGTGGCCACTTCTAAACGGTCAAACCCGCCACTGTCGCCTCCTAGGGTGGGTCGCACTACGTAGGTAAACTGCTGCGGCTGTCCTACGGCGGCTTCGACCGGCCAGACCTCGCCTACCAACTGCGTGGCCACCGGTGGGGAAGCGTGCACTTCGAGAAAGTTGACCTGTCCGCCGTCGTCGTCTTGAGGCAGAAAATCGACTTTGAGTTGGAGGTAGCGTCTTGGACTGAGCGACACGATGGGGGTGCCGCTGCTGTCGGCGAAGGCGTAGGGGGCCGACCAGAAGGTCCAGTTGGCTTGATCGTAGCCGATGCCGGCTTTTTCACCCACGGCCAAGTCAGCGTATTCGGAACGGCTGACGGCTGTTTTTTCGTCGCCTCGTCCGGTGAAGCGCCAGAACAGGTCGGGGTCGTCGTCTTGGCCGGATCGGGTTTGGATGAAGACGCGAGCTTTGGGGTCTTGGTGGCCTGACCAGCGCAGGTTTCCCCAGGCCATGGGTTGCCCAAAATCGAGGATATTGGAAATGTACGTGGACTGTTCGACAAAGCCTTTGGCGTAGATTTCTATCTCGTTGACTTCCCAGTCCTCGCGGTGCTCGCTGGCGGCTACCTGCACAAAGGTCGTTCCCTCTTGTGGCGGGAGGGGAATGTCGATGATCTGCTCTCGATTGTCTCGCACCTCGACGACCCAGGGCGAATACGGCGGGGGATGATCAATGAGCGATCTATTCTTCCAAGGCAACTCCGGCGCGATGTAAATGCGGAAGGTCCGCACTATTTTACTCGGATCGGTCAGGCCGGATATAATTCGGATCCGGTCGATAAGATAGGGACTGCCTAGGTTGATATTAGCCGTGCCCTGTCGGCCAAAATCATCTACGCAGAAAAACCTGCTGAGTGCACCGCACAGATAACTAGCCGCCACCCAAGCCACACTGACATCGCCATCCCACACTTCCACATTCACATTGGGCCTGACGTGCTCTCCACCATGTTCTTCAATTCCGGGGGCTATATTGAAATTTGGATCGCGTTCGAGAGGCCGGATCGCGGCGGTGTCTATATCCAGATCGACGGTCTTTCCGCCTAGGGAAGGTTCGAGATTGGTCCAGCTTAGTTGGATGAATTCCACGCCTTCCTGATCTGCTTCTGGAGGTGGGTCTAGCGCTTCGCCGCCCAATCGGTAGATGACCAACCCAGAGGCCGGTATAGCTGCGAAACTAGCCCACAGAGAGAGGCTCCAGATCGACAAACGGAATAAGGCAGCCATGATCTCGCTATTGTGATAGGGCGAAAATCACAGGAACCATTGCAGAGCGATGGATGGCATCTGCGAAAGCTCCCGAATTAGGCCCAGATTGCGAACAGTTGAATGTTCCAAAACAAAATAGCGCTTATCCATGCATAAGAGAGAACTATACAAAGAAATCAACGAGTATATCAATCAAAAATTGCCCGCTCTACCTACACACAGATAACAAAAACCTCGCTTGGGCCAGCTAAAAAATTGCGGCAAATCGGCACATAGACATCCTAGGTGTGTAGTAAAACTTGACAATCGCGCAAAATGGTGGTATCTGGAATATAATAGGTCAGCAGCGTGGATTGTCGGCATTCTCGCACGTCTGTGGCATGGGCCTATCACCTTTATTATCCCCGCACTTGTGGAGGATAGCTATGCGGCGAATCGGCTTTGTCCTAAGCGCATTGCTTAGCGCTATGAGTTGGTCTCTGAGCGGCTGCGATTCCGGCCGCTCGGTAGAGCCCGGGGAAGCATCGACTTGGAACGTGATTCAACACGATATCTTCGCCTCCAACTGCGTTAGCTGCCACAGTGTCGGCACCTCCTTTGCGCGGCAGTCTGGTCTAGTCCTGACACCAGATTTGGCGTATAGCCAACTGATCAATGCTGTACCGCGCAATGCCGCGGCCGCCCAAGACGGCTTGGTCTTGCTGAGCAATGAAGGACTTGGGGGCCTTTTCAAGAGCTATCTATGGGAAAAGATCAACGCGCCCGATCAAGAGCACTTCTACGCCGACCATCCCAACTATGGTTCGCAGATGCCGTTGGGTCGTCCGCCGCTGACTAACGGTGAACTGGAATTCATTCGCCAGTGGATCCGCGCCGGAGCCCCCGAAGAAGGGGCGGTAGCAGACTTGGCTCTGCTGCAGGACGAGGAGCGCTATGCAGTACCGGAGTTTGAGCCGCTAAATCCGCCGTTCAATGGCATCCAGCTCCACTTAGGTCCCTTTGAGGTAGCACCTCAGTACGAGCGCGAAGTCTATTTTTACCAGCCTCTCGACCACGCCGAGGATCTCTTCGTCAACCGCTTTGAATTGTCCATGCGGTCGGGGAGTCACCACTTCATTCTCAACCAGTTTCCCGACTATACTCCAGCCGATGTTATTCCCGAGCCAGAGACCTATCGCGACCTGCGCGACATCGCAGGTAATTACCAAGACGCCGACGGGTACGATTTGTTCGACTGGCGGGTCATGCAGTATCAGGTTCCCATCGTAATCGCCCAATCTACGCGCCTTGACCTCAGCTTGCCTTCCGGCGTGGCCATGCGTCTGCCCGCTGGAACGGGACTCGATATGAACTCCCACTATGCCAATGCCACTGATCAGGCCGCGATCGGCGAAGTATTTGTCAACCTGCATCTTATTGAACCTTCAGAAGTGGAACGGGTAGCCGAGGTCTTCGCCCTGAGCAACTTCGATATCGATCTGCCCGCTGGCCAGGTCACTTCCTTGGAGAAAGAGTTTATCTTTAAGGAGGACAGGCACATCTTCCAACTTGTTTCCCACACCCATGACCGCATGGAGGAATTCACCGCCGAACTCATTGGCGGCCCCCGGGATGGGGAATTGATCTATATCAGCTACGACTGGGAACACCCGGCCCCCCTTAGATTCGATCCGCCGCTCATGGTCGAAGAGGGTCAAGGCTTCAGGATTAGAGCCATCTATGACAATGACACCGAGCGGAATCTCAACTTCGGGTTCACGCGCGCCGATGAAATGATGATTCTCTACGGCTATTACTACGCCGACTGAGTCAGCGGTCGATCTGGCCTCTGATATCACTGGGCTTGGGATGAGGCGGGTTTGGGTCGCTTGCCTCCCGCCTGTGGCACCCCGGCTACCGCCAAAGTCCATCGCCGGTAGCCGGAACGGACTGGTACATGGCAAGTGAGGTGAAAAACTCGGGCGGCGTCACCTTCAAAGCCCTGCTAATCGGCGGTGGGGCCTCGATCTTCATCGGCGTTGCCGTACCCTACTCCAATATGGTCATCAAGGGTACGGTGCTAGCACACAACTTCAGCACGCCGGTCGCCCTCTTTATCTTCTTCGCCCTCGTCCTTTTCCTCAATCCGCTGTTGCGCCTGTTCCATCGGGGCCTGGCTCTGTCGAGAGGGGAATTGGCCGTGGTCTATATCATGGCGATGATAGCCACTTCCATTCCCACGATCGGCTTCACCGAATACGTTCTGCCCATCACCACGGGGCTCTACTACTTTGCCACTCCTGAAAACAACTGGGCAGACTTGATCCACCCCCACGTACCCGAGTGGATGGTCCCCCAAGACTCCGACGCCATTCGCTATTTCTACGAAGGGCTACCGGAGGGGCGGCCACTGCCTTGGGGTGCTTGGGTTGAGCCGTTGGCCTACTGGTGCCTGTTCATCCTCGCCTTCTACTGGGTATCCATCTGCGCCATGGTGATTGTGCGCCGACAGTGGATGGAAAGCGAAAAACTGCTTTATCCCTTGGCCCAAGTTCCCCTAGAGATGATTCAGGACAATGGGAGACGGACGCTGCTGGCTCCTTTTTTTTCTAATACGGCTATGTGGCTGGGTTTTGCCATCCCCTTCCTCATCGGCCACATAAATGCCCTGCATAGCTACTACGAATTCGTGCCTCGCATCACCACCTCGACCGACTTCCACCTCTTTCGCGGCACTACCTACCTCCGCCTAGATATGAACCTAGCGCTGATTGGCTTTGCCTATCTGTTGAGCCGAGATGTTGCCTTGGGATTCTGGTTTTTCTTTTTGCTGTCCTCGCTACAGCGAGGTGTTTTCAATGTACTGGGCATCTACAGCACGGAAGACCTGAGCCGTTTCGCCAATCTAGTCGGGCCGCACATGGCCCATCAAGCGATGGGGGCGATGATCGTGCTGGTGCTCTCTGGGCTGTGGATGGGACGGGGGCATTTGCGCGATGTCTTCATCAAGGCGTTGCGGGGGGATGATCGCATTGACGATTCCGGCGAGGTACTATCCTACCGCAACGCCGTACTGGGCTTGATGGTCGGCCTAGCGGTAATGATCGGCTGGTTGTGGAAGTCGGGTATCCCGCTGTGGATCGTCTTGGTGTTTCTCTTTGGGGCTGCTGTTGTCTTCATCGCGCTTACTCGGGCGGTGGTTGAAGGGGGAATTTCCGTACTGCGCACGCCTATCACCCCTGCTGATTTTACTATCTCCGGCCTAGGTACGACCGCCTTGGGGGCCTCTGGCTTGATCGGCGTGGCCTTTACCTACGTATGGAGCGCCAATGTGCGCATTTTTTTTATGGCCTGTTTCGCCAATGCCCTCAAACTGGCGGAAGAGATCAAAGGCAGTAAAAGGAAGCTGCTCTGGGCTGTATTGCTAGCCATTGTCCTCACCTTGTCCAGTTCTATCTATCTAGTTATGGAAATGGCGTATGCCCACGGCGGGATCAACTTGCACAATTTTTTCTTTATCTTCGTTCCGCAGGTAGCTTTCACCTATGTGGGCCCCAAGTTCGACAGCCCTGTACCCGTCAGCCTAGCCGGCTGGGCCTTCACGGGCTTGGGAGCCTTCTTGATGAGTCTATTCACTTACATTCGCTACCGCTTTGTGTGGTGGCCGATCCATCCCCTAGGCTTTGCCACCGGCACATTTTACATTATGAACTGGGTGTGGTTTAGTATCTTTTTGGCTTGGCTGTTCAAAACAATCGCCCTCAAATACGGGGGCGCAGCCGCCTACAGCCGGACCCGGCCCTTTTTTCTAGGATTGATCCTAGGGCAGGTAGTGGTGGCGGGTATGTGGCTGGTGATTGACTACTTCACTGGGATGACGGGGAACGTCTTGGGCTACTTGTAAGCCTACGGCGAACATCTATATCCTGAAAGACATGCGAAAAGATATCCAAGCAGGACACCCTGTCTTGCCAGATGGCGACGAGATGAGCGAGCGAGGAGTGACTTTCCGCTCTCTGTTAATCGGCTCACTCATGGCCCTTTTCATTGGCATCGTCCTGCCCTACACCAATATGATCATCAAGGGTTCGCTGCTGGCGCACAACCTCAATACACCGGCTGCCATCTTTGTCTTTTTTGTTTTTGTCGGCCTTGTCAATGTGGTTTTGAGCTTCATCAGACGGCGGTATGCTCTTTCGCCTCCCGAACTGGCCGTAGTCTATATCATGGCGATGTTGGCCACGGCCATCCCGACTATTGGTTTTTCCGAGTACTTGCTGCCCATTGTCGCCGGAATCTACTACTATGCTTCGCCTGAAAATAAGTGGGAAGAGATCATCCACCCCTATGTGCCCAAGTGGATAGCCCCCCAAGACCCCGAGGCCATCAGGTATTTCTACGAAGGTTTGCCCCAGGGCCTCTCCGTGCCTTGGGACGTCTGGATCGAGCCTATTCTGTACTGGTGTCTGTTTATCATCGCCAGCTACTGGGTATCTATATGCCTGATGGTCATTGTGCGTCGGCAGTGGATTGAACACGAAAAGCTGCTCTATCCGTTGGTCCAGGTCCCGCTCGCGATGATACAAGATGAAGAGCGAGGGGCAGGTAGCAATGGCGAAAAGCGTTCTTGGGTCAAGCCTTTCTTCAAAAACCCGGTCATGTGGATAGGCTTTTCCATCCCCTTTCTATTGGGTTCTTACAGCGCCCTGTACAACTATTTTCCCTTCATCCCAGGCATGAGTCAGTTCGGCGACCAAGGCATCCTGACGAGCCAGTTTACCATCTTTAGGAATACGACCGTGCTCATCGTCATGTTCAATCTGGGCTTGGTCGGCTTTGCCTATCTGCTCAGCCGAGATGTGGCCTTGGGACTCTGGTTGTTTTTTCTGGTATCCAATATTGAGCGGGGCGTCTTCAACATTCTGGGCATCCAGAGCGCTGAAAAGCTGAGCCGCTTTGCCAATTCCAGCGGCCCCTACTTAGCGCATCAAGCTATGGGGGCTATGATTGTGCTGGTACTGTCCGGCCTGTGGATGGGTAGAAGCCACCTCAAGGGCGTATTCAGCAAGGCTTTCAAAGGGAACGAGGAGATAGACGACAGGGACGAAATTTTGTCTTACCGGACCGCAGTCTGGGGCATGCTCGTCGGCCTACTGGTCATCAGTGCTTGGCTGTGGAAGTCAGGTCTCCCCCTGTGGGTCGTCCCGGTTTTCCTCTTTGCGGTATTTGTCGTCTTCATGGCCTTAACTCGGGCTGTGGTGGAAGGGGGAGTAGCAGTTATTCGCACGCCGCTGACGCCGGCGGATTTCGTCGTGTCGGGCTTGGGCACTAGCGTGTTGGGTGCCTCGGGCATCGTGGCTTTGGGCTTTACCTATGTGTGGGCGGCCAATATCCGCATCTTTTTTATGCCCTGTTTTGCCAATGCCTTGAAAATCGCCGAACTGCTCAAAGGGGATAGGAGGATGCTGATCTGGGGCGTGGCTCTGGCCGTGGTGATCGCCTTAGTCAGTTCCATCTGGAGCGTCATGACGCTGTCCTACACCTATGGGGGTGTCAATCTCCACGGATTCTGGTTTATTGGCGTACCCCGCAACGCGGCCAACTACATGGCCGTCATCCTGTCCAATCCCACCTCCGCTCATATAGGAGGCTGGTTGTTTACCGGCTTAGGGGCGTTGGTGATGGGCCTGTTGGCCTATATCAGGGCGCGGTTCGTGTGGTGGCCCGTTCATCCGCTCGGTTTCGCCACCAGTACTTTCTTTATTATGAACTATGTCTGGTTCAGTGTATTTGTAGCGTGGGCCATCAAATCGGTGGTGCTCAAATACGGAGGACCGGCGCTGTACAACAGCACCAGACCGTTTTTCCTAGGTCTGATTATGGGACAGATCTTCGTCTCGGGGATGTGGCTGATCATCGACTATTTCACCGGCATGGTCGGCAACCAGCCCATTGGAGGTTCGTTCGTCTGAAAATCGAATAACGCGGGGAAGCCTTTATGAATGAACACGAGAAATACTTTTTCGATGTGAACGGCTACTTGGTCGTTCCGCAGATACTAAGCCCGGAGCTAGTCGCCGCCTTGAACGAAGCGACCGATCACAACCAGGACAGGGTGCGGCTGCGCGCGGGTGAGCAGTTGCTGTCGGCGAGTTCTCCAGTGCTGCAAGGGGACCACGGTCGCGGGGACATCATGGGAATTCTCAATTGGCCAAAACCTTGGTGCCAGCCGTTTCGCGATCTGCTTTCGCACCCACCGGCACTGCGCTATATGTTCGACTTGATCGGCGACGATTTCCGTTTTGGCAACGCCAATGGCATCAGCATGACTGAGGGTGCAGAAGGTTGTGTGCTGCATGGGGGCGGCACGCTCGTACACAAGCACACCTATCGCTACGTCAATGGTCGCATGTGGAACAACCTCATGGGCGTTTGTTATCAACTCGCCGACGTCAATCCTGGAGACGGCGGTTTCGTCTGCATTCCCGGTAGCCACAAGGCGAACTTTGATACTCCAGCCGATGTCCTGACTATGGAGTACGACCTTGGCTGCTACCACCAAGTTGCCATGAAAGCCGGAGATGCCCTCATTTTCACTGAGGGACTCACGCATGGCACGTTACCTTGGCAGGGCAAGCACGAGCGCCGCACCCTCCTTTATCGCTACGCTGCTGGTCCTTTCGTCAACGCCAAGGGCATGAACCGCCTCGAAGAGTACTGCCCGTTCTACGACGAACTCACACCGCTGCAGCAGGCGATCATGGAGCCTCCTTACAATCCGGGTCGGCCCAATATCGCCGCCTTGCTCGCCGCGGAGGAGGCCGTCTGACTTCCATGCCGGACAAACGCCCCAACATTCTGTTCGTCCTTACCGATCAGCAGCGGCCGGAGTGGGTCGAGATGAACCCGGATATTCCGGTGCGCACCCCGCATCTGCGGCAACTCGCCGATCGCGGGATCTGGCTCGCCAACGCGATCTGTCCGTCGCCTGTTTGCGCTCCTTCGCGCTCCTGTTTGGTGGCCGGGCAAGAGTACGATCGCACTCGAGTGTGGGGCAACGACACCTATCCTCCCGACGATTTGCCCAAGTACCACCTGCGCCTGCGCGACGAAGCTGGATATCACGTGATGGCGGCAGGCAAACACCACACGGGCAACAATCAATCTGGAAACCCTCCGCAGTTTCACCGAGGAGTTGATGGCCGCCAGGGATTGGAAGAATGGGGGTTTTCCGACGCCATCTTCAACGCTGGCCTGAACCAAGCGACCATCCTGATGCGCCGCAACGACATGGTTCCGCAGGATTCGTACATGGCGTTCCTGCACGAGCGCGGCTTGGCACAGGAGCACATTGCCGACTATGCGCGCCGCAACCAAGAGGGGGTGTGGACAGCTACTTTTCCGACGACGCTACCCGACGACGCTTACTTCGATACTTGGATTACCACCAACGCTCTCGCCTTGCTCGATCGAGCACCCAATGACAAGCCGTGGTACTTGGAGGTGAATCTGCAGAATCCCCATCACCCTTGGGACGTCACCGAGTCGATGCACCAGTGGTACCGCGAACCGCCGGTCGATTTTCCGCCTCCTCTGTTCAATACCGAGGATATTTCTCCTGAGACACATCAGGAGGTGCGCCGCAACTGGGCCGCCACCGTCGAACACCTCGATCAGTGCCTCGGACGCTTGGTAGAGCGCGTTGGCAAGCGGGGCGATTTGGACAACACGGTCGTCGTTTTTACCAGCGACCACGGCGAGATGCTCGGGGATTACAATCAGTGGCAAAAACTATCCCCTCTACAGGCCTCGGTCGGGGTGCCCTTGGTAATAGCGGGTCCGGGGGTGGCTGCTGTCGGCCGCGACGACGCCCCGATGACGACCCTCGACCTGACCGCTAGCTTCCTCGAATGGGCTGGATTGACACTTGGTGAAGATCTCGACAGTCGCTCCCTTGTCGGTTATCTCGGAGGAGGAGGGTACAGGCACCGCGATTTGGTGTTTTCTGGCCTGAGTGCTTGGCGCATGGTTTTCGATGGTCGTTTCAAGTTGGTGCGTGGCTATGACCCAAGAAAGCGCATCGGCGGAGACATTTTTGAGCCGATGCACATTCCGCTTGACGAGACCAAGCGCCTGCAGCGCGACCGGCCCCAAATACTGTACGATCTCGAGCGCAACGAAAGGGATGACGTGTCCGCTGCGTTTTCCGAGGTTTTGCGCCGGCTCAGTGCCGCTCTTGATGAGCATTTAACTTTATAGTACGAAGTCCATCCCATGTTGGTGAGCAGCGGTTTTCCCCAGCGGCCTCAAATCCACCACTTCCCCGGTATTGACCTCTCAGAACGCCGTCGCCTGCACGGCAGCGGTCGCATAATGCGGTCGGCCGCGGTGCCGGCGGGAGATAATATCGATCTAACGCTGCGATTTGAACTCGGCGCGACCGCAATTCCTGCCGGCGGGCACTTGCGGGTCGCTTGGCTGTGGCCGTTCGACTGGGCTATGCTGCAGACGAGCGATCCCGACGCTCCGGGGTACGTTCACGCATGCTGCTCGCGGCGCGAAGTCGGCTTGCGAGTAACCTTTGCCTTCCGGGGCGAGTTGATCCCGTGGAATCACCATATCGATGTCGAAGTTCTCTCCGGCTTGCTAGCCGAGGGAGATGCGGTTGAACTGATCTGCCGGAAGTGGCGTGCTCCCACCTTTATCGTGCCCGCTGCCGAGTTGCTCTTTCTAATTAACCCAGACGGCGGCGACCGTTGGGTCCAACTCCTGCCCGTGCGAGGATTCCCTATTGTAGCGGGTACTCCGGCGCGGCTATTCGCCCTCGCTCCGGCGGATGGGCTCGTCGACGAAGATATCGCACTGACGCTGCGCGTTGAGGACGTGTGGGGAAACCCCTTGCTCATCGAGGGTTTCGTCCCGGAGGTAATTCCTGCCGACGGAGTCAGAGTAATCTCTGTCGAAAGGGCTGGGAACATGCCTGCTCACCGGGCACGGGTGCGTATCGCTAACCCAGGAATTCACCGCATTGAGGTCGCTATTCCGCACTTCCAATTGTGGGCAGAGAGCAATCCGGTACGCATTGCCGCCGAGCCCCCTCCATTGCGCATCTTCTGGGGCGACCTGCATGCTGGCCAGGGCCAAATTGGTTGCGGCGTTGGCTCGGTGCGCCACCATTTTGACTACGCCCGCCACGTAGCCGGTCTGCAGGTCTGCTCACACCAAGCAAATGACCACCACGTCAGCTTGGACCTGTGGGAGCAAACGCGCCGCGAATCGGCTGCCGCCAATGAAGAGGGGAGTTTCATAGCCTTTCTTGGGTGCGAATGGAGTGCCTACACACCCGACGGCGGCGACCGCAACGTCGTGTACCGCCGCGATGAACCGCGCTTGCGGCGTTCTGGTCGCTTCTTCACCGAAGACGTGCCCGATCCAGAGCCTGACCTCGAAACAGCGACCGAGTTTTTGGCTGTCATGCGGGATGAAGAGGTATTCATCAACATGCACGTTGGTGGCCGGCCGACCAACCTCGACTTCCACGAGCCGAGAATCGAAAGCCTCGCCGAGGTACACTCCACCCATGGTACTTCGGACTGGTTCGTGTTCGACGCCTTGCGTCGCGGTTATCGCGTCGGGATAACCGCCGGAACCGACGGCGTTGTTGGGCGGCCCGGATGCGATCATCCCGGTAGTAGGCTTATCCGCAACGCGCGCAGCGGTGTCACCGCTTTTCTGGCCTCCGAACTCACCGAGGATGCGTTGTGGGAAGCGATTGCTACGCGGCGGTGTTACGCCACTGACGGGCCTCGCATATTGCTCGATGTCCGCGCCGACGGCCATCCCATGGGAAGCGAATACGCAACGACCGATGCTCCTCTTGTGTCTATCGAGGCGGAGGGGACAGCAGCGATTGAGCAGGTCGACCTGCTGTGCGGTCCCGACTTGCTGTGGACATGGCGACCGACGATGGCATCTGCCGAAGGTGCCTTGCGCATCCTGTGGGGAGGAACCGAACGACATGGCAGTGCTCCCGATCAGCGCGTCTGCTGGCAGGGCCGGTTTGTCGTCGAAAACGGACGCATCGCCCATGTCGAGCCTGTCGCTTTGGTCACTCCCTACGACCGGCTCGAACGGGTTGACGACCAAACGGTCTGTTTCGACACGGTCACGGCCGGCAACCGCATGGGCATGTGCCTAGCAATCGAAGCAGACGCGGCGACATTATGCCGCTTTGAATCCGGTCCTGCGACCTTCGCATTTGGCTTGTCCCAAGTGAGGGAGCAACCGATGCGAGTGGATGCGGGCGGTACCAGTCGGCACGTCATCGTCGGACCGGCCCCGAATCCGAACCTGCCGCGGCGAGTGGAACTCTCGTTCCGAGACACGCGGACGGTAAAGGGTCTATGTCCCTACTGGGTGCAACTGACGCAATGCGATCAGCACCGCGCTTGGAGCAGCCCAATTTACGTCCAGCGCCAGCTCGGCTGACATCGGGACATCTAGTACCAACGAGGATTCTGTCCTACTTTTTGTCGCCGAACAGCTATCATTGTGCGTCGATCGCGTCTGTTGCATATTCGTGCGGGACATCAAGATAGCACCTTTTGACATGGAGACCCTGGATGAAGGACTCTTCGATCTACATTCCTGCCTGCGACTGGGATTCGACTGCATCATTGCCGCAATCCTGGGGATCTCCGCCTCTTGGCTGGCAGTATGTCAAGCGCCTAGTGCTGGTCAACGACACGGCACGCGAACGCCAGGGCGAACCGGTCGAAGCGGATGTGGACATTCACGCCGACCACATTACCGACCTTGGCCGCGAGATCCGCGTCGCCCGTCTCCGCAGCGAAACCGGTCCTATAGAAGTCATGCCGAGCCAAGTGCATCTCATGGACCGCGAGGACGAGTTGCTACGCTGCCGGTTGTTTTTCCTCGCCGATGTGGCCGCTGAGGGTTCGGCGACTTACCTCCTGCTGTATGGCAACCCGGAGGCACCCGAGCCTCACTACGACACCGACCTCAAGGTTTCGGGCGAGGGGTATGCCCTCGAGGTGGAAAACGAGCATTACCGCGCGGTCCTCGGGAAGATGAACGGCAATTGGCAAGACCACTACTCGAAAAGGGGGCCGGCAGAACTCGTACACCGGCATGGTCACGGCGTCGAAGGTACCATTCACTGGGGCCCCGACTGGAGCGACGAGCGCGTCGGCCGCTATCGGCTCACCAACTGGGACGGCCCGCCCCTGTTCGACTACGACGTGATCAGGGGACCGGTCTGCGTGCGCATCCGCCGCTGGGGTCACCCGATTTTGTCAATCGGTCCCCAGGTCGGTCGGCCGCACAAGGTCATGGCTACAGTGATCTACAGCTTCTGGGCTGGTCAGCCCTACGTGGTCATGGAATCGAAACTCGAGGTTCTCGAGGATGTGCGTTTCCGCGATTGCCGCAACGACGAGTTTGTCATCGGCGAGCAGCTACCCGAACGAGCGTGGATGGGACCGGAGGGAGAGATTGGTTTGGGGGCCCGGGGCTGGCAGCGCGAGGACCCCCGTTGGGTGACTCATTTCAATCGCGAAACCGGCGAAGGATTCGGCAGCATTCACCTTGAATTCGAAAACACTAACCCGAGCTGGTCGCAGCCCGCCCACGCCGGATTCTCACACACCGGCACTTGGGTCCGCTATCCGGTGCAGCACGCGGCAATGCGCGCTGGTGAGCACGTGTACGAAAAAAACGCCTACGTCCTGCACCGGTACGAGGAGGGGGGAGAGCACTATGGGCTTGCCGATCTCGTCGGCCACCAGGAGCGCCTGCTCAACCCGATCACTCAGGGGGAGGTCTCCCCAGTTCCTAGGCCGATCAACCTCGACAATATCATGGATGCCCTGCGAGCCACCAACGAATTCGAGCTCTACGTTCAAGGGTCGCCTTGGGGGCAGCGCCAGCTCAGCTTCGTCGATATCGGCATCATGCAGGAGGTCGTTATCGAAGGAAGCGATATTCGCGTCGATATCGTCATGCCGTACGCGGGACGCGAGACTTGGTTCAACTGGTTCGCCGACGGCATCGAGGAGCAACTCCGCGCCCGTCTGCGCGACGTCGGAGAGGTTGAAGTGCGTCTCGTCCGCGAGCCGAAATGGACCCCGCGGCGATTGAGCGACCGCGCCCGCCGCGTCATCGGTTCTGGGGAAGAGTAGTCTTTATAACACCAGTTCGTCCGGTGGCTCGTAGTCGCTTTTGCGCGGGTCCCAACGGGTTCCACATTTGTCGCTGATGACCACCCATTCACCCGAACTGAGGTTCCCTTGGTGGTGGTAGTTGAAGCGCCGTAGCCCCGCGGCCTCGGCGGCGTCAAGCAACATCTTGAGATCGCGCGCCGACATTGGGTCGCCGTCGTGGGGAAATCGACCGGTATCGAGCCAGGGCACGATGCGCTCGGGGTCGTCAACCGCAGCCAACGCTCGTCGCGTTTCCTGAGTCACCACCTGCTCGAAAAACTCCAGGTTGAGGGCGCTCTCGAAATCGAGCATATCGTCGCCCACGCCCGGCAGGACGATGCCGAAGAGAGCCTGCACGATGTCGAGGGTGTCGGTCACGCTGATCCCCGGATTCCACTCTAGGAGCGTCTGCGAATAGCGATAGACCGTGCCGAGGAAACCGTCGAACCCGCGGTGAAAGAAGTAGTGCTTCGGCAGCAGGAAATCCATGAACTGAGCCAAATCGACGAAGTCGTAGCCGCACAAGGGAGCAAAGGCGGCCGAGCGCGGGCCGCATCCTAGGCGCACTGGGCGCTCCAATTCGGCGGCGACGCCTGCGCGGATGCGGCGAAAATAGCGAGTCAGCGAGTCGGCCCGGAACGACAGCCAAGCCATAAGATCGGGATCGGCTCCGAGCATGCGGTAGGCTCCGACTAGGCCGCCGCGGGCGTGTCCGCGAATGCGCACCGGGTCGAGGTTGTGGAACAGGGACAGCAGCCTGTCTTTGGCGGCTACCATAGCCCCGTAGTCGTACCCCAGATCCTCGGCCATTGGCGCTACAGATTCCGGCAGGTCGTGAAAGAAGTAGGAGCGGTGATTCATGTGATGGGGGGCGATTTCGTACCCCCACTCCGGTCCGTCCATCACGGCACCGTCGGCCATCGGGAAGTGCTCTAGCGTATCGACCATGCGCGCTACTCGCGATGCCAGCGTCTGGTCGTCGTGCAGGTGGTGGCCCTGCCCGCCTGGACCGGCACCTCCGTCGGCGTACATACAGTAAACCTGCATGCCGCGGTCCTTGGCGGCGTTCATGGTCTTTTCTAACAAGGCCCTTTTTTCGGGCAGCTTGTGTTGTGGCGGCGCTGGTGGCTCGACGCCGAGTCGCGCGTACACCGCCGGGTTTGGATCGTACGCTTCCGCCACGATGTCGCCGGTGGGAGCGGACACTGCATCTTTCGATAGTTGTGCAGTGCCGAACACGAGCGGACCGAACACGACGCCGTCGACGCCGCCCTCTGCCCACGCGTCGAGTATGCGCTCGTGATCGTTCATTACGCTTTCGAGATCTCGCATTACATCCATCCATAGCTTCATGGTCAACCTCCTCTGTTGTTCAGTGGGTAGGCGTAAAGCGGCACACGCCGTCGAAGGAGACGCGCAACCGGGGGTGGCTCTCGTAGGGCCACGGATTGTAGGAGCGGGGAATGTAGTGGCCGGCCCAACTGTGGCGGAAAGCGCCCTCGTCCAAAATGGGGCCGCCGCGATGGATTATGCGGCCGTTGAAGAACACGATGTCGCCTTTGTCCGCTTCAATGGCAATTTCCGGCAATCCATTGCGCGAGAAAAGGGCGTCAAAAGCCTCGTCCTGGTCCCAGCCATGCCAAGAGCCTGGCTCGCCGTTTTCATCGCGGCGGAAATGGCGCTTTTCTATTAGCTCTCCCTTGTGGGAGCCTACCTGAATGTGAATGCTGCCGTTGCGGGCGTTGACTTGCTGGAGAGCGACCCAAGCCGACATGCAGCCCGGCAGGAAAAAGGCGTCTTGGTGTCGGCGTTGCTCGGAACCCTTGTAAAAGTACATACTCTGGACTCCGTCGGGCTCGTCGCCGAGGAAGGTGCGCAGCGGCTGGCGCAGTCTGGGATCGAGCATCCAAGCTAGGCCGACGGGATGGTGCAGACTGCGGCTAATTAAGCGGCTCCAATCGTCCGGCTGACGCGGGGGATAGCCCTCAACGCTAAAGCGGCCAGCGTGGAGGTCCAGCATGTAGGCGACAAAGCGGTCGCATTCGTCGGCGGTAAAGCCGCTGCGGACGATTGTATAGCCGTCGCGCTCGTACTGTTCTTGGTGCAGGGAAGTTATTTCCAGTTCCATCGGATGCTCGCTACTGTAATTATAGACTTGACAACTGACTGAATTAACGTTAATTCAGTCAGTATTATGACCGATATTTATATTCCTCAAGCACAACTTGCTCGGCTCAAGCGCCTAGCTATCCCCGGTAAAGTCGTCGTGGTGTACGGTCCTAGACGAGTGGGCAAGACCACGTTGATCCAGCATTACGTCCAACAGTACGACCGCGACGCCCTCTTGGTGACTGGGGAAGATATAACGGTACGCGAGTATTTGGAAAGTCAATCCCTAGTCAAATTGCGAGCCTTTATCGGCCAACGGCGCACGTTGATTATCGACGAAGCTCAGTACGTGCGTCAAATCGGCTTGAATCTGAAGTTATTAGCCGATCACGTCGAAGGGCTGCGCATTATCGCCACGGGGTCTTCTTCCTTTGATCTGGCACAGCAGACGGGCGAGCCTTTGACGGGCCGCAAATACACTCTGCTGCTGTTGCCTTTGGCCCAGCTCGAACTGCAGGAGGTGGAAACAGCTCACCAGACTAGGGCCCAGCTCGAACTGCGGTTGATCTACGGGTCGTATCCCGAAGTAGTCCTGATGGAGTCGAACGAAGACCGCCAGCTTTATATAAAGGAACTAATCGCTTCCTACCTGTTCAAAGATATTCTACAGTTGGAAGGCATTCGACACGCCGACAAACTGCTCCGCTTGCTCCAGTTACTTGCTTTTCAGATTGGCCGCGAGGTTTCGGTGGCGGAATTGGGAACCCAACTAGGCATGAACAAGAACACGGTGGAGCGCTATCTCGACCTGCTCGAAAAAGCCTATATCCTCTATAGCCGCTGCGGCTTCAGCCGCAATCTCCGCAAGGAAATTACCAAGAGCCGACGCTACTACTTTTACGACAATGGCATTAGGAATGGACTGATTAACAACTTCAACGTCCTGTCTCTGCGCGATGATGTGGGGGCCTTGTGGGAGAACTATGTCTTAGGCGAACGACTGAAGTACAACCTATACACGGGGCGCTTGGCCGAAAGCCATTTCTGGCGCACCTACGACCAGCAGGAGATCGACTTGATCGAGGAATGGGGAGGGGAACTGCATGCCGCTGAAATGAAATGGTCGCCTCAATCCACTACCCGGGCACCCCGAGGCTGGCGGCAAGCGTATCGCGATAGTTCGTTTGAGGTCGTCCATCAAGGGAATTACCTTGATTTTATCACTGGGCCGAAAAAGATCAAGGAGATTTAGATGAACGAAAATAGGTTGTTTTTTAGTTATTGCCATGCTGAAAAGAAACGTATGGATGAGATTGTTCCGTTGGTTGAGGCCGCCGGTGTCCCTGTATGGTGGGACGAGTATGCGTTAAAGTTCGGCCTCCATTTAGGCGATGAAATAGACAAGGGGTTGGAAACCTCACGGGGAGCTGTGCTTTTCATATCACCTGAATACGATAGAAAAAGCAATGATCAGGAAAATTATATCTACCGTGAAAAGGAGTTTATACTCAAAAGGAAAGAGCAGCTTGGGGCCGACTATTTTGTCGGAGTTGTCCTTTGGGAGAAGGCCAGTGAAGCAGCCGTCCCGCCTAAACTGAAAAATTTCAAGTACTCAAATACAGACAAAGATACAAGTATCATCCTCCAGATTATTCAAGGATGGGGACATTTCGAAAAATATAATATTCCCAAGGGAGGCCGAAAGTTATTGGATGCTGTATTAAAGGTCGCCCATAACGATGATGCTCATGGGATTATTTCTATTGACGAGAAGCCTCTGGGAGGGCGTTTTTTCTTGTTGGATGCAGAACGTCTTTCTGATGACGGCCGGGGGGAGGTGCCCGCATGTTATACAGAGGGACTGAAGTCCCTTTTGAGAGCAAGATATGTGGAAGAGGAGTATCCGGAAAGTCAATCCTACCGGGTTACGAGAGCTGGTTTTGCCTACGCGAAAACAGGTAGAGAACCGGAGCGGTTGATACAGAAGGTTTGCGAAGAAGGACGGAAAATTTTGCGGCAGGCCGTCACCTCAAGTGCAGACGGAGATATTACGATACCGCACGGAGTGCCGGGTTCGCAGGAGTTGATAGTGGGTGCGGGAGATATTCTACCCGACACGAAGCCCTATACTTTCGCGCTGTGGAGGGGTGGTCTGAAAGACCTAGAAGATTGCGGGTATGCAGAGTTTAATGGCAGTGGTGAGTACGGCGTGTGCTACAAAGTTACGCATAAAGGATATATCTTCGCAAAACAACTTGGATTAGAGATAGAATAGAAAAATATCTATCGCTCGCAGATGAGCTTGATCACTTTAATGAAGTGGTCAAAGCCAGAAAGAATTCTTATGGTCTATAAAGGATATATCGCTCGAATTGAATATAGCAACGCCGATAGCTGTTTTATCGGTCATATTTCAGGTATCGATGATGTCGTTGGTTTTCACGGCGAATCCGTCGCCGAACTGTGGGTCGCTTTTGAAGAAGCGGTTGATGATTATCTCCAAACTTGTGAAAAACTGAATCGTCCGCCGCAAAAATATGCTATCTGCTAGTGCTACTCATCTCATTCGTTTTGTAGAATCGTCCTTATGTCTTGACGATGGGTTTCTACAAATCGGAGGCTCTTGGTTAATTCTCCCAGTCGCAGTAAGATTTCAGGTTCGTCCGGGTTCTTCAAGGCATTATACACTTTTTTTATGGCGTCTTCGTCATTTTTGACAAATTCCGTGTACCGCGCCGCACACTCTGGACATAGAGCAAGATATTGGGCTTCGTGTTCCTTGGTGAAATAATCTCTAGATAGAGCCTCTTTTGTCTCAAAGTAATACTCGCCATCGCGCTTCTTGAATGGCATTTCTTTTTGGCAAATCTGGCATATCATCTGATCGTCGTCATTTATATACTGGTTTTTGAGATAAGTTCTGCGATCAATCTCTGTAGTTCGGACGCTTCTTTGCTTCAACTCGTATTTTTTCTCTGGAGCGTCGTGGTGTTGTTCGGTGATCCTTGCTTGACGACGCTCTAGGTTGCTTACTGGGCTCGTCGGGAATTCAGGTGAGGACATAAGTTTGGAGAGAAATTCATCGGGGGATATTCCTGTCTTTGCAATTTCTGCCCATTTTTTGGCATCATATACGTTATCAAATCCCATTTCTCTAGCATTACGAGTCAGAGCAATATGATCGGCACTCTGCTTTTTGGCATTCTCCCCAAATCCAATTGCATCCAGCCAGCCGTTATGGTTGTTATATGGAAAATCTTCATGGAGTGATTCCTTGGTTACATCCGATGGCAACCAAAAACGACCGTCTTTATCAGGGATCCATCGACATGACTTGAGTTGATTGACCAAAAAAGATGATTCTCTCCTTTGTTTATCCCTATTAGCATCGTTAGGAAGATAAAATGCAGACAATTTCTCTTCTTCTACGCGACATAGTGTCTTCCATACGGCGAGGCTGAGTTCTATCTTATGTATCTTGAGATCGAGTTCTCCTATGTAATAAGGAGAACCTTCGTTATGCCAATAAGTCCCATGTCCTATTAGAGCGTTCAGGAAATAATCTCTATCTATAGTCGTATGAGTTTTTTTGCCCATCTTCTTGAAAGTATCCTTTTGCATTTTGGTAGCTCTATGTTCTCTTATTTCGAGTGCCTGCATGACACTGAGACTCTTCGCAAAATCAATGAATCCATCAACCTTCTCATATTTTTTTGAAACTGGATTCTTTTGATTCTTCAATGGTATTTCTGAACATCCGAACAGAGCTTCTAATCCAGTATCCTCAAAAGGAAGATCGAGGAAGCATTCTATCGGCTTATGGAAATCGTCCTTTCCCTCGACTCGAAAAATCGCATAGGACTTAAATTTTATTGTATAGTTTCCTTCTTTCCACCATTTGATGAAGTCACTTATGTGCTTTAAGTGTTGTTCATCAGTAAGTTCGACCGATCTGTTGTCCTGATAGAATGTTTCCAAGAGTAAATCAATCCGTTCCTTTTCTCCGATTTCATTAACACCAATCTCTCCAAGGAACTCACGAGCTTTTTTCTGCTGATTCTTGTTTTTTCCAGATGAATAGACATGTTTGTCTACACAGGAGAGTTTTTTGTCGTATTCTGCATCATCGCTTGGGAAGTGGCAGTCTCTTCCTTTCTTGTAGGTAACACCATCACTGAGACGAACGATAGAAAGATTTGATAGCTCATACTTGCGATCTCTATACTGATACGTATATGATCGGTGGGTATTCGACAGGAAATCGCCAAGCAAGGCATAAAATTCCTGATGCCATTTGTACGACTTTTTCTTCAGCCATCTCAGTACTAAATCAGGCTGATTGGATAGCTCGCTTACAAGGTCTTTTTCATCCCATTCGGATATTCCGAGTGAAGACAGAAAATTGTCTACTTCTTGGTTTCGTTGAGGAGCGTTAGCAGCCCATAGAGGTAGAGAATGATTTTTTCCGAGAATTATCGCCAGATCCTTGTCACTGATTAGAGATGATAATCGCGCACCTCCCCGGTAGATTCCCGATGCAGCGGCATGACCACCGCGTTTCATTGGCGTCAGTTTCTTATTCTTGAATACCTCAACCAGTTTTTCTTGGATGGGCTTGTAAAAGTCATCTAGAGGGTCTCGATTATTGGGCAATGTCGCTAGAAATGCCACGTCCAGCAGTCCTTGGTCGCGTATAGCAAACATTGACTCCGTGACCAAATCTGCAATATGGTCCCGCAGTTCGTCATTGGCTGGACAATCGCGAATACTATCGCGGGCAACAGTTGAGGCAAACGGCGCATGAAGGTGAAACCGTAGATTCGACGCTTCCTTTTCGGCAGGGAAATAGATGCAGACCTGTCCTTTGTCCAATGGCTTAATTTTCCATTTTTGTTCCTTGCCTCTTTCCATGCCAAAGGCAACAGCAATTCGACAAGATTTTAGATCGCCTTCGTCTTCATCATTAACGTCAACCACCTTTTCAAAGCGGAGATAGTGGACTGAATCAGGTGCTAAGTTCTCGGGACGCTGGACAGAAATTTCAATCCGGTCTCTACTTCTCTCTATCCGTTCCAGTGATCCCAATTTTGCATCAGGCAGCCGATATTCTATCTTTCGTATATTTTTGAGAAAGAGCAATGTGCCTTCTCCCAACTGCCGGAGATTTTTCTCGATCTCAGCACAAGCCTTTTCAGGGGACTTTTGGGGATTATCGAACGGGAAGAGGAAATGCGTTCTATTCTCATCGAGTGTCCTTGGAACCAGACCTTCTGTATCGGGGACAACTAGGTCGCGGATGCGAAAATGGTACTCGCCAGACTTAATTTCTGGCGTGGAGGTATAGGCAAACACAGCCTTGAATCCAACGCCAAATTTGCCGATGCTGGTAGGATCATCTTTTTTGGGGCTATTGCCAATACTTGTTATGGATTCCACATCGCTTATTGAAAATAGCTGACTCCCGTTGTGCTTAAACTCGATATTATCAGTATTGAGAACGAATTGGACCTCGGATGCTTTCGCGTCCTCAGCATTTTGTAGAAGCTCATAGATAAAGTGCGCGTTGTCTGGATATAGGTCTGTCAGAAAACGCTTAATGCCATCTTCAAAGTCGTTCTCTCGAGTTGTCTCGACCCATTTTTTGCGTTTTTCAGATAGTTGATGGATGGTTTCTATTGACACCGCTAATCTCCTTCCAACAGTTCGATTACGCCATACGCCACCGGCTCGGCGATAATATCTGCCTTATCCATAGCAGTCTCTAACCCTTGGATGCGCCGAGTGTAGTCGGCCTCAGCCGTCGCGATTTGCGATCGCCGCATTCGTTGCAGCTTCTCGTCGCTGGCCTGAGCGAGTTGTTCCGCGAGAAGAGCCATCCGCGCTTGATGGCTTTTCGACAGGCTCTCTTTGCGATATGCTGCGAGTTCTCGCGTCCGTTGTCGATGATCTTCCTTCGCTTGCGACCACAATACATGATGCTGCGTGTCGAAAGCGTCCCATACCGCAGAACCACTATCCACTGGATCAGCAGTCGAAGCATCCGCCGCGTTCTCAAGTAGGCGACCTAAGTGCGGCGTTACGGCATCTGACGAGGCTATCGGCGTGAGAACCAAATCCTCCCGAATGCCGTGAAACTGCCACTGATATACGGCAAATTCATAGCGGCCCGCAGGGGCTTCGTGGCTCTGTGCCTTCAGCGTAGTAATGACTCGTTGCTTTGTTTTTAGCGACTGGGCTGCCTGCTTGATTAAAGGATGGAGCGGCGAGATGAACGCAGCGTCAGGATATTGCGTTGCACAGTCGGCCTCGAAGGTTATGGATAAGTGAGGACCTCCGCCCTTCAGCCACTTTTCCCATGCCCGATAGTCGGGTGCAGTCCTTCTGGGGAGTTGCTGAAAATCGCGCAACAGGGCAGTTCGCGCCTCCTGCGATAGGCGGAGCGTCTTCAAGGCTTTTTCGCCGAGAATGAGTTCCCGTTCCTCGCCGCAGATACCGTTCAAATAAATCGTAACGAGCCTTTGTATAGAGGCCGGGGATAACCAGGAACTGGAGGCTTCTTCAACCTCCTTCTTCATCTGATCTTCGGGCAGACGGATGCCAAAAAGCTCCATCTGCTGCTGCTCGAGTTTTTCCTGTGCTTGTACCAACCGGATTTCGTTATCCGCCAACTGTTGTAGCTTGGTCCTCCGTTCCTCTTCGCTCAGGGCATAATTCTCGGCGATGTTCTTGATTCCCTTGGAGATTTCCCCCAGAATTTCCTCGCTGCCACCCAAAGCGTTCTCAAATACCCCGATGCGCACGAGACAGCGTTCGTAGATATCCGCATCAACCGTTCCCGGCGTGATTAGGTTGACAATGGCTACGGTCTCACTTTGCTGGCCATTGCGGTCAATACGGCCAATCCGTTGCTCGACGCGCATGGGATTCCACGGCAAGTCGTAGTTGACTATGCAGTCGCAGAATTGGTAGTCCAACCCTTCGCAACCGATTTCCGAGAACAGCAAAACGTCGAGTGTGTCGCCATTTTCTTGCGGCTGCTCAAAGCGACTCCTGAGCGCAATACGTTCTTCGTCCGGTGTCCCGCCGTGAACCATGCCGACGCGGACGCCGTCTGCCTTGAGATGTTCATATAGGTATGAAAGAGTGTGCCGGAAGCTGCTGAATAGCATCACCTTGTTGTTGGGTAGGCGTTGCTTGTCCCGGATAATTTCGCGCAGGGCTTCGAGCTTCGGGTCACGAGGATCAAGACCACGTGCTTTTTCAAGGATAGTTTGAATTTGCTCTTGGATTGAGTCTATGACCTCATCTGATGGCCCCGGCCCCATATCATCGGCTTCCTCCCATTCCAATTCATCGAGGTGGCGATGGAGAATATCCTTGAGGAAAGGGGCTAGTCCATACAGGCAACTCGCCGCTTGGCGTCGGATGGTGGTCAGCATGAACTTGACGTTGATGTCGCCGTGCAGGTGGCGGAATATGTCCGCCTGGACTCGGAGCAACTCGTCGTGCAGTTGCTGCTGTGAGGCGGTGAATGGAACGTTGACCGTTTTTGGTTTTCTAATGGTGAACGCTCCGATATCGCGTCGGCGCGTCCGGTTTATAATCCCCGAAAAGGTGTGCAACGACTCTAGGTCGGTGATGAGCTGGACTCTGTCGTCGGCTGCTACGCGATCTTCGGCAAGCTGATTTTTGATCCGGTTAAACTCAGGATTGGCCCTGAGCATTGTCTGTCCCCAAGGAGTTGCGGCGGCTTGGTCAAGAGCTTGGGCTGCCTGCGCTGTCCAACCCGATACTTGGGTACGCGCATGGTTGACCGCCTCGTTAATAAACGGGTTGGGGGCTGCGATATGCTCGAAGCTCTCCTCGTCCAAAACAAAGTCGGGACGCAACACGTTGAGCAGCACAAACAGGTCGTGGTTGCCGAGTTGGATCGGGGTGGCAGTGAGAAAGACTGCCGCTTCCGCGTGGTCGCAGAAAAACCGCACCGCTTGGTGCGCGTAAGTATGCTGGTTGCGGATGTGGTGAGCTTCATCGACGATCACGAGGTCGAAGCGCGGCGGTGGGTCGAGGTCCAAAAGCCCTTTTCCGCGTCTTCGCTTCCGGCTGCCCTCGGGACCATAAAGAAGCGCTTCGTCAAACAGCGAATAGGGAAGAATCGCCTTCTGGTGTCGCTCGGGCCACTCGCCTTCTAAATCCATCTCACTGATACAGTATCGCAGAGTGCGTCCGTCGAGATGGGTGAACCGTTGGTCAAACCGCCTCATTTCCTTTTCCCACTTGCCCTCAGTCACTAGGGGGCGGGGGCAGATAATGAGAACAGATTGAATTTCCCGCCTCGCCTGCAATTCTCGCAGAATCAATCCAGCCTCAATGGTCTTGCCGACGCCGACGCCATCGGCGATCAGCAGACGCGGACGGTCCGAGCGGATGAATTTCAGTACTGGGCGAAACTGGTAAGGGATGAAGTCAACCCGCGCCGCGTTGAGCGAATACAAGGTCGATAGGCCGGGATAGCGTATTTGCAGGGCAGTTAAGTAGGCGTGAAACTGATCGGACGAAAGAGACGAGACGCCATCATCCTGATCATCGGCCTGTAGCTGAGAGGCGTAATAGGTCTGAATGCTGCCATCTACAAAAACCTTGATGCGGTCTTCGGTCGTTCCCGGCAACACCTCGACGACAGCCCCCCGGATGGATGGATCGGACGCCAAGCATACGATTTGGCCTTGGGCAAACTGCGCTTGGGAACTCCTATCAGAGCTGACTGGTAGCTGTAGCTCGGCCCCCTCGCGGAAAAATTTTCCTCTCACGGGCCCTAGTACCCCTTCTTCTTGTCGATGATATTGAGCACCGGCTCGCCCTTGAGATAGCGCTCTAATTGGGCGCAGAAGAACTCATAGACCTTGCGCGGTCGATGCTGTGAGGCACCGGCCCGATGCGGGGTGAGGATAATGTTGGGCGCGTCCCACAGTGGGGATTCTGGGGGCAACGGCTCGATTTCGGTAACGTCGATACCGGCTCCAGCGATCTGTCCGTCGTGCAGGGCCTCGCAGAGAGCGTCCTCGTCGATGATGCCGCCCCGCGTCACGTTGATCAGATAGGCGCTCTCCTTCATCAGCGTCAGTTCCTCGCGCCCGATGAGGTGGTACGTCTCCTCGGTGCGTGGACAGGCTATCATCACCACGTCGGCGCGCCGGAGGAGGCTGTGCAGATTTTCGCGGGTGTTGTCTTTGAGTTCGGAAATGCCCGGCGGTAGGTCGCGGCGCACTGGGTCGATGGCGATGATCGGCATGTCGTAGCCAGCGGCCCGCTTGGCCATTTCAAGCCCAAAGCCCCCCAGTCCCACAAGCCCCAACGTCTGTCCGGTTAGCTCGACGGTAGTTCCACCAGCCCACTTGCGCTGGTCGTTGTGGCGAATCGACTGATCAATGCCGCGAGTCAAGGCGAGGAGCAAAGCCCAAGCGTGTTCGCCGCCTTGGGGGGCGTATAGCCCGGCCACGTTGGAAATGGCGACTTCGTCGCGGGCGATGATTTCGGGGAAGAGGAACTTGTCCATGCCAGTGCTAAAGGACTGGACCCAGCGCAGGTTGGGAGCGGCAGCGCAGACCGCGGGTGGGAAGTGGCCGACGATGACGTCGATCTCGCTGGCCACCGCGAGGGCTTCTTGGTCGTCGTTGGCCACAAAGACTTCGTGGCCGCCGTTTTCGCGCGCGATTTGGCGCAGGTGGTCGTGCTGTTCGTCGGTGAATGGGTAGTGGACTAGGATTTTCACGCGGACCTCCAAGCTAGGTTGAGAAATGGGATAGGATGAGATCGATGTGATTGGCGAGCGATTGTTCTAGGCGCGGCCCGAAGCGGGTTACCACTTGCGCGGCCGCATAGCAGCCTAGGCGCGCCGCGTCTAAAGGACTGTACCCGTAGGACAGCCCGTAGAGCACGCCCCCAGCGAAGAGATCGCCGGCACCGTTGGTGTCGATAGCTTGCACCGGAACGCCGGGCACTTGGTGGGTGCCGTCGGCATACACTAGGGCACCGTCGGCTCCGCACGTTACGTAGGCTGTGCCGACTTGGGAAGCGAGAGCCGCACCGGCTGCCTCGCGGTTGTCGGTCCCGGTACTGGCGAGGGCTTCTTCCTCATTACAGAACAGCAGATCGACACCGTCTTGCAAGAGCGCGTCAAAGCGCGCCCGAAAGGCCCGGACGGCAAAGGGATCGCTCAGGGTTAGGGCAACGGCCGTGCCGTGGAGTTGGGCCATTTGCTGTGCTCGGCGCGCCGCGGCAAAGCCGTCGTCCGAGCCGAGGAGATAGCCTTCTATGTAAACGTACTGGCTGTCGGCGATGACCTCCTCGTGGAGTTGGGCTGGGCCGATGGCGCTGCTGATGCCCAAGAAGGTATTGAGGGTGCGCTCGGCGTCTGGAGTAACAAAAACCAAACACTGACCAGTCTTGCCTACACCGCGATTGGCCGGATGCGTGGTCACACCGGCTGCTTCGAGGTCGCGCTGGTAAAAGTCGCCCCAAGCGTCGCGGCCGGTCAGGCAGGCGTAATAGGTACGGCCGCCATAGCGGGCGACGCCAATGAGGGTGTTGGCCACCGAGCCGCCCGAAGCCGAGGCAACTGGCTCGCCATCGACCGCGGTTGTGAGATGGCGCTGCCGCTCCTCATCGACGAGGGTCATAACCCCTTTTTCGATTTGGTGTTCGGCGAGGAATTCCGGGGGGACTTGATATTGGATGTCCACTAGGGCGTGGCCGACTCCATAGACGTCGTACGTGCGGGTCATAAGCTCTTCCTTTGAGTGGAAAATAGGCAAAATAACCCATTCGCTCATGGCTGCCAAAAAGGGAGGGGGCAAATCTTTGCTTGTTTTAATTCGCGCTGGGAATATATTAAAAACTCTGCGGGAGACGCCCGCACTTTCCACCCTTTACGGAGGTTGATGCAATCGCAGCAAAGAAAAAGAGTTTTACGAGAGTAAACGATGATATTCGCGTGCCCCAAATCCGGCTCATTGGGTCCGATGGAGGGCAGGTGGGGATCATCGAAACGGCCCGTGCCTTGGCCATGGCGGAGGAAGCCAATCTCGACCTAGTAGAGGTGGCCGCTGAAGCGCGCCCGCCGGTCTGCCGGATTATCGACTACGGCAAGTTCCGCTACGACCAAGAGAAAAAGGCCAAGGAAGCGCGCAAGAAGCAGCACAACGTGCAGATGAAGGGCATTCGCATCGCCCAACCTACTATTTCCGACCACGATCTCGAATACCGGACGAGCCACATCCGCACGTTTATCGAAAAGGGGAACCGGGTCAAAGTCAGCGTCCGCTTTCGCGGGCGGCAGATGGCCTATCAGGATCGAGGATACGAGCTACTGCAAAATCTGGCCGACAGGCTCAAGGACGTAGCCGTCGTCGATCAGGCTCCCAAGATGGAAGGCCGCGAAATGTCGCTCATTCTCAGACCCCTCTGAGATTGGTCCGAACAGCGCAAAAAGGCCGGTGTCCGCAGTGCGGGCGTCGGCCTTTTTTGTTTGCGCGCGATTGATGCTACCTCCCCTCGTTGGCACTTAGGGGGATAATCTCTTTCTTTAGGTTGCTCAGGAGGCGACTAGTACGTGTTCGGCAGTGCCATTGAGGCCGGCGATGACGGGGAAGGTCTTCGATTGTGGGCCATTGGCACCGGGTACGTAGCGCACGTGCGGCGAGAAATAGGCGTAGAGCGCGGTGTTGCGCGACTGGTCGGTCTGGTTGGGGCCGGAACCGTGGACCATCAAGCTGTGAAACAGCACGGCAGACCCGGCCGCGAGTGGCACGTCGATTTGGCGCGAACTGTCGATGTCTTCGCGATTAGTCAGCGGTGCCCCTTGCTGTTGGGCGATGTGCCCCCATTCCTGCAAGCCCCAATGGTGACTGCCGGGAATAATTTTGATGCAGCCATTGTCTGGGGTGGCGTCGTCGAGGGCGATGCTCACGGTCACGAGAGCGGGCGGCTCCATTGGCCAATAAGCCGAGTCTTGGTGTAGGGCATGGGCTGAGCCGTGGAAGGCGGGTTTGAGCATGAGGGTGCTGCGGAAGAGAAGGAGGTCATCACCGAGGAGCGATTGCACGATGGCGACGAGGTTGGGATGGGCTGCGAGTTGGGCAAAGCACGGCGATAGGGTGCGGGTGTTCTCGATTTTGCGCAGCACTGGCAGGCCGTTGCGGGTTTGGTCTTTAGAAAAAGGCTCGCGCTGAAAGTGGTTGCTGAGCGGGTCTTGGCTGGCCTCTAGGTCGGCGGCTAGTTGGTGCAGGTGTTGGATTTCGCGCTGGCATTCGGCGACTTCGCGGCTGTTGAGCAGGTCGGTGACGATTAAGTAGCCCTGCTGCTCGAAAAAAGCTCGTTGCTCGTGGGGTTCCATGCGGCACTCCCGCTGTTGAGGTGATGACCCGCTAAGTGTACACTGGTCGCCGACTCGGTGTCAACCGATCCCTAGCGAACGCATGAAGCGATTTTTTCCATTTATCCATTGGCTGCCCGAACTCGGCCGTCCATCCGTCTTGCGCGCCGATGTGCTCGCGGGCCTGACCGTGGCGACGATCCTCGTGCCCCAAGCTATGGCCTATGCCGAGTTGGCGGGGCTGCCGCCGGTCTATGGGTTGTATGCGGCCTTTCTGCCGCCGGCTGTGGCCGCGCTGTTTGGCTCTTCCCGGCACTTGTCCACTGGCCCGGTGGCCATAGCTTCGCTCATCAGCGCGACGACCGTGCAGGGGCTTGCTCCCGAGGGCAGCGAGTTGTATATCGCCTATTCGCTGGTTTTGGGCTTGTTCGTCGGTCTGATACGGATTGCCTTGGGTGCGTTGCGCTTGGGCTTGCTGATCGACCTGCTGTCCAGCCCGGTGATCGTCGGCTTTACCAATGCCGCAGCCTTTATCATCGCCATTTCCCAATTGCACAAGGTATTCGGTGTAGAGCCTCAGCAGGGAGGACATTTGCTGGCGGCCCTCCGCGTCATCGACGTGGCGCTGTTAGCGGTCCATTGGCCGACGCTGGGGATGGCGGTGTTGGCTGGAGGACTGCTGGTAGTTTTGCGCCGCGTGCGCTGGGAGCTGCCGAGTATGTTGACGACGCTGGTGGTTACCACGCTCGTTTCTTGGCTGACCGGGTTTAGTGGGGAAGTGGTTGGAGAGGTCCCGCGCGGTTTGCCACGGCTTTTGGTACCGGACTTAGACGTGGATATCTTATCCCAACTCTTCGTGGGGGCCTTGACCTTGACCATGCTCGGCCTGATGGAGGCCATGGCCATTGCCAAGACTCTCGCTGCGCGGACGCGGCAGCATCTCGATATCAATCAGGAACTCATCGGCCAAGGCATGGCCAACGTGGTCGGCGGACTTTTCCAAAGCTATGCGACTTCAGGCTCGTTTTCGCGCTCGGCGGTCAACTACCAAAGCGGGGCGCGGACGGGTTTTTCCTCGGTCGTGGCGTCGCTGGTCATCGCCGCGACCTTGCTCTGGCTCACGCCGCTGTTGTACTATTTGCCGCAAGCGACCCTCGCCGTTGTTATTATCGCTGCGGTGTGCGGCTTGGTGCGCATTCAGCCTCTAGTGACCGCGTGGCGCATTCGGGCCCATGACGGGTTGATCGGGATTGCGACGTTTGTCGGCACGCTGGCCTTGGCACCGGACCTGCACTTGGGGGTTGCCCTCGGCGTAGGAGCCTCGTTAGTGCTCAACTTTTACCGCACCATGCGGCCCCGCGTGGTTTTTCTCGCTCGGCACCTCGATGGCACGATGCGCGAAAGCGACGCGGGCCTACGGCCGGATCAGCAACTCGCGATTATGCGCTTTGACGGCCAGCTATACTTTGGGTCGGGCCGTTATTTTGAGGACAAGGTACTCGAAACGATCGCCTCAGCACCTGAACTAAGGTACTTGATTCTCGACGCAGACGGGATCAACCGGATCGATGCTTCTGGCGAACAGGCGCTGCGCAACGTAGTAGAACGCCTGCGCGAAGTCGGGCTAGACCTATACTTTACGAGGGCCAAACGGCAGCTTACTGACGCGCTGGAGCGGTCGGGGCTGATGGAGCAGATCGGCCGCGATCACTTTTTTCGCTGGAACCAGCACGCGCTCGATTACCTGTGGGCACGGCTCCATCCCGACTACAAGGCGCGGTGTCCGCTCAATGTGCCTCGTTCCCAAGAGTCGCAGGATGGGGAAATCGAGTATTATATATGAAAGAGAATTAGAACCGTTTGGCGTCGGTGGAGGGGCTATCTGTGTTGGAAGGCTCGTCGGATAGCAAGCGGTTAAAGGAGTCGAGGCGGGCATCAGTGCGGTTGAGCAGCGCGTCCTTGTGTTGACGAGCGCGGAGCACTTCCTCGGCGATATTGAGCGCGGCTAGGATGGCGATGTCGAACTCAGCCCGGTGTTTGATCGTCGCGGCGGTCTGCTGCATCTTCTCGTCGAGGTAGGCTGCAGCGAGCCGAACGTACTCAGGATCTTGATCGTCGCTGTTGACGAGATGATAGGTCTTATTGTAGATGCGGACAGTGACTGGCTGTGATTGCGACATGATATTTTTTTGAGATAAAAAGTGGGGACTTCCGCGATCTCCCCTTGTCCCGGAAGCCCCCTCTTTTGCGCGCTAACCACGTGGTGATTAACCAATCTATTGGGGTTGAGAATGATTGTCAACAATATGTTGGATATTTTTTCAAAAAAAATAAACCACTCGTTTGCAAAAATAAAGAAAGCGACAAGTGCGGAAATTTGACGGTCCGTAGTGTGCGTTCTTACTATTGAAGTGTCCCTACCAAGTTGACCAAAGTGCGCGCTAGGCCCTCGGCCGGGCGAAGAAGGTGCGCGCTGCCGATCAATGCCTAAATATGGATAGAAATACATTGGAAATGGCCTTGCAACAGGCCATTCAAGGCGAAGTGCGCTTTGACGCGGTTTCGCGGATGCTCTACCGCACTGACGCCAGCATCTACGAGATGGAGCCTTTAGGGCTGGTTGTGCCCAAAGACGAGGCCGATGTGATCGCCGCAGTAGAAATCGCCGCTGAGCAGGGGGCGGCGGTCTTGCCGCGAGGCGGCGGTACGAGTCTGGCGGGTCAGTCGGTGGGAGCAGCGGTCCATCTCGATTTTTCCAAATACATGAACCAAATCTTGGAGTTGGACCCGGACGAGCGTTGGGTCCGGGTCCAGCCGGGTCTGGTGCTCGATGAACTCAATGCCTACTTGCAGCCCTACGGCCTGATTTTCGCGCCCGATGTTTCCACGAGTAGTAGGGCCAATATCGGCGGCATGATCGGCAACAATTCCTGCGGTGCGCACTCCATGATATACGGCAAGACCATTGACCACGTTCTGGAGCTAAAGGTGGTGCTGGCCGACGGCTCGCAAGCGGTGTTGGGGCCGCTAGACGACGAAGAGTGCGAACGCCGCGCGGGCTTGGACAGCCTCGAAGGGCGCATTTACCGCGAAATTCGCCGTATCGTCCGCGAGCGCGAAGCGCAGATTCGCACGGGCTTTCCCCAAGTGATGCGCCGCGTCTCGGGCTACAATCTCGACGAATTTATCGACGGTGCTCCCTTTGACCTGAGCAAGCTGGTCGTCGGCTCGGAGGGTACGCTCTGCGCGGTAGTTGAAGCGCGGTTGAACTTGGTGGAGCTACCCGCGCACAAGGGCTTGGTGGCCGTCCACTTCCACGACTTGGTCGAGGCCATGGAGGCCAATCTGACCGCGTTGGAGACCGCACCAGTCGCCAGCGAGTTGATGGACAAAATTTTGCTCGACCAAACCAAGGACTCGCCCGAGCACGCCCCGAGCCGCCGCTTCATCACGGGCGATCCGGCGGCCCTGCTCATAATCGAGTACTATACGGACTCCGAAGCCGAACTGAGTCGCAAGATGGACGAATTGGAAGAGCGATTGCGGGAGCGCGGAATGGGCTACGCGTTTACCCGGGCTGTGGCCGCTGGAGATCAGAAGGCTATCTTGGAACTGCGCAAGGCTGGATTGGGGCTTTTGATGGGCATGAAAGGCGACCCCAAGCCCCAACCCGGGGTGGAGGATACCTGCGTCCCGGTAGACAAGCTACCCGACTACGTCCGCCGGGTGGTCGCGCTGATGGAGGAGTTGGGCATTGAGGGCGAATACTATGGGCACGCGAGCGTCGGCTTGTTGCACATCCGGCCGATTTTCAGTCTCAAAGATCCCGAAGGCATAAAGCTCCTGCGCCAGATGGAGGAGCGGATGAGCGATATGGTGCTCGAATACGGCGGAGCCATGTCGGGCGAGCACGGCGATGGCTTGGCCCGCAGCGAGTGGATCGCCAAGATGTTTAGCCCGGAGTTGGTCGCGGCTTTTGTCGAGGTTAAGGACGCTTTTGATCCACAGGGGATTATGAATCCTGGCAAGATCACCCGCCCTCCTCGGATGGACGAGAATCTGCGCTACCACGAGGATTATCAGACGCCCAAGGTGGAGACGTTTTTCAGCTTTAGCGAGGCCGGCGGCTTTCAAGAAGCCGTTGAAATGTGCTCCGGGGTGGGCCACTGTCGCAAAAAGCTGGTGGGTACGATGTGCCCTTCGTACATGGCGACCTTAGAAGAAGAGCACACCACGCGCGGCCGGGCTAATGCCTTGCGCGCCGCACTCGCCGGCACGTTGCCCGATGGCCTGCACAGTCAAGAGGTCCACCGCGTGATGGACCTTTGTTTGGAGTGCAAAGCCTGCAAGGCCGAGTGCCCGTCGAGCGTGGATATGGCCAAGCTCAAGTACGAATTTCTCGCTCACTATCATCGCCAGCACGGCTATCCGCTGCGCTCGCGACTCTTTGCCGACATTGCCCGCATTAGTCGCTTGGGATCGGCGTTGGCACCGCTGTCGAATTGGATCGGCCACAGCGGGTTCACTCGCTGGCTGTTAGATGCGTTTTTGGGCATTGACCGGCGGCGGAGACTGCCGGCCTTTGCCCGCCAGCCGTTTTCGCGCTGGTTCGCCGGCCGCCGGCCGGCTCGCGGCGACAAGGGCCGCGTCGTGCTCTTCAACGATACCTTCGTCGAGTACAACGAACCGGCCATTGGCATGGCGGCGACGATCATCTTGGAACGCGCCGGGTACGAGGTCGTCTTGGTCGCCAACAAGGTCTGTTGCGGTCGGCCGTTCATATCTAAGGGATTTCTCGGCCGCGCTCGCGCGTTGGCACAGCGCAATGTGGAGGTACTCGCGCCGTGGGCCGAAGAAGGGGTGCCGATTATCGGGCTAGAGCCAAGTTGCGCGTCGGCTCTCAGCGATGATTACCTAGATTTAGTTGACGGTCCACAAAGCCGGTGCGTGGCTGAGCAGGTCGTCCTGCTCGAGGATTTTCTCGTCCGCGAGTCGCCGCTCGATTTGGAGTTTGCCCAGACCGCCCGCCATATTTTGGTGCACGGCCACTGCCATCAAAAGGCCCTGACGGGGATGGCCGCGACATTGGCCGTGCTCAACATGCCGCCCCACTTTTGCGCCGAGGAGATCCCGTCGGGCTGCTGCGGCATGGCCGGTAGCTTCGGCTACGAGAAGGAGCACTTTGAAATATCGCGCGCCGTGGGGCAGGAGCGGCTCTTTGCCGTGTTAGAGGAGGCAGGAGAAGACGTGGAAATCGCCGCCGTAGGCACTTCGTGCCGCCATCAGATTGCCGATTTCACTGGGCGGCGGGCGCGGCATTGGGCCGAAATTTTCGTCGAAGCACTTTAACTCGAATAGAGAGGAGTAAGATGGCATTTAATGTCAAGCAACGCGGTCGATTGACCTACTACTACGGTGGGGACCACCCGACCTTATCGGCCTTGGTGACTGAGGCACTGGACAACGGCGACTTGAAGATTTACTTCGCTGGCTTGACTGGAGGACATTCGGCGCATGGGATTCTCGGCCGCGACGAGTTGGTGAGGATGACGCCTGCCGTCGAGGTCGAGTTAGTCTTCCGCTGTTGGGAGAAGTGGCTGCAAGAAGCGGAGATTTGCGATTCGATTGACCAGATAGATTTTATCGAGGTCCACGCCTTCGGTGCTCAACCCAAGGACGTCAACCCGCAGACCGATCCACAGCGCTTTCACGAGGAACAACAGCGCATTTACCAAGAATACGCCCAAGCCTATAGCAGCTTTTTCCGCGACTATATGCCCGATACCGGGGTGCCGGCTCGTTTTACGGTGCACGTGGTTGATTTCCCGGACAAAGCTGCTTCTTATGAATTCTACAGTGTAGGCCTGTATCAGCCGGCTCTGCACGGAGCTTGAGCCATGCCGATTTTTGAATACGCCTGCAAGGAGTGCGGCGCGGAGTTCGACGCGCTCATACAAGGGGCGGCGACAGCCGCTTGCCCGTCTTGTGAGAGCGCGGAATTGGAGAAGAAGCTGTCGAGTTTTGCCGTTGCCGGTCGCGCTACCAGCGAGCGCGAGCCAATGGGGCCGTGTGGTACCTGCGGCGATCCGCGCGGTGCTGGTGCCTGCGCTATCGACAATTGAGGAGGCCCCATGGCTGCGACGCAAATCGAGCTACCCTTTGGCGACTCCCACTTGCAAGTTGACGTGCCGAGCGAGCGTCTGTTAGGCGTCGTTTTGCCCAGGGCAGAACAAGGTGGCGACGGAGCAGAGCGCACGTTGGTGCGGGATGCGTTGGCCCGACCCGTGGGTACGCCGACATTGCGCTCGCTGGTGCGGCCCGGCCAGCAGGTGGTGATTATCGTCAGCGACATGACCCGGCCCTGCCCGACGGATCGCCTGTTGCCGCTAGTGCTAGAGGAGCTTGCCGCAGCCAGCGTGCCGGATGCCGACGTGACGGTAATTGTGGCCCTGGGGCTGCATCGAGCGCAGACCGCAGCCGAGTTGGCCGCCTTGGTGGGGTCGGCGGTCTATGATCGGGTGCGGGTAGTGAACCACGATCCGCAAGACGTGGTGCGGTTGGGAGTTACTTCCCGCGGTACACCCGTAGAGCTCTTTCGTCCCTTGGTAGAGGCTGATGTGCGGATCTGTTTGGGCAATTTGGAATTCCACTACTTCGCCGGCTTTTCGGGCGGGGCCAAAGCGGTCTTGCCCGGCTGTGCCTCTCCCAGCGCCGTAGCGGCCAATCACGGCCTAATGGCTCGGCCCGGCGCGGAGACTGGGCGGCTTGAGGGCAACCCGGTGCGGGAAGATTTAGAAGAAGGGGCGGCCATGTTGGGGATCGACTTCATCCTCAATGCGATCGTCGATGATCGCCACCGCATTGTCGCCGCTTTTGCCGGGCATGTGCGAGAGGCCCACCGCAAAGGGTGCGAGCGGGTGGCCGAGCGCGGGGCCGTGCCCATTGCGCGATGTGCTGATATTGTCCTCGTCAGCGCGGGTGGCTATCCGCTGGATGTCAATATGTACCAGGCGCAAAAGGCTCTCGACAACGCCGTGCATGCCGTGCGCGAAGGGGGGGTCATCGTCTGGGTGGCCGAATGCCGCGAGGGGCTGGGCAGTGCTACCTTTGCCGCTTGGTTGCAAGAGGCGGGTTCGGCCGACGAGATTCTCGCGCGCATAGAGCGAGAATTCGTCTTGGGCGGGCACAAGGCCGCAGCCATCGCCGCGGTGTTGAAAAAGGCCCGCGTGCATTTGGTCTCGTCGCTGTCGGCTGAGGCCATCGGCCGCGTCGGCTTAGTACCCTTTGACGACCTAGGCCAAGCTATGGCGGCCGCGCACGAGGTGGTCGGCCCCGAGGCCCGGATCTGGGCGTTGCCCTATGGAGATTCGGTATTGCCGCAGGCCGCGGCCTAGGGTTTTTCGCTGGCAAACAAATCGAGCTGCTCAAGCTCCTCGTCGTCAAATCCTCCCAACCCAATGCCGAGCAGGCGAACGCCCAAGTTGCCGACTTCGGTCTGTCCTAACAGTTCGCAGGCCGCTGCGAAGACGGCTTGAGCGCGATCAGTAAAAGTGGCTAAGCGCGATGTGCGCGTCGCGGTGCGAAAATCTGGATAGCGCACCGTTAGGGCTACGTCGCGTGCTTGTAGCCCTCGGCGCTGCAAGCGCCCGCAGAGCGCGGCGGCTAGTTCGCGCAAGGCATCGCGCATTTCTTCACAGGTATAGAGCGGAGCGGCAAAAGAGGTTTCCTCGCGGATTTGGTCGAGCTGTTCGGCTGGAGCGACCGGGTCGTCGTCCCAACCTTGGGCAAGGTGCCAAAAGCTGCTTCCTCGCTGGCCAAAGCGGCGCACGAGTTCGTTCAGCGGCACTTGGGCCAGCGCGCCGATGTGTTCTATTTGCATGGCCGCGAGTTGTTGGCGAGTAACAGCTCCCACGCCGGGAAGCTGGTCAATGGGCACGTCGGCGAGAAAATCCCCTATCTGTTCGGGCAGTACGACTGTTAGGCCATCGGGCCGCTGGCGTTCCATCGCTAGTTGCGCCAAGAACTTGCTGGGTGCCAACCCAATGGAAACGCTCCAGCTTAGTTGCCGCTTGATATCGCTCTTGATCATCTTGGCGACGCGCATTCCGAAGGGGATGTCGAGCTTATTGTCGGTGACGTCGAGAATGGCGTAGTCGTCGCCCCATTCGATCCAGTCGGTGTATTCGCGCAGGAGCGCGGCGAATTCGGCGCAGGCACGGGTGTTGTGGTGCGAGCCGTCATCGATTCCAATGTGGACTATCTTGCGGCGTCCGCTGGTCCTAGCGGGACTCATGCGACAAAAAAGGTAGGGAGACTACGGTGGCTTGCGCTCCATCCGCGTCTAGCACAGTGCCCTCGGCGCAAGCGCTCCGCCGCACATAGGCGAGGGCAATCGGGCCGAAGCTGGGAGAGTGGACTGCCGAAGTGATGCGACCTACTTCGCGCGCGCCGTCGCGCAGTGGTTGTCCCGTTGGCGGCAACTCGGTGGTAGAAAGCCGCAGCCCGACTAGATGCTGTTTGACTTTGTCGTAGGTATCTAAGCGAGCGATGACTTCTTGGCCGATATAGCAGCCTTTATCTAGATGAATAGCGCGACCAAGCCCTGCTTCCCAGGGGTTGTAATCTTGGGTCAGCTCTCGTCCGAGCAGGGGAAGGCCCTGTTCGACGCGCAAAATTTCCCACGTCGCCGCTCCTATTGGACGAGCACCTGCGGCGGCGAGGCGCTGCCAAAGGTGCTCCACAGTTGTGGGCGGCCCGAAGGCGCGTAGTCCCGGCCCGGTCGTGCGCGCTAGCCACAAGCCGTCGGCGACCTGTGGGTCGAGTAGCTGGTGGTCCTGAAGCCTTGACAGGTCCGCGTTCAATGTGTGAGCGACTAGCTGGGCGGCGTGCGGACCGACGAGTTCGAACATGGCCGTCTCGTCGGTTTGGTCTGCCAATTCGAGGGCCTCGGCAAAGATAAAGCGGTCCAACCAAGCGGGGATTGCAGCGCGCGAATCGGGACTCAAAATCAAGGCGGTGGCATCTGGGCCGCGATAGCAAGTGGCGAGATCGAGAATCCGCGCTCGCTGTTCGATAAAGACAGCTTCGAGGCCGTGCCCTATTTGCAGGTTGTGGAAGTCGTTGGAGGTCATGCGGTGCAGGAAGTCGAGGTGGTCGGCACCGCACATGTACAAGCGAAATGAGGCTTGCGCGTCGCGTAGGGCCGCGCCGGTGCGGGCGGCGTGATATTCGTCGTAGTGAGCCATAATGAGCAAGAAGCTAGGCGTGCTGCGTCACGGAGAAACGCGAGCCTAGATCGGGATGTTTAGTGACCTCGATTTGCACTGGAAAGGCCGCTTTGAGTTGGTCGAGATGTGTGACGATCAATACCTTTTTGAAATCCTCGCTGACTTTTTGGATCGCTTCGATGAGTTGGTCTAGGCCCTGTTCGTCTTGGGTGCCGAAGCCCTCGTCGATAAAGAGGGTATGGAGACGGGTGCCCGAGCGCATGGCCAGCACTTTAGAGAGCGCAATGCGCAAGGCAAAATTGGTGCGGAATGCCTCGCCCCCGGAATAGAGGTGATAGGAGCGCTCGCCAACCTCATCGGCGATCTTGACGTCGAGGGTTTCGCGGGTGCCGCCTTTTTTGAGATCGCGCAGCGACTCAAAGGCGACTTGGATGCGGTTGTCGGTCAGGCGAGCGAGGATGGCGTTGGCTTCTTCGGCGATCTGCGGGACGGCGTTTTCGATAATCAGCGCTTGGATCCCGTCCTTGCCGAACGCCTTATCGAGTTGTTGGTATATCCAGGCCTGTCGCTGGGTGCCTTGGAGTTTTTCGCGTAGTTGGTCTTGCTCCTGAGCCAACTCGGCGCAGCGCGCGCACAGGGCTTCTAGGTTACCCCGACGCTGGAGATGTTGGTCTCGCTCGACCCGCAGCTTTTCCAGTTGGGTTTGGTTTTCGCCGAGCTTCCTATCGACATCTTCTAACTCGCCGGTCCGTTCGTGCAACGCTTCCTTTTCTTCTTTTATAGTCTGCAATTGTTCTGCTAAGGTGGAGGTTTCGGCTTCGTAGCGCACCCGCGATTCGCCGGACGAAGCGCGGCGTTGGCGGGCGTGTTGCAGGCGCTCGAACTGCCGCGCGCTGTCGCGCAGGTCGTCGTGTTGCAGGCGCAACCGCTGGTGTTCGGCACCATCGTAACCTAGGGCTACAAGCTGCTGCTCGACTTGGCTGAGTTTCTCTCGTTCCTCTTGGGCATAGCCAGCCTCGGCGAGCTGGCGGGTGGCTCGGTCGAGTTGGGTCTGGGCTTCGGCCTGCTCGCTTTTGAGCTGCTCGGCTTGGCTTTTGGCGTCCTGCAAGCGGGCGTACTCGGCCTCAACTGGGCGCAACTCGGCGAGCTTTTGGCCGAGCGTTTCGTGCTCGGCACTGCTGTAGCCCAATAGCTCGATTTCTCCGGCTAGCTTGTGCAGGCGTTCGCGTTCGCTGGAAGCGTATGATTGGTCTTTGAGTTCGCGGCCGAGGGTGGCTAATTGCTCGGCTAGCGACTGGGCCTCAGCAGTCGATTCCCGTATTTGCGCGAGACGAGCCTCTCCAGTGGCCAGGTCTTGGTGGACCTGCTGGAGAGGCGCGATTTCTTCGCCAAGGACCTTGTAGTGCGTGCGCATCTTTTGCAACTGGTCGTCGAGAGTGGCCAGTTCGCTGCCGAGAACGGCGATGCACTCTTGGCGGCGTTCTTCCCGCTGCGAGAGTTCTGCCACTACCTGCTGGCGGTGTTCGGCGTCGAGTGCACTGCCGCACAATGGGCAATTGGCGTCGTCGGAATCGGCCAAGGCCAGAGCCTGTTGGCGTTCGTTGGCCAATTCTTCCTCTTCGGCGCGGAGTTTCTGCTGCCGCTCGGTGATCTGGGCATTGAGATCGCTGCCCTCGTCCTTGAGGCGGTCCCGTTCCTCGGCTTTGGCCTGTAATTGGGTCCGTTGCGCTTGTAGCTGGTGGATGTGGGCTGCTAGGGTTTCCTCCTCGGAGGTAGCTCGTTCTAGCTGTGCCAATTGCTTGGATAGTGCTTGGCGCTGGCTTTTGCGGTCCTGCTCTGCGCGATATAGTACGTTTTCGAGGTCGCGGCGCTCGCTGAGGAGATCTTCGTAGCGGATCCGAGCCTGCTCTAGAGCTTGGGCCTGCTCGCTGAGAGTTTTGAATTGGGCGTAGCGGATGGCAATGGTCTGCTCTCGATTGAGCAAGGCTTGATGCTCGTCGAGTTGGCGCTGTCGCTCGTCGAGGGTGGCTGACCAGCGCTCTTGTTGCCGCTCCACTTCTTGGCGCGCTTGGGCGATCCGCTCTTCTAGCTGACGGCGATGGGTTTCTAGCGCGCCGTGCTCCTGAGCTTTTTGTTCAAGCAGGCCGACTTGGGTGTGGAGCTGATTGTAGGTCGCAAAGTCCCGCTCGATGGATTCAGCGGAGGCTAGGATTTCGCCGTCTTGGCGCTGCTGTTCTCGCAGGTTTTCGAGTTCAATGGAGACCTGCTGCTCCCGGTCGGCGACACGCCTTTGCTCTCTCTCTAGCTCGGCGACTCGCTGGCGGATCTGGACCAGCTCTAGGCGCTGAACTTCCAACTTGGCTTGCACTTTTTCCCCGCTGCTGATTTCGCTGCCGAGTAGAGCAAGGTGGTCGTCAACGGCGAGCAATTCGGATTCGTAGCCTTCGCGCTTAGCCAATTCGGCATCGAGTTCACTGAGGCGGGTTTGCAGGGTCTCACTCTCGCGCTGGTGCTCTTGATAGCGGACCCGGGCCATGCCTTGGAGTTGGTCGTAGCGCCCTAGGCCGAGGATTCGCCCGAGGACTTCCTTGCGCTGTCTAGCATTTTTCTGGGTGAACTCGTCGGCTCGCCCTTGGACTATGAAGGCCGAGTTGACGAAGGTATCGTAGTCCATAGATAGGAGTTCGTTGATGCGCCGCTGGGTGGGATTAATGCCCTCGCCTTCGGAGAGAGTGCGGAAAATGCCATCGCTTTCTACCTGTAAGTCTAGGGCCGGGACGCCTCGCTTGGTGCGGCGCCAACTGCGGATGACGCGGAAGTGCTTTTCGCCGAGGGCAAAGTCGAAATCAACCCGCATCTCTCTGGCCCCGATCCGACACAATTCTTCGTCGCTGCGGCTTTTGCGGGCTTGGCCCCACAAGGCATAGGTGATCCCATCGAGCAGGGCGGATTTGCCGTGGCCATTGCCGCCCGTGAGACAGGCGACGTGGAACTGAGAAAAGTCGAGCGGCGGCACCTCCTCGCCGTAGCTGAGAAAATTGCGCAGCGAAAGGGAGAGAGGGATCATCCGTCGTCTTCGTCGCGTTGGCCAGTTTCAAGCTCGCGCTCTAGGTGGAGCGCGTAGTTTTTGAGTTCGGCGCGGTGGGTTTGCAGGTCTGGACTGTTGTCAATGTAGCGGTCGAAGGCGTCGCCTAGCTCGGCTTCCTCGCTGATTTCGGCGCGGCGTTGGACCACTTCTGGGGCGAAGCGCGGTTGGATGGAAGCGACGTGGAAGGCCGGTTCGAGCGCTTGCCGCACCTGTTGTAGATCCACCGGTGTGGCATAGCCTGCGGGCAAGTCGTAGAGGACGCGGACTACGGCGTCTGCCAGATCGGCTTGGGTGCAGGCAGCGACGATGCGTTCGGTTGCATCTTGGCCGTCGAGGACCTTTAGCTTGATGGTCGCAAAGCGCCGCGCTGGGACGGGGATAAACTCAAAGGTGGTCGCCCGGCCTCTCGGTGCGGTTGCGTCCTCGGCGATACGTACGAGGCAGAAGCCCTTGTCTTCGCCTTCTTCGCCAAAGTCAATGCGCTCTAGGCTACCCGAATAGACCACGGGCGGATATTGGCCGGGATTGAGGTCTTGGTATTTGTGGATGTGCCCCAAGGCGACGTAGTCGTAGGTGGGATTGGCAAGGGTGCTGGTGAGCAAAACGGGGTCTTGGCCGATGATGGCGGTGCGTTCGCCCCCAGAATAGACGGCGTCGGCTGCGGCAAGGTGGGCGACGAGTATGCCCGGCAGCGTTGGATCGAACTGCCGGGCATACTCGTCGATCTGGGCTGCGCAGATCTTTTGGATCTCGACGCGGATTTCCTCTAGGGGCCAGTCGCGGTATTTATCGCGGGTGAGTAGGGCATGGCGCGTCGGCCAGGGCAGGCCGGCCACTTGCACTGGGCCGTTGGCCGTTTCGATTCGCAGGAGTTCCGGACGGCGGATGACGTGGGTGCCCTCTAGCTGTAGGGTGCTGAAAATGTCGACTGAAGTGGCTTTGCCGAAAGCCCCCGGCACGTCGTGGTTGCCCACCACCATCACTATGGGAATACCGGCCGCTTGTAGGCGCTGAAGCTGGCAGGCAAAGACGCGCTGGTGGGTCGGGGTCGGGTCGCAATTTTTGTACATGTCGCCAGCGAAGAGGACCAAATCGACCGCCTTTTCAATGGCTAGGTCAAAGACCGCTTCTAGGCTGGCGGCAAAATCTCGAACCCGCGAATGCAGGCCAGTGCTTGGGTCTAGGCTGCCGTGGTTTTCGACACCCAGATGTAGATCGGCAAAGTGTAGGAATGTCAAGGCCATGAGACGCGCGAGTGCGTTGTTTGGGAAGGGGTGGCTCGGTCTGTAAATTTATTAAAAGGAGGCGGCCGAACTTGGGCAAGTCCTTTAGCTTGCACCTAGGCACCGTTTTTAGTACATTAATTTACTTGAGTAGCGGAAGCGGTAACGCGCTTCCGCTTTTTGTGTTAAATAGCGCATGTTGTTCTCTCTCTGCTAGAGGCTTGGTATGAGTGAAGTATATCTTTCGCGAGAAGGCTACGAAAAACTTCAGGGCGAGTTAAAGGGACTCAAGGAGACCGAACGCCCGGCTGTGCGCCAGGCGTTGCAGCGAGCACGGGAGTTTGGCGACCTGTCCGAGAACGCCGAGTATTCGGCGGCCAAAGAAAGGCTGCTCTTCTTAGAACAGCGCATCGGCAAGCTCGAAGAGACACTCAGCCGGGCTCGCCTGCTAGAAAACGAGGCGATTCCAGAAGACAAGGTCTACATTGGGGCCACTGTAGAGCTAGAAGACCTCGCGCAGGCACGACAGCTCACCTATACGCTCGTCGCTCCCGAGGAAGCGGATTTTGAAGCGGGGAAAATCTCCACGGTTTCGCCGATAGGCAAGGGGTTACTCGGGCACCAAGAAGGAGAAGAAATAGAAATTGAAGTGCCCGTTGGCAAGCTGCATTACAGGATTGTCAAAATCACGCGCTGAGCGCGAAGATTCAGCTTACTTGGCGGACTCCCGGAAGGCCCCACGCCTATCCGGGAGTTTCGCGTCTTGGGCATGTGTCCCGTCTTCTTGACATATTAAAAGGGCTATCCTATATTTAAACTTCTGTAAATTAAACGGGCATTAATCCGGCTCGAGCGGGAATAGCTCAGTTGGCTAGAGCGCGAGCCTTCCAAGCTCGGGGTCGCGGGTTCGAGTCCCGTTTCCCGCTCCAGATCACCAAAACGATTGCAGCCGATGTAGCTCAGTCGGTAGAGCGCATCCTTGGTAAGGATGAGGTCACCAGTTCAATCCTGGTCATCGGCTCCACTTTCCTAAGTGCTTCCATCTAAACGCGACAAGTTCTGATGCCAAGAGATCAAATAACGCTGGAGTGCGAAGTGTGCAGCCAGCAAAATTACACGACGACCAAAAATAGACGAAACCAGCCAAGCCGCGTGGAATACAAAAAGTATTGCCGTTTTTGCCGCAAGCACGCGGCTCACAAGGAAGCCCGCTAGGCATAGGGCAGTAGCTCAATTGGTAGAGCACCGGTCTCCAAAACCGGCGGTTGCAGGTTCAAGTCCTGTCTGCCCTGCCAGGCTTCTGCATTAGGGAACGGGATGTGGAATAAACTTACTAATTTCATCAAAGATGTGCGGACCGAATTTTCCAAAGTGAGTTGGCCTACTCGCGAGGACTTGATCAGTTCCACCGGGGTGGTATTAGTCTTTTCGGCGATTTTTGCGGTTTTTATTGGCATATTCGACCTGATTATCTCTTTTGTTTGGGGAATACTTCTGGGTCAGTAATGCCCGCTGGGGCGTATCTAAGGGAAGCGGCGCGCAACGTGCACCGCTTCTTTTCCTAATTTAATTTACGCTCGGCGAATGGGAGCTAACACCGGATTGAACCATGGCACAGCGCTGGTACGCTCTACATACGTATTCGGGGCACGAAAATAAAGTAAAGACCTACTTGGAGGCGCTCATTGAGTCGGGGGCTGCCAACAGTGCGATTGCCCAGGTCGTCGTGCCGACCGAGGAAGTGATCGAACTCCGTGCTGGCAAGAAAACCAAGACTAGGAAGAGGTTTTTGCCTAGTTATGTGCTAGTGGAAATGGAAATGTCCAAGGACGCTTGGTATCAGGTGACTAACATTCCCGGGGTGACCAACTTCGTCGGTCCAGCGCGCAAGCCGCAACCGCTGCGACAGGAGGAAATCGACCGCATCTTGGGGCACGTCGATCGCCGCAAAGACCAAGAGATCGAGGAGATTCCCTTTACCGTTGACGATCAAGTGAAGGTCAACGATGGTGCGTTTAAGGATTTTATCGGTACCGTGCAGGAAGTGCTGCCGGAGAAGCGCAGGTTGAAAATCATGGTGAGCATCTTTGGGCGCGGTACATCGGTGGAGTTGGACGTGTTGCAAGTCGAGCCGGTCCAAGAGACGGTCGGCTGATTTTTATGAGGAATAGTTAACAAATGGCTAAAAAGGAAATAGCCCAAATCAAGTTGCAGGTTCCAGCCGGTCAGGCGAATCCGACGCCGCCCGTTGGGCCGGCGCTGGGGCAACACGGCGTCAACATCATGGAATTCTGCAAGACGTTCAATGCCCAGACCCAAGACCAGCAAGGGTTGATCATTCCCGTAATCATTACGGTGTACGCCGACCGCACATTTTCATTTATCACCAAGACGCCGCCGGCTGCGGTGCTGCTGTTGCGGGCTGCTGGAAAAGACAAGGGGTCGGGCGTGCCCAACCGGGATCACATCGGTGTTGTATCTTCGGATCAAGTGCGCGAAATCGCCGAATTGAAAATGCCCGATTTGAACGCGGCCTCAATGGAAGCCGCGATGTCGATGATCGCGGGAACGGCCCGCAGTATGGGGCTCTTGATCGAGTAGTTGCTTCGCATTTTAACCCTCATAAGAGGTTTAAGATATGGCCAGAGGAAAAAAATACAGAAACGCCTTAGCGTCTTTCGACCGCGACAAGGCCTATTCTTGGGAAGAAGGGATTAAGATCCTCAAGGGATTCCCGGCGTATAACTACGATCCGACCGTCGAGCTTTCTTGCAACTTGGGGATTGATGGCCGTCAGGCCGACCAATCGCTGCGCGGCACGGTGATGTTGCCTCACGGTACCGGGAAGGAACTCCGGGTCTTAGTCATCACCCAAGGACCGCTAGTGCAAGAAGCCGAAGACGCTGGAGCCGATTTCGTTGGTGGGGCCGATATGGCTGAGAAAATCCAGAGCGGTTGGCTCGATTTCGACCTAGTCATTGCCTCTCCAGATATGATGGGGCAGGTAGGTAAACTGGGGAGGATCTTGGGGCCGAGGGGCTTGATGCCTAATCCCAAGACTGGCACGGTAACGCGCGAGGTAGCCCAAGCCGTCCGCGAGGCCAAGGCCGGTCGCATTGAATATCGCGCCGACAGCAAGTCCGGCAACAACGCCCAAGGTTCCATTGGTAAGCTGTCCTTTACCGATCAGGCGCTGATCGAAAACGCTCAGGCGTTTACTGACGCCATTTTGCGCGCTAGGCCGGCCGCGACAAAAGGGCAGTACATCCGCAAGTTGGTCCTCTCGTCGGCAGTAGGGCCGGGCATCAAAATTGACCGTGCCCAACTCGCTGCGTGAAAGAAAGCTCCCTACTACTATGGCGACGGCAGAAAAAGAAGCGAGAGTAGAAGAATTAAAGGCCATTATGGCCGAGGCCAAGGGCTTCTATTTGGCCGACTTTACGGGTATTGACGTAGCTGCAGTGACCGAGCTGCGCAACAAGCTGCGCGATGCTGACGTCCAATACCAAGTGATCAAAAATCGCTTGGCCATTCGCGCGGCTGAGGGAGTGGGCATCGCTGGCCTCAAGGAGTATTTCTCTGGGCCTACGGCCTTGGCCTATTCCAAAGAAGATCCCATCGCACCGGCTAAAATTCTGCAAGACTTCGTCGCTGATGGCGGGAAAATTCAGATCAAGACCGGCTTTATGGAGGGTGAAATCCTCGCTGCCGACAAAGTCGAGGCGTTGGCTAAGCTACCCTCTAAGGAAGAATTGCTAGGCAAGGTAGCCGCTAGCGTCCAGAGTCCGCTTTACGGTTTAAGCGGTGTCCTGAATGGCTTGCTTAGAGGCCTAGTCGGCGCGTTGTCCGCCATCGAAAAGCAACGGGGAGAAGGCGGGGAAAACGCCTGATTCCCATTCGTCCCTTTTAACAAACTCAAATACGGATATACAGGAGGCTGTATCCCATGACCGAAGAAACCACTGCCACCACCGCCAATAGTAAGGTAGGTGAAATCATTGAGACCATCGGCGGCCTGACGGTCCTAGAACTAGCCGAGTTGGTCAAAGCCCTCGAAGACAAGTTTGGCGTGTCGGCCGCAGCACCGGTGATGATGGCTGGTGCGATGCCTAGCGATGGTGCTGGCGAAGAGGCCGCCGTGGAAAAGGATTCCTTTGACGTAGTGCTCACTAGCGCTGGCGAGAAGAAAATCCAAGTTATCAAGGTCGTCCGCGAGATCACTAGCTTAGGGCTGAAAGAGGCCAAGGCACTCGTTGACGAGGCACCTAAGCCGGTCAAAGAAGGAGCGACCAAGGAAGAAGCCGAAGAAATCCAGAGCCGATTGCAAGATGCCGGAGCCACGGTAGAACTCCAGTAGGGACTATTACTGATATAATAGCTCATTCGTTCATACCTGCTTTTCTGTAGCGCGCATTCATGGAGCTATTGGCCAATAGCTCCATGAGCATTTGGCTAAAACCACAAATTGAGGAGTTGGACTTTGGCAAAGACGAACGGCAGTATTAAAAGGCGCTCTTTTGGCAAAATCAGAGAAGCCTCAGAGATGCCAAACCTGCTTTCGGTTCAGCTTGACTCCTTCGAGGACTTCCTGCAGCTTTCCGTCTTGCCTCATCAGCGTCAGCGGCGCGGTTTGCACTTGGTCTTCCAGAGTATTTTCCCAGTTACCGATGTCCAAGGGATATACTCTCTCGAATACGTCAGCTACTCCATTGGCAATCCCCGCTACAGCGAAGAGGAATGCCGCGAGCGGGACATGACTTTCGCCGCCCCGCTGCGCGCGACCCTGCGCCTCGTAACCCGCGACAAGGAAAGTAAGGACCTCCCAGTCAAGGATGTGGTCGAACAGGCCGTATTTTTGGGGGAGCTGCCCCTGATGACTAGCGAGGGGACGTTTATCATCAACGGAGCTGAACGCACAGTCGTCAGCCAGCTCCATCGCTCGCCTGGAGTGTTCTTCGACGAGACCTTGCACCCCAATGGCAAGCGGCTGTTCTCGGCGCGGATCCTGCCCTACAAGGGAATGTGGCTAGAGTTCAGCATGGACATCAACGACATCATGTACGTGCATATTGACCGGAAGCGCAAGCTGCCGGTGACTTCGCTCTTGAAGGCGCTCGGCTTCTCCAAGAATGGCGAAATCCTCAGTCTGTTCCGCGAGGAGGCCGAGGAAGCTATAGACGAAGAATTGATCGACCGCTGCAACGGCAGCGAGGACATCGTCGATAAAGACAGCGGTGAGATTTTGTTAGATGCCTACGATCAGATAAGCGGCGAAGATATAACGAAGCTACAAGCGGCCAACATCGAAAAGTTAAAGGTTCTGGCCGCCCCACCGGACAAGGATCCCGGGGTCATAGAGAATACGCTCGCTAAGGACCCGAGTAAAGACGAGGTAGATGCCCTCACGCGCATCTACAACCTCCTGCGTCCCGGTGACCCACCCAATATCGCGACCGTGCGCGAATTGCTGGACCGGCTCTTTTTCAACGCCAAGCGCTACAACCTAGGGGATGTGGGCCGCTATCGCATCAATCGCCGTTTGGACGTGGGTATTCCTTTCGAGAGCACGGTGCTGCATCTCGAGGATTTCATGGCGATAATCCACTACCTGTTGGGTTTGCGAGTGGGGCAGGGCAATACCGACGATATCGATCATCTGGGAAATCGCCGCGTGCGCTTGGTCGGCGAGTTGCTAGCCCAACAATTCAGCATTGGCCTAACGCGCATGGCGAGGACGATTCGCGAGCGCATGAACCTGCGCGACGAAGATCAGATCACGCCGCACGATTTGGTCAATGCGCGAACGGTTTCCACCGTGATCCAAGCGTTTTTCGGTTCGAGCCAACTCTCGCAGTTTATACAGCAGACCAACCCGCTCGACGAGCTGACCCACAAGCGCCGCCTTAGTGCTCTCGGTCCGGGAGGGCTAAGCCGCGACCGCGCTGGTTTTGAAGTGCGGGATGTGCACTATACGCACTACGGTCGGATATGTCCTATCGAGACGCCGGAAGGCCCCAATATCGGCCTGATCTCTTCGTTGAGTACGTATGCACGGGTCAATTCCTTCGGCTTTCTGGAGACGCCGTACCGCAAGGTGATAAACGGTAAGGTGACAAATGAGATCGAGTTTCTGACGGCGGCCGAAGAAGACAAATACATCATCGCCCAGGCCAACGCACCCATCGACGACGCAGGCAAATTTCTCAATCCATTGGTCAAAGCTCGCAAGCGGGATGATTATCCGATGGTAACCCCCAACGAGGTTGACTACATGGACGTATCGCCTAATCAGCTCGTCAGCGGGGCGGCGGCCCTAATACCCTTCCTCGAACACGACGACGCCAACCGAGCGCTTATGGGCTCCAACATGCAGCGCCAGGCCGTGCCATTGCTCTTTACCGAAGCACCGTATGTCGGCACTGGCATGGAGAACAAGGTCGCGCGCGATTCAGGGGCGATCGTTGTAGCCCGCAATCCCGGCGTGGTCGTCAGCGTCGATGCCGAGCGCATTATTGTGCGCCGCGACAAGAAGCACAGCACGCGGTTGACTCCGTTGGACACAGCAGACGCCGACGAGTACAAATTGACCAAGTTCGCTCGTTCCAACCAAGATTGCTGCATCAACCAGCGGCCCTTGGTCCAAGTCGGCGACAAGGTGCAGACCGGTCAGCCTTTGGCCGATGGTGCCGCTACGGACCGAGGAGATTTAGCCCTAGGCGTGAACGTCCTAGTTGCCTTTATGCCTTGGAACGGCTACAACTTTGAAGATGCTATTGTCGTCAGCGAGCGCCTCCTCAAAAAGGACATCTTCACTTCCGTCCACATTGAGGAATTTGAGCTGCAAGTGCGCGACACCAAACGCGGTCAAGAGGAGATCACCCGCGAGATCCCCAACGTCAGTGAAGGTGCGGTGCGCAATCTCGACGACGAAGGTATTATCCGCATTGGGGCCGAGGTCGGTCCCGGCGATATTCTAGTCGGTAAAGTGACGCCCAAGGGGGAGAGCGAACTGTCGCCCGAAGAGCGTCTCTTGCGGGCAATTTTCGGCGAGAAGGCCGGGGATGTCCGCGATGCGTCGCTGAAAGCGCCTCCCGGCATGGAAGGCGTGGTCATCGACCGCAAGGTTTTTTCGCGCCGCGAGCGGAGCAGTTCGCCCCGGCGTCGGGAGAGCATCGCCGCTTGTGAGAAAGAGGGAGCCGAGCGCAAGGAGCACCTGATTGCCGAGCGCAACACTAGGTTGCTGGAGGTGGTGGGGAAAGTCAAGTTGGGCAGCTTGTACTCTCAAGACGGCGAATTGAAGGTGCGCAAAGGCACTCAATTGAGCGAGCGGCTGCTCGAACGGGTGGGTGAAGATTTCTCTGCGCTGCAGCCCGAAGAGGACTGGACCGCAGATCCCGAAGTCAGCGTTGAAGTCACCGAACTGTTGCGCTATGCCGAAGAGCAGCTAAAGCTGATCAACGAGCAAACGGAGCGCCAAATAGAGCGCATCACGCGCGGTGATGAGCTGCCGCCGGGTATCGCACAGCTAGTCAAGGTCTATGTGGCCAAGAAGCGCAAGCTCTCGGTCGGCGACAAGATGGCCGGTCGCCATGGCAACAAGGGCGTAGTCGCGTATATTGCGCCGGAGGAGGATATGCCCTTTCTCGAAGACGGCACGCCCGTAGATATCGCGCTCAATCCCTTGGGAGTACCCTCGCGCATGAACTTGGGCCAGATCTTTGAAACCCATCTAGGCATGGCCGCCCATGCCCTAGACGTGCATGTGGCGACCCCGGTTTTCGACGGGGCATCCCTCGACGAGGTGCGAGCCATGCTCGACGAGGCCGAGATACCCAACGACGGCAAACAAGTGCTCTACGATGGGCGAACCGGCACCAAGCTGGATAAGCGAGTGACTGTAGGCTACATATATATGTTAAAGCTTTCGCACTTGGTCGCCGACAAAATTCACGCTCGCTCTATCGGGCCGTACTCGCTGGTCACTCAGCAGCCTTTGGGCGGCAAGGCGCAATTCGGCGGCCAGCGCTTCGGCGAGATGGAAGTGTGGGCACTGGAGGCTTACGGCTCGGCCTACACGCTCCAAGAGATGCTGACGGTCAAATCCGACGACGTTGCTGGGCGTTCTAAGATCTACGAGGCCATCGTGAAAGGAGAGAATCCGCCGGAACCAGGTATTCCAGAATCGTTCAATGTGCTGGTCAAGGAATTACAGAGTTTGTGTCTGGATGTGATCCTTGAAGACAGCAGGATCGTCGAGACATATTGAATTGCAGAGCATTCGCATAAAGCGCAAAGGGGGTGCCAGTGTTACAGACTGCCAATGCATCGCGCAAACCGACTGATTTCGATTCCATCCGCATTCAGCTCGCTTCTCCCGAGACCATTCGCGCTTGGTCGCAAGGAGAGGTCACCAAACCCGAGACGATCAACTACCGCTCCTTCAAACCGGAGCGCGACGGGTTGTTCTGCGAACGCATCTTCGGTCCGGTCAAGGACTGGAACTGCCACTGCGGCAAGTACAAGGGCATCCGCTATCGAGGCGTAGTATGCGACCGTTGCGGCGTCGAGGTCACGCAAGTCAAGGTTCGCCGCGAGCGCCTCGGACACATCGAGCTGGCCGTACAGGTTTCCCATATCTGGTATTTCAAGTCGCTGCCTTCGCGCATCGGAGCCCTGCTCGACATCTCGATGCGCAACCTTGAGCGCATCCTCTATTACGAGTCCTATGTCGTTATTGACCCGCGGGATGCACCTGTAGAGAAGCTGGGTCTTTTGACGGAGGAGGAGCTTTTCGAGATACAAGAAGAAGGCGGCGATCCCGAGGTCGAGATGGGGGCACCCGCAGTCAGGCGGCTCTTAGAGGAGATCGACATTGAAGAGCTCTCGGCCGAGTTGCGAACCTTGGTCAGGATGGAGAGTTCGATCCAACGCAAGCAAGAAGCCCTCAAGCGGCTCAAGGTCGTCGAAGCCTTCCGCCAGTCCGAAAATCGGCCTGAGTGGATGATTCTCGACAACATTCCGGTCATTCCGCCGGATCTGCGTCCCTTGGTGCCCTTAGAGGGTGGTCGCTTCGCCACTTCCGACCTCAACGATCTCTACCGCCGGGTCATCAATCGCAACAACCGCTTGAAGAAGCTGATCAATATCAAGGCTCCCGAAGTCATTCTGCGCAACGAGAAGAGGATGCTTCAGGAAGCTGTTGATGCCCTCTTCGACAACGGGCGTCGCTCGCGGGCCGTGCGCGGCGACGGCAATCGCTCGCTCAAGTCGCTCAGCGATCTGCTCAAGGGCAAACAGGGTCGTTTTCGCCAGAACTTGCTAGGCAAGCGCGTCGACTATTCGGGCCGTTCGGTAATCGTCGTCGGTCCAGAACTCAAACTGTACCAGTGTGGTCTGCCTAAAGGAATGGCCCTAGAGCTGTTTAAGCCATTTGTAATCAAAAAGTTAGAAGAAAAAGGGCTGGTGCAAACCGTCAAGAGCGCCAAGAAGTTGGTCGAGCGCGAGCGCCCAGAGGTCTGGGACATTCTCGAGGAGATCATTCGCGACCATTGCGTATTGCTCAATCGGGCACCGACGTTGCACAAATTGGGCATTCAGGCGTTTCAGCCCATTCTCGTCGAGGGCAAGGCCATTCGCCTGCACCCGTTGGTCTGCGCTGCCTTTAATGCCGACTTCGACGGCGACCAGATGGCCGTGCATGTCCCGCTCTCGTTCGAGTCTCAGATTGAGGCACGGCTGCTGATGCTTTCTACTAACAACATCCTCAAGCCAGCCGATGGCGAGCCGGTCATTATGGATAATCCTCAGGACATTGTGCTCGGCAGTTATTACCTGACCAAGGTGCGCTTTAGCGAAGCAGGTGGAGTCGAGCGCACCTTTGCCAACAAGACCGAGGCGGTTGCGGCTTTTGAAGGGGGTCGCATTACCTTGCACCAGCCGGTCGTAGTGCGCATTGATGATGAGATGATGAATACGACTGTCGGTCGCTTGCTTTTAAACGAGGTGCTCCCGGAGGAAATCGGCTTTATAAACCGCACGGTTGACAAGGGCGATATCAAGAGGATTACCGCCAAAGTGCATCGCCTGTTGGGCAACAGGCGCACAGCCGAGTTCGTCGATCAGCTCAAGAATATGGGTTACCACTACGCTACGCTGGCCGGCGTATCCATCGCCGTTGACGACGTAGTCGTACCCGATACTAAAACCAAGCTCATTGACGGAGCGCTCAAGGAAGTGGAGAAAGTCCGCGATCAGTATGCCAACGGCATCATCACCGATGGCGAGCGCTATAACAAGATCATCGACATCTGGACTCATACCACATCGGAGGTCTCGCGTGCGGTGCAGGGCACGCTTGAGGAAGCCGAAGAGGGCTTTAACTCGGTTTACGTTATGAAGGATTCCGGTGCGCGCGGCAGCGAGGATCAGATCAAACAGCTAGGTGGTATGCGTGGCCTGATGAATAAGCCGCAGAAAAAGCTGACCGGTGCCGTTGGCGAAATCATCGAAACGCCAATTATCGCCTCTTTCAAAGAAGGGCTGTCGGTGCTCGAGTACTTCATCTCGACCCACGGAGCGCGCAAGGGTTTGGCCGATACAGCTCTGAAGACGGCCGAAGCCGGATATCTGACGCGGCGGATGGTCGATGTGGCTCAAGATGTGGTGATCAGCGAAGAAGACTGCATGACTAGCCAAGGGCTGAAGATCGGCGCTCTCAAGGATGGAGAGGAGGTAATCGAGCCGCTGGCCGACCGCATCGTCGGTCGCGTATTGCAAGATGACGCTCTCGATGCCGACAAAAATGTGGTGGCCCACGCGGGTATCCTGTTGGAAGAGGAAGACGCCAATCGCATTGCTCAAGCTGGCATTGAAGAAGTGCATATTCGCTCGGTGCTTACATGCGAGTCCGAGCGCGGCGTGTGCATCAAGTGCTACGGACGCAACATGGGTACTGGCCGCGAGGTCAATGTGGGCGAGGCTGTTGGAGTTGTAGCCGCACAGAGTATTGGTGAACCAGGTACTCAGCTCACGCTGCGAACTTTTCACATCGGAGGTACGGCGAGTCGCATCGCCGAACAGTCGCAGATCACCGCGCGCCGGGCTGGACGCGTTCAATTTTCCAATGTCGATACGGTGCAAAACCCGACAGCCGGCGTTACGGTCGTCGGGCGCAATGGCGAAATTGGCTTGCTCGATGAACAGAATCGAGTGCGCTCGTCTATTGCCACCCCTTATGGCGCAGTGCTCAAGGTCGAAAATGAGGAGCAAGTCGAGATGGGGGATGTGCTGTACGAATGGGATCCATACAACAATGTGATTCTCACCGACCGCCCGGGCCGGATCCGATTCACAGATATCAACAAGGAAACTATGCGCGAGGAATTCGACGAAAGCACGGGCCTGAGCGTCCGCAGTATCGTCGAACAGCGCGACCGCTCGCTGAGTCCGCAAATTGAGACCGAGAGTGAAGAATATGGGAACCGTTCTTTTATTATTCCGGTCGGTGCACGTCTGCTAGTCGAAAATGGAGATCAAGTCGCACCGGGGCAGGTGTTGGTCAAAATTCCACGCGAACGTTCCAAGACGCGCGACATCACCGGCGGTTTGCCGCGCGTTGCTGAACTCTTTGAGGCACGTCGGCCCAAGGAACCAGCGGTCATATCGGAAATTGACGGCACGGTCAGCTTTGGCGGTCTAATCCGCGGCAACCGCGAACTGTTCGTCACTCCGCAGGATGGCGAAAAAAAGAAATACTTGGTCCCCTACGGCAAGCACTTGCGCGTGCATGAAGGCGACCGAGTCGAAGCCGGCGAGCGCCTCTCCGAAGGGTCGGTCAACCCGCACGATATCTTGCGGGTTCAAGGCGTGAATAAGGTGCAGGAGTACTTAGTCAACGAGATTCAGGATGTCTATCGTCTCCAGGCTGTGGAGATCAACGACAAGCACATTGAGGTGATTGTCAAGCAGATGCTGCAGAAGGTGCGCATCATTGACCCAGGTGATACGAACTTCCTTGAAGGAGAGGAAGTGGATAAAATCCGCTTCAACAGGGAGAATGACAAAGTCCTCTACGAGGGCGGAGACCCAGCCACCTGCCAGCCGATCCTGTTGGGCATTACCCGTGCTTCGCTGCGCACGGATAGCTTTATCTCTGCCGCCTCTTTCCAGGAGACAACGCGCGTGTTGACCGAGGCAGCCGTGCAAGGCAAGATAGACCACCTGCGTGGCCTCAAGGAAAACGTCATCATCGGTCGCTTGATTCCAGCCGGTACAGGGCACTACCAAGATGGCACCTATGAGAACTTGGAGCCCGAAGGTAATGGCAAAGCCGAGTTGACCGAAGTGGCGGCTGCGGAAACAGGTGTTTTGGGTGAGTAGTATTGACAGTTATACAGTTTGTATGTAAATTATAAGTTTGCTATTTATTACGGAATGACGAGGAGAAACAGCGTTTGCCAACGGTTAGCCAGCTGGTCCGAAAAAGCCGGCAAAAATCACTAAAAAAGACGGATTCCCCAGCGCTGAGAAGTTGTCCCCAGCGCCGTGGCGTTTGCACGCGTGTTTACACCCAGACGCCCAAGAAGCCCAACTCGGCTCTGCGCAAGATGGCTCGCGTACGTTTGACTACGGGGATAGAAGTCACGGCTTATGTGCCAGGTGAGGGGCATACGCTGCAGGAACACTCCATCGTCTTAGTGCGCGGAGGTCGTATCAAGGACTGCCCTGGCGTGCGTTACCATATCGTGCGCGGTGTCCTCGATGCAACGGGCGTGGCTGACCGCCGTCAGGGTCGCTCTAAGTATGGCACCCGGCGGCCAACCTAGGAGTACGGGCAATGTCGCGGCGTAAAAAAGCAATCAAACGCAAGCTGCTGCCGGACCCGAAGTTCCACAATGTCTTGGCGGCGAGGTTCGTAAATTCGCTGATGAAGCAAGGCAAGAAGAGCGTGGCCGAGCGCATATTCTACGACTCGATTGACTTGGTCGTCGAACGCAGCGGCCAAGACGGGATTGATATCTTCCAGAAGGCACTGGAAAACGCCAAGCCTATTGTCATGGTTAAATCGCGTCGAGTCGGTGGCCAGACCTATCAGGTGCCGGTCGAAATGCGGCCAGACGAGCGCACAGCGCGTTCGATTCGCTGGTTGATTCGCTTCGCGCGCGAGCGCTCTGAACGCACCATGGCCGAGCGGTTGGCCAATGAGTTTATCGCTGCGTCAAGGGGAGAAGGTGGGGCTGTGCGAATGAAGGAAGACGTCCATCGCATGGCCGAGGCGAATAAAGCCTTCGCTCATTACAGATTTTAGGGAGTTCCCAGGCCAGATGGCACGAAAGTTTGCACAAAAAGACACGCGCAATATAGGGATTGCGGCTCACATCGACGCTGGCAAGACCACCACGACCGAGCGAATCCTTTACTATACTGGTCGAGTTCACCGCATGGGGGAGGTCCATGACGGTACAGCGACGATGGACTGGATGGAGCAAGAGCGCGAGCGCGGAATCACCATAACCTCTGCCGCTACTGCTTGCCAGTGGAAGGATCACCGCATCAACATCATCGACACGCCCGGCCATGTGGATTTTACTGCCGAGGTCGAGCGTTCGCTGCGCGTACTCGACGGTGCCATAGGCGTTTTCTGTGCGGTCGGCGGAGTTGAGCCGCAGTCCGAGACCGTCTGGCGCCAAGCCGACAAATACCGCGTCCCGCGCATTGCTTTTGTCAACAAAATGGATCGCAATGGAGCTGATTTTTTTCAGGTACTCAGCATGCTCCAAGAGCGATTGAACAGCAATTTTGTGCCTGTCCAGTTGCCCATAGGTGTTGGCGAGACGTTCAACGGCTTAATAGACTTGGTCGAGATGAAGGCCATTACCTACGAAGAGGCCAGCCAGGGCGTCAAGTTTTTCGAGGACGAGATCCCCGCGGATTTATTGGAGGAGGCCTTGCAGTACCGCGAAAAGCTGCTAGAGTCGGTGGCTGAATTCGACGATGGGCTGCTCGAAAAATTTCTCGACGGGGAAGAAATTCACCCCGACGAAATCCGCGCTGCGCTGCGCCAAGCCACCATCTCGCTGAAGGCTGTGCCCGTAACGTGCGGCAGTGCTTATAAGTATAAAGGCGTCCAGCGCTTGCTCGACGCGGTGCTACACTATCTGCCGTCTCCAGCCGACATCGGCGAAGTCAAGGGTATGCTGCCCCATTCCAGCGCGGAAGCAGTGCGTCCTGCCCTCGATGATGCGCCTTTTGCTGGGTTGGCCTTTAAGGTTATGACGGATCCCTTTGTTGGGCGTCTCACCTTTGTTCGCGTCTATTCAGGTGTGCTAAGCTCGGGCACTTATCTCTACAATGTGACGACTGAGCGTCGCGAGCGCACCGCGCGCTTGCTAGAGATGCACGCCAACGACCGCACCGAGCTATCTCGTGCCTATGCCGGTGACATAGTCGCGGTGGTCGGCCTCAAAAACACGACTACTGGCGACACGCTTTGCGACGAGCAGCATCCCATTGTCTTGGAAAAGATCGAATTCGCCGAGCCGGTGATCCACGTGGCAATTGAGCCAAAGACGCGGGCGGATCAGGAGCAGCTATACATTGCCCTGTCCAAGCTCAGCGAGGAAGACCCAACCTTTCAGATCAAGCTTGACGACGAGACGGGCCAGACGATTATGTCGGGCATGGGCGAATTGCACTTAGAGATCCTTATCGACCGCCTCTTCCGCGAATTCAAGGTAGAGGCCAATGTCGGCAGGCCCCAAGTGGCCTACAAAGAAGGTCTGCGCAGGGCCGTTGAGATTACAGGTAGGTTCGTGCGACAGACCGGAGGCCGCGGCCAGTACGGGCACGTCGAGTTGGAAATCGAGCCGGGCGAGCCGGGCAGTGGGCTGGTATTCGAGTCGAAAATTGTCGGCGGCAGCATTCCTAGGGAATACATCAATCCAGTGCGCGAGGGCATTATTGAAGCGATGAGCACCGGACCTGTTGCCGGTTACCCGATCGAAGATGTTAAAGTCGTGCTGGTAGATGGGTCGCATCACGAGGTTGACTCATCGGAAGTCGCCTTTAAGGTCGCCGGGTCCATGGCCTTCAAAGACGGTGCCGCGAAGGCATCTCCCTATCTCATGGAGCCGATTATGGAGTTGGAGGTCGTCGTCCCCGATCAATATTTGGGCGACGTAGTGGGTGATCTCAATTCGCACCGCGGCGAGATACAAGGCATCAATCCCCGTTCCGATGCCCAAGTCGTCAAGGCTTTCGTGCCGCTGAGCGAGACTTTTGGCTACGCCACGCGTCTGCGTTCGCTGACCCAAGGACGGGCGCTTTTTACCATGCAGTTTTCCAAATACCAAGCCGTCCCAAAGCACATTACTGAAGAAATCGTCGACAACACTCAAAGTTAAAGCAATAACCGCCTTCCCAGGTAAGGAAAGGAGAGGATTAAGGAAATGGCTAAGGAACAATTTCAGCGCAACAAGCCGCACGTCAATATCGGCACCATTGGCCATGTCGATCACGGCAAGACGACCTTGACAGCGGCTATCACCTTACACTTGGCCAACAAGGGCTTGGCCGAAGCTAGGGGTGTTGATGAAATCGACAACGCCCCGGAGGAAAAGGCGCGCGGGGTGACGATCAATGTCTCCCATCAGGAGTACGAGACCGAGAAGCGCCACTACGCGCACGTTGATTGCCCCGGCCATGCCGACTATATCAAAAACATGATTACCGGTGCCGCCCAGATGGACGGTGCGGTCTTAGTCGTCAGCGCCGCCGATGGGCCGATGATCCAGACCCGCGAGCACATTCTATTGGCCCGCCAAGTCAACGTACCCAGCATTGTCGTCTATCTCAACAAGGTCGATCAAGTAGATGACGAAGAGCTTTTGGATTTGGTCGAGCTAGAGACGCGCGAGTTGCTCTCTGAGTATGGCTTTGATGGCGACGATACCCCGATGATCCGCGGTTCGGCCCTCGAGGCGCTGGAAGGAACGGACTCGCCGACCGGCACTCAGTCGATTGACGAATTGATGAGCGCCGTTGACGAGTTCATTCCCGATCCGGTGCGCGATGTCGATCAGCCCTTCTTGATGCCAGTCGAAGACGTGTTTACGATCCAAGGACGCGGTACGGTTGGCACGGGGCGCATTGAGCGCGGTCGGGTCAAGGTCGGAGAAGAGGTGGATATCGTCGGTATCAAGGAGACGCGTAAGACCACGGTCACTGGCGTCGAGATGTTCCGCAAGTTGCTTGACGAGGGCGAGGCTGGAGACAATGTCGGCCTACTGCTGCGCGGTGTTGAGAAGGCTGAGTTAATGCGTGGTATGGTCGTCTGCAAGCCCGCTTCTGTTCAGCCGCACACCAAGTTTAAGGCCGAGGTCGTGGTGTTGACCCCCAAGGAGGGTGGCCGCGAAAAGCCCTTTTTCTCCGGTTACCGCCCTCAGTTTTTCTTCCGCACTACCGACGTCACCGGGACCATTGCGCTGCCCGAGGGCACCGAAATGGTCATGCCCGGCGATAACGTCAACATGGAAGTAGAGCTAATCCAGCCGATCGCCATTGAGCCGCAGCTGCGCTTCGCCATTCGCGAGGGCGGTCGCACCATCGGCTCTGGCGTCGTCACCGAGGTTTCCAATTAGGAAAAGCCGCGTTAGGGAGATGCGAGCCAGTGGCAGTTGATAGAATACGCATTCGCCTCAAGGCCTACGACCACATGGCGTTGGACAAGTCTGTGGACGAGATCGTCCAGACGGTCAAGCGGAGCGGGGCTCGCATCGCCGGACCAGTGCCGCTGCCGACGGCTCGCACGGTGTACACCGTGCTGCGATCCCCACACGTGGACAAGAAATCGCGCGAACAGTTCGAGACGCGCATCCACAAGCGGCTCATCGACATTTACGATTCAACGCCGCAGACAGTGGACGCACTGATGAAGCTCGATCTGCCGGCGGGTATCGGCATCGACATAAAGGTTTAATTCGATCATGGGTGCGCAGGTAGAAGAGCTAAACAGCGAAGGCCAGGCAAACGGCTCAGTGGAACTGCCCGAGGATTTGTTCGGCATTGCAGTTTCGGAATACGCCCTCTACCGAGCGATTGTCGCCCATCAAGCGAATCAGCGGCAGGGAACGGCCTCGGCTAAGACCCGGTCCGAAATAGCCCGTACGAGCAAGAAGCACCACCGCCAGAAAGGCACGGGTTGGGCGCGTCGGGGTTCACTGCGTTCGCCTTTGGTACGAGGTGGTGGCGTGGCCTTTGGTCCCCGCCCCCGTTCTTATTTTTCCAAGCTGCCCAAGTCCCTCAAGCGCTTGGCATTCCGCTCGGCACTCACGCTCAAAGGTACGGAAGGGCAGGTCAAGATCGTCACAGACTTCGACTTTCCTGCTCCTAGTACCCGTTCCTTTCAGAAGGTTATTGAAGCGTGCGGCCTCAAAGACCAGAAGGTTCTGTTCATCACTTTGGAAAGTTCCCCAGTATTGATCAAATCGAGCCGCAATCTGCCCAAGGTGAAAATGGCTCATCTAGGGGCGCTATCTACGTATGATTTGCTGGCAGCAGACGTGGTTTTATTTACGCGCCAAGCCTTTGACCGGCTCGTAGAAAACCGTGGCCAAAGAGGCTGAGAAAATGAATCCGCGAGCGATTATTCAGAAGCCGGTGATTACTGAAAAAGCCTCCATGTTACGCGAGGGCAACAAATACGCCTTTCGCGTCCATCCCAAGGCCAACAAACTCCAGATCCGTCAGGCAGTAGAATCCATTTTTTCGGTCAAGGTTGAATCCGTCCGCACCATCAAAGTCCCGAGCAAGCCCAAGCGGCAAGGGATGTACCTAGGACGGCGTGCTGGTTGGAAAAAGGCCTATGTGACGCTCCGGGCCGGCGACTCCATTGAATTTGCAGAAAATACCTAGCTAAACTGGACTTAAGATGGCAGTCAAGAAATTCCGTCCCACAACTCCGACGCTGCGCTACAAGACGGTCAATTCCTTTGAGGAACTGACGCGCAGCAAGCCCGAGAAGTCGTTACTTGCTGCGGCCGTTAACAAATCGGGCGGGCGCAACAATCAGGGCCGCATGACCATGCGTCGGCGCGGAGGGGGGCATAAGCGGCGCTATCGCGTCATCGACTTCAAGCGCACCAAGCTTGGTGTGCCGGGTCGGGTCGCCGCGATTGAATACGATCCCAACCGCTCGGCGTTTATTGCTCTGATTGTCTATGCCGATGGAGATAAGCGCTATATTCTCGCGCCTTTGGGCCTGAAGGTTGGGGCCGAGGTCTCCGCAGGTTCCAATGCTCCAATCCGGGTCGGCAATGCCCTGCCGTTGGCCAATATCCCCTTGGGAGCAACGGTTCACAATGTCGAACTCAATCCCGGCCGCGGTGGGCAGCTAGCGCGCAGCGCAGGCGCTGAAGTGCAGCTTCTCGGTCGCGATGGCGGGCGGGCGCAACTGCGTCTACCCTCCGGGGAAAATCGCGAAGTACCCGTCCAGTGCATGGCCACCTTGGGGCAGGTGGGCAATGTAGAACACGCCAATATTGTCATTGGCAAAGCTGGTCGCTCCCGTTGGTTGGGGCGCAGACCCAAGGTGCGGGGCGTAGTTATGAATCCGGTTGACCACCCGCATGGGGGGGGCGAAGGCCGATCTTCAGGTGGACGGCACCCGGTCACCCCTTGGGGTAAGCCCACTAAGGGCTACAAGACGCGCAAGCGCAAAAACCAAAGCAATCAGTGGATTATACGTCGGCGCAACGCGAAATAGCGAGAGATTATGCCAAGATCGATCAAAAAAGGCCCTTTTGTTGACGGGCATTTAGCAAAAAAGGTCGAACACCTCAATCGCACGGGCGACAAGCAAGTCGTGCGGACTTGGTCGCGGCGCTCGACCATTACGCCCGACTTCGTCGGTCATACGCTAGCCGTTTACAACGGCAATAAGTTCATCCCAGTGTACATCACTGAAAACATGGTAGGGCACAAGCTCGGCGAGTTTGCTCCGACCCGCACTTTTCGCGGTCACGGAGGCCGGTTGACCGAACGCGGGACGAGGATTCAATAGCATGGAAGCCCAAGCCGTCCTCAAACAAATTGGCGTACCGACCACTAAAGTGCGCCAGCTCATCGACCTGATTCGCGGCAAGTCGGTCGATGAGGCGCTTACCATTCTCCGGTTTTCGCCTCGCCCAGTAGCCAAGCTAATCGAAAAGACCCTGCGTTCGGCCATATCGAATGGGATCAATCAGGACGAGGAAAATCCGGTTGACGCCGATGATCTCTACGTAACGCGCATCTTTGCCGACGAAGGGCGCGATCTCAAGCGCATTCGTCCACGGGCTCGTGGCTCGGCCGATCGCATTCGCAAGCGCCACTGCAATCTCACGGTCGTCGTCAGCGACGAGGTCAACTAAGGGGGACACCTTGGGCCAAAAAACACATCCATACGGCTTCCGTCTCGGGGTCATCAAGCCCTGGCGTTCAAATTGGTTCGCTGAAAAGGATTTTTCCGAGTTACTCAAGGAAGACCTCATGTTGCGGCGTTACGTGCGTCAGCGCCTACAGCGAGCCGGCGTATCTCAGATTAATATTGAACGCCAACCCAAGCGAGTTACCGTTGAAGTGCACACAGCGCGTCCTGGTATTGCCATTGGTCGTCGCGGGGCCGAAGTCGATAAAATTCGCGACGAGCTCAAGGCTCTGACCAGCAAGGATGTTTCTCTCAATATCCAAGAGATCAAAAAGCCCGAACTAGATGCTCAGCTAGTGGCCGACAATCTGGCTCGCCAGCTAGAACAACGCGTTTCCTTTCGCCGGGCCATGAAGAAATCTGTAGCCTCGTCGATGCGCATGGGGGCCGAGGGTATCCGCATCGTCTGTTCCGGACGCATCGGTGGTTCGGAGATGGGCCGGCGCGAGCGTTCCGAGCCAGCTGGTCGGGTTCCGTTGCACACGCTACGCGCTGATATCGACTACGCTATGGCAACGGCTTATACCGTATCGGGGACTGTGGGCGTAAAAGTTTGGATTTGTCACGGCGAAGTTATGGCCGAAGGAGAAGGGACCGCTCAGGCGGTCTGATTACAGCGAGGCTCTCTTATGTTGATGCCCAAGAAGTCCAAGTGGAGGAAGCAGGCGCGAGGCCGCATGCGCGGCCAAACCAAAGGCGGGGACATGGTCTCCTTCGGCGAATACGGCCTCAAAGCTCTCGAGCCTTGTTGGATTACCAGCCGTCAGATTGAGGCTATGCGCGTGGCGATTAGTCGGGCGATGAGCCGGACGGGCAAGATGTGGATCCGCATTTTTCCCGACAAACCGATCACCAAGAAACCTGCCGAAACCCGCATGGGTAAAGGCAAGGGGCCGCCCGAGGGATGGGTTGCGGTGGTCAAACCTGGGCGGGTGATGGTCGAGCTTTCTGGGGTGCCTGAAGACACGGCCCGCGAGGCATTCCGCCGTGCTGGTCACAAACTGCCCATCAAGACCAAGGTCGTCAAACGAGTATGAGGTTATGAAGGTCAGCGAATTGCGCGAAATGAGTTCAGAAGAAGTGCAAAACAGGTTAGAAGAACTGCACGAGGAATTCTTCAACCTGCGTTTTCAGCACGTGGCCGGCCAGTTGACTAGTCCCATTCGGTTGCGGCAAGTGCGGCGCGATATTGCCAAGGCGTACACCGTGCTCAAAGAGCACGCACTCGGCATTCGCTCCTTGGCCAGCGGGAAGTAGGTGGCAGATGGCTAAAGAAAAGAGAGACCGGCGTCTGGACCGGCGTCAGGCCGAAGGTCGAGTGCTCAAGGCCAACAACACCAAGACGCGGATCGTGGCGGTCGAACAGCGCATTCCGCATGCCCTGTATGGCCGGATCATCCGCCGCACCGCCAAGTTCGTCGCCCACGACGAGCGAGAAGAGTCGCAGGTTGGCGATCTCGTGCGCATTGAGGAATGCCGCCCCATGAGCAAAACCAAGCGTTGGCGGCTCGTTGATATATTAGAGCGGCAGTAAATTTAGGCTTTTAGGAACAAAATGATTCGGGAATACAGCGTAGTCAAAATGGCAGATAACGCCGGGGCCCGTACAGGCCGCTGCATTCGCGTACTCGGCGGCTCTCGCAAGCGCTACGCCAGTATTGGCGATCTGATCGTAGTAGCCGTCCACGGTGTAGCGCCGAACGGGCCTTTAGAGGAAGGGCAAGTGGTCAAGGCCGTAGTCGTGCGGACCAAGAAGGAATATCGCCGTCCCGATGGCTCTTATATTCGCTTTGACGACAACGCCGCTGTATTGGTCAACGACGACAAAGAGCCAACAGGTACTCGCATATTTGGGCCTGTGGCCCGCGAACTGCGCGAAAAGCAATACATGCGCATTGTATCGCTGGCACCCGAGGTAGTCTGAGGAAGAGCGCAATGGACATTCGCAAAGGCGATACAATACAGGTCATAAGCGGCAACGACAAAGGACGGCGCTCGACGGTACTTAGCGTGTTTAAGGATCGGGGGCGGATCATCGTCGAAGGCGTGAATATGCGCAAACACCACACCCGCCCGACATCGCGCGATCCCCAAGGGGGTATCGTTGAGCGCGAGGCACCCATTCACGTTTCCAATGTCATGATCGTCTGCCCCAAGACTGATCTACCAACGCGCATCGGTCATAAGAAATTGGACAATGGCAAATGCGTGCGCGTCTCTGTGCGCAGCGGCGAAATGATTGATCCAGAATAAGCCATGTACGAAGCTAGACTCAAAAAACACTACCGAGAAGAGGTGCTGCCTCAGCTCAAAGCCCGCTTCTCATTTAAAAACAACATGCAGGTACCGTGCCTGCAGAAGGTCATCGTCAATATGGGTGTCGGTGAGGCAGTGCAGGAGCCCAAGGTGCTCGAAGGTGCGGTATCCGAATTGACGGCGATCACCGGTCAAAAGCCCGCCATCCGCCACGCCAAGAAGGCGATCTCAAACTTCAAGTTGCGCGTCGGTATGCCGGTCGGCTGCATGGTCACTTTGCGGGGGGGGCGCATGTACGATTTTCTCGACCGCTTGATCAGTTTCGCCTTACCGCAGGTGCGAGATTTTCGCGGGGTTTCTCCTAGAAGCTTCGATGGACGTGGTAACTACAATCTAGGCATCAAGGAACAGATCATATTCCCCGAGATCAACTACGACATGATCAACCAAGTCCGAGGCATGAATATCACCATCGTCACTTCGGCCAAAAGCGACGAGGAAGGCCGAGAGTTGCTCCAGTTGCTGGGTATGCCCTTCAGTCAATAGAGTCGGAAAGAACCTGCTAATGCCAAAAAAATGCTTGATAGCCAAAGCGCAGCGCAAACCCAAGTTTTCCTCGCGAGCTTATACCCGTTGCCATCGCTGTGGGCGTCCGCGTGCAGTATATCGCAAGTTTGGACTGTGTCGCATCTGTTTTCGCGAATTGGCCCTCAAGGGCGAGATTCCGGGTGTTAGCAAGGCGAGTTGGTAGCAGGTTGGAGAAATCAATATGAGCATGACAGATCCCCTAGCGGATATGTTGACCCGCATTCGCAACGCTTGTAGCGCCAAGCATTCCAGAGTTGACGTCCCCGCCTCCAAGCTAAAGCGGGAAGTGGCCCGCGTATTAGCCGAGTCCCGTTTTATCGACAATTTCGCTTTTATCGAAGACGGCAAGCAGGGCATTTTGCGGCTCTATCTGCGCTACGATCAGAATGACAATAGCATCATTCGCGGGCTAGAGCGCATCAGCAAGCCCGGGTTGCGTCAATATGCGAGTAAAGCCGATGTCCCACGTGTGCTCCGCGGCTTGGGCATCGCCATCGTTTCCACCTCTAAGGGAGTGATGACGGATAAACAAGCGAGGATGAACGGCGTAGGCGGCGAAATCCTCTGTAGCGTCTGGTAAATGAAGCCACTGGGAGAATGTTAGATTGTCGCGCATAGGCAACAAATCCCTTCCCCTACCGCAGGGTGTTGAAGTCGCGTTGGCTCCTGCCAAGGTCTCCGTAAAAGGCCCAAAGGGCCAGTTACAGGTGCCGTTTGTCGCTGAGTACCTCGCTGTGGCTCAGCAGGACAGCGTTTTAACGGTGACGCGGAAAAGCGAAAGCAAACAGGCTCGCTCCCTACACGGATTGACCCGAACCTTGATCGCCAACGCGGTCGAAGGAGTCTCCGAGGGTTTTTTCAAGAATTTGGATCTATTCGGCGTGGGGTACCGGGCTGAGGTCCAAGGCAAACAACTCGTGCTCCACGTAGGTTATTCGCATCCAGTGATCTACGAGGTGCCCGAGGAGATCCAAGTCGAAGTGTCCCCAGGTGCGGGTGGGGCACAAGCCCGCATCGTCGTCCGGGGCATCGACAAGCAACTCGTGGGTCAGGTGGCCGCCGATATCCGCTTCAAACGTCGCCCGGAGCCCTACAAGGGCAAGGGGATCCGCTATGAGAACGAGACCATTCATTGGAAACAGGGCAAGGCTGCCGTAGGCTAATGAAAGACAAAAAACACTTGGTAGAGAGTCGCCAGCGGCGTCAGCGGCGGCGACACCGGCTGCGCAAGATCGTCTCTGGCACGCCCACGCGTCCGCGCATGGTGGTGCATCGTTCCTTGCGCCATATCGAGGTGCAGTTAGTCGACGATGTGGCGGGTCATTCCCTTTTAGGACTTTCGACTCAGTCTCAGGAACTAAGGGAACGGCAGTTTGACAGTCGCGTGGCGCAAGGGCATGAGGTTGGCAAAATGATTGCTGCTAAGGCGCGCGAAAAAGGCATTGAACAGGTCGTCTTTGACCGCGGCGGATTTCTCTATCACGGGGTAGTCAAAGCCGTGGCCGACGGGGCGCGGGAAGCTGGCTTGAATTTCTAAGGGAGAACGGCGTGGCGAAAACAGATACTAGCAAAGCGAAATCCGATCCCAGCGGTACAGAACTGAGCGAAGTTGTCGTCCAAAACAGCATCAAGCGAGTTTCGCACGTGCGCAAGGGCGGTCGGCGCTTCAGCTTTAGTGCAATGGTCGTAGTTGGCGATCGCAATGGCCGAGTGGGATTTGGTGCTGGCAAGGCCGGCGAGATCGCCGAGGCCATCCGCAAGGGGGCCGAGGCGGCGAAAAAGAACGTCGTCGAAGTCCCAGTGACTGATGGGACCATACCGCATGAGATCGTCGGGGTTTTTGGCGCAGCCAAGGTACTTTTTAAGCCAGCTACCCCGGGAACCGGGATCATCGCCAGCGGCGGAACCCGCATCGTACTGGAGCTAGCCGGCGTTCACGATATTCTGACCAAATCCCTCGGGTCCAACAACGTGCAGAATTCAGTGAAGGCGACCGTCAAAGCACTGGCGCAGCTACGCAGTGCCGAGATGATCGCTCGGGAGCGCGGCGTGCCGGTGGAATCGCTTCGCGCTTGGGATTAACAGCCAATGAAACTAGTCATCACACAGCGGCGCAGTGCCATCGGCCGCGCCAAAGGTCAAAAGGCGACGATTGAGGCTTTGGGAATCAAGCGCCTGTATCAACAGGTCGTACACGACGACACGCCCCAGATCCGGGGTATGATCGCCAAAGTCAAACATCTGGTCGCAGTTGAGGAAGTAGAAGAGTAAGCGAGAGCGTGCCATGCGTCTAGAAAACATAAAATGTCCTCCGGGGTCTAAGCGGAACCGCAAGCGGTTGGGGCAAGGGCCGGGTTCGGGGACGGGCAAAACTGCGGGCAAAGGCCACAAAGGTCAGCGGGCTAGGTCCGGTGCTAGACGCGGCAACCGCGTTGGGTTTACTGGCGGTTCGCTGCCGCTGTTCCGCCATATCCCCAAGGTGGGTTTTTCCAACCACAAATTCAAAACGACCTATCAGGTAGTAAATCTGCGGGATCTCGAAGAGCGGGGACTTAGCGGGGAAGTCGGGCCAGAGCAAATGGCTGCTGCCGGATTGATCGCCAAGCCATCGGGGCTACTGAAGGTCCTAGGCGAAGGAGAGCTGAGTCAGCCTCTGACGGTCAAGGCGCACAAATTCTCCGCTGCGGCAGCAGAGAAAATCGCCAAAGCGGGCGGCCAAGCCGAGGTGATTTGATGCAACTCGTGCAGAGTTTCCAAAACTGCTTCAAAATTCCCGATTTGCGACGTCGCATCCTCTTCACTTTAGGGATTTTGATCGTCTATCGCATCGGTGGTCAGATCACGGTCCCCGGCGTCGAATTGGTCGTGCTTAAGGAGTACTTTGAAAGCGCTGGGAACACCCTCTTTGGGTTGTACGACATGTTTGTGGGTGGTGCTTTCACCCGTGGGACGATCTTTGCGCTGGGCATCATGCCCTATATTAGTGCCTCAATCATTTTGCAGTTGCTAGGCGCGGTTATTCCCTACTTCCAGAAATTGCAGCGCGAAGGCGAAGAGGGGCGCAAGAAAATTACTCAGTACACGCGCTATGGTACGGTCTTTCTAGCGGCGGCTCAGTCCTACGGCGTCAGTTTCTTCATTACCAGCATCAAGGCCCCGTACTCGGGTCAGCCGGCAGTTGCCGACCCGGGCATTGGCTTTACGCTGGCGACCATGCTGACGATCACCACCGGCACGATTTTTATCATGTGGTTGGGCGAGCAGATCACGGAGCGCGGTATTGGCAACGGCATTTCTCTGATCATTTTCATCGGCATCATCGCCGAGTTGCCCTACGCAATCAATCAGGAATACAATCTCTTTATCATCAACCGCGGTTTCAGCAAGAATATCATTGAAGAGATCCTCCTCATCGCGCTCATGTTCGCCGTAGTAGCCTTTGTGATCTTGCTGACTCAGGGTCTGCGCAAAATTCCCGTGCAGTACGCCAAGCGCGTCGTCGGGCGGAGGGTTTACGGCGGTCAGACCACGCACATCCCGCTGCGGATCAACACCGCGGGCGTGATTCCGATCATATTTGCCCAGTCGATCATGTTTCTGCCCGGCACGATCACGCAGATGTTTCCAGGCCATGAATTCATGCTGGCGATTGGTTCGTTTTTCTCGACCGAATCCATGTTTTATTGGTTCGTCTATGGACTAATGATCATCTTCTTTTGTTATTTTTATACTGCCATCGTCATGGATCCTAATCAGCTCTCTGACAACATGAAAAAGCACGGGGGATTCATCCCCGGCGTCCGTCCTGGTCCCCGGACTGCCCAGCACATTGATGGCATTATGACGCGCATTACCCTGCCGGGCTCTATTGCCCTCGCTATGGTGGCCATCTTTCCTTTCTTCGTCACTAGGCAATTCAACGTGGCTCCTTCTTTTGCCCAGTTTTTTGGTGGGACAGGGCTTTTGATCGTCGTTGGCGTGGCTTTAGATACCTTGCAGCAGTTAGAATCTCAGCTAATGACGCGCCACTACGAGGGATTTATGAAGCGAGGCAAGATCCAGGGACGCCGCGGCTAATCTCACTTGGAGCGAGTACCGTGAAAGTTAGAGCATCCGTCAGCAAGCGTTGTAACGAGTGTAAAATCGTTCGCCGGCACGGGGTCGTGCGCGTTATATGCAAGCGCAATCCCCGCCACAAACAGAAACAAGGCTGAGGAATAACACTATGGCGCGCATAGCAGGTGTAGATTTACCTCGCGACAAGCGGGTCGCCATCGCATTGACCTATATCTTTGGCATTGGGCATACGACGGCCAGTCGCATCGCCTCCCAGGCGAGGATTGATCCCCAAACCCGCATCAACGAGTTGAGCGAAGATCAGGTCAGCAGTTTGCGCTCGATCATTGAGGTCAGCCACAAGGTCGAAGGTAGTCTGCGCGGCGAAACCACCATGAATATCAAGCGGCTGATGGACATCGGCTGCTATCGGGGGTTGCGGCATCGCCGCGGGCTGCCGGCCAATGGCCAGCGCACTAAGACTAACGCCCGTACGCGCAAGGGGCCGCGGCGAGCTATTGCTGGCAAGAAAAAGGCCCCCGTCAAGTAGATCAACTCAAACGGAGAGGATTGACCTTTGCCGCCCGAAAGACGCAAGAGACGCAAGAAAGCAAAACAGGTGGAGGCTGTGGGCGTGGCTCACATTCTGGCCACGTTCAACAATACGATTATCACTCTTACCGATACCAGAGGCAATGTGATTTCTTGGGCGACTCCAGGGAAAATGAGCATCAGGGGCAGTCGCAAATCTACGCCCTTTGCCAGCCAACTCGCTGCTGAAAGGGCCGCTCAAGAAGCCATGAATATGGGATTGCGCCGAGTGGAGGTCTGGGTTAAGGGGCCGGGGGTAGGGCGCGAGTCCGCCATCCGCGCTTTGCAAAATGCCGGGCTCGAGATTTCCGCCATCCGCGACGTGACGCCCATGCCGCACAACGGCTGTCGGCCGCCCAAGCGTCGCCGCGTTTAGAGGAGCTAACTACGTTATGAGCAGGCATACAGGTCCCAATTGTCGCTTCTGCCGCCGGGAAGGAGCCAAACTCTTCCTAAAGGGCGAGCGCTGCAATCTTGAAAAGTGCTCCTTTGAACGACGCAGCTACGCCCCGGGCCAACACGGTCAGGGCTTGCGCCGCAAACAGTCCGACTACAGTGTGCAGCTACGGGCCAAGCAAAAACTAGCTCGGCTCTACGGAATCCGCGAAGGCCAGTTCAGGGGCTATTACAAGGAGGCGTCACGCGTGCCGGGCATCAGTGGCGAAAACCTGTTGCGCCTGTTAGAGCGCCGCCTCGACAACATCGTCTATCGGCTCGGTTTTGCGCCATCGCGCAAGGCCGCGCGCCAGCTAGTACGACACAACCACATCATGGTAAACGGCAAACGGGTCAATATCCCTTCCTACCTGATCCGGATGGGCGATGTGGTGCAGGTCGCCGAGCGCAGTCGTCAGCTAGAGGCCATTCACGAATCGTTGCGACGCTCGCGGGAGACCGTGCCTTGGCTAGCCATAGACAAGGTCAACCTGACTGGGACTGTAGCAGAAATCCCCGGCCGGGAGGATATTCCCACGGTCGCCGAAGAACAACTGGTCATCGAGTTTTATTCTCGCGTCTGATGTTTTACTCCGCCCAATCCATCAAGGGGCAAGAGGCTAAAGTATGAAATTAGAAGGTCTCCAGATGCCGAGGCTGGCCGAGGTCGAAAAAGAAAGCCTCAGCGAGACGTATGGCATGTTTATCGTTCAGCCGCTCGAGCGCGGTTTTGGCGTTTCTATTGGACACGCACTGCGCCGCGTACTGCTGTCCTTTATCCAAGGGGCTGCGATCAAGCAAGTTAATATCGAGGGTGTACACCACGAGTTTTCTACGATTGAGGGGGTGCGTGAAGACGTGCCGGAGATCGTGCGCAACTTCAAGGAAATAGCGCTGCGCTATCGCGGCGCAGAGGATCGCGTCTTGCGTGTCGAGCGCACGACAGAGGGGGCCTTGGTGGCCAAGGATATAGAAGTGGACCCTAGCGTCGAGGTTCTGAATCCCGACCTACACCTTGCCACCTTGGATAAAGGGGCTTCTCTGAAAATGGAACTGACGGTTGGCTGCGGTCGCGGCTACCTGTTCGCCGAAGAGAACAAAATCCCCGAGCAGCCCATTGGTGCTATTCCTCTCGATACGAACTATTCGCCGGTTCTCAAGGTCCACTACGATATTGAGAACGCACGCGTCGGGCGGCGCACCGACTACGACAAGCTGATTATGGAAGTCTGGACCGATGGCTCAGTGCATCCCGAAGATGCCATGTCCCAAGCCGCCCAAATCCTGACCGAACACCTAAACCTTTTTATTAATTTTACAGAAGAGCCTGAAGGCATTGAGGAAAAGGAAGTTGACGAAGAAGCCAAGAAGATCGTTCAACTCTTGCAAACGCCCGTCGAAGAGATTGAGTTGACGGTGCGCTCGGCCAATTGCCTCAAAGCCGCAGGGATTACCCATCTCAGGGACTTGGTGTCGCGCACGGAGGCCGAGATGTTGCAGTATCGCAACTTCGGTCGCAAGTCGCTCAACGAGTTGCAGAAAATACTCGAGGAAAACAATCTTAGCTGGGGTATGGACTTGACTCCGTACGACGGCATTGAGATCGACCAAACAGCGGACAGTTCGCTGGCGGAAGAATTCTAGCTATGAGACACGGAAAAAGAATAGCTAAACTGGGACGCACGGCTCCGCATCGCAAAGCCATGTTGTCCAACATGATGGCCTCGCTCTTTATCAACGAGCGCATCACCACCACCCAGACGCGTGCCAAAGAACTCAAGCGCACGGCCGAGCGGGTGCTGACTTGCGCCAAGAAAGGCGACTTGCACGCCCGCCGCCAAGTATTGCGCGTCATAGCCGACAAGCAGGTGGTCGCCAAGCTCTTTGACGAACTGGGGCCGCGCTACAAAAGCCGCAACGGAGGCTATACGCGCGTGATCAAGTTGGGTCCACGGCGCGGCGACGGGGCATTTATGAGCATCGTCGAACTCGTGGATCGCCCTGGGGTGGCCGCAGAAGAGGCTCAGCAGGACGAGGCTGCAGAAGAGGCTCAGCAGGCCGAAGAATAAGGTGGGCGTCCAAAGCAGTAGCGACGGGGCAAGATGATGACCATCTTGCCCCGTTTGCATTTTAGATAGAGAGTACGTGAAACGAGGAGATCGCATCGAGGTCGAGATCGCCGCGCTCACTGCCAAGGGCGACGGAATGGCTTATGTCGGGCAGCGCGAGGTCGTCGTGCGTCAGTCTGTTCCTGGAGACCGGGTCGCCGCTCGCGTTGTAAAGAAGCGCAAGGGGCGCTTTGAGGCCGAGGTAGAAGAGTTCCTTACAGAGGGCTACAAACGCGAGGAGCCTCGCTGCACCCATTTTGGACGTTGCGGCGGCTGTCGTTGGCAGGAATTGCCGTACGCGGCCCAGCTTGCCGTCAAGGAGCAGATGGTCGCTAGCGCATTGGCGACTAGTGGGCTAGCGCTGCCAGCCGTAGCGCCGATTTTGCCCAGTCCGACCCCCTTTTTCTATCGCAACAAAATGGAATTTTCCTTTGGCGCGAATCGCGCGGGCTTGCTGCAACTAGGCTTGCACGTACGCGGGCGTTTCAATTGGATATTCGATGTCGAAGAGTGCCATCTACAGTCTGACACGTCCAACCGCATCGTCGGAGCAGTTCGCCACATCAGCCAAGCGTTGGGCCTGAGCGCGTACGACCTAAAGCGGCACCAAGGACTGCTGCGCTTCTTGGTCGTCCGCGAGGGCAAGCGGAGCGGGGAAGTAATGGTCAACCTCGTTGTGTCCGCGTATCCCGACCTAGGAGTCCAACAACTCGCCGAGCAATTGTTGGATGCTGTACCTGAAATTGATGTTTTGCTCGTCACCTTGCACACCGGCAAGGCCCAAGTAGCAGCCGGAGAGCGCGAGTTTGTACTCAAGGGAAGCGGGCGCATCACCGAAGTGTGTGCTGGTCTCGAATTCGACATTTCTCCCCAGTCCTTTTTTCAGACAAATTCGCTGCAAGCCGAGCGGCTCTACGAGGTCATAGCCCGCGTGGCCGGGCCGCAAAAGGCGGTGTTAGATTTGTACTGCGGCACCGGCAGCATCAGCCTGCTGTTGGCGCACCAGTCCCAGTTTGTGTTGGGCATCGAAGTGGTCGCTGAAGCAGTGGAGGATGCCAAGCGCAACGCCGTGCGCAATCAGATAGAAAACTGCGAGTTTATGGTCGGCGCAGCCGAGGACATACTGGGGGAATTGGCGGTACAAGGCCAGCATTTTGATCTGGCCGTCGTCGATCCCCCGAGGCCTGGAATCCACAAAAAGGCCCTGGCTGGTCTATGCGCGTTGGCACCGCCGCGCATCATTTACGTCTCCTGCAATGTCCACGCGCTAGCTGGTGATTTGTGCACCTTGGGTCAGGCTGGCTATGGCGTCCGCAGCGTGCAGCCCGTAGATATGTTTCCCCAAACGCCGCACTGCGAAGTGGTCGTCGAGTTGTGCAAGCAGGTCGCCCCGTGAGTGAGAAACGCCATACGCAGCCGCGGCTCTTGGTCGTGCTGCCCGAATCCCAGCAGGCCCGGGCGCTGATTTTCTATCTGGAACAACAGGCGTACGAAGTACTCTGGGCGCACGAGGGGCAGAGCGCGTACGATATCCTCGACGCCGATGCGGTTGATGCGCTGATCTACGCCTTGCGCGAGAAGCGCATCGATGGGTTGCGGGTTCAGCAACTGGCCCACAAGCGCAACCCGGCCATCTGCGCGATTGCCATCGCCGGTCCCGAAGACATTGAGTTGGGGGTTGAAGCGATGCGCCAAGGAGCCTACGACTTTCAACTCCAGCCGCTGAATTTTGCCAAGGTCGGCGCGGTGTTGGAAAAGGGTCTGAGCTACCAGCAGCTAGTAGGGGAAGTCTCGGATCTACAGCGCCGCTTGGACGAGCGCTACCGCTTTGACGACATCGCCCGCCGCTCATCGCCGTGGCAGCGCATTTACCTCCAGATCGAACAGGTGGCTCAATCGCGGACTAGCGTTTTGATCGCTGGTGAGACCGGCACGGGCAAAGGCGAGGTGGCAAAGGCCATCCACCAACGGAGCCGGCGGCGGGAAAACGCCTTCGTCGAGATAAACTGCGGTGCTCTGCCGGAGAGCTTGGTCGAAAACGAGCTTTTTGGCCACGAGAAGGGAGCCTATACCGGAGCTGTAGCCGCGCGCAAAGGACGCTTTGAACTGGCCGATCAAGGCACCTTGTTTCTCGACGAAGTCGGAGATATTCCCCTGCCGACGCAAGTAAAGCTGCTGAGAGTGATTCAGGACGGCTGCTTTGAGCGGATCGGCGGCACCCAGACTCGGCGGGTAGATGTGCGCTTGATCGCGGCGACGCACCGCGATCTAGAAGCCATGGTGCGGGAGGGCACCTTCCGGGCGGACCTGTTCTACCGGCTCAACGTGATCAAGATCGAAGTGCCGCCCCTGCGCGAGTGCCGCGAGGATATACCCATTCTGGCCGACGCGTTTATCCGGCAGTTCGCCGTCGAGAACAACAAACGCATCGCGGGCATCCGGCCGCGAGCCTTAGACGTGTTGCGCGATTACGATTGGCCGGGCAATGTGCGGGAATTAAAAAACTGCATCGAAGGCATGGTCGTCATGTGTGCCCGCGAAGGCGTGCTCGAAGTTGGGGACATCCCGCGCTACATAAACCGCCAAGAACGCGTTTTCCCCGGATTGGGTTTTCGCGTCGGCATGAGCATGGCCGAGATCGAACAGATAGCCATAGTCGAGACGCTGAAGGCCGTTGGCGACGATCGGCGGCGGGCGGCCGAAATTCTGCAAATCGGCCTCAGTACGCTCTACCGCAAGGTAAAGCAGTACGGTGGGATTTAGCGGCGTTGATTGTAGTAGTATTTGACGAGCGCGTTGAGTGCTTCTTGGGGATCGGCGACTACATCGGCGTCAATGCAAAACTGGCCCAACCCGGCTAGCTTGAGGCCGTGTCCGTAGTCGCTGAACATTTCTTCGCACAACTCGCCGGGTGCGATGTTCCGCGTGCTGGCTAGGGCCTCGATTTGCGCGGAGGCTTCTGGCGTGATCTCCAAGGCGATGTCGTGTTCGCGTTGAAAGTTGTCGAGAAAGCGGCTCAGCGAAGTGTCTTGGAGCAAGCGTTCCAGACCCGCCGCAGGGTCGAGGACGGTGTCGGCCCCAACGGCAAAGCGCTCGACGCCGACGGAAGGGAGCTTCTTTTCGTAGTTGAGCAATACCTTTTCAATGGCGCTGACCAAGCCTCGGGCACCAATGTGCTCGGCGTGTGCGCGCTCGGCAAACAGGGCGAGAGCCTCATCGGCAAATTCGACCTCAATGCCATAGGCGCGGAAGTCGCGCTTCTTGGAAAGGATGACGCTGCTTTTGGGGTTGCGGAGGATTTCGAGGAGATCTTCGGGGCCGAGGTCGTGCAGCACGGCGATGACGGGCAAGCGGCCAATGAACTCGGACTCGAATCCGTATCCAATTAGGTCCTCGGCCCGCACGTGCGACAGAAGCTGATCGGCGTTGAGGTGGGCTGGGTCGGCTTGGGAGCGGAACCCCATGGTGCCTTTGTTGAGCCGACGGCCGATGATTTCGTCGAGTCCGGAAAAGGCCCCGCTAACGATAAAGAGGATATTGCGAGTGTTGACCTTCTGGCGTTCGATCTTGCCTGTCTGCTGCATCTGGATGACGGATTCCATTTGCGAGGCAATGTCGTGCGGAGCTTTGAGATCGACGTCGGTTTCCTCCATCAGCTTGAGCAGGTTGCGCTGGACGCCCGAGCGCGAGACATCTGGGCCGTGTACTCCCTGCGCAGAGGCGATTTTGTCGATTTCGTCGATGTATATGATGCCGTACTGGGCGCGTTCGATGTCGCCGTTGGCTTCGCGGACTAGATCGCGGACCAAGTCTTCGACATCGCCGCCGACATAGCCGGTCTCGCTGAATTTGGTGGCGTCGCCCTTGACAAAAGGAACGCCGATTTTGCGGGCGATGAGGCGGATTAGATAGGTTTTGCCCACGCCGGTAGGGCCGATCATCAGCACGTTGTTCTTGATGTTGCCGACAAACCCCTCGTCTTCTTCCGGGGGCAGTTTCAGGCGGTTGAAATGCGTGCAGATCTTGGTGGCGAGAATGGCCTTAGCTTCTTGCTGCTTGATGACGTATTGATCGAGATATGCCTCTAATTCTTCCGGTTTGAGGTCGAACTGGATGGCCTCAGACTCGGTGATCTGCGTCCCTTCGCCCTCGGTGGAGGAAGCCTCGGGCTGGGCAGGTGCTTGCTCTTGTTCTTCGATTTGTCTAGCTAGGAGACGGCGCAGTTTTTCTGGATCGATCTCCACTTTTTCAGCACGCGGTTGCATATATTTAACCTAAAGGAAAGGTTGGAAATGCCGTGGCGTAAAAAATATACTCGCCCTCTCAGATGTGGACAACCTAGGACCCGTTGTCGGCAGCACATTGCTCTCTACATATGCGTGGTCTTTGCGGCCGTGCTGGTGCCGAGCTTCGCCGAAGGGCAGTCGCACAGGTGGACGTATTCGGCCGACGCCGAAAAGATCTTTGGCAATGGGCTTGCAGCTTATAAACAGGGGCATTTCGACGAGGCTCTCAATCATCTGCGACAGCTAGCGGAGTTCCCGATCAATCAGCGGTCCAGTGTCGGTCAGCTCCTCGTGGGAAAAGCTATGTACCGCTTAGGTCGCTTTGCCGAAGCCATCGACGCGGCCTTGGTCTTGCAGCGTAGATTTCCCACCAGCCGCTACCTACCCAATGCCCGACTGTTGATTGGCGACTCGTTTTTCAACAGCAAGCACTACTCCGAGGCCGCATTCCAGTACGGTCGTTTGTTGGCCACGCAAGCCCCTCTTGGTATCCAAGCCCAAGCAGCCGAGCGGTTGGCGGCCATGTATTGGAACGGACAACTAAAAGAACAAGAGCGGACGCGTCTGCGTCAGGCCGTAGGGGCCAGGCGTCTGCGCGAGGCCCTGTTTTTCGGTCGGGCGCGTTGGTATCAGCGCCTCGGCTGGCAAGAGGAAGCCGCCCAAGCTATGCAGACTTATCGCGACAGCGTCGTCAGTGGCATATTCGCTCCGATAGCCGCCGTCTGGGGGAGTGATCTGACCGCATATAGCCCGCGCGTTGGCGCGGAATCACCCCGGCTGGGCTTGCTGCTGCCGATGACTGGGGTTGACTACCGGATCGGCGAAGAACTCCACGACGGTGTACAATTGGCCAATCGGGAAGCTGGTAGTCCCTTTGAACTGGTAGTTGCCGACACCGGGGTTGACTACGGGAATTTACCCATCGCTACCGATCACAGCGACGACATTAGCGAAAGCCCGGCCAGCGGTTTGTTGCGCGTAGCGTACGGTGCTCAGCGACTGCTGGATCAAGGAGTCGTGGCTATTGTCGGTCCACTCTTTAGCAGCTCTAGCGTTGTGGCGGCGACGGTTGCCGCGCGCTCCGGTGTTCCCCTGTTGGTGCCGCTGGCTCAACAGAGTGGCTTGGATTCGCTCGGCCACAGCATTTTCCAGTTGAGCACGGTCCCGACGACAGAAGCGCGCTTATTGGGCGAGTACGCGACCTTGGTCCTCGGCTTGGAACACTTGGCGATTATTGCTCCCCTCAGCGACTACGGCTGGGATTTTGCGCGCGAATTCATCCGCATTGCCGAGCGCAACGGCGGTCAGGTCGCGCACAGCGATTGGTATGTCCCCAACGAGACGAAGGATTTCCGCCTCGTTTTTGAGGAGATTCGCAAGGCCGGTTTTGCGCTGAGGCCGCCGCCGCCGGATACGCTTGAAGTGATTGAGGGGGAGCTAGAAGTCGAGGAAGAGCTAACAGCGGATATGTTTATCGACACCATCGACGGAGTGGTGGTGGTGGTCGAGACTTTTGAAGACGCCAAAACGATCGCGCCCCAGGTTCACTTTCATCGCTTGCAGACCCAAATTCTCGGCAACGATGCTTGGTGGGATCCCGAAGCCATTCGGCAGATGCGCCCGGGCGAGCGCAAGAATTTCGACGGAGTCATTTTCGTCTCTGCCCGGCAAGCCGAGTCCGCGGCTGAGCAGTCGTTTGTCAGCAACTTTCGCAAGCAATTCCGCCGCGACCCACACTACGCGTCGGCTGGTTACGACGCCACCCGCTTGCTCCTCGAAGGGTGGGCGCAAGGGTACCGCGATCCAGCCGCGCTAATTGAGTGGTTGACCACGGTCCGTTTCTACCAAGGAGCCTCGGGCACTATCTCCTTGTCGCCAGACGTGCGCTCCAATAACGCGCTGACCCTGCTCAAAATCGAGCGCGACAAGGTGCGCTCCCTCGACACGGGTGATCTCCCGGAAATGGGTGCCGCCGAATAATCGCGGTGCCGCTGCCAAGTATTGCGCCTCTAGTTGACCGAATTTATATTAATAAGTTTGTATTTTTAGTTATAACGAGAGCCAAAAGCTATGCCCACATATGAATACGAATGCCAGCGCTGCGGCCACCGATTTGAAGAGTTTCAGAGCATCACGGCCGAGCCGCGCCAAACCTGCCCGGAAGCAAATTGTCTAGGCCCAGTCAAGCGGCTCATCGGCATGGGTGGCGGCCTGCTTTTTAAGGGGACGGGCTTTTACATAACTGACTATCGCAGCGATGGATACCAGAAGGCGGCTAAGGCCGACAAAGACAGCGGCAGCAGCAAGGCGAGCGACAAAAAAGGCGACGGCAAAGCGAAGGCCGCCAAAGCCGATTGAGGAACTTTCTTGCGCGATGCGCGGTTAAATTATAGATGTGGTCGAGGATACTACTGGGAATATTTATCGCCGGGGCTTGGTGGACAGGTTGCGGTCAGCAAAGTGCTGAAGAGCTGTTTGTGGCCGGGGAGGCTGCGGCGGCTGATCCCGCCACGGCCGACCAAGCGGTCGCGCATTTTACGGCTTTTATCGAACGCTTTGGCCAATCTCCCAAAGCACCGGAGGCGCTGAGAAAACTCGCTGGCTTGGCCCAACAGCAAGGGAAGATGCAGGAGGCCATCGGTTATTACGAGCGCGTGTTGGCCGAATATCCCGCTAGCGAGCACGGCGACGAAGCCCAATTTATGATCGCCTTTATATACGAGGAGCACATCCGCGATCTGGAGCAAGCGCGGCGGGCCTATCAGCGCGTGATTGAGAACTACCCGGATTCCGAACTAGCTGCCAGTGCCCGGCATCTGTTGCCCAACGTCGGACGCGCCCCTCAAGAATGGGTTCAATTTCAGGATGAGGTCGCCGCTCCTTGACACATTAGAAGTTGCCATAAAGGTCTGAGGCAGATGGGTCCAGCCGCTTGCGAATCCGCAGGGCGGTTTTTTATTGGCTGAGACTCAGAGCATGTAGAGAGCACATCCGATGACGCAAACAACAATAGATATTCACGCCATTAGCGAGCAGGTCCAGCGCGAGAGCGCGGTGGTAGAGCGCATCTTGCGGGAAATGGACCGGGTCATCGTCGGCCAACGCGCCATGGTGGAGCGGATCCTGATGGGGCTATTGTGCAACGGCCACATCCTCCTCGAAGGGGTGCCCGGACTAGCCAAGACCCTGACGGTGGCGACGCTGGCGAGGATCGTGGCGGCCCAGTTCAAGCGGATCCAGTTTACCCCCGATCTTTTGCCCGCCGATCTGACCGGGACCACCATCTACAACCAGCACCAAGGGGTCTTCATTCCCAAGAAAGGCCCGATCTTCGCCCATTTGATTTTGGCCGACGAAATAAACCGCGCTCCGGCCAAAGTGCAGAGCGCGCTGTTGGAGTGCATGCAGGAGCGACAGGTGACCATCGGCGAGGAAACCTATGCACTCGACGACCCGTTCTTGGTCATGGCCACTCAGAATCCGATTGATCAAGAGGGAACCTACCCACTGCCTGAGGCCCAAGTTGATCGCTTCATGCTCAAGGTGAAAGTCGATTACCCATCGCGCGCCGAGGAGCGGCTGATCTTGGACCGCATGGCCAACGACGGTCTGATCGAGGTGGAGCAAGCAGTGGGCATCGACGAAATACGCCGCCTGCGCGAGGTGGTGGAGATCGTCTATATCGACGACAAGATCAAGGATTACGTCGTCGATCTCGTCCAGGCCACCCGGCGACCGGCAGACTATGGACTAGCCGACATGGCACCGCTGATCGAGTACGGAGCCTCGCCGCGGGCCGCTATTTTCCTCGTTCGCACAGCGCGCGCCCATGCCTTTATCCAGCGGCGCGGTTACGTAACCCCGGAAGATGTCAAGGCCGTGGGGGCCGATGTGCTTAGGCATCGGATCATCGCCTCGTACGAGGCTGAAGCCGAGGAAATCGACAGCGATCACATCGTGCAACAGCTCTTCGACCACATCGAAGTTCCCTGAAGCTAAGGTAAGCCGAGCCGTGATTCCCAAAGAGATACTCGACAAAGTTCGCCTGATCGAGATTCACACTCGCAGCATGGTGAACAACCTCTTCGCGGGCGAATACCACTCGGCGTTTAAGGGGCGGGGGATGGAGTTTGCCGAAGCGCGCGAGTACCAGCCCGGCGACGATGTGCGCCACATCGACTGGAACGTAACGGCGCGGGTGGGCGCGCCCTTCATCAAAATATTCGACGAAGAGCGAGAGCTGACCGTCATGCTGGTGGTAGATGCCAGCGCGTCCGGGGCCTTTGGCTCACAGCAGCAGATGAAGGGGGAAATAGGGGTTGAGGTCTCGGCGCTGTTGGCCTTTAGCGCGATCAAGAACAACGACCGCGTGGGCTTGCTCATCTTCACTGACGAGGTCGAGGTCTTCGTGCCGCCGAAAAAGGGGCGCAAGCACGTGCTGCGCGTACTGCGCGAGCTGCTGTACTTTCAGCCGCAGGGGCGCAAGACCTCCATCGCCGGAGCCTTGGAATACCTCAGCCGCGTCTTGCACCGCCGCAGCGTGATCTTTGTCATCTCCGATTTTCTCGACCAAGGCTACGAGCCGGCACTGCGGCACTTGAGCCAGCGCCACGACTTGATCGCCGTGGTAGTGAGCGACCCACGCGAGTGGGACCTACCGGATGTTGGTTTTATCAACCTGCAAGACGCCGAGACCGGCCAACAGGTACTCGTCGATAGCGGCCACGAGGGCGTGCGCGCGTTTTTCGCCGCCGAACAGCGGGCCGTGGCTGAGCGCCGCAGCAGTCTATTACACAAGGCGGGCGTTGACGAAATCGCGATTGACCTGTCGCGCCCCTATGTCGAACCTCTCATTCACTTTTTTCGCACGCGGATGCAGCGACACTAAGGAGGAAGTACAGTGATTGAAGTACGCGAACTGTCCAAATACTACGGAGATGTCGTGGCCGTGGAGAATGTGTCCTTTAATGTTGACAAGGGCGTCGTCCTCGGTTTCCTCGGGCCGAATGGCGCGGGCAAGACTACGACGATGCGCATACTTACCTGTTATCTGCCACCTTCGCAGGGCGAAGCCAAAGTCGCTGGTTTCGACATCATCGAAGAGTCCATGGAGGTGCGCAAGCGCATCGGCTATCTGCCCGAGCAGCCGCCGCTCTACCACGATATGACGGTAAACGCCTATTTGCGCTTTGTCGCCAAAATCAAGGGCGTGCCCAGCGCAGCTCTCAACAGCCGGATCGACGACACCATGGAAAAAACCGGCATTGCCCACCAGCGCCACACGGTGATCGGCCACCTGTCCAAGGGGTATCGGCAGCGCGTCGGTTTGGCCCAGGCCCTCGTCCACGAGCCAGAGGTTCTGATCCTCGACGAGCCGACTGTGGGCCTCGACCCCAAGCAGATCATTGAAATCCGCGAGGTCATCAAGGGGCTGGGGGGCGACCACACGGTCATTCTCAGCACTCACATTCTGTCGGAAGTGAGCATGACCTGCGGGCAAGTGGCGATCATCAACAACGGCCGCATTGCCGGCCAAGGCACGCCCGAAAGCCTCATGGCCCAACTCAAGGAGGGCGAGATGTTGCGCGCCCACATAGATGGTCCCAGCGAGCAGGTGCTGGGCATGATCGGCCAGTTGGAAGGCGTGTTGGAGGTGGAAGCCAGCGGCGAAGAAGGCGCGTACGTGGTGACGAGTGCTCCCGGTGCCGACGTGCGCGACGACCTGACCCGCAAGGTCGTGGAAAGCGGCTTCAGTCTCCGCGAATTGCGGCCGCTCGACATGACCCTCGAAGACATTTTCCTGAGCCTGACTAGCGAGGAGGTAGCAGCTTAATATGCGTAATTTTGCCGCGGTGTACACCAAGGAGATGCGCTCCTATTTTGTTTCGCCGGTCGCCTATGTGATCGCCGGCGTGTTCTTGTTTCTCTCGGGTTATTTGTTTCGCAACATCCTGATGCAGTTCAACCTCTGGTGCTTGCAGTTTGGCCAGCGGGCGCAGATGGGCATGGGGGGGATGCCGGCACTCAATCTCAACGAGATGGTCATCACCCAGTTCTTCGCGGTCATGGACTTCATCTGGCTCTTAGTCATCCCAATGCTGACCATGCGGCTGTTTGCCGAGGAGAAGAAGTCGGGCACCATTGAATTGCTGATGACCTCGCCTTTGCGCACCATCGAGGTGATGTTGGGCAAGTTTTTTGCCTGCTTTTCGCTCTACGGCATCATTGTGAGCCTGACGCTGATCTACTTTCTCATCCTCGAAGTGTACGGCTCGCCCGACTGGGGCCCGATTTTTTCCGGCTACTTAGGCTACTTGTTCCTCGGCGCGACCTTCATCTCCGTGGGCATCTTGGCCTCGGCGCTTACTGAAAATCAGATCGTCGCCGTGCTACTGACCTTTGGCATGTTGCTCCTGTTCTGGCTCATCGACTGGTCGGCGAACTTTGCCGGCCCGACAGCCGCCAAAATCCTGCAGTACCTCTCCTTTATAGCACACCTCGAAGATTTCCAGCGCGGCGTCATCGACACCAAGGACGTGGTGTTCTACCTGAGCTTTACCTTTTTCTGCTTGTTTTTGACCACGCGCGTCATTGAATCGCGGAGATGGAGGCGCTGAGCATGAAGGCATATACCACGCCCTTGGGGCTCGTCGGCGCGGCGCTGATGGTCGCGGGTGGCTTGGCCTATCTGCTCAATGCCGAGAGCGGCTCGGTCGGGCTTTTCAACTTGGCACTCGGTGCCCTGATGGTGGCCGCGGCCGGCTTGCTCAATCCGGCGCTCTTTCGCCAGTACGGCCGCTGGCTCAACGCCTTTTGGGGCGGCATCATGGTCTTTGGCATTGTGGCCATGGTCAATTTTTTGGGCAACCGCTATCCCGAGCGCTTCGACCTGACCGAGGGGCGACTGCACAGCCTCGCTGACCTGACGGTGGAGACGCTCAAGGCGCTGGACAGGGATGTCCACGCCCTCGCCTTTATGGAGGGGGGCGAAAACGCCGGACTCGAACTGCTGTTGGCCGAGTTTGAGACGTATAGCACCCGCTTCAGCTACGAATTCATCGACCCAGACCGCGACCCGCTCCGCACCGAGGACTACGGCATCCGCCGCTACGACACGCTGGTGTTGGAAAGCGGCGATAAACAACAGCAAATCACCGAGCTCGAAGAGCGCGAGATCGTCAATTCGCTGCTCAAGCTGACGCGCGAGCGCCAAGACCGGATCTACCTGACGGTGGGGCACGGCGAGCGCCAGCTCGTCAACCAACCCGATGGGCTAGAGCAGTTAAAGGTCCAATTGGGGGCGATCGACTATGCGGTCGAAGATTCGCTCTTCCTCGCCCGCGAGGGGGCGGTACCCGAAGATTGCGCCGTGCTGGTTGTAGCTGGCCCGCGCACCCCTTTCTTCCCAGTGGAAGTCGAGGCCATACGCTCCTACCTAGCAGAAGGCGGAGCCCTGCTGTTGCTCTTGGACCCGCTTGCCGACAGCGGCTTAGCAGAGCTGTTGGGCGAGTGGGGCGTGGCGGTCGGCGACGATTTCGTCATCGACACCAGCGGCATTGGCTCGCTTTTTGGCCTCGATTTTACCACGCCGGTTGCCCTCTCCTACGGCGATCATCCGGTCACGCGCAAGCACCAGGGCGTGATGACCTTCTTTCAACTCGGGCGCTCGGTGAGCTTTGACGAGGGCGGCGGCCGCGAAGGAGGGTCCTTGGTTATGACGTCGGAGGCCGGTTGGGCTGAAACCGACTTGAGCGTGCTCACCAGCGAGGGCAATCAGACGGTCAAGCTCGACGAGGGCGTCGATCAGCCCGGGCCGGTGTCCTTGGCCGTCGCGGCCCGAGACACCGAGGAGGGGGGCCGCTTGGTGGTCTTTGGGGATTCGGACTTTGCCACCAACCAGTACTTCGGCGTCCAAGGCAACGGCGATTTGGCGCTCAACGCCCTGAGTTGGCTGGCCGAGGACGAGGCCCTGATCTCGATCCGCCCCCGCGAGCCGGGCCACAATCCCATCGCCCTGACCGAAAGTGACAGCGAGTGGATTTTCTGGCTCAGCGTGGTGCTGTACCCAGGGCTGATCGCCTTGGTCGGCATTGTGGTCGTTTCGCGCAAGGGGCGCTGGAGCTTGGCCGACTTGAGCGCGGCCGGGTTGGGCATTGTGATTTCACTCGGCATTGCCGCGCTAGTCAACTTTCTCGGCGACCGCTACCACCTCCGCAAGGACATGACGGCTGACGCGCTGTTTACGCTCTCGAACGACACCTACCGACTCCTCTCGCCGCTTGAAGACAACGGCCAGTACGTCAGCGTCAAGACCTTCATGGCTGAGATGGAGAATATGCGCTTTGAGGATCTCTTAAAGGAATACAGCTATGTATCGCCCAACTTCGACTACGAGTTGCTCGATCCGCAGAAAAACCGGTTGCGCGTCGAGCAGAACAACATCCGCGAGCGCGGGACCTCGATCATTGAAGTAATCGACGAAGGGCAAGTGCGCACGGAGCGCATCACCGCCCAGAGCGAAGAGGCGTTGAGCAATGCCATTCTCAAGGCGCTCAAAGGCCGCGAGCTAAGGGCCTATTTCACCAGCGGCCACGGCGAGGTCGAGCTGGATCAAGTAGATGAACTCGGCTATTCCACGCTCAAGAGTCGCCTCAAGGAGCTAAACTTCGCGGTCGAGGCAGGGCTGACGCTCGCCGAGCCGGTGCCCGATGACGCTACCTTAGTGGTGGTCTTGGGGCCGAAGGAGCGCTTTGACGCGACTGAGGCTGAAGTGCTGGGGCAATACTTGGCTCGCGGGGGCAGCGCGCTGTTTTTGCTCGATCCGGGCCAGCCGACTGGACTCGAAGCGTTGCTGAACGAGTACTCGGTCGAGCTGGGACAGGACTTCGTCGTCGATCTGAGCGGCTTGGGCCAGCTTTTTGGCGCGGATGTCTCAGTGCCGGTAGTCATCAACTACGGCGACCACCCGATCACTGAAAAGCTATCCGCTGGCACGATGAGCTTCTTTCCGCTGGCGCGCTCGGTGCAGATGACCGAACACCGGCTCAAGGAGCCGGACATCGCCGCGTTGGCGTACACCCACAAAAGCAGTTGGGGCGAAAAAGATCTGGCACCCATAGTGGGCGATGGCGGCGAGGTGGCATTCGACCCGGAAATGGATGTTCGCGGCCCCGTGCCGCTGGCAGTGGCCGTTGCCGCAGACGTGGATACTAGCTTAGCATCCGAGGGACAGACGCGATTGGTGGTCATCGGCGATGCGGATTTTGCCTCTAACCAGTACTTTGCCCAGCAGGCCAATGGCGAGCTATTCCTCGGCAGCGTCAGTTGGCTCACCGAAGACGAAGACCGTCTGACCATTGCCGACAAGCAACCCGCCTTTAATCCCATCAACCTGATCGGCAATCAAGGTGCGGTCATTCTCTGGGTTTCGGTGTTTATCGTGCCGTTTGCGGTCGCTTTGTCGGGCATGGTCATGGTGCTCAGGCGCGGCTATCAGACCTATGCCGAGGGCTTTGTCTCGTGGCTGGTGTACACCTTTTGGGGCAATGCGATGTTCTTCTTCATCAGCGGCATCATTGCCACCAGCGAGGGGGCGATCTTTGAGGGCGAGGTCAAATTGATCGCGGCCTTGGCCTCGGCGGCCATTGGCTACGGCCTCTATCGGCACGCGGCGTGGGCTTGGCAAGCCGGCTTGGTGTTTGCGGTGTTGTGCGCTGGCGTGGTCGCGCTGACGATTTTCACGGGTGCCGGCCTTGGGTTCTCGCTGATTCCCAACGAGACGGTCCAACTGCTCTACGCCGCGGTTTTTGTGGTCAACGCGGCTATTCTCGTGTGGATTAAAAAGGTCTTTGTCCAAGAGGAGCAAGCATGAAATTCAAGACCAATATCGCAATCGGTGCTGTCTTTGTGGCGCTGTTGGCCTTTGTCTATTTGTACGAGATCAAAGGCGGTGAGGAGCGCCGCCAAGAAGCCGAAAAATCCAAGCAGCTATTCGTCTTCCAAGACGATGATGCACAGCGGCTCGAACTGTTGCGCGGCGATGATGCCTTGGTGTTGGACAAGGGGACGGGCGGCTGGAACCTGAGCGCGCCCATGACCGACGGCGCGGATCAAGAAGCCGTAGAGCGCTACTTGCGCAATTTGCTCGAGTGCGAGCGGGAAAAGGTGGTCGTCGATAGTGCGGCGGCGAGCGCAGAGGAAGCCGCCCAATACGGGCTTGACGCGCCGCGACTCAAGGTGCGGCTGCAAACCGAGGGCGGCGCTGAGCAGGTGGTGGCTTTTGGGGCGGACAGTCCTACTGACCGCTTCACGTACGCCCAGCTACAAGGCGACAATCCCGAGATCTTTGTGGTGCGCGCTTGGCGCTTCGACAACCTCGACAAGCGCGCTTTTGACCTGCGCGACCGCCGGGTGCTGGCCTTTGCCAAAGACGAGGTGATGCAGGTGCAGCGGTGGGGCACAGGTGGCGGGGCTATGCTGGCGCGGGCCGAGTCGAACTGGCAAATGCGCGAGCCGGTAGCTGCTCGCGCCGACGCCGATGCGGTAAACGGCTTACTCGACAAAATCGACCAAGCCGAGATTGAGGCTTTTGTCGCCGAAGATCCAGATACCACCGCCTTGGCCAGCTATGGCTTGGGAGCGCGCGCGTCGCAGGTGGAGATCACCCTGCTCGTCGGCGCAGACCGGGCCGAGAAGCGCTTGGCCATTGGCGGCGCGGACGAACAGGGCCGTTGGTACGCGCGCGACGCCAGTCGGCCGCAGGTCTTCTTGGTCGATTCGACGCTCGTGCAAGAGCTTACCAAGAGCATCTCCGACCTGCGCGACAAAGAGCCGCTGCGCTTTGAGCGCGATCAGGTCGAGCGCATCGTCTTGACTCGCGGGGCTGCACCCGCGTTTGCAGCCGACAAGGACACGAGTGGTGTGTGGAATTTGTCCGAACCTGTGGGACGCGATGCCAAATCGTGGAAGCTCAACAGCCTCTTGAGCGACTTGGAGCAACTCGAAGTCGAGGATTTTGCCGAGGAATTGCCCGCCGAGGCCACTTCTGTTTTCAGTATCGAACTCCTCAGCGAAGGGCAAGCCCTGCTGACCGCTCGCTTCAGCGCAGCCGCCGGGACCTCGTACCTGCAACAGGAGGACGACGATGCGGTGTACGTCGTCAGTGGCGACGACTTTGCCGAGTTGGACCTGGATATAGACGACGTGGCGCAAGCTCCCAAAAAGCCGGCTGCACCCGCCGCCAGCAGCGAAGATCCCGACGACAGCGGCACTGACAGTCCGTAATGTATCTGGGCGGTCTGTTCGCCGCGCTAATCGTCCTCGCCGAGGGTCTGTACGCCCAGGACCCTCGGGCCGAGGCGACCTTGGACACCGCGACGGCTCGGCTCGGCGATCCCATTCGCCTGACGTTGACGCTCCACCACGACGCCACTGCGCGTCCCGATGTCCCGGATTTGTCCCAGATTCTCCGAGACTTTGCCCCCCGTTGCACTAGTTGGCACCAACGCGAGATCGCGACCGAATTTGAGCTAGCGCAAGAATGCGAGTTGCGTCTCTACGAGTTGGGGCTGCACGAGGTGCCGGCCGTGGCCGTGCCCTTTGTCACCACTGCAGGTGACACGCTCCTGCGCGCGACCCAACCCTTAGCCATAGAAGTCATCAGCGCCCGGAGCGAAGGGGAGGACCAACTGCGCGACATCAAGCCGCCCGTGCTCATCAGCGGAGGGGTGCCGTTGTGGGTGGTCGTCGCAATTGGACTGCTGGCGTTGGCGCTTTGCATACTCGGCAGCGTATGGCTCTGGCGTCGTCGCACCCGCACCCCAGAGCCTCCGCCCCCGCCCGAGCCGATAGACTACGCGGCTGAATTCGCGCGCATTGCCGCGAGCGGTCTGTTGGAACGCGGTGATTTCAAAACATACTACTCGTTGCTATCGGAAAATCTGCGCCGCTTCTTGGAGGAGAGCTTGGCAGTTGAAGCGATGGAGCAGACCACGTCTGAGCTAGCGGACGCGCTGCAAGGGGCTGAAGTCGAAGGCGCGATTAGGCAGCAGATCATCGACTATTTGGCAGCGGCTGACTTGGTGAAATTCGCCCGTTTTCATCCGGCGCTAGACGCGGCCCGGCGCGCACCGGATGGCGGCCTAGCTATATTGCGCGCTATTGAGGAGGCGGTAGCAACCCGCGCTGCCGAGGTCCATGCAGAACATCCGGTTTGAAAACCCCGAGTGGCTGTTGTTGCTGCTGCTGTTGCCCGTCTTGCTCTACAGCTATGTGCGCGCGCATCGGGGTCGCCGGAGCAGCGTGCAGTTTTCCGACCTCGGCGTGTTGCGCCGCGCCACCGCGTCGCTGTGGACCAAGCTCCGGCACGGCCTCCTCGTCTTGAAGATACTAGGCTTGGGCTGCCTCATCGCGGCCATGGCTCGCCCGCAAGCCGGGCGCGAGGTGCGGGAAATATCGGGCGAGGGCATCGATATTATGCTGACGTTAGACATTTCGTCGAGCATGGAGTTGAACGACCTAGACGAGGGCCAGAAGAGCCGCTTACAGGTGGCCAAGGAAGTGGTAGCCGACTTTATCGCTGGCCGCCACAGCGATCGCATTGGCATGGTCGTCTTTGCCGGTGAGAGCTTCACCCAGTGCCCGCTGACCCTCGACTATCGAGTGTTGTTGGAGTTTCTCCAGGGCGTGGAAATCGCCAGCGAGGAATGGGATGGCACGGCCATTGGCATGGCGCTGATCAACGCCTGCAACCGCCTGCACGACTCGGATGCCGAGAGCAAGGTGATTATCCTGCTGACCGATGGCGTGAACAACGCCGGCGAGGTCGAGCCGTTGACCGCGGCTGAGGTAGCCGCGGCCGTGGGCATCCGGGTCTATACGATTGGCGTGGGCAGCGATGGGGAGATTCGCCGGCCCGTGCGCGGGGTTTTCGGCACCCGCTATCAGACCGTACAGGTGGAGATCGACGAGGAGACCTTGCAGGAGGTGGCTGTGCGCACCGGCGGTCAGTACTACCGAGCGACCAGCGAGGAAAAGCTAGAGGCCATCTACCGCGAAATCGGCGAATTAGAGGCAACCGAGATCAAATCCGAAATCCACCTGAACTACTCGGAGCGCTTCGCCTATTTTCTCTCTGTGGGCTTGGGTTTGCTGTTGGTGGAGATGTTGTTGGCGAATACCCGTTTCCGTTCGTTGCCTTGATCCGCAGATGGACGCAGAATCGTTCATTCATTCAGGATTGCTATATGACAGGGATGCGTAAGGTCGGTTAATATGCGCTTTGCGAACTTGTACAATTTTTGGTTGCTGTTGCTGTTGCCCTTTTTGGCGGCCTTTTTTGCTTGGGCGCTCTGGGTGCGCCGCCGCGCCTTAGCGCGTTTTGCCCACGGCCCACTGGCCGAGAAGCTGACCCGCAACCTGAACCGGGGCCGCCAAGTGGGAAAGCTCGTCCTATTGGGATTGGGAACCTTCTTTGCGATCCTCGCGCTGACCGGCCCCCAATTCGGCACGCAACTCGAAATGGCCGAGCGCAAGGGCGTGGATGTGATGATAGTGCTCGACGTGTCGCGCAGTATGCAGGCCGAGGACGTCAAGCCGAGCCGCTTGGCGCGGGCCAAATACCAAATTCGCGGCCTGTTGGACTTGCTCCGAGGCGATCGGGTTGGGTTGGTGGTTTTCGCAGGCCAGGCTTTTGTCCAATGTCCGTTGACGACTGACTACGGCGCGGTAGAGCTGTTTCTCGACGTGCTGGACGCTGGAGCCATACCCGTCCAGGGGACGGCCATTGGCGACGCGGTGCGGCTAGCCGTGCGCTCGTTTGAGGAAGGCGAGGGCCAGCACAAGGCCATCGTGCTCTTTACCGACGGCGAGGATCACGTGGGGCAACCGCTGGCAGCGGCGCAGACAGCTGCTGCACAGGGCGTGCGCATCTTTGCCTTGGGATTGGGGACGCCCGACGGCGAACTGATTCCCACTGAGGAGGAGGGTGGCGGCGTGAGCTTTCACAAGGATCAGCGCGGCCAATACGTCAAAACCCGGCTCGACGAGAGCACCTTGCAGGACATGGCGCTGGAGACGGGGGGCGATTACTTTCGCACTACCTTGGGAGGCGCGGAATTGGACGCCTTGTACGGTCAGATCGCCGAGATGGATCAGCGCGAAATCGGCTCTACTCGCCTCACCCGCTATCAGGAGCGCTTCCAATGGCCCCTATTGTTGGCCCTTTGCTGTTTCTTGGCCGAGGCTTTCTTAGGCGATGCGCGGGTGCAGGCCCGCGAGTGGAAGGGGCGGTTCGCTTAATGGGTACACTATGGGTCCTCTTGGGGATCTGGCTAGTCGTCTGCGGGGCGACCGTGGGCGATCCCGTAGCTAGCAAGAGCGCCGAGGCGTTGGAGCACTACCAGCGCGGCGAGTACGATCAGGCTCTACAACTCTACCGCGACGCCCTGCTTGACCGACCCGACGCGCCCGAGTTGCACTTCAATGTCGGGGACGCGCTTTTTAAGCGCGGCGAGTACGACCAAGCCCTGCGGGAATTTGAGCGGGTGATCAGCGCCGAGGAGCAGAAAATCCAGGCACAGGCCCATTACAACATAGGCAATAGCTTCTTTCAGCAGCAGGCGTTTGAACAGGCTGTCGCCGCGTACAAGCAGGCGCTGGAGCTAGACGCTGATGACGAGGATACTAAAGTGAATTTGGAATTGGCGCTGGAGAAATTGCAGGATCAGCAACAACAGCAACAACAGCAACAACAGCAACAACAGCAACAGCAGGATAAACAGGACGATTCAGAAGAGCAGGAACAACAAGATCAACAGCAGCAGGATCAACAGAACCAGGAGGAACAGCAGGAGGATTCGGAGCAGGAACAACAGCAGCAAGATCAGCAGCAACAAGATTCAGAGCAGGACCAACAGCGGCAACAGGAGGGGCAGGATCAACAGCAGGAGGAGCAGCCCGCCGATCAGCGCTCTATTAGTCCTGAGGAAGCTCAGCAGCTTATGGATGCTCTCAAGAATCGCGAGTTGGAAGCGCAACAGCGCCGATTTCGCGCCACTGGCAAGGCACAGGCTAGGGATTGGTGAACGTGCGGCTGACCATACCGTTAGTGCTGTGGGTACTGGCGGCATCCAGTGCTGCCGCGGCGACGATTCAGTTCGAGGCGTCCGTCGATCGCACGCGCGCTAGCGAGGGCGAGCCGATTCGCCTGACGCTCCGCATCACCTCTGACGAACAATTGGGCCAGGTGACGCCAGACTTCGATCTAAAGGACTTCCACGTCGAGGGGCCGGCCACTAGCACGCGGATGGAGATGAGAAACACCAACATCACCTTCACCCGCGAGCTAACGTACGTCCTCTATGCCAAACAGCCCGGCACCTTTACCATCGGCCCGATGCAACTGGAAATGGACGGCGAGCGCTATCAGACCAAGCCCATTACCCTTGAGATCGTCCGCGGCACTAGTAGCGCGCAAGCCGGCCAGGGAGAGAATCCCATCTTCGTATTGGCGCGCGCCGACCACGAGCGTGCTTACGTGGGTCAGCAAGTCACCGTGTCCTACGACCTGTTCTACCGCATCCAACCGCGCAACGTCAGCTTCAACAAGCTGCCGACCTTTGTCGGGTTTTGGACCGAAGATCTCTTTATCGCCCAACAGCTAGATTCGCACCAGGAGGTGCGCGGCGGCGTGCCCTTCAACGTCGCGCCGCTGAGACGCGTGGCCCTTTTTCCCACCAGCGCGGGAACGCACGCCGTCGGCACGCTGGCCGTTTCCTGCGACATTCCTCAACAGCGCTCGCGCCGCGGCGGCGTGCTCGACGACTTTTTCGCTGGCGATCCGTTTTTTGGCCGCTCGCGCTCGGTGCTCCTGCAAAGTGAAGAATTGCAAATCGAGGTCCTGCCGCTGCCCGAGCAGGGCCGCCCGGCGGAATTTACCGGCGCGGTGGGACGCTTCCAACTCAGCGTCGAGGCCCAGCCGACCCAAGTTGCGGCCGGGGATCCGGTAACGCTGCGGGTGCTGGTCGAGGGCGAGGGCAACATGGCTGCGGTGCAGCCTTTGCAAGTCGATGCGGCCGCTGGCGTCAAACTTTACGACCCCAAGATCGAGGAAGAAGAGCGGATTACTAACGGCGTGTACGGGGGCCGCCGCCTCTTTGAGTACATCTTGATTCCCGAGCAGGGCGGCACCTTGAATATCCCGCCGTTGCGCTTTGCGTACTTCGACCCACACCAAGCGCGCTACGAGGTCCTCGAATCCGATCCCATCACCATTCACAGCGAGGGAAGTGCCGAAGAGGAAGGGGTGAGCTACGGGCTGAGCCGACGCGACATTGAGGCCGTAGGCGAGGACATACGCTACATCAAACCCGATGTCGAGGTCCTCGGCGCGGGTTCCATGCTGTACAGCAGCTATTGGTTTTGGACCTTGCAGGGGGCGCTGCCCCTCGCCTTTTTTGCCTTGCTTGTGTGGCAACGCCACCAGCGGCGCTTGCAGGGCGATGTGGCGTACGCGCGTCAGCGCCGGGCCAAAGGCGAAGCTGGCCGTCGCTTATCCCGCGCCGATGGCTTGCTCGCGGCTGGCACCGAGGCCGAGTTTTACGGCGAGGTCCGTGCCGCCGTGCTGGAATTCGTGGCCGACCGTCTCAACCTCGCTGCGGCTGGCTTGACCATTGAGGTCTGCGCTGAGGTCTTGGCGGCGCGCCAAGTCGAGGCTGAGACGATTGCCGCGTTGCGCGACTTGCTGACGCGCTGCGATTTTGCGCGTTTTGCGCCTGCGGGCGGCCCGCCGACAGATCGGGCGGCGGCGCGGCGCTTGGCCGAGGAGGTGATCGCGGGCTTGGAGAAGCGAATATGATGCGGGTACTGGCGCTGTTGCTCCTGTTGGGCACCCAACTTCACGCCGGGGCTGCGGCTGGGCAGTACAACGAGGCCAATGCGCTCTATCGGGACGGGGATTTTGCCGCGGCGCGGCGCAGCTACTTGGCGGTAGTAGAAGCCGGGGTGCAAGACGCGCGGCTCTACTACAATTTGGGCAATGCCTGCTTCAAGGCCGGGAAGCTGGGCGAAGCGATTCTCTGGTACGAGCGGGCGCGGCGCTTGCTGCCGCACGACGAGGACATCAAGGCCAATCTGCGCTTTGCCAACCTAGTGAAGAAGGATCGCGATCCGCAAACTGAGGACGGTATCGGCGCGCTGGTGGCCGCGTTGGTGGCTGCCTACTTCTGGCCTACGTTTAACCAGCTTAGCCTGCTGTTCGCCGCGGCGTTTTTCGCGGTTTTTGTCTTGGGGGTGCGGTGGTTGTTCGCCCAGACGCGTCCTAGTGCGCTGTGGCTAGGCGGGTTTTTGCTCTGTGCGGGGCTAAGCGTTGGATCCACGCTGTGGCTGGGGACGCGCCTCCACCATCAGGCACAGACGAGCGAAGCCATCGTCACAGTTGACATGGCGCACGCGCGCTCCGGCCCCGATATCGGGCAGACGGAAGTCTTTGTCGCGCATGAAGGTACCAAGGTTCGCTTAGTGCGGCAGGAAGGGGGGTGGATGCTGGTGCGGCTGGCCAATGGCCTCGGTGGGTGGATGCCAGCGGAAGCCCTGACGCAGATCTGAACTTAACGACAACTCTTTCGCGTATATCAAACCACAACCAAAAAAGGATAAGCCATGAGCACGCTCAAAGTAGGTATCGTCGGCGTCGGCGGGATCGCCCGCACGCACATTCCTGGCTGGGAGGCTTCTAGCGAAGCCGAGTTGATCGCTGGCAGCGACATTAGCGAGGAGGCGCTAAAGCGCTTTGGCGCTGAAAACGGAGTCACCAAGCTGCACACAGATCCAGAGGCGCTGTTCAGCGACCCCGATATCGACATTATCGACATTTGCACGCCCAACATGTATCACACCCCTTTGGCCATTGCCGCGCTGTCGGCTGGCAAGCACGTGATCTGCGAAAAGCCTTTGGCTCCCACGCCCGAGGATGTTCGCCAGATGATCGCGGCGCGCGATGCCTCGGGCAAGGAGCTGATGACGGCGCAGCACTTTCGCTTTCAGGGTTCGTCCCGCGCGCTGAAGGACGAGATAGACGCAGGTGCGCTCGGCGACATCTACCACGCTCGTAGCTGGATGCTGCGCCGGGCTGGGGCACCGGTTGGCGGCGGGTTTATTCTCAAGGAGCACAGCGGCGGCGGTCCCTGCATCGACATTGGAGTCCACATCCTCGACTTGACCTTGTGGTTTATGGGGCATCCCAAGCCAGTGGCCATTTCAGGCGTAGCTCGCGCTGAATTGGCGCACCAAGAAGGGGCTTTCAGCCAATGGGGCCGCCAGACGATCCCATCCCACTACGATGTCGAGGATTTTGCCGCGGCCTTTGTGCGCTTTGACAACGGTGCAATACTGATCTTAGAGGTGAGCTGGCTTTTGCATCACCCGACCCAAGGCGAGGACATGCAGATGTGGCTCTATGGCACCCGCGGCGGCGCACATTGGCCCCAGTGCTCGATTTGTGAGAGCAACAACCAGATCCGTCAGCAATACGACCGCAAGCTCATGCTGATGTACGACGGCCTCGAAGCCCACGCGCAGGAATGCGTGGAGTTCGCCGCGGCGATTGCCCAAGGGCGGCCCTCGCCGGTGCCGCCGGAACAATCCCTACAGGTGATGAAGATCCTCGATGGGATCTACCGGAGCCAAGAGGCGGGGGAGGAGATACGGCTGGACTAAGAGAGGGGCTGACGGCTAGGGAGGCGAATTTACGGCCCCGTCAGCCAATCGACGAAAGCCGCTGGAGGTTCGACCACCACGCGGCCGTTGAGCGATTCGTGTTCAAAGCCGCACATTTGGTCGCCGACAAAGGCGAATACGCCGGTGGTCTGTGGGGTAAAGGCCAGCGCAAAGGTCAAATCGGGCACGGCCACCTGATGTAGGTCGAGATGGGGTAGGGCAAAGGTGTAGATGTAATCTCGGCTCGTTAGTTCGATTTCAACTTCTATGCCAAGTGGCAGGTGTAACTCTTTCCCCGGCTTGGTTATATCGTCAGCGGTGTGCAGCGCGCCGTCGGGGCCTGGGTAGCGGAGTTGCCAAGTGAACTCTTCCCCGGTGATTTGGATGCGCAGCGGACCTGGGGGCAGGGCGGGCGTGCAACCGTCCACCCCCAACAGGAGCAGTCCCCAGATTAAAAACCGGATATGGCCGCGCATGGCGTATCTCCTTCGCGAACAGCCAGTTCGTCCCGCCTTAAGGTAAAATCCTCCAATTAAGCGCAAATAAATCGGCCCGTCCTCGCCTGTCAAGCAGCTTTACACACGCTCTTGATCTCCCTAAAATCCCTTCACAGCCTTCTACAATCCTCTCAGGAGTACGGACATGCCCGCCATAACCGCCAATATCCCGCTCAATGCGCCAGCCCACTGGGCCGTATGGCAGCGTCGCCTCTTCGGTGCCTTGGACCAATCGGTGCAGCCCTTTCTCGACCACTTCACCCGCGAGGACGGCGAATTCATCTGGCAGGACGAGTGGGGCGGCGGCAGCCCCGACGATTTCTACGAGCCTTTTTTTAATTGGCCGCTCGTGTATCTGATGGGCGGCGGCGAGCACCTGTTGCACTTGGCCGATCACCAGTGGGAGGCCATCACCCGCCAACTGACCCGCTTGGGCACGGTCAGCAAGGAATACGGCATCCGCGAAGACCAGATGCACCAAGCGGAAAGCGACATCTGCTTTTACCACTTGTGCTTAGCCCACCCTAACGCCCCCCGGCGCGTCGAACGGGCCTGCCGCTTTGCCGGCTTTTACCTCAACGAAGACCCCGAAGCGCAAAACTATGACCCCGAGCACAAAATTCTGCGCTCGGGCCTCAATGGCAGCCACGGCCCCTATTTCGCCCCGCTGGCCGGGCGCGACAAACAAAGTTACAACCCCTTGGGCGGCAGCATGGAAGTGTACAATCTGCCCTTTTTCGACTTGCCCGGCATCACTAGTGTGCAGGACTTGGCCGATCCGGCCAAAGCTCGCTTGATGGGGCAGACCCTGTTCGACCGCTGGCGTCAGGGCGACACGCCGACCAACTTGGCCGTCACCTCGCTGGTGACTAACGCCTTCCTGATCACTGGCGATGAAAAATACCGCGCTTGGGTGGTGGAATACACCGACGCTTGGGTGGAACGCGCCCAAGCCAACGGCGGCATGTTGCCGGACAACGTCGGTCTTTCCGGCCAAGTGGGTGAATACTGCGCTGGCAACTGGTACGGCGGGCGCTACGGCTGGACCTTTCCGCACGGCTTTTTGACGTTGCAGAAAGCCACGCTCGACGCGGCGGCCAATGCCTATCTGTTGACCCGCGACCGGGCCTATCTCGACCTGCCGCGCCAGCAGATGGACCGCATCTTGGAACAAGGGCGCATGGAGGAGATCAGCGACCAATACATGAGCGTGGCCGAGCGCTGGGCGAGTCAATTTGCCGCTATGGGCAAAAAAAGCGAGACCTTGCTGGTGCCCTACCGCTACGGCGATGCCGGCTGGTTCGACTGGCAGCCCATGAGTCCAGTGTACCCGGTGACGCTGTGGAATTTGTCCATGGACGAGGGCGACTGGGAGCGTATGGAGGCCATTCGGCAAAAAGAAGCGTTCGACTGGGCCGCGGTGTTCCCCTTCCACAACAAAGAGGACTCGGGCCACGAGGCCCCTTGGGTGCGCTTTTTGGCCGGGGGCAACCCGACCTATCCAGAGCAAATGTTGCAGGCCACATACCAAGTGGCCGGCCGCCGCTTGGCCCAAATGCGCGCCGACCAAGACGTGGGCACCCGCCACCACGTCCACCACTGGCAATGGGGCAATCCCGTTTCCTCCGAAGCCCTCATCCAGCTCACTATGGGCGGTCCGCAACCCATCTACAACGGCGGCCTACTACACGCCCGCCTGCGCTACTTCGACGCCCAGCGCCGCCGCCCCGGCCTGCCCGAAGACGTCGGTGCCTTAGTGGAAAAGCTCGAAGCGAATCGCACGGTCGTGCGCTTAGTCAATTTGAACCACAACGAGGGCCGAGAACTGGTCATTCAGGGCGGCGCTTTTGGCGAACACCGCTTTGGCCGGGCTGCGTACCACAGCCGCACCAGTGAATATCCGGGTTGGATGGGCGGCTATGC
>VXML01000049.1 GCA_009841115.1 Gemmatimonadota bacterium | reverse complement strand
GCTTGAGGAGCAAGCGGGCGGCGACGAGCACGTCTTGATTGTCGTCCACGACGAGAATGCGGGGGGTCTCAGCAGACATGGGAGTTGCTCCTTGGTGTATCACCAGCAGACAGTAGGTGTATCACCAGCGGACAGTTACGCTGGGGCGGGCAAGGGGGCGATTTGACGCATCTTCTTTTTTATCAATGGGTTAGAAATGTGGCATATATCTTGCTATTTCTTGGGAAAGGCTACGACAAGATAAGGCTAAACGTGCTATGCCTGCAAATATTCGACTTGGTCGGAAAGGAGGCAAGAAATTAGACATTCTGTTAGGCGTCATGCTAGGGAGACTGAGGGGACTACCTTTCTGAAGAAGGAGAATCATTATGAAAAAGTTGACAAAAAGAAATCGGACGCACAACCGGAAGGCTGTTTTCGGTTATTACGTTGAGTGTGGTCCGGGGCAGATTGCAAACCACGATACCACGTTAACTTTCAACCTGTGGCATGGGTGGACCTACACCTGCACATATGACGTGTATGACTGCTGCGATGTGTAAGTGAACTTGGAATAGATCCAGCCGCCTTAGCCGTATTGGTTAAGGCCACTTAATACAACCAAATCCCTCATACTCCCTAGTATGACTACAGCGAAACAGTTTGAGAATCGATTACGAAATAGAACCCGACAGGCCAGGTAGTCAGGTTAGGTAAAGGTGGGAAGAAGCTATGAGCGCATTGAGTCAGCATCACACGCACGAATTGGAATCGTTTCGCGGAGATGGAATGCACGTCGCCGTCATAGACAGCGGCCTAGGCAAGTCTTTAGAGGGCATTGCGGTGGGGGAGGTCATTGACTTGACGGGAAGCAAAGAGGGTCCGCAAGAGGGCGTGGACGAGATCGGCCACGGGACAGCTTGTATTGACCTGATTATGCGAGTCGCGCCCGATGCGACGATCAGCAGCATCAAAGTCTTTGGGGAGGAGTTACGAGCGTATCCCGAAGTCATCCTTCAAGCTCTGGACCAGTGCAAGGAGATTGGAATTGATGTGGTCAATCTGAGCTTGGGGACGATGGAGCGCGACTGGGAGGACGAACTGTACGCGGCCTGCCGAGACTTGAGTGATGCCGGCATATTGCTGGTCAGTGCTAACCGCGACCCCGACCTGCTCTCGTCGCCGGCTAAGTTTGATTGCGTGTACGGCGTCAACGGTGGCAGGGTCCGCGGCAAGTACGGCTACTTCTACAATCCAGACGCTGTCGTCCAGTTCATTGCACGCGGCGATAGGCAACGCGTCATCTGGCAAGATGGACGAAAAGCACTGATGGCCGCTTCGAGTTTTGCGGGTGCGAGGGCGTCAGGCATCGTCTTGCTACTAGAGCAGCGGCGGCGTTTGCAGGGAGGTGGTATAGAGGAACAATTCCACTGCTTTTCTGCAGAGACCGCCCCGCCGATGGTTCACCAGAACGGGAATGAGGCAACGCCAACGTGGATCAGTGGTGCGGCTATCCGGGGGAAGGAGTCGATAAAACCCGATATCGGATGGATCGGGCGGACGGCCGTATATCCTTTCAACAAGGAGATGAGGTCGTTGGTCCGCTTCGCTGACCAGTTGTCGTTTGAAATCGCCAGTGTGGTGGATATTCCCCCGTCAAAATTAAAAGGGTTGGACGCGGGTGAGGCAATCGGCGCGGAACCTATCGGTGCATCGGTCCAGTTGGTGCTGGAAGAGGCATTAGATGGTGTTGATACGCTGATCATAGGCCATTTGGACGCCTACAGTGAGGCCAAGCGGAAGGATCTGTTACAGGAAGCGCTGGAGGTCTGTCTGGTCAAGGGATGCAACGTTTACAGCTTATCCCGCACGTGTCTGCTCTACGAAGTGCCCTATGCCGAGTTGTTCGACAAGCGCGGGTTGCGCTTGGCCGCACCGGTAGTAGATAAGGAAGTCTATCGCTCATTGGTTAGCGCCTTTGCCCCAGATGTTCCGATCACCTGTCCTGTCTTGGGGATTTTTGGCACTTCACAGGACCAGGGGAAAGTCACGGCCCAGCTTTTGATAAGGAAAGAACTCAAGAGGAGGGGATACGCGACGAGTTGGCTAGCGACGGAGCACCAGGGGGAGTTGTTGGGAGCTGACTACACTTTCCCCAACGGATATGAGGGACTGGTCAGCGTGGACATTCCCATGGAGGGGCATGTGACCCTTTTGCAGAGCGCCATGGTAGGTATCGCCCAATCCACTCCTGACATCGTCTTGGTCGGCTCGCAGTCCGGGGTGTCACTGCCGTCCCTGTCGGAGAAGCATAGTCTGTACTCGCTGCCCGCGATAGCGACCATGTTCGGTACAGCACCCGATGCCTACGTACTGCTGGTCAACGAGTTCGACGAGTTGGAGCACATTGAGGATTGCCTAGCAGTCCTCCGAGGGCTAGGCAAGGCCGATACAATAGCGTTGGCGTTCATCGCGAGGCAGCGGCAGATACTGGAGGGAGTAGGTCGGCTCATCACAAAAGAGCGGGTACTGGACAAAGCGCAAGTGGATGCTATGGAAAGCAGACTGAACGATGCAACCGGCTTACCCGCGGCGTGTATCAGTTTTCCCGAAGGAGTGAATCGGGTGGTCAACCTTGTCGAAGATTACTTCGACAGCAACCGTCAGGAGGAACAGCCATGATAAAAGGGGCTATTATAGGAATCTTGAACTCTGCGTTCTTCGCCCTGCCCGCAATTCTGGGTTGCGGTGTTGATCCAGAAGCAGATTTCCCCGTGCAACAGACGGGGCCTTCGCCGCTCAAAATGGACCTGCGAGAAGAGGGCACCCTCGTCCTGCGGACCGAGGACGGAAAAAAACTGGTCAGCGCTACCCATGTGTTGCCCAACGGGAATGGAACATTGGTTGTTGCGGACAAAAAGAGCGGAAACGTGGTCGAGGTAACGGCGGACGGTCTCGTCATTGATGAGTACCGCCACTTGGAAGGAGAGGGACGAAACTTCACCAAACCGAAATACCTCATTTGGACTCCAAGCGGCGGTCTCATCGTACTGGATAGCCAATACGCGTACGAGTTCGACAAGGACAAAAAGTACGTGGAGAAGCGTTCTTGGTGGCACGTGGAAAAGATGGAGTACAACGGTGCGGGCAGGTATGCCAAACTGGTGTCGAAGGGCCGTTTTATGTTCAGAGTGGGACCGACAAAGGACGGCGAATACGGGCTGCTCACCATCGACAATATGTCGCTGCGGCGGAAGTACGGAGACAAAGGGATGATCTTAAAAGGCGACAGCTTGGTAGTGACGACGAATTTGGACAATGCCCTGCGCGTATATGACATCAACAAGAGAGAGCTCATCGGCAAATACTTGGTGGACGAGCGGCAGGTCTCAAATGACCTGTTCAGCGAGGTAGATTCTAAACATGATCCGCGTTTCGTCGCAGAGTGGGCGAATGCGGCCCACCTCGTAGATCTGCACTACTTGCAGGAGGTAGGTCTGTACATCGTACTCGTCGAGGCTCCCAAGACTGAAGAGATGAAAGAGGACGGCGAGGGGTTGGGCTACTATCTGGTATATGACGACCAATTCAGACGAGTAGGTCGCATTGATCTCGATTATGGCTGGTTAGTGGGCACTGCTGACGAGGGCCTGCTCTATATGGAGCAGAAGCCCTACATCGATGATTCTGGCAACTTAGCTGATCCAGAGGTAAAGGTTTACAGAATCGTGGTCTCGGATGCCTAATAGCGCGGTCTGAGAGCGCGAATAACAATGTTAATTCCAATAACAAGGAGCGAGAGATGACACATATCAGACGGTTAGCCGTTGTGATGCTAGCGACCTTGGCCATAGGGGTGTCTTTCTTGGTTGGCAAGAACCAAGGCAGGGACGAGCGCCAGCACGAGATTGAGGAGTTGAAGAGGGAAGTTGCCTTGGAGGCCGCGGGCGAGCGGGTACTGGGACTAGCTTTGGGTGAGTTGCCTATTCGACAGGGGGTAGAGGTAGTCCGCCTAGGAGATCTTATCCAGCGAGATGGTGATATAATTATGCTCTTCGACGATAAGGCGAAGTGTAGTGCTTGTTACGTCGATATGTTTGGATACTGGTACGGGGAACAAAGCAATATGGGGACTGGGAATGAGCCGCTCTACATCGGCGCATTTGAAGGGGAGGAGAGCCGGATCAAGGTGATGGAGATAAGCACCTCGCACGCTCCAAAAAGAAAGCCTGTCACGGTAGAAAAGAAGCACGTGCCGGAATCGTTGCTACAACTGCTCGGATCAAGAGAGAGATATGGTGTCATGCTTTGCGTCGATAGTTCAGGGCACATCGGCGATTTTATGGTTGAGCAATTCGCCAACGACATAGAGGAGAACCGTCGTCGTTTCTTGGCTGGTTGTGCATCGAAAAGAGCGGTCGCTGATGGGTCGCGCTAACGGATGTACGCGAAAACTTCCCCATAAAGGAGGCTAACATGGAAATCAACAGGTACATTCGCCAATGTGCAAAGTGGATTTTTCGCAGCATGCCTATCTGCGTCCTCGAGCCGAGAGTCGTGCCAGCGAGGAGGCGTCCAATTCACCGGTTGGGAAAATACAGGCTCTCCCCCGAGCGACCTTCTCCAAGCCGTCCTAATATCCTCGCGGCCCGAGATATCCTGACGGGAAAGCAGGTATTCATAAAATACGTCCTACCGGGCCAGGATATTGGCCTCATCGGCGATATAGAAACAGAGGGTGAGGACAAAGCGGGTTCACGAACTCGGCTGGCCGAAAGGGCCTTTTACGACAATGAGTTCAATGTCGCCCGAGACTTGGAGCACGAAAGTTTCGCAAAGCCTGTCGAAAAAGGGGTGGCGGTTAAGTACTATTGCAAAGGCATAGTCCCTACTCGCTACAAGATTCAGTATTACGTGTACGAATTCGTCGAAGGCAAGTCCCTGCATAAGTACTACCCGATACCTAGCAGAGACCAGTATTCGCAAGAGCTGACCCTCGATATGAAGTTGTGGGTAGCGGCCAAGCTGACGGAGGCCCTCCGCTTGTTACACGCTAAGGGCAAGGTCTTTCTCGATCTTAACCCTGGAAATGTCATGGTATGTCCGCGGAATCCGTTTTCTGTTGGCCTGAGCGAGCTAGGGGTAACGCTCGTCGATTTCGAGACGACGGTAACGGCTGGAGAACCCCATCCGGCGGGGAAAGAGTACAAAATGGGGAAGTACAGTCCTGCCTATGCGCCCGTCGAGCAGATTTTGCAGTTTGAACAATTCACGCAAGAAACGGACCATTATGCGTTGTGCGGGATCTTATTTGAGCTTTTCACCTATAAGAAGTACAACCTTGAAGTCAGCAAGCGCGGCAAATTTGAATTAGATCTTTTCGAGTTTGCCGATGCTATCCCACTGAGCCTTATACCCCATCTGCAAAACGGCCTCAGGCATTATCGCGAGAACCGCGAGTTGGATTTAGAGGTACTGAGGGACTGTTGTCTTTCGCTGATATCGCATCCTGCCCTGTGGCAGAAAGAGTCTGACTGCTGCAATTCGCATGATAATAGAGTGCGATTGGTGAAAGAAGAACCACACGGGACTGTACTGTGATGTTTAAGAAAAGTGCGAACTTGCTCAGTGTGCTGACTCCGTACTTCAAGTACATCGGCTGGGAATGGCGGCTCCAGCTCTTGGCCTTGCTCCTCAGTTGCATCTCTATAGCGGCGGTACTCGTCTCGCCTCTACTGACCAAGACGCTGATCGACAGGGTGCTCCTAGAGCATAATGGCGAACTGCTGGTCTGGATAGTATTTGGCATGTTCGGTCTGATGGTTGTGCAGTTGGTGCTGTCCGTACTCTCGCGCCTGCTGAGTGCCCATATCGGCAGAAACATCATGCTGAGGTTGCGCGGAGAACTCGCTAAAAAAATAATAGAGATACCAAACTTCAATCTGCACGACTTTAATGCCGCTGATCTTTCGTACCGGACGATGACAGACTGCGACAACGTTCAGAAGGTCCTGACCCAAACGTTGTTAAACATAGTAAAAAATGGGTTGGGATTGGTGATTATTGTGGGCATTCTGGGATGGATGAATCTGAAGCTGTTCTTTATCTGCGTAGTTGGACTTCCTTTTTTTTACGCAATAGTGAAATTCACCCAAGCTAAGTTCTTAGAGTACACCCAGATGTCCACCGAGTGCAGAAGTCACCTTACAGCCCATTTTGTGGAAACGTACCAGAACTTGAAGGTGGTGCAAGCCTTTGCCCAAGTAACCAATGCCACCAAGGGCATTAAAAAAGAAGTAGGCGATCTCGGTGATCTCGAAGTGAAGCGTACGGTTTTTGGCTCGATCAGACACTCCTGCTCCTCGTTTTTCCTCGGCTTAGGACCGATCTTGGTCCTACTCGTCGGTGCCCACGATGTGCTGGGAGGGGAAATGACCATCGGAGCCCTCGTCGCGTTTGGCCAGTACATCAACTGGCTCGTGGAACCAGTTAAAAAATTAGGAGGAGTATATACGACCTTGGTAGAGGGTAGCGTCTCATTGAAGCGTATCGAGGAACTGGAAAACCTGCATCGAAAAGACACTATAGCACTAGCTGAGGAAAGACGAATTCGGCCCGAGTGCTCACGAATAACAATGAGAAAAGTCTCAGCAGGCTACCAAGGGAAGTTGATACTGCACAACATCGACATCGACCTCGAACGAGGTATGCGCTACGCACTCGTGGGCGAAAATGGGAGCGGAAAGACGACTTTGGTCAATATAGTGTGCGGGCTTCTGGATCCCATGGACGGAGAGATAGTCGTCCATAGTCCAGTTGGAAAAGGCAGCACAAGGTTGAAGGATCTGAATATCGGTATGGTGCCGCAGGAAACGTTGCTTTTCAACAGGTCCGTATTGGAGAATGTGTTTTATGGGAAGCGGGGGGAGGTCGCCGATGCAGATAGAATACTGCACTCTCTTAGGATACCCGAACTTCTCACAGAAAGGGCTGGCAGCGCGACAATAGGTGGTAATGGGACGTGGTTATCGGGCGGGCAACGGCAGAGAGTGTGCATAGCGAGAGCGCTGATGTCTGATCCCGATATCCTAGTCATAGACGAGGGTACCTCAATGGTAGATGGGCAGATGGGAGAATCGGTTTTAGAACTGCTAGAAACCCGAAACAACATGTTCACTATAGTCGTGAGCCACAATGAAGAAGTCATAGAAAGAATGGACTGGGTCTTCTGCATTGAGAACGGAAGGATAGTCGAAGAGGGTACGCCGTCAAAAATGAAGAGAAAGGGAAAATATTTTCGGCAGCTTTTTGCTCTGGGCGAGAAAAAGGGAATACAAGGTCGCAGACACTTCGCGGCGGTTGCGGGATAAACCATTTAGGCTGAGGTGCGGCCATCCTAATAGGAGGGGAGAACCAGACAATGGCGATACAATCCGACAATAGTCAAATGGAAAGCATCCTATACGAGTTGAGGGTACTACTCCTAGAGGTGACGGAGATGGATATAGATCCGGATTTGGTTGATTTGGACGAAGCCCTGCTCGACGGCAACCTCGGGATGGATTCGGCTGAAATTCTGACTTATGTGCAGGAAATAGAAGAGCGATTCGGCTTTGAGTTTGACGACGACGACCTCAATCCCGAAGTGCTAAGCAGTTTGCGATCCCTAACAGAATTCGTATCGAGGGCCATCTCGGTATAGTGCCATGAAATCTCGATTGAAACGCATCTCGGAGCACGGGGGCATCTACGTATGCGATGATCCCTAAGCGGGGTATTGGGACGTGCCGGTTTTCGTCAAGTGGGCACAGCAAGTGTATCGCCAGCGGACATCCTGTATCACCAACGGACAGGAACAATGGGGCGATTAGGAAGTCGATTTAACTCATCTTATTGTCTTTCAATAAGTTAAATGATATGGCACACATCTTGCTTTCCTCTTTAAAAGGCCATGACAAGATAATGCCGAAAGAGACATGCTTCAAATATCCAACTTGGTCGTCGGCAAGGAGGCGAAAAATCAGACCAACTGATGGGCATCATGTCGGGGAGACCGAGGGGGCTACTTCTTCTAAGAAGGAGGTGCATTATGAAAAAGCTGACGAAGCGAAACCGGAAGCATAACCGAAAGGTCATTTTCGGTTATCAGTGTGAGCCAGAGCAGCGGACCAACTACACGACCACATGCTTTTTTGTGTTTAGGACCTGCACATACGTGGTAGGAAGCTGCTGCAATCCCTAGCAATATCCCATAGTGAACTTGGGATAGCTTCACTTAACCTGAGCCGTATTGGCTAAGCTCTCTCAAAGCAACCAAGCCCCTCGTCTCCTCGGCATGATAAAAGCGATACCAGACGAAAAGCAAATGCAAGGCAGAAAGGAGCAAACACCATGAGAATGATCGGTAACTACTTGCAAATCGCCCTGCGCATCCTGCGGAGGCACAAGCTGCTGAGCGTCATTGAAGTGGGCAGTCTGTCGCTGGCGTTTGGCTTCTGCATTCTAACTTACGCGCTGATATCGCGCGAGTGGAGCTACGATAGCTTCCACGAGAACGGGGCTCACCTATACCGAGTGGTGTTCAACGCCAAAACTCCGGGCTATGATCGTATGAAGTGGGGGGATCACACCCCGGTCGCCATGGCCGAGGTGCTTCAGAACGCCGTGCCCCAAGTTGAGGAAACAGTCCGGTTGGTTTCCGGCCGAGGCACAAGCTTGGAACTTCGGCGAATCCGCGTGCGACGAGGCGATACGTGGAACGACGAGCCGTTTTTGGTCGTGGACGAAAATTTCTTCGAGGTGTTCACTTTCGCCTTTGAAGCGGGCAATCCGCGGACAGCCTTGAGGGTAAAGGACGGCATCGTCGTCAGCCGCGATTTCGCCCACCGTTACTTCGGCGACGAGCCGGCGCTGGGGCAGGTGGTGCGGATTGAGGTGGGGTGGCCCAAACCTGAGCTCAAGGAATACACCATCCAAGCAGTGGTTGCTCCGTCGCCGAACTCATCGATCCAGTTGAATGTCCTGTTGCCCTTTCACAACTCGGAGCCGCTGTGGCGCTGGATTGACGACTTCTGGAAACGGAATTGCATCCTATTTGTCCGGCTACGGGAAGACGCCAACGGCGATGACCGGGAGCAGGCTGAAGCCTTGATGCAGCAGTTGTATGTTGAAAACGCACCCTATTACGAAAAACTGGTATCTCATAAGATAGACTTTAGCTTGGAGTTGCAACCTCTGTCGGCCCTGCACACAGACACCGACGTGACGATGAGTAAAGGATACGACGGCATCGCGCCGCCGCGCGATCTGCTGGAAACCTATATCGTCTTGGCCATCGCCGTGCTCCTGCTGGCCGTCGCCATAGTCAACTACGTCAATCTCACCACGGCCCGGGCGAGTGCTCGCGGGCTAGAAGTCGGTGTGCGAGTCGCCTTGGGAGCCACTCGCCGGCAACTGCCAGTGCAGTTCTGGATGGAGACAGTGGTGGTGTGTGGCGTGTCGCTGGTGATCGGCTTGGCTCTCGGCGAGGTGCTGCTGCCGGCGTTCAACGCGGTGTTGGGTCAAGACCTGCGCCTCTACTACCTTGCCCCCCCCTTCATCGTTGGCGGGTTAGTCCTGTTGGTGCTCACCAGTCTGCTGGCTGCTGCCTATCCCAGTCTAATTCTTGCGCGGACCAACCCCAGTGAGGCTGTGCGCGGGACCAGTTTGCTCAGTCGCCGTTCTACTTTGGGCAGTGCCTTGGTGATAGTGCAGTTCGCCGCTTGCGCTGGGCTAGCGGGCACGAGCTTGGTGATGGCTCGGCAACTGCACCACCTGCAGGCATTCGATCTGGGCTTGGCAGCCGATGATGTGCTGATGCTCGACATTGATGAGTTGCCGGAGGGCACCAAGGACAGGCACCGGCAGCTACTCAAGGAGAAGTTGCTCTCCCATAGTGGAATCAAGTCGGTGGCTATGAGTGAGGATCATTTCCTACGGACGGGAACGCCGCGGCTGGCCGAGACGATATTGCCCGGTGAGGATCGTAAGATCAGAGCACAGTGCCTAAGGGTGGACCCGCATTTTGTCGAGACGCTCGGCCTCCAACTCGTGCAAGGCTCGGATTTGGGGTCGGACCGAGCGAACATTCTAGTCAATGAGACCTTTGTTGCCCGAGCCGGTTGGGGCCAACCCATCGGCCAAGTCGTGCAGTTTACTGAAAGTCTAGGCCGTAAGATGCCGAATGGAGAAGGCCGCGTCGTAGGCGTGCTGAGCGACTATCACTTCTATTCGTTGAAAAGCGGCGTCGAACCGGGTGTGCTCTTGCCCGACTACTACAACAACCATCACCGCATAAACGATCATGAGTTGCTCTTTGTGCGCCTCAATCCTAAGGCGGGCAACGAGGTGATGGAGCACATTGAGCGCGAGTGGAAAGCCGTCGCCCCAGAAGGCGTGCTGTATCTCTCGTGGCTCGAAGACCACCTCGCCGCGTACTACCGAGATGACCAGATTGGGCTGCGGGTCGTTGGCGGGGCCGCCCTCTTGGCCGTGTTCATCGCGGCGCTGGGAGCCTATGGCCTGACGGCGATCACGGTGTCCCATCAGCGGCGCAACATCGCCTTCATGCGGACCTTGGGAGCTCAGGGTCGGCATGTGGCCGGCCTGTTGGCGCGGCGGCTGTTGTGGCTGGTGCTGGCGGGGTGTCTGCTGATAGGGCCTTTAGCATACTTGGGCATGGAAGAGTGGCTGAGCCATTTCTCGCAGCGGATAGACGATGGGTGGGTGTTTCTAGGATTGGGAAGTTTGGCCGCGGCGGCTACGGCCTGTGCGAGTGTATTGTTGCACACGGTGGCCCTAATGCGAGAGCCGCTCGCCAAAGGCTTGCAGAGAGAGTAGGAAGAGCCGATGGAGAAGGGATATGACACATATCTTGCCTTTCTTTTGGATAAAAGGCCATGACAAGAAAAGGCCGAAAGAGACATGCTTCAAATGTCCAACTTGGTTGGAAAGGAGGCGAGAAATCAGACCAACTGTGGGCATCATGCTGGGGAGATCGAGGGCTTACTTCTCCGAAGAAGGAGGTGCGTTATGAAAAAGCTGACGAAGCGAAACCGGAAGCACAACCGGAAGGTCGTTTTCGGTTATCACACTGAATGTCGTCCAGGGGAAGTGTCCGACTACACGACTACGACCGTCGGGGTATGGCTCTGGCGGACGTGGACCTGCACGTATTCACCCGATAGGTGCTGCGGTCTGTAGCAGTGTCCCATAAGTGGACTTGTAATAGGTCCAACCATTAGCTAAGGCCGCTTAACACAACCAAGCCTCTCGTCTCCTTGGCATGACTACAGCGATACTAACAAGGAAAGTGGATACCGACAGGAACAGAGACCATGAAGATGATCGGCAATTACTTACAGACCGCCGTGCGGGTCCTGCGGAGGCACAAGCTGCTGAGCGTCATTGAAGTATGCAGTCTGTCGCTGGCCTTTGGCTTCTGTGTCTTGGCCTATACGCTGGTGTCGAACGAGTGGAGCTACGAGCGCTTCCACGAGAACGGGGCGCATCTATACCGAGTAGTATTTCAACTTCAAATTCCCAGGTCAAGCGAGTGTATCGCCAGCGGACATCCCTGTATCACCAGCGGACAGTAGCAATGGGCCAGCCAAGAAGTCAATTCGATGTATGTTATTATCTTTCAATAAGATATGGAATATGGCATACATCTTGCTCTCCTTTCGGATAAAAGACCATGACAAGAGAAGGCCGAAAGAGACATGCTTCAAATATCCAACTTGGTCGTCGGCAAGGAGGCGAAGAATTAGACCAACTGTTGGGCATCATGTCGGGAGACCGAGTGGCTTACCTTTTTGAGAAGAAGGAGGTGCATTATGAAAAAGCTGACGAAGCGAAACCGGAAGCATAACCGAAAGGTCATTTTCGGTTATCAGTGTGAGCCAGAGCAGCGGACCAACTACACGACCACATGCTTTTTTGTGTTTAGGACCTGCACATACGTGGTAGGAAGCTGCTGCAATCCCTAGCAATATCCCATAGTGAACTTGGGATAGCTTCACTTAACCTGAGCCGTATTGGCTAAGCTCTCTCAAAGCAACCAAGCCCCTCGTCTCCTCGGCATGATAAAAGCGATACCAGACGAAAAGCAAATGCAAGGCAGAAAAGAAAGAGCAAACACCATGAGAGTAATCAGTAATTACTTACAAATCGCCCTGCGCATCCTGTGGCGGCACAAGCTGATGATGAATACGATTCGTTTTAGCATCCTAGCATCGCTGCTTTCGATTTCTCTTTTGGCGCTGGCGGTCGCCGTCTCGGCGGAGGCTCCTGTAGAGTATCAGGTCCACTTCACCGCTGAGGATATGGCCATAGACGGCCGCGCCAACGAGAAGAGCTGGAGCTTGGCCCCACTTATCAAAATGGTTGATCGGGCTTACCCTAGTGGGAAGACGCTGTCTCCTTCCATCACAACTGTCCAAGCCCTCTGGAGCGAACAGGGGCTCTTGGTCCTGTTCCTGTGCAAGGACGAAGATATTCTGGCGACGTTTACTGAACGGGACAACCGCGGGTTCTACAAAGACGACGATGTGGAGCTGTTCCTCGACCCGGACATGGACGGTACCTCTTATGTCCAACTAGCCATCAACGCGCTCAATACTAAGATGGACGTCCTTCGCCGCGAGCCACAATGGACAGACGGCGGCATGCCCGCTTTTTATGACTGGGATTCTGGCACTGAAAGTGCGGTTGTCGTATCGGGCAGCTTGGAGGATAGAACCGACCGAGATGAATCGTGGACGGTGGAACTTCTCTTCCCTTGGAGCAGTATGAGCCAAGCAACTCTAAACGTATTGGTCAGCGAGGGATACGGGATAGATGTATTAGGTGGTCGCTCGATCCCTCCGAAGATGGGAGATAAGTGGAAAGCCAACCTCATACGTTTCGATCATGGGGACAAGGAGGGGGCCGGTGTGCTCAGTACGTGGTCGCCCTTCCCGGACGGAGACGGGGCCTTTATCAGCAACAATTGCGTTCATTATTCGACGTATTGGGGCGTGTTGGTCTTCGTTGAATGAGCTTACTCTGAGCTTACTCTATCGAAGTGCGTTCTCAGCAAAGGGGCAACCTATGACCAACGAGAAACCAGTTGTCTATCAAGGAGGAAACAGTCAACTCTTTGGCGTACTGCACCGGCCTAGCCCCAGGCGCGACCTGCGGCACGGTGTGCTTTTCGTCCCCGGCGAGCCGGATCTCCTGTTTGGAACACATAGCATGTATGTGTACGGTGCGCGCCAACTGGCGCATGCCGGCTTCCACTGTCTCCGGTTCGATTTCGGGGGGCGAGGCAACAGCGAAGCCGGCGGCAAATTCACTCCGGTTGGCGATTGCGTAAAGAGCACACGCTTTTTGGAAAGCGAAACGGATATTGATGCGGTTTCGTGCGTGGCCAAATGCTTTGGTGCTGGGGTAGCGCTCTATTGTCTTGCAGCGGCGACGTTGAACTGGCAAAGGTTAGTGATGTGGAGCCCCACAGAACTGGCCGATAAGCGGTCCATGGACATCCGCCGGTCGGCCAAATACCTGAAAGCCGCTGTCGTGGATTTCTGGGGTTTATACGCCGAGGCCAAGAACCAATTCACTAGTCCGAGAAGGGTGGACGTCCCCGAAGAAGAAAATCTCGACCATATACCCATCGAAAACCTCGTGACCAAAGACCGCTTGCGTACAACCGTCCACGCGCTCGGTATCTACCCCTCTGGCGATCCCTCTAGCCGCGAGTGTACCCGTGACTATGAGGCCCTGTGCCGTTTTATCGGCGGCATATCGTACGAGATGAGAATGGTCGAAGATAGCGATCACTCCTACCGTTCGCACGATAAAGTACAGGAGGTCGTGCAGATGACGGTGGATTGGCTTTCCGAGTCTAGCCCGGCGGTCAGACGAACAAGCGGTATAAAAGCCCAAAGTGCAACACGACTGGATCACTGCTATGCTTAAAGAAAAAATGCAAAGAATCCGCACCCTCCCTATCCTGACCTATCACGCGATAGAGGACGGAGACGGTCCGTTGAGCGTATCACCGAGGAGGTTCGCAGAGCACCTTGAGGCCATTAGTAGCTCGGGCTATGCCACCACTGCGCTCGAGAGGTCGGTGAATAGGCTTTACAGATGGGGGAACCACTCGGTTAATCGGGAAATTGCCATCACTTTCGACGACGGCTACATGAGCGTGTTGACTGAGGCCATGCCACTATTAGAGCGTTTCGGATTCAAAGCGACCCTCTTCGTCATCAGCGATCTCGTCGGATGTCGGCTGGAAGGAAGGGAGTTGCTGGGATGGAGGGACATTTCGGTCCTGTCCAAAGCGGGGGTCGAAATTGGTTCGCACACCGCGACCCACGCCATGCTTACCCAGCTCGATCTCGCCGGGATTTACCGCGAAGTAAGCGATTCAAAGCGCAGGATTGAGGATCACCTCGGCAAAGCGGTGCGGTATTTCGCGTACCCGCGAGGGCTGGCGACAGCACGGGTACGGCGTGTAGTGGTCGAGTGCGGTTATGCCGGAGCGTGCGGCACGGTCGCGGGAACCAACACGAATCGGTCGGACCAGTATTTCCTCAGACGGCGAGAGCTGTACGATCACGACGATTTTCAAGGCGCAATAGCGAAGTTGAGGGGCAAAGGGGATCGGCTGCACAATTGGGTGTCGCCGGCTTGGGTGCGCCGTATGCGGTTGTCCGAAAAACTGGAAGGGGGTTGCCCGCAGTTGGTACGGGCAGTTAGGAAGTTGAAGTAAGAGCGTGGATAGAGTCGGGAATTAAACCGAGGAGGAGATCCGCGATGGGATACAATTACTCTACAAAAGCGGCTGTAGGCTTATTGGCTGTCAGCGTGGGCATTATGATGGCACTCGCTGCTTGGATCATGCATCGCGCCTTTTACGTACCGCACAGCGGAGATCGAGCCGACGCCATAGTTGTACCGAGCGGACCGAGCAGAGAGGTTGCCCGTGCGCTGGATCGCGCCGCCGAACTCTTCGAGCAGGGGGTGGCCCCCAAAGTAGTAGTATTCGTCCCTTTGCAGGCGGCGGCGGCTGCCGGCATACCCCGAGACAGTACGGTTTCAGTCCTAGCTTCGTATCCGAGCGGGACGTACGGCGAGTCTAGAACCCTAGAACGAGTTTTCCGCAACCAAGACTGGAAAGAGGCGATCGTCGTCACGTACCCAATGCACATGTTGCGCACGGCGGCGACTTTTTCGTCGAGGGGGATTGAGGTGCAACAGGCATCGTGGCGATTGGCCCCAGAGGTTGGTTTTGGCAAATCTGCCGAGAACCCGTTCAAGTTGGCTTGGCAACTTGCGTATGAAACCGCAGCCCTAATCTACTATATCGGCGTAGGATATATCGACTTCCGTTAGCGACTCGCGGGTGTCATGGAAAGAGGTGTATTCATGGTTGCTACAATGGAACTTGACGGGGGCGCTTGGGCCTCACTAGTGGTGACAGCCATTTCGTTTTCCGCGGGCGTCGCCTTATCGCCAGTGGCGATTTTTGTGGCCCGAACTCTGGACATAGTTGACAAACCCAACGGCAAACTCAAGCGACACGCCGAGCCAGTCGCTTATCTGGGAGGACTGGTCTTGTGCTTGGCCAGTGTCCTAGCGCTGGAGTTCATTGGCCAGAACCCCGTTGACCTGTTGGGCAAAGGAGTTGTGGCTGGTGCCTTGGCCTTGCTGGTACTGGGTACTATCGACGACAAATTCGGACTGTCAGCTCGCTTCAAGTTGCTGGTCCAACTCCTCATCTGCCCGCTAGTGGCCTATACGTTGATCGGCGATGTGGCGGCTACCGGATGGTTCTGGGTAGTGGCCGCCTCGGCGTGGCTCGTTCTGATTGCCAATGCGTTTAATATCCTTGATGTAGCCAATGGTCTAGCCGCCTCGGTGGCCGCCACGGCCGCTGTATTTATCGCCTTGCTCGGATTTTATGCGGGCAACGTAGCCGTTGCGCTGATTGGCACCGCGCTGGTTGGTGCCGTATTTGCGTTTCTACTTTTCAACTTTCCTCGGGCACGGATGTTCTTGGGGGATGGCGGGAGCCTTTTCCTCGGTTTCATGCTGGGCGTACTGTGCATCAAGTTGGGCGTGGGAACCAAGCGGCTGGAAGACTGGGCTGCAGCCGGTCTCGTCTTGGCCGTGCCTGTGCTAGATGTGCTGCTAGTTTCGCTGTGCAGGTGGCGTCGCGGAATACCGATCATGCAGGGGAGTCGCGACCATCTGGCGCATCGGTTGGGAGCTATCGGCCTTACCTGTGTTCAATTGGTATTGGTCGCTGTCGCAGGTACAGGTTTGCTGGGCATCTTGGCTGTGCTCGTCTTCGGACAAGCCCAAGGCTACACGTGGATATGCGCTGGCAGCTTGGTTGTGTTGATGGTTTTCCTAGGCGACCGACTCGCTAGGTTGCCCCGTCCCCATAGCTAGGCCAATGCAAGGAGGAGGATCGTGAAAATAGCTTTGATAATAACTGAACTACAGCTTGGCGGAGCGCAGCGCATAGTCATTGAGTTGGCCGGCCGGTTGGCGCAGTCCGATTGGGAAGTCTGCGTCATAACCAACGAGCGCGGACTACTGCTGCAGGATCTCCAAGGAATACGGGGGGTGGAAGTAGTCACGGTAGCGGCGCTGCGAAGGGAAGTAACGCCTTTCAAAGATCTACTAGCGTTGGTACGGATAATGAACCTACTCAATAGTTTCAAACCGGACATCGTCCATACCCATACGCCGAAGGCCGGGTTGATCGGTCGAGTAGCTGCGCGATTGCTGCGCATTCCGTGCATCCATACGGTCCACGGTATAGGCTGCGACGTTTCGGCGATGAGTCTGGTCGAAAAGGTCTATCTGGTCTGCGAGCGGTTGGCCGCGAAGCTGTCGGCGGTCCAGGTCATGGTTTCGGAAGGGTTGAGAAAGACCTGCGTAGAGCACGGTCTCGCGCCGGATGGGAAAGTGAGGGTGATTTTCGGAGGATTCGACGCTTGTCAGTTCGCCAAGCTGCCGACTCGTAGTCAAGCTAGAACTGCGCTTGGCCTGCCAGTCGAGGGTGTCGTGATCGGTACTGTGAGTTGTATGAAACCCGGCAAACGGGTCGGGGATTTTGTGGAAGTGTGTAAGCGGGTGCGGAGCGCGATCCCCGATACGACGGCCGTAGTGGTCGGCGACGGAGAGTTGCGGCAGGAAATTCAACGCGAAATAGACCGTGAGGGCTTAGAAGAGAGTATTCGCTTGTTAGGCTGGCGGCGCGATGTGCCTGCTATCATGGCAGCGATGGACGTGTTTGTGCTGATGTCGGCACACGAGGGATTTCCCCTTACGGTCTTGGAAGCCATGGCTGCGGGTGTGCCCGTAGTATCCACTCGCGTCGATGGGTGCATTGAGATCATCGAAGAGACAAGGGCTGGTATTCTGATTGAACGGGGCGATATAGAAGGAGGAGCGGCAGCAGTCATCCGCCTACTCAATGACCGCGGACGGCTCGAACAGATGAGGCGGCGAGCGTGCAAAGGTGTCTCCCGTTGGAACTTCGACTCAATGTGCGAGAGATACAAGGAAGTGTACTGGGAGGTTTGCGATGCAGACCGTTGAATTGGGCGAAAAATGTCGAGAGATACACGGCGTACTCGATGGTCGATTGTACTACGCGCACTACCAGTCCAAAAGCGACCCCCATGTCCAGAGTCGGCCGGTATTCTATCTGCACCCCTTGCTGACCGAATTCTATGATAGCTACACTTGGTCGATTGATTTGTGTCGGGCCATGGCGCAGTTGGAGATGTCCGTTGTCCGTATAGAACCGCAGGGACACGGGAATACAGGCGGAGAAATAGCGTCTTCAAATCTCAATGAACTGTGCCGGGATTATCAGGTTGGCCTCAATTACCTGCTGCGGGAATGCGGCCATACCGATTGTTCGTGCTTGACCATAGTCGGTTGCAGACTGGGGGCGAATATGGGGCTCTGGCTCGCCGAGGAAAGCCCGCTCGTCAAGACTGTCTGGATGATAGACCCGGTCAATTCCATAGGCAAGTATCTCAAGACCTTGAATCGCAAACGCAAGATAGTCGGGATGATCCGCCAGGGACGCGCATGGCAAAAGACAGTGGATCTAGGCAAAGAGATAGAGACAGAACCCGAAATAGATATGTTGGGATACAGAGTGAAATCCCAGTTGCTCCAAGATCTGGAAAAGCGCGGTGGGCTTGCCGATAACACAGACGAGATTCTTGCCACAGTAGTTTACGTCGATACCGGGCGCGATAGGGGTGGAAGCAATGGCGATCAGCGGAGCGTTTCCTGTCCGCCGTACTGGAACCGTCTGGTAGCAAGGACCGATCCGGGTCAGAACGCTGCCATTAGTCAGATCGCCTCGGAGATTAACGCATCCTTTTAATAGGGGGGATACTGTTATGCGCGATACAGAGCATAGAGAATATGTGATAATCGGTGGAGGCATTACTGGACTGGCGCTGGCGAATTGGCTCCCCGATGATTCGTACGTGATCATCGAGAGGGAGCCGGAAATAGGGGGATACTGCAAAACGATTCGGCGCAATGGCTATACTTGGGACTACTCCGGCCATTTTTTTCACTTTCAAAGGAAGGAAATCGAGCAATACCTCTTTTCGCGCATGGAACCGCAGCGCATGTACAGAGGGGCCAAGCGATGCTATATACACTACGACGGCCAATTGGTGGATTATCCGTTCCAAAAGAATATACATCAATTCAAAAAAGCGGATTGCCTAGCGTGTCTGTACGACCTGTTTTTCCGCGAGAATCGCGCTGTATATACCTTCAAGGACATGCTCATCGCCCATTACGGGCACTCGATCGCGGAAAAATTTCTGATCCCCTACAATGAAAAGGTCTATTCGATTGACCTAGACCGCTTGGACCCCGAGGCGATGGGAAGATTCTTTCCCCATGTTAGTGTGGAAGAGATCGTCCAGAATTTTCGGAGCCATGGGGAGGACGCCAGTTACAATGCTGAGTTCACCTACCCTGCGGGCGGGGCCTTTGAGTACGTGAAAGCCCTAGCCCGGGATATTCCCACTGAGAATATCTGCGTCAACGAACGGGTTTTAGAGGTCGATATATCCAAGAAAACCGTGGTGACCAACAAGAGAACGTTGTCCTACGGCAGGTTGGTCAACACAATCCCGCTACCCCGGTTCCTCGATGTCTGCGGTTGGGACTACGACCCGGAGGCTTATTCCTGCGGCAAGGTCCTGGTTTTCAACTTGGGCTTCGACCGCAAGGGCTGGGAAGGCATTCATTGGGTGTATTTCCCGCAAGTCGATCTTTCTTTTTATAGGGTGGGTTTCTACGACAATCTTTTCGCTTCCGACGAGATGAGCCTCTATGTGGAGGTAGGGCTGCCTATGGCAGCCCGCGTTGACGAGTCGGTAGTGAGGAGGACGCTAGACCGGGTACTGATCGAATTGGAGGGGTGCGGCATAGTCAGAGGGCACAAATTGGTAGATTGGCATTCGGTGGTTATGGCACCGGCGTACGTCCACATAACCCCTTTGTCGCAACGAGAAACCGCTAAGCAGATGAGCAAGTTGGGGCACTTTGGCGTTAGCAGCATTGGCCGCTATGGGGCTTGGACGTATTGCTCTATTGAGGACAATATAATCCAAGGCATGGAGCACGCCATGGGGTTACGGGGCGAAGGATGGACGAAGACGGCAGGGATCGAGGTCCTGCCAGCATAGCTCGGCCTAGACGATGTAAGCTCATCCCGGCGAACCTAATTGAGCTATCCCACGTTGTTCCTAAAGTCGTTCTTGCAAGGCAATGGCCCGATACCCACCAATGGGAAGCCTCTCCCAAGTGTACGCCATCGGACACCAAGTGTATCACCATCAGACAATAAAACTAGACCTGTTAGGAGACCATTTCAACATATCTAATTGTTTTTTTATGATTTATAAATATGGCATACATTTTGCTATTTTAGAGATGTGAGTTGCGAATTACGACGAGAGAAGGAGTCAAATAGCTATGCCTACAAATATCCAAGTCGTTTCCAAAGAGCGCACCACCGAGCCGAGCCTCGATAGCACCCGGCTCGGTGGTGGCGCTGGCATGGACCGCAAAATCGAGAAGCCTCGGTTCACGCCCAAGCGCATCGGGGTAGGTGTGGCTGCTTTGTTGTTGGCAGGGCTATTCGGATACTCCCTGCTACCGGATTTAGGGGTGCGCAAGCTGAATGTCGATCGCGACCGGCTGACGATCTCAACAGTCGAATTCGGCCCTTTTCAGGAGTACATCCCCGTGCGCGGCACGGTGCTGCCGCTGCACACTGTGTATCTCGACGCCCTAGAACGCGGCCAAGTGGAGCAGGTGTTCGTCGAAGAGGGTGCCTCCGTGGCTGAGGGCGATCCACTGCTGAGCCTTGCCAACCCCGATCTGGAACTGACCGTCCTGCAACAGGAAGCCGAGTTGGAGCGCAGCCGGGAGGCGTTGCGCAATGGCCGGCTGACCATGGAGCAGGACCTGCTGCGCTCGCGGAAAGCGCTGATGGAGATCGAGTACCAGCTAGCCATCAACAAGCGCAACTTCGAGCGCTATGAGAGCCTGTCCGCGGAAGATTTGACGGCCATCCTATCGCGACAGGAATACGAGCGGCTGCGCGACGAGTACCAGTACAGCGTCCGCCGCATGGCCTTGACTCAGGAGACCCAGACCCAGGACTCGCTGCTGGCGGCGAGCAAGGTGGTTCAGCTCGTCTCGGCTGTGGAGCGCATGGAACGCAACCTAGAAATCGTTCGTCGTCGACTCGACAACTTGACGGTGCGAGCTCCCGTACCTGGGCAGCTAACCACGCTGGAAGCGGAGGTCGGCGAGAGCAAAAGCTCGGGCGGACGCCTCGGCCAGATTGACATGATCGATGGCTTCAAGGTGCGCGCCGCCATTGATGAGCACTACATCGGTCGCGTGAGCCGAGGGCAGCGCGGCCAGTTCGACAGCGACGACGAATCGTACAGCTTGGTGATCCGCAGGGTCTATCCAGAGGTAAGGGAAGGCCGCTTTGAGGTCAATCTAGTGTTTGAGGGGGAAGCACCCGAGGGCATCCGGCGCGGCCAGACCCTGCACATCCGCCTAGAGTTGGGCGATCTAGATGAAGCAGTGCAAGTGGCGAGGGGCGGATTTTACCAAGCGACCGGGGGCCACTGGGCCTATGTGCTCGACGCTTCCGGCGACCGGGCCACGCGGCGCTCTATCGCACTGGGCCGCCAGAATCCCCGGGTGTACGAAGTGCTGGAGGGGCTTGAGCCGGGAGAGCAGGTGATTACTTCGAGCTACGAGACCTTTGGCGAAGACATGGACGTGTTGGTGTTGCGCTAGCAACGCCCTAAACAAGGAGCGAAAATCATGACTGAGCAGACAGCGAATGCTGAAAACGGCCGCGCGCCTCTGATCCGCACCGTCGGGCTGCGCAAGCTGTACACGACCGAGGAGGTGGAGACGACCGCCTTGGACAACGTGAATCTCGAAATCGCCGAAGGCGAATTTGCCGCCATCATGGGGCCGTCGGGCTGCGGCAAGTCAACGCTGCTCAATTTGCTCGGCTTGCTCGACAACCCGACCGAGGGGGAGTACTGGCTGCTGGACGAGGAGGTAGCGACCTACTCGGAGCGCCTGCGGGCGAATCTGCGCAAGGGGACGATCGGCTTTGTCTTTCAGTCGTTCAACCTGATCAACGAATTGACGGTGCACGAGAACGTCGAGTTGCCTCTGCTCTATATGGGTATGCCGGCTACAGAGCGCAAGCAGCGCGTGCGGTCGATCCTCGATCACATGCAGATCACCCACCGCGAGAAGCACTTTCCGCTCCAGCTTTCCGGCGGCCAGCAGCAGCGCGTGGCCGTGGCGCGGGCCTTGGTCGCGGAGCCGAAGCTGGTGCTGGCGGATGAGCCGACCGGCAACCTCGACTCGCGCCACGGCGACGAGGTTATGGAGATGCTCACCGAGATGAACCGCAACGGCACGACCGTGGTGATGGTAACGCACTCGCCGGCCTACGCCGACTTTGCGCACCGAGTTATTCACTTGTTCGACGGCAGGATTGTGAGCGAGAACATTGAGAGGGTGCCGGAAGCGTCGTAAGCGGCGGACTAGGGCATTAAGCAGACGGCGTCCGCAAAGTACTCGGCGCTACGGTGGCAGAGATCCTTGCGCTCTTGTCGCGCGACTTGGCGAAAATGGTTGCCTTGGCCTGCCTGCTGGCGTTTCCGCTGGCTCACTTCTTGGTAGGCCAATGGCTGTCGCGATACGCCTATCAGTTTGGGTTGGGGCTGACGACGTACCTTCTCTGCGGGACGATCGCTTTTGCGATTGCACTGGGCACGGTGGCGTACATAGGCGTCCGCGCCGCACGGAAGAATCCCGTCAATGCGCTGCGCTATGAGTAGGAAAGCTATAGAGGAGTGAGAGTTAGGATGCTATACAGTTACGTCGCAATCTGAGGTCAGAGTGTATCTTCTGGCAGGGTAGGTCGGGGACTTTATCTAGGTAGATATTCCAAGTGAGGCGCGTCGGTTTATTTTTTGCGCTCCTATCGCAATTATCCCACCGAAAGATGGAGTCTCTTACCGATCGCTCTTGCATACTTTTCTAGCGTTGATAGCCTAATATCCTCGGCATGATTTTCTATTCTTGAAATAGCAGATTTCTGGGTATCTAGCCTTTGCGCCACCTCTTCTTGGGTCAGGCCAGCTTCTTCCCGAGCCTGTCTGAGAAGAACACCGATCTTGAATTCCAAGTAACCGGCTTCGTAATTCTCGGCAAATTCGGGATCTCTTGCTTTGCGTCTTACGACGTACTTTTTCAAGTCGCTCATGGGTTCTTCCTCCTGAAGTAATCTCGTTTTCTCTGTTCTGCCAGATGAAGGTCCGATCTTGGAGTTTTCTGTGTCTTCTTGGCAAAGGCATGGTTGATATGTGAACCGAAGCAAGCAGAACAATTTAGCACCGGCCTCGGTCTTCGGCGCTCGTGCACTAATTCCATTACCGAGACGCCGTAGTCGCAACTAGCGCCAGTTCTCCTCCCAGAGTCCGCCGCAGGAAATCCACCGCGCGCGGGATGGCACCTCTCAGCGAGAAGAACTCGTGTCCGCCTCCCTCGTAGATGAACGCCTCGAATTCGGGGGGCTCGCGTCCCAGCGCTTCCATGGCCCGGATCAGGGAATGAGCTTGGCTGACGACGACGGTTTCGTCAGCGTCGCCGTGGTGGAGCTGGACTGCGGGCAGGTCCTCGGCGAACAGGACCGAGGAGCGGCGCACCAGTTCGAGGCGAACTTCTGCGAGGTCGATTTCATCTCTCATGTAGGGCTGGATGAAGGTGGTATCGATGTGGGCGACCCCGGTCAGGTCGCGTGGAGAGCCCATGGTCGCTTCCCGCGCAATCTCCCGGACCCAGTCGTCGAAGAAGTCGGTGGGGCCGAAGAAGGCCACGATGTTCTCGATGCGCTCGTCGCGGATCCCAGCCAGCAAGGCGACGCCTGCTCCTCGGCTGCCGCCGACGAAGCTCAGGTTTTCTATCTTCGCCTGCGGCGTCAACTCCAATGCAACGTTGAGGAGCGCCAAGGCGTCATCTACGTCGTAGTCCCAGTGACCGCCGGGGCCTGTCGAGACCCACTCCCGATCTTCGTACTCAAGCGGTTCGCTGCGAAAGGACGGGATCACATAGACGAAATTGTCGCGCAGTTCGCCCAAGGCGAAGAGCACGATGCCGATTTCATCCACCTCAACGCCGCTGTCGCCCCCGTGCAGGTACATCAAGATGGGCAAGCTGCCCGGAGCCGCGGAGTCGGGGGCGAGGATCGCTCCGTAGTGGAGTATCTCCCCCACCCTGTGGGACACGATGCGCAGAGTGGCCGGGGTCTCGCGTAGCGGATACGACTCGGTGAGTTCGATGGTCACCTCGGCCGCGGAAATGTCGCGCCGGGCCCAGTCGGCGCGGATGGCCTCCACCTCGGCCGCGGTCGGAGGCGCGAAGAGGTCGTCGAGTTTGGCCTCTATGGTAATCACGTCGGGCTTCACCGGATCGCCGACCTGATCGCATCCCGACAGCAGTCCAAGTAGTAGCACAGCCGGCAGCAGCCCGCGCACGCATCGAATGTCCAGACCACCTGTCTTCAAGAGCGACTCCTATGTTTCCGTCCTGATATCAACCTGCCCTGAGCACCCTAATATAAGCCTGTTGCACCCACGCACGGGGGAGTGAGCCGGGCGCGGATCCTATTGCCAAGATTGTTGGTATTATATACAATACCAAGATGAGATTAGATCAAGTTGTTTTGGATACCAATATCTTGGTCACAGCGCTTCGCTCTAAACGAGGTGCTTCCTTTAAGCTGATCTCTTTGATTGGCAAGGGTCCATTTAAGATCAATCTCTCGGTGTCGCTCGTCTTTCAATACGAAGAGATACTTCGACGCCAGAGACGCAGTTTACATGTTGCCCAGGACGATATTGCAGATGTTCTTGATTATCTGTGTTCGATGGCCAATTTGCATGAAATATATTTCCTCTGGCGGCCATACCTGCCGGATCCGCAGGATGATATGGTTCTGGAGTTGGCCGTCAATGCGGGTTGTAAGTATATCGTGACCTATAACAAACGGGACTTTCGAGGTGCGGAGACGTTTGGTATTGAGGTCGTAACGTCCAAAGAATTTCTGGAAAAGATAGGAGTCTTACCATGAGTACGCTGAGCGTTCGATTGCCTGACTCACTACATAAGCGAGTCAAGCAGATGGCAGAAGGGGAAGGGGTCTCAATGAATCAGTTCATCACCTTGGCAGTGACGGAGAAGGTATCGGCGCTGATGACGGTTGAGTATCTCGAAGAGCGTGCTAAGCGAGGTAGTCGCCAGAAGTTTGAAGCTGTTTTGGCAAAGGTGCCAGACGTAGAGCCGGAAGTACATGATCAGTTATAATCAGCTTCCTCTATGACTTTGCCTGCCGCGTATCGCAAGCGCCAAAGCTCAAGGAGCAGCTATGGGAAGTGAAAAAGTGTTTACAACGGTACCCTCACCTGAAAGCGAGGGAATACCTTCGCGGGCGATCCTGAATTTCCTGCAGCGGATCGACTCCGAGCGAATCTGCATGCACG
>VXML01000083.1 GCA_009841115.1 Gemmatimonadota bacterium | reverse complement strand
CTCGTCGTGGACGACAATCAAGACGTGCTCGTCGCCGCCCGCTTGCTCCTCAAGCAGCAGGGCTACCAAGTCCGCACCGAGACTGACCCCCAGGCCATTCCGAGTGCCCTCAAACAGGAGTCGCCGGCCGTCGTCCTCCTCGACATGAACTTCACGCAGGAGGCAACCAGCGGCCGGGAGGGCTTCTACTGGCTCCAGCAAATCGGCGACCTAGACCCGACCGCTGTCGTTTTGCTGATCACCGCATACGGCGATGTCGAGTTTGACTTTAGGGTGCGGACTGGTTATAAGTCTAGTCAGAACAGACCACAAACATTGGGAGGATATATGAGCAAAACATGGCAGGTCCAAGACGCGAAGGCGCGGTTCAGCGAACTCCTCGAAACAAGCCTTGCCGAAGGGCCGCAAATCGTGACCAAACGAGGAGTGGAGGCGGCTGTTTTGGTCCCCATTGATCAATGGCGGCGACTAGAGCAGATGACCAAGCCCGACCTCAAGGAACTGCTACTCGCACCCGAAGCGCGGACCGATGCCCTGACGCCGCCGCGAGCGCAACGACGTCACCGCAAGTCGCTAAACCTCGAGTAGTAGGATGTATCTTCTCGATACCAATGTCGTTTCAGAACTGCGCCGCCCCAAGCCTCATCCAAGTGTCCTGACTTGGCTAGCGGGCGTAGCCAGCGAACAGCTTTTCCTTTCTGCGGTGACTGTAGGCGAAATCCAAGCCGGCATTGAGATTACCCGTGAGCAGGATCCCGCCAAGGCGGCCGAACTGGAGGTTTGGCTCGGCCGGGTGCTCGCCTCCTACAACCTGTTGTCGGTGGACGCGGCTGCCTTTCGCGTGTGGGCCCGACTCAAGCACCGGCAATCGGACACCTTAATGGAAGATGCCTTGATCGCGGCGACCGCCGTGGTTCACCGACTGATCGTCGTGACCCGTAACATCGACGATTTTGCCCAACTTGGTGTGGAAACATTGGATCCATTTGATTCGCCATCACCGATAAAGAAAAAAGATGAGCCCAATTGACCCCTTGCCCAGTCCCTACGCCACCGTCCGCTGACGATACACCAAGGAGCAGATCCCATGTCTGCTGAAGCCGCTCGCATCCTCGTCGTGGACGACAATCAAGACGTGCTCGTCGCCGCCCGCTTGCTCCTCAAGCAGCAGGGCTACCAAGTCCGCACCGAGACTGACCCCCAGGCCATTCCGAGTGCCCTCAAACAGGAGTCGCCGGCCGTCGTCCTCCTCGACATGAACTTCACGCAGGAGGCAACCAGCGGCCGGGAGGGCTTCTACTGGCTTGAGCAAATCCGCGACTTAGACCCAGCCGCCGTCGTCTTGCTGATCACCGCATACGGCGACGTCGAGATGGCCGTGCGCGCCGTTAAGGAGGGGGCCGTCGATTTTGTGCTCAAACCCTGGCAGAATGAGAAGTTGCTCGCCACTGTGTCCGCGGCCGTGGAATTGCACCGCTCGCGCCGGGAAACCCACCACCTCCGCTCGCGCCAGCAGCGGCTGTCCGCAGACCTCGACCAGCCCTTTGGCGACCTCATCGGCGAGGCCCCGGTCTTACAGGAAGTCTTTCAGACGATGGCCAAGGTGGCCGCCACCGACGCCAGCGTCCTCATCCTCGGCGAGAACGGCACGGGCAAGGAACTAGTCGCGCGCGAGATTCACCGCCGCTCGGCGCGCGCCGACGAGGTTTTCATCTCCGTCGATATGGGCTCCCTGAGTGAGACCCTGTTCGAGAGCGAACTATTCGGCCACGTCAAGGGAGCCTTCACCGACGCCCGCAGCGACCGCGCCGGCCGCTTTGAAATCGCCTCCGGGGGCACCCTGTTCCTCGACGAGATCGGCAACCTGCCCCTGTCCTTACAGGTCAAGCTGCTCGCGGCCCTGCAAAACCAGCAGGTCGTCCGCGTCGGTGCCAACCAGCCCGTGTCCGTAGATGTGCGCCTTATATGCGCCACCAACCAGCCCATCCACGAAATGGCCACCGCCGGCACCTTCCGCCAAGACCTGCTCTACCGCATCAACACCGTGGAAATCCCCCTGCCCCCCCTGCGCGAGCGCCTCGAGGACATCGCGCTGTTGGCCCGTCACTTCCTCGACCTATACCGGACCAAGTACCGCAAGGCGTTGACCGGTCTGACCGCCGAAGCACTCGCCCACTTGCGCGCGTACGCTTGGCCGGGCAATGTGCGGGAATTGCAGCACGCAGTGGAGCGCGCCGTCATTATGAGCGAAGGAGACCGACTAACCGCAGACGATTTCCCCTTGACCGCGGCCCCGTCGCCTGAGGAGTCCGTCGCCTTCGACAGCTACAATCTCGAAGACGTCGAGCGCGAGGTCATCGCCCGAGTGCTGCGCAAGCACCAAGGCAACGTCAGCCAAACCGCACGCGAACTCGGCTTGACCCGCACGGCCCTCTACCGCCGCATGGAGAAATATGGACTTTAAGGGCGTTCTGCATCGCTTGGCGCAAGGAGCCCGCGCCTTCCGCACGCGGAGCTTCCCGGGTCATCGCGTCCCAAGAATACCCTTTGACAGATTGAAGTATTGCAGAGTACGTTCAATTATTATGGCGAGTGGGAAGAGATCACAGGAGGAATTATGACCGATCTACAGACTGAACCCGTAGCAAGACCAACAGCACGCACAAACGACAAGACCCAGCATCAGGGCAAGACCAAGGCGCGACAGCTATTGTCTGCTTGGTTGGCCGACGAATCCGGCTATGACGAGGCAACGTGGCCCGGCCTCAAGCAAAATTTGGAGGCCAACCGCTCTGGTCATAGAAAGCTATTTAGTGCCTGACGTACTCTTGTTCGATGCCGGCGTCCTAGGACAAGTGTCTCACCCACGGCGGAATCCCGCGTTCGCTCAGTGGTTTGACCAACTGTTGACAACTGAGACGACGGTTATGATTCCCGAAATTTCTGACTACGAAGTACGCCGGGAGTTAATTCGTGCCCAACGTAAGGTGGGCATTGGTCGCCTCGACCAACTCAAACAGGCCCTGCCGTACTTGCCTATTACCACTGCCGTTATGCTGCGCGCCGCCCAGCTATGGGCCGAGGCAAGACAACGCGGTCGCCCAACTGCCGATCCCAAAGAACTGGATTGTGATGTGATTCTTGCAGCTCAGGCTCGGGAAGTCGGAGCAACTGTCGTCACAGACAATATCGGCCATCTTTCGCTGTTCGTGGAAGCTAAGAGTTGGCGCGACATCCGGGTAGCAGAGTGAAATAGGGAGACCCACTCTCGAAAATCCCGCACGGCCCTCTATCGCCGCATAAAAATATGGCCTCTGATGGCGTTCTACATCGCCTAATACAAGGAGCACGCGCCTTCCGCACGCGGATCGTGCTGCGCGTCGTCTTCCTCGGTGCCACCTTGTGGCTGCTGTTCTACATCATAGCAAACGGAACCTATCCTCTAGCCGTCCCCATCGTCGTCGGCTTCGTCCTGCTGTACCAACTCTACGCCCTCGTCCACTTCGTCGAGCGCGCCAACCGCGACCTGACGCGCTTTTTGAACGCCATCCGCTACGCCGATTTCTCGCAGACCTTTGTCACCGGTGGCCTCGGCTCCTCTTTCGACGAACTCAAGACCGCGTTCAACGAAGTCCTCGACGCCTTTCGCCAAGCGCGGGCCGAAAAGGAGGAACAGGCCCGCTATCTGCAAACCGTGGTGCAGCACATTGGCGTCGGCTTGATCGTCTTCGACAACGCTGGCGCGGTGTCGCTGATCAACAACGCGGCCAAGCGCCTGTTGGGGGTGCCCCGCTTGGGCCACATCGCCGATCTCAACCGCGTCAATCCCATCCTAACCACCTCCCTGCAAAACCTCGGTCCCCAAGGCCGCGACCTAGTGAGTTTGGAAGAGATCCGACTCGCCCTACACGCATCGGTATTCCAGATCGGCGACCGCAAGCACACTCTAGTGGCTCTCCACGACATTGGTCCCGACCTCGACGAAAAGGAAATGGAGGCTTGGCAAAACCTGATCCGCGTACTCACCCACGAGATCATGAATTCCATTACCCCCATTGCTTCGCTGGCCGCCACTGCGGACGGAATGCTAAAAGACGACGCCCTCAATGCGGAGAGCACCGAAGACATCCGCACTGCGGTAGGCACCATCCAGCGCCGCAGCGAGGGCCTGCTGCACTTTGTCGAAGCCTACCGCGACCTCACCCGCGTACCAGCACCGTCCTTTGAGATCGTCCCAGTGGCCGGTCTGTTCGCCCGGGTAGAGCAGCTAATGCGGCCCCAATTCGCCGAGTCCGCAGTCGAGTTGCACACCGAGGTCAATCCCCCAAGCCTCGAATTGACCGCCGATCCCGAACAAGTCGAGCAGATCCTCATCAACCTACTGCGCAATGCCCGCGAAGCCACAGCCGGCCGCGCCGGGGCCCGCGTTGACTTGACCGCTCATCTGGCGCACGACAAGGTCGTCGTCGAGGTCGCGGACAATGGGCCGGGCATCGTCGAAGAGGCGCTCGGCAAGGTCTTCATTCCCTTTTTCACGACCAAGCCGGACGGCTCTGGCATTGGGCTGAGCCTGTGCCGCCAGATCATGCGGCTCCACCGGGGATCTATCTCTGCCCGCTCGGAACCGGGGGTGCGGACGGTGTTTGCGTTGCGGTTTTGAGGGGATTAGTGGGTGTGGTCGTAGAGGATTCGCAGTTCTACTTTGCTGCGAATTGACCACTTGGATTGTGGGCGAGGATGGTACTGGTAGCGACTGAGAGTTGCACCGTAGGCATATTCATCCCACTCCGTCCTTAGAAGTCGTGGACATGCCCCATACCTTTCGCGCTAACGCGGTCAACATATCTTGGCGCTTCTGGATCATTTGCGAATTCCAGCACTCAAACTGGATCAGATCAGCCACAGCACGGTTTAGCCGTGTGTCTGACCCAACGTGAGGCTTCTCAGCGAGAGACTTCGTGAGCAGGAAGGAGGATTGCTTGTATCCAGGCATCTTCTCAGTGTAGCTGTCATTGCGGATTGAACTGTTGATTGTATCCTCCAGCAGCGTGAGATTGCCGAGCCTGACGACGTAATCCTCATACTCGTCCGATTTATCGAACGCGTCACGTAACTCCGCAGTGGGTGTCTCAGACAGTATGTGCTCAATGTGGACGGTTTTGTTCGTATAGCGGTTCAACTGGCGATAGGTGGGACTGTCCCATGCCTGTTCGTCAATGTATTGCGTGAGTTTTGCTAGGATGTAGCGCAACCGGTATCTCTGCACCCCATAATAAGATAAACGCCGGAACGCGTCATCGAAGCGCTCTGCAAAATTGGCTTTAGCTCGGGCGAAGCTGTAGTTGATGAAACTCTCAAGACCCGCCTCGTCGTCATCGGTAACTTTCCGCAACTCTTTCGCCCAGCGTGCGAAATCCCGTTCCCAGTTGCGAGCTGGCTCGCGGGTGATTAGGTAAACGAAAAGTATTTCCTCTACATGACGAGTGAGACGGTCGAAGAGATTCGGGGAAAGGTGCCGACCAGCGAGCAGTAGGATTAGATGCTGGCGAGTGGCCCCTCCGGCGAGTGAGCCTATGCTTTCAAGATAAGGGTTCTTAGCTCCGTTTGAATCACAAGCATCTTTCCAGAGTCTTTTGTAATCCTTCGCGGCGTCCAAGAGTTTGTTGGTGAACGCGACTGGATCAGCAGTATAGCCACACTGCCCTTCGTTCTTAGAAAACCATACATAGATCTCATCTTCACGCAATATCTCTTCGACGTTATAACGGCTGAGAACGAAGTATCGCAGGAACCGTAGGGGCTTTTCTCTCATCCCGTAAATTGTGTCCTTCAATTCCTTCCATTGGTCTTTTAGCTTATCGAAATCGGTTCGACGAGCTTTCATGAAGAGGAGGTTTTTCAGCAGATCCATCGAGTCCAGACTGACACCCCGGTCATTGATGGTCTCAAAAATTTTGAGTGCTTTTGCCACGTCTTCGGTCTGGATGCGAATCAGTTTCACCTTGTTGAAAAGGTAGCCGTGAAAGGCTCGCAAATCTTTAGCTTCATCTTTGAATTCTTGATTCAGGAAATTAAGTACTACTTTATAAGCGTTGAGGATGTTCTCGATCGAGCGTGTGCCAGAGCCATCGGCCTCATCAAGGGTACCTTTGGCGATATGCTTGATAATTTCGCCGCTGTCCTCGTACTGGAGGTCAAGCCTGTAGCGAAAGCGACTCCTACCGGAGAGATCGAACGATGAGTATGCGACCATAGAGTCGAACCCTTCGGGTTCTTTTCCCTCAAGCTTCTTGATCCTGTCACGAATGGCGCAAAGGATAAGAAATAGCGTCGTCATGCGTTGCTGCCCGTCAATCAACTCCAAAACTTCGTCGTCTCTGGGACAGACGACTATGCTTCCGATAAAATATTCGGGAGCATTTGCTAGGTCGTTGCCGGTTCGTTCGTCATTGATATCGCCGAGGAGTTGCTCAACCTGTTCCGTTTCCCAGACATATTCGCGCTGGTAGTCGGGCACCACATAAAAATCCTTGAAAACTGTGGCGATTTCGATGTCCTGACTGTGGATCGTCTGTTTGCTCATACTATCTCTCTTAGGGGTAAAACCCTCGCGGTAGCGGCGTCGTAGAAGTCGGGCGACAACTGGTCAACCCGAGCGGATAGCACAAAAATAAAAGGCCTTGTCTAGGAATCGGTCAAGAAACGAGCTTGAGGCACTACGCGGTGTGGCACTCGGCACATGCCGCGCCGAGCTGCATCACCCCTCGCTCACTTTTTTCATGATCACACGAACGAACCTCTCTTGAGTGCGGCATCTGGATCGTACCAGACTGCTTGCACAAAAGCCTGTATCTCTTCTACAAAGCTCCAGATAACATCAGCTTGTATAGGGTTGTCCTTATGAGCAGAGCGCACTTCGCTGGCGTCGTCGCGTTTTCCAGCCGGGAGTCGCTTTGCTCGCCGAAGCAGGAAGACATTATCGATCTCCGTCAAACGACAGTCCTCTGGTGTCATGTCAAGATATTCTACCAATGCGTAGTACTTGGCGATAGGACAGCCCTGCTTCAGCCGAGCTGCAGTGCCAGCGCACTCTTGGAACATGGTCTTGTCATAGTTCACCTTGATCTCAGCGGCAAAGACGGCAAGACAGAACGAACCTGATGAGGTTTCCGAAGGATTGAAGCCCTCGTCTGGTGAGAACTGATAGTGGATCACCTTCCCAAGAGCGAAGTCCTGATCCTTGCGCTTCAGGACTATGGCTGGGGGACCAGACAAGCTCTCAATGCTCGCCGGCATGAACGACAGAGACATGAACGCGGTGTTGGGACCGATTGAGAGTTCGAAGTTTGGTAAGCCACTGATGATCTTTGGATGGATCAGTTGTATGGCGAACTCCTCTAGGACAGAGTTATCCAACTTGAGCTGTCCCTTCTGACGTCTAATGAAGGGAGAACCTCTATCTGCGATCAGGTCCACCTCAAGGAAATCCTTGTACTCGTTGAGGAGCGACACCATCTGCCCAACACGCTCTCGACCAGCAGTAGTCAGGGAACTCGTCGCCGCAATCCATTCATCATATGCAATCATGGCCTCTTGTAAGAGATCGAAGTCAGCACTGCACTTGGGATTGCGCAGTGCAGCATTGAGCTTATCCCTATGCGGGTATCGTAAGTTCAATAGGATTCTCCATTGTAGTGTACCAATCCGAGCATGGGAGGCTTAAAACATCCTGTATAGCCGACTCTAGGTCGCGATTGACCTTATCAGAGGCCGTCTTTCTGGCATACTTCAAGTGCTTACTTGCGACTCTCCGCACCTTTTCTTCGGGAAATAGTTGTGGCGACACATCATCTCGTTTCGTGACGAGAATGTCTTCATGGATCTTAAGACCGAATCTGTTTATGAAGTGACGCTCATAATGCCCAAGACGGGTGAAGCATGGATGCAATTGGAGGAGGTCACGGATTATCCTTCCGTTGTAGAACGGCACTCCTCTGACGTTCGATTCTCTTCCGACAATCAGTACGAGGATGCCCTCTTGCCGGATAGCCATAGCCATAGCGTTCAGAAACTGACTCATGTCGAGGCAATACTGAATTACGGTTCGAAACCGGTTCCCTCTATTCCTGCGATTCGACCCAATTTCGCTCCGTGCGACACGCAACAGATCCCAACCCAAGAGTTCAACTATCGCTCGGTGATTCTGGTGGTAGTTGAAAACATTGATGTAGGGCGGACTGGTGATAACCAACCCCGCCTTTCTGTCGAGAGCCTGATGCATGGCTCGCGCGTCTCCAAGTTGTGCATCAACAGGACTTGTAGTATACGGCAGTTCTCCTGCAAAGGTGGCTATGTAGTCGTACGACCGCCAAACAGCCTGCCCTAGGTCATTGATTCGACTAGACTCTGCCTTGAACAGAACGTTAGCCGCAAGACAAAGGACCATGGAATCGTATGATGTAGCTGCGAGTAGTTCCTTGGCAAGCGCAAGCAGATTGGAGTACTTCTCTCGATGTTCGTCTGCCTGGCTCATCAGCGGCAGATCATCGTACCTGCCCACGAGTCCGCTGAGGGATTCCCTGAGCTGCTCTATAATAGCCTCTCTTACCGAGCGTTCGAAGTTCACCAAGTGGAAAAACTTCGACATGAGATACGCCGCAGGGTTCAACTCATTACCAAAACATGGCATGTCATGGGACGCGGACTCGAACAGCACTGTCCCACTCCCTGAGAACGGATCAACGACCAGATCCCCAGGGTCTGAAAAGGATTCAAGCAGGTAATCGACCAACTGTGGTGTGAACTGCCCCCTCCAAGCGAGAGGATTAGCTCTATACTTTGAGATTACGTTTAGGCGACTCTGATCGAGCCGCTTCAGTGTTTCGGCCATTGTTCTCCTTGGAACTGCCAAAATGCAGTATTTGTCCTTCTATCCCGAGAATAACCTAGCGGCACCTTCTTTAAGCAGATGCTATCCGGACAACGACACTACCCGTTCCTTGGCCAACTCCGCAGCATAGCCCACTGCCGCTTGAACGGACTCATGGGTAATCGACGGATAGCTTGTTGTGATTTCCTCTGAATCCAATCCAGCCGCGAGGTTGTCGAGGATCGTGGACACCAACACTCGGGTACCCTTGAAGCAGGCTCTCCCATGGCATATTTCGGGATCAACGATAATGTATTCTCGCCAGTTCATCGGCTTTCTCTCCATCATGATTTCTAATAGCCCAAATAAAGAGCCTAATCGAGAGTCAATCAAGGAACGAGCATGCGGCGCTACGCGATGTGAGCGCTCGACACATGCTGTCGCTGGGCAGTATCTCTACCCCCAAACGGCGATGGAGCTTGACGGAGCATCAGCGATTCATTAGATTAAACATGTTTTAATTAAATTTTATATAAAAATGATATAAATATAGCGACACTGCTGCGTCCCCAATTCCCCCACGGAGGTGTCCCATGAAGCCAATGGTCATGCTTTTCTCCTTGCTGTTCCTCGCCCATTCAGCTCTGTCTGCCGCCGAGCTAAAAGGCACAGTGCGCGATGCCGAGACCGGCGAATCACTGCCGGGTGCCAACATATATATAGAAGGCGTCGAGCGCGGAGCTACTACAGACCTCGACGGACAATTTGCCATCGCCAATGTCGGTGCCGGCAGCCACACGCTCGTCGTAAGTTTTATCGGCTACAAAGAACACCGCAGCCCCGTTGTCGTAGAAGCGGATGCGGTCGAGTTGTTTGTCGAACTCATGCCCGAGATATTTCGCGGCAAAGAAATCATCATCGTCGCCGATCGGGCTAAAATGCGCGAAACCCCCGTTGCCTTCTCCGATGTGCCCAAAGCCGACATGCAGCGCAAACTCGGCTCGCGCGATTTGCCGTTGATTTTAAATGATACGCCGGGCGTGTACGCGACCGCGCAAGGCGGGGGAGCCGGCGACTCTCGCATCAATGTGCGCGGCTTTGACCAGCGCAACGTCGCCGTTATGATCAACGGCGTACCCGTCAACGACATGGAAAACGGCTGGGTCTATTGGTCCAACTGGGATGGGCTGAGCGACGTCACGTCGTCGATCCAAGTCCAGCGCGGATTGGGGGCTTCCAATCTGGCGATTGCCTCGGTGGGTGGCACGATGAACATCATCACCGATATCGCCAGTCAACGGCGCGGCTTCAAACTCAAACAGGAGGCTGGGAATAACGCCTTTTACAAAACTACGCTCAATTTTTCCTCGGGTTTGATCGACAAAAAAACGGCTTTCACCGTGGGCATGACGCGCAAGAGCAGCGAGGGTCTGCCCGCTCAGGCGTGGTCCTCGGCGTGGGCCTACTTTGGTGCGTTGAGCTTTTTGGCATCCGACACGCACAAAATCGATCTGTTCGTCACCGGCGCACCGCAGCGCCACGGGCACCGTCTCTACAAGCAATCCATTGCAACCTTTGATGCCGATTACGCCCGCTCACTAGGTATTGACGTTGCAGACGCAAGAAACTACGGCGTCAATTACAATCCCAACTGGGGACGCTCGCCCTTTTCGTCCTATCAAGAGTATTACAACGGCAGTGTCCACGATGCCCGCGACAGCGCAATCATCATGGAGCGCGAAAATTTTTACCACAAACCCCAGGCCAATTTGAATTGGTATTGGACCCCCAGCGCGCAATTTATGTTGTCCAATGTGTTATATTTCTCGCGCGGGAAAGGCGGCGGCACCGGGCGTTTGGGTGCCAGTCCGGGCGCGCTAGCCGATGGCAGTATCAACTGGCAACGCGTTGCTGATGAGTTGAATACCCAACCAGCCTCAGAAGCCAACTCCGATTTGGTGGATGCCGGCGAAGTAGGTGCCGACGAAATTGCAGCACAGACTATTATCCGCAACTCGGTCAATCAACACTTTTGGTATGGGTATTTGGGCACGGCCGAATACCATTTGAGCGACATCTACAAGCTGACCTTTGGCACGGATTTGCGCTATTACAAAGGGGAGCACTGGCGCGAGGTGCGCAATTTGCTCGGGGCCGATTACTACGTCTTTGAATGGGACAACAATGCCACCACCTCTGTCAAGCGGCTCGGCGACCGAGTCGCCTACCACAACGACGGGCTTACGCGCTGGGGTGGCGGCTTTGCACAGCTCGAAGGACAGTTTGACAAATTCACGGCCTTTTTGAGCACCTCGGGATCGATGACGGGTTATAAGCGCATCGACTATTTCCGCGCCAAGGTCGATGGCGACTGGGACCAGACAGCCTGGGAGAACTTCCCCGGCTACACCATGAAAGTGGGCGGCAACTACAACGCCACGCCCACAGTCAATGTGTATGCCAACATGGGCTGGCTTTCTACCGCGCCCAAATTCGACTCGGTTTACCACTACGACAACAGTCTGTACGATCCCACGTTCAATGAAAAAGTCGCTTCTTTTGAACTGGGTGCTGGTTATTTCAAACGCGGCATGTTTACCGGCAACGCAAACTTCTATTACACCAAATGGATAGACCGCTCGTGGCCCAAGAGCATTTACAGCGAGGAACTCGATCAGAGCTTCCGATTTTTGCTAAACGGCATTGACGCGCTGCATACCGGCGTAGAGCTAGACCTGAAGGCGCGTCCCCATGACAAATTCGAGGTGCGCGGCATGGTGTCGCTGGGCAATTGGGAATGGCTCAACGATGTCGATGTGACATTTTCACCCGAAGAGGACCCAGAGACCATCGGCGAATTTCAAGTCTATGCCAAAGGGCTAAAGGTGGGCGACGCAGCGCAAAAGACCATGCGCCTGAGCGGTGCGGTATTTCCCACGCGCGGCCTCTACGCCTCGCTAGGTGTACGGCGGTTCATGGATCACTACGCCAAATTTGATCCCGCCAACCGCACCGATCCCGACGACCGCGAACAGTCGTGGAAACTCCCAGATTACAATCTGGTGGATCTACACGCGAGTTACACGCTGCCCGGCGCTTCGTTTAGCAATATGAAGCTGCGACTGCACGTCTTCAATTTGCTCGACGAACGCTACGTGTCCGATGCCGATGACGGCGATGGCCACGACGCCGCAAGCGCTCGCGTATTCCTCGGGCTGGGACGCCGCTGGAACATTTCACTGTCGTACGATTATTAACTGACGTTACGCATTGTAGGGGGCGGTTTGAAACCGCCCCCTACTGGCCTCGTCTCGGTAAGGCCCAGCCCTACCGAGAATGGGACAGGCGCACGTATAGGTAGCGGCCCATAAAGTCGTACGTGTTGGAATCAGAAGTACCGAGGAACCCATTGAAGATCACTGCCGGCGGCTGATCGAGTAGATTGTTGATGCCAACAGTCAGTGTGGAGAGCCCAAGAGCCGTTCCCAGTTCGTACGACCCACGCACGTTGAAGACGCTGTTCGGATCGACCTTGCGACTTGGGGGCACTTCTTCTACATCCTCGCGGTACTTGCCCTTGCAGTCGTCGTCTTCGCACTCCTCGAACCCGCCAACGTAGCGCCACGTCAACCCAACGGAAAAACGCTGCTTTGCCAAGCCAACGGAAGCGGCGTGACGCCACTTGGGAAACACGCCCAAGTCGTAGTAGCCTTTCCCCTTGACCAGTTCAGAACCGCTGGCTGAGGGCAGCGTTTGCTCGTACTTAACGAGCATGTTGCTCTCGAACTGCGCCGAGATAACACCAATGGGCGCATCTGCAATGTAGTTAAGTCCGAAATCCACGCCGCTAGTTTCAGTCTCCCCGATATTGGTAACGGTCGCCAAAATGCGGTTAATCAGGTGGTTGTCCGGGTCGCGCACGATTTTATCGCAATCGGATGGCACGTCCTGCGAGTAGCAGTTGCTCAGGATGAGGCCGGCTGGCAACGTGCCGATCTCATCCTCGATCTTGGTGGTATAGTAATCGACGGTCAGGTCTAATCCCCCCAAGAAATCCGGCTGATACACCACGCCGGCAGTAATCATCGCGGCCTTTTCTGGATCGAGGTCCGTGGAGCCACCCACCTTTGCCAATAGCTGGGCTCGCGAGTCCTCGAAGTCGTCCGGGATGCCCTGGGCGGCGCAATTCCGCTCCTGCTGAGCGGTCAACTCCCGAACATTGCCCGCTTCGTCCACCCTGCTGCAGGGATCGCTGACCAAGGGGAAGGCATCGCTGACTCCGAGGAACATCTCGGCGATGCTGGGGGCGCGAAAGGCGTTGGAGGAGGTGGCCCGGAAAGCTAGGCCCTCGGAAAGCTGGAGACGGCTTCCGGCTTCATAGGTGAAACCCCCGCCGAAAGTGTCGTAGTCGAAGGCGCGTCCGGCAGCCGTTGCATCGAGGCTGACAGCTCCTGCTTCGTAGATCGGCAGTTGGGTTTCTGCGTACAGCGCCCTGACCGAGTACGAGCCCTCCGTGGGAAACGCTTTGCTGCCAGTGGTATTTCCCGATGCGGTCATGGGATCGGGGAGGTACGCCCCCGCCTCCCAGCGCGACGAGAGACCGGCCGCCACTGCCAGCGGACCGGCAGGCAGGCGCGCCACCTCACCGGTCAGATTCCACTGCAGGATCTGCTGCCGGGAATAGCCTCGGCCAACGCCAGTGTACTGGATGTAATCTACCATCGGTTGGGTGATAGTACCGGCACCGTGGAGGAGGTCCAGCGGGACGCAGTCGCCAGTGCAATCCTCGTCCGGCCCGAGAGCGTTTTTTACGTGACTGAGGATGAACCGTCCCTCGTTGACATTGGTGCCCTCGCTGCGGCCGTAAGAGAAGGACAAGTCTGCGTCAAAGCTCCCGAGCCGATGGTCCAACCCCAACACCATGCGGTAGGTATCGATATCCTGGAGAAAGTTGCGATTCCCCGCCTCGACAAAGCGCCGGCGGACATCGATAAAATCGCGGCCGAATTCGTTGTACCGATTGGTGGCCGACACCACGATCCCGTCGCTGATGATAAACAGCGGCGTTGGCGCTAGTTTCTGGTCGGACTGGCGGTTGGTGTACACCACCTCGAAATACGCCTTCGCATCCTCGGCAACGGTATGGGAACCGCTGAGAAAGGAGCTGTAGCGCGTCTGCGGGGTGTAGAGGTAGTTCTCCGGCTGGTAGTTGTACGTGTCACCGCTCCCATCGGAGGAAATCCCCGCCCAATTGAAAGGACGCCAGCCAATATTCGGATCGCGGTGGTAATCCCCGGCCTCGTCGCCGGCCGCTGCCACGACCGCCTGCCAAGCTTCGTTCCCCTCGTCACCCGAGCGGTCGATGATGTGGCCTTCTGGGGTGGCCGAGCTGCCGTTGTTGTTATAGGATCCGTCGTTCAATTCCCAGTCGTAGGCCTTGTCCGACTCGCTAAAACTCCGGTCGCCGGTCCAAACCGGCCACTGGTTGTGATAGCCAGCCGAAAAGGCGATGTGGCCTTTTTCGCTTTGTAGGCCAGTGGTTACGCTGAGGTCCATAACTTCGCCGTCGCCCGCGCCCGAAGTCCCCGCGTAATAGTCGATCTTTATCCCCTCTATCGCGGTCTTGGTAATGATGTTGACCACGCCGCCGATGGCGTCTGACCCATAGACAGCCGAGGCCCCGTCTTTGAGCACCTCAATGCGCTCGATGACGGCGGCGGGAATAGCGTTTAGGTCAACGGACGAATTCGCGCCCGTCCCACCCGGCACGAAGCGACGGCCATTGACCAACACTAAGGTGCGATTGGAACCGAGGCCGCGCAGACTGACGCGGGTAGAGCCGTCGCCGCCGTTGTTGGCTTGGGTATTGATCGCATTGGACTGCACGGTGAGCGTTTGCAACACATCCCCAAGAGAAGCCAAGCCCTGCGCCCTAATTTCCTCGGCTGACAGGACGACAATCGGCGCTGGCGCCAGCGTCTCCGCGCTTTTGATGCGGGAGCCGGTCACCGTGATCTCTTCTACTTCGTATATCTTCTGTTCGTCCGCCTCCTCTTCTGCGAACGCGCTCATAGTACAGACGAGGGCTAGCAAAAATGCGCATCTCGCGTTCATAAGATTCGTACTCCTCGCTGGTGTTCACGGTTTCGCCGCGCTAAAGCCAATGACTGGGGGATGCGCCATAAAGGCATCCCAAAATGGATTGTGCTGCTGAGACGGATGCAAATAAGGACCGACCCATTGAAAATCGGCAAATCCCGCTTTTTGAAAGGCCCATTGATAGGTCTCTGGTTTGAGAAAGTAATTTTTAAACTCAAACTGCGTTCCATCTTCATTGGTCAATTTGTACAAAACGACATCGCCTTCTTGGGGGTCATCGACGCACACTTTTTCCAATCCGTATTGGGCCAGGGAAAGGGTTCCCTTGGGAACGCACTGAACATTGTCATTGAAGCCGACGAATCGCCCCTCAGGCCGCAGCATGTCATAAGCCACCTCGACAAACCTGAGCAGTTCCTCTTTTGTCTTGGCGTAATTCAAAAGGTACATAGCCACCACGAGATCAACCGATTCAGACAACTCGAGCGCGGCCACATCGCAATACAAATACTTACACCCCAAGGGACGGGCGCGTTCTTCTTCTTCGGCCAACTTGATCATCTCTGCGGAAAGATCGATACCCGTGACCTCCAGCGCCCCGGCCTGCTTGACTTTGCGCGTGTAAAACCCATCACCACAAGCCAAATCTAAAGCCGTCGCCCCGTGAATATCGCCCAAGATCTCAAAGAGAGAATACGCTTCGATGTATTTCCGAAAGGGCAATTGCTTTGAATCCTGATAGGCTTCAGCAATCGCGTCATACTGATTTTCAGATGAACTCACAAGCCTCTCCTTGGTTGGGTCTCAATACTGGCGATAGACTCGGCCGCCCTTGACCACAACCAGCGGTTCCAATTGCTGGTTGCCGATGCGCATCTCTCCACCCGAATCGGCCAACTGGAACTGACCCTGGCGCACATCGAGTACTACGGCGTCGCCCCAAGCACCTACCGCTAGGGTGCCGATCTCGTCCGGCATCCCAATAACTTGCGCTGGCACTGAGGTGACTTTAGCCAGCGCGGTGTCCAAGTCCATGCCCAAGTGGAGGAATTTGGATACGACGTTGATTAAGTCATATACCGGCCCGTGGAGGTTGTACACGTGCAAGTCTGAAGAAATGGTATGCGGCGCAAGCCCAGCGCTTAGCGCAGTCTCAGCCACCTCCCAAGAGAAAGAACCAGCGCCGTGTCCCACGTCAAAGAGCACGCCTCGCTCCACGGCCTCTTGTACCGCAGGGCGCACTTGGCCGGCCTCGTCGAGGACGCCGCACTTCATGCCGTGGAAGCAATGGGTGAGGATGTCGCCTTGTTTCATAACGGCCAGCACATCATCGAGGCTGTCGCACCAGGCGTCTTGCGGGTGAACCATAATGGGCAGACCAGCGGCATCCGCAGCCTCGCGGGCCCTGTGCAGGGGTAGCATTCCCGAGCGCTCGCTGACGATGCTGTTGCGGGTGAGCCGCACCTTGACGCCCAAGATGAGGTCACGGTGTTGTTCGATCATGCGGCAGGCTTTGTCCACGTCTGCGTACTCGGGGATTTCAAACTCGCCGATTTCCTGCGTCAACATGCCCTGCGATGAGATGTTGAGCTGGGCCAAGATGCGAGTGTCACTGACGTCGATGATGAACTTGCGGAAGCCGGGGAAGGTATCAGCACCAGCCGAGCCAGCATCGACCACGGTAGTAACACCTCGGGCTATACAGGTAGGATCGGGTTCGACGCCAAAATGGCTGACCCCCCAATACACGTGAACGTGCAGGTCGATGAGACCGGGGGCCACCACGCGTCCCGCAACATCGAGCGTTTGGCGTGCTTGGTCCGCAGACAAATCGGCCCCAACCGCAGCGACTTTGCCGTCGGCGAAAGCCACGTCCTGCACTGCGTACAACTTCTGAGCTGGATCAACTAGAATGCCGCCTTTGAGGAGCAGATCGTAGAGCATAGTAATCTCCGAAAAAGTGTTTAGGGAATATGTGGTTTCCAGACACTAACCAACGAGCCAGATGTACCGAGCCACGAAAAGCACGGCGAAGAGGTGAATCAGCCAATGCACCTGTCTCCCTTGGCCGCTTATCAGTTTCAAGAGGGAGTATGAGATGAAGCCAAACGCAATCCCTTCGGTAATACTGAAGGTAAGCGGCATCATCAACAACGTCAGAAAAGCGGGGATGGACTCTGTAACATCGTCCCAATCAATGTGAATGACATTCTTGAGCATCAGACTGCCGACAATGATCAGTGCCGGGGCAATGACGGGATAGAGTACCACATTTTCGCCAACCGGGTATCCCGCCCCGACCATCATGATCAGTGGACTAAAGAATAAGGCAAGTAGCATCAGGACTGCCGTCACAATGTTTGTCAAGCCAGTGCGGCCCCCTGCGGAAATCCCCGACGCGCTCTCGATGTAGCTGGTAACAGTTGATGTACCGAGCAGCGCACCGGCGCTGGTGGCAACTGCATCGGAAAACAGGGCCTGCCGCGCCCTCGGCAGTTTGCCATCGACCATCAAACCGGCTTGTTGGCTGACGCCAATCAGCGTTCCAACCGTATCGAACAAATCCAGAAAAATGAATATGAAGATGATCGCGATCAGGTTCGGTTCGGCGAAAATGTTCGGGATTTGGAGTTGGAAAAAGGTCGGCGCAATGGAAGGCGGATCGGCAACAATGCCCTGAAATGCGACCATTCCAGTGAGCAGTCCAACGATGGTCGAAGCGAGGATGCCGATCAAAATCGCGCCACGCACATTCAAAGCAAACAGGATGGCAATCGCCCCAAGACCAAACAGCGAGAGCAGCACCGGGGCCGATTGCATATCGCCGAGGGTGACATGGGTCACCGGGTGGTCAACGATAATGCCCGCCCATTCCAAGCCCACAAGGGCGATGAGCAAGCCGATGCCCGCGGGAATGGCATTTCTCAATGAAACAGGCAGGACATTCATCACCTTTTCGCGCAGACCTACAAAGGAGACCAAGACGAAAAATACCCCGGCGATAAAAACGGCCCCGAGCGCTTGTTGCCACGATATGCCAAGCGCTAGACAAACCGTGAACGCAAAGTAAAAGTTTTGTCCCATGCCCGGCGCGAGGGCTATTGGATAATTGGCGAGGAATGCCATCAGTACCATCGCCAACGCACTGGCAATACACGTCGCCGCCATCACGGCACCGGCATCCATCCCCGCTGCCGCCATCACGGCCGGCTGGACGAAGATGATATACGAAAGGGTCATAAACGTCGTACAGCCTGCGACAACTTCGCGCCTGACCGTCGTTCCCGATTCTTGTAAGTGGAATAGTTTCTCTAGCATTGAACGCTTCCGAAAGCATCGGGCGCTCTGTTTGAAAACAGGCTTACTCTGGGCCTACTCGTTCTTGCTGTCCCACTCGGGCACCGGACGTTCAGGCACTTTATCCAAGATAGCCTGTACCTGTCTTTTTGATTCTGGCGAGGAGGTCTCGAACAACGCCAACCAATCGTCCACGCTCCGGGCCACCGACTCGGGGTGCGCTTGGCTGCGGGCGATAAAGCCAGGGACGCCGTCGCGGCCGCTGGGCTGAGCCGGGTCGCTATAGCGCAGATCGAGACTCCAGCGGATGTGGTCGGAGTGGTTGGGGATGGAGCGGTGGATGGTTTTGTGCTGAATGAGCAGCACGCCGCCAACTTTGACCGGACAGCTAACTTGCTCGCCGGGAGGCAGGTACTGATCGGTGATACCCTTGAAATTGGCCCCCGGACCCAAGCCGTGCTCGTGGCCGATGAGCGGGGCGCGGTTGCTGCCGGCAATGACTTCCATGCAGCCGTTTTCAGGAGTGGCATCGACCAAGGGAATCCAAAAATTGACCATAAAGGTCTCTTCCGCGTCAGGCTGCAAATAGCCCAAGTCTTGGTGCCAGGGTACCACGGTGGCGTCTTGATTGGGCAGTTTGGCGCGCAGGTTGAATTGCGGGTGGGCCAGTATTTCAGGGCCAATCACGGATTCGACAATGTCGAGTAGCGCCGGTTGGGTCAAAATGGCGAACATACCCTCGGTTTTGAGCTTGCCGTTGACTTGGCGCAACAGCGGTTCAGGGTTCGCCAACTGGGAGTGGATGTGGACCAAGCGCTTGGCAAAGGGCAGGTCCGCGTGCAGCTCGGACAGTTCACCAGCAGCGTGGGCCTCTTGGGCGGCAGTATCGACAATCGCGTCGATTTCGGCGATAAGGAGGTCAAAGACCGTGGGATCGAGAACATCCTCGACGAGGAGGTAGCCTCCAGTGCGATAGAAGTCGAGTTGGTCGGGAGTGAGGCCGCTCATGGGATTTATCCTTTTCGACGTACAGTTTGACGAGAGCCGATTACATTGGGGCAAGTGTAGTCACATCGGATTATCGAGACAAGCCCGGCGATCACCCATCCGCAGTACTCCTACACCCACTTTTGACATTGTTCAACCGACAGGGGAGCTTGAGTTCTAAGTGGAGCCCTTTGCTATCCTCAACCAAATAAGGAAGGACAATGCACATGTTTGCGGCCATACTAGCCGCCGTTTTTCTCATCTCCGGGTCAGCCGGAGCCGATGAGCAGCCCGCCCACACCGACACCAGCGATGCCCAGATGCAGTTTTGGATGACGCACCCCCAGCGCACCGCCCGCGCCGTGCGGGCCGAGGTCCCACCACGCCTCGACGGCGTCATCGACGACGCAATCTGGCTGCTCGCACCCATACACGAGGGGTTCACGCAGAACGACCCGGACAACGGCGAGCCTTCGACGCAACGCACCACCTTTCAAGTGGCCTACGACGACGACGCGCTCTACATCGCTGGCATCTGCTACGACACCCGTCCCGACAGTATCACCGCGCGGCTGGCGCGGCGCGACGAGTGGCGCGAGCGCGACCAACTCTCGATCAACCTCGACCCCCACCACGACCATCAGACGGGCGTTTACTTTGCCGTGGGGCCCTCCGGCTGGATCGAGGACGGGATCATCTACAACGACGACGACTTCGACGATAGCTGGGACAGCGTGGCCGAGGTGAAGACGGCGCGGCGCACCGACGGCTGGAGCTTGGAACTGAAGATCCCTTACCACGTCCTGCGCTTCGGCGAAAAGGAGAGCTATACTTGGGGAATCAATGTCGCCCGCAAGATCTCCCGCCGCGCCGAGTGGTCGCAGTGGAGCTTCAAACCTCGGGGTGTCAGCGGCTACGTCTCGCGCTTCGGCCATCTCGAAGGGATCGAAGGCATCCGGCCGCAGCGCAGCCTCGAGATTTTCCCTTTCGCGCTAGGCCGCAGCACCCTGTCGCCGGGAGACAGCGGCAGCGATCACGACCTGTTCTCCTCGGCCGGCCTCGACCTGCGCTACGGCCTGTCGTCAAATATCTCTCTCAACGCCACCATCAACCCGGACTTCGGCCAAGTCGAAGCCGACCCGGCCGTGCTCAACTTAGGCGTCTTCGAGACCTTCTTCCGCGAGCGTCGGCCCTTCTTTTTGGAGGGCATCCAGATTTTCGAATCGCCGAGGCCATACATCGTCGGCATCCGCCGGCCCACGCGCCTGTTCCACTCGCGGCGCATAGGCCGCCCGCCCTCGCGCTTTGACCTGCCCGAAGACAGCGACGAGGTGAACCGCCCCGACAACACCACGATCCTCGGTGCCGTCAAGGTCTCGGGCAAGACCGCGGGACGTACGGCCTTCGGCCTGCTCAACGCCGTCACTGCCCGGGAGGAGGCGCTCATTGACCAGCGCATTATCAACGCCGAGACCGGCCTAGCCGACACGGTGCGCCGCGCCGTCGAGATCGAGCCGATCACCAACTACTTCATCGGTCGCGTACAACAAGACCTGCTCACCAACTCCACCGCCGGAGCCCAACTCACCGCGGTCAACGGCCGCGGCCTTGACCCGGCCTACGTCGGTGCCGGCGACCTGCACGTCAAGTGGTGGGAGAACGCCTACCGCCTCTACAGCCGGCTCGCCGTCAGTCGCGCTGGGCAGGCCGAAGAACGCGACACCGGCTGGGAAGGCGCACTTTACTTTCAGAAGACGGGCGGTGCTTTCGGCGGCCAAGCGTACGTGGACGCACAATCGCCCGACTTTGAGGCCAACGACCTCGGCTTTATGCAGCGCAACGACCGCATCCAGGCCGGCACCCACATCCGTTACGAGAAGCTCGACCCCTACTGGTTCGCCCGCCGCTCTGGGTTCAATTTCAACGTCTGGAACCACTGGAACTTCGCCGGCGAGCGGCTGTCCCGAGGCGTCAACTTCAACACTTGGCACGAACTGCACAATTACTGGGGATTCTGGATGGGCCTCAGCCGTAACTTCTCCGCCTTCGACGACCTAGCCACCCGCGGTGGACCGCTTATGCTCTCGCCCGCCCACACTTGGTTTGGCATGGACGTGTGGACCGACGACCGCAAGCCCATCAGCGGCTGGCTCGGCTGGAATGTCAGCGGGAGCCAAGGAGGCGACAATCTCGGGTCGTGGGTCGGCTTTGAAATCGCACTGCGTCCCGTATCCCAGTTCGAGTTGGAAATCGAGCCGGGCTACAACTTCAACCGCAACTTCGCCCAGTGGGTAGAGAACAAGGACGAGGACGGCGACGGCGAGGACGACCACTTCATCTTCGGCGAACTCGAAAGCCGCGTCTTCGAGATCGGCGTGCGCGGCACTTGGGCCTTCACCCCGAGCCTGAGCTTGCAGCTATTCGTCCAGCCCTTTGTGACAACCGGCGACTACGGTGCCATCAAGGAACTGGCGCGCCCGCGGTCCTACGAATTCTCACCCTACGCCGGCCTTGAAGAAAACCCAGACTTCCACCGCCGCTCACTGCGCTCCAACGCAGTGCTGCGCTGGGAGTACCGGCCCGGCAGCACGCTCTTCGTCGTCTGGCAGCAGAGCCGCGACCGCGCCTTCGACGACGTTAGCGACCCAAGGTTCCGCCCCGCCGGCGACTTGAGCCGCGCCTTCGCCGACGATGGCGATAGTATCTTCCTGATCAAGCTCAATCGCTGGTTCGGGCTGTAGAGGCTAGCCCGGCTTGACGGAATTCGGCTCGAAACTACTTTAGACAACTATGATGACCCGTCAGAACGACCACACGCAGAATAATAATAACCCGCTGGTCCCATTGCGCGTGTTCTGACGACTGATTTCAACCCAATCCGAATTCACAACCCGTCGCGAACACGCATCGCGGCGGGTTTTCTGTTTTTAGGAGCTATTGAAATGACATTCCAGTATAAGTACACGGCCTACGCCTTCGCTAACAACAACGATAATAACCCCGCCATTCGGGCTCGATGGCGTTGGCCGTGATCGGATTCTACCCTCACCCCAACCCGCCGTTGAGCCTCGCGCCAACGGCGGGTTTTTCATGTACATTTAAAACTGGAGGCTACCATGCACCGCTATCGCACCCACACATGCGGCGAACTTCGCAAGCGCCACGCCGGCCAAACCATCCGCCTAAGCGGTTGGCTTCATCGCAAGAGGGACCACGGAGGCATATTGTTCCTAGACCTGCGCGACCACTACGGCATTACCCAACTCGTGATCTCACCAGAGAATGACGTTGCAGCAACCGCATCAAAGGTCCCCCGCGAATCCGTAATCCACATCGTAGGCGACGTGCGCGACCGCTCACCTGAGACCATCAACAGTGCCATGGAGACTGGTGAAGTAGAAATCGCCGTCCGCGAGCTAGAAGTGCTCTCACTGGCGGAGCCGCTCCCCTTTTCCGTGGCCGAAGATCCCGAAGTGGGGGAGAGCACCCGTTTGTCCTATCGCTTTCTGGACCTGCGCCGGGCCGGGCTGCACCGCCGCATTCAGCTCCGCTCGGAAGTGATCGCCAGCATCAGACGGCGCATGACAAAGATGGGTTTTGCCGAGTTCCAGACGCCCATTCTCACCAGCAGCTCGCCCGAGGGCGCGCGCGATTACCTCGTGCCGAGCCGGCTCTATCCCGGCCAATTTTACGCGCTGCCGCAGGCACCCCAGCAGTTCAAGCAATTGCTGATGGTATCCGGCTTCGACCGCTACTTCCAGATCGCGCCCTGCTTCCGCGACGAAGACGCCCGCGCCGACCGCTCCCCTGGCGAGTTCTACCAACTCGACCTCGAAATGGCCTTCGTCGAACAGGAGGATGTCTTTGCTGTGGTCGAGGATCTCTTTTCCGGTCTCTTCCGCGAGTTCACCGATTGGGAAGTGACCGCACCGCCGTTCCCGCGTCTTTCCCACGCCGACGCCATGCTCCGGTTCGGCACGGACAAACCAGACCTGCGCTTCGGTCTCGAAATCCAAGACCTCTCCGAGATTTTCGCGGCCTCCTCGTTCAGACTGTTCAGGGATATCGTCGCAGCAGGCGGGGTCGTCCGCGCCCTGTGCGTTCCCGGACTAGAAGCGCAGCCGCGCTCGTTCTTCGACAGTCTCGAAGCATTCGTCAAAGAAGCGGGCGGCAAGGGGCTGGCGTACCTCATCAACGGAACACAAGCCACAGGCCCAATCGCCTCGGCCCTAGAACAAAGCGTATGCAATCGCATTATCGAGCAGTGCACAGCCGCTCCGGGATCAGCCATTTTCTTCATCGCCGGACCGCCAGCCGAGGCAGCGACCTTGGCGGGACGGTTGCGCCTACATCTGGCAGACCGGCTCAATTTGCGTCAGGAGCGTTGCTATGAATTCTGCTGGGTCGTCGATTTTCCCATGTACGAATGGGACGAGGAACGCGCTTGCGTGGCCTTCTCGCACAATCCGTTTTCCATGCCGCAGGGTGGCATGGCTGCGCTGGAGACGCAACCGCCGCTGGATATCAAGGCATATCAGTACGACATCGTCTGCAACGGCCTCGAACTATCGAGCGGTGCCATCCGCAACCACAGACCAGACATCATGTACAAGGCGTTCGAGATTGCCGGGCATTCGCAGAGGGAAGTGGATCGCAAGTTCGGCGGCATGATCCGCGCCTTGCGCTACGGCGCTCCACCCCACGGCGGCATCGCCCCCGGCATCGACCGCATCGTCATGCTGCTGGCGGACGAACCGAACATCCGAGAGGTCATCGCCTTCCCGATGAACCAGAATGCACAGGATCCGCTCATGGGCGCGCCGAGCGAGGTGTCGCCTGAGCAGTTGCGGGAGTTGCACATCGCGGTTCGGGAGTGATATTATTCTTGAAATGGACCTCAGCAACCCAAGAAAGTGAGTCCCGCCATGAAAACACAACGCTACCAACTCCGCATCAGCGGCCTAAAAGAAGATGAAGGTCAAATCAAGATGGCGACTCTCCGGCGTGTTATGGACGCCCTTCTCGTGACAGCAGAGCGGACCACCCGCTTGCTCGCCACTGGTGCAGGTAGTGGGAGGGGAGCGAGGCCTCAGTGGCTGGACGCCACCATTGACTTCACGATAACTGGATTGAAATCTGGATCTACGATTTTTGACATAGAGGCTCCCCAGCTTAGTGAGACTGCCTACGCACAATTTGTCCAAGAAGATTTATGGAGCAAGCAGCCCAGCCTAGACGAAACTGCGCTCGATCTGGTCGCTCAATCGATCAATGAGACCCAGACCGACAATCCAATTGGAGACTATTTCGATAGTTCGGTTCTCGAAGCGATTCTCAAGTTCAGGCAAGCGGCTGGAGTTGTCGGTGTGCGCTATGAAATGATCCCTCAAGACACGGCGCATGGGCAATTCGAGCTGGACGACGTTACTTGCACATATGTCAAAGAGCGGTTGAATGACATTCCAGCTCCAAGGTCTTTCATCGTAAGTGGCAGGCTTGACGAGATCAAACATGGTAATGGTCGCTTTCGCCTTTTGGTGAGCCAGAAGTCAGCACTCTTTGGACGGCTAGACGCATCATTGAGTGTAGAGGCTTTGCGTCCTCTATGGGGCAAGCAGACCACTGTTGAGGGAATGGTGCATTTCAAGGCCAATGGGCAGCCGCGATTGATCGAGGCTCGCCGGATTAGTGATCGGCTGGAAAAGGATGTCGTTTTCGAAGAAATGCCATCAATAGAGGTCCAGAAATCGCATGACCTGTTCTCGGGACAACGCAAGCAAGTCGGGGGCTTTGACCCTATTGAGCTTGCGGGCGCGTGGCCTGGCGATGAACCCATCGAGGATCTCCTAGCCCAACTCGATTGAGCGATATTTTTATGACACGTTTCCTCCTAGACACGAATCTGTTGCTCGGTTTCACCCGGAAAGCATCGTGGGCTATCCGGGCTCGCGCAGAATTCAATCTCGGAGATCCAGAGACAATAGTCTTTACATCCGTTATCTGCCAGGGAGAGATTCTCGCGCTTGCGGAGAAGAATGGTTGGGGCAGCAACAGACGAACTCACCTTGAGCAAATTCTTAGAGACCGTTTTAAAACTCGATTGGAGTGTTGATCTTGCCTTGGACGTACTC
>VXML01000074.1 GCA_009841115.1 Gemmatimonadota bacterium | reverse complement strand
ATCAACAATTGCTCATAACCTGGGGAGGTAGAGTAATGTTACGCAAAAAGTTATTGCTGCGGCGCTTGGCCTGTGTGCCTTGGCTGCTGGCTGTTTGTTTGGTGCTGGGATGGTCCGGGGAGGCTGTGGCTCTTCCTATTGGTACCGATACCGGCGAACACGGCTATGACCTAACCGCGGGTCACACGCACAGTCCGGTGGTGGGGCATACGCATGCCACCGATCCCTATTTGCGTGTAGGTATTGGATTGAATCCTGTAACCGGTGCAGCCAATGATTCGGTTTTTGTGAGTTGGAGTACGTCTTATTCAAAGAATTTCCACAGCATCACAGGAGATAGGGCAAATGGGACGGCCGCTACAACCTACACGGTGAGTTTATTCAAGGGGGAGATTCCTGATAACCCTGCTGACGCTCCTATTACTGGTGATGTTAGTGATGGTGGTTCTATTACTATTGCGGGCTCTAGAGAAATCGCATTTACAGGCCCGGCCACTGATGGCACAGGCGTTGCCGTCCGCAGGGACACCCTTATTGTCGACCTTGAGGATACGGACGATACTGCTGTCGGTGATAACACGGGACCGGGATTCTATTGGGTAAGGATACAAGTGGCAGTCCCCGATGGGGATCACACTAGTGATGGTAACGTGGTGACAGAGACTTTCGCCAGGCAGGTCGCGGTGCTGCCGGACTATATTCTGTCGGTGAATCCTACTAGCGTGCGCGAGGACGCCGGTGCGACCAATATCACGGTGAGAGTCAAGGTTCGCGATGATGGGGATGATGATGATGAGGATGAGAAGGTCGATGTGGATACGTCTGTGCCCTTGCGGCTCGGCACCAATCAGAAGGGGCTCAATTCTCGCTTCCGTATAGAATTCCCCACGCTCACGATTCGGAAGGGTCAGAAAGAGGCAGAGGGAACGATCAGATTTACCCCCATTTATGATAACAAAACCCCAGACGACGATCTTCTCGTCACGATCAGGACTACTGGTGCCCTTACTGCTGAAGGGGTAACAGATATTCGGATGATTGACACCGACAAGGCAAGCACGGCGATCAATCTCTCGTTCTCTCAGGCCAGTCTAAGTAAGACAGACCCTGCCACCGATATCATCGTGACAGCTACCCTGAATGGAAAGACGCAAGTAGGAACCATGCGTTTTTTCTTGCGTATTGATCAGGATTACAGAGAAGAAGGTCAGCGTACTGCGGAGCGCGATGTGGATTACGACGATGTGTTGGCTCCGATATCCATTCCAAGCCGCAGAGAGTCGGGGAGGACGACGATTTCCATCGAGCCCAAGAACGAGGGAGTCGGCTTGATTCGAGTGATTGGTTCTACGCCGACGGATAGAGACGGAAAGGACGTACTCGTTGCTGGAACTCTAACTCCCATAAGAGTCATGGGTAGCTCGATCGAGATAACGGACGATCCCGCTAAAGCGATTAGCGGGCTGACAGCGACGCCTTCCTCGATCCGCGAAGATGCTGGGCAGAAGGAGGTCAAGCTGGAAATTACCTTGCAGAACCCCTTGGAGGAAGACGAGACGGTGCGGTTTTCTATTTCGGATCGGATTCCAGGCGGGACCAGCGCTAATGCCGCCCTATTCGAGGACGCGGTGCCTGCGGAGCGCGATGGAGATTACCGGGCAACTGCACCGTCGCTCGTTATCCGGGCGGGCGAGACCACAGGGACGGTTACGATGATCGTCTCCACCATCGATAACGAAGACGAGGATCTGCCGCGGGCTTTCACGGTGAGCGCGCGGGTTGGAAACAACCGAGCCATGGACACCGGCATCCTGATTACCGACGACGACACGGTGAGCGAGTCAATCACCCTAGAAGTAAGTCCGGATGAGCTAACCGAGGGAGCGGGTCCGACCCCAGTTACGGTGACCGGCATCTTGAACGGGGAGGTGTTTGCCAAGGACGTGACCGTGTTCTTGACTATTAATGAGGATATCAATGGCGATGACGTCGTGGATGGTAAGGATAAGGCGGCGTCGCGCGATTTAGACTACACAACCACCCTGCAGCGTTTGGTGATTCCGGCTGGCTCGACAGAAGGGACGACGACGTTCACTATCGATCCCCTCGCCGACAACTTAGGGGAGGAAGGCGACGAGAAGATCGGTCTGAAGAGCTTGGCGACCCCCCAAGGCGAGGATGAAGATGGAGGCATTCACGACCTGACGGTCTCCTCAGTGGCGATCACGCTGAAAGATGCCAGCGCGACAGCGGATCCGTCCGCTCCGATAGATCCGACGCGCCTAGCCTTCGCAGTCGCCGATTCGATTGCCAGCCAGTCATACGTGGTTGGAACGGCGATTGACCCTCTCATACTGCCGGAAGCTAGAGGCGGCGCTGCTCCGCTGACGTATAGCGTCTCGACCCTGCCGGCGGGCTTGTCGTTTGACTCGGCTACGCGGACGCTTTCGGGCACGCCTACAGCCGAGACCAACGGCGCGGCCACCATCATCTATACGGTGATTGACGCCGCCCGTGCCGCCAGCGTGTTGATCTTCACCATCACGGTCGAAGAGGGCGTGACACCGCCCCCAGCTACCGACGCGCAGCTATCGGTGACGCCTTCGGCGATCCGCGAGGACGCTGGGACGACGCAAGTCTCGTTGACCGTGTCCTTGCCGGAGGCCAAAGCGACAGACGAGATCGTGACGTTCACGATTGTAGCTCCAAGCGAAGGCACGCAGGCCGTGCGCGACGTTGACTACACTGCATCCTTGGGAGCGATCATTGCCATTCCGGCCGGCACTACTACGGGGACGGCGACCCTCACGCTCACCCCCATTAACAACATCGCCGTAGATAGTCTGAGAGCGATCGGTGTGCAGGCTACGTTTGCATCTGGTGCGACGCTGATGACGGACATCAAAATCGTCGATGACGAAACGCCGAGTACGTCCATTGAGCTGTCGGTGAATCCGCACTCGATAGTCGAGGGAAGTGGTAACGTCGAAGTTACGGTGACCGCCACGTTGGACGGGAAGGCATTGGCCGAGAACGCAACTGTGGTCGTGGCCATTGATGCGACGTCAACAGCGACGCGCGACGTAGATTACGCCGCGCTATTCAACCCGCTGATTACGATTTCAGCCGGCTCGATAATGGGATCCACGCAGTTTGTGATCCGCATAATCGACGACGATTTAGCGGAGGGCAGCGAGACCATCAAGCTGATCGGTGTGATTAACGGATTGATGGGAGACGAGGCAGAGATCACCCTGAGCGACCAAGCACCGATGACGCCTCCGGGTGATTCGGGTGATTCAGGTGATCCGGGTGCCCTCGCTTTCGCCGACAACACCACGATCCCAAACCAAGAGTACACTGCTGGGCAGGCGATTTCTCCGCTTGTGCTGCCGGCGGCATCGGGCGGTACCGCCCCGCTGACGTACAGCGTCTCGGCCCTGCCCGCAGGCTTGGTATTTGATTCGGCCACGCGGACGATTTCGGGCACGCCTGAGACAGTGGATAGCGCGGTCTCGGTCATCGTCATCTACACGGTGATTGACAGTGCCGGGAGTGCCGTCGCGTTAACTTTCACTATCACGATCAACAAAGAGCTGGATCTTGGCGATCTTGGCGACTTCTTCAATTTCTTCGGCTCTGGCAAGGTCGTTCCGACGGACTCGCACGATTTGGCTGCAATCCGCGAATTTGTGGTTGGCCAGCGCGTGGAAGGCATTGTGTTGCCGGAGGCATCGGGCGGCACGGCACCGCTGACGTACAGTCTGTCGCCGGCCCTGCCGGCGGGCCTCGCGTTTGATGCTTTCACGCGGACCATCGCGGGGACGCCGAGCGCGGAAGGCGCAACCGTCTATACGTACACGGTTACGGACGCCAACGGCGCGACCGCGTCGCTAGCCTTGCAGACGCTGCCGACCGCGTTTTCCTTGGCGGACAACTTCCCGAACCCGTTCAACCCGACGACGACGATCCAGTATGCGTTGCCGCAGGCGGCGGACGTGGAGTTGACTGTCTATAACGTGGTGGGCCAGCCGGTGCGGACGCTGGTTGCCGAGCATCAGAGTGTCGGTCGCTATGTAGTGGAGTGGGACGCGACCGATGACAGCGGCCATAGCTTGTCATCGGGGATGTATTTCTACCGCTTGCAGGCGGGAGAAGAGTTCCGCGAAGTCAAGAAGATGCTGCTGCTCAAGTAGCAGCCGCAGCACAGCGCGTTAGGGAAATAGGGCCTCAAATTTCGATTTGAGGCCCTATTTCTCTTATTATCTATAAATCAACAGGCAACTACTCTTAAATTGGAGAGGTAAAGTAATGATACATGTGAAGTTGTTGGTGCGGCGTCTGGTCTCTGTGCCTTGGCTGTTGGCCGCTGGTTTGGTGTTGGGATGGAGCGGGGAGGCCGAGGCGCAATTGGCGCTGTCGGTAAATCCGAGCAGTGTGCGCGAGGACGCTGGTGAGACCGAAGTCGAGGTGACAGTCGAAGTTACGGATGATACAGCGGTGGAAGCGGATGTCTTCGTGCTATTGGGGATCTCCGAGGAGGGGCTCAATAGTCGCTTCCGCATCAGGCTGACCGTTCTCAGAATTGCGGCTGGCGAGAAACGGGCAACCGGGACTATCACGCTCTTCCCCGTCAACGATGAGATCGTTGACATAGATCTTCCTATTGAGATCCGCGGCACTGCTGGCATTAAGACGGTCGAGCCGGCGACGATTACGCTGATCGACGACGACAAGGACAGCCAAAGCATCAATCTGTCGGCCGATATTGTCGAGCTAAATAGGTTCGATGGTGCGACCGAGGTCGCTGTGACGGCGACCTTGGATGGCAAGGTTCTAAGGCAGGCGACGAGTTTTGTCTTGACCATTGGCGATCATCCCGACTTGGGCCCCAATCCCAACGCCGATACCAATGGCGACGGCACCATCGACGATGCGGATGCGACCAAGGACAATCGCGAGGCGCAGCGCGATTTGGACTACACGGTGACGCTGGCGACGCTGACGATTCCGCGCAATCAGGTGTCGGGGACGGCGACGATTACCATCACCCCTAAGAACCGGCTGCCGGGCACGATCCGGGTGGCGACGCCCGATAGCGATGCGAATAATGCGGGGATACAGATTGCAAATGGGCTAACGATTCGCCCGTTGGATATCAAAATGAAGAAGGCGGTCGCTGCCACAGCCGATGCCATTACGCTTAGTCAAGAGAGTGTGCGCGAGGACGCCGGTGAGACGACCATCGAGTTGAAAGTCTCATTGACAAATGCCTTGACTAATGACGAAACGGTGCGGCTGCGCGTGTTGTCAGTAGGTGAGACGTTGCCGTCCGGGGATGCGGTGACGAGCACGCCGACGCGCGATGTGGATTACACGTTGTCTTTTGCGCCGTTTATCATTCCGGCCGGCGAGACTGAAGGAACGACGACCTTCACCATTACTCCCTACAACGACACCGTAGCGGTTGCGCGTGGTTTGATATACATACAGATCACAGTCGGCGACGTATCGGTGGTTAAAACGATAGCGATCGCCGACGACGACGCGAACAGCACGAGCATCTCGCTGACGGCGACTCCGACTAGGCTAAGCGAGGGGGCCGGTAGGACCGATGTCGCGGTGACCGGCACATTGGACGGGAGGGTGTTTGACCAAGACGTGATCGTGCTGCTGATCATTGACCCCGATCCCAAAGATACAAACGCGAATAACGAGGTCGTCGATGTGGCCGAGGCGACGCGCGATGTAGATTACACGGCCGTCCTGCGTCCTCTGACGATTCCGGCCGGCGCAGTGTCGGGGACGACGACGATCACCATCATCCCGTTTGACGACGGGACTGAGGAAGGCGAAGAAAAAATTAGGCTGACGGTGCCGTATGCCAACCGGCAAGTCACCGCCCAATATGCCGATGGCGAAGCGGCCAATTTGACGGTCGGCACGGTAGATGTAACGCTGCGAGACGGCAGCGAGGGCACGGTGCCTTCCTTTGCTGCGGGCGCTGCGATTGCCCCCCAGACCTACACCGTGGGCACGGCGATTACCAGTTTGGTGCTGCCGGAGGCTACCGGCGATGGCGACTTGACGTACCAGGTCTCGGCTCTGCCAGCGGGCTTGTCATTTGACTCGGCCACGCGGACGCTTTCGGGTACGCCTGCGCAAGCCACCGTGGTCGAAGTGACGTACACGGCGACCGATAGAGATGGCGAAGCGGCCGTGCTGTCCTTTGCTATTACTGTAATTGCTGACGAAGAGAAAGTGCTGTCCTTTGCTGCGGACGCTGCGATTGCCCCTCGGACCTACACTGTGGGCACGCCGATTGTCGATTTGGTGCTGCCGGAAATTACGGATAGGGACTGTCACCCGGCGTACAGCGTTTCGGCTCTGCCAGCGGGTTTGTGGTTTAACTCGGCCACGCGGACGCTTTCGGGTACGCCTACGCAGGCCACTGACGGTGCGGTCGAAGTGACGTACACGGCGGTCGATATTGATTCGGGCGAAAGCGTAGCGCTGGTCTTCACCATTGAAGTCAATCCCGCTGCGGAGGTTCCTAGGGTTGTGGCCGCTGGGCTGATGGCAGCACCTGCGATGATCCGCGAGGACGCTGCGGAAACGGAAGTCTCGCTGACGTTTATCTTGGAGGCCGCAGCGGCGGCAGATGAGAGCGTGCAGTTCGCTATTGTAGCCCCAAGTGAGGGGACGGCGGCGATGCGCGATGTGGACTACACAGTGCTCCTCGAAGTGCTTATCACTATTCCGGCCGGCGCTACCGAGGGGACGGCGACGCTGATCCTCGCGCCGATCAACGACAATAGTGAAGAGGGCTTGGAGGCGATAGGAGTGCAGGCCACGCTCGTATCGACCGGGCAGACTCTAGTGACCAACATCGCGATCCGAGACGACGAAACGCCGAGTACGTCCATCGCGCTGTCGGCGGATCCGAGCACGTTGAGTGAGAATGACGATTTGACCACTGTTACGATCACCGCCACGTTGGACGGCAAGGCACTGGCAGCGGACGCGACCGTGCGCTTAGCCATTGATAACGAGTCCACGGCGACGCGCGATTTGGACTACGCCGCGCTATTTACTCCTAGGATTGAGATTCCGGCCGGCTCGATAACAGGGACAGTGAATTTTTACGTCGATCCAAGAGCCGACAACTTGGAGGAAGGCGACGAGATCATCAGGCTGATCGGTACGATTGACGGGCTGGAGGGAGACGCGGTAGAGATCGCGATAAGCGACCCCGGAGCGGCGAAGGCAGTAGTGCAAACGCGGCCGGAAGCGTTCTCCTTGGCGGATAATTTTCCGAACCCGTTCAACCCGGCGACGACGATCCAGTATGCGCTGCCGCAGGCGGCGGATGTGGAGTTGACCGTGTATAACATAATGGGTCAGCCGGTGCGGACGCTGGTTGCCGAATACCAGAGCGCCGGTCGCTACGCAATGGAGTGGGACGCGACTGATGACAGCGGGCACAGCTTGTCGTCGGGGATGTATCTTTATCGCTTGCAGGTGGGCGGCGAGTTCCGCGAAGTCAAGAAGATGCTGTTGCTTAGGTAGCAGCCGCGGCATAGTGAGTCAGCAAAATGGGACCTCAAATCGAGGTCCCATTTTTGTTTATAGGCGAAGTAGTGCGACTGAACCTTTTACGTTTCTTCAACGGCGAAGTAGTGCTCCAATTCCCGCAGCGTATCTGGGGCCGTGTTGATATCGCGCACGATGACGCCGCGCTCAATGACGGCAATCCGGCGGCAGACCTCGGTGATGTGGTTGAGATCGTGGCTGGAGATGACGAGCGTCGTATCGGTGGTTTGGTCGAGGGTTTTCAGCATGTCCTTGAGGCGGATTTGGCTCGTCGGATCGAGATTGGCGAAAGGCTCGTCTAGTACCAGCAGCCGCGGCTCGACCATCAAGGCTGCGACAAGCCCCATTTTTTTCTTGTTGCCCTCGGATAAATTGCGGATATACTCGCTCCCGTCGAGCGGTTGATCGCCGAAAAAGGGGCGGTAGTGGTCCCATTTTTCCTCTATCTGGTCTGGACTCATGCTGTACAGGCTGCCGACGAAGTGGATGTATTCCACAGGCGTTAGATAGTCGATTAGGAAGGCAGGGCTGAGGTAGGATCCTGTATAGCCCTTCCAAGCGTCGTCTTGAGACACGTCCTGCCCGTTGAGCAGTACCTGGCCTTTGCTTGGACGAATCAGATCGAGGACGAGGCGCAAAAAGGTGGTCTTGCCAGCGCCGTTGTTGCCCACCAATCCGAAGCTAGCGCCGCTATCGATATCGAGTTCGGGCAGGTCGAGGACCGTGGCTAGGCCGTAGCGCTTTTGCAAATTTTGGACTTGTAGGTGCATGTTCAGGTACTCCCCCTAAAACCGGCCGCCATGCGGTACTTGCACTTTTGCAGCCGATGGGCTAACAAGCGGACCCAAACAGGACTGAGTGTCCAGCACAGCAGGCCGCCGACAGCTATAGCCAACGGGCCAAAGTTGGTCGCTAGCATCAGAATCGCGGGCGGGGCCAGCAAGGGAATGATGACTAGTAGATGGTGCAAGGAGGTGCCTTCCTGGTTGAAAAATGAGGAACGGGCAATATATAGGCGTTTGCGGTTCATGGTGGCGAAGAACAGCATACAAGCAGAGCTAAAACCGATATTGTAGAGCAAAAAGACGCTGTACGTGACGAGTAATTCAGGGGCAAATATCAGCAAGAACGGCAGGCACACTAGGGCCAATACCGGGCAGGAAATTTGCAGTAGCAGTAGTTTGGCCCATAGCAGGTGGCGGAACTGGACTGGCCGGGCCAGATGGCCGTCAAAATAAAGACTCTCCCAACCGAACATAAATTGGCCGTAGTTGATCACAAAACCACTAGTGAGTAAACACCCCCAGAGATAGTGAAGGAATGTGAAGTCGGATGAATCACGAGTAAGAAGCATGAAGTTTATCAATCCCAACGGCACAAACATCAGGGCAGACCACGGGATTTGTCGGGGGCGCTTGTTGCGGATCGCCAGTTTAATTTCTAGCGCCATTAGTCGGCCTACCGGCCCCAAGTCAGCTAGCCGGTCGAGCAGGCTTTGAGACCCAGTAGTAAAGCCTTTTTCGGACGGGGTTTCGTCGTGCAAGTGGTCCTTTAATAAGCGACAGGTCAAGCCAAAGAGCAGACAGGTCGCCGCCAGCAGGGCTAGTGCCAGCACAGGGCCGCCCGGTCCTAGCAAAGAGTCGAATACTGCGCTCGACAACGCGCTCGTATAGCCCCACTGCTGCCAATAATCCAACGCGATTAGACCGCTGACCCCACCGCCCAAGATCCAGACTGGCAAGGCGCGTCTGATCAAGACCAGGCGGACGCAGATGACTAAGTAGTTGGATAGACCGAGAACCGCCACGATGCCCGCCAACCAAGACAGCGATGTGAAAGCTGGGTAATCCAGCGTTAGATTGCTGATCCAGAACGGGATGAAGAAGGCCAGCGGCAATAGGTTGTGCAGGTGGAACAGGGCCGCGAAAGAAAAAAATCGCGCTAGCGCGGGCCGGGAAATGGGCAAGTGAAGATAAGGGCCGATTTTTACCTGCGGCGTGTTTTGGAAGAGCAAGCGGGTTAAAAATAAGAGCAAGAAGCCGCTCAATAAGTGTTGATTGACTACGCGGACGACATCGGCTGCGGGATCTTGACTAGTTAGCAGATGACCGATGAAGGCACCCGAGAGGGCGAGGATGAGTAGGAAATACAGCGCTAGCAGAACTAGAAAAATGGCGTAGGCGACGCTTATGCCACTCCAAGAGGGGTTGCGGATGAACTCCTTCCACTGGTGGCGCAGCAGGTTGCGATAGAGCATGGTAGTGGACCTATGGCTCGGCTTGGCGGTAGGGTGAGGGTTGGGGGAGCGTGTCGAGGAGGGCGGAGCGAGTGGGGAAGAGGAGGGCGGCTCTTTCGGGCGTTACGGTGAATATGTGGCCGGTGGTGTGGAGGCGGAGGTAGCGGCCTCGGTCTTCGGCTGTGCCAATGGCGAGGGTGTCTATGGTGCCCTCTTCGTCTTCGATATAGAGGTAGCTGGCTCGGGCAAAGGCATCGGTGCGGCCCGGATCGTGCAACGCCGACCACGTCAGGCGTTTGAGGAAGTCGGTGTAGGCTTCTACATTGGCGGAGAGGCAGGTCTCTGCACCAGTTGCAGATGAGGCGATCCACTCGTAGGTCGGCATCATAGGGCCTGGTGCCGTCATGGCTTTTAGCTGGCGGCTGAGGGATTGTACCGGGTAGGAAGGATCGCCGGCGAAGGCGATGCGCCGGAGGCTCTTGCGCTGTAGGGCTTGGGGTAGGACGCGGCGGTCGAGCATGGGAGCGGGCGGTGCGGTGTCGAGGGCGTGGACGGGGTGGGCGTGGAGGTGGAAGATGCTGTCGGCACCAACGCGCTGGACATAGGATTCTCCAGAGCGGGCTCCCGGTGCTCCACGCCCTTGGCGTACTTCGAGCAAGGGGCGTCCCTGTTGGTCGAGCAGGTGGATGCGGACGCTACCCGGGCCGAGACCATATCGGGCCAAGTCCCCAGGCTCGGTCGAGACGAAGGTCGCTGGGGTGGCGAGCAGGCTCTGGAGTAGGTACTCGACGCGGCGGTTGAGGACAAAGGCGCGGTGATACGCTGGGAAATGCCAAGTGCCTCCGCGCCGGACGTAGTGCCAACGGCGTCCGGCGGCGTGGACCTCAATCTGATCGACTGCTGAGGCCGGTTCGGATGCCAAGAGGCGCAAAGCCCCGGCGGTGCGGCGCTCAGCGCGCTGGTGCTCGCGCAGCGCGCTCTCCCCGAGGACGAGCAGGATCAGTAAGGCCCCTAGTGCGCAGAGCAAGCGGATCACGTACGCCTCGTGCGGCGGTAGAGGGCGTAGCCCAAGAACAGCAACGGTCCCGCGCCCACCACGATCACGCGCCACAGACGTTTGGACTCAGCGCTTTGGAAGGGGAAGCCGCGCGAAGTCGGCCGCCGCGCCTGTAAGGCGGCTAGATCCTCGCCATAAGCATTGTACGCCACGGCATTGAGCAAGAATTGATCGTGCTGAAAGCCCGGGGTCAGCAAGTGCTCGTTTTTGAACATCTCCGAAGAGCCGATCAAAAGTAGGGCTCCCGTTTGTCGCGGACGTTCGCCTACGCGCTTGAGTATGGCGCGGCCGTCCTCGTCTTCAGCGAAGGCGACCTCGGGAAAAGGCCCGGTAAGCAGCGCGGCTAGGGGCTGGGGACCGGGCAGGTACGTCTGTGGAGCGAATACCTCGGGCGGCAGCCAACCACCCTGCCATGGGTACGCCCAGGCTTGGGGCGAGGTGGAGATCAGGGTTTGGGATGTTATTCCCGCACCGCTTAGCTCTGCCGAGTCCAGGGCCAATCGGTTTCCCCAGATAAAGAGCTGGTCGCCGAGATGTCGGGTGATCGCTGAGGTGTGGTCGTAGTGCTGGCCGACGGCGCGGATCAAGAAAGGCAAGGCGACCTTTTGCGGGTCGTACTCGCGCACGGCTGTGCGGTTGACTTGGGTTTCTAGGTCGAGGTGGGACTGGGTGCGGTCGAAGAGTACTTCGCGGGCCTGTTCGACGCCAAAGAGCTTCAGGTAGCGGTCGAGGTCTTGGAATTGAGGTTGAGGCCAGTACACCGTTTGAAACCCCGAGCCGCGGTATTGGCGCTGCTGGATGTTGAAGTGCTGCATGGCGACGATGGCTTTGCCTCCCTGCGCGAGATGCCGGCCCAGCAGTAGCAGGATCGGACCCGAATCGCGGCGCGGCTGCATCCACAACAAGACATCTACGTCTGAGGGCATGCTCGGCGTACGGGGATTGATGTAGTGGACGTCGTAGAGATAGTCGGCAAGCAGGGCTTTTAAGTCGCTGTACACGTCGGTGCCGCCTGGGGCGATGAGGCCCTTCTTCTGGTAGTCTTCGAGGGCTTCGGCCGGCGAGAGACGCGGCAAGTCGGAGATGACGGCCACGCGCATTTTGCGTCCTTGTTGCAGACTGTGGGAGGCTGCGGCTAAGAGGAATTCGAGGTGGGTGTGCTGGTCGAGGCGCGGCACGACCATGCTGCGCTTATCGCTTAGTAGGCGCAGGCCGCTCCATACGTATTGGGTGGCGAGCGTGTCGTGGAGGACCCGTTCGACTGGGAAGGGTGTCAGTCCCTCGGAGGCGAACGTCTGCTGTTGGTCGGGAGTCAGCGCGTCGGGCCGGAGCACGCGCAGGGGGATGTTGCGGTCGGCGAGCAAGGTGCGGATGCGGTCTTCGGCGTCTTTGAGTTGCCGGGGCATGGAGGCTCGGTGCGTGGCGATCAGTTCGGCGGATAGGGACGTCCCCTGCAACAAGCGGCCCAAGAGCGGGGAGGGCGTGTTGAGCTGGTCGGCCGTCAGGTCGAGATAGGGGCCGCGGCCGCGCCAGACGAGCGCACCAATGAGGAGCACCAAGCAGGCGAGGCCGAGTTGGCGGCCCCAGCGGCCGGTTGACCAACTCGGGCGGCTGTAGCGGAGGTAGTGCCTAATGCCGAGGCCTACAAATGCCAGGGGCACCCAAAAGACCGCAAAGAACCGCCAGAAGAAACGGGCGAGTGCGCCGGGCGGGACCAGCCGCTGTGGCTCGCCCTTTTCTACGCGCCCCCGCAATACGCGCTCTGGTTGCCCGTAGGTGCGGATGAGGTTTTGCAGGAAGACGCGGTGGGCGTAGCCGGGTTGGTTGATGATGCCGTCTTGGAAGGGCGACGCGCTGGCCAAGACGAATAGCTGCCCCTGCCAAGGATCGTCCGGCTTGAGCAGGACCAGCAAATTTTGTTTGGGCACGGGCAGGCCGCCGGTTAGGTCGGCATCGGTAAAGGGACCGGTGGGCAGGGGCAGGACGCGGGGGCTTTCGGTGGTGGTGCCGACGATTTCCGCGTGGAAGCCCTTCGCTTGTACGGCCTGCGGATCGACTTCGAGCGCGCTAGCGGCGACAAAGTTAAGTCCGCCGCGACCTGGTGCGGCAAAGCTCTTCATGTTGTAAAAAGCGGGCAGCACCCGGAGGTGAAAGGGCGCGACGATTTCGCCCATGTCGAGGATGACCGGCCCGGTATTTTTATCGACGAGCAGGTCTGGCACCGGTCGGAGGCCAAAGGGCTGGAGCAGTTGCGCCCAAGCAGGCGGTGAGTGGTGTACCCAATAGGAAATCGCGTCCTCCCGTGGGGCGTAGCCGATCTGGTAGGTGCTGCCGGCGAGCACGGCACTGCGGCCGGATGCTAGGAAGGCGAGCAACTGCCGCACGTGCTCGGGGGTGGTGACTTCGGGCTGGATCCAGAACAGCACGTCGATTTCTGGGGGGATGGTGGGATTGCTGTTGAGGTCTAGTTCGACGACTGGTCCGGCCTCGTTGAGAAAGGCCGCCAAAAGTTGGAAGGGCGGCGGAGCCGAGACGCCAAAGGTCGGTTGCTGCGGCGCTCGTCCGGCCTGTAGTTGGGCGATGACGTACTCCTCTAGGTAAGGCAGATGCTCTGGCTCGATGCTTTGGACGAGTACTTCGGGCGCGTCGGTGCGCGCGATTACCAGCGAGGACCAGATTTTTTGCTCGGAATGCTCGTCGTGCAACACTCGTCGCACGCTAAAGGAGGAGGCTTTTTTGCTAGCGGCATAGCCGATGCCAGCGCGCCCACTTTGGTCCGGGTCGATGACCCGATAGTCGATGCGGTTGGGTGCTTGGTCGCGCAAAGCTGACAGGAGCCGGCGGACTTGGGGCTCGAGTTCTTTGAGGTGCGCCGGCATGTTTTCGCGGGCGGTGGCAAAGTAGGTGATGGAGAGCGGGGTTTCTAAGGAGCGGAGATAGCGCTCGGTCGCCGGTGCGAGCGTGGCGATGTCGTTCCCCGCTAGGTCTAGGGTCCAACTGCCCGTTAGGTTTAGGAGGCGGCTGGCGTACGCGACGATGCCCAACAGCAGCGCAAAAGCCAGCGCGATTTGGAGCAAGAAGTGCCGCTTCAATACTTGGACCGCTGGAGGCTGAGATAGTTCATGGAGACGAAAAAGCCGCTCATCAATGCGAAATACAACAGGTCGGCGAGGGCGATTACGCCGCGGCCAAAAGCCTCGTAGTGGGGCAAGACCGATATGGTCTCGTATAGCCACGTGCCCGGCTGATAGGCTGGCGCTAGTCCGTCGAGGACCTCAACGACTTTTTCGTGACCGCTGAGCACGAAGAAGAAGCCGAAGAGCGCGGCGAGCACAAAGGCCACGATCTGGTCGCGGGTTAGGCCAGAGGCAAACAGGCCGAAGGACAGGAAGAAAGCGCCCAACAGCAGCGCGCCGAGATAGCTGGCGCAGATGCGTCCGAGATCGGGGTCGCCGAGGAAGAGGAGCATTAGCACGATGGGCAGGCTACCGGCGAGGACGATGGCGTAGAAGCAGAGGGCCGCGAGATACTTGCCCAGCACGACCTGCAAGGAGTGCAGCGGCAGGGTCATCAGGAGTTCAAAGGTGTGCTGGGCATGTTCTTCGGCCCAGGCCCGCATGGTGATAGCGGGGACGAAGGGGATCAGCAGGAAGGGCAGGGCGGTGAAGTACGGCCCCATATCTACTACCCCGTCGAGAAAAAAGGAGTTCATAAAGGTGGTGCAGGAAAGCACCAAGAAGACTGCGGCGTATGCATAGGCAATGGGCGAGTCGAAATACGCCTCTAGCTCGCGGTCGAAGACGATGCGCGCACCGCGCAGGCACTCGGCAGTAGAAAGACGTTGCGCGTCAGACATGGGCAGGGGTTGTGGTGCGGACTAGGTGGGCGAAGACCGCTTCGAGGCCGGCCCCGGGGATTCCAGCGTCTGCGGCCAACTGTTCGACGCGGCCATCGCCGAGCAAGCGCCCTTGGTGGATGATCAACACGCGGTCGGCAATGGCTTCGACATCGCCGATGATGTGGGTGCTAAAGAGGATCGCTCGGTCCGGGCTGAGTGCGCGCAAGGTGTCGCGGAAGGCTAGGACCTGCAAGGGATCGAAGCCGTGGGTTGGCTCGTCGAGGAGTAGGACCGGCGGATCGTGGACCATGGCGGTAGCTAGGCCGATGCGCTGGCGGAACCCGGTGGAGCACTCCTTGACGCGCTGGGTGAGCACGTCTTCGATCCCGCAGAGTTCGACCGCACGCGCCAGACCCTGCTGCAAGGCGTCGCCTTTGAGTCCGCGGGCCCGGGCGATGAAGTGGAGGAACTTATCGACGCGCATTTCTTGGTAGAGCGGGGTGTCGCCCGATAGGTAGCCAATGCGACGGCGCACGGCGAGCGGATGTTCCACCACGTCGAGCCCGTCGATGGAGATTGTGCCGGCCGTGGGGTGGATAAAGGTGGAGAGCATCTTGAGCATGGTGCTCTTGCCTGCGCCATTGGGGCCGACGAAGCCGACGATCTCGCCTTGGTCAACGGCAAAGCTGACCTCATCAACTGCGGTTAAAACGCCGTAGCGGCGGGTAGCGGATTCTACGCGGATCATGTGCGGGCGGGCTACTCCTTGAATACGCCGCAGCGGAGCATGGAAGCGCCGAAGTAGGGATTGGCGATTTGGGGTTGGTCCTTCTGGACCCAATGCGCCCCCTTGTCGCCGTCGGCCATTGGGCAGTATGCGATGACGTAGCCCTCGGGGATTTGGCCCTTCCGCACTTCCTCGGACAGCGGCTTGAACGCAACGCGCACTGCGGAAATATCGGCACCGCTTGCGGCTTTTTCCGCCAGCGGTTTGAGCGTTGGGTTGGCGCTTTGCACCAAGTCTTGCAGTGCTTGGCGCGCTTGGTCTAGGTCGTCGGAGGCCAAGGCTTCTTGGGCTGCGACGTAGTGGAGCAGTGCTGGAGGGGCTTGGTCGGACGAGCCACAAGCCGCGATTGTGATCGCGATGAGAAACAGAAGAGACAGGTAGCGCATTGGAGATTCCTCCTCGCGGAAAAGGGTTATCAAAAATTGCGTTGAACCTGTATTTCGCGCAATCTGCGCCGTTGGATTCCCCGTGTCAAGGTCGGGCGCGCATTGGTCGGGAATCGTATATTTTTTCTCATAAAGGAGCAAAATCGTGTCTGAAGCTGACCCCTATCCCGGCCCCAATGAGGAAGTGCTGGAGGCGCAAGCGCGCGTCTGTACCGGGCCGCACCAGAGCCGTCCGCTGGGCAAAAAAGAAGGCGACCCAGACCCTAAGCGGATTCTCGAGATGATTTTTGCTTCGCTCAAGGGAGACTTACCTCGCGCACAGCAGGTTTCTCCAGCCCAGATGGGCGCGTTTTTTGCGGCGATGTCCATCCGCCGCACCTTCGGCGCGCAGACTGGTTGGAGCGCGGCCGAGATCGAGGCGTTTGACCGCTATGGGGATGCGCTCGGTAAGATGCCCGAGGATTTGCGCTTTCTGATAGGGATGGCACCGGATTTTGTCGGTAGCGACGCGGGCGAAGCGCGAGTGGTTGAAGCGCTGCGCTCCGTTTTGCAGGGGGGACACTTGTGCTACGAGGAAGTGCGCGGTGCGCTCGGGGCCACGTTAGCAGGCGAAGTGCGCCCTTCGCTGATGGCTGCATTCTTGATCGGCCAGCGAATGAACATCGAAAATGAGGAAGAAGTTCGCGCTCATCTCGACGCCGTGCGTCGCCCGGAAGAAGCGCTGCCGGTCCAAGTCGATTCGCTGCTGCATTTTGGCCAGCCTTTTGACGGCGCAGCGCGCTATTTTCGCCCGACGCTATTCGTCGCTGCCGTGCGCGCGGCCTTGGGCCGGGCGACGGTGCTGCACGGCGTCGCCGAGATGCCGCCCAAGCGCGGAGTCACCGAGGAAGGGGTGCTAGCGGCCTTGGGTGCGCGAGTCGATCTGTCGCTGGCGGAGGCAGCCCGTTGCATCGAAGACCCGGTCATTGGGTTCGCGTATGTGAGCCAGCGCGAGTACGCTCCTCGCGCATACGCGTTGCGCCATTTGCGCACTCACATTGCCAAACGCCCGCCTTGGGCCACTACGGAGAAAGCGCAGCAGTTGTTCGTCGGCACGGCTTGGAACGGCATGATCGCGGGCTTTTACCACACCGGCTACGAGGACAAGTTGTTGGGGTTGATGGAGGCGCGCGGGTTGGACGCGGGGCTGGTAATCAAGGGCGAGGAGGGGAGCAGCCATTACGGGTTGCGATTGGGCAAGCCTTCGGACGCGCGGCGCAAGGCGATCAATTACGTGCAGGGATTCCGCCGCGTCGGTGGTGGACTGACGACGGTCGCCTGCGACGTGGATCCGGAGGAATACGGCTTTTGCTACGAGCAAAGTCCGCGTCCTGCAGAGGTGAGTGCGCGGGCTTTCGCTGACATGGGACTGGCCGCACTCAAGGGCGATCAGGGGCCTGTTTACGACCGCATAGTACTCAACGCCGGTCTGACAGACTACCATTTGGGTCTGAGTGCGAGTGCTGAAGAGGGGTTGGCCGAGGCGCGGGAGGCGATAGATAGCGGCCGGGCGCTGGCGCATCTGGAGCGCTATATCAGGCAGTCGCAGGCGGCCAAATAGTCGCGTTGACTTGCTCAGTATCCAAATAGACGCGGATTGCGCTAGCCGAGCGGCGGATGGCGTCCATGATCGGCTCGGAATAGGCGGCGAAGGCTGCGGGCGTAATTTCCCGTGGCCTCGTTTTGTTTGGTGATTCCCTGTAGCGGGCTTGGCCTTGGATTGACGCAGTTCGTCCGCAGACTAAGGCGGCGAAATCGTCGAGCCTGACTTCGACAAAGGCTCCTACCTCTTCATTGAATACGGTTTCCCCCAGCGAGATAAGCCGCGTGCAGAGGTAGAAAAACTGCATGGCGGAGCGCTCGGTGCCTTGGAGGGGTTGCTGGCCGAGAAAGACCAATTGGGCGGGCGTCAGTGCAATGCCGACTTCTTCGGTAAATTCGCGGTGCGCCGCTGCTGTGGGTGTTTCTCCGGCTCGGATGTGGCCGCCGGCTGGAGCGTCGAGGCTGCCTAGATAGGGGTCGCCGGGACGCGAGCGGGTTTGGAGTAGGGTGCGGGCGACGCCGGAGGATGTGCGCCAGGCCGCCCAGACGAAGGCCAAGCCGACGCGGTCGCCGTCGCGGTAGGCGGCAGTGCGTTCCTTGGCACCGATGGATTGTCCTTGGCCATCAAAGAGCGCGATGAGTTCGTCGGGCATGAAGCGGACTAGAGAAACACGGCGATAAACTGCAAGACGAACGCGCCGACTGTGGCCAACAGGCATAAACCACCGGCCAGATAGGCTCCCAAGCCCTCGCGCTCTGAGCTGCGGCTGAACACATACGCTGCCGCATAGCCGCCGACGAAGCCGCCGCCGTGCGCCCAGTTATCGACGCCGGGCATGATAAAGCCCATGACGAAAAGCAAGACTGCCCACTGGAGAAATTGCCGGGTAAAGAGCTGAGAACCGGCGCGCCGACCATAGGCGATAGCTGCGGCCAAGAGGCCGAAGATCGAGCCGGAGGCTCCGAGTGTGAGTTCGTGGCCCGCTAGGGTCGAGGCAATAAAGCCGGTGATGCCAGCGATCGTGAAAATTGCAAAGAGGCGGAAGGGGCCGAAGAGTTCTTCTACGACTGGACCAAGCTGGCGCACCCACATCACGTTGAAGAAGATGTGCAGCAGGCCGCCGTGCAGGTAGATGGCGGTGATCGGCGTCCACCAGAATTTGTAGGCGAAAATGGGTACGGTGCCGGTGACACCGAGTTTGAAGCTGGCTTGGATGCTGGGCGCGAGAATCTGCATCAGGCCCTGGGTCTGGAAAATCGCCGATGGATCCAGAGCCAACGCAAGCAGGTAGAGCACGCCGCAGAACACGGTGATTAAGTGCGGAAAATTTAACTGTAGGCCGAGCTTGCGCATAGTGGCTGTCGCGCCCCACAGCCCGGGTTTGCGCTGGCCGCAATGGGGACAGGTTTCGGCTTCGGCACTGACGATTTTGTGGCAGCGAGGGCAGAGGATAGCGGCCATCGTTTAGAGCCCCAGATGCTCGTTGATCTCGGCTTGGTAAGCGTTGATCTGGTCGTCGCAAACCGCATCGACCGAAAGCGCGCGGCCGGCGACTTGCGACTCCATCAGGCTGTAGGACAGGGCCACGGAGCGCGCGCCTTGCTGGGCATCGACTTCGGGCTGTTGCCCTTGCTGAATGCAGGTGCCGAGTTCGTGGTATTCGACGGCGATTAGCTTGCGGTCGGTCTCGGGAAAGGGAAAGTGGTACTCGAAGAGCCGGTCGCCACCAAAGAGCGCAGCCGTGACTTCGTCGAGGCGATGATCGGGCACGAGGTCGAGGAGAGCTTGGTCGTCTATGGGGGCTGCGCCGTCAAGGTGGAGTGTGAGGCGATCGCCCGAGCGGTCGCCGGGCAGGTCCAGCGAGCCGAGGCTGCCGTGGATGGATCGCTGCCGCAGGTTTTGGCCGTGGGCTGCGTGATCTTCGATGTACTGGGCGACTGTGCCGCTTTTGAAGAGGATGGTGGCGTAAGCCGCGTCGTCCGCGGTGGCTTCAAACTCCGCGGGCATGTCTTTTTGCCAGCGTTCATAGACGCCCCCCGGCGAGCCGCTGCTGGCGTCTGCGCGGCCGGCTACGGGGTTTTTGCGGATCGGCTCGTGCAGGCGCGTCTGCGCGTAGGCCGTATCGGCCTCGCCGAGGAAGTACTCCATGATGTCGGCAAAGTGAACGCCCACGTCGAGGAGGACGCCGCTGGCGTTTTTCTGGTGTCGCCACACTGAAATGAGCATGCCGTCGCCGCCGCCTATGGCAATTTGCTGCATCAGGCGCGGGTGTCCAATGACGCCGGCGTCGAGCAGGGATTTGGCGAGGCGGTTTACTGGGTCGCGGCGGTAGTTTTCGGCCACTGAGAGGACGCAGCCGGTCTCTTGGGCCTTGGCGATCATTTGCTTGCAGGCGCGGGCGGTAAGTCCCATAGGTTTTTCGCACAGCGCGTGCCAGCCGCGCTCCATAGCCTCGATGGCCACGGTGTGGTGATGGGCCGGTAGGGTGGTGATATCGACGGCTTGGACCGGGGCGACAGAAGCTAGTTCGGCGAGATCTTTGACAGGTTGAGGGCGCGTGCCCAGCCGCTCCTCGGCTTGGTCGGCGAGCGAGTGGGCGTTGTCGAGGTTGGGGTCGCAGGCACCTACCAGTTCAAAGGGCGACAGACCGGCGCTTTGCAGCTCAGCGAGGCCGTAGAGATGGCGGTGGCCCATGCCGCCGCAGCCGACGATGGCGAGGGGCAGTTTTTCGGACATATTCATCCTTTCTATACGTAAGAGTTCAATATAAGGTGCTAAGGCAATGCTCTCCACTTGAGGTTGTGGCAGCAAAAGGCGGCAGGTATATTCCGTAATAGTATTTCGCATCTGAAGCCGTAGGGGCGAGGACGATAGCCCATGACAATTGTCGAACATATTGCCACAGCGGCGGACTTGGAGCTACTGCCGGACGACGGGTTTCGCTACGAACTGGTGCGCGGGGAGGTGCGCAAGATGACGCCTGCGGGGAATGAACACGGAAAGATTGCGATGAGCGTTGCTTGGCGCTTGGCTCAACACGTGGAAGCTCATGGTTTGGGAGCGGTCTATGCAGCGGAAACGGGGTTCCGGCTGGCGTCGGACCCGGATACGGTGCGGGCACCGGATGCGGCCTTTGTGTGCCAAGCGCGGCTAGATGCAGTCGGCGCAGTGGCGGGCTATTGGCCGGGAGCGCCCGATTTGGTGGTGGAGGTGGTTTCGCCGGGGGACCGCTACGGAGAAGTCGCGGAAAAGGTGGCCGATTGGCTGGCGGCAGGGACGCAGATGGTGGTTGTCGTCGAGCCGCAGCAGCGGACGGTGGCGGTGCATCGAACTGCGGGTGCTGTGGATGTATTGCGAGAAGGCGATGTGTTGGAGGGTGGGGAGGTGGTGCCGGGATGGGAGGTCGCGGTTGCGGCGTTATTCGCCTAGTGCTGTAAGTTAAGAATGCGTAGCGGCCTGCTGGAAATCAGCAGGCCGTTTTGTGCGTACCGGTTTAAGCGTCAAAACGAAAGGAGAGTTAGTGCGCCCCATCATCATCGGTGCCGGTCGCGGCAGCCGGCTCAACGCCCTGACCGACGGGCAGCCCAAATGCTATATACGCGTTGGCGGGCGGCGGATCCTCGACTGGATACTCGAGACGCTGGCTGCGGCCGGGTTAGAGACGCCGGTCTTTGTTGGCGGCTATCGCATCGAGCAGATTCAGGCTGACTACCCGCATCTGATTTATTGCCATAACGCCAACTGGCAACACAACAATATCTTGGCCTCGCTCTTTTGCGCCGAGGAGTATATGGCCAATGGTTTTATCTGTTCCTATGCCGATATTCTCTACCGTCCTGCGGTTGTGCGTCGCGCGCTGGAGCACGAAGGCGATATCGCGCTCTGCGTTGATACGGACTGGCGTACGCGCTATGTAGATCGCAGCCAACACCCCGAAGACGATGCCGAAAAGATCGTGGCCGAGGGAGATCGGGTCGTGGCGATCAACCGCGCTATTCCTGCGCTAGCGGCCAGCGGAGAGTACATCGGCGTGGCGCGGTTCAGTGTGGCGGGGGCGCGGTCTTTGCGGGCGCATTATCAGCGGGTGAAGGCAAAGTATGCCGGGCAGATCTGGAGGGACGGCACGCCATTTGAAAAGGCGTATCTGATTCATCTCTACCAAGAAATGCTGGACGCAGGATCGGCCTTGCACATGGTGACTACCGATGGCGAGTATATGGAAATTGACACGGAAGAGGACTTCGCGCTGGCGAATGCGCGTTGGTTAGACGAATACGGAGGTTGATATGTCGACGTGTCAACACTACGGGACGCTCTTTCCGGCGGCGGTGGTTGGCTCGCTGCCGCGACCGGATTTTGTGCGCGAGGCGGTGATGGGCGAGCGGCCAATGGACGCTGAACGGCTGGGGCAGGTGATGGACGCAGCGGTGGCCTATGCGGTGGCGTTGCAGGAGGCGGCGGGGTTGGACGTGATCACCGATGGTGAATGGCGGCGCGCCTCGTATATCGGCGTGGTCGCCGAATTGGCGCATGGCTTTGAGGTGGGTCGGAGTACGGACGGCAGGCCGTGGACTATCGTCACGGGCGAGTTGGTGCCGAAAGACGAAGGGTTTATTGCGCGGGAAATAGAATTTCTCAAGCGGGTTAGCTCGCGCAAAATCAAGGCCACCTTGCCAGCACCAGTGCTATTGGGCGAGCGGATGTGGGATGCGGAACAATCGCGCGGAGCCTATCCGACCCGCAATGAATTCGTCGAGGCTTGTGTGCCGATTCTGCGCCGCGAGTTGGCGCTGTTGTGCGAGGCCGGTGCCGATATCGTGCAGATCGACGATCCGCATCTATGCCTGCTCGTGGATGACGAGGTGCGAGCCGGATATGACGACCCCGAGGCCGAGGCCGACTTTGCGGTGGCGATGACCAATGCGGTGGTGGAGGGAACCAAAGGAGCGCGCTTGGCCGTGCATTTGTGCCGCCGCGCGGGTGCCCGAGTTCGGGGCGAGGCATGTCACACCGGCGACTACGGCCCGATCATCCCCTATCTCAATCGCCTGAAGGTACACCATCTGACTATGGAATTTACTAGTCCGGGCACAGGGGATGCGGAGGTGTTTAAGGCGCTGCGCGAAGATTTGGAGATCGGCTTGGGTTGCGTGGGGGTGCATCCGGGCGAGGTTGACGAGCCGGAGACGATCATTGGGCGGGTGGAACAGGCGTTGGAGTACTTGGCACCCGAGCGGGTGGTGCTCAACCCGGACTGCGGCTTCGCTCCTGGGTCGGCGGCGAAGGTCGATATCGACGAGGTTTATACCAAGCTCAAAAACGAGGTGGCGGCGGCGCGGTGCTTGCGGGAAAAATATGGATAGGGGTTGTACTTCAGAGGCGCAATGGTCCGCGATGGGGATCGGCGAGTGGCACGGGTGCTGAGAGTGCGATCAGGTCGGGGATGTCGAATTCGGCTAGTAGGCCAAAGCAGTAGAGAGATGGGGTGCCGTCGTAGGACAGCGGCCAGTCGATGAGGCGGCCGAGGGAGTCGATGAGGGCGTTGGTCGTCAGCGAGGCGAGGGCTTGGGGTTTTAGCGCGGCGGCGATTAGCGCGACGATCGGGCAGACGCGGCCGTGGGCCGTCAGGTGTAGCGTTCGGCTTTTTTGACTTGCTGTTACCAGCAGCGCGAGCAGTTGGCCGACTTGGATGCCGAGCGGGCGCTGGCCAGCGGTGGCGACCAGCATCTGGTGGCGCGGGTCGGTGCGGAGTTCGCCGGTAGCGAAGACGTCGGCGACAAGAACTCGGCGGCTTTGCGCGAGAGCGGTGGCCAGTGGGGCGGCGAGTGCGCTGCGACCGGCATCGGCGATGAGTAGTTCGATGCCTCGGGGGCGCGGTGGCGTGTATTCGGTCAGTGGCAGAGTCCAGGTATCGTCGAGGTGCAGTAGGTAGTGTTGGATGGTGACGTCTTTGCGCTTTTGCGCGGTGCCGACTTCTTGCAGGGATCGATTCTTCCACTGCGGCAGCTTGAGTAACGAGGCGAGTGTTTTGCGCGCGGCGGCTGGAGGGCGCGCTTTTCTTTTGCGCTTTCTGATCTTGCCAAGAGCTGTTTGCGCGATGGAGATCAGGGTGGCGTTGTCGGGGGGCAGGCCGACGGCGAGGGCTGCTTCGGTTTGCAATTCGTCGCGATAGGGCAGGTCGTCATCTGGCGTTTCCAATCCCCAGTGTTGGTTGAGAAATTTGTAGAGTTGGCGACGGTTGTCGCGCTCGTAGTTGTGGGTGCCGGGGTCGGTGTTGTCGTGGAGGGCGATGTTATCGCGGGCACCGAGGAGTGCGAAGACGGGCCGGATGGGTTCGTAGATGGATTTGCGCGCTCGCCGCGTCTGGAAGCAGCAGTCGTCGTGGCGGTTGTACATGAGCAAGGTCGGACGCGGCGCAAAGAGCGCGGAGAGTGTGTCGTAGTCGGCGATTGTGCAGAGGTCGGCCGGGCATTGCTCTTGGTCGCCAATGTCCTCGATGCAGCCTCGGCGCTGCCAGACGGCCGAATGACCCGCGACCGGGACGATGACTTTGACGCGCTCGTCGAGGGCTGAGAGTAGGGCCGTTTGCCAGCCGCCACCCGACAGGCCGGTCATGGCCGTGCGCTCGGGGTCGGCCTTGGGGTGGGCGAGCAGCACGTCGAGGCCGCGTTTCATCAAGAGGTAGAACACGCCGATGCCGGCGATGCCGCACAGGTCGAGGTGGGCGATGCGATTGTGGTCGAGATCGGCGCGCAGTTCGCCCATCCCGAGAAATTCGGTGTTGAGCGCCAGCATCCCGCGCTTGGCGAGGTTGATGCAGCGGGCTTGTTTGTAGTCCATGGCCTTGCCGCCAGCGTGGTGGCCGTTGGGGTTGAGGACGGCGGGGGCCTTTTCCCCGATTTGGTCAGGCTCGTAGAGCAGGGCCGGTACCCAGAGGCCGGGGTAGCCTTCGTAGCGCAGCTTGCGGATGGTGTAGTCGGCACCGGTCTCGATGCGGTCGCCCCAGTGGACTTGCGGCTGTTCTGCGAGGAGGCCGGCGGGATGGCCGCGGAAGAACAAGTCGAGGACTTGGGCGCGCAGAGCTGGGACTTGTTTGCGCCAAGCTGCGGCTGACGTGGGAGGCGTGAAGTGGGGCAGGTGCTCGCCGAGGAAGGCGAGGAGTTGGCGATGGGCCTTGGGGCCGATGAGCTTTCTGTATAGGGCGCGTTGCATGGGCTATCCCCCGTGTTTTTGCGTCGGGCGATAGTATAGGGTACGGCTTGGCAGGGGGCCAAGCTGGATGGGTTGACACGTCAAGTGGGGTTTGCTATCACTAGCGGCTATTGAGGGAGGCGGGTATGGAACCTATTGCGGCAACGACTAATCCATTCGGCGGCATCATTCCCACACCAGAAGCTCTCGATCCAGATCCGGCGGCGTTTGCCGAGCGGCTGTGCGTTTCGCTGGCGGCTTGGAAGGACGAAGGCTACCGGGTGGTCTGGCTAGAGGTGCCGATTGCCAAGGCGGCGTTGATTCCCGTAGCGGCAGAAGCTGGATTTACATTCCACCACAGCGGCGATGGCTATCTAATGATGACCTTGCAATTGGAAGAAGGCGCTTACGTGCCGGCTCATGCCTCGCACTACATCGGCGCGGGTGGGGTTGTGCTCAACGAGGCGCGGGAACTGTTGGTGGTCAGTGAAAAGTATCATCGGCGCGCGCCCGGTCCGCCGCGCTACAAGTTGCCCGGCGGCGCGCTGCACGCGGGCGAGCACTTGGCCGAAGCTGTGGTGCGCGAAGTTGTCGAAGAGACTGGGGTCGAGACGGAGTTCGACGCGCTGGTCTGTTTTCGCCACTGGCACGGCTACCGCTTCGGCAAGTCGGATATTTACTTCGTCTGCCGCCTGCGTCCCCTGAGCACCGAGATTAGCATCCAGGAGGATGAAATCGCCGAGTGTCTGTGGATGCCGGTGGCCGAGTATCTGGCCGATGAAAACGTCAGCGCCTTCAACAAGCGGATCGTCGAGGCGGCGCTCAACAGCACGGGGGTGCGGCTGACGGAGATGGAAGGCTATGGCACGCCGGA
>VXML01000097.1 GCA_009841115.1 Gemmatimonadota bacterium | reverse complement strand
ATAGGAGGTGGCTATGTCAGTAGCAATCAAGGTCACTGTCAACGGCCAGACCCACGAGCACGAGGTGGAGCCGCGCCAGATGCTCGTCAGCTATTTGCGCGAGGAGTTGGGCCTGACGGGCACGCACGTTGGCTGCGACACCAGCAACTGCGGTGCCTGTACCGCCATCGTCGATGGCCAAGCCGTCAAGGTCTGTACCATGCTCGCGGCGCAAGCCGATGGCGCGGAGATAACGACCATCGAAGGGCTTGCGGCCAACGGCACGCTGCACCCGCTACAGGAAGCCTTCCGCGAGACCCACGGCTTGCAGTGCGGCTTTTGCACGCCCGGCATGATTATGGCCGCTTGGCAGTTGCTAGAGCGCAATGCAACGCCCAGCGACGCGGAGGTTCGCCACGCGCTCGAAGGCAACTTTTGCCGCTGCACGGGCTACGACAACATCATCAAGGCGGTCCAACACGCCGCCGAAAGCGCATAGGAGGCCGCTATGGGAGTCATAGGACAATCCGTCAAGCGCGTCGAAGACCAGCGCTTTATCACCGGCAAGGGCCGCTACACCGATGACATTGCCCTGCCCAACTCGACCTTTGCGGCGCTCGTGCGCAGCCCACATGCCCACGCCGCGATCAATAACGTCGATACGACGGCCGCAGCCGCAGCCGATGGCGTGGTCGCCGTGTTCACAGGTGCCGACCTCGAAGCTGCTGGCGTCGGCGGCCTCCCCTGCGGCTGGCAGGTGGATTTCAAAAGCGGCGATACCATGAAGGAGCCGGCCCATCCGGTGCTGGCTGCGACTAAGGTGCGCCACGTCGGCGACCCGGTCGCCATCGTCCTCGCTGAAAGCCGCGAGCAAGCTGCGGACGCCGCCGAGTTGGTGGCTGTGGATTACGAAGTTTTGGACGCGGTCGTCTCTGCAACCCAAGCGGTGACAGAGGGCGCGCCGCAGTTGTTCGACGATGTGCCCAACAACACGCCCTTCGACTGGGAGCTCGGCGATCAAGCGGCAACGGACGCCGCCTTGGCCAGCGCCGCGCACGTCACCACATTGGAGTTCGACAACCAACGGCTCATCCCCAACGCAATTGAGCCGCGTTGCGCCATTGGCGATTACGACGGCGCGCGCGACCACTACACGCTCTACACCTCGTCGCAGAACCCCCACGTTATTCGCCTGCTGATGACGGCGTTTGTCCTGGGTCTGCCCGAGCACAAGGTACGCGTGGTGTCGCCGGATGTGGGCGGCGGCTTTGGCTCGAAAATTTTTCACTATGCCGAAGAGGTTCTCGTCACGTGGTGCTCCCGCCAGATTGGCCGTCCGGTCAAGTGGACCGCCAGCCGCAGCGAGGCATTCCTCACCGATGCCCACGGCCGCGATCACCACACCAGGGTCGATCTCGGTCTCGACGCCGATGGGAATTTCGTCGGCCTGCGGGTCAAGACTGTTGCTAACCTCGGCGCGTATCTATCGACTTTTGCGCCCTGCGTGCCCACGTATCTCTACGGCACGCTTTTGCAGGGGCTGTACACGACCCCAGCGGTCCATGTCGATGTCACCGGCGTCTTCACCAACACCACCCCGGTTGACGCCCTGCGCGGCGCGGGTCGCCCCGAGGCTACGTACGTCCTCGAACGCACTATCGAGCAGGCCGCCTTGGAGACGGGCCGCGACCCAGCCCAACTGCGGAGCCAGAATTTCATCCCGTCCTTTGACGGCGTGGAGCAGGAAGGCTATCAGACCCAAGTCGCCCTGCAATACGACAGCGGCAACTACGGGGCCGCGCTCGAAAAAGCTCTCGCGACCATCGGCTACGACGAGCTGCGCGCAGAGCAGGCACAGGCCCGCGCCGCTGGCAATGGCCGCCATATCGGCATTGGCTTTTCGACCTATATCGAGGCCTGCGGCATTGCGCCCTCGGCCGTGGTCGGCGCATTGGGTGCGCGCGCTGGCCTGTTTGAGAGCGCGGGCGTCCGCGTCCAGCCCACCGGCAAGGTCACAGTCTTCACCGGCAGCCACTCGCACGGGCAGGGCCACGAGACGACCTTCGCCCAGGTGGTGGCCGACGGGTTGGGCGTGGGGATCGAAGACGTGGACATCATTCACGGTGACACTGAGTCCGTGCCCTTTGGCATGGGCACGTACGGCTCGCGCTCGCTGGCCGTTGGCGGCACAGCCATCGTCAAGAGCATGGACAAGATCAAGGAGAAAGGGGCCAAAATCGCGGCCCACTTGCTCGAAGCCGCGGAGGAGGACCTCGAGTTCGCCGAGGGCAGTTGGACGGTCAAGGGCACCGACCAGTCGATCGCCTTTGGCGAGGTCGCGCTAGCCGCGTACGTGCCGCACAATTTTCCCGAGGGGCTGGAGCCGGGGCTGGAGTTTACCAGCTTCTACGACCCGGCCAATTTTACCTTTCCCTTCGGCGCTCACATAGCGGTCGTGGAGGTGGATGCCGAGACCGGCGTGGTTGCGGTGCGGCGTTACGTGGCCGTTGACGACGTGGGCAATATCGTCAATCCCATGATCGTCGAAGGCCAAGTCCACGGCGGCATTACGCACGGCATTGGCCAAGCCCTGTTCGAGGAGGCTGTGTACGACGACAGCGGCCAGCTCATTTCTGGCTCGTACATGGACTACGTCCTGCCGCGCGCCGACGACCTGCCTTCCTTTGAAACCGACCACACTGTCACGCCCTGCCCGCACAATCCCCTCGGCGTCAAAGGCGCTGGCGAGACCGGCACGATTGGCTCGCCGCCGGCCATTGTCAACGCCGTGCTCGACGCCCTATGGCCGTTGGGCGTGCGCGACCTGACGATGCCGCTGACGCCGCAGAAGGTGTGGCAAGCCATCCAGCAAGCCAGCTAAGGAGAAGATAGACCATGATACCTGTCGCGTTTGACTATCATCGTCCCTCTTCAGTAGATGAGGCGATTGAGCTCCTCTCAGACGACGCCAAGCTCTTAGCTGGCGGCCACAGTCTGTTACCGGCTATGAAGCTGCGCCTGTCGTCACCGGGCGCGCTGATCGACATTGGCCGGATCGCGGAGCTCAACTACATCAGAGAGGACGGCGGCACCATTGCTATTGGTGCGACCACTACCCACCACCAGATCGAATCCTCGGATTTGGTGAGTGCCAAGGCCTCGGCCTTGGCCCAAGCCGCCTCGGTCATCGGCGATCCCCAGGTGCGCAACAAGGGCACCATTGGCGGGTCCTTGGCCCACGCCGACCCGGCTGCCGACTATCCGGCCGCGATTTTGGCGCTGGGGGCTGAGATTGTCGTCAGGGGACCCGACGGCGGGCGTTCGATTCCGGCTGACGAGTTTTTCATCGATCTGTTTCTGACCGCACTCGCGCCGGATGAGATCATCACTGAGGTGCGGGTTCCGACTGCGGACAAGTCGGCGTATGTCAAGTTTCCGCATCCGGCCTCGCGCTTTGCCGTGGTGGGCTGCGCTGCTGCCTCGGCCGGAGGCGCAGTCAAGGTGGCCTTTACGGGCGTGGCCAATGCGGCCTTCCGCGATAGTGGGGTTGAAGAGGCCCTGAGCGGCGGCTTGAGCGAGGAGTCGATTGCCGCTGCTGCTGCGCGGGCGGCTGATGGACAGGAGGTTCTCGCCGACCACTTTGCTGGCGAAGAGTACCGCCGCCACTTGGCGAAGGTTTTTGCTCGCAAGGCGCTTTCGGCCATCGCCTGAGTGCCGTCGTATTTAACAGGATAGCCCCCGATGCCGGTTGAGCGTCGGGGGCTATTTCTATGTGGTGGGTCACTCAGCGACGACTAGATTTCAAAGGAACCCACTACCGGCATTATTGGTTTGAGTTGTAGAGCCTTTTGACGGTCGTGATATCACGGCCACCCAAATCCATTGCTGGAGATGGATAGATGATCCGTCGGATTGCTGGAGAGAACTGGTGTACTAAGCTTTGTGTTGGAAGCCTTCTTGTTTTTGGCTGGCCCCTTGCGGCTTTTTCTTTTGAAGTGGGGGCGCAGTTTGGTCTTGTATCGTCTCTTGCAGATAAGGATAGCCGATTTATCACCATAAGCATACCTTCGACACGCGCGCTCTACCTCAAGTGGTTCCCTAGCCAATACGCCGCTTTTGGCCCCTATGCCTACTTGGGTTATACCTGGAGTAATGACGACTATCCCAACCCCTGGTATCGGAAGCTAGGAGGGATCGTGTCCTATTACCCGCGAGGGCATAACCAAGATGGGCATTATATAGAGGGGGAAATAGGTGGATACTTTCCCAGTGGGGATAAAGATGCCACTGTGGGAATTGGATTGGGCTACCAGATGATGAAAGAGCGACCCTTTGTCTGGCAGGTCAAGATTGATTACAGCCGATGGGTTGATGGCAACTACAACGAGATCGGGTTGAGCTTAGTACTCGGGAGAAGAGGCGGCCTCGACCCATAAAGCCCGGTCATCGTAGAAGATCAAGATTAGGCCCATAAGTAGCTGCCGTCATAGACCGGATAGATCGGCCAAGAACCCGCTTTGAAACTCCGTTCAACAGATTTTAGGCCAAGCGCCGCGCACGGACCCAAAATGCCGTTGCAACGAGGAAAATACCTCGTGTGTCGGGTCGGGTTGCACAGGAATGGACTGTTGTCTGTCGAGATAGAGGCAACCCACTTCGTCCGCAGGCAGTGCGGTTAGCAATCTACCGGCCTGCTCCATTGCCGCACACCACTGACGCTTCAGATCCGATAGCGTCTGGGGGACCGCCAAGTCTAGTCGTTGGATTTCCTCTTGGGTAAAAGCCGTGTTGCGATTTAACTGGTCGAGCAAGAAATCCGGCGTATAGCCCTGATCTTTCCCACAGGCCGCCCAGCACAGCGCTCCCAATGAGAGATAGCTGCTGTCCAAGTGCAGAACGTCGATGAAATCGCGTGCCTCTCGGCGTCCGGCCAAGGCCAACACCTTATTGGTGGCCGCGTCGGCCCGGTGCAGGCGGTAACCGCAAAGTTCGTCTTGTTCAACGGGAAAGAAGCGGAAAGCGGAATCCTGAGCCCACTCCAATCGAAGGGACTGCCCTTCCTTAGCCGCGATGGCCCTGAGATAGGCTGGTTGCCGCAAAATCCATTCGATCGCAAAACCATTCGCGTCTAGGACGGCGACGTCGAATGCGGCACTCCGTGCGACGCTGTCCTCCACGTCGTGGAACATATCTAGGTCTTCGGAAAAACGCGGACTGTCGGGAATTTGGTGCAGAACCGTAGCACCAGCTACATAGCTCTCTGGGCTGCGGTTCTGCGCTAACAAACGCAGGATGGATTGCTGAAACGCGCTTAGGGGCATAGGCGGGCGGCCAAGATAAATCCCTGTCGGCCTCCGTGCAGGCGCAAGCCGCGGGCGATCTCGGGTATATCTGCGACGCCGATTTCCAAATCCCGGCGCATATACCAGAAACAGCGGGCGTAGTAGTCGGCAAAGGCTTGGCGGGCGAGTTGCAGACGCTCGATCTCGCTCAGCGTATTTTTGCGTTTTGTATGCACGGTGAAGGAAGGATACGCCGCTCAATCAGGGAAAAGACGGTCCACGGCCAGCGTCCATCCCGGAACCGCTGGCTCGGCCGCTGCCAATTCGCCTCGCCGATATGCGATCGGCTCGTCAGGATTTATTGCGTTGTAACTGCGCACCACATCGTCACCCATCAAGTCCACATCCCAAACGACCAGCGTCCCAGCGGCGAAATAGTCCGCCCGCTTTTGCGCCATCTCCTGCTCGGCCGTCGGACCATAATCGCCCTCGCTACGGACCTCAACGGCGAATACGGGTGCCCCGTTGAGAAACTTCATCGTTAGTTCACCCGTATAGAACGCCGCGTCCGGGCTGAACGACTGGCGTTCGGGAAGATCGACGATAAAACCGACATTATCCGCGAAGGCGTACCCGTTGCGGGTGCGCTGTGCGTATTCCCGCAAGCTGGCGAAAATCTCGCCCGCCGCATACCCCGGCAACCCTCCTGTCGGCGACATAAGTACTAATTCCCCGTTGACTAGTTCGGCCTTGCCATTTTCTGCTACGTGGCGCAGGTCATCCAAAGTAGCTGCAACATTTGTCATAGTTCAGACACTTCCTGCTATAAGGTCGTATATGAACGGTACATCAGAACAATAACAGGAGCAAGGTTTTGCGGTGCAACTTAATCCCGCGTCAACTGACTTCCGTCTCGTATATAAAAATTGCTTCGATCGGCGCGGAAAACACGTGGGCGATCTTAAATGCCAGCGGCAGACTGGGGTCGTATTTGCCCTTTTCTAGGGCGTTCACCGTTTGCCGCGAGACCTCTAGACGCTCCGCGAGATCAGCTTGGGTCCAGTCGCGCTCGGCGCGCAACACCTTTAGGCGATTTTTCATCGGTAGCGGACATGGCCGACGGTAACGGAGACCACGAAGGTAAACGTCATCAGCAAAATGATATCTGAGACTTCGACGTCTGTTATGAATTTTGCAGTTACCATCAGCGAATAACTAAAACTGCCGACGAGCGCGACGCCCATAGCTATAGCCAGTGCATCGAGTTGGATTTTGCGCTGCAACTCATCCATGGATTTCAGGTGGCGCAAGTACGACAAGATCATGCCGATGCCGATGCCCGCGTTGAGGACGATGGCGATAGCGGAGATCAAAGCAGAGGAATGCCATTCGTATAATATCGCTTTGTCGGCCAACACCATCGTCATCGACCAAGCAAAGCTCCAACAAAGAAAACGAATTGTGTTTTTTCCACTGCCGCCAGCAAGACAACTCAAATTGACTATTGGCTTCTTCATAAGTCTGTGATCCTTTCCATAAAGTAAAGTTTGCTTTACTAAAGAACATAATTCTGAAAAACCGTAATGTCAAGCGTATTTTACAAAAAGATTGGCATATTTGTCTTTTTGGATGGTACTTTGCAAGGTTTGTTCAGGTAAGGCGTCTTGACTTGTGTGACTAAAAAGGACAATATCGGCGGGCGTTTAGACGCGGTTGAAGTTCAGCGGGGAGTTGGGTCGAGTCTCGTTCATGCAGGCGGACCAGTCCGTCTTCACTAAGGAACAAGCAGCGATGCCCACGATACAGACGATGTCACAGAGTGATCTCAGAGCCGAAGCCAAGCGCTACTTGCCGGGAGGCGTCGGCGCTTCGGCACGGCACAACCCAGGCCTAGGGTACGCCCTCTACCTGCGCAATGCCGAGGGCTGCCGCATCTACGATGTCGACGGCAAGGAGTACATCGATTTCAACTTGGCCCACGGAGCGGCGTTTTTGGGCTACAATCACCCGGCCACGCGCGAGGCCATGACCGCGGCAGTGGACGCGGGCATTCTCTCCGGCTACGATACTGAAGCACATACGGACCTAGCGCGGCGGATCACCGAGATCATCCCCTGCGCCGAGCGCGTTCGCTACGGCAATACCGGCTCAGAGGCGACGATGGTCTGTGTCCGCTTGGCCCGCGCCCACACCGGCAAGCACAAGATTCTCAAATTCTGGGGACACTTCCACGGTCTTTACGACTACGTCATGTTCAATGCGCACACGCCGTTGACGCCGGTGACTCCGGGCAGCTACGTCGAACCCTGTGGTGAGTCTGCGGGCATGCCTCCGCAGATGGACGACCTCATCATCGTCGTGCCGTGGAAGGACGAGGCCGCTCTGGAAAGAGCGCTGCGCGAGCACGGCGACGAGATCGGCGGCATCATCATGGAGCCGATCAACTACAACCAGGGTTGCATCGTCGCCGACACCGAGTACATGCAGTTCGTCCGCGACCAAGCCAGTGTTCACGATATCGTCCTCATATACGACGAGGTGCTATCGGCTTTCCGTACTGGGTCCGACTGCGCGCAGGGATACTACGGCGTCACTCCGGATGTTTGCGTTTTGGGCAAGGCGGTCGCCGCTGGCGCTCCACTCACCGTCATTGCCGGCAAAGCTGAAATCATGGATCAGGTGGGACCGCTTGGCGAGGTGGCCCAGAGCGGTACCTTCACCGGCAACCCGCCAGCCGTCATGACAGCGCTGGCTGCCGTCAACGAACTCACCAATCCGGGGTTCTACGATCACATCTATGAAGTCGGAGGTCGGCTCTGCGACGGTTTGGTCGGACTGTTCGAGCGCGCCGGCGTGCCCGCCCGGGTGCAGGGACTAGGCGCGCGCTTCGGCATCTTCTTTGGCTTCACCCATCCCGTCGAGCGTTTCGACGATAGCCTCAACCGCGATCAGGAGATGACCGGGAGGTTCATCCGCGCCTGCGCCGACAAAGGGGTCTATTTCCACGACTACGGCACGCTCGTCGCCGGCCACCACGGCGTGTCATCCCAGCACACCTTGGACGATATCGACGAAGCGCTCAATCGGATCGAGAGTGCACTGCACAGTATGTGAGCGGTGGTGAACTACAGAATTAGTCCCGCGTCAGTTGGCGGTAGCGGACCCGCTGGGGCACGACAGAATCTTCGCCTAGCCGCGTCTTCTTGTTTTCCTCGTACTCCGAAAAGTTACCTTCGAACCAATAGACTTGGCTGTCGCCCTCAAACGCCAGAATGTGCGTGGCGATGCGGTCTAAAAACCATCGGTCGTGGCTGATGACTACCACGCAGCCGGCGAAGTTTTCCAGCCCCTCCTCCAGCGCCCGCAGCGTATGCACGTCTAGGTCGTTGGTCGGCTCGTCGAGCAGGAATACATTGGCCTGCTCCTTGAGCACCTTGGCCAGATGGACTCGATTGCGCTGTCCGCCCGAGAGCGTACCAACCTTCTGCTGCTGGTCGGCACCGAGGAAGTTGAAGCGCGCGAGGTACGCCCGCGAATTTACCTTGCGCTCGCCCAACTCAAGCTCTTCCTCGCCGCCTGAGACCTCTTGCCAGACGGTGTTTTCTCCCACAAGGGTCTCCCGGCTCTGATCCACGTACCCCAGCCGTACGGTCTCGCCGATGCGGAGTTGGCCGCTGTCGGCGGTCTCCTGGCCGGTAATCAGCCGGAACAGGGTCGTCTTGCCCGCGCCGTTGGGTCCGATGACTCCGACGATTCCGCCCGAGGGCAGGGCGAAATCCATGTTCTCGAAGATGATGCGATCGCCGTAGCGCTTACTCACGCCTTTAACCTCAATGGCGATATTGCCCAGCCGCGGCCCCGGCGGAATGTAGAGCTGCACCTCTTCGTTCCGCTGCACCCGGTCCTGGTTCAGCAATTCCTCGTAGGCCCTGATCCTGGCCTTGTTCTTCTGTTGCTTGGCCCTCGGCGTCATGCGAATCCACTCCAGCTCGCGCTCCAGCGTCCGCTGTCTTTCGCTCTCGCTCTTTTCTTCTAGCCGCAGGCGCTCCTTTTTCTGCTCTAACCACGACGAGTAATTCCCCTTCCACGGTACGCCGCGTCCCTGATCCAGTTCCAAAATCCAGCCTGCCACATTGTCGAGAAAATACCGGTCGTGGGTGACGGCGATCACCGTCCCCTGGTACTGATGCAAATGTCCCTCTAGCCACGCCACGGTCTCGGCGTCAAGGTGATTGGTCGGCTCGTCGAGGAGCAGAATATCCGGCTGGCGGAGCAACAGCCGACACAGGGCCACCCGCCGCCGCTCGCCGCCCGAAAGCGTGGAGACCTCTTGGTCTTCGGGCGGACAGCGCAGCGCGTCCATGGCCATGTCCAGCCGACTGTCCAAATCCCAAGCCCCGGCCGCGTCGAGCTGTTCGGCCACGGAGGCCTGCCGCTCGATCAGGGCGTTCATGGCGTCGTCGTCCATAGGCTCGGCGAACTGGGCGTTGATGTCCTCGTACTCGCGCAGCAAATCCACCGTCTCCTGCACGCCTTCTTCGACGATCTCCTTGACCGTTTTCCCCTTTTCTAACTCGGGCTCCTGTTCTAGGAACCCGACGGTAAACCCCGGCTGTATGCTAAGGGTCCCCTCGTACTCGCTGTCGATGCCCGCCATAATCCGCAACAGCGTGCTCTTACCCGACCCGTTCAAGCCCAACACGCCGATTTTGGCCCCGTAGAAGTACGACAGTGAAATGTCGGTGATAATCGCCTTCCGGTTGTAGTGCTTGCTCACTTTGTACATCGAATAGATGATTTTTTCTGCGTCGCTCATGTTATTTCAATCCTTTGTATGCTGTAAATACAATTCCTAGGTCGCGCTCAGCCCGCGCCAAGTTTGAATACGGCTGCCGCCCCGGCTCCTGCAAGCACTGCAAGAAATCCCGCATCATGCCCTTATAGCCCATCAAGTCCCCCACGCCCGAAAAGTAGAGCCGCTTTCGCCGCCCCCGCAACCACACGTATAGCCCATTGCACTCAAAGACGATCCGCCCCTCGGTCCCCAAAATCCGCGCGTGCTGAAAGGTTCCCTTGGTCAAGCTGAAGGCGTTCCAAGCGTAGCGCAACACCAGCTCGGCTCCCGATGAATATTCGACCCGTACTATCGAATTCCGCTCCGGCTCGCCCGCTTGGTGTCCGGGAAACTCTGCGGTCACCCGCTGGGGCGCGTCGGCGAAGAGGTCTGCTCCGAGGGCCACGAAGTGAATTCCTCCCTCCAGCAGCGCGCCATAGCCGCTTTTCCATCCCGTGGCCTGTTGGGTAAAGCGCTTGCCAATAGTCGCCTGTTGCACTTGGCCGATAAAACCCTGCTGGATGATCCACTTGAGCAGCTTGAGCGAGGGCTTGTAGTAGTAGTTTTCCGCGATCATCAGCAGCGCATCTGGATGGGCCGCCGCCGCCGCACCAATAGCCGCCAAATCGTCTTCTGTGGCACACAACGGCTTTTCCACCAGCACCCCCTTACCGGCTGCTAACGCGGCGACGACCTGCGGCCGATGGGCATCCGGCGGCGAGCTGATTAGCACCGCATCCACTGCGCTGTCGAGGACGTCGGCGTACGATGCCAAGACCTGTCCCCCGCCGCATTCGCGGCTGAGGGCCTCTGCGCTGGCCTGCGTGCGGCTGTGAAAGGATAGCTCGACCTTGCCGACGAGGTTTTTCACGTGCAGGCGACCGATGGTGCCGCATCCTACTAGACAGACCTTCTTCATCGCTTCTCCAATATCCGCTCGGCGACTCGCAGTGCGTTGGCCGCGATCGTCAAACTTGGATTTACCCCGCCCGAAGACGGCATGAAACTGCCGTCGGACACGTAAACATTTTCGCTGCCCCAATAGCGGCAGTCCACGTCGAGGACGCCTTCCTCTGGCGCGGTGGCGCAGCGCAGGGTGCCTATGGCGTGAGAGAAGGAATCGATCAAGTAGCGGTAGCGCAGCAGGCCGCCTGCCTGACGCAATACGGTTTCTGCTTTGGCCAGCAGGTAATCGCGGCGGCGACAGTCGGCGTCGCTATAGGCGTGTTCTACCTGCACTAGTTCCATGCCGAAGACATCCTGCTCGCTGGCCAACGACACGCGGTTTTCTTGCCTTGGATCATCCTCGGCAATGCAGAGCAAATTCTGCATATAGCCAGTCAGCAGCCCGACGAGCGTCTTGAAGCCCCAAGGGGTGTGGTGCCGGATAATGGGGGGAGCTGGCGTGTAGATGTCTTGGATGACGCCCACGGCTGTGCCCAATTCCGCGCGCAGGTCTTCGTAGAAATCGGAAAAACAGAGCTGTTTGTGGAAGACCTGTTGCGGATTGGTGCGAAAGGGAAAGATGCAATTGGCAATCCCGTTGCAATGGCGCATGAGAAAGCGTCCAATCAGGGGGTGGTCGAATCCAGAGCGGAGCATCAGGGCCGGACTGTTGAGCGCCCCAGCGGCCAAGACCACTAAGTCGGCCGAGAGCGCGTGGGTTTGTCGAGAGGTGCTATCGACGTATTCGACCTGCTCGACGCGTCCGCCCCGTTGCACCAGTCGCCGCGCCACCGCGCCGACGATGATCTCTAGCCCGGCCGCCGAAGCAGTAGCCAGCAAGGTGGAAGCCATGTCGTTTTTGGCCTCCACCTTGCAGGGGAATCCGTCGCAGGTGATGCAGCGCAGGCAGAGGGGCCGGGTGCGGTCGGAAAAGTTGATTGCCAGTGGGATCTTGAACGGTTGTAGCCCTAGGTCTGTCCCCGCTTGGTAAATGCGTTGGGCCGGCGCGCTCAGCTCAACGGTGGCATGTGGGTACGCGGTTAGTCCCGGGGGTTCGTGCGGGTCGGTACCCACCTCGCCGTGGACCCCAAGGAGTTTTTCGGCGCGGGCGTAGTACGGCGCTAGGTCTGCATAGGACAAGGGCCAGCGGGCAAAGTCCGCCGGACGCAGCCGCAGCGACGCCCCGCCGAAAAAGACCGAGTTGCCGCCGACGACCTCGTTGGGATAGGTGCGCTGGAACGTGCGGCGTCCGTACTGCTTGACCAGAAGGGGCGAGGCCGAGCGGTAGCGCTTCTTCAATAAAATGGTGCGCTGATCCCAGTCCGCGTCATCGCGCTTGGCCCATTGGCCCCGCTCCAGCAGCGCGGTCTTCAGCCCGGCTTGCACTAGCGCGTGAGCCACCAGCGAGCCGCCGAACCCAGAGCCGATGACTACTGCGTCATAGTGCGCCGCGTTCATGGGCGTAGAGCACAGCCAGCCCGGCGATGATCACCAAGGCTGCGTAGTGGAACTTCTCGCGGGTGTCCAATTCGCGCTGGATGCGGGGCAGGTTGGGTTGGAATTTCCCGGACATATTGCGCTGGATGTAGGTCTTGTAGTACTCGACGGTGAATCGCTCTAGTCCGCCGTTCATGTAGATGAGAAAACCCAACCCGACTGGGTGCTCGGGATTGCCGAGAAAGTAAAAGAGCGGACTCAAGACGGCCAAGACGACTCCAGAGCGCTGGAATTTGAGCCACTTGAATCCCTCGAAGGGCGCGTCCTTATAAGCACCCCCCAAGGCCACGAGCAGCCCAGTGCAATACCCGGTTATCAGATAGCCCCAGAAGCTCTCGATGGGTGCGGCGACGAGCAGGAAGGCGAAGACAATGGCGACGATTAGGACCCCCGCGCTATGGCGGACGAGGTCGCTGGTGATCGGGCGGCCAAAGAAGGTAATGCGCGAGGGGACGAAGTACTTTTGCTGATCTTCAGTGCGGAAGAAGCCCTTGTAGATTTCGGCGAGGAAGCGCTCTAGGCCCATGATCAGGAAGAACATTTGCACGAAGCCAAGGTGCTGGAATTGCGCGCTGAAATACGGGATGAAGTACAGCGGCAAAAAGATCGCGACGTGGAAGTACATGCTGCGCGGAAAGGTCTTGGGCTTGAAGCCCTCATACGGAGCGTCTTTGAACGCGCCCCACAGGCAGGTGTAGAGGCCGGAGACGAGGGCGGTGATAAAGGAAAGGGCGAAAGTCATAGAGTTCGTTAGGAAGTTGTTAGAGTGGTCGAAGCATCAAATAGTAGGCTCCCTGCCCCGGTTCGGCAAACAGCTCGCGTGTTGACGTTAGTTATACCAATGGTCAGTTTTGAATGACTGTCTATTGCACAATTTCAACGAGGAGCTTTTCCTATGCGGCTCGGCGTCGTCGGCATGTTGCCCCCAGACTTTCGCGAGATCAGCGACCAACACCTAGCGGCGATCAAGGCGCTCAATCTCACGGGCGCGGCCTTTCACGCCCCCGGGGAAAGTCTGGCTGCCATCACGACCGCAGAGTGCCACGAGGTGCGCGATACTATTGCAGCCGCGGGCATGGAGTTGCCCCAATTCGGCATTGGCTTTTCCGAGTGCCTGTTCGATCCCGACTCTGCGGTGCGTGACCAAGTAGTAGGCAAGATCGAGCGCGGCATTGAAGTCGCCCGCGACTTAGACGCTCATACCTGTCTAATCCGCACGGGCAGCCTCAACCCAGTCGGTTCGTACTCGCCGTCTCGGCATAATCTCACGCCCGAGGCCCACTCTCTGCTCGTCGAGACCCTCAAGCGCGTGGCTGCCAAGGCCGAGTCCGAAGCCGTCACTATCGCCATTGAGACGCATCTGCTCACCATCATGGGATCGCCGGAAATAAACCGCGACGTGCTGCAAGCCGTTGGCTCGGAGCGCATGACCGTGGTGATGGATTACGTCAATCATTTCCAGAACTTGGACCAGGTGTACAACAGCACCGAGCGCTTGCAGCACATATTTGAGATTATGAACCCCATCTCGGTCGTCGGGCATTGCAAGGACATCAAGCTGTCCCCTGGCTTGGTGCTCCACATTGACGAGGAGATACCCGGCGACGGCGAGCTCGACCTCGCCACCGCGCTCAAGCTGTGGCACGACGCCCATCCCGACGGCTACATGCTCCTCGAACACTTGCCCAACGAGAAATACCCCAGAGCCGCCGTCAATGTCCACCACATCCTTGCCGAAGCCGGCATTCCCGTACATTAAACGCCATCTAACCAAGGAGAATACTGTGATTAAACCCCACGGCGCAGAAGAACTCAAACCACTCTACGTCGAAGACGATGCAGTGCGTGCCCAGTTGCTAGAAGAAGCCGCTGGCCTGCCCGCTGTAGTCGTCTCTTCGGCCGCTGCATCCTCAGCCGTCATGCTCGGCTCAGGTTACTTTACCCCGCTTACAGGCTTTATGGCCGCAGCCGACGCCAAGAGCGTGGCTGCCAACATGTACACGGCCGACGGCCTGCTGTGGCCCACCCCGGTCGTCAACATGCTCCCTGGCGATCAGGTTCCGGCGGGCGTGGCCCCCGGTAGCCGCATCGCCCTGTTGGATCCGAATGTGGACGGCAATCCCGTTATTGCCATCCAGGAAGTTACCGCAGTAGAGTCGCTCTCCGATGCAGAGTGCGCCGCCATCATTGACCAAGTCTTTGGCACGGACGACGACGCCCATCCCGGAGTCGCTGCGTTTAAGGCCGCGGGCGACACCCTCATTGCCGGGCCAATTGAGGTACTCAACTTCTCGTACTTCCCCGGAGACTTTCCCGCGACCTTCCGCACTGCTGTCGAGCTGCGCGCCGAGATCGCCGAGCGCGGTTGGAACCGGGTCGTGGCCTTCCAGACCCGCAACCCCATGCACCGCGCCCACGAAGAGCTGTGCCGCATGGCGCAACAAGCCGTCGAGGCCGATGGCATCCTCATCCACATGCTGCTGGGCAAACTCAAGGCCGGCGACATTCCCGCCGAGGTGCGCGACGCCTCCATCCGCAAGATGGTCGAGCTCTACTTCCCGGAAAATACGGTGATGATCGCCGGCTATGGCTTTGACATGCTCTACGCCGGCCCGCGCGAGGCCGTGTTACACGCCATCTTCCGCCAGAACAGCGGCTGCACGCATCTGATCGTGGGCCGCGATCACGCGGGCGTTGGCGATTACTACGGAGCGTTTGATGCGCAGACCATTTTCGACGATATCGACGACGCCCTCGAAATCGAAATTTTCCGCGGCGATCACACGGTCTGGTGCAAGAAGTGCAACGCGGTGGTGATGATGCGCGACTGCCCAGACAGCGGCGACGCGTACCTGTTCCTGTCGGGAACCCAAGTCCGCGAGATGCTAGCCGCTGGCGAGGCCCTGCCGCCGGAGTTTGCGCGGCCAGAAGTGGCCGAGATCCTTGCGGAGTACTATCAACGAGAGGCAGTGGAAGCCTAGGAGGTAAAACCATGGAATACCGCAGAATGGGTCGCACCGGCCTCAAAGTATCGGAAGTTTGCCTTGGAACCATGACCTTTGGCCACAGCACTGACGAACGAGAGGCCAAGCGGATCGTCGATCTGGCGTTTGACGTGGGCATCAATTTCTTCGACACGGCCGATTCGTACGGCGGCGGCGAGTCCGAGGTCATCACCGGCAAGGCGCTCAAGAGCCGCCGCCGCGACGCGGTCATCGCCACCAAGTTCTTCAACCCTATGGGTCCTGGCCCCAACGATTCGGGGATGTCGCGGGTGCGCATTATGAACGCCGTCGAAGACAGCCTCCAGCGGCTACAGACCGATTACATCGACCTCTATTACATTCACCACGTGGATACCCAGACCCCGTTGGAGGAGATGTTGCGCGCGCTCGACGATTTGGTCCGCCAAGGCAAGGTGCGCTATACCGCCTGTTCCAATTATCAGGCGTGGCGCTTGATGGAGGCGTTGTGGATATCGGACGCGAACGGCTTGGCGCGCTTTGAGTGCTACCAACCGCAATACAGCTTGGTCGTGCGCGACATCGAGCAGGAACTGATTCCCGTCTGTCAGCTCAAGGGGTTGGGCGTGGTTGTCTGGAGTCCGCTCGGCGGCGGCTTTCTCTCGGGCAAGTACAAGCCCGGCGAGCGCACCTTGGAAGGCACGCGTTCCGCGGATGCTTGGGCTTACCCGCAGAGCTATTTTGCTGCCAATGCCGACGAGACCTTGCAGACGCTGCTAGCGGTAGCCGACGAAATGGGCCGTTCGCCGGCGCAAGTCGCCCTGCGTTGGGTGTTGGAACAACCGGCCATCACCTCGGTCATCATTGGCGCGCGCACCGTCGATCAGGCGAGGGATAACATGCTCGCTGGCAGCTTTTGTCTCCCGGACGAGGCCCGCGCCCGGCTCGACGAAGTCTCTCACCTCCCGCATCGCTACCCGGAAGCCATGGAAGCGAATATGCACGAGCGCCGCGACGACGCGGTCGATATGCCTGCGCTGGAGTGACGGGTGACGGAGTCCCCCCTCCAGGCTGCCAAGACCTGCGAGCTTCACGTCCACGTCGGCGGCAGCCTCTTTGCCGCCGATCTCCTCGACTTAGCCCGCGACCACTACGAAAAAATCGACTGGTCGCTGTTTGTCGATAGCTTTGAACGCACCTATGGCCGGCGTCCCGATCCGGTTGCACTATTCCGCGAGGCGCTCCACAGCCAATGTCTCGACGCGCTCAAGGCGCACTGCGTGTACGGCGCGGAAGACGGCGGCGACTTTGCCCATTTCCAAGCCAAGTTCAACTTGGCCATCTGTATCTATCGCCATTGGTGGAATGTCTTGGGCAAGCCAGAAGAAATACTGCACCGGATCTTTGCCCACCATCAGCGCGAAGGGCTGCGCTACGTCGAATACCGCGCCATGGCTCCCTATGACCACATCCAGCCCGAAGCCTTCATGCAGTTTCACGAGCTGACTGCTCGCGCCATTGCCCAAGCCTGTACTGAGGATTTTACCGCCCGCTATCTCATCAGCCTGCCGCGCTGGGCACCGCTTGAATGTTACAAGTTGGTTCAACGCCTGCTCGACGAAAACGAGGATTTGCTCTCTACTATCATCGGCCTCGACTTCTGCCACTTTGAGGAAGGCTATCCGCCCGCGAGCACCCGCGCCTTCTTCCGCCGCCTGAGCCGCGACAACGAACGGCACCCGGAACGTGCCCTCGACGTGGTCTATCACGTCGGCGAGGTGTACTTCGACAAATCGCTCGAAAGCGCGGTGCGCTGGTGCCACGAAGCCGCGGAGTTGGGTGCGCTGCGTTTGGGGCACTGCACCGCGCTCGGGCTCGACCCGGAGGTTGCTGTATCCCGCCGGCCCCAAGCCCACGAAAGGGAGTTGGTCAGCGAACGCTTGGCTCAGATCGCCTACGATTTGCAACACAAGGACGCGTTGGAAAAATTCGGCGTTCCGGTCGATGACCAAGCCCTGATGCAGGAACGCAGCAGCCTCTCGTCCCGTCCCAGCGACGCGCTCGTTTGCCGCGCATACGATCCCCCGCGCCTTGAAGCGGTGCGCCGACGGCAGGACTTCGCGCTCAGCCGCCTAGCTGCGCTCGGCACCGTAGTAGAGACCTGCCCCACCTCCAACTTGCGCATCGGTGCGGTGCCCAACGCCAAAGATCACCCGGTGCATCGCTTCCTATCATCCGATGTGCGACTAGCTATCGGTGCCGACGATCCCGGCCTTTTCGACTGCACACTCGCCGACGAGGTCAACTGGGTCCAGCGCCACACTGGCATGACGTCTGACGCGCTGCAAGCCCGCCTCGGCGACCCGCGCGACTACCGATGCGGCCTGCGCCGCGCCCGCTAGGAACACATGATTACTCCGCAAAAGATGTTCAAGGGGTTTTTCTATACCTTGGGCACGGGCTATGCGGCGCGGCTGTGCAGCGTGGGGCTGACGGTCTTGATCAAAAGACAGCTCGAACCGAGTGTTTTTGCCGATGTGTTTTTGGGCGTGACGGTTTTTACCATGCTGTCCAGCCTGCGCGAATTCGGCCTAGTGCACGCGCTGTTGCATTTCCAGGATCGCGTCGAGGAATTCGTCGGCACGCACTTTGCGCTGAACGCGTGCATTACCTTGCTGTCGTGTTTGTTGACCAGCGGGATAGTCTTGGCCTTGACGTTGCTTTTCCCAGCGGATTTTTCTTGGACTTTTGCCCAAGTCGCATGGGTACTGGCGGCGCTGCATTTTGTGCGCCAACTGAGCCTGACTTCGGAGGCCCTGCTGAGGATGGATTTTGAGTTTGGCCGGCTCTCCCTGTTGCACGGGCTGGGGACGCTGTTGGCCTTGAGCAGTGCGCTACTGGCGGCCCACGCCGGGTGGGAAGAGTGGAGCCTGATATTGGGGGGGTGGACTACGTACTCGGTGCTCAGCGTGGTGTACGTGCTGTTCTTTTCTACAGCTACTTGGTGCAGCCGTCCCCTGCGCCGCGCCTCCTTGCACTTCGACTGGGTTTGGGCGCGCCGCTTATTGGGCTATGGCGTGTGGATCTGGATTGGCTGGGTCCTGCAGATTTTTATTTGGTGGTACGACAAATTGGTCGTGCGCTTGGTAGTAGGCGATACGGCGCTCGCGTTCTACGAGACGGCGTGGTGGCTGGTGCAGATCCCCACTGCGGTCATTGCGCATATCATCCTCAACTACAGCGGTGCCCTGTACTCGCGGTATCGGCACGAGCGCGAGCGGCTGGGCGAGTTGTTCTCCAAGATGATCAGCCTAGTGCTGAGAGTGTCGGCTCCGGTGTCGCTGATTTTGGTCTTCAATGCCCGCGAAGTAACCGCTCTCTTAGGCGGCCAATGGGCTGGGTCGGCGCGCATCGTGGTTTGGTTAGCGGCGTATGCGCTGTTGCGCCCACTGCTCAGCGATGGCTTTAGCCTGCTATGGGCGGTAGGGGCGACGCGCCGGTCCGCGTGCATCGTAGGGATGCAGGGGGCAGTGGCCCTTTTTGCCGTCCCGGCGCTGGCCGTGTTGTGGGGCGCGGAGGGCGTGGCGTACAGCATGGGCGCGGTGGCTGGCGTGGGTTTCTTAGGACTGTGCGTTGGCCTGCACGCCTATGTGCGCGTCAACTGGTTCAAGGTATTGGCCGCGCCGGCCGTGGGATTGCTGGCAGCCGCGGTATGCGGATGGTTGTACGACCGTTGGGCCTTGGATTATGCCGTGGGCGATTTTGTCTTGCGGAGTGGAATTATGGCGTTGGCGTACGGGATTGTTCTCGGGATACTAGAGCGCCGCACCATTGTCGAGGAGCTCGGGCACTTGCGCCGCATTATGCGCGGGAGCGAGGAAGAGGAATAGGGATTTCGCCGGCCGCGATCCGCGCGAGCGTCGCCGCGTAGAGCCGATGTTCCACTGCTAATACCCGCTTTTGTAACGTCTCGGGCGTGTCTTCTGCTTTCACTGGAACTTTTTCCTGCGCGAGTACCCGTCCGTGGTCGTATTCTTCATCTACTAGGTGGACCGTCGCTCCGCTTTCTTGCTCTCCAGCGGCCAACACGGCCTCGTGGACCCGCATCCCGTACATGCCCTGTCCGCCGAACTTGGGCAACAGGGCGGGATGGATATTCAAAATTCGTCCTTCGTAGGCCGCCAAAACCTCTGCTCCCAGCTTCTTCATGTATCCGGCCAGACAAATCACTTCGACCCCGTGCCGCTGCATCGCCGCTAGGATCGCTCCTCCCAGCGCATCGCCGTGCGTCCGCTCGCTCAGGTGGTACGCCGCGATGTTCGCCTGCCGCGTTCGCGCCAGCGCACCCGACTGCGAGTTGTTGCTGATTACCACGCACGGCTCGGCCGCTAGCGTCCCCGCCTGACAGGCATCAATGATCGCCTGCATATTCGACCCGGTGTGCGAGGCGAGAAACCCCAGTTTTAGCATTTAGAGGATGTCCAGGACTTGCTCCGGCGGTCGCCCGAGACGCGCTTGATTCCCCTTGACCACGATGGGCCGCTCGATCAGGATGGGGTGTTCCACCATCGCCTGAATGAGCTGCGCGCGGTCCGTCACCTCGGCCAACCCCAGCGCCGCGTATTCGTCCTCTTTGGTGCGCATCAGTTCCCGGGGTTCCAGTCCGAGCTTTTGCAAAAGTTCGTCTAGGGTCTCGGCGTCCGGCGGCGTTTGTAGATACTCGACGACGTTTGCCTCCACGCCTTGCTCGGCCAATAACGCCAACGTCTGCCGACTTTTAGAGCATTGCGGGTTGTGGTATATCGTTACTTCGGCCATTTTCTACCCCTGTTGAGTGTTTGATTGCCACCGCCAAAATTAAGGTCTTGTCCTCATGCCTACAATAAGCCCGGCGACGCCAGCCGACGCCGAATTCTTTCAGCAAAACGGCTACATCCGCTACGAGCACTTCTTCTCCGCCGAGGAGATCGCCTCGCTGCGCCAAGCCATTGACCACGCCATCGACACGCATCGCGCCCGCATCAGAGGGGCCGAGAATGATGGCCGCGGGTCGGAAGAGTACGAGCGCGTCTTCAACCAGATGGTCAACCTCTGGACCGACTATCCGGACGCCAAGGAAATCGCCTTCCATTCGCGCTTGGCCGAGACCGCCCGCCGCTTGAGCGGCTGTCGCCACGTGCGCATCTACCACGATCACGCGATGATCAAGCCCCCCGGCCAAACGAGCAAGGAGACGAACTGGCACCAGGACGCTCCCTATTGGCCGATGGATCCGGTCGGCGCGCTGTCGGCGTGGATCGCGGTGGATGACGTGACCGCAGACAACGGCTGCCTCCACTTTGTGCCCGGCTCACACCAGTACGAGCGGCTCGAACCGATCAAATTAGGCGTTGCCGGCGAGAGTATTGTCGGTAAAATGAAGGAACAGGGCTACGACGTGCCCGAGCCGGTGACCATGGACATGAAAGCCGGCGGCGTTACCTTCCACCACGGCTGCACCTTCCACTACGCCGGTCCCAATCAGACCGCTGCGCCGCGCCGCGCGTTTGCCATTATCTACATGCCCGACTACACCACGTTTACCGGGACGCACGACGCGGCTGGCGCGGCCGACGAGATGGAAGCCGGCGGCCCTTGGGACCATCCGCTGCACCCCATTCTGGCGGGCGATTGAGGCGGCGCAAAACGCGGTGAACCTACAGACCAACCTCAACTTAGAGATGGGGAGTACTCATAAGCGAGTGACTCCGCGCTTAGATAGGAGAGTCATTTAATGGAAAACCTCCGATTATTCAATATCACCCTGTTGCTAGTCGCCGTCCTATTCGTGCCGGCCAGCCACGCCGAAGATAGTGGGGATGACCGCGTCGACTCGCAGGTGTCCATTTCTCTGAATGATGGTACCCAACTTGAAGGCACCATCATTCAGGAAACCAAAACCCACGTCCTCGTCGAGACACTGACCGGCTTGGAAGTAAAGGTGCCGAGAGCGTCCATTGTTGTCATAGAAAAGGCTTCCCCCCCTCCCAACCTTAACTCGCAGGTGTCCATTTCTCTGAATGATGGTACCCAACTCGAAGGCACCATCATTCAGGAAACCGAAACCCACATTCTCGTCGAGACACTGGCCGGCTTAGAAGTAAAGGTGCCGAGAGCGTCCATCGTCTCCATAGAAAAGCACCATGCTAGTGCCTTCTCCCGTCCCGACCCCAACTACACCCGCCTGATGTTCTCACCTACTGGTAGGCCATTGCGTCGAGGAGACGCTTATTTTTTCAATCACTACGTATTCTTCCCCGGTATGGCCTACGGCCTCACCGACCACTTTACCTTGTCAGGGGGCGTGTCCGTTTTGCCGGGAGTGGGGTTGAACGAACAACTCCTGTCAGTGGCCCCCAAGCTTGGTTTCTACACTAGCGACGAGGTCTCCCTTTCCGCGGGCGTGCTCTATATGCGTATCGAAGACGACGCTGGAGGTATGGCCTTTGTGGTAGGGACGAAAGGTAGCCCCGACAAGAGCTTCACCTGTGGCATCGGCCTAGGCTATATCGCCGAGGAAGGTGAGGACGTGGATTTCGCCGAGCATCCAGTTCTCCTCCTCGGAGGCAATATCCGCCTTTCCGAGAGCATGTCCATAGTCTCGGAAAACTGGCTCATTACTGGCGGAGATTTCAAACTTGACCAACAGCCGTTGGGCCTCGCCCTCCGCTTTCTCGGTACCAAGATAGCTGTTGATGCCGGTGTTATTATCGTCGGCGAGGTCCTCAAAGAGGGATTTCCCATCCCCTGGCTCTCCTTCGTCTATAACTTCGACGACTAAGCCACAGCCCAAAGTCTCGTACACCCTCAGACCAGCGACTATGCCCCCAGGCGAAGCCAACTACGACGAAGCCAAAGTCCCTCCGTACTCGTTGCCCGACCCGCTGACGATGGCCAGCGGCGAACCCGTGGCCGACGCGGCTGCTTGGACCGAGGTGCGCCGCCCGGAAACTCTTCAGCTCTTCAAAACGCATGTCTTCGGCGAGATGCCCGGGCCTCTGCCCGGCATCCGTTTCGTTACCACCGAAGAGGGCGAGGCTCTTTCAGGTCGCGCTCTGAGACGCCAAGTCCGCGCGTATTTCACCGATGATAATAACGGCCCGAGCATGGATATCCTGCTCTATCGCCCGGCCGAGGCGTCTGGCCCGGTGCCGATCTTCTTGGGTCTCAACTTCTTTGGCAATCACTCCATCCAACGCGATCCCGCGATCCACCTCAACACCCGCTGGATGCGCGCTGAGGCGCAAAACGGCATCGTCAATCACCGCGCCACCTTCAACTCGCGCGGCTGCTTGGAAAGACGCTGGCCCGTCGCCAAGATCATCGCGCGCGGCTACGGCTTGGCCACCATGTACTGCGGCGACCTCGATCCCGACTACGACGACGGCTATCACAACGGCGTCCACCCGCTGTTCTACCAAGATGGACAAAATCAGCCCGCCCCGGACGAATGGGGTGCCATTGGTGCTTGGGCGTGGGGTTTGAGCCGGGCCGTGGATTATCTGCAAACCGATTCGGACTGCGACCACGAGAAGGTCGCCGTGCTCGGTCACTCGCGGTTGGGCAAGACCGCGCTGTGGGCCGGGGCCTGCGATCTGCGCTTTGCCTTGGTTATCTCCAACGATTCCGGCTGTGGTGGAGCGGCGCTCTCGCGGCGGCGCTACGGCGAGACTGTTGCGCGTATTAATCATGCGTTCCCGCACTGGTTCTGCGACAATTTCAGACGCTATAACGATGCCGAAGACGAGTTGCCCGTAGATCAGCATCAACTCTTGGCACTTTGCGCGCCGCGTCCGCTCTACGTAGCCAGCGCCGTCGAGGACCGCTGGGCCGATCCGCGCGGCGAATTCCTCGCTGCCCTCGCCGCCGATCCCGTCTATCGCCTGCTCGGGACCGACGGCTTGCCGGCCACGCAGATGCCCGCCGTCGATCAGCCGGTCATGGGCCAGATTGGCTACCATATCCGCAGCGGTGGCCACGACCTCGCCGAGTGCGATTGGGAGCAATATCTGGACTTTGCCGATCGCCACTTGGGGAGCTCATGAGGGGTGCCCCTACGTAGCGAAAAACGCTCAATGCAGGTTTTGAGAAGGTTTTAGATGTGCAAATAGTCTATCCGCGTAGTTGACCTCCGTATCTCGTACAATCCTTCCAAAACCGCGGCCCGCCACCCCTTTTGGCACCAGAGTGCGTCGCGCTCGTTGCCATAGATGAGACGGCATATACTACATTTACTATATTCACACTATATTCATCCTCCACTATGAGGAGATTCGATGATGCAATCGAAGGAATTTGGAAGACCGAGTTCGCGTGACCAGCGGGTGCGAGGACTGCGGCGAATTCAGGTATGGGTCCCCGAAACCCGGAGCGAGAAGTTCCGGGCTGAGGCTCATTGCCAGTCGCTCGCAGTGGCGCAAAGCGAGGGCGAACGAGAGGATCAGACCTTCATCGAAGCGATCTCAGACCACGACCTAACATGAAGCGCGGCGAAATTTGGACGGTTTCAGCTACTGGCTACGCTGGTAAACCGCGTCCTGCCGTCGTCGTCCAAAGCGATCATTTCGACGCCACCGCGTCGGTGACGATCTGCGTTTTCACTACCAACGAAACAGAAGCTCCTCTATTCCGCCTGCCGATCGGCCCAAGCGAGCGCAACGGCCTGCGCTCCGTCTCGCGGCTAATGGTAGATAAGATGACCACGGTGTCCAGGGAACGGTTGGGGAGGCGGATCGGCTATCTCGAAGACGCCGATATCGTCCGCTTAAATCGGGCACTCTTGGTATTTCTCGGCTTGATTGCCGATGACGCGGAGGAAGATGGCACCGACAATAGTTAGGCACCGATGGCTTGCCACCGCGCAGATGCCCGCTGTCGATCAGCCAGTCATGGGCCAGATTGGCTACCACATCCGCAGCGGCGGCCACGATCTCGCTGGGTACGATTGGGAGCAATACTTGGACTTTGCCGATCGCCACTTGGGAAGGTAGAAGGAATAAAAAAGCTGGCCGATTGAATGTACAACCGGCCAGCTTTACCCTCACTTTCGCTATCTCGCTGAGTGGGCGAGTTGGCAACTGTGAAATCTCACCCGCTGCCGCCTTCACGGCCGGCGTGGCTTTCACCACCTTCGCCACCACCTGCACCACTCCCGTGCTCACCGCCGCCTTCGCCGCCGCCGCCCTCTCCGCCTTCGCCAGAGCCGACCTCCACATGAGGCGACCAGCCAGCAAAAGTCTGGCCAGCGGCAGGTAGGGCGATGAGTAGCTTCTTACCCGGCGCGAGATTCGTCGACGTAGTGGGTCCCAACTCAGCGGTGATCGCGCCGGACTGATCCGTCAGATGTATTTCCACCCGCACCCGGGTCAACGTTTGGTTGGTCGTATTCCCCACTAAGCCGTAGAACGCATCTTGGCTGGGGCTATACACCATAACTAACCGTGCGCCGCTGCGCGTCTGGTCGTAGCGCTGGTCGGGGGCTAGTGGCTGAGCTATGTCGCCGCCTTCGCTGCCTTCGCCGCCTTCCCCACTTGAGGAGTTGGGAATGGGGCAGTTGCAGTCAAACACCTCTGGATGGATCTCATAGGCGTCGAAAGCTACTCCTGCCGCCAGCGGCTCGTCATCGACCAACAGTTCAGTGGTCGCACTGGCACCCGGCGCTAAATCGCCGACTGGGGACGGCCCCAATTCGACGACCGTGCGCGTGCCCTGCTTGAGGTTGAGTTCGATCTGAACGGAGCAGGCGGTCAGCGCCATGGTGTTCTCGACGATGCCGGAGAACGAGCGCCTGACCGGGTCATAGGACATGGCCACTCGCACGCCGTTGACGACGCCGTCAAACGACTCGTCGAGCGCGAGGATCGGGCTCGATGGATCGCCTCCGCCGCCTTCGGGGCCTTCGGCATGGCCGCTGGTCTCATTACCCTCGCCTCCGCCGCCTTCACCGCCTTCGCTGCCACCTGTACCGCCTCCGTGCTCACCGCCGCCTTCGCCGTCGCCACCTTGGTCGGCGACTAAACGGCCTGCTCCGCCTTCACTACCTTCACGACCTTCGTGGCCTTCGCCTTCTGCGTTACCGCTGTGTTCTCCGGCCGACTCAGACCTGCCGGATTCAGCGTTTTCGCCGGCGGACGTTATTGGATTATCAGCACAGCTAATTATTCCAATAAATGCGGGAATAATCACCGCAACGATTGGTTTGCTCATGTTGAGTTTCATGGTATTTCCTCCGAGTTAAGCGGGTAATTCAGACTATGAACACCGCGTTGCTGCATTGTGCATTTTTTGCCATGGCATTGGACACCTATGCACTCTGCAATTTCCGTGCCAACGAAAAAGGCACTGAATCAGAGGGGTTTTGGGGCAGATTTTGGAATGGGACGCGGCAAATTTTTGTCGAGGACGGCAGAAATTTGCCGGGGATGGCATTTTTCCGATAAATTCAGTGGAGGTTCAGCACACGGCCCACGCTATGGACCAATTTTTTCTCAGGTCGCTATTCATTAATTACTACGTGCGAAAAAGCGCATGAAGATCCGGCTCCAGACCAAGACGGCCCTCACCATTGCGCTGCTGGTGGTCTTGGTTTTGACGGCTAGTAGTTATCTATTCTACGACACGGCAAAACGTGCGCTCGACGCCGAGATGGGCGAACGGCTCGTGGTGGCCGCCAAGACCTCTGCAGCGCAGCTCAACGGACTCAACGGAAGCTACTTGCGCGTGCTCCAGCCGGGCGACGAAGACACGCGGTTATACGGGAGGCTGCAAAAGCAGCTACAGTCTATGCGCGATGCTTCCGAAGCGCGGGCGATGTACGTGATCGACCTTGAATACAAAAGCCTCGTCGATTCCCGCCTCGATGTGCCCATTGGCAGTCAATACCACTCACTAGGCGAAGACAGAATCCATATTGACCAAGCCAAACGAGGGATAGGGGCTGCCTCCGTCGCCTTCCACGGCAAAGACGATGCTTTTTACCGATCGGCGTATGCGCCCATTCGCGACGAACAGGGTGGTATCGTCGCCATTCTCGCCGTGGATGCGAGTGTGCTGTTTCTCGAAAGCCTTGCGGGGATGAGCCGCAACATGGTACTCATCGGCGTCGTTGGTATGGTTTTTGCAGTCGTTCTCAGCATCTTTTTAGCTCGGTCGATCGTCGTGCCGATTGAGAGACTTTCGCAAGCGACCCAACAGATTAAGGCCGGGGCGTTCGGGACGCAGGTTGAAACGCGCAGCAAAGACGAAGTCGGCGAACTAGCCATGACATTCAACGAGATGAGCACCGCGATTCAAGAGCGGGACCAGCAGGTATCGCGGCTGGCCGAAGAGCTTCGACAGCTATCGGCCGGGCTCGCCCATGAGGTCAGAAATCCGCTTAACGGGATGCGAATTTTCCTAGGCTTGCTCAAACGCCAAATCCCCGCCGACCCAAAGGCGGAGCAACTGATTAAACAAGTGGATGGCGAAGTGCAGTCATTGAATCAGCTAGTCAGCGAATTTCTCGACTTTGCGCGTCCGACGCCGTTGCAGACCGAGCCGGTGGATTTGGCGGACGTAGTCGCTTCAGTACTGGCGCTGCTCGATGCGGAGTTGCGTGCGGGCGCTGTCGAGGTTCAAACGATAAACTTGGACACTTTGCCCGCCATCGAAGCAGACGCCGACCAACTCAAGTGGGTGTTCACCAATCTGGTCAAGAATGCCGCGCAAGCAATCGACCGGGGCGGCACCGTCGCCATCGAAGGTTTTGTCGATGCGGACGCCGATGCCATCCGCGTCGAGGTTCGGGATACCGGAGTGGGTATGTCCCCCGAGACGGCGGAACGCGCTTTTATTCCGTTTTTTACCACGAAAGACAAGGGCACGGGGCTTGGGTTGGCCATCGTCAAACGGCTGGTCGAGCATCACCGCGGAACGATCGAATGCACGAGTAAACAAGGCGATGGTACGACGTTTGCCCTCAAATTGCCGACGACTATGGAGCGAGAAAGACAGGCATGAGCCGGATACTGATCGCCGACGATCATAAAAGCACCAGAGAAGGGCTGGCCCTCGCGCTTGGGGGACTGGGGCATTCGACCCATGTTGCATTTGACGGAGAGGATGCGATCGCCGCGGTCGAGAAGTACTCTTTCGATTTGGCCATGGTCGATATCCAGATGCCAAAGAAGACCGGGATTGAAGTCCTCGAAGCCTTTGCTGAGATCTCGCCCGAAACGAGTGTCGTAATGATGACGGCTTTTGGCACGATCGAGTTAGCCGTTGAGGCGATGCAGAAAGGAGCGGTGGATTTTATAACCAAACCGTACACGCTCGAACAGATCGAAGTAAAAATTGAACAGGCGCTTGCCGGACGCCGTCTCAGTCAGGAAAACGCCTACCTGCGCCGAGAAGACGAGCTGCGCTACAGCTTTGACGAGATCATGGGTGAAAGCCCGCAGATGCAAGCGGTCTTTCGCAGGATACAAACCGCCGCGCCTACCCATTCGACCGTGCTCATCGGCGGGGAAAGCGGCACTGGGAAAGAGCTCGTTGCCCGGGCGATCCACCAGCACAGTACGCGCCGAGAGAAACCCTTCGTCAAGGTCAATTGCGCGGCGCTGGCAGAGGGCGTGCTGGAAAGCGAACTCTTCGGCCATGAGAAAGGCGCATTTACCCAAGCCGTGAAGATGAAACCCGGTCGTTTCGAGATCGCCGATGGCGGTACGTTGTTCCTCGATGAGATCGGCGAGAGTACGCCGGCGATGCAGGTCAAACTGCTGCGCGTCCTACAGGAACGGGAATTCGAGCGAGTCGGGGGAACCCGCTCGATCGCGGTCGATGTCCGGCTCGTCGCCGCGACCAACCGAAACTTGCCCGACTGCATCAGGGAAGGGACATTCCGCGAGGATCTGTACTATCGCCTCAACGTGGTGCCCATCGAGATCCCGCCCTTGCGCGAACGTCGCGAAGACATTCCGCTGCTCGTGGCCCATTTCCTGCTCAAGTACAACGCCGAGATCGGCAAGAAGGTGTCGTCAGTGCATCCGAGTGCAATGGAATTGCTGACGACGCACTCTTGGGCCGGCAATGTCAGGGAACTCGAAAACGCCATCGAACGCGCCGTGGTGTTGGCGCAGGGCAACGAGATTGCGCCTGATGACCTCTCGCTAAATGCTCCATCGCCTGAACACCACCTAGAAAGTGGCACATTGACAGAGCGCGTTGAGGCTTTTGAAAAGCAGCTCTTGTGGGATGCCTATCTAAAGGCAAACAAGGTCAAAGCTGACGCCGCGAAGTTGCTCGGTATCGAGCGAACCACGTTCCGCTACAAATTTGAAAAGTATGAACTCTAGTCTCTCGGCGAGCGTTCAGGACCATGCTTTTTAGCTGGCGGTGTCTCCTGCTATTTTGCGCCATCTCAATCGGGGCGGTGTCAGCGGCGTTCACAGAGGAACCAACCCTACAAAACTTGAGAATACAGATTGAACAACTCGCCGAACAGGCCGCAGGCATCTCCGCGGAGAGCAACAAGCTGCTGCGCGAAAACAAGCAGTTGACCGATAGGATCCGCACGGCCAAACAAGACCTGCAACAAGGCGGCGACCGATTGCTTGAGCGACAATTGCAGGACGACCTACAGGCGTCCCGGGAATTATCGGACCGGATCCAAGAACTCGACAACCGGATTTATGCACTCACCGAGGAATCGATCGCCAAGCAACGCATACTTGTGGGGCTGCTGAATGACGAGATCGAGCGGCTTTCTGGGGAAGCCCGCGTTGCCAAAGACGCCAAGACCAAGACCCGGATCCTTGCCGAGGTGCTAAAACTTCAGAAGGAAGCAGAAACCTACCGGGAGCAAATGGCCAGAGAGTCCAGCGAGTTGCTGTTGTCGTTGGATGTCGCCCCGGCGCAAACCGACGGCCCCGATGAGATCCAGCAGAAATTAGCTGTGCTGCAAGACCAACAGGATATTATACGGAGCAAAATCGAAGGGCTCGACCGGCAGATCCGCGAGACTAGTAAAGCACTCGATTTGCGGCGCAACATGCTAGAGTTGCTCCGCGACATTCGCCGCGGCGAAGAAGACGAGTTTGATCTCGACCGCAGCCTCGATATCGCCGAGTTGGAAGGAGAAATTGCGGATGCGGAAGCGGCGCTGGAAATTTGGCGCGCCAAACGGGAAAGCTGGTACGCCAAAGAAAAAATCCACGGTGAGAAAGCGGTACATCTCGCCCAAGAACTCGAGAATATGCTCCAAGGAAAGTGACGGTATCCCCACGTGTCATTGAGAATTGTAGCTGTGATATGGTTGCTCGCGCTGGGCTCCCCGTGCCTAGTTTTCGCCGAGTCATCGCTGCGGATCAGGCCCTTTTTTGACTTCCGCTACCAGTACGAAGACAATGTCTTGCAGGTGCCGAAGGACTTGGGCGAACAACGGGATTTTGCCGCATATATATGGGCAGGGGTCAATGTCAGGGCCGCGCTTGATCCTCGTACGCGCATCGCCGTACGCTATGAGATGGCCCCGCGTCGCTTTGCCGACGTAACCGAGAAGAATCGCTACGATCACCTGCTGTCAGGTCTTTGGCACCGCAGGCTTTCCCGCGATGCCACGCTCCTGACCGTCGCCAACCTCGGCCTGCGGCACCAACCCAATGACCGCATCAACGAATACTTCAAGCAAGACATCAGTGGTCAACTCCAGATACGGTGGAATCCGTCGTGGTCGTCCCGGTTCGGGGCCGAGCTGCGGAACAAGTACTTTCCAAACAGCAAACACAGCAGGTATAGCAGTGTCATGGTCGAAGGCGGGCTCAGACGGCAGCTCAGCGCGATTGCACATGTTTCCGCCGGCTATCAGGTGCGCGCGTACCGGGGCGTTATTGACCCGAGAATCATCACATCAGAGCTCAACGAGAACGTGGGCGGGATCCGCCAGACGGCCAGCTTCGGGTTTGAGGGCATGGCTTTGGGGCGGGTGTTGCTGAATTTGAAATATCAGTTCGAAATTGATCTAGCCTCCCGCGAACTCCCGCGCCACGAACCCCTCTCGCGCGAGCCTGAGCAAAGGGGTGAATTCGGCCATCACGACGGCGATGAGGACGATGTTGATTTCAACTTCGCCAACCACCGCATAGGGTCTTTTTTCATCTGGCGACTCGCGCCGCGTTCCAGCGCGAGCCTTGCTGCGCGCCATCATTTCAAGTTATACCAAGATTGGATCGTGCCCGGGACCGGCACCAAACGGCACGACAACCTCACTCTATTGCGCTTAGGCTTTAAGCAGGATCTCCGCGACAATCTTGCGGCGCGGTTGGAATACGCGTTTGCGACCAACGACTCGAACGACCCCACCCAGAGCTACGCCGACAACACCTATTCGATGCAACTGCAATACTCTTTTTAATGGCTTGGCCGCGCTGCCGACCTTGCTGCTACCAACGCCCGGCGATATAATGTATCCGCCTTGCGGCCAGTTGCCCCTACGTAGCGAAAAAACGCCCGATGTAAATTTGAGAAGGTTTTAGACGTGCAAATACAATCCATCCGCGTAGTTGACCTCAAGATTCCACGCAATCCGCCCAAAACCGCGCCCCGCCGCCCCTCTTGGAACCAGAGCGCGCCGCGTTCGTTGCCGATCAACAAGTATCCAGAATTTTCGCGCCTACCCGGCCAGATGCCGGGCATGGGCGGCGGCCCTGTCTGGGTCCAAATCACCGCCGAGGACGGTACTTGGGGCTTGGGCAACTGTTCCTTTGGCGAGCCGGTCGCCGCCATCGTCGAACAGGTTTTCGCGCCCCTGCTGACGGGCCGCGATTGTCTGGCTACGGAATTTCTCAACGACTTGATGTGGCGCGCTGCCCAGCGCCTCGGTCATGCTGGTACCGCAGCCGTTGCCCAAAGCGGGATTGATCTGGCGCTCTGGGATCTCAAGGGCAAGTTGCTGGGCCTGCCTGTGTACCGCTTGCTCGGCGGCCCCTGCCGCGACCATCTCGAACTCTACGCCACGGGCGACGACCTCGACTGGGGCCTCGAACTGGGGTTTAGCGCCTTCAAGGTTACCAATCCGGTTCACTACCGCGAGGGCCAGGAAGGGCTCAACCGCCTTGAAGACAAAATCGCCCGGGTACGCGAGACCATCGGCCCGGACTGCGAGCTGATGCTCAACGCGGTCATGTCCTACAACGTCGAATATGCCGTCCAAGTCGCCGAGCGGCTCAGGCCCTACCAGATGCGCTGGATTGAGGAGCCGCTGATTCCCACGGATCTCGAAGGCCACATCGCGCTCAAGCGGGCCGCTCCGTACGTGCCCATTGCCACCGGCGAGGATCACCACGGCCGCCATGCCTTTCGCCAGCTAGTCGAGCACCGCTGCGTCGATGTGCTGCAACCGGATCTCAATTGGTGCGGCGGTCTCTCCGAGGCGGTCAAGATCTACTACATCGCCGAAGCCGCCGGCCTTGTCACCATCCCCCACGGCGGAGGCAACAGTATCTTCGGACAACACTTCGCCTTTGCCTTCCCCGAGTCGCCGATGGCCGAGTTCTGGCTCGGCTCGCCTCCGGGCATTCCCCTAGACGAAGTTCACACCATACCGGGTACGGCCGTGCCCCAAGATGGGCGCTTGGTTCCTTCGGATGCGCCGGGTTTTGGCATGGAAATAGACGAAGACTGGATCGTACCGCGCTGAGGCATGGCTGAACAGTTTGATCTATCCACCAGCCCCGGTACCAGCCAGCGCCTGATTTTTGCCCTGTTGGGCATTAGCCAGTTGATATTGAGCACCATCGCCTTCCAGCGCGGCGGCTTTGCGTATGGACTTGCGGTGCTCGGCGGCGGGATCGCGGCGTTCTGTGCGGCGGCGTTCTTCGTCCATCGTCTCCATCGGCGCTTGGTCTGGTTAGGACCGGAGGGCGTGACCGTCGAAGAGGGTTTTTTTGGCCGTCAGACGCTGGCGTGGGCCGAGGTCAAAAAGGTGAGCCTGTCGCCGGCCGCGACCGTGTTCCACGCAGAAACGGGTGAGGATATAGTCCTCCACAACGCGGCCAATCAACCGTCGGATATCGCCCCGTTTTTAGCGCGGGTGCGCGCCTTGGTGGACGAGTACGGGGTGAACGGTTAGACCTGCTCTATTCGGGTGCAGCCCCATTTTGCTTAGGTTGTGCGGCGGCGAGGTGGGTTTCGATTTTGCCGACGATCTCAGCAGCGGAGTTTTGCTTGGTCACCGTTTCCAGCAGGGTGTGGTCTTGGGCGTTGATGAGCAGGACGAGCCCAGTTTGATTGTTAGCCTTGAAGTGGTCTTCTACGTCGAGGGCCGCGGCAAGCAGGCGGGCTTGGGATGTCAACGTTGAGTCAGTGACATCCAATTGGACGAAGAGGACGGGCTGATCGGCTACTCCGGCTTGGACTTCTTCGAGGATGGGCACGAGGGCCGTGCAGGAGCCGCACCAATCGGCGTGGACTTTGACAACGTATAAGGACGGGTCGCCTTCGCCTTCTACTGGGACGGTGCCGGCGAGGGTGGGGGCCGGAGCTAGAAAAAAAGCTAAGGCGGTGAGGGTGAGGACGTATTTCAGCATGATTTGCTCCCTATTCGGAAAAGTTGTGGTGTGATCGGGTCAAAGGCAGTCCGTCGAAAGACGCCCTGACTCATCGGAATGTTCCTCGATCTTAGGATAATTCTCGATTGCATTCAACTTTGGCTAGGCAGCAAGCGAGCGCAAATAGTCGCGGAACTCGACGGTGTCGGTGAGGTTGTTGCCGCCGAATTCCAATTCGAGCCAGCCGTCGTATCCCGTTTGATCCATGATGTTCAAAATGTGCGGCCAGTCGAGCTCGTTGTCTGCCACGGAGGTTCCGCCGCTCCGGCTGTTGACGCCGCGCACGTGGAAGTGAGTAGCGTGCTGGAGCAGTGGATCAACTTCGGCGGCTGCGAAGCCGCGCGGGACGAAGTGGCCGTAGTCGAGCGTTAGGGTCAGACCTGGGACGGCTTGTACCAGCGCGGCAGCGCGCTCGGGGGTGTTGGCAAGCGAGCCGATGTGCGGCTCTATGGCGAAGACGACGTTGTGCGCCTGTGCCTGCTCCACCCGCCACGCTAGCTCCTCGGCGGCGCGAGCCGTGGAGTCGGGCTTTGGCTCGTGATCGAAGAAGGCTCCGGGCAGGCCGGTGACGTGTTTGCCGTCGCACTCGGCTGCGTAGTCGAGGACTTTGAGGAAGGCGTCGCGCGCGTGGCGGCGGATTTCAGGCTCGGGGTGGTTGACGGCGTGGGATTCGTAGTCGAGGGCTAGTTGTAGGAATAGGTCGGCGGCGACTAGGCCGTTGTCTGCTAGCTTCTGCCCGAGGGCGCGCCCGGAGCGCTGGACGTTTTCGAACTCAGTGGAAGGCTGCAAGTGCGAGCGGTCCTCGAAAAGCCCAATATCTACGCCCTTCAGCCCTAGCATGGATATGAGCGCCAATACTTGCTCGTGTGGCAGGATGGGAAAGGTAAAGTCAGCGCACGCTAGTTTGAGTTGCATGAATTCTCCGTTCTTTATTAAGGCGCGTACATATTGCGCGACCGGTACTGGAAAAAGATCATCCGCCGATTCTGTTCTCCCGTCCACGGATACGCCCCGTGCGCCTGCGCCGACGCGAGGAATAGCAGCACGTCGCCTGCCTTCATCTCTATGTGTTTAACTAGGCCCATTTCGTTTTCGCAGGTGCGGATGCCGTCGGGCATGGGATAGGCGGTTTTGTGCGAGCCGGGTACGCAGACGAAGCCCCCATCGGCCCGCGTCACATCGCGCAATTGCCAAGCCACGTTGAGGGATTCGGCGTACACGCGGCCATTCTGCTGGCGGTAGTGATTGCCCACCTTGGCTGGCGTGGCTGGCGAGTGCAGAAAGTGCCCGGACGATCCTTTCCCGGACAGAAAGCCGTTGCACATCATGCACTCGAAGCCGCTGCCCATGATCCAGTTCATGCGCTGGACGAGCGCTGGATTGGCGATCATGCGCTGGAACGGCTCGCCGTATGGCGCGGGCAACGCCCACGGGTTGCCCATGGAGGAGCGGCCGACCCCTGTACCGGCCAGTGGCGTTGAATCGCCAGCAGCCGAGCCGCCGTGGCTGATCCGGTCGGGATTATTGTCGATGGCTTCGTTGGCTGCGGCCAGCCACTCCTCGTCCATCACGCCGCGCAAAACGAGGTGGCCGCACAGGTCCCAGTGGAAAAATTCCTTCTCGTCAATCTCGGAATCTGGGTCGCGGATGTAGATGGAGGGATGGAAAACCCCCGGCTCTTCCGCCAGCCAGACCTTTTCGCCGTCCGAATGCACGACTGGCGGCGGGTACGGGCGGTTGGGATTGTGCAAGACGGCGCGTTCGATATCGGTCAGATCGTCGGCCCACTCGGGCAGCGCGCTGTCCTCGCCGTGGATTTCGGACGCTGCTCCCGGCCGCACGCCCGTGCTGATGTACCCGCATTCGAGCAGGCGTTGCGGCCCTGCGCCCTGCCAAGGCCGCACGCCGCGCATCAGCGAGTCGGTGCAGAGCAGGAGATCGCCCGCCTGCAAGATCGGCTGTTCGACGAGTCCCATTGGGTCGGTTCCGTCCACTAGGCCTTGCGGGGCCGGCACAGTGCTGTTGTGGCTGGCTCGTACTACGACCAAACCCCCATCCTCTGCGCCCACGTCCGCCAGCGCCCAGAAGGCCCGCACCCCTTGGCAGAAGCGATGCCCGTTGTACTGGCGGTACGCCCGCGACCAATCCACCCACTCGTCGCCTCCGGACAGGTCCGTCGTCTCGGTACATGACTCGACGAGTCGCGGCGATTCGTCGAGGCGGACCCCTTCGCCGCAGATCTGCTCCAGATACTGCATTAGCACTGGATGCTCGCGCAGGGCGCGCAGGGGATTGCAAACGGGCGACGTCCAGCGCAGCGGCCCGTTGTCAGACGCTAGCTGGTCCAGTGCCTGATTGCAGGCGTTCAGTTCGGCTGCCGTCAGGACGCCGGGGACGATCATATACCCTGCCACGTCGAAGCGGTAGTTTTCTTCGTTGGTCATCGTCTTGTCGTCCATGAGGTCCTCCTCGCGGTTCTCGGTGGAATCGATAGGTCCCTTTGTGATCCCTCGGCAATTTGGTATCATTTTAGCCCTTGGACAAACGGCGCGCAACGGAAACCTTATCGCAGAGGAGGCCCCCTGTGAAAATCACCCAAGTAGAGCTGTACGAAGTCGAAATCCCGCCGATCCCAGTGATCGCCCGCTACTTTCCCAAGATCTACGACATCACCCTCTGCCGCGTGCAGACGGACGAGGGATTAGAGGGTTGGGGAGAATTCCTCAGCAAAAAGTCTGCTGGTCAGGAGCAAGCCGATGCGCTCGTGGGGCAGGACCCGCTGGCTTTGGACCCGTACAACCGTCCTGATGCTTTCACCTGCGCGCTACTCGACATTGCGGGCCAAGCCTATGGCATTCCGCTGCACCGCTTCTTTGGGGCGCAGGTGCGCGACAAGGTGCCAGTGTCGTACTGGTCGTGCCCCATGACGCCAGAAGAGACCGCGGCCGAGGCGGAAATAGGGGCCGGACTGGGCTTTAGCAACCACAAGCTCAAGGCGCGCTCGTGGAATATTGTCGAGACGGTGCGGCTGATGAAAGAAGCGGTGGGTGCCGACTACACGGTCGGCGTTGATCCGAATACTGAATTTGGCCTGCTGCCCACTGGTGCGCGCTTGGCGAGTGAATTGGAGCCTTTTGGCACGGTATCGGTCTTTGAAGATCCGCTCCTCAAAAACAACCTCGAGTGGTATCGCATCCTGCGCGAGAAGACCCACATCCCCATCGCCCTGCACTTGGGAGCGCCATCGGGCGTGCTGGCGGCGCTCAAGGCCGAGTGCATCGATTACGTGAACTTGAGCGGCTCGGCGATGGTGGTGCGGAAGGCGGCGGCGCTGGCGGAGGCTGCGGATGTGCCCTGCTGGATTCAGATGGGCGGGTTGTGTACTGGGGTGCTGGCAGCTTACTCGGTGCATTTGCAGGCGACGCTGCCCAATGCGACGCTGCCCTGCGACGAGCTGCCTTTTACGCGGGAGGCCGATGTTGTGGCCGAGGGGTTGGCGCTGGAGAAGGGACACTTTGCCGTGCCGACAGGGTCGGGGTTGGGGATTAAGGTGGATATGGAGGTGGTGGAGCGCTATCGCGTCGCTTGAGACAGGCTGTCTGTAGAGTAATGTCCGACCTTATTACAGGCCTTCGCACCACCGTATCGCCGGAAACTTTGAGAAGCGTTCTATCTCAAGCTTCTACTGGAGTGTCATATAGTAGATAACTGACGTTACGCAGCTTTTGTCCCCAACCCCCATCGCTGTATCCTTTCCGCTACACTCTATCGCCTCATAGCCCCCTCCCCCCTCTGAGCCGCCGCCTTGGCACGATTCTTGCCCGTTGCGGAGACCACTCCACCCGCAACCCAAGGCATGGCTCATGGCAGAATTCGATACCATCGCCAAACATCTCATCCACACCTACCCCCACGACTTCGCCCACTTCGCCCTCCAACACGACGACATCGAAGTGCTCGATGTGCTCGACACCGAACAACCCACCGTCGAAGCCCACCGCACCGACAGCCTCATCCGCGCGCGCATCAACGACGAGGAGGCGTTGGTTCATCACGAGTTTCAAACCACGGACAGCACCCCACCCATGCCGCAGCGCATGGCCGGATATATCGGGCGTGCCATTGAGCAGCACGGCCTACCGATCTATTCCAATGTCATCTATCTGCGTCCCGATGCCGGCCGCACCGATCCGGGACACTATCTCCAAGAGCGGCATGGCTACCGCGTCTTGGTACAATACAAGGTGATTCGGCTGAGTGAACTGGAAGGCCAACTCATCCTCGACGGTGGTCTTATGGGCTTGCTGCCGTTTGCTCCATTGATGCAGCGGCCGACCGGGGTGGATGCGGAAGCGTGGTTGCGCCAGTGTGTCCACCGGGCACAAGCTGTGCCCATGGACGAGACCCTCAAGGCCAATTACTTGGCCGATCTTGCGATCTTGAGCGGTTTGGTGTATACATCAGAAACGATTACGACCATCATCGCGGAGGAAACCATGTACGAATCGTCGATTGTGCAGTATTTCACGGAAAAGGCCCTTGAGCAAGGCATTGAGCAAGGCATCGAGCGAGGAAGCCGAGAACGCGCCGTTGAAGATCTGCTCGACGTGCTAGAGATTCGCTTTGAGCTAGCCTCGTCGGATCCGTTGGCCGCGCGCATTGGGGCCATCGACGATGTGCAGCGCCTCAAGCAGTTGTTTCGCGCGGCCATACAGGTGCCTAGCCTTGAAGCCTTTAGGCACCTGTTAGACGAAGCTTAGTAGAGGAACTCCGTAACGTCAGTGAATAAATCAGAAAGTTATGGGCCCGACCCCAAGCCGAGTATGCTGCTGTCACCGGCGCAGCTAGACGAATTCAAAGCAGAGGGGGTACTCGCTATTCCGGGATTGGTACCTCCTGACGTGCTTGACGGGTGGCAGGATCAGATGCGCGCCGCTTGCTCTGGCGGCGTGGACTTGGACGACCCCAACACTTGGCCTGCCGGGCGGTATACTCCCGAGGGTGGTTGGCCCGAACTCAGCCCCAATCTGTACGATTTACCGAGCCTGCAGTCCATCGTGGAGCAAATCGGTGGTGGTGCTTTTGCCCCCACCCATCCGGCGGGGCAGCCGTGGACGCCGCAGATTCCAATGACGCGGGTGATCCTGCCGAGCGCTCCGGGCACGGAGTGGGTACCTCCTGCCGACGGTCACCTCGATGGGTACGCGACTGGCTGGGGCGGTGGGTTCATGGCGTTCTTCGTCGTGCTGTTCTGGGACGTCAGTAGTCCCACAGGTGGAGGCACAGCCTATTGGCCCAGGTCGCACTTGGCGAACCACCGATACTTCCTTGAGCATCCCGAGCAAATCGACGGCTCGTACCTCTTCACAGATCCCGTGCGGAGCGGCGGGCACCGGGCGATCTTGGAGGGGGATCCCAGTGTGGGCGAGGTGGTTTGTATGACGGGGCGAGCTGGCGACGCAATGCTGCTCCACGGCCTCACTACGCACGTTGGCTCGGCTAACGCGGCGGGGTCAAAGCAACCGAGGGTGGCGCAGTTTGCACGGTACTCCCATAGGGAAATGCGCGAGCAGGCACCCATGGTCATGTTTCCCGACAAGGATGGCACGCCATGGTCGCCCCCGAAGCCGTCACCGCCCGAATACGTAGGCAACACCCCGACAGGCTTTCTACCACCGGGGCATCCAGGCCGGAGGCTCAAGCGATACGACGTACCGCGGAACCTCTGGAAATATTGGGGGCCTACTCTCAACACCTAATGCGTTGCCTGAGATCGTCTGTCCATAGGGAAATGCCCGGCCTATTATTGGCTGGGCATTATTGTTTTTGCACCGCCGTATAGCGGAAATTTTAGAATCGTTCTATCTTAATATATTACAATGAGTTATGTGTAATATCGCAGCCTCGCAATATTAGTTTGCTACTGTTTACACGGATACGTAACTTCGTGTCAGATAAGTAACATATAGTGGCCATTACCCGAACCAATTGTTCGGATACAAGCAGTTAGATGAAATAGAAAAAAATGAAATCAGATCTTTGCAGTATAATCACTAGTTGGAGGGATAGAAGCCGCGTTAGATGAGTGAATCACTGAAACAGTCTTTGGGGGCCTTATGCAGTGGGCTGGCTGCCCTTTGGAAGGAGAGTTCGTTCTCAACAGACTACAGAAGTCCGTTCGAGACTCCCTATGAAGTAATTACGAGGGCCGATGATAACGCGGCCCTGATGCCAGTCAGTGGTCGCGCCATTCGAGGTTCCACCGGAGTTGAGGTGTCGAGGGAGCAGAAGAGGCTGTCAAAGGAAAGGGCCACCGAGGATCTGATCACCGACTCTTATAAGCAAGAACAGTCGTTTCACCCGGAAGGATTAAATCAACTCCTTAGAGACATCCGAGATGCAGTTGCAGCCTTTGGTAGGGCAGTCGATGCCGACTTGCCCCTCAGCTACCGACTGTTCCAACCTTTAGGTTATAAGACGTGGTCGGCGAGCCAGTTCGCCGATCATCGAGCAAGGATTGACTTGGAGTTCTCATACTTCTTAGAACTGGGAAAGAGGCTGGCTAGGAGTCTAGTTACGCATGGGTTCGATCCTGCCAGCCGAGACCAGTTCGAAGGGTGGTCGGCAGTGAAAGAGGAGATCTCCCAACATCTTCAAGACCTTCGAACTCTGGACCGCTATGAATACGAAGTACAGATCTTTCTGAATGGACCACCCGCTGATTTCGAGGGCGAAGCTTCGCTCGTTGATCTTGTGCAAAATAAAAAAACCATTGATGAAAAAACCATTTCGGTGAAAGTCTGCTATGCGTCAGATCAGCTTGTGAGCCATCTCGTCGAGTACGAGATGGTTCCTGGTTACGAAAAGATCAATACTATCCTTCGCTACAGGATTTCGCTCCCAGTCGAGGACGAGGAAAAATCGTATCTTCAGGCCTATCCTAACGCATCGGAAGTAGGAGCTCTCCTCTTGGACGGCCTGAGGCTCCTACGCCCGGGCGATGACATTGGAATACTGGCACTGGAAATCGTGGCGGTAGATGACTTTGCTCCGACAATTCGCAAAACGTGGGCCGATAGGTTCCAGACCGAGCTCGCTAGGTTCTATCCAAGGAGATTCGACTTCAGGCCACCACAGAGCTCGGTCCTCCAAGAGGAAGAAGTGACAAACCTAAAAACACTCGTGTCGCTTCTAGTAGGAAAAAGTGGTCGTTCCCGGTCCATCCTCCAAGCACGCAAGAGGCTAGCAAATAGCATCGACCGATATGCACCTGATGATCCGGAGAAACTCATCGAGTACGCGATAGCGCTAGAGTCTCTTTTTCTTGATGATTCTGATGGTCGAACCGAACTTTCTTACAGACTTGCTCTTCGCGCGGCACGGCTCTTGGAGGAGGATCTCGAATCGCGCCGCTCTTGTTTCCAGACCATACGGGATCTCTACGATTTTAGGTCCCGCATAGCACATGGTGGTAGTCTGGAAGAGCTGAAGTCCGTCGACCAGGAACGGCTCGAGAGCGTTCTCCTCAAATGCCCCAGTATTGTGTCGAAGTCGATTCGTGCACTATTGGAACGTGGCCCAATTGCCGTTGACAAGAAGCCAGTCGATTATTGGCGGGAGCTTGAGCTAGGGTGAGCGGGCCCTCCAACAATCGGAATGAGTACGGAGGAGAGAGCTCCGTTGCTTCGCTCCGTACCTTTCCCGCCGATTATTCCGGGTTATATATAAAAAAGCAAGGTAGGAACAATGGGATGAAGCTGTACTTTCGCAGTATGTATTCACTATTATTGACCTCTGCATTTCTAATGGAATGGTGCCTCATTCTTGCTTCGACCCAGACCGTATTCCTTTAGTTATGCAGTCCTCAATAATGGAGATATACTGCATTTTCGCAGTTCAATCACTTGTTAGCCAATCAATAGGTGGTCCGAGGTGAGCGAGATCGACCGAGTAGACCCGCGTCCATTTGAGGCAGTACATGAGTTCCAAGGCACCCTTACCCAGGGCGAGATTGTATTGTCGGATCAGCACTTCGTGGTCACGCACTCGACCCGGCAACCCAGTCTTATTCGAGGACGCATCTTGGGAGATGAGAGTCGAAATGTGCTTTATCGTCTGTCAGCGCTGATGAATCAGCCAGGTATCTACGGCAGTTTGTGGTCCAAGGATACGGAGCGCGGTGGTCCCATCTACGAGTCGAATAAGGTGTTCGTTAGGTCATCAGGAGGGCGTCTCTGGCCGGAAGAGTACGGAGGTAGGATGAAGGGAGTCATTGCGGAGTTAGAGATCGAAGAACTCACCAGTACTTACGAGAGAGAGCACGGCGAGAACGAGAGACGGATTTCTTTTGCCCTTGCAGGCCCTAGGGACTTCTGGCCACTGGGCTGGCTCAGGAGCCAATCCGATACTGGCGAAGTGGGGTTTGAGCATGGTCCTCCAAGTGTGGAAATACCCAATCCGACCAGAGCGAAGCTCCAATTCGCGCCACATTATGTGTTCTCCTCAATTTCGTTTGACGATGGGCGCGAATTGGGAATTGAGGACTACTACCATTCGATCATTGTTAAAACCGATCTGCCGCCCACAGAGATCCCGGACGACGAGTTTCAGTGTCAGGCGATTAAGATTGTAGATGACCTACTTCTAGTGGCATCTGTGGCCGCGAGATACTGGATTGATTGGTTCTCATTCCACTTTTCTGCTTCAAGCAAATTAGTGGATCATGTTCGATCAAGAAGAGAAAGTTTCGTCGAGAGCGTTGGGCACCGTAACACCTTGGTAGATAGAGGTAAGGCATTCGACTTCCTTACGATAGCTGTGCAGGCTCTACGGGAACATCGCGATAGCGGCTTCGATCTCTACCTCCCCTTGATAACAGTGATGACCGCGAACACAAGCGAGCTACCCGAGCAGCGATTTCTGTTCTATTTCATGGCTCTTGAGCAACTCAAGGACATGTACGCTCAGAAGAAGGGTTTAGTTCGAACTGTGGGGAGTAAATCAGAGGGAAAGTGTTTCATCAGGGACGTCAACTTGTATCTCGACAAGAGGCTTGCCGACCATCCGGCACTGACTCTAGTCAAGGAGAAGACGGTCGAGTTGGATCGCCCCCCTCTCTGGTACGTGCTGGAAAAGCTCCTTCTGGAGTACGACGTTGAGTGGAAGGATCTGTATCCCCCTAACACGGAGAAGCCCACTTTCATCGGTGTTCGCAATAAACTGGTTCACAGCGCAGAGTCCGTTGAACCAGCACAACTCTACTTTGATACAGAGCGGTTGCGGGTGGTTCTGGAACGGCTGCTCCTAAAGTTACTCGGTTGGCAAGATGCGTATGGGGCTGCCTCCAGTATGGAAGCCGAGAGGCTTGCTTATGGCTCGTAGTACGGAAAAAGATCGTTGTGACTGAGTACAAACGCGATCCAAACCAATACTATCGTAATGTATCGCAGAATATACCACATCCACAGGGTCGAGGTTGGGGATCAAGGTTGATATGGAGGTAGTGGAGCGCTATCGCGTCGCCTGAGATAGCCTGTCCATAGGGAAATCCTACAGCAAAGCAGACAGAATAAGACACCATGCACCGACTTCACCGTGAAGAGACCTCGTCGATTCGGCCTCATTTTGACACTCCCAACCTCCGCCTCGTTGTAGATAGCATTATTGATGGCAAAACCCCCGCTAGAGTCTGGGTAGAAGATCTAGCTGCGCCGAGGACCGCGTTAGCTTGGGAAGGCCGGTGTATCTATCTCGTAGGAGACTCTGAAGACGCCGAAGTCAACAAAGGGCTGCGAGAGATCTTCTCGACTGAAATCCAGCCAGAGGGTCAGTCGAGAAAACTCGGGTTCTTCAAGCTCTACTATTCACCAGATGCTTGGAGCCTGCGGCTGGAGGAGATTTTCGGCTCGCTCTTGGACCATGACGTGGAAAGACGGATTTACTGCTCTGTTCGGGACAGTTCAGCGAGAATTGCCGTCCCATCGCCCCCGCTGGAGCTCAGGCAGATCGACGCCCAATTGCTCCAAAGTGACTTTGCGCACATTGGCTTGGTCAGAGATGAGATCCTCGGAGGCTGGCCATCCTTTGAAACATTCCTTGACCAGAGATTTGGCTTCACCATGCTCGATGGGACTTCAGTTGTCTGTTGGTGTACAGCAGAATACGTGAGCGAAGGCAAGTGCGGCATAGGTATCGAGACGATTGAAGCATACCAGAGAAAGGGCATTGCTACTGTGGTGGCTGGAGAGTTTGTCAGGCACGCTATCGCTTCAGGGGTAAATCCCCACTGGGACTGTTGGGCAAGCAACACACCATCGGTCAGGGTGGCAGAAAAGGTGGGGTTCGTCGACATGCACGACTACAAGATCGCAATTGGCTCATTCGGCGACGGATAGAGGGCCGCATGACATTCCCAATGGAGCGTATGGATGAATAGGCCACAGGCTATTCTCTTCGATTTCATAAATACTCTCGTACGCAATCTAAGATACGATCCCCTCGCAGGTAACACTCGCCTTCTCGAATATGCAGTGGATCGAAAAGGTATATCACCTGAAGAGGTAACGACTGAAGCAAAAAGGCTCGATAGTGAGGTTGCTGTTGCGGGTAATTCAATCGTCGAATTCACGCATCATCAGTTTAATCGACTGCTCTTTGATAGACTCGGCATCACCTTTCGCGAACCCATGGAGGTACTCGAACTGGAATTCTGGAAAGAATGTATGCTTTTCTCTCCTGAGCTTGGCATTGCCGATGTATTGACCGCCTTATCTGCCCATAATTTGAGAATGGGGGTAGTAAGCAACCATCCAGGGTCTGGAACGCTCCTGTCCTGGGAGCTTCAACGTCATGAACTGCTCAACTATTTTGAATTTGTTATCTCTAGTGCCGATTATGGGATAAGAAAGCCCCATCCCGTGATTTTTACCTCAGCGGCCGCCCGATTGGGCATGGCACCTTCAGAGATATGGTATGTAGGAGACACGTTGGAGACCGATATGGTGGGGGCGAGGCAGTGCCACATGAGTGCAATCTGGTACAACAGGCGACAACAAGAGCCTGCGGATATCCCTGTTGATGCAGAGGTTAGGAGTTGGGAGGAATTTCTAGAGCTGGCTCAAAGGTATTTGTAGGAGTTTCAGGTTTGAGACCAGTTCTTCTATTTGACCTTGGCGACACCCTTGTCCAGTACTATCGCAGAGAAGAGTTTCCTCCTTTGCTGCGGGCAGGAATTCACGCAGCCAAAGAGGCACTGGAGCGTTCGGGACACGATTTGCCCTCGGATTCTGAGATCGAGCGTGGTGTCGAGGCTGAGAACTACGAAGCCAAGAACAGTCGCGTTCGCCCACTCCACAAGAGGCTTGGTCGTATCTTTGCGGTCGCACCTTGCGTTTCAAAGGAAGAGTGGCTGCCGATCTGTCGTGCCTTCCTCACGCCAATCTTTTCTATTGCCAAGATCTATGAAGACACCCTTCCGGCTCTGGATGCGTATCTGGCGGATGGCTACCGCGTAGGAATCCTATCGAACTGTCCCTGGGGTTCACCGAGTGAGCCTTGGTTTGAAGAACTGCGGCGACATGGCCTTTCGACGCGATGCGAGGTGGCTATCTTTTGTTCGGATGTGGGTTGGCGGAAGCCTGCCCAACCTATGTTTCGCCGTGCATTGGATCATTTCGGATGCAAACCAGAAGAGTGCCTGTTTGTCGGAGATAATCCAAGGTGGGACACTGTGGGCGCGAGACGGGCGAAAATGATTCCCGTGCTCATCGACCGAATGGGTCACGTGAATGTGAGTTCGGAACTGGTTATTCGATCCTTACTTGATCTAAAGCCAGTTCTCAAACAATTAGATTGGACGCATTTTTCTTAACACGCTCTTGAGTACGCAGAGGAACTCGTACAAACAGTTAGCAGGAATTGAACATGCCAAATCTCAGTGCTTCAGCAGTTGTTTTTGACTCACGGAAGATTCTGCTAATACAGCGCAAAGACATCGAAGCATGGAGCCTTCCAGGTGGCTTTGTGGATCCGGAAGAGACAGTTGCCCAGGCTGCCGTACGGGAGGTTGCAGAAGAAACGGGTGTGGAAGCGGAACTCACGCGGATGGTCGGTGTTTATTCGTCCCCGCAGTGGGGCAACGGTGGCGATCACACGGTAGTCTTTGCAGCCACAAGAACCGGTGGCGAACTAAGACGGCAGGAGTCAGAAGTCAAAGACGTAGGTTTCTTTGATCCCGATGATCTACCAGATCCCTTCCTGTGGTGGCATGAGCAGCGAGTGTGTGATGCGGTCATGGGCCTTGGCGGAAGCGTTGCTCGCATGCAAGGTGTCGTCTGGCCGTTTGAGGCGACGTGGTCGCGCAAGGAGATCTTCGAGTTTTTCGTACAGTCTGGTCTCTCGAAGGAAGAGTTCTACCGCAGATATTGGACCCAGCGAGGTCCCAATGATGGCAAGATAGAAGTAAGTGAGGTCCGGAACCGAAGTTAATCAACTTCTGCTAACAGCCTGTTGCTGCCTTGGCCTTCGGCGAGTTCGGTAACCGGCAAAACGTTACGCGAAAGTGCAGCTCGCTCTATCAAAAACCCAAGGCAGGGCGTTGCAACAAAACTGTTTGACCGCACTATGCCAACCCTATACGGAGTAGGTCCACGTCGTAAAGTCAAAAAACGTTATGCAAATTGGCATAAGGTATGGAATACGTTATCAAACATGGCACCGGCTTTTCTGTAGAAGTCGGCTCCCCAGAAGAGCCTGAAATCACGCGGTGGACTTCATGGGGAAACGGCGACTTACAGCAGTCTTTTATATTGCATACGCCTGAAGGCACGCTTATCACAGACCCGGTGCTCCCACAGCAGGGCGAAGCGCTCAAGATACTCAAGCAGCGTGCTGGTAGGGTAGCTGCCATTCTCAGTCTCTCTCCTTTGCACGAGCGGCATATTTCTGAAGCCGCCAGGCGCTACAGAGCACCGGTATATGGTCCTCCCTCGGCTAAGAAAACCACGAAGTATGGTCGTAAGCTCAATGCACGCTATGGTGCAGACCAGCCACTACTTGGTGGGGTACAGACCATCGAATCAGGTGATGAGAACGGCGAAATATGGTTGTATTGGCAGACTCCCAAAGGCAAGAAAGTACTAATCAATGCCGACACCATTTATGGCCAGAACGAGCAAGGTGGTATGGGAGGACGCAATGCTTCGTACTGGATGCAGGAAAAGGGTATCCGCCTACGAGCCACGGGCACGCCGTCACGCACTGAACTGCGCCGGAGGTACGAACGACTCGACGCGCTCGATATAGACCTTATTCTCAATGGTCATAATCCACTCCCCCTGACTAATCCCAAGGCGGCAATCAACGAAGTACTTTCTAAAGGTACATTTGAGGTGCATCCCAGTGGAGTATGTACTTTTATGTATTTGGACTTCAAATGAGCAATGCTCAAGACTATCCATTTGTAGGAGCTAAAAGATATGAAGCTGTTGACTAGTGACTCATTCGAGAAGGCAAGGACCTTCGTGATGGAGCAGGGCCGGGAATTGGAAAGACGGCTCCTATCGTATTATTTCGATGATGGAACTCCAGCCGCGGTCCTGGACGAACTTGCTAATTATCAGAATCAGGACGGCGGTTTCGGCAATGGCCTTGAACCCGATATCCAAATGCCCGATTCATCCGTTATCACGACGACCATTGCGCTGCGCATTCTCAGAGAGGTCGGAGCGACTAGTGATGATGAGATTGTCCAAAAGGCAATTCAGTATTTGCTGGCCGAATACGATTCGACTCAAAGCACATGGCCTATCGTCCCGCAAGCGGTGGATGAATACCCCCATGCGCCGTGGTGGAATTTTGAGAATACGGCGGATACTTTTGGCAATTTCTTGGCCAATCCTCGTGCGGAGGTCGTCGGCTATCTACATGAATATCACGAGTTGGTACCTAAAGACCTGACCGAACAGCTCACGGTAGAGGTCATAGAGCATATAAAGACATTACCAGATGAGATGAACATGTACGATTTTATCTGCTGTGTTCATCTGGTTGAGACGGCTGACCTGCCCCAATCCGCGAAAGATACGCTGGCGGAAATACTAATTCAGAGGGCACACTCCGTCGTCGCTCATACGCCGGAAGAATTGATGCAACCCTCTGCCAGACCGCTCTGGTTAGCTCATACGCCCACCTCGTTGCTAGCAGAGACGCTGAAGAGCGAAGTAGATATGAATTTGGATTTTGATATTGAGCATCAAAATTCAGATGGCTCTTGGTCTCCTACTTGGTCCTGGTATGGCCAGTATCCAGAAGTCTGGGAGCAAGCCGAACAGCATTGGAAGAGTTGTTTGACCGTTGAGATACTAAAGGCGTTAAAAGAATTCGGGCGGATTGAAGGTCTCTAGGGGCGATACTATCAATCTCATTCAGACCGTCTTATGAAACGAGAAGACTACTTTCGCTGGGCTGAACGAGCGGCCCGCTGGGGAGCCGAGTACCTAACCACGCTCGATGAGCGGCCCGTTCGGGCGCAGACCGCACCGGGTGAGATCGCTGCGCTGCTGCCGTTAGCACCACCGGAAGAGCCGGTAGATATGGAGACGATCTTCGCCGACTTTGAGCGCATCGTACCCGACGGCATGACGCACTGGCAACACCGGCGTTTCTTTGCGTACTTCAGCGCCAACGCCGCGCCGGTTTCGATGATCGCCGAGAATTTGACGGCGGTCATGGCAGCCCAGTGCATGCTCTGGCAGACCTCACCTGCCGCTACGGAGATTGAGACCCGGATGGTCGATTGGATGCGGCAGGCGCTTGGGCTACCGGGAGGGTTTCAGGGGGTTATTCAAGACTCGGGAACGTCGGCTAATGTCTGCGCCGTACTGACGATGCGCGAACGCGCGCTCGGCTGGCGCGGGATCGATTCTGGCATGGTGGGGGAAAAACAGGTCCGGGTCTATGCCTCGCCGGAGACCCACTCGTCGGTTGACAAGGCGATCCGAATCGCCGGTATCGGCCAACAGCATCTCGTCAAAGTCCCGACCGATGGTTCCTGGGCGCTCGATCCGGAGGCGCTGCGCCGGGCGATCGACGCGGACCGCGCGGCGGGTTTTCTCCCGGCCGGTGTCGTCCTTTGTGTTGGGGGCACGTCGATTGGCGCGTCCGACCGCGTGCGCCAGACCATTGAAGTGGCGCGAGAGCACGATCTCTACGTCCACGTCGATGCCGCGTGGGCTGGTTCCGCGATGATCTGTCCTGAGCTACGGGCGTTGTGGGAGGGCGTCGAGGGAGCCGACAGCATTGCCTTCAATCCCCACAAGTGGCTCGGGGCGCAGTTCGACTGCTCGATCCAGTTTCTTGCAGACCCAGAACCGCAGGTTCGCACCCTCGGCGTCCGTCCAGATTACCTGCAAACCCTCGGCCAAACCGAGATCACCAATTACAGCGAGTGGACGATCCCCCTGGGACGCCGATTCCGCGCTCTCAAGCTCTGGTTTCTGCTGCGCGCACACGGTCTCGAAGACCTCCGCCAGCGCATCCGGAACCACATTGCTTGGGCTGAGGAGGCTGCTGCAGCGATCGCATTGCTGGACGGCTTTCGGCTGACGACAGACTGCCATCTTTCGCTCTTCACGTTCCAGTATGCCCCCGACGGCGAGGATGCCAACGACGCCACCGAGCGCCTGCTCCGCACGGTCAACGACGACGGCCGGATCTACCTGACGCAGACAATCCACGAGGGCCAGTTCGTCATTCGCTTCCAGGTCGGGCAGTTCGACTGTAGAAGGGAAGACGTGCTTATGGCGGTCGATGTGCTGCGGGAACTAGCCCACGCGATCCATTTGGAATAACATGACAGCAATAGATGCATCTTGGTATCAACGGCCAACCGATGTCCCAGAGCGCGTAGCCAGTGGCGGTGTAGTCGTTCGACTTCACGACGAGCAAATCTTCGTTGCTCTGACACGTGAGGGCGATATGAAAGAGTATGTCTTACCCAAAGGCGGTGTCGAATCGGGTGAAGACCTGCTAAAAGCCGCGTGCCGTGAAATAAAAGAGGAAACGGGCCTGACGGACTTGACCCTCGTCAACAAACTCGAAGTCGTCGAACGCTTAACCTATGATAAAGACTTTTGGGCCGTGATCCATCTCTACTTATTTCACACCGAACAGATTGAAGCTACACCAACCGATACAGTCCATCACTACGAGATGAAATGGTTCCCGCTTGATCGGCTGCCCGACTTTTTATGGCCTGAGCAGAAAGCATTATTGGAGCGTCATCAAGAGGATATTGTCCGCGAGATTAAAGCGATTACATAGTAAAGGTAGAGGCGAATTGGCAGACCGCATGTTGCCCGAGCGGTGTGTATTTTTCTTGTGTCGAGACAAATGGATTGAGCATACCCATGTTTTCTAGTAGGCCATTTCTTCTGGTTGTTTTATGCAGCATCTTCCTCGTGTTTCCCAATGCATGTAACGGCGAAGCTCCTATGAGTAGTCCAGATAAAGACCCAATGGATTCACCCTATACCGTAGGCGTCTATTATTACCCTTGGTACGGCGGTGATTTTCACGGCGGCCGCTATATGCGCAAAGAGTTGATACCGCCGCAGTTGCCGATGCTGGGCGAGTACGATGATCGCGATCCCGCGGTGATCGCACAGCATCTCAAGTGGAGCCGACAGGCCAATATATCGCTGTGGGTGGCGAGTTGGTGGGGCCCCGATTCTCGCGAAGATCAGACTCTGCTACAGCATATTCTGCCGCACGACGAATTAGACGATATGCAGATTGCGCTGTTTTATGAGACTACAGGGCGCACAAGGGAGTTTTCAGTGTTCAATCGCGTCGCACCGGACATCGCCCATATTGCCGAACGCTATTTCGACCACCCCAACTATCTGCGGATCGATGGACGGCCAGTGCTCTTTGTCTATTTGACGCGGGTACTATCGCGCAATGGGACACTGGCTGAGGTGGTGAAGGCGATGCGCGCGACAGCCAGAGAGGCGGGACACGATATATACATCGTCGGCGATGAGGTTTTTGGACAACCGCCGACGTCTTCTGAGGCGATTGGGCTACTGGATGCTGTGACGAACTACGACGTGTACGGCAGTATGGGGGCGAAGGGTTATGCGGGACAGGCGGCAGTGGATCGGTATTATGCGGCGCAGGCGAGTTGGCGAGAACTGGCTCATGCTGAAGGGGCCGCGTTTATACCTGCTACGACACCGGGATTTAACGACAAAGGCGTGCGTAGTGGACATGAGGCAGTCTCGCGGAAGTTGAGTGAAGAAGCCGAGTTTGGCTCGCTATTTCGGGCGATGCTAGCGCAGGCTGTAAAGTATGCGGATGAATCGACGGGGCGAATGCTGATGGTTACTTCGTGGAATGAGTGGCACGAGGATACGCAGATTGAGCCGGTTGAAAAGGGGGGAGTGACTCGGTTGGATGGCAGCGAGACGGGAGAGGCTTTTAGTGAAGGATTGGATTATGAGGGATATGGGGAACGGTATTTGGAGATATTAAGGGAAGGGACAGAGTAACGTGTGGACATCCACCATAGAGACGAGTGGGGCCATGCCGTGTTGGAAGGCGAACGCGGCAAAAGCGCAAGTGCCAACGCCCCTCACCCGCCCCGGCGCAGCACCTGCCCGCCCCGCGCCCCGGTCCACGCCCCGTCTTCGAGCGTGGGCACGCCGTTGACCAGCACGTGGACCATGCCCTCGGCAGTGAGATTGGGAGCGGCGATTGTGCCTCGTTCGCGGAAGATCTGGCCGTCGAACACCGCGAGGTCGGCCCAGGTGCCCGGGCGGATCGTCCCCCGGTCTTCCAGACCCAGGCGGCCGGCCGGCAGCCCGGTAAGACGGTGGACGGCCGCCTCTGGGGACAAAAGACCCGTATCGCGCACAAAATGCCGGAAAAACCAGCCCGCCCAGGTATAGGCCCCGTGGAAGACAGCCCCCTGCAGCGGACCGTCGGGGCACAGGGCCGTGGCGTCCGAGCCGACCATGCAGCGCGGGTGGGCGAACACCCGGCGCGCCTCGTCTTCACGGTAGCAAAAGGCCAGGATCATCGGCTCGGGGATCCGGTCCTGCGCCGCCAGCAACAACTCGCAGATAAGGTCGACGGGCTCCAGCCCCATATCCCGGCCAATATCGGCCAGACTCTGTCCGGCCAGCTCGGGACGGGACCCGTACTGCGACAGGAGAATCCGCTGCCAATCGCCTTGGGCCAGCCCCGCCACAATACTGCGGTACGCCCCCACTCGCCGCCGCACCTCGGGATCGCGCAGCCGCGCCGCCACTGCGGCTTGGTCGCCCTCCAGCACCTCGGGCGGCAGCGCCGCGCTCAGATTCGTGGTGCCGAACAACCGCGTGTGCATATCGAAGTCCACGTCCAGCCCGTCCCGCCGCGCCCGATCCACCTGCTCTAGGGCTCCGTCCACGGCGCGGACGCCGTCTGCGGCCAGCCGAGCCACCACTGAGATATGGGAAATCTGCAGGGCCACGCCCGCGGTTTGAGCCGTGCGGATGGCCTCGGCAATGCTCTCCTGGTCCTCGCCCGCCCGATTGCGCGTATGGGTGGCGTACAAGCCCCCGCACTCGGCCACCACGCCGCACAACTCGGCGATCTCCTCTTCGGAGCAGGCCCGCTCCGGCCCGTATTCCAGACCTGTGGAAAAGCCAAAGGCACCCTCCTCCAGGCTCGCCTGCAGCAGGTCCTTCATGCGCCTCAACTCATCCGGTGTGGAAGGCCGGTCCACCAGACCAGCCACGGCTAGGCGCAGCCGACCGTTGGGTACTAGGGTCAGCACGTTGACTGCTGGTTGGCGCTCTTGCAGCCGTTCGAGGTACTGGCCCACGCTGCGCCAGTCAATGGGATAGTCGGCAGCGTACCCGTACACATTCATCCGGGCGGTGGCCAGATCAGTTAGGGGAGCGCAGCCGTGGCCGCAGTTGCCCACCACTTCGAGGGTCACCCCCTGGGCAATCGAACTCATCGCCCGAGGGTCGGCCAGCAAAGTAAAATCGGAATGACTGTGGATGTCGATAAAACCCGGCGCGACCCACAAACCCGCCGCCTCCAGCACCCGGTCCGCTGTGCCAGGCCAGCGAGGTCCCACGTGCGCAATGCGACCATCTTTGATCGCCACATCCGCGCTCAGGGGCGCTTTGCCCGTGCCGTCAATTACGGTACCGCCCCTGATGAGCAGATCCGCTGGCACCGGGCTCATGTGCTCTCGGCGGCCCGCTGCGCCCGCAGGGCGGCCGTGGCCTCGCGGTCCACGGCTAGGGACTCGTCGAGCACCACCCCGTACTGGTCCCGGGCCGCGACGAGCGAAACCTTGTCGTTGCCCACGTCTCGGGCCACGGCCTCGGGATCGCGCTCCAGCGGGTCGCCCCAACCGCCGCCGCCGGCCTGGCGGTGGTAGATCACTTCGCCAGCGGCCATGGTGGTGGATATCATCGTCGGCAGGGTCTCGGCCTCGCCGTTGCGGTACAGCGTATTGATCGAAGCCGTGCCGCTCCCGCCCCCGTACAGGCCGTAGGGCAGGTGGTCGCGCCGGTCTGAGCGGATGGCCAGATGCGCTTGGCCATCGAGCAGACGCCACGACCGCTCGATGGCTAGACCACCGCGGAAACGGCCCGGCCCGCCGCTGTCGCCTACCAGACCATAACACTCCACCCGCACTGGGTACTCGGATTCGGCCTGCTCCACGGGGATATTGCTGGCGACATTGGCCGGATTGCACAGCCCGTCGTTGCCGTCGCGGTCCGGCCGTCCGCCCCAGGTCCCCGACAGCAGCTCGTAGTACACGTAGGGCTGGCGGTCGGACCGCTGTCCTCCGATAATCACGAGGGTGTTGCCCCCTTCGCCGGCGGCCAAGACCCGATCGGGCAGGAGTCCGGCCAGCGCCCCGAAGATCGTATCGGCCAGGCGGAAGCCGGTGATGCCGCGCATGGACGAAGCCGCGGGCATGACTCCGTTGACCACGGTGCCGGGCGGGGCGACAATTTCGAGGGGGCGGAACATGCCCGCGGTGTTGGGGATATCCTCGCGCAGCACGGACCGCACGCACAGGGCCACCACCGAAGACGTGAAGGAGAGCGTGTTGTTGATGGCCCCGCTCACCTGCGGATCTGTGCCGGTGAAGTCGGCCCGCAGCTCGTCTCCCGCCACGGTGATCTCCACCTGTAGACGCACCCGCGGCCCTCCCACTCCATCGCTGTCCATATAGTCGACAAAGGTGTGGCTGCCATCGGGCCAGGAGGCGATTTCGGCCCGCACTAGCCGCTCGGTATAGTTGATCAGATCTGCGGTGCAGCGCGCAAAGGTGTCGGGGCCGTAGCGGCCGATCAACTCGCCGATGGCCCGGGCACCGATGTGGCAGGCCGCCAGTTGGGCCCGCAAGTCGCCGATGGTCATCTGCGGCACCCGCACATTGGCGCGGATCAGGGCGAACAGGGCCTCGTCGGCCTCGCCCCGGCGGTAGAGCTTGAGCCAGGGGATGCGCAAACCTTCCTGAAAGATCTCCGTATTGTCGCAGGCCGAACTCCCCGGCAAACGGCCGCCCAGATCGAGGTGGTGGGCCGTGCTCACGGCAAAGGCCACACGCCGGCCCTCCGAGAAAACGGGCTGGACAATGAAGATGTCCGGGATGTGCATGCCGCCTTCAAAAGGATCGTTGAGGATGAAGACATCGCCCTCTTCTATATCGTCGCCGTACTTGGCCAGCAGGGTCTCCATAGCAAAGGGCACCGAACCCAAATGCAGTGGAATGGTGACGCCTTGGGCGATCATCTGGCCCTCGGCATCGCACAGGGAAGTCGAGTAGTCCAGACAGTCCCGCACAATGGTCGAATAGGCTGTGCGGTAGAGCGCCATGGCCATTTCGTCGGCCGCGGAAGCCAGGGCGTTGCGCACGATTTCGCGGGTGATCGGATCTATGGCCGCCATCGCTTCACTCCTTTCTAGCTGGAGCGCACTTCGATGAGGAGGTGGCCCAGAGGGTGCCGCTGGACGCGCATATTTGGCGGCACTACAATGGTGGAATCGCGCTCGTCGATGAGCAGGGGCCCCTCGGCTCCTTGGTCGAGGTCCCGGCGGTCGACTAGGGGGACGGTCAAGGTCTCGCCGGCGAAATAGGCCGTCCGACTGCCTCCGCCCGCAACTGGCTGGACTGCTGTTTCCAGGCCATGGCCCAGACCGCGCACTCCGGCTTGGCCGACCAAGCGCACGGCCACCACTTCCACGGGGTTGTCCGGGTCGGAGCGATGTCCGTACAGGCGCTCGTGCTCGCGCACAAAGTCGGCGCGCAAGCGGGCCACTCCCTCTGGGGTTATAGGCCCGTCGGCCAAGTCGATGCCGATCTCCGAGGTCTGCCCTCTAAAGCGCACGTCGGCGCTGCAGCGCAGCTCGACTTGGTCGGCCCCAAACCCCTCGGCGGCGAACTGGGCCAACTGCCGCTCCTGCATCTGGGCCCGAATCTGCTCTAGGGCCGGGGCTTGAAGGTCATCTCCCCCCAGCAGGCAACTGCGCACATCGTGGTGCTCCACCCCGGAACACAAAAGCCCGAGGGCGCTGAACAGACCCGGCAGCGGTGGCACTACAACCTGACCAATGGCCAGGTCCCGAGCCAAGCCCGCGGCGTGGACGGGCCCGGACCCGCCAAATGCCATCAGAGCGAAGTCGCGCGGATCTCGCCCCCGCTCGGTGGACACGGCCCGCAGGGCCCGCATGGTGCGGGCATTGGCAATGCGGTGGATGCCTTCGGCCGCCTGCAGCAAATCCAGTCCGAGGGGTGCAGCAATTCGGTCGTGCACCGCCCGCTGCGCAGCCTCCACGTCGATCGACACCTCGCCGTCGGCCAGGTCCCCGGGGCGGATATAGCCCAGCACCACATTGGCGTCGGTGAGCGTCGGTTCGAGTCCTCCCCGCTGGTAGCAGGCAGGCCCCGGCACGGCTCCGGCGCTGCGCGGTCCCACCCGCAGACCGCCGGCCTGGTCCAAAAAGGCGATGCTACCACCTCCTGCTCCCACTTCGGCGATGTCGATGCTGGGTGCCCGGATTAACTCGCCGCCGCCGCCGATGAGCCGGTTGCCCGCGGACAGCGAGGCGCCGACCTCGTACTCGGGGCTGTGGGCGATGCGGCCCTCTTCGATCATGGCCGCCTTGGCCGTGGTGCCACCCATATCTAGGGTGATGACTTGGTCCAATCCCAGTTGGCTGGCGGCGAAACTGGCACCGAGGACTCCGGCCGCGGGACCCGATTCGAGGGCAAAGACCGGCCTGCGGGCCGCCTCCCAGTCTGGGGCCAGCCCGCCGGTCGACTGCATGATCAGCAGCGGCGCTTCTACACCGCGCTGCTCCAGCCCGTGGCGCAGGGCACCCAGATAGCGCTGCACCACGGGCTGGACATAGGCGTTGACCGCGGTGGTGGCGCTGCGCTCGTACTCGCGGCGCTCGGGCAGCACTTCCGACGACAGCGACACTGGTACCTCAGGCAAGCGTTCGCGCAAGTACTGTCCTAGGCGGAGTTCGTGCTGCGGAAAGGCGTACGCGTGCAGCAGGCATACGGCTACTGCTTCTACCCCTTCGGCTTCGAGCCGCTCGCCGAGCTGCTCAAGTTCTTGGGCTTCGAGGGCTACCAGGACCTCTCCATCGGCCGCCACCCGCTCGTCCACTTCGAGGCGTAGGCGGCGCTCGACTAGGGGCCGGGGTTTGTCGAAGAACAAATCGTAGAGCTGAGGGGCCCGGATGCGGCGCAGTTCCAGCACATCGCGAAAACCTCGGGTGGTGATCAGGGCCGTGCGCGCGCCCCGGTGTTCGAGCACCGCGTTGGTGGCCACTGTGGTGCCGTGCGCCACCTCGGACACAGTCCGGTCCGCAGCGCTGAAGTAGGGTATGAGCTGGTCGAGGGCAGTTAGCACGGCGCGCTCGAAATGGGGTGGGGTCGACGGCACTTTGTGGGTCCAGATGCCGCCCCGGTCGTCGAGGGCCACCACGTCGGTGAAAGTGCCTCCCACATCGGCGCCAATGCGGATCATGGGCGCGGTATCACCGGCAGGATCAGGTGGGAGGGATGGGCTCGGTTGTGGTAGATCCGCTGCTGGGCCACTTGCATCTCGTCGTCCAAACCGTGCGGATGGCCGGTGTTGAGGTTGCGGTCAAAGCGCGGGAAATTGCTGCTAGAGACCTCCAGCCGGATGCAGTGCCCGGCCCGGAAGAGATTGCTGGTCTCCCACAGCTCGATCCGATAGACGTACACCTGATCTGGTTCGATGGGACTGGGGGCTTGGTAGGAGTCGCGGAAGCAGGTCCGCACAATGCCTTCGCACAAGTGGATGGCCTTGCCCCCGGGGTGTACGTCGACTAGGGTGGCGGTAAAATCGGTCTCTACCGCGCTGGAGGCTGCGTGCAGCATCAGTTCCACCGGCCCGGTAACTTCCACGTCCGCGGCCAGCGGCTCGGTAGTGTAGACCAGTACGTCGTCGCGCTGCTCCACCGGCCGGCGGTCCTTGGGTCCGGTGTTGTCGATGAACATGCTCTGTCCTCCGAGGGTGGGCACTGGGTCGTCTGGATCGTAGGCATAGCTGTCGCACGGCTCGTCCTCGGGCTCCTGGCGGCTCAGCCGTCCATCGCCGTGCATTGAGTTGGCCTGCCCTCCGCTGTGCAAAAAGAAGCGGGTGTACTGGGTCCGCTCTAGGGGCCACGTCTCTTCGCCCCGCCAAACATTTTCCCCCATGACGAACAACTGCACCGGTGCTTCCCGGTCGATGCCGCTGTCTATGCCTTTGAGTCGCTGATCGTACCAGCGCAAATGCGCCTGCGGCATATCCACCCGGGCCGCGGGTCCAAAGTCCACATCGCCAAAGGGATCGTCGCTGCCGATCAGCGTATGGGTCCACGGCCCCACCATGAGGCGCGATTGCTCGCGGGCTTCCCGCCCCCTGGCCTGTTGCCGCCAGCCCTTGAAGCACTTGAAACCTTCGTGCAGCAAATTGTCGTACCAGCCCGTGATGAAATAGGCTGGCGTTTCCACCTCGCCGTACTGGCCCTTCATGCTGTACGAAGCCCAGAACTCGTCGAAGCAGGGGTGGCGAATGATCTCCCGGTAGAAGGGCCGTTCGCCTAGGTCGTCGAGTGCCGTCAACAGCGGCAGGCGGCGGTACACCTGATCCCAGTCGATCAGATCTCTGGGGGCGTTTTGGTTGGTGCGCTGGCCTAGCCAGATGAAATTCATGGCGTTCTGCAGTTGCAAAATGCCGTTGTAGCGCATGTGGCCGTAGTTGTCCTCTTGGTTGGCGATGGGCACGAGGGCTTTGACAAAAGGGCTGCGCAGCGGCGCCGGCAGGATTTGGGTGAAACCCGGATAGGACACCCCAAAGGTGCCGATGGAGCCGTCGCACCAGGGCTGCTGGCCGATCCACTGCTGCGTATCGTACCCATCGTCTCGCTCATCGACATAGGGGCGCCATTCGTCCTCCGACTCGTACCGGCCCCGGCTGTCCTGCATGAGTACGGCGTATCCTTCGGCCACAAAGCGCCGGGCCCACTCCACGTAGCGGGGATGTTGGGTGCTGTAGGGCGAGCGGATCAGTAGCACGGGGAAGCGCTCCCCTGCGTCCGGCCGGTACAGGGCTCCGTAGAGCCGCACTCCGTCGCGCATGGGTATCGAAATATCGAGCTGAATGCGCATCCTCTCAGTACCTCTTGCTTTGTCGAGGGGCTCGTCGGCGAGAAAGCGCCGCACGGTCTGGCGTTTACGGCGATTTAAGGTAGTTTAGCAGAGAAGTTGAGACAAGATAATCCAATGGACACCAGTCGCGAACTAGGGAAAATCATCCTCATCAACGGCGCGTCGAGTTCGGGGAAATCGACGCTTGCACGCCAGCTACAGCAGACGCTACCAATCCCATTCTGGCACTTTTCGTTTGACCACCTCCGCGATTCCAACGCCTTGCCGATGGCCCGCGTTCGCAGCGGTGAATTTGATTGGTCCGCTATGCGGCCTGCCGTCTTCGATGGGTTTCATCGGTGTTTGCCAGTGTTAGCTGAGGCGGGCAACAATCTCATCGTCGATCACATTATTGAAAACGAGATGTGGATGTCGGATCTGGTGAAATTACTTGCCGGTTTAGACGTATTCTTTGTCGGCGTGCACTGTCCGCTTCCCGAGCTTGAGCGTAGGGAGCGCGAAAGAGGCAATCGACGAGTTGGGGAGGCTCGAACGGATTATCAAATAGTGCACGGGTTTGCTGAATACGATCTGGAAGTTGACTCGACGCAGCCGTGCCAGACCAATGTGAACACGCTAGTCGATGCTTGGGAATCTCGCCAACCCCCTAGCGTATTTGAGCGAATGGCTGCGCGAAATGGAGTCGCATGAATCGCTACTTGGTATCGGAACAGCAATATGGTAGTCCTAGAGCCATTCACTGAAGCAGACTTCGACAGGTTGATAGGTTGGATCCCGTCCAGTGACTTTCTTTTGCAATGGGCGGGGCCAGACTTTGAGTATCCGCTTAATCGCGAACGGCTAAGCGAACATCTGACGGGTACTCAGGGCGAGTTGCCAAGCAAGCTGATATACAAGGTTGTGGACAGTGAAGACGGAACGGTAATTGGGCACATTGAGATGGCGGCGGTTGATCGTCGCAATGGAAGTGCTCGCGTGTGTCGGGTACTCGTCGGCGATCCTTCTTACAGAGGAAGAGGCATCGGAACGGTCATGATGGAGAAGATCGTTGAGATCGGCTTTTGTCAGCTTGGTCTCCATCGCATTGAGCTAGCCGTGTTCGACTTCAACACAAGTGCCATACGCTGCTACGAGAAGGTCGGGTTTGTGAAGGAAGGACACCTCAGAGAATGCCGAAAGGCCGACGATGGATATTGGAGTTTCTATATTATGGCTATCTTGAGGCAGGAATGGGAAAGCAGTAGAAACAAACCAGTCCGGCGTTAAGGCGAAATATAAATGAAACGCGACTACCGTCTCCGGATTTTAGCCTATCTGACGATCACCTTTTGGGCGGTCATTTTTCTGCAGGGACCCATTCCGCAAGATCCCGCCTATCACCAGTTTGCCGATCAGCGCACCCTGTTGGGCATCCCTCATTGTCTGAACGTGATCTCCAATCTGCCCTTTCTGTTGATAGGTCTGTGGGGATTCAGCGTCGTGTTCCGCCTCGCCACAAATTCCACGCAGCAGGCGTTTGTGAGCCCGGTCGATTCGCTGGCCTATCAGATCCTTTTCCTCGCGGTGGCACTGGTTGGCCTCGGCTCTACCTACTACCATCTGGACCCCAGCAATGAAACGCTCTTGTGGGATCGCCTGCCGATGAGCGTCGCCTTTATGGCGTTTCTCGCTGCTGCGATCACCGAGCGTCTGGACCGGCGAGCTGGCATTATCACCTTGCTGCCGCTGATTGCCTTCGGCCTTTTTAGCGTGTTGTACTGGTATTATACCGAGCAGGCCGGAGCCGGAGACCTCCGTTATTACATCGTCGCCCAAGCCTATCCGATTCTGTTCGTGCCCCTCATGGTGCGCCTGCTGCCGTCGCCGTACACGCGCGGGTCTGACCTTTACGTCGCCGGTCTGTTTTATCTGCTCGCGAAAGCCGCCGAGGTGTTTGATCAAGCCCTCTACGGGGTCGGGGGAGTCATCAGCGGTCATACTTGCAAGCATTTGTTCGCTGCCTTGGGAGCCTATTGGGTGTTGCGGATGATTCGGCTGAGGCGGCTGCACTAATTGGTTAGTTTATCGGGATACTATGGATACCATTCGCCCCATCCGCGAGTCGGAACTCGACGAACTCATCGACCTGCTCTGCGCCGTGCACAACCCCGAGGGCCACGAGCGCTACCGAGGGTACATGGAAGGCGATCCGACTTGGTGCCCGTCGCAGACGCCGGTCATCGTCGTCGAAGGCCGCATTGTATCGACGCTGCGCATCTGGGATCGCTGGGTCCACCTCGGTGCCACGCCCGTCCGCATGGGCGGCATCGGCGGCGTCACCACGCATCCCGACTACCGGCAACGCGGCATAGCGACGCGGCTCATGGAGCATGCGGCCGAGTACATGCGCGACGATGGGTACGACTTAGGTCTGCTGTTCACGATGATCCCGGCGCGCTTCTACCGGCGTCTCGGCTGGAGCTGCGTGCCGCTCATGGGATTTCACGCTAGACTGAGCTGTCCTCCGCAGCCGGGGCGGTCCGCACTTGAGGTACTGCCGTTTGACGAGAGCCGCGACTTGGAGGAGACGGTAGCGCTCTATCAGCGCTACAACGCTGGCCGCAGCGGCAGCCTGTTGCGTCCGCGTCCGTACTGGGACTACGCCCCCTCCCGCGTGCGGGGCGTGCTGCCCACCGCCGTCGTCCGTGATTCGGCGGGGCTCAGCGGGTACATCAACTGGGAGAGCGACGACGACGGCGTTGAGGTGTATGAAGTTGCTTACGAGAGCGGCCCGGCCCTCGATGCTCTCGTGCAGCACTTGCTCGACAAGTGCGCGGCGGCTGGGATGACGCAGATCGAAGGCGGGATTCCCCACAGCCACCCTTTTGTCGATGCCCTAGTCGCTACTGCTGACGCCGATCTGGGGCTCACGGGCGACAGCTCGATGATGGCCCTGCCCTTCGGTCTCGGGGCGCTGATCGCCAAGGCCGTGCCCGAAGCGGCGGAGTTGGCACGTAGGCTGCCGGTCGATCTGATGTGTCGGCTCCTGTTTGGCGAGTCCTCTGGCCACGACATAGAACCCATCCTTCGCGCCCGAGGGATCTCGCTGGAGGCTGGGGAAGTCCGCCAACTTGAGGAATGGTTTCCACGCCGCGAGGTCATCTTCTGGGAGCCCGACCACTTCTGATAACTGTGCGATCGTCTAGCTCTCCGAAGCAGGCTCCGATCCGGGTCATCCGCCACGACCGGCCCCGGCTGCTGAGGCCCTACGACGATCCCGACTTCCGCTTTGAGCCGTCGACCGATCCTGTGCGTCGGCGCATCCTTGCCAATCTTCTAGACGACTGTGAGCTGTATGCTGGACAGCGGCCGTGGACGCGGATTCCGCGACGGCCGGACAGTCCTCACCCGTACCATCAGCTCTATCTGACCTTCTACACGGCCATGCAGGCCACGGCCTTGATCGAAAACTACGCCTTTGCTTGGCGGTTGACCGGCGACCGGCGCTGGCTCGACCGGACTCGCGCTTGGCTGCAGGCGGCTGCTGGTTGGGACCACGACGACCGGGTGGAGGAGCACTTCTACACAGCCAATCGCTACATGCAGGCTTTTGCCTTGGCTCTAGACCTGCTGGACGGAGAGTTGACGGCCAACGAGAAGCGTCAGGTCCGCGTCTGTCTCGTGCGGCAGTTGGAGCGCTGGTGGCCGGATGTGGAGGAGCAACGCCATGGGGAGGAGGGTGGGCACCACGCCGTCGTGGACAATGGGCACTTTGGCGTGGCCGCTCTGCACCTGCTAGGCGAACACCCCAAGGCGGAGGTATGGGTACAGGCGGTCATCGATCGCTTCCGCGCCGCCATCATGCCCCACGGCTGCGGCCCCGCTGGCGAGCCGGTGGATGGGCCTTCCTTCTGGCCCTGGGAGAACCTCTGGCTCCTGCAGTTTGCCGACGCGCTGCACAATGTCGCTGGCATTGATCTCGGCCGCGAGGTTCCGGCCCGGCTGCGGCGGCCGCTGACTTGGTTCCGCGCCCATTGGGCAGCACCGCGCAAGATTCCCGACCAGCTCTACTATTCCGCCAACGCCAATGTGCTCGGCACCCAGCTCAACGCTTGCTCTCCCGCGCTCCTGCGGCTGGCCCAAGAGGCTGGCGACGAGATACTGCGCGACGCGGCTCTCGCCGACCCGCGCCTAGGCCGGATCTATCGCTTCGGTGGTGGCGTCAAAGGCTCGACCGCGGAGTGCATGATCTCCTACGGGCCCTACGCCTATTGCTTTTACGATCCCGACTTTCGGGCGGTCAAGCAGCGCCGGTCGGCTCCGCTAGCACGTCGTTTTGCGGCGCGCGGCGGTCGTTCCGCTGTAATGCGCAGTGGTCACGGATCCGACGCGGCGGTCCTCTGCGTCAGTGGGTACGACGGCGATGTGGCCCACGGCTTTATGAACTTGCACGTGCAGTGGGCGGGGTATCCCGTGCTGCGCGCAATCAGTGCGGCCGAGGCTCAGCCGGTGAGTTGCGGCAGCCTGCCCTGCGTAGGCGGCCAGAACGAGATCGTCGCCGTACCGGGCGGTTTGGAGAGCACGCAGGATTGGCAGCGGTTGCGCGTCTCCGCTCGGCGCACCGAGCAGGAATACTGGCTGTTGACTGGGGAGCACCCGGTTGTTCTAGTGGCGCTGCGTCGCCGACCGCGAGGTCTCCGGCTCGTCAATGGCATCGTCCGGCTGAGTGGTGGCGACGCCTTGCAGTACGAGGCCCGGCCTTGGTTCTGTTCCAATGGGGGACGTCTGCGCTTGCGCTTCCGATTGAGGGAACGCGGCGATCCCCAAGTGTTGTTCAACACGGGAAACGGCGTCGGTGGGATCGGTGGGACGAGGGTCAACACCTTTGCCCTCGTCGTTGAAGAGGACGGTAGGATGCGCTTCAGCGTGCAGAGTCAGAACGGCCACGAGGTGACCGTGTGTGCGCCGGGCAGAGTGGACGCTGGAGTTTGGCACGAGGTCGAGATTGGGTGGGGTGGCTTCAACAGACGCGAGGGTAGGCCGTGGATGGAGATTGCTGTCGATGGCGAGGCGAAGCGTATCGACGATCCGGCCACCTTTGGCGAGGTGGGCCACGACTCTCAGGGACTCGACTCGCGGGAGGAACCGCGCACCTTTTACGTGTGGCCTCACTCCACCCTCGCCTTCGGCGGTGCCGTGCAGACGCCCGGCGTCTCCGCGGACTGCGATATAGCTCTCATTGACCTCCGCTGTCCGGGGCGTCGGCGGCTGATCGTGGATCCTGCTAGGGGCTTGGGACCGGAGATGGGTGGTGGTGAATTGGCTTATAAGCTGAATCCGGTGGACCTGCGAGGTCTGAGCAGGAGTCGCGCCCGTCTTGGTGCTGGACCACGTGCGGTAGAGGTGATGACGGCGTTTGGAAAGGATCTTCGACTGCGGACCGAGGAGGTGCCCTTTGCTCCTTCTGGACTGGCTGCCGGTAGCCTCGTCAGTTTCCTCCCGGGTGCTGCTGAGGCGTCAACGCGTATAGTGGCGGGCACGGATGACGATGTTCTCGTCCTCGCTTTTTGCAGCCGTTCGGCGAAGGCTCGGGTCACACGGGAGGGCGACTGGTTCCGGCTGCGCGCTGGTGATCGGGAGTTTTGCTTCGACGTGGTCCGACGGGGCAGTGCCATCCTGCGCCCAACGTAACTGTTGTTCCGCTAATGCGTCAAACGCAGCATTAGCGAATCGCCAGACCGAAATTCGAAGGACAGTGGAACAAGCTCAACGCGTGTTGACATTCGCAGTGCCTGAATGGTGTTATCCAAATGCGCGGAAGGGTTCCCATCCATGTCGAGCAATGGAAATACGCGAACCTCTCGACCTACGCGAAGCAATTCCCGCAGGAAGGAGAGGTGGGTTGCTGTGTCGAATTCGGCAGAGTAGAGAAATAGTAGATGAGAGCAAAGTACGAGATCGAAGGATTCCGACAGGAAAGGCAATTCCGGTAGGCAAGCAGATACGTAGCGACCACTCCGAGTCGCCGACTGAAAATCGGCAATGAAGGCTGTGAGGACGTCGCGCCGACGTTGGACGACATCTTCTGGGCTGCCGTAGTAATCCCACTTGAACCGGTCCCGCGCCTTCCGCATTCCCGCGAGCATCTGTGCTGCTGTGAGATCGAAGTCGGCTAGAAAATCTCTGGTGGAAAACCTATACATGGGGTCCGCGGCGACGACGTATCGTCCATTTCTACTCCATTCCGCGGCGAACGACGACGGTCCACCCCCGCAGTCCAATATGCGCGCAGATGGCGGAACGTCAGATAACGCGAAGAACGCCTCGTATTCGGCGGCGCTACGGCCCCATGGCGGGACGGCTCCGGCAAAATCAAAATCGTTTGACATCTGTCAAGGACGCGGTGGCGAGTCCCCGGCGCACCCGATTGCGGCATCCGTCATGCGCAGAATCACTATTTCTACTTCGCGTACCGCCGATTCGACTTTGATGCCGTACTCTTCTTCTAAAGCTCGCCGTGTCTGATCAAAGGTTTTAACCGGCAATACAAAGTCATATTTCCCTGCCAAATGTGTTTCGTTGAAAAATATGCACTTCATCGAATTCTCAAGGTAGTCGGCAAGCTGATCTATCGTGAGATTGGAGCCGGTAAACTTATTATTGAACCCGCCCGTGGACATGCCGCCGCCCAAGTCAGACACATCCGTCAATTGAGGGTTAGAACAGGTTAGTGCCCATCCTTCCCGTTGTTCCACAACACGACAAATCGCGATGCCAAACATATCGCACAGCACATCTACCGCTCTTTCCCTTGCCACCTTTACTTTCAGGGGATGAAAAGAACGCAACTCAACGTCCAACAGCTCTTCTGGCTCTTTCCCTTCAATCCGCATCCGGGTATGGGGATGATCCAATAGCGAGCTTATCACATCGGCCACTCTATACCCATAAATTTCTGCCTCGAATTGCTCGTCGCCAATACCCAAACTTTCCCCTCTACGATCGGACGCATTTCGATCAATTTTTAGAAAAAACAGGGTGTCTGGAGTGACCGCCGGTACGGTTTCTGAAGAGGTGGTTGGTTCAGATACTTTGGGCACGTTGTCTGTCTGGAGAAACTCCTCTAACAATTCCGCATTAAAAGAAGTTGGATGACCGTGCCAACGAAGTAGGCCTTGTGAGTCTATGAGAAAGGTATGAGGGATACTTTGTATGCCATAGGCATCGAACATTGCACCTTCTCGATCTGTGGCGACCCCGCCCTTTATCGGCCTTTTTTCCAGGAAGCGTTCTATGATGTGGGGATCTTCACGGGTCAACGAAACAAAAAGGGTATCCTTACTGCCATACGTGGCGACGAGTTCATTGAGATGGGGAATGGCGGCGATACACGGGCCACAATGAGTGCCCCAGAACTCAAGGATTACATTCTTGCCAGAAAATCCATTTTCCTCTTCTGGCTTACCGCTAATCCATTCACTGGCCTCAATCGCGGGGGCCGGTTGGTCAATCGCGGGGTAACCCATTCTGAATCCCTTTCTTTTTTGGTGCTTTCAGTTAACTGCTTATATCCGAGTGATTAATTCGGATAACGAGTAGAGAAATCTGTCAAGGGCGCGGCGTAGCCCGCACCTCGACCTGAGTTCCGTCCCGCACCGGCGTCGTCACCCGTAGCACACCGGGTCGCACGACTTCCGCTGCTAGTTCCTGCCCGTCCACTACTACGCGGGGGTCGCGGCACCAAGCTGCTGGCACGCTGGCCTCTAGCGTCAGGCTGCGGTACGGCACCTGCTCGGGCAACTCCGAAAGCTCAATGCGAAAGTGCTGCGCTTCGTCATTGTCGTCCGCGGTTTCGATCTGGGCGTGACGCCGCAGCAGATGGTAGCTGAGTGCTTCCTCGGGCACTGCGCACCAGACTGCATCGCCTCCCTCGGACAGCACCGTCTCAAAGCGCTGACGTAGCTGGGCTTCGGAGCAGTCTTTGTTGGGATGCACGGCTGTCTCCAGTGGACAGTGGCAGTAGTCGATGAGCCAGCCCTGCACGGCTTGGGCTTGGCGGATGTTGCGGTACGGGTCGTAGGCGCTGTAGAACGGCTCGTAGTAGTGGTCGTGCAGCGCCGTGCGGTTGATCCAGAACAGCTCGTCCTCGGGCCGGTTGAGCGCGTCCGTCAGGCTCATGGCGCCTAGGTAGCCGTAGCGGCGGCAGGCTTCGAGCACGTGGTCGGCCATGTTTGTGTTGTTGCCGGGCGAGCAGTAGAGGATTATCGGCTCGCCGAGGGCTTCCTCCAGCACTTGCTTGGCGTGGCCGATTTCTTGGTCCACCATTTCTGGCGTGATGATTTCGTGAGTCCACGAGTGGTTGCCCACTCCCCAGCCGCGGGCGAGCAGATCGCGCAACTCGCCTGCGTTCATGTGGCGGAAGCCGTTGTAGCTGGAATTGCCGGCTTTGCGGATCTCGCCCATCTGGCCGACGAGCAGTTCTACGTGGCCGGGGATGGCGTACTCTTCGTGCATGGGAATGGAGAAGCGGTGCAGGTCGGCGAGGGCTTCGTCGTAGGTGATTGAGTAAACCCAGCACTTGCCGTACTTCCACGGACAGATGCTCAAGCTCATGACTGCTCACCTTTCATCTGATCGATGGCCTGTTGGAATTGCGCGAAGGTGCAGCCGAAGCCCAGGCTCCACTCGAAGATGTGGAGGGCGTAATTCGTCGATAACCGCTGTGGGAACGACGCTGGCGTCTCTACCCCGACAGTCGCATCGCGCATCACCACGCAGCGATAACCGCGCGCCAGCATGGGCCGCGCTCCCCCCTCGGCACCGAGCAGGCACATGTCGGCCGCAAATCCCATATAGATGAGCGTCTCCACACCGCGACTGCGTAGGTAATCGTCCAGCACGTCGGAGTAGAAAAAAAGGGGCTCGTCTCCAACCGGGGAGACGATTTCGGCGCGCCGCATCTGCGCCAGCGGCGAGCGCTCCATGTAGCCGACGCCGTGGGCTCGTTCGAGCATCTCCTGTTGGTGTGGGTGCACGGCTCCCGACTCTCCCGAGCGCCGCGACTCGACGTGGGGATACTGGTGGTCCATCCAGTCCGTCTCGACGTGGCAGACCGGCATCCCAATGGCGCGAGCCGCGTCCATGGCCGGACGGATGACCTCGGCCATGATGCGCCCGGCCTCCTCTATTGACTGGAGCCAACCCATGCCGACGCAGTAGTTGACGTCCACGGGCGGCCCATCGGGACAGCCGATGTTCCAGCAGTGCATGCCCACTAGGGCTGTCTTGTCCACTGGCAACGATAGAGTGACCTGTTCGTATCCAGGGCAGTCAATCGGCAAGGCCCGGTAGTAACGGGCGTCGAGTTGTAGCGCGTTCTCTGTCATAGCCGGTACTCGTCGGCGACGCGGCGCACGATCGCGGCCGCCTGCTCGCAGTGGTGGGGCTCGTACTTCTGCTGGGTTGCGGCCCCGTAGCGCGCGTACTCGCGGACGGTAGCGGTATTGGATGTCATGGGCGGCTCCGGTTTGCGGAAAATACTCTAGTGTTTGATATAATCTGGTAGGTGTCAAGCTCTAGAACTAGCGGGTATTGAGCCGATGGCGCGGCCCCTTGGATCAACGACGCTTTGAGCGGCCTAGCCAGCACTTGATAAAGTCCCCTTTTGGCGTAATTTGGGACATTATTTCACCTAGATTGGGAATTGCGGAACTATGGCCACCGAGACTGCTGGACGCGCCAAAGATTACAAGGCGATGATAAGAGAAGCTGTTTCCTGCGGGGAAACATTCCTCAGACTCACCATGAGTGGCGGGATTCGAGGCGAGTCCATCCCTTGGATTAAGGCCGTGGTACGTCCTGTCGAATTGAGAGGTGAAAGGCACTACCAATTTATCTACTACGAAAGCAAAAAGGGAATAACCAAGAACCACAGCGGCGCAGAGTTTCCCCAAAGGCTCGAAGCCTTGCTCTCCATGCCGTTTCGCCTCATCCACGTGCAGACGACGAGCGGCGACCTCCATATACGCATCACCAAAAAGGGGAAAGTGCTACTCACAAAAGCTAGACCTTCCCGAACTGAACCGCAGCCACATCTGGCACACAACCGCGTCAAAGGTTATCCGATTCCCCGGGATACTCCAGATCGATTTCTCCAGGGCATTGGCATCATGGATTCGTCTGGCGAGGTAAAGCCCACCATGCAGAACAAATTCCGCCAGATCAACGAGTTCATCAGGCTCATGAGTCAGGCCATTGCGAGGAGTGGTCTCGCCGGCCGAGAACTGACGATTGTCGACTGCGGCTGTGGGAATGCCTATCTGACCTTTGCCGGGTACCACTATCTGCATCACATTCAGGGCGTATCGGTCCGGGTCATTGGGATTGATAGAGAAGTCGAACTCATTGAGCAATGCAACGAGTTGTGCGATTCCCTAGGCTGGAGCGGGTTGGAGTTTTTCCAAGCCCGGATCGCCGATTATGCGGCTGAGGTCGCTCCGGATATCGTCCTGAGTCTACACGCGTGCGACACTGCGACCGATGAGGCGATTGCACAGGGAGTAGTCTGGCAGAGCCCCATTATTCTCGCGGCCCCCTGCTGCCAGCACGAATTGCGACCCCAGATTGAAGCTTCTCCGTTTGAGCCGGTGCTGAAACACGGCATTTTAAAGCAGAGAACCGCCGATATCCTGACGGACGCCTGTCGCGCACAAATACTGCGCATTTTGGGCTACCGCACAGATGTGGTCCAATTCATAGACTCGAAACACACGCCCAAGAATCTGATGATCCGCGCCGAGAAAACCTCGAACCCGGGAAATCGGTCGGCCATAGCGCAGTACAAGGCCCTCACCGATTTTTGGAAAATTGAGCCGAGTATCGAAAGGCTATTGCAAGACGAACTCGCACCGTATTTCGAGCGCGATTGAGCATGACTGAGGCGCGGGATCGGGCTTGTTAGATGAAATGTTCACTTCGCCGGCTGTTCGATGCCGTCGAGGATGATGTCGAGTTGGTCTTTGGGTGCGTAGTACGCGCCGGGTGCGCTATTAGGGCCGATGTCGCCCATCAGGCGTCGCTGGCGCGGCGTCATGCGCGCCAGCACTTCGGGCGGTGCTTTCTCGTAGTCCCACGGCCGCGACCATAGCTGCCCGTAGCGAAAGGTAAGGCTGCGCCGGACGTCCTCTCCCTCATTCGGGGCCACGCCGTGCCACAGGCCGTAGGTGAAGATGACGGCGTCGCCGGCTTCGGCGACTAGCTGGACGCCGCCCTCCGGCCATGCTCCCTTGGCAAAACCCTCCTCGGGAAAATCCCGGCGATGGCTGCCGGGCACGAAGCAGAAGTTGGCCCGGTTGTCTGCGGGGATGTCGGTCAGGAAATACTGGATCTTGAAGTTGAGCGGGCGACTGTCCGGCGCGACGCGAAACTCGCGCAATGAGGCCCCCCCGTCGGTATGCCAGCCGAAGGGCATGTCCCCACTGGGATAGCGGACGTAGATCACCGTGCCCATGATCTGGAGATAAGGGCCCATCAGATCGACGATGACGCCGAAGGTGCTAGGATGGTCGATCAGCGAATCGAAATTTGGAGACCGCTCGACTGTCTGGATGATGTTGAGGGCGTCCTGCTCGCGGGCCTCGGGGTGGATCTCGCGGTATTTGGCGACCACCTCGTCGGTAGCGGATAGGTAGCCTGCGACTTGGTCGCGGGTGAGGGCACCCTTGAGCAGGATATAGCCCTTTCCCATCCAGTCGCGCCTCATGTTGTCGGTCAAGCGTCGCACGGCAGTCTCGGTTTGTTTAGGAGTGGGTAGTGTGCTCAAAAATAGGATGTTCCAGCCCCGCAAAAAAGGATGACTCAGACTACGGTCTGCCCAGTCGAGAGATTATAACGCATATCTCAGTCAGGAAGTCTGGCACCCAAGTCTTGGATATAGGAATTGCGTCCAAACCAAATTCAAGGATCCATTGCAGACAGTGGACGTTCCAGCAGAGCCCGCCCATGCCAAGGTGCCAGTCTGTAACTTCCTCCTGTAGTCCTTGATCTTTTAATCCGGACCTGTAGGCCCCGATTAGTGTTTCCCGAGAAATATATTGGTCTTTTCCTTCGTTAATCAGGCAATAAAGATCTCCAAGGTGAGGGCTGATACGCGCATTTGCCCAATCGACAGGAACAATGCGTCCGCTGACGTTTAGAAGATTCTTGGCGTGATAATCATTGTGATTCAGTGTGAGGGGAAGCTCTTGGTATAATCGATCCAAGTGTCTTGAGAATGAGTTGATATGTTCCCCCAAGGCATGAACCATTTCCCGGTGCTCCGAACCTGCGTGCTCAGTCACGTAGTCAAAGTCAAGCAGAAGTTGGTTTTTGGTCAGCAAATGTCTTTGAAGATCAGAATCACGGATCTTGCCGATCCTGTCTGCAGAAGCCCGAATGTCCGCGAGCTTGCGGGCCGCATCTAGGAAAGTTGACTTTGACGGCTGTTGTTCAAGGTCTGTACCTCTCAGATCTTCCATAAGCAGGATATACTCAGAATCGCTCGCGTAGCTTGCGAAGACAGTCGGTGCATCTATGGCGAGGGGGATCAGACACTCTTGGTAGATCTCCAACTCCGTAGGGCCTTTAGTGGGAATCCCCCGCTTGGCGATTAGGGTGCGGCCCTCATCGTCCAATGTTAAGCGGAACACTTGCGAAAGAGACCATTCCCGGAGAGGATCTACACCTACGACTTTGGCGGGTTTGAGAGAGTCGGCAATCAACTCCAACCAATCAGGGAAACTATCCGTCATCCGTGTCGTCGATCCGGCCGTCAGAAAGATTACGTTATTACTTGGTCACCATCCAGTAGGTATCACCCATGTGCTCGGAACCCACGTACGGCTTGCCGTCGTAGCTCCCGTATAGCTCCCACTGGTCAAATCCACCTAAGCGTAGCAGCAACTGGAATTCCTCCTTGTGGATCCATCGAGCCTGCATGGGCACTTGGACCGTCTCCTCATCATACCTGAAGATCCACGTGTAGGTCTCCGTCTGCATTGTCAGATCACATATTTTCGTATGAGAAACCTCAATCGGTCTCCCCGTCTCGGGATGATCGAACTTGCCGAATTCTTCCTCTGCTGGCTGAGCGTCTTGGTGAAGGAGCAAGTCTTCTGTGTAGGAGGGAATGTAGAAGTTTAGGAGCAGACGTCCGCCCGGCTGCAGACAGTCATGGACTCGCCGCAGACAGGTGATCTGGTCCTGCTGCGTCGATAGCATCATGATGGAACTGGCAGGTATGAGCACTGCTTCGAACGGGTGATCGTAGCTGAAGTCGACGAGATCCTGTTGTGTGATTCGCGAATCTATGTCTGCAAGGCCCAACCCTGCCGCCTTGCGTCTGAGTACCTCCAGCATGGGTAGCGAGGCATCAAACCCGAAGACATCAAACCCATTCAGCAGCAAAGGCAGCATAATGGAACCAGTTCCGCAGGCAGCCTCTAAGATAGCACCACGCGTGTCCTGCAGATGTTCGCGATAAAAGTGTAGCTCGCGTTCATGCTGTTCAGAGCGCCCGCCGGCCTCGTTCCATTGGTCGTAGATCAGCGCCCACCAGCGGCTGTCGTAGTTGCTCCCAGTCTCCGGCAAGAGTTCTCCTGCGTTTTGCCTAAACATCATTCCATTTCTGCTAGGTGTGCCAACCTCGCGGTGTGGATATGTAGAAGGGTCGCAACATGGACCTCGACGAGCGCGCGCGAGTTGCGTGTCATTGCCGACGCTTCAGTAGGAATATCATTTCGGGCGCTTCGGGCCCTATCGGTTTCCGATCAAATGATCCGAATTCTCCGACGCTCTCAAGACCTGCGGCGTAGAAAAGCAATTTGAGGTGAGGATAGGTATAGAAGCTCATCTTCAATGGCTGTGCTTCCTCAGACAGAACTTTATCGCCCTCACACAACCGGAAGATGAACCTGCCCGAGAAATTCAGATTGATCAGATCGATCTCGTCCTTTACAAAGTACCGTCGGACCATCCGATCAGACCCATCTTGTGCAGGCCACTCCAGGTCCAAGTATTCTTCGCCGATGCCCGTTAGAATTTTGGCGAAACTGGGATTGAACACATCAAATGCGAGAATACCACCATCTGCCAAGTGTCTCCTGGCGTTTTTCAGGGCCGCCAGTTGATCTTCCGTAGTGTACATATGCTGCATGGGTCTGAATGGAATTACTACCAAGGAAAATTGGCCGCCCAAATAATGGGTGCGAAAATCTCCCTCTATAACTCGCGTTCTCCGTCTTACGCTTTCACGTTCTTTGGCGAGCTTGGCGCGCAAGACCTCCAGCATGGAATGAGAAGCATCCATCCCCGTGACATCCACACCTCGTCGCGCCAACGGCAGGGTAATTCTCCCAGTGCCGCAACCGAATTCGAGAACAGGCCCACCGTACTCATTAGCTAGATCGAGGTAGAAGTCTCTGTCCACCAGATCGTCTTTGACGCTGTATGCCGCGTCGTAATGCTTCGCTCCAGACCTGTAGGAATCATCAATCATTGTTAGTTGCCTATCATACTGTTAGGGTCAATCCATTTCTGGTAATCTACAGTCTCGCAGCGAAACTGCTCGGCGGCGTAGCGGCCACGTCCGATGGTTAATCAAGGTGTTCGTGGAGCCAGTTAAGTATATCCTCGTTGTATTCTCTTGGCGGTAAATAATGCTCACTTTCATACCAGATCTGCTGCTTGGGTTCTGGCATTGCGTTGTAGAGCTCTTCGCCAAATGGACGACCATCTCCGGTCGCATTGACCATAAGTATTGGTGCGCTAACCCGAGGGGCGAAATTCAGTGTATGGCTAAATCGAGCCGATGCATCATCTGTCGCCGCGCTCGGCCAAGCACCAGTCACGGTCAGAACGACAGTAGTAAATCGGCTTTCAAGACCCGCTACGAGAGTACCGAAATAGCCGCCCATGCTCCCGCCCATCAAGGCCACCCTAGTCGTGTCCACTTCTGAACGGGAAAACAAAAAGTCAATGCCCCGTCTCTGGTCGGTCACGGATTGAATGACCATATCGCGCCCAGTGTAGGGGCCATACGCCCACGAGGGCATCTGTCCAGCCTTTTTCCGTTCGCCAAAGCCATAAAAATCAGCGACCAGCACACACCATCCCTCGCGCGCGAGAATATCCATCCACTCAAGAGCCCAGTCCTCGTTCTTACCCCAGAAATCGTTGGCCCCGTGAAGCAGCAGAACGGCTGGCTGGCGCGTTGCTGTAGAATCTTTAGGATGAGTAAAGTAGGCGGACACGCGCTCATTGTGAATACTACTAAACTCCACTTTTTCTATAACATACGGTCGCCTATGAGGCCAAACGCCTATGACAGATGCGTCCAGAGGCTGAGACTGGTCGTATCCGTAGTGGTCGGCGATCGTTGCGAACACCTCTTCGGATACAGGCTGACGATTGATAGCCGCCTGCGGCTGAGCTTGGAGATTTGCTGAAACGGTCAAGACTCCTAAAATCGGTAGGAGACGCATTTTTTATGTACCCTTCTATGGATGAACCGCGCAACGGTTGGGCGTAGGCGCGAATGCACCGGTGTGCCAGCCTCGCGGTGTGGCTAGGCTTAGATCACTCTCATCCTTGTCCTTGTCTAATATTACTACCGTGCAGTGAAAAAATGGACATCTCTTATCTGATCAAGATGCAACCTCCAGAACGTAGCTTGAATTGACTTTTTACTGAAAGGATCTGAAATCTCTTCTTCAGTCCAATCAAGGTCAAATATACGATCCCAACTATCTTCTATGCGTTGATGGTATGCACGAACTGGTAGAGGCTTCATCTCGAAAAAAGATAGATTGTGCTCAGATAACTCGGCCTCAAATGCTTCTCCATCGGCCACATTTCGAGGCAAATACCAGTAATTGAGGACATAATGCCATAATTCAAAATCGGATAACAAAACTCCTTTGTCTGATTGCTCAAATTCGATTCGTACACCGCATTGGCCTTTGGGCAAATGAGCACTTCTGCGTAAATCGGGTTTACGTCTTTTGCCCTCCCATTGATACCAGGCCCATAAAGGCAAGGACGTAGTCTCAGACTCAGATTCTATTCGGCGCTCCATTTGTTTTACCATCCACCTGTAAGCATCGAAAAACAGAACCTCTGAATATCTCTGATCGGCAAAAAGCACTTTTTCCCGCTGCAAGATCTTCCAGACAGCAATAGATTGAATCGTCCAAAGCGTCATAATTTGCGGAATTTCAGTTTTTTGGAGGGTATGGATGGCTTTCCACTCGCCTTCACCATAGACTTTCAAGTCCGTCGAATCCACTACCAAGTGCATCGAGCGACCTTTGTGCTGTTAGATATTCTGAAGAGGAGAGGATTTCCCACTAAGACGGTTCATATGTTCCGCTAAATCTGAAATATGACCGTGCAATGTGCGTAATTCATCAACCGAACCGACCATAGATTCAAACTCGGAACCATCGCTGTACGTCACCTGATACAAATAACTTTCTGTGGGATCATCCATCGAAAAAGTAGGATTCTCCAGAAACTCCGTCGCCGCCATGATTACTTCAAAAACGATAGGCGCGGAGTCCTGTCTCAAAACGAGGCAGATTTGCTGAGGAAGGGCACTGAGTTTAGAGCGAACTCGATCTATATACGAATCAACAGTCGCTCTGCCTAGTAATCCAACGAGAGAACGGGCGACATCTTCCTTTTTCTGTTTTGAAAAATTTGCTTCAAACTCAAGAACAATTTGTTCTTTATGCCTTTCGTCTATTTTATCTGGATAATCGACGATCAGATCATTTTCGGTAAAGGCAGCGACGACTTTATTTTTCGGTACGTAGAACAAGTCTATTCCATGACTCAAGACTAGATCTCTAGCCGGTTGTGTAAAATCCCCCGCTGATAAGACGCCTAAAAAACGCGCCGTGGGATATGTGACGCGCATTGGCCTCAGCTTTCCACTGTCGTCGCGGGCTTTATCTTTGGAGTGTCGCGCACCGCGCCGCCAGAAACATTCGACAAAAGCCACGGGAACCCCCCGCTTTTCATCGCTCCCACCTAATTCGAGGACAAAATCATAATCTACCGCGTTGTCGTCTATATCTCGCCAGATGACTTTTTCTCCACCACGCAAAGGGCGTGATACGAAACGGTTGTCTAAGTAGAGCTCTAGCTCATCCGCTACTTGGCGAAGCAGAGGCAACGAGAAATACTGTTCAAACCAGTCCCCGACTAACTGACCAAGTTTGTGTCCGGATGAAGCTCGTTTCGCCATAGTTTACTCCAATTACCCACTCACCCATAGTCGCCCTTCGTGTAAGGGCACTCTGTGTTTTCTATTTTTCCACTTCACATTTCGATCCCGCAATTTTTCAAAATGGAAACATTTGAAACCGGCTGCGACCGCCAGCCGGCCAAGCCATTGATCAATAGGCACATATACTCCGTATGGTGCCGAATCTCCGACGACAAAACACGCCGTTGCTCCTTCTCGACAAATTCGCCTCAATTCGCGCCAAACCTTAGCCATATCAACAAAATAGGCAGCTATCATAGTATGATAGTGCTTTTTCCCACCGTGTAGCAATCGTTCTTCTGACAATTTGTTGCACGCTTTCGCTAACTCGGTGGCAATAGGCGCGATAGCCTCTTCACTTAACAAATCATTCAGTTCCAACTTTTCTTTTGACGCATGTTGAGAAGACGACCTTATCAGATACTTCCTCACTGACTCGTGAAGATCTCCCCATGAGGAAATCTCCTCCCAAAAAGACATTTCAAATCGAGTCGCATCCGCGTAGTCGTAATTGTTAGCATAAGGAGGTGATGTAATGACTAAATCCACACTCCTATTTTGTACCTGCGGAAAATTCCTCGCGTCTCCGCATAGCAAGTTGGCTTGGGAACAGTCTGCTTTTCGCTGATATTCCTCCATATCGGCACCCATAAGGGCGATTTGATTTGCGAAAGCTACAAAAGGCTCGGTAGTAGATTTTTTTGTTTTATTGGGAAGGATATACTGCCATTGCGCCGTACCAGCCAAAGAAGACGGGCGCAGGATTGCCGTGAGAGCCAACCAAACCAGTTTAGTAGCGGAACTTCCATCGTCGAGAGTCTGCCAACTGCTCTTCAATTTGTCTAAACTGTTTAGCGTGTTTTCGTCGAAGCACTTATAAATTAGCTGCGGATATTTGATCGAAGACTTCTTCCCTTTGCGTGCTCTCTCCATCATTTCGTTACCTTTGTCGCGTAGTTGGATAGCGGAAGTATGCCATAGCAATTTGCTAGCGGCGATCCGTGCGACAAAAGGATGGGCCTCCACTCCCCAACTAGGTATCCCCATGCCATCAGCTACCAATAAAGTAGTACCTGAGCCAGCAAAGGGATCACATATAGTCACTTCGCCCTTCTCAGCTATGTGATCGGCTAGCACACTTTCTACCCACTGCGCGGAAAAACCGGCTGAATACTTGAACCAGCGGTGTATGGGCAGTTTCATATTATCTACAAACGTGCCAGATCGTTCGTCTTTTTTTGCGGTGGACCGCAAATCGGGAAAAAGGGGTAGTGTAGTCATCTATTCTTCTACGTGGGAGCAAACTTTATGCCCATGTACACTGCCGAGTGGTCTAGATTGAGATATGAATGATGTTTATACTGATGTTTCTAAAAACTGGGATGTTACCTATACTATCCAAGAGTGTTTCCCAGAGCGTAAATTCCAGACGAAGCCTAGTCAAGTAGTACTAGCAAGTGGGCTAATTAAACGAAAGTAGGCGCTATCGCTCTCCAAATCAAGAAACGCGCCACCTGAACCTGCTCCCACTCGGCTAGGCTTTCTGGCAATTGCTGAAAGAAATGCAAAATAGAGACCTCTATGCGCTACGCTACCCGCTTCAACGGCGTCCCCTTGTCCGTCACTCTCGCGGCGGACCCGGCGTTGGACGACCGGCAACTCGACGCCCCCAGCACCTATGCGGATGACCGCTACGAGTACTCCTGCACCGAAACGCCGCTCGGCCCCAAAAGTCTGCTACTGAAATTGCAGTTGCGCCGAGTGGATGGCAGCCCATTTAAAGTCACCGCATTCAAAGCAGAAGCCGCAGTCCCCGGCCTAGACCTGCACCGCGTCTTCGTGCCCGTGCTACACGAGGCCATCGGCAAGCGCGACCTAATCAGTCTGCCTTGGGGTGTCGAGGAGCGCACCTTTACCTCTTGGTCCTTCCCCTTCGTCGCCGCGCTAAACCGCTTTGACCAGAACCGCTTCTGCATGGGCTTTATGGACCACGTCCATGCGGCGGATACCCGTCATAGCTGCTACGACGAAGACGCCAAAATGTCCCTACAGCGCCTCTTCGATCCCGCCCCCCGCGAGACCAGCGTCTGGGAAGAGACGCTCTACCTGTCCTGCGAGGACCGCCCCATCTTCGACGAGGTGCGCGCCTTCTCGCGCGCCTACGACGAGCTGCACAAGGTCGCCTTGCCGCCAGCGCCGCCCTCGGTGTGGGAGCCGGTCTGGTGCTCTTGGTACGGCATCAAAAACGATGTCGATGCCGACTATATCCGCTCTATGGTGCCCCTGCTCAAAGAATGGGGCATCGGCAATATCATCGTCGATGCAGGCTGGTTCAAAGGCGACGGTTTCGCCCCCGACACCGGCCACTACGTTCCCGACGAAAGCAAATTCCCCGACCTCAAGGGCCTCGTCGAAGAGGTTCAGTCTCAGGGCTTGACCATCCTGCTGTGGTGCGCGCCACTGTTCAATATCAGCGATCTGGCCGACGAACCCTTCATCCAAAAACACCGCTTCCGGGCCGCAGACTCCGACGAAGCGAACAACTTCCTCTGTCCCCGCTGCCCCGCGGTGCGCCAATACGCCTATCGCACGGTCAAACACCTGATGCAGACCTACGGCTGCAACGGCCTCAAAATTGACTTCATCGACCCACTGCGAGACCGCGCCAGCCTGCCCTGCACCACTGACCACGAACACGATATCGCCGACTACGGCGAGGCCGTGTACGACTTGCTTCAAGGCATCTACCAGACCGCCACGCAAGTGCGCGCCGACGCCCTGCTCGAATACCGCATGAACTACTCGACCCTCGCCACCCGGCCCTTTGCGACCAGCCACCGCGCCCAAGACGCGCCCTTCGACCCCGACCACATTCGCCGCATGTGTACTCGGCTCAAAAGCTATATCCTCAACCCGGAAGCTGGCCGCGAGGGCAATGTGGCCGTACACACGGACCCAGCCTATTGGCTACCTGATGAACGGCCTGAGAACGTCGCCCGTTTTATGGCCAGCCTCGTCACAAGTGCCGTGCCCATGCTGTCGATGGATTTGCGTGCTTTGCCCGCAGAGCACCAGCGCATCACCAGCGCTTGGCTCGCCTTTTATCGCCAGCACCGCGACCTGTTGCTCTTCGGCCACCAGCAACTCCTCAGCGCCGATTCGCACCACTCGCTCTTTTCCGTGCACCTCGGCGACGAAGCCCTCTGGGGTGCTTTTACCCTCACCTTCCCCGGCGTACTCGCGGTGCCATCGGAGAATATCCGCCGCATGTGGATCCTCAATGGCGGTGCCCAAGAGCGCCTCTATACCCGTCTAGAAGGCGTCGAAGGCGAGCGCCTCCAAGTCCAGGTTTACGACCGATGCTTGGAAAAATCCACTGTCTTCGAATTACCGGTGAAAGACCGTGCCGTTATCCTAGACCTCGCCGTGGAAATCGGCGGTGCCCTCGAACTACACAGGTAGTGTCCATGTCCCTAATCCTAATTCTCCTGTCTTTGTCGGCAGCAATCCAAATAAACGCAACCAATCCACCCACCGATGTCGGCGTCCCCCCAGAAGTGCTGGCCCCCCCTTGGCTGGAGACCCGTCGCCAAGCCCAAGTAGCCGCAGCCGCAGGCTATGCGGTCTTCTGCGATTTCAGCTTCACCGACCGCCAGCCCACAAGCGGCATCGCCTTCCACCACCACATCGTCGATGACTCGGGGCGGCACTACCGGCCCAATCACTACGACCACGGCAATGGAATTGCCTTGGCGGATGTCGATGGCGACGGGCGCACGGACCTCTACTTCGTCAACCAAGCCGGGCCGAACGGGCTGTGGCGCAACGCGGGCGGCGGCCAATTCACCGACATCACCGAGCGGGGCGGCGTGGCGCTCGCAGACCGCATCGGCGTGACCGCTTCCTTCGCCGACCTAGATAACGATGGAGCACCCGACCTGTACGTCACCAACGTGCGCGTGGGCAATGTGCTCTTTCGCAACCAAGGCGACGGGCGCTTTGCGGATATTTCGCAAGAGTCTGGCCTCGACCACCAAGGGCATTCTTCGGCGGCCCTCTTCTTCGACTACGACCGCGACGGACAGCTCGACCTCTTTTTAACCAATGTTGGTCAGTACACCGAGCGCGGCGATTCAATCGCGGTTATTGGCTTTGCGCCCGGGGAGCAACCCGGGCAGTACCACTACTACGTCGGCTTCAAAGACGCCTTTGCCGGTCACCTCAAGCCCGAGCGCACCGAGCCGAGCCTGCTCTTCCGCAATGCCGGGGAAAACCGCTTTGTCGATGTGACCGAAGAGGTTGGAATCAAGGCCGATGGTTGGTCCGGCGACGCAATGCCGCTAGACGCCAACGAAGACGGCTGGCCAGACCTGTACGTGCTGAACATGCAAGGGCACGACCAATACTACGAAAACGACCAAGGCCAGCGCTTTATCGACAAGAGCCTAGCGGTCTTCCCGCGCACGCCGTGGGGGGCCATGTCGGCCCAGATCCTCGACTTTGACAACGACGGCCACCAAGACCTCTACATCACCGACATGCACTCGGACATGAGCGAGGACATCGGGCCAGAGCGCGAAAAACTCAAATCGCGCATGCAGTGGACCGAGAGCTTTCTCCGCTCGGGCGGGCGCAGTATCTACGGCAACGCCTTTTACCACCGCCAACCCAACGGCACGTACGCCGAGATTTCCGACTCTATCGGCGCAGAAAACTACTGGCCTTGGGGGCTGAGCGCGGGCGACCTCAACGCCGACGGGTACGAAGATGTCTTTATCACCGCCAGCATGAACTACGCCTTCCGCTACGCGGTCAACTCCCTGCTGCTCAACGACCGCGGCAAGGGTTTCCTCGACGCCGAGTTTGCCCTTGGCGTCGAGCCGCGACGCGAGGGCCGCACGGCCATGCCGTGGTTTGCCCTAGATTGCGCTGGGGAATATGCAACCCATCCCGACTGCGAGGGGCGCAGCGGCCCCCACGTCTTCTGGGGTGCACTGGGATCGCGCGCGTCGGCCCTCGCCGACCTAGACGACGACGGAGACCTAGACATCGTCACCAATGAATTCAATGCGCCGCCACTGTTGTTAATCAGCGATCTGAGCGACCAAAAAGCGGATCTCAACTTTCTCAAGGTCCGCCTGATCGGCACCCGCTCCAATCGCGATGGCCTCGGCGCGGTAGTAAGCGTCCACACCCGCACCCACACCTACACCCGAGTACACGACGGCAAGTCCGGCTATCTCTCGCAAAGCCTTTTGCCACTCTACTTCGGACTCGGGCCGACCAGCATTGTCGAGCGCATCGAGGTTCAGTGGCCCTCTGGCACCGCGCAGATCGTCGCCGGTCCCATAGAGAGCAACCAACTCGTCGAAATCAGGGAGCCGTAGAGCGTCCGCGCAGTTGTTTGAGTCCGCGCAGTGCGCCGCGCTCTCCGGGGTCTATCTCCCGCGCCCGCGCAAAGTCCGCTGCCGCTCGCTCCCCATCCTTTTCGAGCAGGGCAATCGTCCCGAGCACAGTGTGCCGCCGGGCGGCCAAGCGCCGTTCGAGTGCTTCGACAACTTCCGTGGGAATATCTGCCGAGAGATACAGTCGCGGATTGACGACTAAGTGTTCGACCAAGCTCTTGAGCACAGGTAAGCCGCCGCTGGTGCCACGGCGGCGGCGGTCGGTAAAGCTGATGTAGGGGCGGTCGTCCGTGTTGATCGGCCCGCTACCCGCGTAGGCCGCTAGCTCCTTTTCGCCTAAGACTAAGGCGCTCAAAAAAGAAGGTGAGTCGCCCAAATCCACCGAGCGCAAATTCGCCCGTACCTCCGGCTGCCCTAGCTTGCGCTCAAGTGCAGCATAGCCTATGCGCAGTGCGCCCGGCGTACCCAGCAGGATCGAGTACTGGTGGGTCAGCCACAGCGAAGCGTGCGGATACACGGCCCGAAAGGTCCGCAGAATCATCTTGTAGTCCTCCACTGACAGCCCGTGCAGCGGCAGCCACTGCGCTACCAGCCCGTCCGGGCCGACGCGGCCGCGGCAAAGCCGGTAGAACTCCTCCGTGTAGAGCACCCAGCTATCAGCCGTGCCCGGATGCGTGGCGTCGCAGATGATGGCGTCGTATTGCCGCTGCGTGCGCAGCACGTGGTTGCGGCCGTCTTCGGCGACCAGTTCGATGGGGGCTTGGTCGAGGCGGGTGGCGATCTGGCGGTTGTGGCGGGCAAAATAGGGCGCGGCTCGCGGGACGCCCGGCACCAATTCGGCGCAATCGAGCCGCTCCGGCTGGTGCAATTCGGCTGCGGACAGGGTGATGCCGCCGCCAAAAGCAATGACCAGCACCTCGGCTGGATCGGGATGCAAAACCAGCGGCAAGTGCCCCAGCAGGCGGAAGGTCTGCAGCGAGGCGTAGTCAGTGGGGACCTCGCCGCCGCCGTTGACCTTGAGAATCCGCACGCCGTCCTGTTTCTGGTGGACCGAGACCGTGGCACCAGCGCCCTCGTCCCAGTAGAGCAAGCGGCTGTTTGGCTCCGACCAGTGGAACAGCTCGACGAAGAGACCAGCCGGCAAGAGCAGCATCAGGACCAGCCCTAACGCCAAGCCGCCGACCGTACGCACGGCCTTTCTGCGCAGTTGCGCCGCCGGATCCAGCGCCAAAATCACCGCGCCGATGGCGATATTAACCCACGCCAACACCTGGATGCTCCGATAGGTGCCCAGCAGAGGCAACAACACAAATCCAGCGACCAGCGCACCGGCAATAGCTCCCAGCGTATTGGCGGCGTACACAGTGCCGACACCGCGCCCTAGCTGCTCAATACGCGGTATGCACACCTTGGCCGCAATCGGAAAGAGCAACCCCATCAGCAACGTCGCCGGAAGCATTACGACGAACGCGGCGACGAACAGCTTGGACAGATGGCCTTCCCACGAGAGCGCGCCGCCCCACGCCTCGACGATATAGGGTATGCTGCCAAAGGCGGCAATCGAGCTTAGGCCACACAGTCCGATCAGCAGCTCTACCGCGCCAAACGCGGCCAGCGGCGTGCGCCAGCGATCGATCAAGCGCGCCCCGAGCGCAGCCCCACCGGCCAACCCCAGCAGGAAGGCGACGAGGATCGTGCTCAGGCTTTGGGCAGTGGCACTCTGCAGGAGCATCGCCAAAAGCCGTGTCCACAGCACCTCGTAGCCGAGAGCCACAAACCCCGAAAGCGCAAATCCCCCCAGGACCAATCGCCCCTCTAAAGTGGTAGGCACTTCATCCCGTACCACTCCGGTCTGCTCCTGCTGACCATCGCGGCTCCAACGATAGGCGATCAAGGCGATGATCAGGTTGCCCGCCGCCGCCGCGTACGTGGTGCCGCTGACGCCCAGATATTCGAGCGCAAAAAAGGCCGCCACCGCGCATCCTGTGGCCGCGCCTAGCGTATTGGCCGCATACAAGCGTCCCATGTCCCCACCGACTCGCTCCAAGCGGTGCGCCACGGCCTTGCTCAGCGTCGGCAGGGTGGCACCCATGAGGGTAGTCGGCACCAGCAGCAGCGCGAACGCGAGCACCAAACGGACGAGCACAAAGGCCCCGTCTATACCCTGCAAAGAGCCGTATAGCGCCGTGTACACCTCGTCTAAACCCGCAAGCAAAAGCGGGAATATCAGGGCGAAGACGCCGATGCCCAGTTCCAACAGCGCGTAGATCCGCAGACCGTTGCCCCGGCGGTCGGCCACACGTCCACACCAATAGCTCCCCAAGGCGAGACCGGCCATAAAGGCAGCCAAGACAATGCTGATGGCAAAGGTGCTGACGCCGAACACGGGCATCAACATGCGCACCCAAACGACCTGATAGACGAGGGAGCAGGCTCCAGAACAAAAGAATAGAACCAGCAGGGCCAAGGGAGTTTTGCTCATGGCTGGCCCTCTGTGAAACGATCTAATCCTTGATATGGATTCATGATATATGTATAACTATATGTATTAAAATGCACTGAACGATGAATATGAACTTTGAATGGGATTCCCAAAAGGACAGTATTAATCAGTCTAAACACAAAGTCTCGTTTGCTGAAGCTCAATTTGCGTTTACGGATCCTCATCGCATCATCGCCATTGATAGCAAACACAGCACCACTGAAGAGACGCGATATTTTTGTTTTGGAAAAGTTGAGGATCGGATTTTGACCGTCCGTTTTACGTATCGAAAAGGCAACATCCGCATTTTTGGTGCCGGTTATTGGCGCGAAGGAAGGGATCGTTATGAGCAAAAAAAGAAAATATGAGCAAGCGCCTTCTGATATTGCAGAAGCAATTGAACAGGCCGAAGTAATCCGGGATTTTCTGCCGCCTCCCGATCAACTCGTTCTAAGGGAGGAGACGGTGCGGGTGACGCTTAACCTCAACAAAAAGAGCGTTGATTTTTTTAAGGTAAAAGCTCGGGAGAATGGCGTTCCCTATCAAAGTATGATCCGGAAAGTTCTGGATATTTATGCAGAGCAATTCTAAGAACCCTTGTTGGTAACTGGTATTGCCCCCGGCCAGCTACTCACCCACTACTTCCTCACCGACGGAATAAAGGCCACCGCCAAGTTATCACCGAGCAAGACTTGATCCGTTCGGTCTCGTCCTAAATTACGCTATTGAGTAAAATTACTCAGTAGCGTAATTTAATCTGTATGGCACCCTTTCAACGTCCTCAAGTCGCCACACTCTACCGCAGGCTCGCCGAGCCGCCCCGGCAACTCATCGCCCTGTTCGGGCCGCGCCAAACCGGCAAGACCACGATTGTGCGCCAAGCACTGCGGCAGATTGACCTCGAAAGCCGCTACTTAGCTGTTGATGAACCCGACTCTGCCGAAATTCGCGTCCCATCCGCTGCGACGGAGGCAACCTTCCTTGCACCCCAGGTGCGAGACGCGGAATGGCTGGTGCGCCACTGGGAAGAAGCCCGGCGCGAGGCGGAACAATTGGGGGGATTCGTGCTGGTGTTCGACGAGATTCAGAAGATTCCCCAGTGGTCGGAGACCATCAAGGGCTTGTGGGATGCCGACCGCGCCAGAGACTGTCCCTTGCACGTGGTTATCCTCGGCTCAGCCCCGCTGCTCATGCAGTCGGGATTGAGCGAGAGCCTCGCTGGTCGCTTCGAGCTTATCCGAGTTACTCACTGGCCATTCGCGGAAATGGCCGAGGCGTTCGGCTTCGATCTGCCGACATACCTCTATTTTGGCGGCTATCCAGGCGCGGTTTCCTCCATCCGAGCACCGGGTCAGTGGCGCGACTATATCCTTGATTCGCTCGTCCAGCCGAACGTAGAGCGTGATCTCCTAGCCATGACCCGAGTGGACAAACCAGCCCTGCTGAAGCGGCTCTTTGAATTGGGAGCCGCCTATTCTGGGCAGATCCTGTCGTACACCAAGATGCAGGGGCAACTCCAAGATGCCGGCAATACAACCACCTTGGCACGCTATCTCCATCTGCTTGAGAGAGCCGGCTTGCTTGCTGGAGTGCCGAAGTACGCTGGTCAGGTGCATCGGGTTCGCGCCTCAAGCCCCAAGCTCAATGTGCTCAACACAGCCCTGATGACCGCCGATTCGGGGTATTCCTTCGCTGAGGCGCAGGCGGATCGCAGCTTCTGGGGACGCATCGTCGAGAGCGCGGTCGGCGCACATTTGTTCAACACCGCGACATCCGACATCCGTCTTCATTACTGGCGAGATGGGTCACACGAGGTGGACTTCGTCCTGCAACGGGGCGCTCGAATTATCGCCATCGAAGTAAAGAGCGGCGCGAACAAGATGTCTTTAAGAGGAATGGACGAGTTTAAACGGCGCTTTAGTCCCCGCCGTTCACTACTTGTCGGAGGAGACGACATATCGCTGGATAAGTTTCTCACGATGCCCGCCCATCACTGGTTCGAGGAAGCATGAGCATGATCGTTCTCCGTACCTGTACTGAGGTTTCGGCAGGGGATTCGGATCAGCATCGAGAGAAGGAATCCCGGCCTCTCGAAGCATTCCAGGATATACCGGCCTATGTGTTGCTCGGCGACCCTGGAGCAGGTAAGACGACTGCGTTTGAGGCCGAGTGCGAGGCACTTGGGGAGAAGGCCTACCTGATTACAGCCCGCGACTTCCGGACCTTCGATCCGCAGCGCCATCCTGAATGGCGAGACAAGATACTCTTTATCGACGGGCTCGATGAGGCCCGAGCTATCAGGCGCAACATGATTACGCCCTTTGATGAAATCCGCGGGTGTCTCGACTCGCTGGGCAAACCGCGCTTTCGTCTGTCATGCCGGGCGGCAGACTGGCTAGGGGTCTATGATTTGGAACAATTGGAATCCGTGTCGCCGGATTCCAAGGTGACAGTGCTGCGCCTCGATCCCCTGACGCTTTGTGACATCGAGAACATCCTGAATGCTCGATCAGATATTCCAGACGCCCATACATTCATCGAGATGGCCAAAGAAAAGAGAGTAAACGGACTACTCAACAATCCTCTAAGTCTTGATATCTTGGCCGAGGCGGTCGCTGGCGGCAGAAACTGGCCGGAGAGCCGCAAAGAGACTTTCGAGACGGCTTGCCGTAAGATCGTTGACGAGCACCACTTGGGACATAAAGAGGCGCAAGCGTCGGGAGGTTATCCTTCATCCGCTCAGCTTCTGGACGCCGCCGGACGGCTCTGTGCCGTTCAATTGATTTCGGGAGTGGCTGGGTACACGTTGCACGGTCAGGCGGACGAAGATTATCCCGCTCCGGACCAGTGCGGCTACGACTGCGAAGTGCTCCGGTCTGCACTCGTCACGAAGTTGTTCAAAGGTCCATCCAATAACCGCATCCCGGTCCATCGCCACATCGCCGAATTCCTCGGAGCTCGTCATCTCGCCGAAGTTATCAAAGGTGGGCTTCCCGCTCGGCGAGTAATCGCGCTGATTGCGGGGGAGGACGGCACTGTGGTTACGGAAATGAGGGGCTTGTCCGCTTGGCTCGCGGCCCATTGCCCATCGGCGCGGACATACCTCATCAAACGCGATCCCATTGGCGTCGGACTATACGGCGACATCCGTGAGTTCTACACCGACGAGAAACACGCGCTGCTAGAATCCTTGAACAGCGAGGGGATCCGGCTCAATTCCGTGTGGAATATGACAGCGGCTTTTGGTGCGCTTGCCACGCCCGACATGGAACCCGTGCTCAAGTCGATCCTGAGCGATAGCAATCGCGACCGAGATCACCAGATGTTTACCGATTTCGTACTACGTATTCTGAGGGAAGGTGGCCCCCTGCCGAATCTTTCAGAGCTTCTGCTCGAAATTGTCCGCGACGACACGCGGTGGCCGCGCGTCAATTATGCCGCCCTCGAGGCATTCATCTACAACTGCCCGGACAGTCCAGAAAAAACAGGTAAGCTCAAAGCGCTGCTGGCTGACATTCACACTGGGAACCTCTCCGATCTCGACAACGAACTCCTCGGGGTCCTGCTTACCCAACTCTATCCTCAAGAGGTACCACCATTAGAGGTTTGGGACTACCTTTCCGAGGAAGGGAAGCCGGAATACTTCGGAAGATATTGGCGATTCTGGGATACCGAACTTCTCAAGAGGTCCTCGGATGAGCAGGTGGTCGAACTCCTCGACAATCTGCAGCAGCGGCTTCCCCTTTTGCAGTCTGCTCTAGATGTCCGACACTTGAACAGCCTTCCCCTAAAGCTCTTGGCTCGTGGCCTGGAAGCACATGGAGACCAACTGGAGCCGGAGCACTTGTACGACTGGCTCGATGTGGGCTTCGCAGAAAATCAGGATGCATTCTGGAGCCGAGCCAAAGAAACCCTCCGTGAGATACGCTCCTGGCTGGAGCAACGCCCCGAGGACCATAAGGCCGTCTTCCTAGAGGGACTGTCCCGAGGCCCCGAATCTTACAAATTCTGGAGGCACGCAGACAACGTCCAGAAGCGTTTGTACGATGCCAACCAGCCGCCCGACTTCGGTCTCTGGTGCCTGAAGCAGGCCGTCACCATGGCGGACGCAAAGCCGCGAGTTGCCAAATACCTGCTCGAATGGGCTGTCAGGACGCATACGAATCAAAGTAGTAACGAGGGCCTGTCTCTCGAAGTCCTCCAAGAGCACACGCAGAGAAACGAGACGTTAAAGGCGTTCTTGGATCAACTGCTTGCTCCTCCATCTATTTCGCCACTGCAACAGAAGTGGCGAGAACGGGACAAGCAATACGCCGAAGAGCAGCGGCAAAAAGAAGAAAAACGCCTTGCCTATATCCGCTCCAACGAAGCCGCGCTACGCGAGAACCGAGCCGCGCCCGTGCTGCTTTACAAGATGGCGGATAAGTACTTCGGGCGTTCCGGACATCGCGGCGGCGATGATTCCCTGAAGGCTATAGAGGAGTGGCTCCAAGGCGACCGTGGTTTGATTGATGTCGCACTTCAGGGCCTTCAGGGTGTCATCAGCCGGGAGGACATTCCGGACATTGATGAGATTCTCAGCCTTCAAGAAAGAGGCCGCAGGCACTATCTCGGCTTGCCTTTCCTAGCGGGCTTGGCGGAACTCGAAAGGATCGCACCGGAAGAAGACCCCTCCCGATGGGACGACGACCGGATTCGCAAGGCGATTGTATTCTATTACTGTACGCCCCACATGAATTATCGACCCGGATGGTATCAACGACTACTTGCGGCTCGTCCCGAAATCGTCGCCGAGGTGCAGGTACAATTTGCCGTTTCCGAGTTTCGCAGTAGTCGTGAGCATATCTACAAGCTCCAGGAACTCGCGCGCGACGCGGACCACGACCAAGTCGCCAAATACGCAAGCCTGCCACTGCTCCGCGCCTTTCCAACTCGCTGCAAACAAAAACAGATTGAAGACTTAGATCACCTGCTCTGGGCTGCAATTCAATACGCGGATAGAGCATCACTTCAGGAACTGATCGAAAAAAAGCTGTCCCGGAAGAGCATGAACGACGCCCAGCGCGTGCATTGGTTGGCAGCAGGCATCACCATTTCGCCGAGGACGTACAGTGATCTTCTGAGAGATTTCGCAGAGGGACGCGAGCGCCGAATTCGGAGTTTAGAGAGACGCAGGCGCTGGATTCGAAGTTTAGCGGAATTCTTTTATATCGAACATAGTAGTATGCAGTTCTCAATTGATGAGTTAGGGATTGAGTCGCTGGAACTCCTCATTCGCCTTGTTGGCAGCTACGTTGGCTCCGATCAGTTGAAGGCGGAAGGATCGGTTACACCTGAAATGCAAGCCGCTCACCTTGTCAAAGACCTGCTACAACGCCTCGCCGCTTCCCCCGCCAAAGATGCGAGTGACGCCTTGGAGCACCTTCTTGCCGACCCGGCGCTATCCCGCTGGCGCGACATGCTATTCTGGGCACAAAATGCCCAACGGGTGACTTGGCGCGACGCCAGCTATAGTCATCCCACTATCGAGCAGGTCTGCCAGACGTTGAATGGCGGCACGCCCGCTAGCGCCGCCGACCTCGCAGCCCTCTTGATGGACCAGTTGGATGAGATCGCTCGCAAGATTCGTGGCGGTTCCACTTCTGATTGGCGCCAGTATTGGAATGTCGATCAATACAATCGACCGACATGTGAGAAGCCAGAAGATGCCTGCCGCGATAATCTGTTATCGGATTTACAAAATAGGCTGGAGCAATTAGATATTGACGCCCAACCCGAAGGACGGTACACCAACGACAACCGTTCGGACATTCGAGTTTACTTCGGAGGCTCCAACGTGCCGGTGGAGATCAAGAAGAACTCTCATCAAAAGCTCTGGAGCTCCCTGCGAGACCAGCTAATCGCTAAGTACACGAGTACGCCAGGGACAGACGGCTACGGCATCTACTTAGTATTCTGGTTCGCCCAAGCATCTGAGGAAGGCCACCCTGCTAACCCTGAAGAGCTGAAAAAGCAACTGGAAGAAACCCTCTCGCCCGACGAAGCGCGCAAAATCTCAGTCTGCGTGATCGACGTAAGCCGACCCGATTAATCGCAACAATCGCTATCCAGCGTTTTCAATCGGCTGGTGGAAGTAGTAGCAAAGCCCGTCGGGAGCGACTACGAAGAAAACCTGATATTTCTTTCCATCGCGCTCGTCCACGCGCCAATTGCCCGTCTCGACGCCATTCGCCTCTATCTCGTCGCGGGCCTTGTGGATGTCGCTCACCAAAATAGCCGCACCCTCTTGACTGGCGTCGCCGCCATTGACCGCAAATCCAATCTGCACACCATCGCGTTCGAGAATGACCGTCGGCACGGGGTCATCTCTCCTTTCGACCTCCACGAGTCCAAAGGCCGCGCCGTACCACTTCGCAGTCTGATCGAGGTCTTCCACCGGCAAGGCGAGGATGTCCTCGGCATACGGAAAAGCAGCTTCGTATAGTTTCTCTGTCATGTCTTGTTCCTCCAATCAAGGAAAAAGTAAAATGGAATTCTCCCAAAACGATTATTCGACGAGAATTATTGTTACCATGTGGGCCGCAGCAAGAAAAATAGTTACAGCTCAATAAAAAAATAAAATCCGTAATCTGTCGTACAGTTCAGTTATATGGATTATATGGATAAAAGCGGTTATCGCGGACTATGCAACTAGCACTCGACGAGTGTAGCCGACGATCGGGAAATTTGACAGAACGTATCGTTTGCCGTTACGTTGACATATGATAAAGAGCTTTGCGGACAAGCGCACTGCGGCTATCTTCGCAGGTCATGCTGTTCGCGGCATACCCATGCAACTCCAGCAACGAGCACGGGCGAAGCTGTTGGCGATTGACGCGGCTGGTCGGCTTGGCGATCTGCACACGCCGCCTGGCAACCGTCTCGAAGCTTTGCGGGCGGATCGCCGAGGTCAATACAGTATTCGCGTCAATGACCGATGGCGTATCTGCTTCGTCTGGCGCGATGGGGAAGCACGGGAGGTCGAGATTGTTGACTACCATTGAGGAGGTAAATGAGTATGACTATCAAACGGGAAGAACTGGACAAGCAAGAGGTCGATTTTTCGGATGTAGCCTCTGGACGGCGGCTACCGCCGGTGCATCCCGGCGAGATACTGCGCGATGAATTCCTGACACCGATGGAGATCAGCGTGTACCGGCTTGCCCAAGCGATCAAGGTTTCGCGGCCAAGACTGAACGATATTGTACTCGGACGCCGTAGCATCACGACTGATACCGCGCTACGCCTTGGGCGCTACTTCGATATGACACCTGAGTTCTGGATCAATCTTCAGACGCGCTACGATCTCGATGTTGCCGAGCGCACGATGCGTCACAAGATCGAGCGAGAAGTAGAGCCGCGCACCACTTTGGACGCAACGATCCTCGATTGATAGCGACTCTCATGCCCAGCTAGCTGCTCACCCACTGTTAGCGATACAGTCGTCGGCCCCGTGAGAAGGAAAACAGAATGACGCAGGAAGAAGCCTGGTACTTCCGCCACAACGACTTCCACCGCATCGCTCGGCCCCTCCCGAGAAAGCTGGTGGCTCGCCTAAACGCGGTCACGGACGAACAAATCGCAACCCTAGCGGAGCCCGTCGTGTGGGAAACCGGCACCACCTCGCGCACGACTCGCAACGACGTGTTGAAGGACGATCCAGAAAAGATTCTCGTGCGCGGCGAGCGAGCCTACACCGGCCATCCTCATCCATTCCCCAGCCCGAAGAAAGGGAAGAAGACATGACTCCCTGGGAAGAAAACATCCAGCAGGCGAGAAATGTAGCCCTCGAAATCCTGCAACCGTCCGCGTCGCAGTTGGAGCACGGGTTGGCCTTGCACCGCGACGCTATTGTGTGCGAGTCGTACAGCCTCGGGCTGCTAGCGCCGATTGACGGCGAGGCCATGGCGCAGGCCGTGGAGGCGCGTGCCTCGGAGGTCGAGTTGCAGTACCTATCGGAGCAGATGCGAATGACGCGCTGGGCCTACGACGACGAGCTAAAGGCCGAGTATCTGGGAGCCTGGGAGGCGTCCGGGGTGACCTGCGCCTTCCAAAACGCCGGCGAGGAGGGTAACGATCCCATGCGCATGTTGGGACGGCTGGCGCACTATACGCATCTGACAGATCGCATGCGCGATCACGTGGCACGCGCCGCCTTCCCCGGAGACATCGTCGCCGCAAAAGCCGCTGGACGCCACTGCATCTACCAGACCTGTAACGGCGTGCCTCTCCCAGGAGAGCAGGCCACGGTCGAGCAGGAACTGCGCTTCATCAGCCAGTTCTTCGAACTCGGCTGCCGCATGATGCACCTGACCTACAACCGCCGCAATCCGATTGGCGACGGCTGTGCCGAGCCAGCCAACGCCGGTTTGAGCGACTTTGGCCGTGCTGTGATCGCCGAGATGAACAAGGTCGGCGTGATTGCCGACGTGGCTCACTCCGGCTGGCAGACCTGCCTAGATGCAGCCGAGGTGTCGCAAAAGCCAATCGTCGCCAGCCATTCGGCCTGCGCGGCCCTGAACCACCACCATCGCTGCAAGCCGGACGAGGTGATGCGGGCAATCGCCGACAAGGGCGGAACCGTGGGCATCACCAATGTCCCTGCCTTTATCGGCGTCAGCGGCTGCATCGACGCCATGCTCGACCACATCGACCATGCGGTGCAGACCGTCGGCGTCGATCACGTGACGATCGGCACGGACCGACCTTACATTAGCTGCCGCGCTCAGGAAGAAAACGCCAAGGTACCAGCGCGACCGGGTAGCCGCCCGCGCTGGGAGGCACTGTGGGAAGTCAACGATCCCGTGCAGCGCTCAGAGTGGCGTCAAGAGCGCATGTTCCAGAGCACGGCGTGGACGAACTTTCCGCTGTTCACAGTCGGCATGGTGCAACGCGGTTATGCCGACGACGACATCCGCAAAATCCTCGGCGGCAACATCCTCAGAGTTGCCCGGGAGGTGTTGGGAGAGTAAATGGCCGGGGCGGTCGATTGGTCGTCTGCAAACGTCCCTAGCCACTGCACTGGTAGCGCGTTGCCGATTTAGTCCCCGGTATTTCCCTTGAGACAGTCCAGCAGTTGCGTGCCTCGATCCATGAGCAGGTCGAGGTCCGACTTGAAGGTGAGGGCTTGGAAGCCTGCGGCTTTTTTGGCTGCGAAATCCTCGGGGGAATACGTGTTGCAGCAGGGTTTTTTACCAGCTGCAAGAGCTGTGGTGACAATCCGCTCCATCGCCGCCTGATAGGCCGGTTGCTGCTCGTAGCTGGAGCGATGGCGCGACAAGCCCATCGATAGCGCGAGGTCAACCGGCCCGACAAAGCAGCCATCGACGCCGGGCAGGGCCATGATTTCTTCGGCTTGCTCAACGGCGTCAATGTGTTCCATTTGCACCAGCAGCAAGGTCTCGTCGTTGGCCTTTTCAAAGTAATCGTCGCCGTAGTGGAGATAGTGGTCGCCGCCCAGCGAGCGCACCCCAGTGGGCGGGTACTTGGCGGCGCGGGCGACGGCTTGGGCCTCGGCGAGCGAGTTGACCATGGGCACTACTACTCCACCCGCTCCTACATCGAGGGCTTTTTCTACTTCGCCGGGGTTGCCGATGGAGGTGCGGATCAGGGGGCGGGCACCCGTTGGGCGGGCGGCGTAGATGCACTCATAGGCGGTTTCCCAAGTCATCGCACCGTGTTGGAGGTCGAGGACGATCCAGTCCCAGCCCATTAGCCCTAAGTAGCGGGAAATAGCCGGTTGGGGAATAGTCTGCCAGATGCCTACATCCATCGCCTAGAGGCCGATCTGTTCGGCGGGCGCGTTGGGCATTCCCGGATGCGAGCCACCGGCATTCTTAGAGAGGTTGCCGCCGTCTAGCGGCAGCATCACGCCAGTGATCCAAGCCGAGGCGTCCGAGGCGAGGAAAATCGCCGCGCCCTTGATGTCGTTGGAATCGCCGAGACGGCCCATGGGGAGGCCGCGCAAATAGGTTTCGCCAAGCCCAGGGTCCGCGGCGATGCGCTCCTTTAGGTCCTCGTTCATTAATTGGGCGCAGACAATGGCGTTGACGCGCACCCCCTTGGCGGCCCACTCCGTGCTCAGCTCACGGGTCATCTGCGCGGCGGCACCCATGCCCATGCTGTACGAGAGGTGACTGCGACCGAGGGCGTTGATGCCGGCGATCGACACGAGGTTGATGATGCTGCCGCCATGGCCCGAGTCCATCATGCGCCGACCGGCTTCTTGGCAACAGACCAAGCGACCGACGACGAGGTTTTGCAGGGTAAACTCGACCTCCTCGGGTGTCAGGTCGAGCGGGGTGTTGCGCCGCGCATTGCCGGCCACATTACCCACGATGTCAATGCGGCCGTATTCTGCATCTATTAACTCAAACATGGTGCGAATCTGATCGGGTTGCGACACGTCGCACGTCACCGGGAGGACGCGGCGGCCCAAGGCTTCCAGTTCTCGGGCCGCCGTGGCCAAACCGTCGGCATTGATGTCGGCCAAGACGAGGTCGGCTCCCGCTTCGGCAAAGCCAGTGGCCATAGCTTTGCCGAGGCCGCTGGCCGCACCAGAGACCAAGGCGACGCGGTTGGACAGATCGAAAAGCGGATGGGACATAAACAGCCTCCTAATTTGTTTGGCCCAAAACATAGGGGCGCGGCTAGCAGCGGCCAAGCCCTGCCGCGCTTGCGGCGATTCGTTCGCCCGCTCTATATTTGCTGCCGCAATTAGCTAACCACAAGGAGAAATTCGATGGTACACAAAATCCACAAAATCGCGGTCATAACCGACGATATCGAAGGAGCGGTGGAGTTCTATACGCAGAAACTAGGGCTGACCGTGGTAGAGCGCTTTCACAACGACGACGACGAGGACTATGTCTTTCTCGACGCCGGCGGCATCACTCTGGAGCTCATGCCGCAAAAGAGCATGGGGCTTCCTCCGGGCTTCCACCACATCTCCTTTGATGTCGACAGCGTGGAAGACAGCGCACAGGAGTTGAAGGACAAGGGCGTCACCATCACCAAAGAGCCTTTCGACGTCGGTGGAGGCACCGGCATCACCTTGGGGTTTTTCGATGGGCCGAACCAACTGAACCTACAGCTCTTCCACCGCGAGAAATGAGGCCGTCATGCGCGTAGCCAGAGCCGACCGTGCAGATATGAAGGAACTGAGCGACGTCCACGGCGGTGCCGGGACGATCCTCTTCAACCGCCTGTGGGAACGCGGTGATTTCGCGACGCCCTTCGCCTTTGTCCACTGCGCGATCCTCCTACCCGGCGGCGGAATTGGCTACCACCGCCACGACGACAGCGAGGAGATTTTCATCGCCATTGACAACGCCTCGCAGTTCACCCACAACGGGCGCACGGCCGTCATCGAGGGCGGAGCCGCAGTGCCGCTGCGCTCGGGCGAGATCCACGCCATCTACAACCACACCGACCGCGAGACGCGCTGGTTCAACGTCCACTGCGTGGTTCCCGGAGGCGACCCCAAATCGACCGACTTAGGCGACGACCGGGTCGGTGCCGAACTGGAATCCACCGATCGCTTGCCGGTGGGGCGGCTGGATCGCGGTGCGCTAAAATACGGCCAAGCGCACGGCGGCAAGGGCGAAGTCGGCGGTCGGCTCATCTGGGGACCAGAGGATTTCCGCAGCAATTTCTACTGTTTGGTCCACTGTCTGTTGCCGCCGGATACGTCGCTCGGCTACCACCGCCACGAAGGCGTCGAAGAGGTCTATATCATCACCGAAGGCAGCGGGCGGATGACGGTAGATGATGAGACGCAGGAGGTCGCGCAGTGGGATGCGATTCCCAGTCGGCTGGGGGGCAGCCACGGCCTCTATAACCACACGCAAGAAAACCTCGAATTACTGGTCGTCGCCGTCTGCGCCGAGAAGGGGCAGTTCGACTCAACGGACCTCGGCGACGATCTAAGCCAACGCTAACAGAAAGGACCATTCCTATGGCATCCGTGAAGATCACCTTTATCGGCCACGCTTCTTTCCGCTTTGAGTCCGACAAGGGCTCGGTCACTTACTTCGACGCCTGGCTCGACGACAATCCCACAGCCAAGATGAAGCTCAGTCAGGTGAAAAAAGCCGATATCGTCATCGCCACCCACGGCCACAGCGACCACATCGGCGACTCCTACGAGATCTGCAAGCGCACCAAGGCCAAGTTCGTCGGCAACTACGAGCTTTGTGCGGTCGCCGAGGCCGTGCATGGGCTCAAGATGGGCTCGCGAGCCCTGTCAATGAACCCCGGCGGCGCGGTCAAGGTCAAAGACGCCACGATCACCATGGTGCAGGGCCACCACTCGCAGTCGCTATCGTCGCACGTCATTGGCGGCGAGTTGCCGGAGGGGCTGCTCTTCCACCCCGACAGCGCGGTCAACGGTTTCATCGTTGCCTATAACAACGGTATCTCCATCTACGACACCTCCGATACCTGTCTGTTCAGCGATATGCAACTCATCGGCCAGATGTACGGACCGCAGATCGCGATTATGCCAGTTGGCGGGCAGTACACCATGGGGATCCGCGAGGCAGCACGGGCGGCGAGTCTGATTCGCCCCGACATCGTCATTCCCTGCCACTACGGGCCGATTATGAATCAGCCAGCCGATATCAGCGCACTGAGCGAAGCGGTACAATTCCTCTCACCGAATACAAAGGTGGTAGAGATGCAGCCCGGGCAGACGTTGACCTATACGGCGAGTAGCCATCGAGTCGGGGGCCGCAAGTAGCAACCGCAATGACATCTGCAAACATGCTGAGGGTCGTCCACTATCAGGACGTGGATCCCGGCACTCAGTGGATCAAGGACGCCGCCGTCGCCATCGATTCCGACGGACCGCTCGATGCAGACCGCACCCTCACTCCGAACGTGGTCAAAATGGACGGCGGATACCGCATGTATTATCACGGCCTCGGGCCGGAGCGTCCAAACGCGGCTTCAAAGGGGTACATCCTCAGTGCCTTCTCCACCGATGCCGAGCACTGGGAGAAGGAGTCAGGCGTCAGAATGGATGCGGGCGGAGAGGGTGCCGAGCACTACATCTGGAGCCCGGACGTCATTCCGCTAGCGGATGGCCGCTACCGCATGTACTACGAGGGGAAGACAGAGACGGGGGACGGCCAAGTCAAAGCCGCAATCGTGAGTTCTATTTCCGACGACGGTCTAGTCTGGGAACGAGAGCCGGGCCTGCGCCTAGCCGGAGCAAGCGTCTCCTATCTGGCACCTCGCTGTCTCCATCTCGACCCAGCCGCAGGAGAGGGCGGGCCCCGCTTTCGCCTCTACGCCAGTGCCTATCCCTATCCGGATGTTTCGCGGCCAGGCGCTTTCAGCAACAGAAAGATCGTCAGCGCTGTGTCAGAAGATGGCCTAGTGTTCGAGTTGGAGCCCGGCGTCCGCATACCCCAAGACCGAGATCTCGAATCCTATGCCGTCTATGCCCCAGAGGTTTTGCGCTTAGGCGAGGGCGGCTTTCGGATGTACTACGCAGGCTGGACGTCGGCTCCAGAGGTGCCCCGTGGATCAAAGTATCACGGCAGAATCTTCAGCGCATTTTCCGCGGACGGTCTGCAATGGGTCAAGGACCCAGGAATATGTATTGACAATGGAGGACCATGGGACGCAGCCAAGGCATCAGAGCCGTGTGTGATTGACCTCGCCGACGGACGCTTCCGCATGTTCTACGAAGCCTGTGATCTCGACGGACGCTGGCGCATCGCCAGCGCAACTTCGGTTGCATCTGCTGCGCCGTAATAACCCTACAACGATCACCCATAGCCAAAGGAGTACCACCATGTCGGGCACTGAAGCCCCTATCGGCCCCAACGATGCCATTAAAGTCACCAAGATCGAGACGTTCGTTCTCAAAAACTCCTGGGTCTTCGTCAAGATCTCGACGGACGCGGGCATCACTGGTTGGGGCGAGATGCTCAAGGATGACGCCAAGGCCTGTGCCGCCGGCGCGCTCGAAGTCGCCGACTACCTAGTGGGTAAGGATCCCCGCCCAGTCACCCACCACTGGCAAGCCATCCATCGCGGCGCTTTCTATCGCGGCGGCCCAATCAAAACCGCTATCTCCTCCGGCATTGATATGGCCCTTTGGGACATCACCGGCAAATGCTATGGCGTGCCCGTGTACAAGCTGCTCGGCGGCCCCACGCGCGAGCGGATTCGGGTTTACGGCGAAGTGAGCGAGAAAACCGGCGTCAACGCCATGAAGGTGGGGCCGGGCACATCGCGTTCCCCCTTCAAATACATCGAGGGGCAAAAATTCGTCGATGAGATGGTCGAGCGCTTCAAGGCACTGCGCGAACAACACGGCTCCGGCGTCGATATCGGTGTTGACTTTCACGGCGCCGTGCAGCCCCCTACCGCCCTGCTGCTCGTCAAGGCGCTCGAACCGTATCACCCTTGGTTCTACGAGGAAATTGTCCAAGCTCTCAACATCGACGTCATGGCCGAAATCGCCGCAAAGACCCACATCCCCATTGCCACGGGCGAGCGCATCTTTACCAAGTGGGGGTTCAAGGAAATCCTCGAAAAACGCGCCGCCCACATCCTCCAGCCGGACGTTTGCTATGCCGGCGGCATCACCGAATTGAAGATCATCGCCGGCATGGCCGAGGCCTACTACTCGCCGCTGGCCCCGCACAACCCCCAAGGCCCCTGTTCGCTTGCCGCGAGTCTGCAGATCGCCGCTTCCATCCCCAACTTTCTCATCCAAGAGCGCGGCGACAACGAATACGCAGACCTGCTCGCCAAACCCTTGCCACCAGTCGCCAACGGCCACCGACCTCTACCCACAGAGCCCGGCCTCGGCATCACCATTGACGAAGACAAACTCATGGACCAAGTCGGCGAACCGAATCCCTATCGAGCTCGCTTGGATCCCGACGACGGGTCGGTCGTGGACTGGTAGGTCGAAGAGAAGGCACACCAATCGGAGGAATACATTATGAAGCGCACTTTTAGCGTGAAGGCTATCTGGGACGATGAGGCGCAGGTCTTCTATGCCCAGAGCGACATTGAGGGCTTACATATTGAGGCTGCCAGTCTTGATGAGTTTGAAGAAATCATGCTGGACGCGGCACCTGAATTAATTCTGGCCAACCATCGAAGTGCATCCGAGATCGCCGAACACCCCCTCAAGGATCTGATACCGGCCATTTTGTGGGAGAGATCGGAGACAGAGGGAGTGAGGGCATAACTTGGCCGATGAATTCTACAGAACAGTCACCAGAGAAATTGCCAAATTTGGTTTTGAGTATTGGAAAAACGCAAAAGGTTCACACGAAAAGTAGAAATCCTTGAATACCGGCAAAATTTTACTGGTGCCGCGTAACCTGAAGAGTCGCCATACCGCAAATGCTATCCTGAAAGATGCGGGAAGTACCAAAAAGGTCTGATTGGTTTTGGTCACAATGAACTGCATCCACTGCCGTGGGCAGATGAAGCGGTCAAAGGCTCCCTTCCATGTTGATCGCAATGGCTATCACTTGATGTTTGACACAGTCCCGGCTTGGATCTGTGACCAATGCGGTGAGGCGTACTTTGAAGAGCGCGAAGTCGATGCAATTCAGAGCGCGATCAAGGGCCTCGACCAACAAGCTCAGCTACTTGTCGCAGACACTTGAGACGGCTTACTATTAGCCCCGCTAAGAAAACGGCTCGCCTTCGTGCGCGTTGGCGACCAAAAGCGAGCCGGTGGTCATTCCGCCTCAGCCGATTCAATAATCTCGACATAGAATGGCGTTATAAGACGATCATCATTTACAACGACTGCTCCTACCCAATCTTCACCGTCCGCTGCCCCTTCCCAGCCCTCAACACAGCCGTCGCAACCTCCAAGGCAGCGATCCCATCTTCCCCAGTCACTAAGGGCTGTTCGCCATTGGCAAAGCACTTGACCACGTGTTTGTCCTGTTCGGCGAACATGTCCTTGAGCGGATAGGAGTACACCCGCTCGCGGCCTTCGCCCATCTTGAGCGTAAAGGCACCACTTCTTTCCGGGTTGAAGCGCGCCGGAGCCTTTTGCGCCGTCATGCCGAATTGCAAGGTGCCGGCCGGGCCAATCACGTCGTTGAGGCCCGCCACGGGCGCACCAGCGGCCACGCCCCAAGACCAGATCAAGGAGTGCTGGTCGCCGCTGGCAAAGTTGATGATGACGCTAGCGGTGTCAGCGCCGACGCTGGTGGGATCGAATTGCAGAGAAGAGGCTTGCGCCGAGGCAGCCGGGCCGAAAATCTGCAAGGCAAAATCGTAGTTGTGCACGGCACCGTCCATCAGTGGGCCGCCGCCTTTGTTCTCGTCGCGAAACCACGGGCGGGCCGGGCGGCCCCCCGCAGCAAAGCGCCAGATGACCGGCGTGCCGACGGCACCGGATTGGACGACCTCCTTGAGCTTGCCCCACTGAGCGTCAAAGCGGCGCACAAAGCCAATGGTCAGCCGCACGTCAGCTTGGGCACAGGCGTTGGCCATGCGCCGCGCATCAGCCACCTTCAGCGCCATAGGCTTCTCGCAGAACACGTGCTTGCCGGCTTTGGCTGCGGCGATGACTGGGGCGGGGTGCTGGAAGGTGGGGGTGCAGACCCACACCGCGTCTATTTCGGGCAGGTCGAGCAGCGCTCGGAAGTCCGCGAAGTGGTGTTCAGCTCCGAAGTCGCGGGCGAAGGCTTCAGCCGCGTCGGCGACGACATCCGCGGCCGCGACAATGCGCGCACCCCGGATCTGGGATAAGCATCTGGCGTGATGGCGGGCAATGCCGCCGCAGCCGATAAAACCGATATTCAGCATGATCTTCTCCTATTGGGACGTAGGTGGTTGCGAGAGCAACAGTAAAGGTGTCTAGCGCGGCGTCTGTCAAGGGACTGCCCGCAAATCTCCAAAAGAGGCAACTTATTGTCAAACAAAATGTTACAACGCCTATAATCACTCGACTTACCTTGACTTTTCCCTAGCCCAAGTATAGGTTTTCTAATTCTTTTCTCTGAGGGAAAGGCAAGTAAAAGGTCGTGCAGACCTCATTTCGCATACTAGTTGTACTGGCGTCGTTGCTCTTAGCCGCGCCCGCGCTCCGCGCACAACCTTTCATGGAGCCAGGCGAGTTGCGCCGCGGCATGAGCGGCTTTGGGCTGACGACCTTCCAGGGCACTGAGATCGACACCTTCCAGGTCGAAATTTTGGGAGTGCTAAAAGGAGCCTTGGGGCCGCGCATGGACATGATCCTCGCGCGGCTCTCCGGCGGCCCATTGGAACACACGGGCCTAATAAGGGGCATGAGCGGCAGCCCAGTGTACATCGACGGGCGGCTCATCGGTGCCATCGCCTACGGCTGGTACTTTTCCAAGGAGCCCATCGGCGGCATCACCCCCATCGGCCACATGCTCGACGTCGCCACGCGCGAACATCCCACGCCAAGCCAGTACGGAAAAGTCTTAGAACTGGATGAAGAGACCACCCGTCTGCTCGGCGGCGAGGGAGTCAGCACCCTAGCTCCGCTAGGGATGCCCATAGCCGTTGCTGGCTTCAGTCCGAGGGGACGGCAAGTGTTGCGCGACGCGCTCGACGCGCCGGGCATCCAGCTTTTGGATAGCCCGACAGGGCAAGGACTGTCCGACCAAGGCTTCGACGGTGAGCTCAGCCGAACCGAGGTGTCCATCGCGCCTGGGGGCCCGCTGGCCGTGCAGCTAATCCGCGGCGATTACAGCGCCGCGGCAATCGGCACCCTTACTTGGGTCGGCGACGGGCGTTTCGTCGGCTTTGGGCATCCCATGTTTTTGCTGGGGGCCACCAACCTGCCTGCCACCGGTGCTTATATCCACCAAGTCATTCCCATCCAGACCGCCTCCTTCAAGCTGGGAACGCCGACCAACACAATAGGGGCGGTGCACCAAGACCGCCTGCCCGCGATCGCCGGGACGCTGGGCGAAGCGCCGGACATGATGCCCGTGCGGGTCGCCCTGAGGTCGGCGGCTGGCGATAACGCCTTCCGCTGCGAGGTCCTGCGCCACCCCGAGCTTAGCGCATCCCTCGTTCGCTCGGTTTTGTTCAACTCCCTCGAAACCACTGAAAAGCTCTTTGGCGACGCCACACTGCGGATGCGCAGCCACATCGCGCTGGCCGATGGCCGCACGGTTGAGCGCGATCAAGTGTACAGCAGTGGAATCGCGCCGCTCAGAGCCGTGATAGACGCAGTGCAGCCGGTCGGCGTGTTGCTCAACAACCCCTTCGCAGGGCTGGCCTTAGACTCGCTGCACTTTGAGTTGGAAATCGGCGAAACTCTAACCCAAGCCCGCATCACGGGCCTGCGATTGTCGCCGCCCGATCCCAAGGTTGGACAGCGGGTCTCGCTACAGGCGACGTTGCAACCGTATCGCGCCGAGCCGGTTACAGAACTCATAGAACTGGATTTGCCCGCACATCTCGAACCCGGCCCCTTCGTCGTGCGCGTCGGCAGCGGTGTGGCGAGCACACGTTGGGAAGCGGCGCGCCAGCCCGACGCGTTTGTGCCGCGCAATGCCGCTGACGTGCTCGCATTGCTCGAGCGCACGGGGGCGGCCGACGAACTGGTCGTCGAGGTCTTTCGCGCGGAGCCGGGCTTTACGGTGAACGGACGCGAGTTACCCGGGCTGCCGCCCTCGGCGCTGGCCGTGCTGGGCGCGGACCGCTCGGCTGGGCATTTGGGGCCGGTCCAAGGCGAGGTCGTCCTCCGCCGTACCCTAACCACCGACTACGTCCTCTCCGGCGAGCAAAGCCTCGACATTACATTGAGAAAGCCCTGATCTAATGATACTTACAACCCGAGCTTTGCTTTCGTTTTTCTTGCTAATATCGGCAGTCAGCGCAACCGAAGCAGGGCGCGCCAAGGCTTGGCAGCAGCACGCGTACGACGACTTTGCCGAAGGCGAGAGCGAAGGCATCTCCATTGCCGCAGACGGCGCGCTGGAACTAGCGCCCGAGCTTGTCGAACTAGCATCATTAGAGGCAGAGCGCGTCTGGTCCATGACACCCAACCCCAAGGGGGGACTCTACGTGGGCACCGGTGACTCGGGTCGGCTCTTTGCTGTCGATGACGAGGGGGAAGCCGAGTTGCTGTTCGATTCGCCCGAACTCGTCCTCCACGCCCTGATCGTCGGCCCCGGTGGGCGGCTCTACGCTGGGTCGGCCCCCGACGGCCTGATCTACGCGCTCGACGACGAGGGGCAGGCGAAAACCTTGCTCCAGACTGGCAGCCGCTACGTGTGGGATTTCGTCTTAGTCGATGGCCAGCTCTACGCGGCCACGGGCGAACCCGGCCAAGTGCTCAAAATCGCCAAAGATGGATCGCACGAAGTCTTCTTCGCGCCAGAAGATCGCCACGTTATAACCCTGCTCGCCCACAACAACCGCTTGTACGCCGGCACGTCCGGCAAGGGCCGCATCTACGAGATCGACGGCGAGGGCCGCGGACGGCTGCTCTTTGAATGCGAGCAAGAAGAAATTCACAACCTCGTGGCAGGTGCCAACGGGGAGATCTTCGCCAGTGCGATTCCCGCGCCGAGCAAGGGCGAGAATTCCCACAAGGTCCCAGCAGCCGTGTACCGCGTCGGAGCGGAGGGGGCGGTTTATCCCATCTGGGAGGATACCGAAGCCAAACTCGTCAATCTCGTTGCAGCCGGTGAACACCTACTGCTCAGCACCTCCGACCCAGCGCGGCTTTTGCGCCTCAGCGCCGATGGACGCCGGTCGTTGGTCGTGCAATTCGAGAGCCTCGTCCCCAGCCGCCTCTTGTTCGGGCCAGACGGCGCGCTACTCTTGGGCGGGGCGCAAAACGCCGCCATCTCTATCCTACCCAAGGAGGGCCGCCGCAAGGGGCACTTTGAATCAGCGGTCGAGGACTTTGCCATCCACGCGCGATGGGGCGCACTCGAATGGCGCGGCACCCAACCTGCAGACACCCGCATTACCGTACAGACGCGCACCGGCAACAGCGAGGAGCCGGACAAAACTTGGAGCGCGTGGTCCGAGCCGCTAACCGAGAGCGGCCAAACCATCGCCAGCCCCCCCGCTCGCTTTATCCAGTACCGGGTCGAGATGGAATCCACGCGCGACGGGGCCACGCCCCAGCTCGGCTCTATCGAAATCCGCGGCGTCCAAGTCAACCTCAAACCCCGCATCACCGAGTTGCAAACCTTTCCCTTCCGGCCGCAACAATCCGGCAATGGCGGTCAAGCCCAAGGCGCACCTCAAGCTGGCCAAGGGCGGCGCAACAATCGGCCCCCCCAAGCGAAAAGCCTGCGCCTAGTGCGCTGGCACGCCCAAGACCCCAACGAGGACGAGCTAGTGTACGACCTCTATCTCAAGGGCGAGGATCAGCGAGCGTGGAAGTTAGTCGAAGAAAACATCGCGCAAACTTCGGTTCTCTGGGACACCGCATCCATGCCCGAAGGCCAGACCCAGCTCAAGCTGGTGGCCTCCGATCGCATGGACAACCCAGCAGCCGAACGCCTGCGCGACGAACGCGAAAGCGCGCCCTTTGCCATCGACAACAGCCCGCCAACCGTTGCACTCGACGCGCAGACCAGCGCCGATGGTGCCGTCGTCGAAGTGGCGATTAGCGATCGCATCTCAGCGGTGCAAAAAGCCTATTATACCATTGATTACGACGAACAACAGCACCCCATCGCGCCATTGGACGGCGTCTTTGACAGCCGCAGCGAACAGGCGCGCTTTGCCGTCGAAGGGCTGGCAGCGGGCGAGCACGTCATTGTGGTGCGGGCCATCGACGCCCTCGACAACATCGGCGTGCGGCAAGTCGTCATCCAAGTCAAGTGAACCAGTCCGCGCAATACATGCGCCGCGCCCTGCGGTTAGCGCAACGAGGGCGCGGCAAGGTCAGCCCCAATCCCATGGTCGGCGCGGTGGTGGTGCGCGAAGACTGCATCGTCGGCGAAGGAGCCCACCTAAAGGTCGGCGGTCCCCACGCCGAGGTCCACGCTTTGCGCCGGGCCGGCGACGAGGCGCGAGGGGCCGATCTCTATGTCACGCTGGAGCCTTGCTCCTTCCACGGCCGCACCCCGCCCTGTACCGAAGCTGTGCTTAGCGCTGGCATTAAACGGCTCTACTGCGCGATGGAAGATCCCGACGAGCGCGCGGCTGGGCGGGGGATCGCCGCGCTGCGGGAACAGGGCGTCGCCATTGACGTCGGACTTTGCGCTGAAGAGGCGCGACGCCTCAACGCGGCTTACATCAAACACCGCACCCAAAACCTGCCCTTGGTCCTGCTCAAGCTGGCGCAAACTCTCGACGGCCGCATTGCGGCGCGCAGCGGCGATGCGCGTTGGATCACCGGAGATCGAGCGCGACGCCACGTTCATCGCTGGCGCTCTTGGGTCGATGCCGTGGCCGTGGGCGCGGGCACAGTGCAAGCCGACGATCCCCTTCTGACGGTGCGCCACGTGCCCGGGCGCGACCCGCGGCCCATCGTCATAGACGGGCGTTTGCGCACTTCGCCCGAAGCCCGCGTCTATCAGCGGCCCGGTGCCGTGCTCGTCACCGCAGAGGACACGCCAGCCGACAAGCGCCGGGCCTACGCAGCCAAAGGGACCGAGGTTTGGACTTTTCCGGCGTCTGCCGGGCGCATCGACTTGCGTCTGCCCCTTGGGCGCATGGCGCAAGAGGGCATGACCAGCGTCCTCATCGAAGGCGGTGGCCAGTTGGCCGCGGCCGCACTCGGCGACCGCGTCGTTGACCAAGTGCTGCTCTATCTCGCACCGCGGCTGATGGGCGAAGGGGTCGCTGCCATCGGCGACTTGGGAATCGAACGCGCGGCCGAGGCCATTCGCCTTGCGTCCAGCCGCATCCAGCGGCTCGGCCCTGACCTGCTCTACACGGCTGAGGTACAATACACTTGTTCACCGGACTCATAGAAGAACTCGGGAGCGTGCGCGGTCGCGTGCGCCGAGGCGCGTTCCAGCAGTTGGAGATCGCCGCCGAGCGCGTTCTCGACGACTTGCAGGTGGGGGACAGCGTCAATATCGACGGGGTTTGCCAGACCGCAGTAGCCATCGGAGAAAGCAGTTTTGCGGTCGAAACAGTCGCCGAAACGCTCTCCCGCACGACCTTGGGCACCCTCAGCATCGGGCAAGCGGTCAACCTAGAGCGCCCCCTCCGCGCCGACCAGCGGCTCGGCGGTCACCTCGTCTTGGGGCATGTCGATGGCATCGCCCGCATTCGCCAGTGCACGGAGCGCGACGGGGAGCATCGCTTCGAGATCGAGCCGCCGCCTGCCCTCGCTCGCTATATCGCCGCCAAAGGCTCGGTGGCCCTCGACGGCATCAGCCTGACGGTGGCCGAGGTCAGCGGCGATGCCTTTACGATTGCGATCATTCCGCATACATTTGACAATACGACGCTTAGCCACCGGCGCGCCGGTGATTCCGTCAACCTCGAAGTCGATGTGATCGCCCGTTATGTCGAGCGTTTGCTCGGCGAACAACCCCAGCTCAGCTTTGAGGACTTGCGCGATATGGGATACTGAGCAATGCTCGATTTCAACACCATTGAAGAAGTAGTAGAGGACCTGCAAAACGGCCGCATGGTCGTGCTCGTTGACGAGTGCGAAGCCGTGGGCGAGGGCGTGCTGGTAATGCTCGCCGAGCAAGCCACCGCCACCTCGGTCAACTTCATGACCCGCTGCGCCAGCAGCCCGCCCGTAGTCGCTGCCTCCAGGAAGCACCTTAAAGCCCTCGAACTGCATCTGCAGGTCTCTAAGGCCCACGAGCCTATGGACGCCTCGATCATGGTCTCGGTCAATGCCCGCGCCATTGCGGGCACCGGCGTTTCGGCTCAGGACCGGGCCGCGACTATCCGCAAACTAGCCGACCCCGACAGCGTACCCGAAGACTTCGTCCAGCCCGGGCACGTCACTCCGCTCCAAGCCCAACCGGGCGGGGTGTTGCGCCGCGCCGGCCACACCGAAGCCTCGGTCGATCTGGCGCAGATGGCCGATTGCCAGCCCGTGGCTTTGATCGCCGCCATCCTAGACGAAGCAGGTGCGCTGGCCGACGCGTCCTACCTGCTCGACTTCGCGCGCGAACACGACCTCAAGATCACCACCATCCACGACCTGATTGCCCATCGCCGCCGCACCGAGAAACTGATTCGTCTAGAGGCTCAGTCACCCATGCCAACCCGCTACGGCGAATTCACGGCCTATGCGTACCGCAGCCTAGTTGACGACAACCCGTACCTCGCCCTCGTGTACGGCGAGGTCGCCGACGGCCGCGACACCTTGGTGCGCATGCACTCGGGTTGTCTGACCGGCGACGCGCTCGGCTCACTGCTGTGCGACTGCGGTGAGCAGCTAGCGCAATCCATGCAGCTCATTGCCGCAGAGGGGCGCGGCGTCATCGTCTATATTCAGCACCACGAAGGGCGCGGCATCGGCATTTTGCACAAGCTCAAGGCCTACGAACTGCAACAGCAACAGGGCCTCGACACCATTGAAGCCAACCACGCCCTCGGCCACCCCATGGACTCGCGCGACTACGGCATCGGCGCCCAAGTGCTCTACGATCTAGGTTTGCGCCGAGTGCGCTTTTTGACCAACAATCCCAAGAAGCGGGTCGGCTTGGATGCCTACGGCCTGACCGTCGTCGAGCAAGTGCCCATTGAGGCCGCTCCCAACCCGCACAACATCCGCTACCTAACAACCAAGCGCGACAAGATGGGCCACGCCCTCTTGCTCAAGCGCCCAGCCGCCGAGGACGAAAACCATGCCAAAAGTGCATGAAGGACAGCTCGACGCCCGAGGCCGCAAGTTCGGCATTGCGGTCAGCCGCTTTAACGACTTGGTGACCACCCGGCTCCTCGACGGCGCATTGGACTGCATCCAGCGACATGGCGGCGACAGCAGCGACATAGAGATTGCCTGGGTTCCCGGAGCCTTTGAATTGCCCATTGCCGCTAAGAAGCTAGCCGGCACAGGCCGCTTTGACGTCGTCATTTGCCTGGGAGCTATCGTCCGCAGCGACACGCCCCACTTCGACTACGTGGCTGCCGAATCGGCCAAGGGCATTGCCCGCGTCGGCCTCGACAGTGGCACCCCGGTGATCTTTGGCGTCATCACTGCCGACACGGTCGAGCAAGCCGTGCAGCGCGCGGGTGTCAAGGCCGGCAATCGCGGCTGGGATGCCGCCCTCAACGCAGTTGAAATGGCCAGCTTGATGGCCGAGTTAGGATGAGCGGCGCGGACGATTTTTTCGGCGATGGGACTTCGGCCGACGAGGCACCTCCCAACAATCGCCACGGTGCCCGCCAAGTGGCCTTGCAAGCCCTGTACTGGGAGCAGAGCGCGGCAACCGATTCACTCGGTGCCTTGGATCAGCTCTGTGCGCGCTTTGGCCTCGCGCAAGAGGTGCAATCCTTTGCGGCTGAACTCTTGCAGCGCGCAGCCGAGCACGCGGACGAACTGGACGAACTGGCAGCGGCCCGGGTTCAGCACTGGCGCTGGGAGCGCATCGCCCGCATTGATCGCTTAATTTTGCGCTTGGCCTTGGCCGAAATGCTCTTTATTGAGGAAATTCCAGTCCGGGTCTCCATTTTTGAAGCTGTCGAACTAGCCAAGTCCTACAGCACCGATAAGTCCTATGCGTTCGTCAATGGCGTTCTCGACGGCGTCGTGCGCCAGAAGGGACTCAGCGTCTGAGTTGACTATGTGTAGAGACCCGCGACGCGGTACTAGTTAAGAGGATTTAGTATGCTCAACTCGCTCGTAAAAAAATTCCTTGGCTCGCAGGCTACGCGCCAGTTCAAGCGCACGCTGCCACAAGTGAGCCAAATCACTCAGCTAGCGGCTTCGTACCAAACCTTGAGCGACGCTCAGCTCCAAGCCAAAACCGCGACCTTCCGCCAAGACCTACAGGCGCGCAACGCGGACAGCCGCCAGCAGCTCGAAGCCATCGAAGAGCGCCTGCGCGGCGATCTAGAACCTGAAGAGCGCGAGCAGCTCAACGACCGCTACGGAGAGCTGGATAACACCATCCGCGACGTGGAGGCGGCCTTTCTCGAAGAAATCATGCCCGAAGCCTTCGCCATGGTCGTCGAGACCTGCCGTCGGCTCTTGGACCGCACGTGGGACCGCGCCGGCGAATCCGTCGAGTGGGACATGGTGCCCTACGACGTGCAGATTTTCGGCGGTATCTCGCTGCACCAAGGCAAGATCGCCGAAATGGCTACCGGTGAGGGCAAGACCTTAGTGGCGACCATGCCCCTCTTCCTCAACGCCATCCCCCAACGCGGCGTCCACCTCGTTACCCACAACGAATACCTCGCCCGGCGCGACGCCATGTGGATGGGGCCGATCTACAATTTCTTGGGGATGTCCGTGGGCATCATCCAAGACGTGTTTCAGAGCGGTGCTGAGGCATATATACTCCAAGCGCCCGAGGGCGTGCCCGAGGAATTCCGCTGGAAGCGGACCGACCACAGGGGCGCGTACAACGCCGATATTGTGTACGCCAATCACAGCCAAGTCGGCTTTGATTACCTCCGCGACAACACGGCTGTGCTATTCGAAGACCTGATGCAGCGCGAATTCAACTACGCCATCGTCGATGAAGCCGACTCAATCCTCATCGACGAAGCGCGCACCCCGCTCATTCTCTCCGGCACCGTCCCCGATTCCACCAATCAATACAAAGAGATGCGCCCGCTCGTGGAGCGGCTGATGAGAGCCCAGACCAACTTGGTCAATAAGATCATTGCCGGAGCCGAGCAGGCGGGCAAGGAATCGGGAGATTACGACTACGACACGGGGATTGCACTGCTCAAGGCCACTCGCGGCGCTCCGACCAATCGCCGGCTGGCCAAAATTCTGCAGGAGGAAGGCGTCAAGCGGCTGATCAACCGGATCGAGGCCGACTACATGCGCGACAAGCGCCTCAACGAGCTTGACGAAGATCTCTTCTTCGTCGTCGATGAGAAGGCCAACACCATCGACCTAACCGAGAAGGGGCGCGACTTGCTTTCGCCCAATGAGCAGGCCCTCTTCGTGATGCCCGACATCAGCATTGAGGTTGATGCAATTCGCAACGACCCGGACCTCAGCGCCGAGGACAAGGCCCGCAAAGAGGAAGAGATGCACCGCGATTACGCCGAGAAAAGTCAAGCGGTGCACAACATCAATCAACTGATGAAAGCCTATACGCTCTTCGAAAAGGACGTGCAGTACCTCGTCTCCGAAGACGGGCGGGTAATCATTGTCGATGAAGCTACGGGCCGACCGCAGCCCGGCCGGCGCTTTGCCGATGGCCTACACCAAGCGCTAGAGGCCAAAGAGGGAGTGAAGCTGGAAAAAGAAACCCGCACCGTCGCCTCCATAACCGTGCAGAATCTCTTCCGCATGTACCACAAGCTGGCCGGTATGACCGGCACGGCCGAGACCGAGGCCAGCGAACTGTGGGAGATCTACAAGCTCGACGTGTCCGTCATCCCCACCAACCGCCCGATTCGCCGCTTTGACCAAGAAGATCAGATATTCCGCACCAAGCGCGAGAAATACAACGCGATCATCGAGGAGATCGACCGCCTGCACAAGCTCGGCCTGCCAGTGCTAGTGGGCACCATCTCGGTCGAGGTCTCCGAACTGCTCAGCCGAATGCTCAGCCGACGCGGCATCAAGCACCAGCTACTCAACGCCCGCCACCACGACAAAGAAGCCCAAATCGTCGCCGAAGCCGGTCGAGCTGGTGCAGTCACCATTGCCACCAATATGGCCGGGCGCGGCACGGACATTAAGTTAGCGCCCAAGGTCGTCCACCTCGACCGCCAGATCGTCGAGTCCGACCTCACCCTCGAAGACAAGCTGCCGGTCGGCCAAGGCTTGCGCCAATACCTGCAAGAAAACCCCTCTGGACTACAGGTCATCGGCACCGAGCGCCACGAAGCGCGGCGCATCGATCGCCAGTTGCGCGGTCGCTCGGGACGCCAAGGCGACCCCGGGTCCTCGCGCTTCTATCTCTCTCTCGAGGACGACCTGATGCGGCTGTTCGGCTCGGAGCGCATCGCCTCCGTCATGGATAAGCTCGGGGCCGAAGAGGGTGAGGTCATCGAGGCCGGCATGGTCACGCGGTCGATCGAGCGGGCGCAAAAAAAGGTCGAGGCCCGCAACTTTGAGATGCGCAAACACGTGCTCGACTACGACGACGTCATGAATCAGCAGCGCCAAGTCATCTACAATCGCCGCCGCGACCTTTTAGAGCAAGAGAGCGCACGCGAGCAAATCGCGGAAATGATCGAAGAAAGCGTCGATGACATCTTGGCCTCGCACGTCGATGCAGACAGTCTAGCAGAGGAGTGGGATTGGGACGGCCTGCAAACCGAGTTTGGCAGCACCTTCTTTTTGGGCTATTCCATCCCCGAAGACGAGCGCGCCCACGCCAGCATCGATAGTCTGCGCGAGCAGCTACTCGCCACTGTGCGCGAAGCCTATCAGCGCCGCATCGACGTCGTCGGCGAAGAGATTTTCCGCGAAGTCGAAAAGGGCATCTCCCTGCGCACCATCGACACTTGCTGGCAGGAACACCTCCACGAAATCGACGAACTCAGGGACGGGATCGGCTTTGTCGGCGTCGGTGGGAAAAACCCCCTCATAGAATACAAGAAGGGGGCCTACGACATGTTTGAGAGCCTAATCGGCCGCATTGCCCAAGAGACGCTGCGCAACCTCTTCCAGCTACGCATCGACATCGGGACCGAGACTTTGGAGCCGGCGCGTCGGCCAAGTCGCATCAGTGCGGTTCATCAAGACGCCACCAACATGGGCTTTCGCGGCGTCGAGCCAGCCCCGACGGGCGTACCCGGCCAGCCCACGCAACTGCGCGGCTCAGGCGGCGGCAGCAGCGAGGGCCAAGCCGTGCGCCAGCCGGTCGTCCGCGAACAGCCCAAGGTCGGGCGCAACGCCCCCTGCCCCTGTGGCAGCGGCAAGAAGTTCAAAAAGTGCTGCGGCATCAATGCCTAAGCGTGGAAAGCGATATGAGTTTCTGGGAAGTACTCTGTCTGGTGTTGTACAGCAGCATCATCGCCGTTCTGGGTGTTTACGGCCTCCACCGCTACCAGCTACTGCGCCTGTTTTATCGGTATCACCCAACCCCAGTTCCCCAGCCCGACCGCTTTGCCGAGTTGCCCTTCGTCACGATCCAGCTACCGCTCTACAATGAATATCACGTGGTCGAGCGCCTGCTAGAGGCCGTGGGCCAGATCGACTATCCCCGCGACCGCCTGCAAATCCAAGTCCTCGACGACTCGCAGGACGAAACCCGCGGCAAGGCGCGAGAAGGGGTCGCGCGGCTGGCGGCCCAAGGGCTGGATATCGAGTACCTCGGCCGCACCAATCGCCACGGCTTTAAGGCTGGGGCACTGGCTGCTGGGCTAGAGCGCGCCCAAGGCGAATTTGTGTTGGTGCTCGACGCCGATTTCGTGCCCAATCCCGACATCCTACAACGAGCCATTCACTACTTTACCGACGATTCCATCGGCATGGTGCAGATGCGTTGGGGACACCTCAACCGCTCTTACTCGCTCCTGACGCGCATCCAGTCGATCTTTCTCGACGGCCACTTCATCGTCGAGCACACGGCCCGCAACCGCTCGGGTCGCTTCTTCAACTTCAACGGCACCGGGGGAATTTGGCGCAAAAAGGCCATCTACGACGCCGGCGGCTGGCAGCACGACACGCTCACCGAAGACCTCGATTTGAGCTACCGCGCCCAACTGGCGGGCTGGCAGTTTCTCTATCTGCCCGAAATTGAAGTGCCCGGTGAGATCCCTATCGAGATCAATGCCTTCAAGTCGCAACAGCATCGCTGGACCAAGGGCGCGGTGCAGACGGCCAAGAAGGTGCTGCCGCGGATCTGGCGCTCTGCGCTACCAGCCAAGGTCAAGGTCGAGGCCACCTTCCATCTAACGGCCAACCTCTGCTACGTTATGATGTTATTGATGGCCCTATTGACTGTTCCGGTGCTTTCCATTCGCTCGCAACTCGGCTGGGAGCGGTTCTTTATCATCGACCTGCCGCTGTTTTCTTTCGCCACCATGGCCATTTCCGGCTTCTACATTACCTCCCAGCGCGTGCTCTATCCAGATTGGCGGCGACAGATCAAGTACTTGCCAATGCTGATGGCCGTTGGCATGAGTCTCTGCATCAACAACACCCGAGCGGTGATCGAGGGCCTCGTCGGGTACCAAACCGCTTTTCTCCGCACTCCCAAATACGGGCTTACCGGACGCCGCGCCGTCCGACCTCAGCATTGGGGCCGCAAACAAGGCCAAGGCCAGCGGCGCAAGTACCTAAGCCGCTGGCCGCTGCTGTCTTTGGGCGAACTGGGCATGGCGCTCTACTTTGTCTTTGCCCTCTACCACGCCTATGCAACTGGCCTCTATTTGGGGATGCCCTTTCTGCTGCTGTTCCACGCCGGCTTTCTCTACACCGGTTTGCTCTCCAGCGGCCAGCGCTGGTTTCATCGGGTATCATAGAACGCAAAAAGCCCCCGGCCACTCGGGCCGGAGGCTTGGCTCGCTTGAATACCTCTGGATTACTGGGGCCACTCCAGCGGAAAATCCGGTAATCTATGGCGATCCCACAAGACGTTCATGCCGTTGTGATGTCGCTTGGTGAATTTCTCAATGTGGCGCACGCCGATGTCCACATTGCTCTTCTCGCGCCGCATTTCGCGCCCCTTGTCTCCAGACAACTCAATGGCCTGCGAAGCCTTGTCAACATAGAGGTTGTGGGTCACGCGCAGTTCGCGGTATGTGAGATCTCGGGGAAAGGTCTGTAGTTGCGCCACGTAGTCGTTGATGAGCTGACGCGCCTTGGCTAGATCCGCTTCGGAGATCTCGCTGAGCGGCTTTCTCAGATGTTCAATAGTATCGACAATCTGTCGGTTTTTGTCGTCCAGCTCCTTCAACTTCGTCACATACTCGATGAGTATTTGCTTGTCTTCCTCCTCGGTCCCACACCCGACCAAGCCAAGCGCCAGTGCCAACACAGCTAGTATCCTCGACATATAGACCTCCCTATAGGGGTGAGATTGTCTGTTTCGTCGGCCTCAAAATACGCCGCAGAGAGGCGAAAATCAAGCACTCTCTCCGCTGGACCCTATTGACGGGGCTTATGCGCGCTCATAATATCAATTTTTTCGCATCCTACTCTCTTACTTAAGGACGTCTATTCCATGATAACTCGCGAACAGATTCAATCCCAGCTCGACAACTGTCTGTTAGAGGCCAAATTCCCCCAGTGGGAGTCGCGCTATAAGCGCGGTAAGGTGCGCGATATGTACTTGCTCGAAAACCATCGCGTGCTGATCACTACCGATCGCCAAAGCGCGTTCGACCACGTACTCGGCACCATTCCCCTCAAGGGCCAAGTGCTCAACCGCATTGCCCAGTACTGGTTTGAGCAGACCCAAGACATCGCCCCCAATCAAATCATCTCAGTGCCCGACGCCAACGTCACCGTCGCCCGCGAGCTGGACATCCTGCCCGTTGAGGTGGTGGTGCGCAAGTATATGACGGGCAGTTCGGACACTGCCATCTGGACCCATTACAACAGCGGCGTGCGCCACTATTGCGGCCACACATTGCCCGACGGCATGGTCAAAAACCAGCCTTTTGACGAGGCGATCATCACGCCAACTACCAAGGACGAAGTCCACGACGAGCTGATTTCGCGCGACGAAATCATCGCCCAAGGCCTAGTGCCAGAAGACACTTGGAACCAAGTCGAGGAGATCGCCTTCGCGCTCTTTGCGCGCGGCGAGGAGCTAGCGGCCAAGCAAGGGTTAATCCTCGTCGATACCAAGTACGAAATGGGGCTAGATGCAGACGGGCGTATCACGCTCGCCGACGAGATCCACACGCCTGACTCGTCGCGCTTCTGGATCAGAGACACCTACGCGGAGCGCCACGCCCGCGGCGAGGAGCCCGAAAGTCTCGACAAGGAATTTTTGCGCCTCTGGCTCCGCGACAAGGGCATTTCCGACGACAATATACCCGCGCTCGACGACGAGATCCGCGTCCAAGTTGCCGAGCGCTATATCGACCTTTTCCAACGGGTTACGGGCACGGACTTCGACGCCGAACTCGGCGCAACGCCGGTCTTGCAACGCATTGAGGAGCGGATTGCGGACTATCTCAACTAATTAGAGCGCTATGGTCAAAAACTTGCTCCGCGCCTTTTTGGTCTTCCGTCTAGAGTTTCACCAACCCACTCTCAGTCTTGAGGCCATGTTGAACTATTGGCGGCGCGCGCCCATCGTCCAGTACGTGATTGAAGACGACAGCGAGCAGCGCAGCAGTGCGCTTAAGCGCAAGCTCGACGAAGTCTATCCCTTCTAATGCTGCATCGCCAGCTCAGAAACGCCTTGGAGGAAATTTTCGGCGTATCCTTTGTCGCCGAGGCCCTCGCCAACGCGCCCATTGCCCAAGTTGTCCTCTACGAGCGGCGCGAGGATTTCAAAGAGGCCGTTCTTGGCTTCCAGCGAATCAATTTTCGCGACGAACACACCGCGTATGCCGCGGGCATGGAGCGCGAGTTGGGCATCGCTCTGATTTGCGCCCTCCTCGACAACGACACGCGCGAGCTGGTTTCCGAGCTCGGTCTCAATTACCTATGAGCAAGCTGCTCGCCTTTGACCTAGGGGCCGAGAGTGGCCGCGCCATCGTCGGGCATTTCGATGGCGAGCATCTAACCTTAGAAGAGCTGCACCGCTTTACAAACGGTCCGGTCCAAGTTTTCGACCGTCTCTACTGGGACCCTTTGCGCCTCTTCGCCGAAATGAAACAGGCCCTCGGCCTGTTTGCCCGCACACACGGCAAGGAACTCGATGCCATTGGCGTCGATACCTGGGGCGTCGATTTCGCCCTCCTCGGGCCTAGGGACGTGCTCTTGGACAATCCGCGCAACTACCGCGACCCACGCACCGACGGCATGTTGGAGGAAGCCTTTGCGCGGGTGCCGCGCGAGGAAATTTTTGCGCGCACCGGCGTGCAGTTTTTGAAGCTCAACACCTTATATCAACTGCTTTCGCTGCGCGACTCGCCCTTGCTGGAATGGGCGCGGACCTTCCTGATGATGGCCGATCTTTTCAATTTTTATTTTACCGGCACCAAGACCTGCGAATTTTCCAACGCCACTACCACCCAGTTCTACGATCCGCGCCAAGGCACTTGGTCGGTCGAGCTCCTAGAAGGATTGGGGCTACCGACCCATTTTCTACCCCAGATCGTCCAGCCCGGAACCCGCCTAGGCTCACTCCTGCCCTCTATTGCTGCTGAAACAGGGCTTGGCTCGGTCCCGGTCGTCGCTCCAGCTACCCACGATACGGGCGCAGCCGTGGCCGCAGTGCCCGCCGAAGTCCGCGACTACGCCTATATCAGTTCGGGAACTTGGTCGCTGATGGGCGTCGAGCTCGATCAACCGCTCATAAGCGATCAAGCATTCCAGTACAATTTCACCAACGAAGGGGGCGTTGGGCCGACCTACCGCTTCCTCAAAAACATCATGGGCCTGTGGCTGATACAGGAGTGCCGGCGCGCGTGGCAGCGCGAGGGACGCGCCTTTTCCTACGACGAGCTGACGGCCATGGCCCAAAGCGCTACACCCTTTACCGCTTTCGTCGATCCAGACGCCGAGTGCTTTCTCGCGCCGGGCGACATGCCCGCCAGAATCCGCGCCTATTGCCAAGAGACGGGCCAAGCCATTCCCGCCGATGAGGGGCAAGTCGCGCGCGTGGCCCTCGAAAGCCTAGCGTTTAAGTACCGCTACGTACTCGACGCGCTAGAGACCATTCTCAGCCGCCGCCTCGAATGCATTCACATCGTCGGCGGCGGGATCCAAAACCACCTGCTCTGCCAGTTTACCGCCTCGGCTACCGGTCGCCCGGTCGTCGCCGGGCCGCTCGAAGCCACGGCCATCGGCAATTTAATGCTCCAGCTTATGGGCCTAGGCCAGATGTCCTCACTGGCCGAAATCCGCCAAGTCGTGCGCCATTCTTTCGCGCCCGTTGTGTACGAGCCGGAACAAACCGCCGCTTGGGACGCGGCCTACGACCGCTTCCGCCCGCTGCTCTCCCCAGCCTGATCCCGGGCTGGAACCGCGCTCTTCCTCAGTCGTCTTACCTAAGAACCGGTATTTTCTCTTTTCGATGTTTTGGCTACTTATGAGAAAAAGCAGCCCCGATTCGCTAGGTATAGCCGAGTCCTACTGGCGCGACATTCAGCACTTTCAGCCGCTGAGCCGCCAACGAGAGATCGAACTGGTGCACAGAGCGCGCGCTGGCGACGAGCGCGCCATGCACCAGATGGTCGAAGCCAACTTGCGCTTTGTCGTCCGCATCGCGCGGGGGTACCACGGGCGCGGGCTTTCCTTTATGGAGCTGATTTCCGAGGGCAACCTCGGGCTGCTGGAGGCGGTCCAGCGCTTCGACGAGACGCGCGGTTTTAAGTTCATCACCTATGCGGTATGGTGGATTCGCCAAGCCATCCTCCGCGCCCTAGCCGAACACGGCAAAATTGCCCGCCCGCCATTGAGCCGGGTCAATGACCTGCAAAAAGTCGAGCGGTGGACGAGTATCCTCGCCCAAAAACTGGGTCGCGACCCCACTCCCGAGGAAATCGCCAACAGCGCTGAATTATCGCTGGAGAGAACGCATAATGCCCTTTACATGGCCCAACCCGATATTTCGATGGACACACCGACCATCCCCGATGAAAGGGAGCCACTAATAGCTACTTTCGCGGCTCGCACGCCCGATCCAGCCGATAGTTATGAGCGCGCCGCGCTTGCTCATACATTGCACGCGTGCCTCGACCTGCTGGACCGACGCGAGCGCCTAGTCGTCCGCGCCTATTTCGGCCTCGACGACCAAAAGCCCCAGACACTGGAGCAAATCGGCATACAATTGGGCCTCACGCGCGAGCGAGTGCGCCAGCTCAGGGACCAAGCTCTCGATAAAATGCGAACCCACGCTGGCGATCTACTGCTCGAGCTTTCCAACAGTCCCATGTAGCGCGCCGCGCGCGGTGCGCGGCGGAGGCATAGGGCTTGATTGAGCACGGCAAAAGGCTTTCCTTTTCATCTATACTTTTGAATAGGATTCTTACAGGATAAAAATACCTTATGTCTTACAATTTAGCCGATCTCCACACCCATTCTCTGTGTTCCGACGGGTTGCGGACGCCGACTGAAGCGGTCGAAGAGGCCTGCGAAGCAGGCTTGCAAGCGATGAGTTTGACCGATCACGATACGGTCCAAGGCGTTCCCGAGGCCACGGCGGCTGGCGAGCGTATGCACATGGAAGTGGTGCCCGGCACCGAACTGAGCGCCCACATCCGGGACCGCGAAGTACACATTCTCGCCTACTGCATCGACTACCAAGACGATCAACTCGGTACGACCCTCGCCAAGTCTTTTCAAGCCCGCCACCAGCGGGGGATCGCGATCGTCAAAGCGCTCAACAGCATGGGGCTGACCGTCAGCCTCGACGATGTGCTCTCCCAAGCTAACGGCAGCCCCCTCGGGCGGCCGCACATCGCCGCGGCCATGGTGGAAAACGGCCTAGTAGCCGACAAGGACGAAGCCTTCAGCCGCTACATCGGCGATCGCGGGCCGGCCTTTCAGCCTAAGCCCTATTCCGCAGCCCAAGACCTCATCTCCCTCATCCATCGCACGGGCGGCGTAGCTGTACTCGCCCACCCCAGCATCAGTCTCCCCGAGTCCATTATCGAGCAGTTAGTCGCCTACGGACTCGACGGCATTGAGGTCTTCCACCCGTCCCACCAGCCAGCGCAAATGGAATACTACGACCAACTCGCCGACCGCTACGGCCTAATCAAGTCGGGAGGGTCCGATAGCCACGGCGACAGCGATGGCACCCGCATCGGCGACTACGGAGTCGGCTACGAAGTAATCGAGGCTATGCGCGAGCGGGCCGCTACCTATGCTTGAGTGGCCCATCACTGGCCGCAGTAAAAATGCTCGCTTGATGACCAATTTCTTTTTCCGCCAGACCCTCCTCTTCTCTTTCTCGCTACTCGTCCTCGCGCCCCATCTATCTCCCGGCCATGCGCTCCGGCCCCAGCGCTTCCACCAAGCATCCGAGCCTATCCGCGGGCTTTTCGGCACTTCAATCGGCGACGTCGTCTGGAGCGGGCGCTATCTATGGGTCGGCACCGAAAATGGGGTGGCGCGGCTCAATCCAGCGCAAAGCAGCGGTCTCAACTCCACGGATTGGGTCACCTTTACCGAACTCAACGGTCTCGGCCGCGGCGCAGTCAGCGCCCTCGACGCGGTCGGCGAAACCGTGTGGGTAGCGACCTTGGTCGATTCGGTCATCGCTGGACAGGGCGTGAACCAAGCGGGCACCGGATTGAGTTTTTCCCACGACGGCGGCGACTCTTGGCACCACATTCCCAACGAGTTCATCTTCGATCCCACTAAGGCCGGTTTTGAGCGCAGCCCCGGCACGACTATCCTCAATGCTTGTTTTGACATCGCTATCGACGGGGAAGCCGTGTACGCCGCCTTCTTTGCTGGCTCTACTGTGCGTTCGCTCGACCAAGGCCGCACTTGGGAACCCTTCTTGCCCGGCGGCGCAGACGAAATCGTCTTCTTCGCCGAAGAAACGGAGGCCGACAGCTTGCGGATGGTGGCCGATAGCCTCGCCAGCACAAACGCCGCCCCAGACGACATCGCCCAGTTGCGCGCGGCCGCCGACAGCTTGGCTAGCCAAGCCTTCCTGCACCGCACTTTTGCGGTGATAGCCTACGAGGATACGGTGTGGATTGGCACTTCCAGCGGAATCGCCTTCACCTTTGACGGAGGTCAGCATTGGCAAAATGCCAAAGTGCGCCTCGGCGCAGAGGGTACACCCCTCCCAAGCCATCCGGCTGGCAACTGGGTCGTCGCCCTCGAACGCCAAGTACTGCCCGACGGCACCACGGCCATCTGGGCGGGCACCAATACCACCACATCGCCCGGCCAAACCCAAGCCATCAGCGTCAGCCGCGACCTCGGTCAGACCTGGGGCCACACCGGGCCGACGTTTGCTTGGGATTTTGCTTTTACCCCCAATTTTGTCTGGGCTGGTACCGACCAAGGGCTGCTAGCTAGCCCAGATCCAACTCTGCCGACCGACTCCGAGCGCGTCTGGGACGCCATAGAAGTCGTCGATGGACAGCCCCTGACCGGCACCTTCGTCGGGCTTGCAGCGGTGGATGATGTGCTCTGGGCGGGGGCCGAACACGGCCTCGGGCGCTCCCAAGACGAAGGGAACACTTGGCGCGTCATCCGCGACCTAGTTCGCACGCGCACGCTCGACGATAGGACCTTCGTCAGCACCGGAGGCGTGCCCGACAGCACGGCGCTCGCGTACGCAGCACCCAATCCTTTCGCCCCCTCGCGCGAAACCACGACCATCGTCTTTAGTCTGTCGCGCGACGCAGAAGTCTCCGTGGCGATCTACGACTTTGCCAGCGGCCTAGTCCGCGACCTTGCAACGGACGCGTCCTTTACCGGCGGCGTCGATCACCGCATCCTCTGGGATGGCCTCGATCAAGACGGCCAAATAGTGGCCAACGGCACGTACTTTTATCGCATTGCCCTAAACACCGGTCAACAGGCCTTTGGCAGAGTGGTGGTGCTCGATTGAAAACGCTCTTCGCGCTATTGCTCGCGGCCTCCGCCGCGCACGGGGCCGACTTTGCCGCCGCCTTTCTCAGAACAGGGCTGGGTGCCCGCGGCCTAGGGCTGGGAGCCTTTGTCGCCGCGGCCGACGATGCGTCGTCCCCCTACTGGAATCCGGCTGGCCTCGCCCGCTTGCGCGGCAAGACCCTAGAGACCTCCATTCAGTCGCTCTCGCTGGGGCGGCGGCAAGGCAGTGCGGCGGCTGCGCTCAACGTGCGCGGCGACATGGGCTTTGGCTTTGCTTGGTCCCATGCCGCAGTCGGCGGGATCAAGGGCCGCACCGCTAGCGGCCAGCACACTGGGACGATTGAGGACCGAGCCAATGCTTTTATCTTTGGCATAGGCCGTTCCCTTGGGTCTCGCCTAGCGGTTGGTTTGGCCGTTAAAGTCCTCAGACAGAGCATTGATGTTCCCTCAACTCCCACGGCCACGGCCAACGGCAGCGGCTTCGACTTGGGGGTGCAGTTCCGCGCGGCTGAGCACACTTGGCTCGGGGCCGGCATATCCAATCTCAGCACCAACCTCGCCTGGAAGGTGCGCCACGCCGATCAGCGGTCGAATGCCACCGAGAATGCCCTGCCGCGCATCCTCGTCTTTGGCGCGTCACAGCGGCTTTTGGACGTCCTGTTGTTGGCTGCCGAGGTGCGCGACGACGGGGAACAGAGCGTCAATCTGGGGGCCGAGTGGCAGCTAAGTGCGTTGCTTGAGGTGCGCGGCGGCCTGCACCGCCTCGGGGCCGAAGACGGTGGCCAACTCTCGACGGGGTTGACCTTGCGCCCGGCGCGGCGCGAAACCGTGCAGTTTCAATACGCTTATTTATTCGATCCCCTCGGCGCTGGGGGCCGCACAACCGTGGGTCTGGCGCTGGCGTTCTGACAAGTGATGGCTCTCTTATTGATTGCGCTTTTAACGCTGCCCACGGCCCTCGCTGCCGTCGGCCTACCCGCGCTGCGCCAAGGCGGCGGGGCCCGCGCTGCGGGCTTGGCTGGCGCGGAGACTGCCCTGTTTGCCGCCCAAGCCCTCAATCCGGCAGCGCGGCAATCGCGTGGACGCAGCGTCGCCTTTAACCACCAAGCCTCGATCCAGCACATCCGCCAAAACCACTTGCACCTGACGCAAGCCCGCGGCCGCGGCACTTGGGGGCTTTCCGCTCAACTGTGGCAGGCCAACGACCTAGAGCGTCGCACCGGGCCCTCGGCTGAGCCGCTGGGGCACTTCGGCGTGTACGAGGGAGCGGTTGGCCTGAGCTACGCCCGCCAGATGGAACAGACGCGCCTCGGCTTGCAGCTAAAATTCATCCACCAAGCCATTTTCACCCAAAACGCCAGCGGCTTAGCTGCCGACCTCGGGCTGATGCGCGACATTTCAGCCAGCTTGCGCTTGGGGGCTACGGTGCGCAACTTGGGCCGCATGAACCGCCTCGATCAACGGGAGACGGACCTGCCTTTAGAAGCTCGTTTCGGTGCTGCTTACGTCGGTCGCGCAGACCTGCTCGTAGCCGTCGAAGCGCAAAAGGTGCGCGGCGACGACCTCACGCTGCATCTGGGCGGCGAGTACCGGGGCGGCGAGCACCTACGCCTGCGCGCCGGCTATCAGACCACTGAAAACCGCAGCCTCTCAGCCGGAGTGGGTCTCGCGGCCAAGCAGTGGGTCATCGACTACGCCTATGTGCCTTTTGGCTCGGGCTTGGGCGACGCGCACTGGCTCAGTCTCCAGTTGGAAAGTGCAACCCCTTGAATTTCTGGCGCAAAACAGTGTCGCCGGTGGTGCCGCCAGCCCCACCAACTCCGCCAACTCCGACCTCTCCTCCGGTCCCGGTACAGCACGCCAACTCCTCGCGCTTGTGGGTTCACCTGCTGCTGTTTTTCTGTACCATTGCTTCGACTGCGACCGCTGGTGCCATGCAGCAAGGCGTTGATCCGCTGACCAGCCTCGCAGCCTTGGTCCACCTCGTCGAGGGCCTCCCTTTTGCCGCGACTCTGCTCTTTATTCTCACGGTCCACGAATTCGGCCATTACTTTGCTGCGCGCCGCTGGGGAGTCAGGGCCTCGTTGCCCTATTTTCTTCCCCTGCCCTATGTTTCTTTCCTCGGCACCTTGGGTGCAGTCATCAAAATTCGCTCCCCCATCCCCAACAAGCGCGCCCTTCTCGACATTGGTGCCGCTGGTCCTTTAGCGGGCTTTGTCGTCGCCCTAGCAGCCTGCTTCGCTGGGCTTTCGCGCTCGACCGTGGTTTCAGCCGAGTACTTTCATGCTGCCCCCATCGAATTGGGGGCACCCTTGCTCTTTTCCGGCATCGCCGCGCTCGTCTTGCCCGCCATTGGGCCGGACCAAATGGTCCTCCTAGACCCGGTGGCTTTTGCCGGTTGGGTCGGGCTGTTTATCACGGCCTTTAACCTCTTTCCCATCGGCCAGCTCGATGGCGGCCATATCGCGTACGCGCTCTTTGGCCCCCGGCACCGGCAGATCGCCCGCACGGCCTACGTCGCGTTGTTGGCCTTGGGGCTTTATGGAGTCCTAGCGCTGGTGTGGGGATGGCCTCAAGGATGGCCAGGGTGGCTAGCGCTGGCGTTTTTCCTCGCGCTTTTTGGCAAAGACCACCCGGCCCCCTACGATCCCTTTATCGCGCTGGACCGCGGCCGGTACTTCGTCGGCTACCTCTGTCTGCTGGTCTTTGTCGTCTGTTTCGCTCCCGTGCCTTTTGTCACCTACTGAACCGTGCCATGATCTCGCTCCGAACATTTCTACTCGCGGCACTGTTGGTTGGCTGCGCTATCGGCGACAGCGAACAAGTGGATTGTCGCTGCGCGCCCGACACGAGTATCGAGCTCTTTCCCCATTGCGCCGACGCGGTCGAGGAGCGCCCCGACCCTAAGACCCCGCTATCGACCCAGATTCCCGACTGCCCCAGCGGACCACAACTCTTCCTGCGCGAGCGCACGCGCCCCGAAGCCGTGCTGGCCAATCTCATTTCTATCTTCCAAGCCCAGCCCGAGTTCCGCAGCCCTCAACAGTACATGGAGCAGTTTACCGAGGACTTTGTCTTCATCCCCGACCCCGAGGATGTGCAGCTATATCCAGAAGTTTACGCTGTTGACCGCGATACCCTTTGGGGGTCGGCTGAAGAGCGCAATTTCTCCCGCATCATTCTCTCGTCAGAGCGGATCCTCAGCGCGCACTTTACGCGCTGGTTCAGATCGTCCTTGGACGAGCGCATCCCGTCCGACGACGAACTGCGCGAGATATTCATCTTCCCCTATGAAGCCGAATTCGTCGAGATAATTGGCGCGGCCGAGGCCGACTCTGTGGCAACAATCGGCATCAAGGGCCTTGCGACAATCGAGTTGGTGACGCCTACGGTGGAAAATCCCGTGTGGTCAATCGCGGTTTGGCAAGACCAGCGCGACCGAGCTTCGGCGAAGTTCTCTCTGGGGGAGCTGCGAGCGCTCTTTTCGCAGTGAACGCTCGGCGCGTTTCTTTGATAATCGCCCCGCTGATTTGTATCTTAATATAAATCCATTGCACGACCCCGATCTGGAGGTACGATCGTGAAATTTTTCACTCTCTTGAGCTTTTGCGGCTTCCTCGCCTTGAGCGCCTGCAGCAACCCCTTTGCACCCGAGACCCAACGACCCAGTGTAATAGAGCCGCCCGCCCCACCCG
>VXML01000064.1 GCA_009841115.1 Gemmatimonadota bacterium | reverse complement strand
CCAGCGAATTGCGGGTGGCGTCGATTTTACCTTCCAGCGCCTCACGGGTGGCGTCAATTTTGGCATCATTGGCGTCGATTTTGCTTTCCAGCGCCTCACGGGTGGCGTCAATTTTGGCATCATTGGCGTCGATTTTGCTTTCCAGCACCTCTCGGGTAGCGTCAATTTTGGCGTCGGTGACGTCGAGCTTGGTCTCGATGCGGCCTAAGCGGACGTCGATTTGCTCGACAATGCCCTCTAGCCGGGCGATGCGGCCTTCGTGGTCTAACGGATATGGACGCTGTGGCTGGGACTCACTCATTATCAACCCTCCGGCTTGCTAACCAATATACAGCGCGAAAACCCTCTGTATCAAACAGGCAAGATCCATGCCAAGGCCGAGCACAGCAGGGCGGACGGGGCGACACCGGCTGCGACTGTATCGGGTGCGACACATTCTGGATCCGACGGAACCGGTAGCAGAAGAGGACTGGGAACTGTTGAAGTGATTATTCTGGACGGAATCCCTTATTTACCCAAGTACGCATAACTCCAATTGATTCTTCCAGACCAATCCATTCAGACCAATGAAACATAAGCAGAGTTGTTGGTCGAAAAAGAATATAGAGAATCGAGCCTGCTAAAAGGCACCCTATCGATAGAATAATGCTCATTGGCGGCTCATATGGTTTCTGAAGCCGTCTTAAAATTCCTTAACGGCCTTTGTCCTCCGCCGTTTTTAGCCCGCCTCTAAGGCAACGAAGAGCGAGTCCGGTACCTTTTTTATCGGCTGCAAGTAATTTAACCGATCGTCTTCGATTGGAAGATGCGAACGGCTTAATCTACTTACAGTCCATTCTCAAATTGAATTTTGTACGAGGCGATCTGACTTGCCTGTGAATTAATCAATAACGTCTCAAAGCTCTTTTTAGCGCCCTTAGCGAAGTTGCCGATAATGACGTAAGCTGTCTCTATGAGCTTGTCATTTTCGTCATACACACTGACAATGAAGTTGGCAAGCGTGTAGTCGCGGCCCGAATTGTTGGTCATCTCTCCAAGACATTGGGTTCCGAGCATTCCCGTAGAGATTGATACATTGCTGAAGAAAAAGCCACTACCAGCAGGTTTCTCATCCCGGTGTGCAGCTTGGATGGTACTCGGGTCTGTTGTAAGTGAGGCTTTCGGAATCCAAGCTGTCACCGTTACTTTGCACCAGTCGCCCTTTTCTTCTATTACCTTGACTTCTGCCTTTTGAAGTAATTGTCCAATCCGATCGCCATTCGGGGTAGAACGGAGGTTTTCACGCTCTAACTTGACGAAGTAGGTTGCCTCGGAGGCAATTAATGCGCTTGCAGCTAGCGCGAGACTACCAGTTATTGAAATCAAGCGAATTTTAGACTTCATGACGAATTCTCTCCTTCTTACGATGTGGGCGAGTTCGGCTCCGGGTAGTGGCATTGGAGTGGGTCGGTCGGAGTGTGCCCCATATTGGATGAGGGCATTTCTTGAGTGATCGTCAGCAGGGAGGTTCCCTATATCTCAAGAAGCCCAAGATGATCAGAGAAATTTTGTGAAAATAGGTTCAAAAGCGGGGATAAGAATAGAACGGCTATTCCCTTATTGTCAACAAAAAACAGCCTGCTCTCGAAAGCGGACGGCTCTCAGAAAAACAGCTTCTCTATCCTTATATATAGCGGTTCACGGACGCCCAGAAGACACCCCATAGTTAGGCCGCACGGCAGCTTGACAGCTACACGTATGTTCAGTATAGTTTGTGCTGCTCGCACGTTAGATCTCCTCGTCAGGAACTGCCATGTCTCGGTCGCAACAGGGCGTCCAAGAGCGCTATCGCCGGGCGCTCGACGCCTTGACCCAAAAGCTCCAGCAAGACCGCACGGTCTTGGCCGCCATCGTCTATGGCTCCTATGCGTACGATCAAGTTTGGGAGAAGTCCGACATCGACTTGTGGATCGTCATGGCCGACGATCCCAGAGTGCGGCGCTACGAGGACCACTGCCTCACCGAAGAAGGCGTCATCATCCACGCCAATCTCATCCCGCGCAAGCGCTTCCAGTTGAACATAGAAGGTTCGCGCCAGGGTGGTTGGCTCGACTTTACCTTCGCTCACAGCACCCTCCTGTTCTCCAAGGACGAGTCCATTGCCGCGTGGTACAAAGACGCTGAGCGCATTGGCGCGCGCGACCGCGACTACCAGTTGCTGCGGCGCGCCCTGCCGCTGTTGGCCACCTTGGCCAAAGCCCAGAAGTGGTACCAGGTGAAGAAGGACTACAACTACAGCTTCCTGTGGCTGCTCAACGTGGCCGACCAGCTCGCCAGCGTCGAGTGCATCCTCAACGGCCAAGCCCCGGGCCGCGAGGTCATTCACCAAGCCCTCGCCTTCAATCCCGAGTTCTTCAACGCCATCTACACGGATCTCATCGCCGCTCCCAAAAACGCCCGCACCCTCAAGGCAGCCCTTCAGCGCGTAGAGACCTACCTCAACGACCACCTCTGGGATCTGTTCCGGCCTCTACTCGACTATTTGGAGGAGGCCGAGTCCATGCGCACGGTGTCGGAAATAGAGGAGCATTTCAAGATGGAAGGCGCAGACTTCGCCTGCGAGTGGCTGGTTGAAAAGGGCCTGCTGCAAAAGATGTCAGCGCCGCTGCGCCTCACCGAAAAGAGCCGCGTAGAGATGCAGGAAGCGGCTTATTACTATGACGACGACGGGGCCGATTGGGGGCTGCACTAGCGTGAATTAGGAATTAGGGATTACGAATTGGGGACTGCACTAGCGGAATAGGACACACTATGGCTATACGAGATTCGATCGCCATTAAAGGCGCGCGCGAGAACAACCTGCAAAACATCGACGTCAGCATCCCACGCGATAAACTAGTCGTCATCACCGGCATCAGCGGCTCAGGCAAATCGTCGCTCGCCTTCGACACGGTGTACGCCGAGGGCCAGCGACGCTTCATGGAGTCCATGTCCACCTATGCCAAGCGCTTCGTCGAGCAGATGAAGAAGCCGGATGTCGATTTTGTCACTGGGCTTTCGCCGGTCATTTCCATTGAGCAGAAGACCATCTTCAATAATCCGCGCTCGACCGTCGGCACTATGACCGATTTGTACGAATATCTGCGGATGCTCTACTCCACGGTGGGGCAAGCTCACTGTCCCTATTGCCGCCGCCCGATCGCCTACCGCACGCCTTATCAGATGGCCGAGCACTTGCTGTCCTTGCCGGACGGGGCTGAGGTGGAAATCCGCGCGCCGGTGTTCAAGATCTACGGCGAGGACTACGCATTTCTCTTTGACGACATTCGCACCAAGGGCTATCGGCGGGTGCGCATCGATGGCGAGCTATGCGACCTGAGCGAGGAGCTCGAGCTCGACGAGAACGAGGATTTCCACATCGAGGCAGTCATCGACCGCTTTGTCATCCGCGGCGACCTGCAAAAGCAACTCCTCGCTTCCATTGAGCACGGCCTAGTGGTGGGCGAGAACTTTCTCAGCTTCCACTTGCTAAATCCTGAAATCGCTTCAGAACAAGAGGTCGCGGCCTTCTACGAAGGCTTCGGCTGCCCCGAGCACCGCCTCAGCATGGCCGAGTTGACTCAGGGGTACTTCACCTTCAACGAGCCGCTCTCGGCCTGCGTCACCTGTTCGGGCTTGGGCACCTATCTACAGGTCCATCCCGATCTGCTGGTGCCCGACAAGAGCCGGAGTATTCTCGACGGTGCCTTTGTGCGCGAGGCGATTAACTGCGACCGCAATGGGTGGGGCGGCCGCATCTTCTACAGTTTGGCCCAGCACTACGGCTTCGACTTGGACACGCCCTTTGCCGAGCTGTCCGACCGCATCGTGGATGTGCTGTTCTACGGCACCAAAGGCAAGCGCTTCACTATTGTCCTGCCGCCGGGCGCGACTGAGGGCCGGCGCTACAAAGGGCGCAAGGTTGCTTTCGATGGGGTCATCAACCAAATCGAGCGCCGCTACCGCCGCTACCGCCGCCAAGGGGTGGCGCATTCGGGGATGGAGGACTACCTGCGCAAGGTCATGGTCGAGTACGACTGCCCGGACTGCGGCGGCACGCGCCTCAAAGCCACGCGCATGCTCGTCACCGTGGCTGGCCGCACCATCCACGACCTGTGCGAGATACACCTGCAAGAGTTGCGCGATTTTTTCAAGGACGTTCCTATGCCCGTGCAGAGGAAGCAGGCCGGCCAGCAGATCGTGCGCGAGTTGGTGCTGCGGCTAGACCTCATCATGGGCATTGGCTTGGATTACCTCAGCCTCACGCGCCGGGCGGGGACCCTGTCCGGCGGCGAGGCCCAGCGCATTCGCCTTTCTACGCAGATCGGCTCTGGCCTGATGGGCATGCTCTACGTGCTCGACGAGCCTTCCATTGGCCTCCATCCCAAAGACAACGTCAAGATGATTGAGACGCTGCGCCGCCTGCGCGATGTCGGCAATACGGTCATTGTGGTGGAGCACGACGAGGAGACCATTCGGGCGGCCGATCACGTCATCGAGCTCGGCCCCGGCCCGGGCGTGCACGGCGGCCGCATCGCTGCCGAGGGCACCATTCGCCAGATATTAAAGAATCCAGACTCTCTGACTGGCCAGTTTCTCACGGGCCGCCAGCGCATTGACGTGCCGGTTGAGCGCCGCCCGCTCAACGGCTGCAACCTGCATGTTCGAGGTGCCCGCGCCAACAACCTCGACGACCTCGACGTCAAAATTCCCTTGGGAGTCTTCGTTTGTGTCAGTGGGGCCTCTGGCTCTGGCAAGAGCACGCTCGTCCACGACATTCTCTACAAGAAGCTCTACTCCATCTTCCACGACAGCCGCGTGCTGTCGGGCGCGCACGACCGCCTCGACGGGATCGAGCACGTAAGCGATGTGATCAACATCGACCAATCCCCCATCGGCCGCTCGCCCCGGTCCAACCCAGCCACGTACATTGGTTTCTACGACAACATCCGCCGCCTCTTCGCCGAGACGCCCGAGGCCAAGAAGCGCCGCTATACGGCCTCGCGCTTTAGCTTCAACGTCAAGGGAGGCCGCTGTGAGGAGTGCGGTGGCGAGGGCACGGTCACCACCAAGCTACACCTGATGGCCGACGTGGAGGTGCCCTGCCCCACCTGCAAGGGCGCGCGCTACAATCAGGACACGCTCGACGTTACCTATCAAGGTAAGAACATCGCCGAGGTCTTGGCGATGACCATAGAGGATGGGGTAGATTTCTTCGCCGACCACCGGCTCATCGCCCACAAGCTAGGCGTACTCAACGATTTGGGGCTGGGTTATTTGCAAATTGGCCACCCGGCCCCCCTGCTGTCGGGCGGCGAGGCCCAGCGCGTCAAGCTGGCCGACGAGTTGGGCAAACTCAAGCGCGGCAAGAGCAACCTCTATCTGCTCGACGAGCCTACCACTGGGCTGCACCTAGCAGATATTCAGCGCCTGCTCGACAGCCTCAACCGCCTAGTCGAAGCCGGTCATACGGTCTTGGTCATCGAGCACCACCTCGACGTCATCAAGACCGCGGACTACATCATCGACTTAGGTCCCGAGGGCGGCCACAACGGCGGCCAGATCGTCGGACAGGGCACCCCGGAAGAACTCGCCGAAGTGAGCGATTCGTACACCGGGCAATTCCTCAAGAACTTCTTGAACTGAGCTAGGCGCGCAGTTTCTCTCGTCAAATTTCGGACAATCTCGGCATCAGATCGACGAGGTTACAGGGCTGGTTGGTGGAATCTAGCTGCGGCCCGATGAGCTTGTCCCAGCCAGTGGCGCACGCTCCCGAGGAGCCGGGCAGGCAGAAGATGTAGGTGCTGTTGGCGACTCCGGCCACGCAGCGGGACTGCAAAGTCGCAGTGCCGATTTCCTCGTAGGAGAGCACGCGGAAGACCTCGCCAAAGCCCTCGATCTCTTTGTCGAAGAGCACGCTGACGGCCTCGGGCGTGCCGTCGCGGCCCGTGAGGCCGGTGCCGCCGGTGGTGACGATGGCTTGGACGCGGGGCTCGGCGATCCACTGCGAGACTTGGGCGCGGAGTTGATAGATGTCGTCGGGCAGGATTTGCTTTTCGTGCAGGACGTGGCCGGCCGCTTCGAGGCGTTCGACTAGCAGCTTGCCGGACTTGTCGGTTGCTTCGTCGCGGGTGTCGGAGACCGTGAGCACGGCGATGCACACGGGGACGCGGTCTTGGGTCATGGTGTACCTTTCGGTGAAGGGGATATGAGTTCGATTTGGTAGAGCTTGGGCCACCACTTGCCGGTGACAAAGAGCCGCTCGCCCTCGGGGTCGTAGGCAATGCCATTGAGCACCTCGGCGTTAGAGCCACGGCGGTCTGCGTCGCTCAACAGCCCGGTCAGGTCTATCCAGCCTGAGACTTGGCCGGTCGCCGGATTGATGCGGGCGATGGTGTCGGTCTGCCAGATATTGGCAAAGACCTCGTCGGCGATCCATTCGAGTTCGTTGAGCTGAGATACGGGTTTGTCGTGGGCCGCAACGGTGATTCGGCTGACCTCGGCAAAGGTAAAGGGGTCGCGGAAGTACAGCGTCGAACTGCCATCGCTCATAACGAGTAGTTCGCCGTCGTACGTCAGTCCCCAGCCCTCGGTGGGATAGGTGAACTCCGCTAGCGGCTCAAAAGAATCGAGACGATAGGCAAAGCCCTTGTTGGATCGCCAGGTTAGCTGGAGGAGGCGATTGCCAAAGAGGGCGAGACCCTCGGCGAAGAAGCGGTCGTCTAGCTGGTGGAGTTGCAAGACCGCCCCTGTTTTGAGTTCGACTTTGCGCAAGGACGACTGGCCGTACTGGCCGGTGCTTTCGTAGAGAAAGCCGTCGTTGTAGAGCAGCCCTTGGGTGAAGGCTGTGGGGTCGTGCGGGAAGGCGCAGATGACTCGGTAGGAATACGTGGGAATCTCAGCGGGCTTTTGCGGCTGGAAGACAGCGGGTTTAGCATCGTCGTCAGACGGGGCCTGACAACTGGCATGGGTCGCCAAGAGCAGGGCGATGGCAGTGGGCTGTATCTTGCGGATCATGTAGGGTAAAATACGGGGCGCAGTAGATAGGGCAAGGAGAGGGACGACTGTGCTTTTGATGGAGAATAGGGCATGAACCCAGTGCAATTTGTGGAAGCATTAAGTAAGCTAAAATTTAAGAATTCCTTTAACCCTTATTCAAATCGCTGTGTCGTCCGCGACCTAGATGATGCACCACAACGCCGTTTACAAACTAGATTTTTTTCAACCTCCGCACTGATGCCGTGACGTTGAACATCAGTCGTCTCATTTATATACTGTAAAGAACGGTATCTATCATTGTATAGGTAGAGGACAAACAGGTGATACAGCGCGCATACATACACCTCATCTGGATCGGCTTGCTGTGGGCGAGTGGGGCCGAGGCCGTGCGCATCCAAGACGCTGTGCCCGAGGAGGTGCCCAAGCGGAAGCGCGACGGGTACTATGCTGCAGTAGGCTTGGGTTTCATCAACTTGGATCATCGCGGCGCGGGCGTGCGCGTTCCCTTGGGGTTTAGGGCGGTTTTCAACCGCTTGCGCCTCATCGGCTCGGTCAATGCGCTCGATGTGAGCTTTCACGAAGGCGACGATTACGATCCGCGTTACTTCCGGCCCTATCCCAACCGTACCTACTGCTTTGATACGCGGACTGGATACCGCGTGGCGGATTACCGCTGCTCGGGCGGCACGGATTGGCTGCGCTCGCTCAGTGGAGATCTGGCCTATATTGTCCTCGACGAGGTGTGGATTGCCGGCCGACCGGGCAAGCTGTTTGCCGGAGCGGGCTATCGCTATCTAGACCCAGCGACGGCGTATGGCACCTTGGGGATGTTTTTCGATGCGCCAGGCCGCACCGTCGGCAGCTTCAAGATTCTAGTCGGCGAGGGCTACGTCACCTTGGGGCTGCTGTGGGGCTTTGATTTGCGCCGCGTTTTTTAGAGGGCCGCATGCTCGCCTTGGCCCTTTGCGCCGTCTTGGTCCTCGCGCCTGTGGGTGCTGCTGCGCAGACGCTGTCTGCTGAAGAGCATCCGGGCCTGCTTTTTGCCGCCGCAGATATTCCCCTACTCAAAGAGCGCATCCAGCGCGAACCGTATGCCTCGTGGTGGCAGATTGTGTTGCAGCGGGCGCGAAACACCCCGGCGACCTTGGTTGACGAGCGCGCTGAGGTTCGCTACGCCAAGTCCCTCGCCTTCGCTTGGCTGATGACTGATAATGCCGCGTTTGCCGAGCGCGCGTTGGAAGTGATGCAGGGGGTGGCGTTCCCGCCGCGAGGAGGCGATTTGGGCGAGCCGCACAACGAGGGCGAGGTCGTGGCCCAGTACGCCGTGGCGTACGACGTCCTGCACTCCTATGCTGCGGCCAACGACCCCCAGGCCCTGCAGGAGATGCGGTCGATCCTCGGCGAGGAAGCCGACCGCCTGTGGAAGGGCATTGTGATTGGCGAGGTGGGGTTTGGGCTGTTCCCGGTCAAAATTCGCTTGCACGAGACTCCGCATCTCGACAACTGGCACATCCGCGCGTACGGTGGCCTCGGGCTGGCGGCCATGGCCTTGAGCGATTACACCAACGGCGAAGGTACGCCGCAGGAGTGGGCGGATCGCGCCTTGGAGATGGTCACCAGCAGCCTCGACTTCCAGATTGAAGGGAGGGACGGGGGGTACGCGGAGGGGCCGTTCTACAGCCGCTACGCCGCGGATGTCTATTTGCCCTACTTGTTCGCGCTCAAGAATCGCACCGGCTTGGACTTGTTTGCCGATCCTAAGATCGAGAAGATGCACGAGTGGTCTCTGAATCTGCGGCTGCCCAATGGCCGGCGGCCTAACATCGACGACGGTCACTTAGACGATTTCTATGGGCATTACCTAGCGGCCGTGCAAGCCAATGGCGGGGTGCATCGCTGGGACTGGGAGAACAACGAGCGCGGCCTGTACGTGCGCCAGTTTTCCGAGATGGACGCCATCGCCCTGTACGACGACAGCGTGCCCGCGCAAGAGCCGACGCATGGCCCGTCGGTTTTTATGCCGGGGGCTGGCGACGCCGTCTTCCGCAGCGACTGGTCGGCCGCGGCTACGTACATGCTCTTGCGAGGCGAAAACGGCACGGCACGCGAGCACGGGTTCGCGCACGAGCATCCCGACGGGACCAGCTTTGTGCTCTACGCTGGTGGCGAGATGCTGGCCGTGGACGCGGGCTACATCAATTTTGACAACCACGACAAGGTCAACAAAGGCCGCAATCACAACGTGGTGTTGGTCGATGGCAAGGGGCCGCCGCGCCGGATCTTGCCCGTGATAGGGACCATCGGCGACCGCAATGACGCTTTTATCGAGGGATTTTTCACGAGTGCCGCTGGCGATTATGCGGAAGTCCGCGCTGCTTACCGGGGTGTCGAGTTGAGGCGGCGGGTCTTTTTTGCCGACCACAGGTACTTCTTCGTGGCTGACGAGATCGACGATGCGGGCCGTCGCCACGCCTACGAGTGGCGGCTGCACGGCAATGGCGGGGGCACCAGCGGCGGCGCGTATGTCCGTGTGGGCAACTTGGCGCGTTGGACGCGGGACAAGGCCGAGTTGCTGGCGTTTTTGCCCGACCAGCCCGGCCGGGTCGCGCTTGAGAGCGAGGCGATCCACTCCTTTGATTACCGCCAAGAGCAGACCCACGCGGTGTTGCGGGTGCAGCAAGAGGGCGTTGATGGGAGGTACCTAGCGGTATTGTATCCGAGGGCGATTAGGGAGGCCAAGCCGGCGTTTGAGACTGTATCCGCACAAGGCGCTGAGGCGGCTTTGGTGGCGTTGGTCGGGGTGCGGGATTTGGCTTGGCTCCGCAGCGGCAATGCGTCTGAGGCCGCTGTATCCGGGCCGGATGCGCACTTGGTCAGCGACGCCCACTTTGGCTATGTCCGCTATGTCGATGGGCAGCTTACCCGCTTTGTAGCGCAAGACGCGACCTATCTTTTGGCCGACGGAGAGACGGTGTTCCGCGCCAGTGAAGCGATAGACGTGAGTATGGAGCGAGACGACTATGCGGGTTTCGTGCGCGGTCCCGACGCGGGCTATCAGTTAAAAATGCCCCATTTGGGGAACGAGTGGACTGCGGCCCGCTTCCTCGGTGGCGCATGGCGGAGTACAGTCGTCGAAGGCGACCTGCTCGTGTTGGAGCTAGCGGGTGAGGGGACTCTGGAACTGAGCGCTGACCAGCACGTCGAAGCGCAAAAGGGGGTGCAGCCGCGTCCCGAGCGCTATGCCTTGCACCCCAACGCTCCCAATCCGTTCAATCCGACGACTAAAATCCGCTTTGATTTGCCTGTTGCCGGCTTAGTGCAGCTAACGGTGTACAACGTCTTGGGGCAAGAGGTCGCGCGGCTGGTGGAGAGGCGGATGCCGTCAGGGCGACACGAGGTGGAGTGGGACGCGACCGGCTACCGGAGCGGCCTCTATTTCTACGCGCTCAAAGCCGATTCCTACCGCGCGCAGCACAAGATGATTTTGCTGCGCTGATTACTTTTCGATGACGTAGCGCAGTATGTCCGCGACTTGCTCGGGCGCATCGGCCACGGCGAGTGCGGCCGCATCCACCTCCTTGAGCGCGTGTTGTAACTCAGGCGGGTGGAGGACGATCAGTGGCTTGTTGCAGGCGGCGGCAAACCCCGCGTCAAAAGCCGCATTCCACTGGCGGTACTGATCGCCGAAGCGCACCACCACCACGTCGGCATCGCGGATTAGGGTGCGGGTGCGGATGGCGTTGAGCTGCGCGCCTTTGCGATCCTTCCAAAAGCTGCTTTCCTCCGGCCCGAGAATATCGACGCCGCAGTTGTCGCTGGCCGCGTGATCGGTGACCGGAGCGGTGAACTCGACCGGCAGGTCGCTGGCTGCTTGGACGATGCGCTCGCGCCAGTCGCTGTGAATCTCGCCGGATAGATAGACTTTCCACTGTTTGGACATGGGGCTCCTTTTGACGTGGTGAGTGGGATAGTAGAGGGCGGACGACGCAATTTGTCGCGATTGCGGCCAGCCTCTATCTTTTTTGCGATGTTAAGGCCGTTGTCGGGCGATGTCAACACAGGAGAGTTTGCCATGAAATCGGCACTGGAACTGGCCATGGAAAAGGCCGACGCCGCGGTCGGGGGCGCAGAAGGGATTAAGCTGACGGACGAGCAGAAAGAGGCCATCGACGAGGTGCGCAAGCAGTACGAGGCCAAGTGGGCCGAGCAGGAGATCGCGCTCAAGGGGCAGCTAGAGCAGGCCACGGGTGCAGATCCGCAGGCCCTTGTCGAAGCGCGCCGCCAAGTGAAGGAGCAAATGAGCAAAGTGCGCAACGAACTCTTTGCCGAGCGCGACGCCAAAATCGAGGCGATTCGCAACCAGTAGGGCGAGGCTACCAACTATGCAGCCAAACTACGCAGTCGATATGAGATTGAACATCCGAATGCCTATGCGGGATGGCGTCGATCTTTCTTCCGACATCTATCTGCCGAAGGCATCGGGTAGGTTCCCGACCGTGCTGATGCGCACGCCGTACGACAACAACACATCGCTCCTGATCGAGAAGGCCATGCGGCTGGCCAATAACGGCTATGCCTGCGTCATCCAAGACGTGCGGGGGCGCTGGGACTCCGACGGCGTTCACTACGCGTTGTTCGGCCACGGCCCAGACGGTTTTGATACGCAGGAATGGATTGGCCAGCAGGAGTGGAGCGACGGCAAGATCGGCATGGCTGGAGGCTCGTACCTCGGATGGGTGCAGTGGCAGAGCGCGCCGCACCGCAGTCAGTATCTGACGTGCATAGCACCAAGGGTCATGTGCGGCGATCTGTATTCGGGCCTAATACACCCCGGCGGAGCGTTCCAGCTCAACGTCGCTCTCACGTGGGGGATGCGGACCAATGGCCGCACCGCCCAGAGCATTGAATACCACAACTGGACGGAGGCCTTTCGCTCGATCCCCCTCATCGACATGGATCAACAGGCGGGCCGAACCCTACAGTTTTGGCGGGATTGGGTGACGCACACTGAATACGACTCCTACTGGGACTCGGTCAACGTCGAAAACAAGTGGGGCGAAATCGCGGCCCCTGCCCTGATAATGGGAGGCTGGTACGATCTCTACTCTCACAACACCTTTATCAACTTCAACGGTCTAAGGCTGCATGGGCGGACGCCCGAAGCTAGGCAAAGTCAACTCATCGTCGGTCCTTGGCCGCACGCGCTCAGTGTTTCTACCAAGACGGGCGACATCGATTTCGGATCGAACTCGCTGTACGACTTGGAAGACTTGGAGTTGCGTTGGTTTGATTATTGGTTGAAGGGCATTGACAACGGCATCGTCGGCGAGGCTCCGCTGCGGCTCTTCATAATGGGCATTAATGAATGGAGAGACGAGCGCGAATGGCCGCTGGCTAGGACCGACTGGCAGAAGTGGTATCTGCACTCTGCTGGCAACGCCAACACGCTGTTGGGCGACGGCCGTCTAGCGCCGGAGGAGCCGGATGACGAGCCGGCGGATCACTTTGTGTACGATCCCGATTTTCCCGTGCAGACTGTGGGCGGCAACAACTGTTGCTCGCCCCACATTGTGCCTTGGGGGCCGTACGACCAGCGCGATGTGGAGATGAGGTCCGACGTGCTTTGTTACACTAGCGAGCCTTTGGAAGCTGACCTCGAAGTGACAGGGCCGATCAAGGTTGTTCTATATGCGGCTACAGACGGGCTAGATACCGACTGGACTGCTAAACTGGTAGATGTGTCAATTAGCGGGTACGCCAAGAATTTGTGCGATGGCATCGTCCGGGCGCGCTATCGCGAAGGGTTTACCTCCCCCAAGTTGCTCCAGCCGGGGCAAACGTACCAGTACGAGATCGATCTCGCCGTCACTGGCAATGTCTTTAAGAAGGGGCACAGGATCAGGATCGAAGTGTCCTCGTCCAATTTTCCGCGCTTCGACAGAAACCACAACACCGGCAACGACCTCGGCACGGACGTGGAGATGCGCCGCGCGCAACAGACGGTGCAGCACTCCAGAGCGCATCCGTCTCACGTCTTGTTACCGGTTATTCCGCACCAGTAGATAGCGGTTGGTCGCCGTTCAATTTTCACGGGTGTCAAGCACCTACAGCAAGCATCGGCGACAATTGACAGTGCAAATTTTAGGGCCTACTATCTGATAAAAACAGCATATCCATCGCGCTTGGGCGCGATTCAGCGCACCTAGCGACCGAGTTACAGGAGAACGAAACATGGCGGAAACTGCCCGCTTGCAGGCCGGGGACCAGAGTGTCGAGCTACCCGTCGTCGTCGGCAGCGAGGGCGAAAAGGCGGTCGATATTGCCAAGTTGCGCGCCGAGACTGGGTATATCGCCCTAGACCCTGGTTACGGCAATACGGGATCTTGCCAGAGCGATATCACCTTTATCGACGGCGATGCAGGCATCCTGCGCTATCGGGGCTACGCGATTGAGGATTTGGCCGAGTACAGCCGCTTCATCGAGGTCGCCTATTTGCTAATTTGGGGCGAGTTGCCCAACGCCGCGCAGCTAGACGAGTTCAGTGCGCTGCTGACCAAGCACCAGATGCTGCGCGAGGAGCTCAAGCAACACTTTAGCCTCTTTCCGCCCAACTCGCCGCCGATGGCTATCTTGTCCTCGGTGCTCAACGCCTTGAGTTGCTACTATCCCGAGCTGTTGGAAATTCAGGACGAAGAGACCTTCACCGAAGCGACCGCGCGCATCATGTCCAAGGTCCGCACTATTGCCGCCTATTCCTATCGCCAGCAACTGGGCCACCACATCGAGTACCCGCACCCGAGGAAGCGGTACGCGGAGAATTTCCTGCACATGATGTTCAGCCAGCCGCACAACGAGTTTGAGGCGGACCCGGCGCTGGTCGATGCGCTGGATTTAATTTTTCTCCTCCACGCCGACCACGAGCAGAATTGCAGCACCTCTACGGTGCGGATGGTCGGCAGCAGCGAGGCCAATCTCTTCGCCTCAGTGGCGGCGGGCGTCTCCGCCCTGTGGGGGCCGCTGCACGGCGGGGCGAATGTGGCGGTGGTGAACATGTTAGAGACAATCCGCGACGAAAACATATCGGTCGGCGACTACGTCGCACAGGTCAAGGACAAAAAAGCCGGGATTCGCCTGATGGGGTTCGGGCATCGAGTGTACAAGAACTTTGATCCGCGTGCCAAAATCATCAAAAAGAGCTGCGAGAAAGTTTTGGCCAAGCTCCACATCAACGACCCTCTGCTCGATATAGCTAAAGAACTGGAGGCCGTGGCGCTGGAGGACGAATATTTCGTTCAACGCAAGCTCTATCCCAACGTGGATTTTTACAGTGGCGTCATTCTCCGCGCGCTCGGCATTCCCAAGGAGATGTTCACCGTAATCTTCGCCATCGGCCGCATGCCGGGCTGGATTGCGCATTGGTACGAGGAGAGCAAGGCCACCAAAATCAGCCGTCCACGCCAGATTTACACCGGCTCGGTGCAGCGGACCTATCAGCCGCTCGCCGAGCGGCCCTAAATGCGGGCCAGCGACTAAATTTTGTCAACAGAAAGGATTAGGAGATGCAGCCCAGAATCAGTATGCGCCACGGCAAGATCTCGGAAGAAACCAAAGCACACATTGCCGATTCTTGTACTAAACTTGAACACTACTTCGACCGCATCGTGGATTGCGAAGTCGTCCTCGACAAGGAAAAACACGGCGACAAAGTGGAAATTATCGTCAAGGTGCCGCAGCGCACGTTTGCGGCCACCGGGGCGGCGAACAATCTCTACAAGGCCCTCGCCGAAGCCGAGTCCAAGATCGAGAGCCAGCTCAAAAAGCACCACGACAAGCTGGTGTCCCACCACTGAGCAATGATCGTTGGTATCGCACGAGAGACCTTCCCTGGTGAGCAGCGGGTCGCCTTGGTCCCAGAGGCTGTATCCGGGTTAGCGGCCTGCAACGCGGACATCCTAGTTGAGTCGGGCGCGGGTGCTGCCGCTGGCTATGCCGATGCGGCCTATGCCGAGCGCGGCGCGGAGATAGCCGCAGATCGCGACGAGGTGTTCGCCCGCGCCGAGGTGATGCTTCAGGTGCGCACGCTCGGCGCGAACCCGGAGGTTGGTCGCGCCGACTTGACCCGGACCCGCTCCGGTCAAGTCTTCATCGGGGCCTCGGACCCGCTGACCGCTGGCTCGGAGCTAGTTGCGCTGGCGGATGTCGGCGCGACTCTGTTCGCCATGGAACTGATGCCGCGTATTACCCGGGCCCAGAGCATGGATGTGCTCTCGTCCATGGCCACGATCGCCGGCTACAAAGCGGTGCTCTTGGCCGCTGCGGCCCTGCCGCGCATGTTCCCGCTTTTGATGACAGCCGCTGGCACGTTGACCCCGTCTCGGGTGCTGGTCATCGGCGCTGGGGTCGCTGGTCTCCAGGCCATTGCCACGGCCCGCCGCCTAGGAGCGGTTATCCGGGCGTACGACGTGCGGCCAGCGGTCAAAGAACAGGTCGAAAGCCTCGGAGCTGAGTTCGTGGAATTGGACATCGATGCTGGCGACTCCGAGGACGCGGGTGGGTACGCGCGGGCGCAGGACGAGGTATTCTACCGCCGCCAGCGCGAGGAGCTGGCCAAGGTCGCCGGCCAGAGCGACGTGATTATCACCACGGCCGCCATCCCGGGGCAACCAGCTCCTTTGTTGATTACGGCTGACGCTGTGCAGAGCATGGGGCCGGGGTCGGTCATCGTCGATTTGGCCGCTGAGCGCGGCGGCAACTGCGAGTTGACGCGCCCTGGGGAGACGGTAGTAGAGGATGGAGTGCAGATTATGGGGCCGCTCAATCTGCCAGCAACTGTACCGCATCACGCCAGCCAAATGTACTCGCACAATATCGCGACCTTCTTCCGGCACTTAGCGGGCGAGGGAGAGTTGCAATTCGACATGGAGGACGAAATCACGCGCGAAACCTTGGTGTTGCGCGACGGCGAGATCGTCCATCCGCGCATTCGCAAAGGAATTTCATAGTGGATGTCCTAGTAGCCGCGCTGACGGTGTTTGCACTCGCTGTCTTCGTCGGCTTTGAAATCATCACCAAGATCCCGCCGACGCTGCACACGCCGCTGATGTCCGGGTCCAACGCTATCTCCGGCATCACCCTGATCGGCGCGCTGCTCTCGGCCGGTTCGGAGCACTCGGCCTTGGCGACCTATTTGGGATTGGCGGCCGTTATCTTCGCCACCATCAACGTGGTGGGTGGGTTCATGGTAACGCACCGCATGTTGGGGATGTTTAGGAGGCGGGACTAGCGCATGAGCGCGACCCTGATCAACTTCGCCTACTTGGTCGCTTCGGTCCTCTTCATTCTCGGCCTCAAGGGATTGACGCACCCGCGCACGGCTGTGCGTGGCAATCTGCTGGGGGCCTTGGGGATGTTGTTGGCCGTCGTCGTCACTCTGCTGGACCAGCGGATTCTCTCCGGCGAATACATTTTGCTCGGTGCTGTAGTAGGCGCGCTAATTGGCATGGTCCTCGCGGTAAAAATTCCCCTAACCTCCATGCCCGAGTTGGTGGCGGTTTTTAACGGCTTGGGCGGCGGTGCCTCCGCGTTGGTGGCTGGTGCGGCGCTGATTGAGGCGCAGGCTCCTTCCTACCAATTCACGGCCGCGACGGCTGCCTCTGGAATCATTGGCGCGGTTACTTTCTGGGGTAGTATCGTAGCCTTCCTCAAGCTGATGGAAGTGCTCAAGGGCTTGGTGCGGTTTCCCGGCCAGCAGCTTTTCAACGGGGTGCTGGTCCTCGGCAGTGTGGGTTTGGGTGCTTGGTTGGTGCTGGGTGAGCCGGACGCCTTCTGGGCCATGGTCGGCGTGGCCTCGCTGTTGGGCCTGTTGCTCGTATTGCCTATAGGCGGAGCTGATATGCCGGTGGTGATTGCCTTGCTCAATTCGTGCTCGGGTCTGGCGGCAGCGGCTACCGGCTTTGTACTCGACAACAACGTGCTGATTATCGCGGGGTCGTTGGTGGGGGCCTCGGGGCTGATTTTGACGCAGATCATGTGCCGGGCCATGAACCGCTCGCTGGGCAATGTATTCTTCGGCGGCGTCGGTGCCGAGGTCGCGAGCGGAACCAGCGATGACGAGGTCTATGCCGGTAAGATCAAGTCAACTTCGGCCGAGGAAGTCGCGCTGCTGTTTGACACGGCCCGGCGCGTAGTGGTGGTCCCCGGCTATGGCATGGCCGTGGCCCAAGCGCAACACGCCGTGCGGGATTTGGCCAATTTGCTCGAAGAGCGCGGCGTCGCGGTCGAATACGCCATCCATCCGGTGGCGGGTCGGATGCCGGGCCACATGAACGTGCTGTTGGCCGAGGCCGAAGTGCCCTACGACAAGTTAGTGGAGATGGATCGGATCAACCCGACCTTCCAGCAGACCGATGTGGCGCTGATTATCGGCGCCAACGACGTGGTCAACCCCCTCGCCCGCGACGCAGATTCCGGGCCGATTGCCGGGATGCCGATCCTCGACGTGGATCATGCGCGCACGGTGGTGGTGATTAAACGGAGCCTGAGCCCGGGGTTTGCCGGGCTGCCCAATCCGCTTTTTGCTGCGGAAAATGCACTGATGTTTTTCGGCAGCGCCAAGGAGGCGGTGTTGGATTTGGTGGCCGCGGTAAAGGAAAGCTGATAGGGCTATTACTCGACGAAAATGGCGTCGTCGGGCCAAGATTCCACGATAAAACCCGCCTGCGTATTTACCATGGGCAAATAGTTGTGCAGTCGCCTGATGGGGTCCAACAGGCGGATGGTTTGCATCTCTTGGATCGAGTCCTCGCCGTGATTTTTTTGCAGCGAGGGGATGATCTTGCCCTGGACACTTTCGGCCACATCGCTGTCGGACTCGCCTTCGACGATCATCACCAGCGCGATGTGGCCATCTACTTCGGCGATATAGCTGTCGCGGATTAGCTCGCTGAATACGTTGGCGACATTGGGTTCGGAGCGGATTTCCTGCACGATCTGGCTGCGGGTGATGCCCAGTTTGAACTTGATGGTGAGCATGTGCTGGGTAGTGAAGCGGCCCGTGCCTTGGGCCTGCATATCGACCGCGGCGTAGTAGAAGAGGATGCCTTCCTGTTCGAGGCGGGCGCGCTTGCGGCTGACGGTGCGCACCGGCACGCCAGTCAAGGTGCTGATGCGGTTGTCCGAGCAGCGGGGGTTGCGGATGAGGGTGCGGACGATCTGCCGCTCTTGTTCGTCAAAATATCTCATGGCCTGAATTGTCCATTTAAAGGTGAAAGTTAGCGCAATTTAGGCCATATACGGTAATGCTGTCAAGGGATGTTTCAAAAAAATTGTGGAAATTTGCGTAAGGGTGTTTGACAACATAGCCGTAATTCATATATTAATTCTTCTTTTTTAGAAGATTGAGCAAGGGAAAATTAAAATGACCCAGATACCCGGATACCCGCAAAAACAGGGTCTTTACGATCCAGCTCGCGAAAGCGACGCCTGTGGGATCGGCTTTGTAGTAAACATTAAGGGCCACAAGTCGCACAAATTGGTGCGCCAATCCTTGGAGGTCTTGGAACATCTCAAGCACCGAGGTGCCTGCGGTTGCGAGGCCAACACGGGCGACGGTTCCGGTATGTTGGTGCAGTTGCCCCACAAGTTCTTTAGCGCCATCTGCGACTTTGAGTTGCCCGCGCCGGGCGAGTACGGAGTAGGCATGTTGTTTTTGCCGCCCGACCCGGCCCAACGCCAAGTTTGCGAGGAACTCTTCGCCCGCATCGTCGAGGAAGAGGGCCAGCGCCTGCTCGGCTGGCGGGACGTGCCCACCCACAACGCCGCCTTGGGCCACACCGCCAAGCTGCGCGAGCCGTTTCAGCGCCAGGTATTTATTGGGCGCGGCGAGGTGCAAGGCGACGACGCGCTGGCCTTTGAGCGCAAGCTCTACGTCATCTGTAAACGCGCTGAAAATGCGATTCGCTACAGCGAAGAAGTCCCCGGCGGCGACTTCTTCTATCCGGCTAGTCTCTCTTCGCGCACCATCGTCTATAAGGGCATGCTGATTTCCGACCAAGTCGTGGACTATTTTCCCGACTTGAGTGACGAGCGCTTTGAGGCGGCTATTGCGTTGGTACATTCGCGCTTTAGCACCAACACCTTCCCGAGCTGGGAGCGGGCGCATCCCTACCGCTACATAATCCACAACGGCGAGATAAACACCGTGCGCGGCAACGGCAACTGGATGCACGCGCGCGAGGGGATGCTGGCGTCCGAGTACTTCGGCGATGATATCGACAAGCTCTTCCCCATCATCCACGAAGACGGCTCTGATTCGGCCAAATTCGACAATGCGCTCGAATTGCTGACCTTGGGAGGGCGCTCGTTGGCGCACGCGGTGATGATGATGATTCCCGAGCCGTGGGAAAACCACGAGACCATGAGCGATGAGAAGCGGGCCTTTTACGAGTACCATAGCTGTCTGATGGAGCCGTGGGACGGGCCGGCCTCGGTGGCCTTTACCGACGGTGTCGTCGTCGGCGGTATGCTCGACCGCAACGGCTTTAGGCCCTCGCGCTACTACGTTGCGAAAGACGATACTCTGGTGCTCTCTTCGGAAACGGGCGTGCTGAGCATTCCGCCGGAAGACGTCGTCTTCAAAGGTCGGCTGCAACCGGGCCGGATGCTGTTGATCGATACGGAGGAAGGCCGGATCATCAGCGACGAGGAGATCAAGCATCAGATCGCCACGGAGCATCCCTATCAGGCTTGGCTCGACTCGAACTTAGTTGCGCTCGAAGACCTGCCCGAAGCTGAAGGTAAGCCCCTGTTGGATAGCCACGAGGAAGTGCTCCACTGGCAGCAGGCCTTTGGCTATACGTTTGAGGACCTGCGCGTCTTCCTCAAGCCGATGGTCCAGGTGCTCAAGGACCCGGTCGGCTCTATGGGCAACGATGCGGCGCTGGCGGCGCTGTCGGAGCGGCCGCAGCTTCTCTACAACTATTTCAAGCAGCACTTCGCCCAAGTTACCAATCCCCCGCTTGACCCGCTGCGCGAGGAATTGATTACCTCGGCTGAGACCAAGATCGGCCCCGAGCGCAATTTGCTGGTGCCCGAGCCGGCAAGCTGCCGCCAGATCACCTTGCAGCGGCCGATTCTCAAAAACGACGAGTTGGAAAAGCTCCGGCAGGTCGATCTCTTTGGCCACAAGGCGGAGACGATCCCGATCCTGTTCAAGCGCGAGGATGGCGAGGCCAGCCTCGCCAAGGCCATGGACGCGTTGTGCGCCAGAGTTGATGCGGCTATCGCCGAGGGGTGCAACCTGATTATCCTCTCAGACCGAGGGGTAAATGCCGACCACGTGCCGATTCCGGCGCTGTTGGCCGTGTCTGGGGTGCATCACCACTTAGTGCGGCTGGAGACGCGCACGCGCGTTGGCTTGGCGCTTGAGTCGGGCGAGCCGCGCGAGGTGCACCACTTCTGCCTGCTCTTAGGGTACGGAGCGCAGGCGATCAACCCCTACATGGCCTTTGAGAGCCTCAACGACATGATCCGCGAAAACATGCTCGAAGGCTATACCTACGAGGAGGCCGAGGAGCGCTACATCTACGCGGCGATCAAGGGCACGGTCAAGGTGATGGCCAAGATGGGCATTTCGACGATCAAGTCGTATCGGGGAGCGCAGATTTTCGAGACCGTGGGGCTAAACCAAGAAGTGGTAGATCAGTACTTCACTTGGACTACGACCCAAGTGAAGGGCATGGGCATTGAGGACATTGCCCGCGAGGCGCTAGCGCGCCACGAGGCGGCCTTCCCCCAGATTCCGACCAACGGACGCACCCTCGACGTGGGTGGGCACTACCAATGGCGCAAAGGCGGCGAGCATCACCTCTTCAATCCCAAGACGATCCATCTGCTACAGCGGGCGTCGCGCTCCAACGACTACGCAGTGTACAAGCAGTACGCCGAGTTGATTAACGACCAGTCCGAGCGCTTGGCGACTTTGCGGAGCCTGTTGGAATTCAAGGGTGACGTCGAGCCAGTCCCCATTGAGGAGGTCGAGCCGGTCGAGGAGATCACCCGGCGTTTCAAGAGCGGGGCGATGTCTTACGGCTCGATCAGCAAGGAGGCGCACGAAGATTTGGCCATCGCCATGAACCGCCTCGGCGGCAAGAGCAATACCGGCGAGGGCGGCGAAGACCCGGCCCGCTATGTAATTGAGCCTAACGGCGACTCCAAAAACAGCGCCATTAAGCAGGTGGCCTCCGGGCGCTTTGGCGTAACGAGTCACTATTTGACTCAGGCCAAAGAGCTGCAAATCAAGATGGCGCAGGGTGCCAAGCCGGGTGAGGGCGGCGAATTGCCCGGTCCCAAGGTCTATCCCTGGATCGCCAAGGTGCGCCACTCGACCCCGGGCGTGGAACTGATCTCGCCGCCGCCGCACCACGACATCTACTCGATTGAGGACTTGGCGCAGCTGATCCACGATCTCAAAAATTCAAACGTCAATGCGCGGATCAACGTCAAGCTGGTCTCCGAGTTTGGGGTCGGCACGGTCGCTGCGGGAGTGGCGAAAGGCCACTCGGATGTGGTGCTGATTTCCGGCCACGACGGCGGTACCGGAGCCTCGCCGCAGACCTCGATCAAGCACGCCGGCCTGCCTTGGGAATTAGGAATAGCCGAGACGCACCAGACGCTGGTACTCAACGACCTGCGCAGCCGCATTGTCGTCGAGACCGACGGCCAACTCAAGACCGGGCGCGATGTGGTCGTCGCCGCGTTGCTGGGCGCGGAGGAGTTCGGCTTCGCGACCACGGCGCTGGTGGCGATGGGCTGCATTATGATGCGGGTTTGCCACCTCGACACCTGCCCGGTGGGCGTGGCGACCCAAAATCCAGAACTGCGCGCCAAATTCACCGGCACTCCCGATCACGTGGTCAACTTTTTGCGCTTTGTCGCCGAGGACATGCGCGAGATCATGGCTGAGCTCGGCTTCCGCACGGTCGATGAGATGATCGGCCGCACGGACCGGCTCGAGCCCAAGAAGGCCATTGCGTTGTGGAAGACGGCCGGTATCGATCTGACGCCGATCTTGCACCAGCCCGAGGTCGGTCCCCAGATCGGGCGCTACTGTCAGATCCCGCAGGATCACGGACTGGACGAGGCCCTCGACAACACCACCTTGCTGGAGTTGTGCAAACCGGCCCTTGAAAACGGAGAGCCGGTCGAGGAGGCGTTGCCGATTGAGAATACCAACCGAGTCGTAGGCACCATCCTCGGCAGCGAGGTGACCAGGCGCTACGGTCCCGAGGGCCTACCCGAGGACACCATTCACCTCAAGTTTACAGGTGCCGCTGGCCAGAGCTTTGCTGCCTTTACCCCTAAGGGCCTGACTATGGAAGTCGAAGGCGACGCCAACGACTACTTTGGCAAAGGGCTTTCGGGTGCCAAGCTGGTGCTCTATCCGCCCAAAGGCTCCACCTTCGTGCCGTGGGAGAACATCATTTGCGGCAACGTCGCTTTCTATGGTGCCACTTCCGGCGAAGCCTATATCCACGGTATTGCTGGCGAGCGCTTCTGCGTGCGCAACAGCGGCGTCCACGCCGTAGTAGAGGGCGTGGGCGACCACGGTTGCGAGTACATGACCGGCGGGCGGGTCGTGGTGCTGGGCCGCACGGGCCGCAATTTTGGCGCTGGGATGTCGGGCGGCATTGCCTACGTGCTCGACGAAGAGGGCGACTTTGCGATCCGCTTCAACGACGAGATGGCCGATATGGGGCCGGTAGAGGATACCGAGGATATCGCTGAACTGAGGACTATGGTCGAGCGCCACGTGCAGCACACCAACAGCGCACTTGGCCAGCGGGTCTTGGACCAATGGGATGCGGTGCTGTCCCGGTTCGTCAAGGTCATGCCGCGCGATTACCGCAAGATGCTCAACGCCTTCAAGCGCGTCGAGGAACGCGGACTGACCGGCGACGAGGCCGCGCTGGTCGCCTTCCGCGAGGCCATGGCCGAAGCGTCCTGAGTAGGATACTGAACAGGAAAAAAATAATGGGTAAACCCACTGGATTCATCGAGTTTGCACGCGAGTTGCCGCAAGACCGCGACCCGTTAGAGCGCGTCGCGGACTGGGACGAGTTCCACGATCATTTTCCCGACGAGCGCCTGCGCGATCAGGGCGCGCGCTGCATGGACTGCGGCATCCCCTTTTGCCACTTGGGCGACATCGTCAGTCAGGGCGACAAAGGCTCTGGCTGCCCGATCAACAACCTGATCCCCGAATGGAACGATTTGGTCTATCGCGGATTGTGGCAGGAGGCGCTGGAGCGGCTGCACAAGACCAACAACTTCCCGGAGTTTACTGGCCGGGTCTGCCCGGCACCCTGCGAGGGGGCCTGCGTGGTGGGGATCAACGCTCCGCCGGTGACGATCAAGAGCGTCGAGTGCGCCATTGTCGATAAGGGCTTTGAGATGGGTTGGGTTGTGCCCGAGCCGCCCGACAAGCGCACCGGCAAGAAGGTCGCTGTCGTCGGCTCAGGTCCTGCGGGTTTGGCCTGTGCCGCCCAGCTCAATCGCGCCGGCCACTGGGTGACCGTGTACGAGCGGGCTGATCGCATCGGCGGTCTGCTGATGTACGGGATCCCCAACATGAAGCTCGACAAGAAAAAGGTGGTGCAGCGCCGGATCGACCTCATGGAGGCCGAGGGCGTCAAGTTCGTCACCCGCACCGAGATCGGCGTGGATTTGTCGGCCACGCAGCTAGTGGAGGAAAACGACGCGCTGGTGCTCTGCGGCGGGGCCACCAAGCCCAACGATCTGCCGATTGAGGGGCGAGACCTGCAGGGCATCTACTTTGCGATGGACTTTTTGCACGCTAACACCAAGAGCCTGCTCGACTCCAATCACGCGGACGGCAACTACATTTCGGCCAAGGACAAGCACGTGATCGTCATCGGCGGCGGCGACACCGGCACTGACTGCGTTGGCACGTCGATGCGCCACGAGTGCAAGACGCTTTCGCAATTCGAAATCATGCCGCGACCGCCGGACGAGCGCGCGCCCGACAACCCTTGGCCGCAGTGGCCTAACGTCTATAGGCTCGACTACGGTCAGGAGGAGGCGAAAGCCCGCTTCGGCGATGATCCGCGCACGTATCTGATTATGACCCAGCGGTTTGTCGGCGACGACGAGGGTCACGTCAAGGAGTTACACACGGTCAATATCGAGTGGGACAAGGATGAAAACGGCCGCTTCACGCCCGTGCCGATCGAGGGTACCGAGAAGGTCTGGCCGGCCGATTTGGTGCTGTTGGCGATGGGGTTTCGCGGGCCAGAGGACGCAATGATCGAACAGCTAGGTATCGAGCGCGATGAGCGCTCCAACGCCCGCGCTGAGTACGAGAAATACGCCACCAGCGCCGAAGGCGTTTTCGCCGCTGGCGACATGCGGCGTGGCCAGAGCTTGGTCGTGTGGGCGATCAACGAGGGGCGGGGTGCCGCCCGCGAGGTGGACCGCTATCTGATGGGCAGCACGCAGTTACCCTGAGTGGCGGTAGGTTGTACGAAAACTCTCATTTCATGGGAAGTTGGAAGCTCAGTAGAGTCTCCCTAGATCGGAGGTAGCGACATGCGTCCCTTCTACTCTTTTCTCATCTCTCTCGCCTTTTTCCTCCCTGCAGATGCAAGAACCGGCCCGGGTTTCGATTCGGAGCTGGATTTGCGCAACGCCGACGAGATGCTCGCTTTGGTGCGGACGAACTCGTCCGATTCAGGTCGGTTGGCGATGCTCGAGGTCTTGGTGCCGAAGCTGGACTGTATTGAGGGTTCAGTCGCGTTGGCGTTGGTGGAGATGGCGAGTTTCGATTCGGATCGGGAGGCCATTCTCAAGGTGCTGCTGCCGAAGCTGGATTTGCGCAACGCCGACGAGATGCTCGCTTTGGTGCGGACGAACTCGTCCGATTCAGGTCGGTTGGCGATGCTCGAGGTCTTGGTGCCGAAGCTGTACCGTATTGAGGGTTCGGTCGCATTGGAGCTAATGGAGACGGCGGGCTATGGTTCGGATCGGGAGGCGATGTTCAAGGTGCTGCTGCCGAAGCTGGACCTGCACAATGCCGACGAGATGCTCGCTTTGGTGCGGACGAACTCGTCCGATTCAGGCCGGTTGGCGATGCTCAAGGTCTTGGTACCGAAGCTGGACTGTATTGAGGGTTCGGTCGCGTTGGCGTTGGTGGAGACGGCGGGTTATGGTTCGGATCGGGAGGCGATGTTCAAGGTATTGCTGCCGAAGCTGGACCTGCGCAATGCCGATGAGATGCTCGCTTTAGTGGAGATGAACTCGTCCGATTCAGGTCGGTTGGCGATGCTTGAGGTCTTGGTACCGAAGCTATACCGTATTGAGGGTTCGGTCGCATTGGAGCTAATGGAGACGGCGGGCCATGATTCGGGTCGGTTGGCGATGCTCAAGGCATTGCTGCCGAAGCTGGACTTGCGCGATGCCGATGAGATGCTCGCTTTAGTGGAGACGAACTCGTCCGATTCGGGTCGGTTGGCGATGCTCGAGGTGCTGCTGCCGAAGCTGGACTTGCGCGATGCCGATGAGATGCTCGCTTTAGTGGAGAC
>VXML01000093.1 GCA_009841115.1 Gemmatimonadota bacterium | reverse complement strand
ATTGCAGTTCGCGCTCGGGAACGCGGCCTTCGGGGAGCTTGATCCAGGAAAACAGGTCAAGAGGATTGCCGTTTTCGTCTTGAGTGTCCGTGAGTCCCGGCCCCAAGCGGCGGGCGTATATATGGGTGTCGAGGGTGTTGCCCACGCGGAATTGGATGCGGACATCGCCGTCGCGGCCATCGCGGTTGCCGCGCCAGCGCACCTTGCCCCAGTTGACTTGGCCGCCGGCCACATCGAGGGGAAACTGGTTTTCATACGCCTCGCGATCCGAGCCGGCAAACTGCTCAATCTCGCGGTCGTAGCGACGGATGCGCGGGGTGGGCGTGCCCACGTCAATGATGGCCGAGGTGTACCGCCCGTCGATGACATAGCCGTCGCCGAAATAACCTGCTTCGGCCGTCTCGACGTAGGTGCCTCTGGGATCAATCGAGACTACGTCGAGACGACCGGCGACAAAGGGCGGATCGAATCGGAGATCTTTGACTACCGGGTTAAATTGACCGTTGGTAACGGGGACGAGTGTTCTGCGCGCTTGGATGGTCTCGGAACGGGTGTCTATGTTGGTATGGTTGCCGTAGCGGATGAAGTAATTGGCAATAGTGCTGGCGGGCAAGGTCGGCCGTGGGCGAAAGACGATGCGATTGAGATAGTAGTAGCCCATCAAGTTGATGCCAACACCGCCGCGGCCGTAAAGGGCGGAGCCGTATTCCGTGCGCAGGTTGCCGTCAACCGCCTTTTCCGCGTCCACGCGACCGATTACCTGCATGGTCGCCCAGTAGTCGGCCGAGATCGGGTCGGCGATCTCACGACGAAAGCCGTATTCGCTCGGCACCACCATAAAGGGACGCTGGGGATCCTTGCCGGGGATGATGCCGCCGAACTCGCCGGCCTTGAAGCGCTGGTTAAGCAGATAGGCGAGGTTGCGCAGGCTGTCCAGACGCACTGGCCGAAGCCAGGTGGTCACGCCTTGGCCGTGCTCAGGAAGCGATGGGTCTTCGTCGATGAGTCCGTCGCCATCATCGTCGATTCCGTTGACTGGGTCTTCGTTGAGTTGGCCGTCCCAATCGTCGTCAAAGAGCGTGTACAACCCGTCCTCATTGAGTCGGCCATCGCCGTCATTGTCGAACTGAGGATCCGGTCCGTCCTCGTCGATGAGCCCATCGAGATCAAGATCGAAAAGTTCCAGCGGGTCTTCGTCGATGAGTCCGTCGCCATCGTCGTCCCTTCTGTTAACTGGATCCTCGTTGAGTTGGCCGTCTCCGTCATTGTCCACTTGCTCGTCGATGGGGTCTTCGTTGATCAGCGCGTCGCCGTCGTTGTCAATCAGTTCGACTGGGTCTTCGTCGATGAGTCCGTCGCCATCGTCATCGGCGATCAACTCAACAGCCCAACTGCGACCCAAGTCGAGGCGACCGGTGACCGGCCGCAGAATCCAGGGATGCACATCGTCGCCGATTCGCCACCGCTTGACTTCGGCATAGCCGTTGCAAAGTACGAATGCGACGCCGAGCACCGCTACCAATAACCTGATCATCGAACACCTCCGCGCGAGACCGTAAACCCTTGACTGTCTGCGATGGGCAAAACAAAGACGCCGGCGGCAATTGCGCGCTCCCTCGTCTGCACCGGTCAGGCTAATTACGGACGTTTTGCTGTTCTATATATGTAATATGGGTGAACAACTCAAGATAGTCAGATCGGGCCGACGAGAAAAAAAGAGATAGAGTTTGAAATTTCTTGGATGTTTTATCCCTTTATCAGAGACTGAAATTTTCAAAGCGCGGCTAGGCCGGGCCACCGCTTTCGTTGTTGACGGCCTGCACCAACGCCCGCATATAGGCGATGGAATACGCGACGCCCACGCGACTTCCGCCGAGCATATCGGGAATGTGGTCGGGAATGATCGCTCCATCGAACTCAACGGCGCGCAAAGCCTGCATCACGCAGTGCATGTCCTGATAGCCGTCGTCCATCAGGGTCTCGGTCCACGGGTCGGGCATGGGGTTGGAGACGTTGCGGAAGTGAATTTTGAAGAGCTTGTTGCGCGCGCCAAAGTAGTGTACCGCCTCTTCGACCGACGCCCCCATGCCCTGCTTGCCCCCTTCCAACCAGCAGCCGACGCACAGACAGACGCCGATATTGGGACTGTCGGCGATGTCCATCGCCCGTTTGTACCCGGCAAAGTTACCGAAGATGCAGCGCGGTATTCCGCCTAGGGCATAGACCGGCGGATCGTCGGGATGGATGCCGATATAGACTCCAGCTTCCTCGGCAACCGGCGCGACCTTGCGGATCATGTACTCGTAATTTTCCCACAGTTCATCTTCCGTATAGGCGCGTCCGTGGGTCAAGTCGCCGGTAAACGTCTCGCTGCCCCAGCGCCCTGTGGCGTTTTTGATGTCGAGGGTGCGCGCGCTCATGCCGCCGCGGCGAGTGGTGCGGCCGGTGCTCCAGATGCCATTGCCCATGTGGGCGTACGTGTGGTAGCGGATGCCAGCGGCACCGAGGTCGCGGATGAATTGGATTAGCTCTGCGACTTTCTCGTCGCGGCCGGGCAGATTGAGCGTAATCTCCGGAACGTTGTGGACCGCGTGATTGGCGATGCGATATATCTGTAGGCCATAGGCGGCAAAGCGCGCGGCAAACTGCTTGTAGTGTTCGACGCTGTGCAACGCCGGGTCGTCAATGCCGAGCATGACCCACTCGACGCCGAGTTGTTGAAAGAATTGCAGATCCTCGTCGCTGGCCTTGTGCGAGGTCTGAACGGCGACTTGGATTCCCGGTTTGCTGGCGTACAAACCGGGGACGGCGCGCAATGCGTAGGGTCTGTTAGTGGTCATGGAGTACCTTCCTTTATCAGTTCGGAAACCGGCTGCGACCTTTCCCAGCGCAGCGCGACTTCTTGGTCAATACCGCAAAGCCAGTTCCAAGTGCGGATGCGCCGCACCCGGTCGCGGTAGGATTCAACTTCGGTTACGTAGGGCAGACGCAGGCGATCGCGATAGGCGGGAATTTCCGCCGCATCGCAGAGCCAGTCTCGCTGTGGTGCAGCCGTGCGGTGGTAGGAAAACTTGATCATGCTGCGGGCGCGGTTGTTGGTTTTGGGTCCGGCCTTGTGCCAGATGCCATAGCGGGTCAGCACCACAGTGCCAGCCGGCACCGTCAGCGAGACTTGGCCGCGGATATCGCCGTAGTGAGCTATGGCCTCGCGATCGACGGCGCGGCAATGCGAGCCGGGTAGAACCATAGTTGGCCCATCGGCGAGCGCGACGCTGTGAGGGTAGTAGTAGCACTGGAGTTCAAAGACGTCGTAGCCACTGCCCGAAAGCCCGTCCGAATGCCAAGTCTGGCCGAGGTGCGGCTCCTTGAAAAAGTGGTGGTGGCCGCCTCGGGGCACTAAGAAATCCTCGCCCAACAGCGAGCGCGCGACCCCGGCGACTTGGGGATGCAAGAGCACCTGCTGGGTGTAGTCGTCCGAGGCGATAAAGGCGTCGCAATTGCCGGGAGCGAGGTCGTCGCAGCAGCGGTTGAAGTTCTCGTCAATGACGCTTTCGAGGACGACCAAACCGGAGGCGACAAAGTCCATGACACCATCGTCGTCTAGCGTCGGTTTAATTGGCGACATCCGTTCCTCCTAAGCGAATTTTTCGAGCACGAACTCATAGCCGAGGTAGTCGTTGTCCTGGCCTTCGTACGCGTAGAGCTTGGCGATGGGAAACTGTACCACGCGCCAGCCATCGGCCACGGCCGCGAGCACTGATTCGTAGGGCGGTTCGTCGCTGGGCAGGGTCGGCATTTGCGGCTGGGTGGCGTCGTACAAGGCCCAGCTAGCCAGCGGCGAGCGCATATTGGTCGATTTGGCGTAGAAGTAGAGAATCTGCTGGCGGGGTTCGGCGAGCAAGTCATCGAGGCGGTCGAGATCCGCAGCGGTAATCGCCTCGGTGCGGAGCTTGTCTCGGCACTGTGCCAACCAGTCTTTTACAGCTTCGTGCATATCGGCTCCCTATGGCGTCGGCGACATAAGAAAGCGCCCTCGTGTAGCGCGGTCAACAACCAGCGATGCACCTAGTAATCAACCACCACCTTGACGGTTTGGGGCTGGAGCGCTGTGTCGAAACCAGCGACTAAGTCGGGAAAAGGGACGCACTGCGAGATGAGGGGAGTCACGTCTAATTGCCGCCGAGCTAACAGGTCAAGGGCCTGGGGAAATACGTGGGCGAAGCGGAAGGAGCCGCGGACGGTCAATTCCTTTTGCATGACCAAGTTGACCGGCAATTCAATCGGGCCACCTTGGACGCCCAACTGCACGATGGTGCCCCCGGCCTTGCAGTGCGCGTACGCGGCTTGCAGGGCAGCCGGAGCGCCAGAGGCTTCCACGACGACGTCGAATCCCTCGCCCGCCGCCCGCGTCATGGCTGCTGGATCGTCAGCGCGCATGGGCTGATCGGCCCACAGCGACGACGCCAAGTCGAGCGCACTTTGGCGAATATCGCTGACGGCGAGATGAGCCGCTCCGTAGTGCCGGGCAACTAGGCCGATGAGCTGGCCGATGGGACCGGCACCCGTCACCAACGCGCGCTTGCCAGCGATGCCCCTTGCTTGGCCGACGCCGTGGACGGCGATGGATAGCGGTTCAAGTAGGGCCGCTTGGCGATAGTCCAGCGCCGCGGGCAGCGGATGGCAGTTGTGCGCATGGACTTGCACGTATTCGCGGAACGAGCCGTCTTGGGGCGGGCTACAGGCAGCAGAGCCAAAGTAGCGCATCTGCGGGCAGAGATTGTAGCGGCCTTGGCGGCAGTGGGCGCATCTGCGACAGGGGTGGGACGGGTCAATCGCCACTCGGCTGCCCGTCGGCAGCACATCTGCGAACGCGCCCGCATCGACGACTTCCCCGGCCGACTCGTGCCCAAGGACAAAGGGGCGCTCTGGGACGAAATCGCCGTTTCTGCCGTGGACGTAGTAGTGCAGGTCCGAGCCGCAGATGCCGGTGGCGCGGATTTGCACCAAGACCTCGTCCGCAGCGACCTGCGGTCGCTCGATTTCCGCGGCTCGCAGGTCGCGGGCACCGTGCAGGTAAAAAGCTCTCATGCAGCGGATAGTAGCGGCCACAGTACGGCGCGTCAAGGGAAAGGGCTAGCCGCGGCGAGATTTGCCTGCCGCAGGCGTTGTGCGTACTGTGCAGGCACCATTCTCATTAGAAAGGGAACCTACCGTGAAACTCGGTCTCAAGTTCGGTCTCGACACACTCAGCAAAGAAAATCTGCAATTCGCCCAGCAGATGGGCGTCACCCACATCGTCGTCCACAGCCCCCTCCTCGGCAACGAGGGCGTGCTCGATTACTTTGAGTTGCTGCGGATGAAAAAATTCATCGACTCGTTCGGCTTGGAACTGTGCGCCATCGAGAACTTGCCCGGCGACCACATGCACCCCATCACCCACGCGACGCCAGAGCGCGACGCCCAGTTGGCGAAAGTTTGTACCTCCATTGAAAACATGGGGAAAATCGGCATCCCGATCCTCGGCTACTACTTCAGTTTGGCCGGTGTCTCCGGCCACTGGCGCGCGTACGAAAGCGGCGGCGGACGCGGTGGGGCCGGCCTCAAGAGCTTCGACTACAGCTTAGTCCAAGACGCGCCGCCGATCGTCGATGAGCCGGTCTCAGTCGCCGAGATGTGGGAGCGGTTGGCCTATTTTCTCGAGCGGGTAGTGCCCGTCGCCGAAAACGCTGGCGTCAAACTCGCCGCCCACCAAGACGATCCCCCAGCCGAAACCCTCTTCGGCACGGGCCGGCTCTTGACCAATCACGACGCCATGCAGCGGTTGATCGATCTCGTGCCCAGTCCGAGCAATGGATTGGAGTTTTGCCAAGGAACCGTGGCCGAGATGGGGCCGGACGAGACGATTGCAGCCGTGCGCCGCTTCGCCGCACAGGGTAAAATATTCTACGTGCATTTCCGCAATGTGCGCGGCGGTTTCCCCAAGTTCGACGAGGTCTTTATCGACGAGGGCGACGTCAACATGATCGCCGCGCTCAAAGCCTATCGCGACGCGGGCTACGACGGGGTCATCACACCCGACCACACGCCCCGCGTAATCGGCGACGAGCCGTACGGACATCGGGGCCGGGCTTTCGCCCTAGGGTACATCCGCGCCGGAATGCAGGCACTAGAATTGCTGGATTAGTGAGAAGAATTAAGGAGCTAGTGGTGCCGAGGGCCGGACTCGAACCGGCACGTCCTAAGCGGACAGTGGATTTTAAGTCCACCGCGTCTACCAATTCCGCCACCCCGGCGCACAGATAAAAAAATGGAGGCGACGCCCGGAATCGAACCGGGGATAAGGGCTTTGCAGGCCCCTGCCTTACCACTTGGCCACGTCGCCTCAAAACAGGGATTTGAAGGTACGCGGCGGGTATGCTCCTGTCAACCAGCCCGCCGCCCGTTTGCGCTATGTGTTCCGCCACGGCGAGGTCAAAGACAACCGCACATACGCCTTTGACACGAAGCACAAAACCTATAAACTAAAAAAGAGCTTTCACAATGCGACAATACCTCGACCTAGTAAGCCATTGCCTCGACCACGGCGAGGCCAAAGCCGACCGCACGGGCGTCGGCACCCTCGCCATCTTCGGCTATCAGATGCGCTTTGATCTCGCGGACGGGTTCCCCTGCCTGACCACCAAGAAGCTGCATTTGCGCTCCATCATCCACGAACTCTTGTGGTTCCTCAAGGGCGACACCAACACGGCCTATTTGCAAAAGGAAAAAGTCAGCATCTGGGACGAATGGGCCGACGAAAACGGCGACCTCGGCCCCATCTACGGCAAGCAGTGGCGCGAGTGGTCAACCCCAGACGGCCCCATCGACCAAATTCAAGGTGCCATTGAGCTGATTAAGACCAATCCCGATTCGCGCCGCATCCTCGTCAGCGCGTGGAACGTCAGTGAGTTGGAGCAAATGGCCCTCATGCCCTGCCACTGCCTGTTCCAATTTTTCGTTGCGCGCGGTCGGCTTTCCTGCCAGCTCTACCAACGCTCTTGCGACGTGGGGCTTGGCGTGCCGTTCAACATCGCCAGCTACAGTCTGCTGACCATGATGATGGCCCAAGTCTGCGGCTTGCGGCCCGGGGAATTCGTCTGGACCGGCGGCGACGTCCACATCTATCAAAACCACGTCGACGCGCTGCGCCAACAACTCTGCCGCACTCCCCGGTCACTACCAGTGATGACGATTAAAAATCGCGGCCAGTCGATTTCCGACTTCCGCTACGACGACTTCAAACTACTCAACTACGATCCCCATCCCTCCATCCGCATGGAAATCGCCGTCTGACAGCTCTGTTTGTTCAGTCTTGATTTAAGACCTTCACCTGCGTGTGTGCATCATCTATAGTCCAAGCCCCAAGCTGACCGTCCCCGTCTAAGTCGGCCCGCACCACCAACAAAAACCTCTCGCCGACGGGCCAGAATTCCCAAGTATAACCCTCTATCTGCCACCAAGCACGCCGAATTCCCTTGTCATTCGGGTCGAAGTAGTGACCATGCTTGGCAAAATAGGCTTTTTCGAACAGGTAGAGCTGCTCCAAGCACGCCTCCATTTGGATCAGGGCTCGCTCATGTGGGGTCAAGCGAGAAAAATGCACAACCCCTAAGCCTATGAGCACCAGCACCAAAAACGTCAACTCGATCAGTCTCAGCGGCATGGGATATCTACCTCTTCGACGATTTGGTCTGCATCTAAGTCAATCGGCTCGCCATAGTGTCCATAAGGCTCGGAATAGCGAAAGGGGCTGAGCGAGCCGCTGCTGTACTCGCCGTCGCCATCGCGATCTACAAACGCCCATATCGAATAGGTCCCGGCCAGCAGACCATTTAGATCAAATCGCCCCTCTTCGTCGGCCCACTCGGCGTACGTCCGCCCGTCCTCGTTGATGGCTGCGATTCGGACGCGACCTTCTTCCCCGGCCTGCACCTGCCCTCGAATCGCCGCAGTCTCCGCGCCGACAGTAAAAGAAAGCGTCAGCAGGCTGTCGGCGAGGCTATTGTCGGCCCGGTCCACGAGTTGCGCAGCCGACCCTGCGAGCCGATACGCACCCGGTGCCAGCGGTTCGGCAGGCTCGAAGCGGGCGCGGTTGGGTGCCGGCCACAGCCAATCTCCCGCTAATGCCTGCGTCGAATCGCTCGCCGTCCAAAGCCCTGCCAACGCGACCGACTGCATGGCTTCAGAAAAAAGCAAGTCCAGCGCGTCGCTTGGGGCCAGTCGATTCCGCGTCAGCCCGACGAAAGAGGGCAGCTTGCGGTCGGACCGCGCACTGCCGCGAACGGGCGCATCCCACTGCACGGGCGCACCAGCGAACGCAAGCTGTACAGCATAGCGCCGGTCTGGCTCTTGCGCTGCCGTCTCGACGTAAATTTTCTCCTCTGCACCTGGAGCCGCATACAGCGACTCCACCGTCAGCCCGACGACTTCCAACTCTAACTCTTGTAGATCCACAGCCTCGGCAAAAAGCAACATCAGCCGTTCGGCGTGTATGGCCTGGACCCGCTTGAGCACGGGCGCAGGCGTCTGCTGGCGCGCGAGCGCTAAATCGCCAGCCATCACCTCTTCCTCCCCCACTTCCACCGAGGACGACGGCAGGGCCAACCACTCGTCGGTATCTGGCAGGGCGTTGCGATTCGCATCCCTAAAGGCCAGCACTCGATAGTGACCCGGGGCAAGACGAACAAACTCGTAGCCCCCGTCAGCACCGCTCTGCGTCTGATAGGATGGTTCGTCCAATCCTACCTCCCCGCTAAAGGTTCCCAAATCATAGGCCCAAACATGGGCACCGGCCATGGGTTGATGGTCTTGGTACACCCAGCCCCGCACCAAACCCTGGTCGAGCTGCGAGCCAGTGGCAAAAGCTAAAGTAAAGGATTTTGTCAAGGCATTGCCCCGCAGATCCCGTGCCCCAGTACCCACTGTCAACACATAAGTTCGCTCCTCGGCCAAAGGCATCGCAATACGCAGTCGTGGACCGTGCCACGACAGTTGCAGCGGCCCGACCGGCGAGGAAAAAAGAGCGGCCTCGGTCTGTTCGCGGTTCATGGGTTCGCTGAAGACGATTTCTACTTTGGTATTCCGCGCCACTTCCAAGGCGTCGCTCTCCGGGTAGTGAGACAGAATGCGGGGCGGCTCTTTGTCCACCGGCCCTCCGGTGGGCGGCCCGACTTTGGCACAGCCCAACAACAGGGCGACCAAGATGCTAATCAGCACCGTGCGGATGGGCCTCGGCGTAGATGGCTTGCAGGTGCTCCAAGCTCACTTCAGTATAGCTCTGTGTCGCGGCCAAGGTCGCGTGGCCGAGGAGTTCTTTGACGGCTACTAAATCGGCACCAGCGTCGAGGAGATGGGCGGCAAAGGAGTGGCGCAGACGATGCGGGCTGAGCGAATCGTCTTTCGACACGGTGCGCAAATGGCGCTCGACGATGCGCTGCACGGTGCGGCGACTCAAGCGCTTGCCGCGCCCGTTGAGGAAGAGGGCACCGGCTTCTACTTGGGACATATCGCATTCGAGCAGGACCTCGGCGCGGCGTTGCAAGTACGCTTTGAGTGCCTCTTGCGCCTTTGCACCAATGGGGGCGATGCGTTCCTTGCGGCCCTTGCCCATTACCTTGATGGTGCCCTCGGCCAGATCCAGCGACGAAAGATTGAGAGTCACCAACTCCCCGAGGCGAATGCCCCCCCCGTAGAACACCTCTAAGATGGCCCGATCCCGCATGCCACTAAACCGCTCGGTCGCAGGAGCCTCCATGGCCTCGGCGACTTGCTCTACGGGCAAGTGCCGTGGCAATGCGTGTTCGACCAAGGGCGATGCCACCGCACCGGCCGGATTGGCAACCAGCGCTCCCTCGCGACAGAGATAGCGGAAGAGCGAGCGCAGGGCCGCCAATTTGCGGGCGACCGTGCTGGCCTTGAGGCCCTTTTCCTCTAGGTCGGCGACAAAGGCCTGCACTTGCTCGCGCTGCACCACTCGCAGCGGCAGTTGCAAATTATCGACTCGCGGGTAGAGAAAGCGGGCGAATTGCTGCAAGTCACAGCGATATGAACTGAGGGTGTACTCGGCACAATTGCGCTCTTTGTGTAAGTATTCCAAGAAGCGGACAATGCCCTCTTCGAGGCTGGATCCGGCGTGTAGAGCGCTCTGCGACGCATCGGCCATGGCAGTAATGAGCCAAGGAGAAATGAATACTCAGGCAGCTTGGGCGCTTTTGTCTTTTTCGCCCTCTTCGCTTTCGTACTCGGTGCCGCAAACCCGGCAGTACATGGCAGCGGCACCCGAGCGGCTCCCCTTTTCGTAGAGCAAGGCAGCGTCGCAATGGGTGCATTTGCGGTCTATGGGGCGGTCCCAACTGGCGAACTTGCACTGGGGATAAATGCTGCAACCAAAGAAGACCTTGCCTTTGCGCGACCGCTTCTCCACAATCTGCCCCTCGCAACCGTCCTCTGGGCATCGAATTCCGAGGACATAGGGCTTGACGTTTTTGCAATCTGGATAGCCGCTACAAGCCAAGAAGCGACCATAGCGACCCATCTTGACAAGCATAGGCGCACTGCATTGATCGCAGATCTCGTCGGTCTCCTCTTCACTTTGCTCTTCGAGGGGTTTGGTGTTTTTGCACTTGGGGTAACCAGAGCACGCGAGGAAGCGACCGTTGCGCCCCCACTTGACGACCATGTCGGCCCCGCATTCCTCGCAGTCTTCGTCCGACACCTCTTGCAGCGCGCGCTTTAGCTCTTTGCGACGATTGTTGGCCGCGTCTAAATCGCCCTTCCACGAGTCGTAGAACTGCTGCACGATCTCCACCCAGTTGGTACCCCCATCTTCGACCTGATCGAGCTTGTCCTCCATGTTGGCCGTGAAAGCCACGTTGAAGAGGTGTGGAAAGGTGTCGACAAGTAGTTTGTTGACGGTCTGGCCGCGCTCAGTAGCCACGAAGTAGCGATTATCGACCTTTTCGACATACTCGCGATCGAGGATGGTAGTGATGATTTGCGCGTAGGTCGAGGGACGACCAATGCCCTCGGATTCCAGTTGCTTGACGAGCGACGCCTCAGTAAAGCGCGGCGGTGGCTTAGTGAAGTGCTGCTCAGGAGCGATCTTCTCTAACTTTAGCACCTCGCCCTTGGCGATATCAGCGGGCATGGCCCGCGACGTGCCTTCTTCTTTTCGCTTGGCCATGCCATTAGACACGGCCTCCGACTTATCCTCTTCTTCCTTGCTTTCACTGTAGAGCAGGGTAAAGCCCGGAAACTTGACAACGCTCCCTGCAGCGCGAAGCAAGTAGGGTCCGGCCTCGACATTGGCCGTCGTGATGTTGAGAACCTGCGGCTTCATCTGGGAAGTCACGAATCGCTTCCAGATCAGGGAGTACACTCGCGCTTGATCTGGCGCGAGCAAGTGCTTGACTTTGTCTGGATGCAGGGCTACGGAGGTGGGACGTATGGCCTCGTGGGCGTCTTGGGCACTGTTTTTGGTCCGGTAGTGATTGGGCGTCTCGGGCACGTAATCGCGACCATAGAGAGCGTCGATCTGCTCGCGCACTTCGACGATGGCATCGGCTGCAACGCGCACCGAATCCGTGCGCATATAGGTAATCAAGCCACGGGTTTCGCCTTCGACCTCAATGCCTTCGTATAGCTGCTGAGCCACAGCCATGGTGCGCTTGACCGAAAAGCGCATCCGCCGAGCACATTCCTGCTGCAAGGTGCTGGTCGTGAAGGGCGGGGCTGGACGGCGCACTTGGTCGCGTTTCTTGACTTCTTTGACCGCTATATCTTGCGCGGCCAGCTCAGCGGCGATGCGATCGGCCTCCTCCTGATTACCGATGTCGAGCTTATCTCCGTCTTTGGCCAAAAGGCGCGCCCAGAACAAACCCTGGCTCTCGCGGCCCAAAAGGGCCTCGATCGACCAGTACTCTTTAGGCTCAAATGCCTTGATCTCGCGATCGCGATCGCAGATTAACCGCACGGCTACGGACTGCACGCGGCCGGCTGAGAGCCCGGAGTGTATGACCTTCCACAAGAGCGGGCTGATCTCGTAGCCGACTAAGCGGTCGAGTACGCGCCGCGCCTGTTGGGCATCGACCTTGTGGAGATCCAGCGCGCTCGAGTGCTCTAGCGACTCGTGTACCGCTTTGGGCGTAATCTCATTGAAGAGAATTCGCTTGACGTTGTCGTTCTTGTGGGAGATGGCTTGAGCCACGTGCCAAGCAATGGCTTCGCCCTCGCGGTCGGGGTCGGTAGCCAAGTAGGTGGTATCGGCGGCTTGGGCTGCTTTGCGGAGGCCGCTGAGGATCTTGCCCTTGCCGCGAATGGTCACGTATCGCGGCTTGAAGCCGCCTTCAACATCGATGCCCAGCTCTTTCGGCGGCAGATCCCGCACATGCCCCATACAGGGTTTAACTACAAAATTTTTACCCAAAATTTTGTTGATTGTCTTGGCCTTGGCTGGCGACTCGACAACCACCAATGACTTGCCCATCTGCTCCCTCGGTTGATAGCCCTTAAGACGTAAGTTACGTAATTTCCTGAATATATAGACGCCCCAAGACAACCGCAAGACGCGCTCTTGACAAACCAGAGCCACCGTCTTTTTGTAACGCGTTTACTATTGCGCGCTACATTTTCTGAGGTTTGCCCCTTGATTCACCGCAAGAAATCAAGAGAAATAGAGCACATTGCCGCGAGTTGCGAGACCGTCTTCGCCGTCCAGCAGAAGCTCGAAGCGCTCATCGCGCCTGGCGTCAGCACCCTCGAACTGGATCAAGTCGCCGAGACCGAAATCCGCGCCTTGGGAGCGGTACCCGCCTTCAAGGGATACCACGGCTTCCCCTACTCGATTTGCGCTTCAATAAACGCTGCAATCGTGCATGGGTTCCCCGACGAAACTCCACTGCAAGAGGGCGACATCGTCAGCATTGACGTGGGTGCCTGTCTCGACGGCTACTATGGCGACGGGGCCTTTACCGTCGCCGTCGGCGCGATCAGCGCGCAGGCACAGCACCTCATCAATGGCACCCTCGAGTGCCTCGCACGGGGCATTGACCAAGCGCGGCCCGGCGGGCGGCTCTCCGACATTTCGCACGCCATCCAGCGCCACGCCGAAAGCCAAGGACTGGCCGTAGTGCGCGAGTACGGGGGCCACGGCATTGGCCGCGAGTTGCACGAGTCACCTTACATCGAAAACTATGGTTCTCCCGGCAAAGGCCCGCTGCTCAAGCCTGGACACGTATTTTGCATCGAGCCGATTCTCTGCCTCGGCAACCCTCAAATCGACCATTTCGACGACTGGACCACTCTCACCTCCGACCGCTCGCTCGCCGCTCACGCCGAACATACCGTCGCCATTACTGAGGACGGGCCGCGGATTCTGACCCTGCCCGCTGTGCCAGCATGAAGGTCACCTTCCTCGGCACTGGCACCTCTATCGGGGTGCCGCGCATCGGCTGCTACTGCCCAGTTTGCGCCTCGGACGACCCGAAAAACAAGCGCTTGCGCTGTGCCTTACACTTGGCACATCGAGGCCGGTCAATCCTCGTAGATGCCGGCCCAGATCTCAGGACTCAAGCCCTGCGCTATCAGATCGACCGCGTCGATTGCGTCCTGTTGACTCACGGCCACGCCGATCATCTGCACGGCCTCGACGATGTGCGCTCTTATTGCTTTGACCGCGATCAGCCGCTGCCCTGCTATGCGGATTCGCACACCATTGCACGCATCGAACGAGTCTTCGACTACGCCTTTGACAAAGACGCTCCAAGCGCGACGCCGCAGCTAGCCCTGCGTCCGATTGCCGGACCCTTCACAGCTTGTGGACTCGCCATCGAGCCGCTCACCATTTATCACGGCCGCTCTCCGGTCCTGGCCTTCCGCATCGGCAACTTCGCCTACGCCACGGACACTAATTACATCCCAGAGGCGGCCATGGCGCGACTGCATGGTCTAGAGGTCTTGGTCCTCGACGCACTGCGCCACAAAGAGCATCCTACCCATTTCAACGTCGAGCAGGCGTTGGCCATTGTCGCCGAACTCCAGCCTACTCGCACGTACTTCACGCATATAGCCCACGACCTCGACCACCATCAGACCAATGCCGAACTCCCCCCAGGCGTGCAACTAGCCTACGACGGATTGGTGTTGGAGTTGTGATAAAAAACAAGGATGCCGCCGGTCTCCCGACGACATCCTCGCCTCACACAAAAAGCACAGTCCGGCTTTAGTTCAACACTTGGACCAGCCGCAGTGCTTACACATCAGACAGCTACTCTCATACGATACCGTCGACCCGCACTCTGGACAGGTCGTCAGCGTCTTTGGCTCGCTGCTCTCGACGAAATTAGGCGGCACGCCCTCGGGAGCAATAGCACCGGGCTGCTTGCCCGCCTTCCGCTGCAAATAGCGCTCCATCGCCTTGCCAATGGCGTCCGGCGTCGATAGCACGAGCTCACCGTCTTCCCACACCGGACTCGGCCCCGAAATGCCCTTCAACTCGCTGATGACTTCTTGGGGATCAACCCCCGAGCGCAGTGCGAGCGAAATCAGCCGACTGATGGCTTCGGACTGGGCGGCCGCATTGCCGCCCGCTTTGCCGATGGTGCTAAAAACTTCGCAGATCCCGTATTCGTCCTCGTTGATCGTTACGTAGATCTTGCCCTCACCGGTGTTGATCCGCTCGGTAATACCCGTGGTGACAGCCGGGCGGCGGCGGCGATGCCGAAAGCCATCCGGCCCGAGGGAATCGGGAATCTCCACAGCCGGAGTTTCAGCTTCCTTCTTGTCGGCTTGGCCTTCGGTCTGCAGGATGCCCTCGCGGCTGCCCTCGCGGTACACCGTCACGCCCTTGAGGCCCTCCTTGTACGCGGTGATGTAGATGTCGGCGACCGTCTCCAGCGCGATGTCTTCGGGCAGGTTGATCGTCGAAGAAATGCTGCTATCGGTGTACTTCTGGATCACGCCCTGCATCTTGACGCGGAAGTAGGGGTCGATTTCGTGGGCCGTCACCACGTAGTCGGGCAAGTTCTCGTCGTCGCCGAAAACGCGCTGAATGAGCGGGTGATAGACCTTGTATTCGCGAAAACTCTCGCCGTCGTCCTGTTTTACCCGGCGGGTGTAGCTAGTGCAAAAAATTGGCTCAATCCCCGAACTCGTCTGCGCCACAATCGAACCCGTGCCCACCGGCGGCATGGTAATCAAGGTGCAATTGCGCAGACCGTGCTCGGCGATTTTCTTTTGCAGCGCTTGAGGCAGGCTCTGGATGAACTTGCTCTGCTTGACGCCCTCCCAGTCGAAAAGCGGAAAGGGTGCCTTCTCCTGCGCCAATTCGACGGACATTTCATAGGCATTGTGGCAGATGGTGGCCATAATGCGATCAATAATCGTCAGAGCCTCGTCCGAATCGTACTTGCTCTGCATCAAGACCAGCGCATCGGCCATGCCGGTGATGCCCAAGCCCACTCGGCGGTCAGAGGCTACGGCTTCGCGAATTTTGGGCAAGGCATGGTTGTCCACGTTGTAATCAATGACGTTATCTAAAAAACGGGTCGCCACGCGGGTGGCCTGCCCCAACTCCTCGTAGTCGAGTTCGCCATCAGCGCGGACGAAGTTCACCAAATTGAGATTGCCTAAGTTGCAGGCTGTGTACGAGGCCAGGGGCTGTTCGCCGCAGGGATTGGTGCTAGTGAGTGGGTTGGCGTATTCGACATTGTGATGCTCGCGCATCGTGTCCCAAAAAATAATCCCCGGCTCGGCGCTGGCGTGGGCATTGGCAATGATCCTGTCCCACAATTGGCGCGCCTTGACCGTGCGGAACACCTTGTCCCCCCAGCGCAAGTCAAAATCCGAGTCGGCCAACACAGCCTGCATGAACTCGTGGGTAATCAGCACGCTGATGTTGGCGTATTGCACTTTGGTGCGGTTGGCGTCGTTTTTGATGGTGATAAAGTCTTCGATATCGGGGTGATCAACCCGCAAGGTCAGCATCAAGGCACCGCGGCGGCCGGCTTGGGAGACGGCATTGGTGCTCTCGGAGAGCAGATTCATAAAGGCGGTGCAACCCGGCGAGGCATCCACCGTGGCGTTGACCGGAGCCCCTTGCGGCCTGAGAATCGACAAATCCGTGCCGACCCCACCACCCGTGCGGTACACCATCGCCGACTCGCTGAGACAACGATAGATGCCTTCTAAGCTATCTTCTTCAATGGGAATGACATAGCAGTTGGACAGCGTCGGCTTGCGCCTAGCCTCGTCGCGGCCAGCGCCGTGCATGACGCGCCCGCCGGGGATGAACTTGAAGTCCATCAATAGCGAGAAAAAGCGGTCGTACCAGTATTGGGGATCCTTCTCCACCGAGGCCATAGCCCGGGCGATGCGATCCCAGATGTGCAGCGGGCCGGTTTCGCCGGGTGCCAAGTACTTGTTGCGCAAAACGTCGATGGCGAGGTCGTTGTCGCCGTAATAGGTCTCAGCATCAGCGGCGCGGGCCAAGAGAGCATCGTGGCCGTTGCGCTTGAGCCCGTGGCCTTCGAGTTGTGCCAGCATATCTTCAAAGCGGTGTGCGACTGCGCGTTCGGACTCCATCATGCCCTCCCATTGAAGCAAAAAAAAGTCCATAGGCGAAGTGGAAAACATCGCCTAAAATAAGAACTTAGGTTAACTGCTGTTAGGATTAGGGGAGAGAGCAAAAGTGCAGCCCCGAGATACATTATCTCAGGGCATTACACTCATTTGACACTATATGTAGTGTGTTGGGGCCTAAAGTAGAAACGACGTGAGTATTTGTCAAGTCAAAAACAAAGGTCCAGAGCAATTTCTTTTCAATCCGGTTACGACGCGCTAAGAATATAGCACCGACCTTAATTATTAGCCAATTGCTCCAGTTCGCGCATGAAATCGCTCTTGTCCTTGAACTGGCGATAGACCGAGGCAAAACGCACATACGCCACCTCGTTAAGCTGGCGCAGATGCTCTATGACGCGCTCGCCGATCTGCTTGGAGGGAATTTCCTTCACGTTGAGATTGCCCACTTCGGCCTCGACCTGATCGACGAGTTGCTCGATCTCCTCGGCCGAAACGGTCGTCTTGTAACAGGCTACCTGTATCTTGTCGAGCAGTTTGCTGCGATCAAAAGGCTCGCGGCGACCGTCGGCCTTAATGACGGATAGGGGCACGTTCTCGATGTATTCATAGGTTGTGAAGCGCTTGTCGCAGGTTGTGCACTCGCGGCGACGGCGAATCGCCATACCTTCGCGGCACGACCGCGAATCCACCACCCGATCTTCTTCACAATTGCAATAGGGACACCGCATAGACTAATCCTCCTAGCGTACGGTGGACGGTGTTTGGGTGGGGAAGAAAGGGGGGAAAGTAATACTAAATATAATAAAAATAGGAAGATATTAGCAACCGTCAGTTGAGCCTGAAGGTGAAGGGCAGGCTGACCCAAACCTTGACGGGCCTGTCGTTTTGCATCGCCGGCGTAAACTCCGACTGGAGAGCGGCAGATCGGGCGACCTCGTGGAATACCTTGGGACCCGTGATCTTGCCGATCTGCTCAACCTTGCCGTCTTTGCCGACTAGCGCAGTGACAAACACCTTGCCAGTGATATTGGCCTTCTGGGCGGTAGCCGGATACGCCGGCGTTACCTTTTTGATAATCACAGGCTTTTTCTCGACCCGCCACAACTCGACTATCTCCTCTTCTTCTTCCAACTCAACTTCCTCAACCACCTCCTCCTCTAATGGCGGCGGCGGTGCCAGATCGTCGAGATCAAGGTCGAGCTCGGTGTCCTCAATGGTCACGTCATCCGGGACATCCGGGTTGTCAGTGGGCACGGGCACGACCGGTCGGGCTGGCGGTGGGGGCCGACGTTCCTGTTTAGTCTCGGGGATTTCTTCGAGTTGAATGATAATCGGCTGTTCGGGTTTGGCGTAGGCGTCGGGCTCGAAGCTGGGGAAGAGGACAAAGAGGGCCGCGTGCAAGAGGGTAGAAAAACCCGTGCAGGCCCATAACGTCTTCCGGTACGTCAACCGCAGGTTGGCTTCAGGCTGTTTGCCGCGAATCATTCGTCCAGCTCCCGTTTGGTGGAGAAGTTGACCCGCAGAGCCTCTACCTTGCGCAACTCCTCCATGACATCGGAAATTACCCCGAACTCAGAGTCCTTATCGCCCCGCAATGAGATGATCAACCGAGGGTTGGCCGTCAGGTGTCTATGTACCAGCTTGCCCACTTCGGAAAGCGGTATGTTCCGGTCTTCAATGTTGACGACTCCCTCGCTACTGACCCAAACCTGCAACACGTTGCGGCGGCTTTCGAGCTTCTCAATTTTTTCGGCCTGTGGCAACTCCACTGGCACGCCCCTATAGCGCACGAAAACCGTCGAGACCATGAAAAATACGAGGAGCAAGAAGGATATATCGGCCATGGAAGCCGTGGGAATAACGCTAACTACTTTGGCTTTGCGTGCGAATTTCATCGGCTATTCTTCCGGGTTGGCAATCGATATTTTGGTGGCCCCGGCCAGTTTGAGTTCGTCTAGCACATCGACGAAGGTCCGATAGGTAGCCCCGCGCTCGGTCTTGAGCGAGACGATCAGATTCTCGTTTTCCTGCAGACGCCCCTCAATGCGCCCCTTGAGTTCAGCAAACGGCACTGGCGTTAGCTGGTCATTCTCAAAAAAGGCGAGCTGGTCGCGAGCGTTGATCCACACGTTGAGAATATTCTTTTCTCGTACTTCCTTGGTCTCTCCCACCGGCGGCAAGTGCAAAGAGAGGCCCTTGTCTTGATTCATGGTGGTCGTGACGAGAAAGAACACGATCAACAAAAAGGCGATATCCGCCATCGAAGCCGTGGGGATTTCCGGGGCAACCCGGCTCTGGCGCCTCCCAATCACGTCTAGGCTCCTTGGTGCTCGCGCGCGCCCAACAAGTCGATAAAGTTGGCCGTCTGCTCGGTCATGTCGGCGATGATCTTATCGATGCGATTGGCGCAGAAATTGTAGCAAAACTGGATCAAGATGCCCACGATCAAACCCGAGGCCGTGGTGATTAGGGCCTCGGAAATGCCACCCGCGACCATGGAAGGCTCGACGTCGCCGGCTTCCTTAATTGCCTGAAAGGCATTGATCATACCGCTGACCGTGCCTAAGAAGCCTATCATTGGTGCCAAGTTAGCCACTGTCGAGAGCCAGACCATACCGCGCTCGAGAAAGGCCATCTCCACCGCGCCAGAATTGTCAATAGCTTTCTCGACGTGGTCAATGCCGCGCTCCAAGCGCAAAAGTCCGGCGTGGATAACCGAGGCAACCGGACCGCGCGTGTTTGAGCAAAGCTCGGCCGCGGCATCGGGGCCCTCGCTTTCGAGTACCTCTTCGAGGTTCGCAAAGAAATGCGCCGCGTCAATCGACGACCGCGACAAATTGTACAGGCGCTCAATAGCTACGGCAACGCCGATGATGAGCAGAATGAGTAGGGGCCACATGGCCCATCCGCCGTCTTGAAAAAGCTCTACCATTTTTTCTCCTCGCTATTATTGTTAGTCCCGGTCCAACAGACCGGAGCAATGATTAGTTTTGCTCCTCTTGCGCCTCTTCACCGCCGAAGAACTGTCGCTTGAGCTTTTCCTCCTCGGTCTCGGGCGGCCGGAGTTGCCAGATGCGCTGCTGGGCCACCCTCTCCCAAGCTGGGTCAGCTTTGGCTTTCTCAAAGGCAGCGATGGCTCCTTCCTCGTCGCCTTCCCTCACCAGATTGTCGCCCTTGAGCAGCAGCAGATGTGCATCCTCGGGATTTACCTTCAGCCCCCGCCCCAACCACGCTTTTGCCGAGGCAAACTCGCCGCGGCCTTGGTGCCACTCCACTAGCTCAGCGATGCTCTTCAAATCCTTGGGATCGGCCTCGACCATGCCCTTGAGGCCCTCTATGTGCATGGAGTCATTACCCGCTTCAGAGGCGATTAATGAGATTCGGTTGTAGTAGGAATAGGCGTTCTGCGAATCCTCCTTTGCCAGTTCCAATAGCGTGTCGTAGGCCCCTTCGACATCGCCGACCTCTAGTTTCAGTTCGACGATACTCTCCAACTGGTCGGCACCGCCTGTCCCGCCCTCGACTTGGCGTTTACGCCACTCAATCGCTTGCTCTACCTGTCCCAACTCCTGGTGCAACAACGCAAGTATTTCAAATAGATCGGCATCCTTTGCCCCATCCGCGACCAACTTCTCATAGTGAGCGACAGCTTGCTCGTTGTGGCCTTCGCGGCGATAGAGGTCGGCCAACTCGCGGCGGTACTTAGCTGCGTCCGGCTTTTTGATCAGTACGCGCTCCAAACTCCAAGCAGCCGAATCGGGCAAGTCCATGGCTTTATGTATCGTATAGAGAAGCAGGTTGGAATTCAGATGCAGCGAGTCGATGCTGGTCGCCTGGCGCAGTGCGACGTGTGCCTGGGGCAGTGCGATGCGTGCGCCGGTGGAATCCTTTTTTTCGTAATAGAGTTGCCCCAAGAAGTAGGCGGCCGTCAACTCTTGGGGACTATATTGCAAAACAGTCGTGTAATAGCCTATGGCTCTATCGTACTCTTTGTTTTGGCGGGCAGTTTTAGCGTAGTATTTGTACTTGCGGATTGAATCGGCTATTGCAACTTCATTCTCATTGGCTCTGGCGTCGGCACCCAAAACTAAAGCACAAATCGCTAGCCATAGTGTACGCATCAGATTACATTTCACGGTGAATAATCCTCAATATGGCTACGGCCTCCGAGCCGCGACAAGCCGCGGGTTCATTGGTTATTCCTTAATGCAGCCTTCGCAAAGTCGTCAAGATATGGATTTACTGTTTGGGATGCAACTTCAAAGTCCACTTAAGTACTTAAGATAATAACCCCCGTCATTACATCTTTATAGCGCCTGCGTTACATTTTCGCGACTCAACTCGTATCTGTAGATTGACAAGTGTTTATTTTTAATGCACTTTATCCGTCTCAATAGCAATATGGCGACGAGCGCGTTTATCTGAGCTTACCGTCCCATTCACTTCGCCACAATCGAGCGGCGGAGCTAATCTGTAGAGAAGAAGTCGTGAACTGGTTTGAAAGAATGAAAACGGGGATCAAGTCCCTAATAAAGCGCGAAATTCCCCAAGGCATCTGGATCAGGTGCAAAAAGTGCGGCCACTCCAACTACGAAATGGCCCTGCGACGCCGGCACTGGATCTGCCCGGAGTGCGCTTGCCACTATCCCATCGGCCATCAGCAATACATCGACCTACTCATCGACGACGGTACATTCACCGAAATTGACGCCAACGTAGCACCTGTCGATCCGCTCAAATTCAAAGGCTATAAGGACAAAATCAAGACCAGTCGCCGCCAGAGCGGCCTAAAAGAATCGGTGTACACCGGCATCGGCCAAATCGGCGGCCATTCCGTCGCCTTGGCGATCATGGACTCGCGTTATCTCACGGGCACCTTAGGCGGCGCGACCGGCGAGAAGCTCTGCCGGCTCATCGACCGCGCCATGGCCGAACGATGCACGCTAGTCATCGTCTGCCAGTCGGGTGGTGCTAGGATGCAGGAAAGCGCCTATTCGCTGATGCAGATGGCGCGGATTAGCGCCAAGCTCAACCAGCTCTCGCAAAACGGCTTGCTCTATATTGCTATTCTTACCGACCCGACGTATGGCGGCGTCACCGCCAGCTTTGCCATGCTCGGCGATATCGCCTTGGCCGAACCCGGTGCGCGCATCGGCTTTGCGGGCCAAACCGTCATCCAGCAGTTCCTCGGCACAGACGCCCCCTTGCCCGAAGGCTTCCAACTAGCCGAGACCGTTCTCCAACACGGCTTTATCGACCGCATCGTCCCGCGCGACCGCATGGCGGCGGAACTGGCGCGCTTGATCGCACTTTTATCCCCGCAGACTGCCAGCCACGCCTAGAAGTTGTGTCCCAGGCTCAGCCAGACATCCATTTGCTCGTCAGCGACGCCCGTGCCTATGCGGATCACCAGATCGGCGTCCCAGACCATGCGCACTCCTGCGCCGCCGCTGATGTGCATGCCCGACCACCCGATCTTATCCAAGTCGGGCCAGACTCGGCCCGCATCGAAAAAAGTCACCCCCTGCCACTCTATGTACTGTCCGTAAAACCAGATGTCGTACAGTTGGTAGCGCAATTCGACATTGGACAAAAAGCGCACATCGTCTGTAAACCGCTGGGTATCGAAACCGCGCAGTGAATCGCTGCCACCCAGCCCCTTGACCCGGCGACTGCCTCCTATTTCGCCATAGGCATAGAGCGGTACTTCACCACTGAGTACCTCTAGCACGAGGCGATGAGAGAAATTCAACCGAGGTGACAGCGGGATGTAGTAGGCGTTGGTCAGGGTTACGCGGCTAAAGTCAATAGGCTCAAAAAACAGCGCTAGCAGAGAGTTGCGCGCCGACTCGTACGACCACTCCTGAAAGAAGCCGCGCCGCGGCACCACTTCGTCGTCGCGGGTATCCCACTGGAGAGTCGCACTGATAAACCCCGAAAACCCATCTATCACTCCATCTGGGGTGCCTCGCTCCAAATAGAACGCCTGCGTCCCCCGCTGGTCCACATCAACGCGCTCCAGCCCAAAACCGACCGACATAGATACTGGCCCGTATAACTGGCGAAAAAGGCTCACCAAAATCCGCGGGTTTCTTTCTAGAATGTAATAGTAGTAGTTCTCATCCTTAAAATCAGCGCTATTAGGCTTGATGAAATCTCGATTGAACGCGCTATTGTTGCCCAACCCATAGTAACGCGTGCGTATATTGCGCTCGCGGAACAGCTCCAGTCTCAGGCCGAAATCCGTCCCCGAAATCCGGGGCACCCTCAGTCGCACGCGATTTTTTACTTTGCCCTCAGAAGACTGCTGGACGTGCAACGTCAGCTTGTAGAGATAGGGCTGCCGTCGGTAGTCAGCCCAGTGGATGTGCGCACCCCAATTCCAGCCCGTGTTGGGGCTGAGATAAGCAAACGGCAGGCCGGTGACGCCATAGGGAATGCCCCGCAGGGTAAACTGGCGTCGCTTTGCCATCCAGCGCACGGCTTCCACGGTCTGCTCGGTCGCCGCCTGCGAGACTTTGGTCAGCAGCGGGGACGAGGGCTGGCTTTGAGTGGAATCGACGCGGACCTCGCCTTCACCCCATGCGCTCTCTGCGAACAATAGGACGCCGATGCAACTGCCGTTTGCGAGAAGCCGCTTAACCACGATCACTTTGCTTTCCCACGCTTTCAGGTGTAAAAATACCGCACTCAAAGCGCTGGCGATCAAGCGAGCCTATCGGGGCATCAAGCGAATAGCGGAGCGGCGTAATCGCGACTGCGCCGCGCGCCAAGGCTTCCACATCGCTGTTAGCCCCATCGCCAATCAACTGCAACTGACAGCTATGATATGCAAAGTGCGACTCATCTTCACGCCGAGCGAATAGCGGACCATAGCTCGTCTTCGCCAAACCCGTCAGGCACCTCGGGGATTCGCGCTTGGTACTAGCAGGCATGTTCACTGCGATCATGTCGGCACCAGCCGACAACCCCCCGCGCAAGATCTCGGCGGCGATGTCCACAGTGACGGCCGCCGCCGCCGTGACCAGCGCATCGAGCGCGGGATCGAGCTGCCGACATCGCCGCCAGAGCGCAAAGGCCGGTTCGGGCAACTCCAGCGAAAAGGCTGCGGATGGCACCCCGGCGAGAAAGCCTTCTACAGCCGCCCCTATAGTGCCGGAACTCAGCGTGAAAGCGAGACCGGAGTTGACGCCCATATTGATGCCGGAAATGACTAGAGCCGGCTTTTGGGGGCAGAGATTGTGGATGCCGATATGGGCACAGTCGGCGGGCTTGCCGGTCAACGTCTGGACGGGAAAGCCTCCGCATTCAATCTCGGCCAGCACCAATGGCTCAAAGCGGCTCATGCTCTTGCTGGTCCAACTGCATTCCGCCGCCGGTACGACCACGCATAGCTCGGTCAACTTGGATAGCTCCCGCAGCAAAGGCACCAAAAGAGGCGAATCAGCGCCGTCGTCGTTTGTCACCAATACTTGGGGTTTTGCAGCGGTCACAGTCGATTTCCCCTTCGCTATGGAGGCACTCTAAGATGGCGTCATATAATAACAATCTGCCATTCGGCTCCCAACAATTTCCTTGCTTAGCTACGATCTGCGGTCCTATTATTTTTTTATGGATGATTCCATTCTCCTACAGGAGCTTGAAACCCTCGCCGAGGGACTGGACATCGAGGTGCGCTACGACGACTTTGAGGGCCGAGGTGGGCTTTGCCGCTATGGCGGTAGATCCTACTTAATCGTCAATCGCGAACTCGATACCGAAGCTCGGGTGCATGTGTTATGCCGTGCTCTTGCGCGGCTGTCTCTCGATGCAGTCTTTATCCGTCCCCAAGTACGGGAACGGATTGAAAAGTGTAGATCGCAGGCCGCGGCCTAATCGCCTACACTCCCACTGACCGCATTCCAGCATTTAGACGAGACCGCGAATTTTCCCGCCAAAATTCACCACCTAAAGGGCGGACTGCTCTTCCTTGACAGCCCCTATATCATGGTCTATTTTTGCCTTTTCTGCCTAAATTAAAGACAAAGGGATCATCATGCCCAAAATCAAAACGCATAAATCCTCGGCCAAGCGCATCAAGCAGCGCGGATCGGGTAGCCTGAAACGGCGCAATGCCTATGCCACGCACCTTCTAGGTGGCCGCTCGACCAAGCGCAAACGAGCTTTCCGCAAAAACAGTTCGGTCTCGTCCGCAGACCTAGCCAATGTGCGCCGTGCCCTGAACCTCAAGTAAGCGAATTTAACGGAGAGTAATCCATGCCACGGGTAAATCACGCCGTAGCCACCAAAAAGCGCAAAAAGAAGGTACTCAAACAATCCAAGGGTTATTGGGGGGCGCGCAGCCGCCTCTTCCGCACTGCTAGGGAAGCCGTTGACCGCGCTCAAGTCTACGCCTACCGCGACCGGCGTCAGCGCAAGCGGGACTTCCGCCGTCTCTGGATTGTCCGCATCAATGCCGCCGCCCGCCGCAACGGCATGTCTTATAGCCAGCTCGTCCACGGGCTGAACCAAGCCGGCGTTGCAATCAACCGCAAGATGTTGGCCGATCTAGCCGTGCGCGATCCGGCCGCCTTTACTGCGGTAGTCGAACAAGCCCGGCCCCACATCTAAATTTACACCCATCTGACAGAAAGGGGCCGGCGATACGCGCTGGGCCCTTTTTGTTCTATTAGGTCTATATGTTAGAAGAAGTGCGACAATTGGCGTCAGTAGCCGTAGCGGAAATCGAGGCGGTCCAAGACGATAAGGCGCTGGAGGCACTGCGAGTTCACCACCTCGGACGCAAGAGCCGCTTGCGCCAGATCGCGCGACAGATTGGCCACCTGCCCGCGGCCCAACGACCGGCGCTAGGGGAAGCCACCGGTCGCGCTCAACAGGCCATTCAGCAAGCGCTAGACGACAAGGCCCTAGCTCTCCGGCAGTTGGCTGAAGCGGCTCCTGCCCTCGATGTAACACTCCCGGGTCGACGGCCTTTGTTGGGCTATGCCCACCCTCTATCTCAGCTAACCGACGAATTGATCAGCATCTTCCAAGGCATGGGTTTTGACGTGGCCGACGGGCCAGAAGCCGAAGACGAGTACCACAACTTCGACGCCCTCAACACGCCGGCCGATCACCCCGCACGCGACCTGCACGACACCTTCTATCTAGAGGGCGGTGGACTCATGCGTACCCACACCTCCACGGTGCAGATTCGCGTCATGGAGCAAACGCCGCCACCGGTGCGGATCATCTCCTTGGGGCGCTGCTACCGCAAGGAGACAGTCGATGCAACCCACCACTTCGCCTTCCACCAGATCGAGGGCCTATACGTCGATCGCGGGGTCTCTTTCGCCGACTTGAAGGGCACTATTGAGGCTATGGGACGCCAGCTTATGGGTGCGGAGACTCAAGTGCGTTTTCGACCTCACTTCTTTCCCTTCACTGAGCCCAGCGTGGAGTACGATTTCACCTGCATCTGCAAGAGGCAACGCGCCAACTGCTCTATTTGCAAGGGAACGGGTTGGATCGAAATCGCCGGCGCTGGCATGGTCGATCCGGCCGTCTTTACTGCGGTGGGCTACGACCCAAACGAATATACGGGCTTCGCCTTCGGCATGGGGTTGGAGCGGATTGCCATGATCCGGCACGGCATTGACGACGTGCGGCGCTTCCTCGAAAACGACTTGCGGTTCATCCGCCAGTTCTAAGGTTTCCGGCAACGCCTTATGAAAATTACTTATAACTGGCTCAAGGAATACGTGGACTTCGCTTGGGATTGGCCCGAGCTAGTCGAGCGCCTGACCATGGCGGGCTTGGAGTTTGAGGGAGTTGAGGATCTCGGCGCGCGCTACGAGGGCGTCGTCATCGGTCGCGTCGATTCCTGTTGCCCACACGAAAACGCCGACCGCCTGACCGTCTGCCAAGTCGATGTGGGGACAGGAGTCAACACCATCGTCTGCGGAGCACCCAATGTTGCGGCTGGGCAAACCGTCGCCGTCGCCCTGCCCGGCACCACGCTGCCCGACGGCCTGCAGATCAAAAAAGCCAAAATTCGCGGCGTCGCATCCGAGGGTATGCTCTGTGCCGAAGACGAACTCGGGCTGGGCGATAACCACGACGGCATTGTAGTATTCGACGAGAACCTCTCGATCGGGGTCCCCTTTGCCGAGGCCACTGGGCTCGGCGACGTGGTCATCGACTTTGAAGTTACGCCCAATCGCCCGGACTGCCTGAGCCTCTTGGGGATTGCCCGCGAGGTCCACGCACTTACCGGCAACCCCCTCCGTTTTCCCAACGCACAAGTGCCCGAAAGCGGACCGGCCACCGCAGAAGACGTGCGGATCGACATCGAGGCACCAGACGATTGCCCGCGCTATGTCGGCCGCATCGTGCGCGGCGTCGAGGTTGGCCCCTCGCCCGAGTGGCTCCAGCGCCGACTCCAAGCCGTAGGCCAGCGCCCGATCAACAACATCGTCGATATAACCAACTACGTGCTGCTGGAATTGGGGCATCCCCTGCACGCCTTCGACCTGCATGCACTGGACCAGCGGCGCATCGTCGTCCGCCGGGCGCGCGCTGGCGAAACCTTGGAGATGCTCGACGGCACCCTGTATCAGCTCGACGAAGAGATGTTGGTCATCGCCGATGGAACGCGGCCTCAAGCACTAGCCGGGGTCATGGGTGGGGCCCATTCCCAAGTCTCGGCGAACACCACGGACATCCTGCTCGAAAGTGCGTATTTCGCACCATCGCGGGTGCGGCTAGCCCGGTCTCAACTAGGGCTTTTCACTGAAGCAGCCACCCGCTTTGAGCGCGGTGCCGATTGGGACGCCCCAGTGCAGGCGATTGACCGCGCCGCCTATCTAATCGCCCAACTGACCGGCGGCGCAGTCGCCCCAACTCCTTTAGACGTGTACCCCCGCCCCGGTCAACACCACCAAATCCCACTCTGCGTCGAGCGCACCAACCAACTCTTGGCTACGGAGTTAGACTCCGCTGCTATGGTTCAGATTCTCGAACGCCTCGGCTGCCGGGTCGAATCGGGCCAGCCCCTCGTGGTAACGGCCCCGAGCTTCCGCCCCGACCTAACGCGCCCAGCCGACCTCATCGAGGAAGTTGGCCGCATCTACGGCTTTGACCGCATTGAGGGCCGCCAAGAAGCATCCGGCCCTTGGATCACCCAGCGCAATCCCGAACTCACCTTTAGGCAGGTCGCGCGGCAACGGCTCTTGGGCTTGGGTTTAGACGAAGTCGTCAGCAATACGATCGTCGAATCCCGCTGGCTCGAATTAGTCGGTGCCGCAGGCCGTGCCGCCCGCTTGGCCAACCCGCCTACCGAAACCCAAGACGCCTTGCGCACCACCTTGATGCCGAGCTTGTTAGACGTCGCGCGTCGCAACTTCAACCAGCGGGCCGCAGGAGTGGCCATTTTCGAACTGGGCAAGTGCTTTGTCGCCGCGGCCGAAAAGGGCGTAAGGCCCGAGGAAAACTGGCACCTCGCAGCCCTGTGGTCAGGCCGCGTATCAGCTTCTCCCTATCAGGCCGACACCCGCGAGGCCGACTTTTTCGACCTCAAGGGCTTGCTCGAAGCGCTGGTGGGCGAGGGGAATTTGCGCTTTACGCCCGCCGACCGTCCCGAATGCCGCTCGGGACACGCAGCCTGTATCTCCCTCGGTGGCGAGCCTCTCGGCTGGCTAGGCCAAGCTGCGGCCGACTTATGCGTGGCATTTGATTTAGAGCGCCAAGTGCATATTTTTGAAATATCGTTTACCGCGCTAGTACGCCATTGGCATGGTCGGGAACGCTCGTTTACCGCGCTTCCCAAGTTTCCGCCGATTGAGCGCGACTTGGCCATAGTCGTACGCGCAGACACTGCAACCGCCGAACTTATCGCCACCATGCGAGATAGTGCACCTCACCTCGTCGAATCCATCGAGGTTTTTGACCTCTATCAAGGGGATCAAATAGAAGCAGGCCACAAGAGCGTGGCGTTCGCCATCCGTCTGCGCGACCCCGAACAGACGTTGCAGGACGCTCAGGCCGACGCGGCGATCTCCGCGATGCTCAAGATTCTCGAAGCGCAGTTCGGCGCTCGTTTGCGCTAATTCCAACCTCAATCAGGAGTACAGTCACCCCGATGGACGTAAACGAAAATTTTGAACGCCTCGAGCGCTACATCAACCGCCTGACAGAGGCTCTCGAAACGCTGCGCAAGGAAAACGACGAACTGAATGGACAGCTCCAGAGCCTGAAAGAAAAAAATGACACCCTGCAGGCAGACCTCCAGAGCCTTGAAGCAAAAATCAGCGTCGTCAGCAGTGAAAACGAACAGATCAAAAAGGACAAAGAAGCGGTAAAGGGACGCATCGAACAGCTCCTCAGTCGCTTGGACGGTGCCCTCAGCAGCAAAAACGAACAGTTTGAGCAGGTCGAAGTAGCCCACACAGAGGTCGAATTAAGACAAAGACATCTGATCTGAGAAAGGGGTCTAGTATGTCGTCCCAGGTAGTGGTCAAAATATTCGACAAGCACTATACCCTAGGGGTTGACGAAGACCACTCTGCCGAACACGTGCAAAAGCTCGCCGAGATGGTGGACGAGCGCATGCACGAAGTCAAGCACGAGCTCCAAGGTGGCTCCCCACTCCAAGTGGCCATCTTAGCCAGTCTGAGTTTAGTGGAGGAACTCCTCTCCCTGCGGGAGGACTACGCTTCCGCTGAAGCCGATATAGCCCAGCGGACTTCTCAGATCGCCACCTCGCTTGGGCACCTTTTCGCCGAAGTAGAAGTTCCCCGTTCCGATAGCTGAAGTATCCCGAGTCGGGTTCCATCCCGTGCTCTGGCCCGATGCCCGAAGGCGTCGAGACCGATAAGGATAAGAAAGAGATACCCTTGTTTAATGGGTTTGACTACATAGTCCTAATCTGCTCTGCCGTCGCCTTTTTCGCCGGCGGCTGTCTCCTCGGCTGGCTTGGCAGTGAGCGGCTGCGCAACAGCAAACTGCACAGCACCCAAGCCACCGCCGATCAGATCGTCGCCCGCGCCCGCCAAGAAGCCGAGGTCGTGAAAAAAAATGCCTTGCTCGAAGCAAGGGACGAGTGGCACCGCGAGCGGGCTCCGCTGGAAAAGGAGCAAGAGACACAGAGGCGCTCGTTGCGCGATCTGGCTGCCAAGCTGCTAGAGCGCGAACAGCAACTAGAGCGCAAAATAGACCTGCTCACGAGCAAGGAACGAGAACAACTTAAGAACGAGCAGGACCTCGACCGCCGCGAGGCGGCCATAGCTGCGGACGAGGCCCGAGCCCAGGATCTCGTCCGTGAGCAGAGTCGGCGGCTAGAAGAATTGGCTGGCATCAGCCAGCAAGAGGCCCGGCGCATACTCTTTGATCAGTTAGAGGGAGGCGCACGCCGAGTTGCCGCCCGCAAAGTCCGCGAGATCAAGGACACCGCGGTTGCCACGGCCAACCTAGAGGCCAAGGAAATCATCACCCGCGCCATCCAGCGCTTCGCCGGAGAACTGACCGTCGAGAGTACGCTTTCGGTCGTGCCCATCCCCTTCGACGACATGAAGGGACGCATCATCGGTCGCGACGGGCGCAATATCCGCTCTTTCGAAATGATCACCGGCGTCGAAGTCATTGTCGATGATACTCCTGGTATGGTCATGCTCTCGGGCTTTGATCCACTGCGCCGCGAAGTGGCCAGACATACTCTCGAAACGCTCATCCGCGACGGACGCATCCACCCTGGGCGCATTGAGGAAGTGTATGACAAGGCCCGCAGCACCGTCGAGGAGATGATCCGCGAGTCAGGTTCCAAAGCCGCCTTTGACCTCGGCATTCACGATTTATCCGAGTCGCTATTGGAAACGCTGGGCAAGCTCCGCTTCCGCACCAGCTACGGACAAAACTTGTTAGTCCACAGCAAGGAAGTCGGGCTTTTGGCCGGCATGATGGCCGAGATGCTCGATCTCGACATAGTGCTAGCGCACCGTGCTGGTCTCTTGCACGACATCGGCAAGGCACAGGACTTTGAGTTGGGCAACGACCCAGCGCAAAGCGGTGCCGTACTGGCCCGCAAGGGCGGCGAAAGCCCTGAAGTTGTGCAGATTATCGAAACCCATAGCAAGCACACGCCCTCGCGCTCAGCCATCGCCGTCCTAGTCGAAGCCGCCAACGAAATCTCTACCCACCGCCCGGGTGCCCGCAAAGAAAAAGTCGAGGAGTACATCCGCCGTTTGCACCACATTGAGGAACTCGCAGCCGACTACGTGGGCGTGAAACAGGCTTTTGCCCTGCAAAACGGCAAGGAGGTTCGGGTCTTGGTCGATAGCGGAGTGGTAGATGACACGTATGCCGAACAACTCGCCGACGACATCACCACCAAGCTCGAACAACAACTCGAGTACCCTGGGCAGTTGCGCGTCTGCATCATCCGCGAGATGCGTGCCGAGTCTCACGCGCGGTGAACATTCTCTTCGTCGCCGATATCTTTGCTCAGCCGGGCCGCCGGGTTGCCGCAGCCGTAATTCCCGAACTAGTAAAACAGCGCGAAGTCTCTCTGGTAATCGCCAACGGCGAAAACGCCGCTGGAGGATTTGGTCTCACCGACCGCATCGTGCGCAAGCTGCACAGCTATGGCACCGACGTCATCACCAGCGGCAACCACGTCTGGGACCGCCGCGAGTTCATCCCGTACCTAGACCAATCCGACCGCGTCCTGCGCCCCTTCAACTACCCCAAAGATGCCCCCGGCATTGGTGCGACCGTCGTCGCCGCACGCGGCGGTCCCCCAGTGGCCGTGCTCTGCCTCCAAGGGCGCACCGGGATGCCCCCCATCGACTGCCCCTTCCGCACGGGCCGCGCCGAAGTCGAGCGCCTGCGCACAGAGACACCTTTAGTCTTTGTAGATTTCCACGCCGAAGCCACCGCAGAGAAAATGGCTATGGGCTTCCACCTCGACGGCTTAGCCACCGCAGTCATCGGCACCCACACCCACGTGCAAACCGCGGATGAGCGCATCTTGCCCAAAGGCACGGCGTACATAACAGACGCTGGCATGACCGGCGTCCGCGAATCCGTAATTGGCGTGCGTCCCGAAATAGCCATCCAACGCTTCCTCACCCAGATGCCCACCCGTTTCAAGCCCGCCGACGGCAGGGCGGTCCTCTGCGGCGCGCTGGTCGAGGCTGACAAGACAAGCGGCCGGGCCACTCGAATTGAGCGGTTGCAGCTAGCCGAGCCTTGACCTCGTGTGAATTAGGAATTAAAAATAGAAATTGGGCGTGACGAGTACGCTGATTCTCAATTCCTAATTCCCAATTGATTACCCGGAGCACCTATGTCCTTTCAAGAGCCGCTCCTCTGGACCGATGCCGAAGACGCAACCCACCGGCCTTACTCGGTCTCCGAAATCACCAGTCAAGTCAAGGAGTTGCTTGAGGAGAATCTGCCCAAGTGCTGGGTTGAGGGTGAGATTTCTCAGTACACCCACCACAGCTCCGGCCACCGCTATTTCACGCTCAAAGACAACGCAAGCCAACTAAGCGCGGTGATGTTCAAATGGCAGGCCGGCTCGCTCTCCTTCAGCCCCCAACAGGGCATGCAGGTGCAGGTGTACGGACATATCTCCGTCTTCGAGCGCGCCGGGAAGTACCAACTCTATGCCGAGCAGATCAAACCCGCTGGCATCGGCGAGCTGGCTATCGCCTTCGAGCAGCTCAAAAATCGCCTAGCGGCTGAAGGGCTTTTCGACGAAAGCCGCAAGCGACCCCTGCCCCCGTATCCCCGCAAAATCGGCGTAGTGACCTCGCCGACGGGCGCGGCTATCCGCGACATCATCCAAATTCTCGACCGCCGCGCCCCAGACATCGAGATCGTCCTCTGCCCCGCTCGGGTCCAAGGCGAGGAGGCCGCCGCTGAGATCGCCGCAGCCATCGCCAGTTTAAATCAACTAGACGACATCGACGTGTTGATTGTCGGCCGCGGTGGCGGCGCACCCGAAGACCTCTGGCCCTTCAACGACGAATCCGTCGCCCGAGCCATCTACCAGTCGCCTCAGCCCGTCATCTCTGCCGTCGGCCACGAGATCGACTACACCATCGCCGACTACGTGGCCGATTGCCGCGCCTCAACTCCCTCGGCCGCAGCCGAGATAGTCGCCCGCGAACGCAGCACCCTGCGCGAGCGCGTCACCGAGCAACAAGGCCGGTTATTAGCGGAAATGGAGCGCTATCTCAGTTCCTTAGAGGAGCGGTTGCGCCACTGCGACCCAGACCGCCTGCGCGCACGCCTCGACGACCACTTGCAGCAACAAAGCCTATACCTTGACGAACGGTGCCAAGCCCTTTCTACTGCTTTCGATTGGTTTTTGCGCACTCGAGTCGAGGCCCTAGCCACCGCCACCACCCGCCTCGACGACCTCAGCCCGCTCACGAGCCTAGCGCGCGGTTTTGCCTTAGTGGAACGCGTCGCCAATAAACGCCTCGTCCGCGACGGCAACGAGCTTCAGCCGGGCGACAAACTGCAACTGCGCTTTCACCGCGGAGGCGCTATCTGCCGTGTGGAGGAGAAACTCAATGAGTGAAACTTTTGAAGAAGCCCTAGCCGTGCTAGAAGAGAGCGTTCAGCGCCTCGAAGCAGGCGACCTCAAGCTCGAAGAGGCCCTCGAAGTATTTGAAAAGGGCGTTGCCGCCTCGCGCGCCTGCGGCCAGTGGCTCGACCAGACTCGCGAGCGCGTCCAAGTCCTCACCGCCGACGCCGAGGGCCAGTTCCGCCTCTCCTTTCTGGACGACGAAGACGACCAATAGCCCCCTCGGCTTCGGCCCGATGTTGACTCGCCTCTACATCAAGGACTTTGCCCTTATCGAAGAAGCGGTGATCGAATTTGGCCCCGGCCTCAACGTCATCACCGGTGAAACCGGGGCTGGCAAGTCCATCCTCATCGGTGCCCTCAACTCTATCCTCGGCGGCCCCGTTAACGCCGATTTAGTGCGCAAAGAGGCTAGCTCGTGCGCGGTGGAGGGCTTTTTTGAACTCGACGACCAAGGTCAAATCGCACGCTTGGCCGATCTAGGCATTCTCTTGGAGGACGGCCAACTCATCGTCCGCCGCGAGATTCGCGGCCAAGGCCGCTCGCGCGCCTTTGTCAACGGCCAAGGTCAGCCAATCAAGCAACTAAAGCAAATCGGCTCGATCTTGGTTGACCTGCATGGCCAACACGAACACCAATCGCTGCTCGACCCTAAGCTCCACGCCCGCTTTCTCGATGCGTTTGCCGGGCTCGACGACCAGCGCCGCCTCGTGGGCCAGCACTGGCGCGCTTACCGCGATAGCGTGGCCCACCTCGACCGGCTGCGCGCAGAGCGCGACGCACTCGCAGCCGAAGACGAGTTGTGCGCCTTCCAGTTAGAAGAGATCCGCCGCCTCGCACCCCAACCAGGAGAAGAGGCCGAACTGGAACGCGAGCTGCAAGTCCTCGAAAACGCCGAGACCCTATCCGAAGGCAGCCTCCAACTCTACGACTTGCTCTATCAGCGCGAAGGTGCGGTTTACGAGGCACTCGGCCAAGTTCGCCGTCAGCTCGACCGGCTGCGCGAAATCGACCCTGCGCTCGGCCCCCAAGCCGCGGCTTTAGAGGAACTGATCTACGAGGTCGAAGACCTAGCCGGCCAACTGCGCGACTACGCCCGCGGAATCGAAATGCACCCTAGGCGAGCCGACGAACTGCGCGAGCGCCGCGATGGCCTGCGCGCCTTAAAAAAGAAATACGGCGGCACCCTCGACGCCGTGTTAGAACGCGCCCGCGAGCTTGCGGCGCGCGAAGACCGCGCTGACCGCCTCCGCGACGAGTTGGCCCAAGCGGCTGAACACCGCGATCAAACACTCGCCGAGTTTGCCGCCTGTTGCCTCGCCCTTTCTGCGGCGCGCCAGCAGGCCAGTGCCACCTTGTCGCGGGCGCTGGTCGCCACCCTCGGGGAGTTGGGCATGGCCAAGGCCCAGTTCTACATCGAACTGGCAACCACAGAGGATCCAGAGGGGATAGTTCAGCGCGACGGGCGTCGCTACGCGGCGGGCGAGCACGGCATGGAGCACATCGCCTTTCACATTTCCGCCAATGCCGGCCAGCCACCGCGACCCCTAGCGCGCATTGCCTCGGGCGGGGAAATTTCGCGCGTGATGCTGGCTCTCAAGGAAGCGGTCGCCGGGCGCGACCTCGTTTCGACTTTGGTATTTGACGAAATCGACGCTGGGATCTCGGGGCGCATCGCCGCGGCCGTTGGCCGCAAACTACAAGCCCTCTCCGCAGCGCACCAAACCATCGTCATCACCCACCTGCCGCAGATTGCCAGCCTCGCCGACCAGCACTTTTCAGTGCGCAAGCAGCAGGAGCAACAGCGGACCATCACCGAGGTTGTGCTACTCGACGCAACGGCTCGCGCCGAGGAAATTGCCTATCTGTTGGCCGGCGAGACCATTTCGGATACAGCGCGTCAACACGCTCGCGAAATGCTGCAATAGCCCGGCAATGTTGGCCAATTTCCTCAGCGTCCTGCGGGTTCTGCTCATCCCCTTCCTACTCTACTTCATCGCCCAAGGACCGGCGGCCCAACTCCAAGCCGTGCTCCTGCTGCTCCTCGCTGGTATCACAGACATCGGCGACGGCTGGGTGGCGCGGCGCTACAACCAAGTCTCTCGCCTCGGCAAGATACTCGACCCGCTGGCCGATAAAATTTTCCTCGCTTGTCTGCTCGGCGGGCTAGTCTTCTGGCGCGATTTGCCGCTGTGGCTTTTGGGGATGCTCTTTGCCCGCGATGTGGCAATCGTATTGGTGGGGGGATTGTTCTTGCGTTCACAGGGGCTGGTCATTGCCGCCAACCGCTGGGGCAAATACACAACCGTCTGCATGGTGCTTACGGCCCTCAGCTTTGTCCTCAATGCCCCGGCTAGCTTGCGTACGGGGCTATGCCTAGCGGCGGCGACCTTAGTCGTCGTCTCTAGCTTGAGCTACGCGCAACTCGCACTCAGGCTCTTGCAACGAGACCGAACTTGAAGGTCAATTGGGCTGGATCAAGCGATACCAGCGCAAATAGGCCTCGTCGAGGCGGCGGCGGTGGGCGTATATGCCGATCATTTCTATCACTTTGAGCCGCAAGGCTAGCTTGTGCAGATCGACTTTGCCCACCTGACGCTTTGCGCGTTTCACAGCCCGAACCCAAAGTAGAAGCGCCACTTGTCAATCTCGTCTAGGTCACCTTCAGAGTCCCTCACGGTCAGGCTGCGGAAGCAGTCCTGCGCGGTCGGGGCGCATTCCTCTAAGCTGCCATTGGGCAATCGGGTGATCCAGAGCTGCTTCACCCGCGCCGACGGGAGCGGACGCGCCACTTGGAAATAGGCAAACATCGGGATGCGGTAGAAAGTAAAAAGCTGTAGCCGCAACTCGCCGCCCACGTCGGCCAGGAATGGATCGATGTTGGGCCGAGATTTCCAGCGCTCACCCTTCCAAAAGTCGATGTCCTCAAAGCGCGAGAAATTGCCCACCACTCCGGCTTCGGCAAATAGCTCGGCGTAGAGCTTGGAAAAGTTGAAATTGATAAAGCGACTGCTGATGCGCTTGAGAATCGGAAACCCGTAGCCGACGCGGGCATAGAGCAATTTGGTCCCCCAGTCGGTGAAGTAGGGATAACCGCTGAGGAAGTTGCGCCCGCCGATATAGTAGCGCAGCGGCCAATAGTATCGGCCCTCGAGAAAACCGCCGTCTTCGATAAAGCGGGGCTTGAGGCGGATGTTTTTGTACGCGCCAATTAGCTCGATGTTGAGCGAATTGTCGAACGGCAACCGGATTCGCTCATTGTACGCGGCCACGTATTCATTGACCCGCATGCGGCGCTCGACGCCGACGAACTGGTCGCGAGGGACTCCATCGGGGGATATTTGCTCGGTCAGCGAATCGGCTACCGTCGGCATCAAATAGCGATAGACTAAAGCCATGGCGCGGCCCGATGGACTGATCAAGCGGTCGGCCGTGGGATTGATCTTCCGGTAGCGCCAACCCATGCTCAACATATGCGTGCGAAAAAAGCTGAGGTCTTCGTAGAATTCCAGCGGATCCTCGTTGTTAACCAACAGGGTATCTTGTGCCAAAAGCGACGGATCTAAGGAAGCTGACATATCGACGCCGTCTTGCTCCAAATAGATCTGGTTCAGGCTGCGGAAGCGGCGCAAGGTCCAGCCCTCGGCGAAGTCGCGCCATATGTAGAGGGCGTTCAACTCGGTTCGCCGAGTCAGCGGCACATCGACGCCCACAGCCAATTGCCCCAAGGATGTCTTGAACAGATCTTCGCGGCTCGTGCCCTGATAGATGTATTGACGGACGTCCGGGATGAGCAGGCTGGTGACCGAATCGACTGGCACCGGATAGACATTGCCCACATCAAGTGTATCGGCCGTGATCTGGCTACCCTTGATCGCGTTGTCGATTTCGCGCCGTCGGCCCGCGATGTAAAACGAGGGGTTGAAGGTCCGGTTGTTGCCCACTTGTGGCCGGAGCCGGCGCTCGTAGAAGAAGCCGACATCCGTATTGAGATCCGTGGCACTTCGCATGTTCTTGCCGACAATACCCCAAGCCGTCAGTTCCTGCCCACCAAACATGTCGCCGGTAGAAAACTGCAAGCCGCCGCTGGCTTGATTGAGGCCAAAAGTGTTGCCGACATACGTGGGGCCGACCTGTAGAATCGGAATGTAGCGCAAGACGTTGCGCCCTCTGTACGTCGCGGTCTGGAATTGATCGGCGAGCTTGGGGCCATCGAAGATGGAGCGATAGTCGCGCATCACCACCGGCTCAAAGTGTGCATCGCGCTCGTATTCGCCCATCTCGAAGCGATAGAGACTATAGTCGTTGGATTGGTAGCCACTGTACACCACGCTCTCGTCAGCGGCTACGGTCGGCACAAAGGCCCCGCCAATGACGTTGGTTAGCTGTTCGACTTCGTCGTTTTCCAAGCGGTAGCGGTAGATGTTGAAAATGCCGCTCTGGTCCGACGAAAACACAAAGCCCGAGCCATCGGGCAGCCAGTGCGGATCGCGCTCGTCAGCCGGCGAGGCAACGACCGCACGGAACCCCGACGAGTCGGGATGGGCGAAGGCAACGGTATCGGGAAAGACTTCTATGGTTTCCTCCTCGCCTTCTTCGCCCTCTTCGTCGTCTTCACTCTTCTTTTTCTTTTTCGCCTTCTCAAAGACCTTGGGCCGCGGCGGGCTATCGGCGCGGATCATCGCAATGTCGCGGTCTTCGCCGCGGAACAAGCTGAAGAGCAGCCACTCGCCGTCGGGCGAGAAGCGCGGCCCCATGTATTGGGTGGCGTCGTTGTTGTTCGTCAGATAAACTACGTCCGTGCCGTCGCGATCTATGAGGCCGAGGTTGTTGGTCCCGTCCTTATTGTGGACAAAGGCGATGCGCTGGCCATCGGGGGAAAACGAGGGGTCTTTAGCTCGCAGCCTAGCGCTGATGCGGCGCTCCTTGTCCTCGGCCAAGTTGTAGATATAGAGGTCGTTAAAGCCGCCCTTGTTGCGGACGAAGACGATCTCCTTCCCGTCAGGCGACCAGCCAATCCGCGTATCGATCCAGCCTTTGAGCTCGGTCTTTTTTCGCGTCTCGAAATCGTAGATTTTGAGCACCGTGAGCCCATAGTCCTGCTTTTCACTGGTGAGGTACGCCAGTTTTTTGCCGTCCGGCGACAACGCGGGATGGTACTCGAGCACGCCCTCGTTGACCTCGTCCATCGGCTCACCCTGAAAGAAGCCCTGCGCGCGGATCTCTGATTCGAGGCGACCGTAATTCTCGGCCAAGAAGGCGACCCAATCCGCGTAAAACTGATCCGCGGAAATGCCCAACACCCGGCGGATGGCCGGATCGAAGCTCATTGAGCCGATCTGATGCGTCAGCTCATCGACCTTTTCGGCACCGTACTGGTCGTGGAGGTACACCATCATCGCGTAGCCCTGATTGTACACGAACTCGCCGTAGAACTTACCCATGCGGTCCAAGACCGTCCCCATTTCCTCCCACGAGAGCAGGTCGTCTTCAAGCACCGCCATCCGCAGCAACATGTCGCGGTGCGAATCCCAAGCGTCGTAGCCGAATTTTTGCGCTCCGTACTGGGCGATGCCCTCGGTCCAACCGCGCGGGGCATTGAGATGGTACAGCGGGAATTGAAACGTAATGTCTGGATTGGAGTCAAAGCGCGAGACCGACAGCAGCGCGAACTGGAAGGGCCATTTCTTGCGCGCCTTGTTGAGCGTAATGATGTGCGTCAACTCGTGCGTGACCACGTTTTTGATCCAATCGTGACTGCCGCGCAACTCAAAGTCGAGGCTAGTGGCCCAAATGGCCATGGTATTGCTGTAGTAGTTAGCCCAGCCGTTGCCTAGCACGTCGGAGTTGTCGAGCACGATGACGTGGATGGTGCGGAAGTCGTCGTAATAATCGTAGGCCGCCGCGAGGGTGGGAAAGACCTCCTCGCAGGTTTCGGCTACCCGGCGTGCAGTGCCCTCGGCCCCACTCGTGTAATGGACCCGGAAGTGATCGGTGACGATGGTTTTTATCTGGGCCTGGGCCGCTCCGGCGAGGAACAGCGCGGCAATGGCGGAAAAAATTGCTCGGCGCAACGTGTATCCCTTTCGCAAAAAGGCGACCCGCAGCCAATTGCCGGTCGCTCCACAATCTGTGTAGGAAAATACTGGAGGCCGTGCCCTCCGTCAAACAGCGCGGAGCCGCTTTCACGTGGCTCCATCGTTAATTATTATACCTCCATGCACTACACCATTCATCGCACCGACGACCTCGACCTTCCCAACGCCGATTGGGAGCGTCCCCAGTGGCAGGCAGCCGAGACCTTAGAGATCACCCACTTCCCTTGGAAGGATTCCGGCCACCACCCCCGCACTCAGGCGCGCCTGCTCTACGACGAGCGGGCACTATCCATTATATTCCGCGTCGAGGATCGCTACGTCCGCGCCGTGGCCGAGCGCTTCCAAGATTCCGTCTGCACCGATTCCTGCGTCGAGTTCTTCGTCGCGCCCCTACCCGATTCGCAGGCTTACTTCAATTTCGAGGTCAACTGCGGCGGCACCATGCTCCTGCACCGCTGCCCGTCAGCCGCTGAGCGCGCCCAAGGCCGAGCAACTGAAAACGTCAGCGACGCCGACGGTGCCACCATCCGCATCGCCACCACGCTTCCCCGGATCGTCGAGCCAGAGCGCACCACCCCCACGACTTGGGTGGTCGAGTACCGCGTCCCCTTCGCCCTCTTCGCCCAGTATTTCGGTGCCCAGACGCCCGTACCTAGCACCCAGTGGAAGGGCAACTTCTACAAGTGCGGCGACCACACCTCTCACCCTCACTGGGGCAGTTGGGCACCAGTAAATACGCCCAAGCCCAGCTTTCATCAGCCAGACTTTTATCAGCCGCTCGTATTTGCCTAGCAAAAGGGGGAACTGTAGGAGGGCCGGTGGGCAAAGCGCTTCAGCCCAAGGTGCAAGCGAGCCTGAGCCGCCGGTCCCAAATACACCTGAAGATACCGATCCCCTACCGCAACAGACTGATCCTGACCGTCTTCGTTTTCGAGTCGGGCACCCGTGAATTGGTGCTCGCCAAAGGAACCGGCCTGCAACAAAACATCGCGGCCTGCCACTGGGTCCGTATTCACCAGCGTCAGACTAACCCCGTCAGCGCTGACCTGATCAACTAGAGCCGCGACGTACTCGGGCAGACCGGGGCGACGACGCTGCGGGTCGAAATAATGCACATGGGTCTGGAGCATTCCCCCGTTGTAAATCGCCGCGGGCGTGCCCAAGGCCATCTGGATCAGGGCTTCGGGCAGCACGGGATTGAGCCGCTGGAAGTGGTAGCACTCGCGCGTCTCGGGATCGCTGTCGTCGTTCTCCAAGCGATTCAGACTGTGGCAGATGCTGGAGTAGGTCGAGTCCACCACCTGATCGACGTAGCCTAAGTTTTTGCCTTCGGTAAAGGCGAACCAAGCCATCGGCGGACAGATGCCGGCTTTGGCCGCGCCCCAGTCGGGAGGCAGACCGGCAAAAGCGGCGCGGTCGGGAAAGACTTCGTCGAGGCGAGCCAAATCTCGCTCGCTTTGGCTCAAGTAGTATAAATGAATGTATAAGTAGGGATCGGGTGGCCGAAAATCGAACCAGCCTTGGTCGCCGTGGCGGGCTGGCACCTTGACGCGACCGTCCTCCTCGCGCCGCAGTTCCCACAGCATGTCGAGTTGCGAGCGAGCCAAGTCCAAATGGGAATCATCGCCAGTCATCAGCAGGGCGCAACTGCCGGCCACTAGGGCCGGCTCGACGATATTGCGCGCTCCGTGCGGCCAGCGCCAGCCGTAGTACCCGCCCCACCACTTGCCGTCCATCAACTCGCCAATGGTTCCCTCGGGTCCAATATTGTCGGGCATGATGCCGCCGTTGGCCGCGCAGCGCTCCTCCCACGCCTGCAAATAATCGAGTACCCAAGTTTTGTACTGGTCGTCGCCAGTGTGGAGATAGGCGTTGGTGATCAAGCTGGCGACACTCAGATTGAGAGGCACATCGCAGCGGGTCATGCGCCGGTTGATCAAGTCGAGGATTCGGGCGAATACTTCGTCATCCGTCCAATCGACCTTGAAGAGCGGATCGGAGCTATCGGCACCCGGAATGTCCTCAAAGGGTGCCAGATAGTCGGCTAGGATGGGCCGGTGGTAATCCCAATCGACTTGAGTAGTGACAAATCGAGGTCCCTTGCTGCCGTTGAGCGGCGAGCGAATCATTTTGCGCTGCTCATCCCAATTGGGTGCCAGCGGGTCATCACCGGTGTACATGGCGGCGTAGCGCAGGGCGCGGGTGCGGTTGATGAGGTGGGCGGGATCGGCCAGCGCCAAGTAGTAGACGTAGGTATAACTCTCGGAGTGGTGGAACCAGTCAAAGCCAGTGACAAACTCGCGCTCGACCGTGCCGTAGTTGGCGTACTGCCAAGTGATAGCGTCCCACTCTTTGCAGGCAATCTGGTAGATGTGCTCGCCGCCGCCCAGCAGGTAAAACAGGGGGAAGGATAGGAATGCCTCGTAGCCATTGTCCGTGCCGTCCATGCTGGTCCACTCTGTGCGCTGAATCAGGGTGCCGTCTGGACGGGTGCTGTGTTCGACAAAGGGGTGGGCAGCGCGGTCCATCAAAGCGATCAAGTCGCGTTGGCGCACGGCCCAATGAGGCGGGTTTTTGCGGGTCTTAGCGGCAATAGACACATGAGCCATTTGGGGTTCCTCCTAGTGGTCAGAACTTTGTACGAGCAGCGAATTATTCAGGTCGCAAATCCGTGTACCGCTCTCCCAGTGGCCCTCCTTCCCCGCGCACTAGAAACACTGGAATCGGATGTTGGTCCATGTCCACCCAAGCGGTATCTGTACTGCAGTAGCGAATCGTATAACCGGCGCGGCGGCGGCCACTTCCATTGGCTAGGCTGCCGTGTAGAACGTAAGAATCGTGAATGGACAGACTACCAGCCTCCATTTCCATCATCACGGCTTGGTTCTCCATTTCGGGGGCGACCTGCACCTTCTTTCTCAGCATCTCGGTCTCTCCCGCAGGCACGGTTTCCATCTCCCGGTAATCCCGGTGTGAACCGGGTATGATGCGCATGGCAGCGTTTTCAGCGTCCGCGTCGTCGAGCGCCAGCCACACTGTGGCCACATCGGTGCCGTGGACGCTCGGCCAATAGTTGTTGTCCTGGTGCCAACCCACGCTGGTTCCATCGCCCGGCAGCTTGATAAACATACTCGAATAGACCAAGATCAGGTTGGGACCCAGGATGGCTTCCACCGCATCGAGTAGGTACGGATAGCGGCATACCTCCAGCCAGAATACTTCCTTGGTGTGCGGCTCGCCGTAGTATTGATCCCGGTCGAGAAAACCCGCGCGCACGCCCACGTCCAGCGAATACTGCATGGCATCGACTTCGTCTGGCCCGAAAACATCGGGGAAAAAGCAATAGCCTTCTGAGTCAAAGCACTCGACGTCGGTATTCAGCACGATAAGTCCCTTTCAATTAGGCGTCTCTCAAATCCCGTAAACCCGGGCGGCGTTCTCCCCCAGAACTTTGGCCCGATCCCCTTCGTCCAACTCCGCGGCAAAAGTACGGATTATTTCCAAACTCTGTCGGTACGTGACATGGCGGCCAACCGGCGGCCAATCCGAGCCCCACAGCAGGCGGTCGGCGCCCAAACCCTTGAGCAGGCGGCTGAAAAATCCCAGTGCCTGGGGGCAGCGGAAATCCCAAGAAGTCGCCGCCGCCGCGTAGAAACCCGACGCTTTGATCGACAAATTGGGACAAGCCGCAGCCTGCAGCAATCCTCCGTACGTCTCGTCTTGGGCATCGGGGCCGCCGACCAACGCGGGCAGGGCTAGATGATTGGCGACAAAGCGAATCTCCGGATGCCTCTGCGCCAACTCCAGCAAAATTCCATAATTGGACGGCCCGATTTGCAGATTGCAGACTAAGCCAGTGTCTTTGTACGCCTGCCAGAGCGCGTCGCAAGCCTCTTCCAACATCCACTGCATCTTCTCATCGAGCTTGGGAGGGTAGTAACTGGTACCCACGGCACCGAATTCCTCGCCCGTCCGCAAGACCCGCTCGGCAGCGTCTTGCTGATGCATGGGTACATCCGTCAATACGGCCAGCCGATCAGGGTGCTCTCGCCCCCACTGGGCGCACTCCTGATTGTTGCCCGGCGAATAATCTGCCACCACCGGCAGCACGACGGCTTTATCGACATCGCATTCATCCATGTGGTGGAGAAGCCGATCTACCCGCCCTAGATCTTCCCAGGGGGCCATAGGAGCAAAGTTGGACAGCACGTGAACATGAGCGTCGATAACAGGCATTGACACCTCCTTAATCGTTTGATCTACTACGAGACCTAGGTACGCAATAACGCACCGATTTACCAATTTCGCAATGCAGTGCCGACAGGCCATCTATTCCAACATTCATCTTGTTGGCTCAATACCGCGTCCGTATTCTTAGAGGCACTTTGCCGCAACAAACCTCCCGCTCACTAAAAAAGGAAAGACTATGTCGAATGTATCTCTCGTCAGAGTGGGCGTTCTAACCTGCGCCCGGTACGTGCACATCTCAGGTATATGGGGTCCGATCATTGACCCCACCTGCCAGCGCCAATTTCAGGGCTGCACGACGCGTATGACGGGCATGGTCATGACCCACGTCTGGGATATGGATAAAGAAGGCGTCAAGGACTTCTGCGATACCTACAAAGGGGTCGAAGCGGTGGAGAACTATTGGGATATGGTCGGCAAGGTAGACGGCGTCATCCTCTCCGATTTTGATTCGACCCTGCATTTCAAAGAATTGGCCAGACCCTACTTGGAGGCCGGCGTCCCCATTTTCATCAACCGCCCTTTTGCTCTCAACCTCCAAGACGCGCAGGAAATAATCGATTTATCTAAAAAGCACGACACTCCCATCATGTCGGGTTCATCCTTCGGATCGGCACCGGAAATTGAGCACATTAAACGCGAAGTGGCGGCCATTGAACCGATCAGGGGTTTTGCCGCGGCCAATTCCATGTCCGATTACGCCACCCACGGCATTCACGGCCTGTACATGATCTACGCGTGTATCGGCGGCGGCGTTAAGAGCGTGGCCTACCAGACGCCCGACTGGCATGTCCCCAATGGTCACCTCACCTTTGAATACGAACCCAGAGGAGAAGACGGGAAAACCTTTTACGGATCGCTGCAGGAAATAAGGGGGACATGGGGCTGGATCCGGGTATTCGGAGAACGCACCTTCGAGCAGTTCGTCCACAGCGGCATCCACTTTTGGGTTCCCCTGCTGCTGGAGATGCAGGAGATGTTCGAAACTCGAAAAATGCCCGAGCCCTACGAGGCCATCTACGAGAAGGTGCAGATGTTTCTCGCCGGCTTCAAATCGCACGTGGAATGCGGCGGTGCCCCGGTGGGGCTGGACGAAGTTGGCGACTGGACGGCTCCACTGCTCAATCCCGATCCGTACCCCGACGGGTTTTTCGGGTAGGCTCGGTTGTTGTGCACTTAAAAATTAGAGGCTTCTCGTTGAGTATTCTATCCCCGCAGATCGCCCAGGACCACGCTCCGGCGCGGGTACGACGGTTGCAGCGGCGGGCTGGCAGAAGGCAATAATGACAATAACAAGGCAGATCGCTCTATGCGGATCCCAATTATTGTAGGATGGTTTCTTGTCTTAGTAGCCTGTACCGAGCGAGAGCAGGCGGCCAGCACCCAGCGCATGGCTGAACTCTTAGAAGACATAGCCGCCAACGTCGATCCCGCCACGCATCCGTATGTGAATTTGGACCGAGTTGCATATTTCCGCGCTCGGTTGGACCGCCTACACCAGTCCAGTACAGCCACCAATCCCCGGACGCGAGAACAAATCTTGCAAGCCCGCCTTTCCCTTGCCAACGAACTGCTGCAAGCTGGCCAATCCGAGCAAGCAGTACAGGAGTACCGGCACCTGCAGACTGTGGTCCACCACCCTCGGCTTCGTCATTCTCTCCAACTGCTAGTGGGCTTGGCCTATCTTCGTTTGGGCGAACAAGAAAACTGTATTGTGCAACACAATATCGACTCTTGCCTAATGCCGATTCGCGGCACAGGAGTGCACCAAATAAAGCGCGGATCGAGCGCCGCTATCGAGGAGTTTTTAGGGGTTCTGAGCAGAAATCCAAACGATTTGTCGGCTCGTTGGCTACTCAATATCGCCTATATGACGCTAGGTCAATACCCGGAAGAGGTGCCGCAGAACTTGCTGATTCCACCCGAAGTATTCACCTCTGACTACGATATTGGGGGTTTTCGCGATGTCGCTCCCCAATTGGGGCTGGATGTGGTGGGACTTTCGGGGGGGGCTATTATGGAAGACTTTGATGGCGACGGCTACCTCGATATCGTGGCTTCATCTTGGGGTCTGCGCGACCCACTCCGCTACTTCCGCAACCAACGAGACGGCACCTTTGCCGATCGCACCCAAGCGGCAGGTTTGGAGGGTATTGTAGGCGGTTTGAACATCTGCCAAGCCGACTACGATAACAACGGCTATGCCGACGTGCTGGTACTGCGCGGCGCTTGGCTCGACGAGGGACGCTACCCCAACTCGCTGTTGGCTAATCGGGGAAATGGGCGCTTTTTCGATGCGACCGAGGCAGCCGGCTTGCTTACTTTCCACCCAACGCAAACAGCGGCCTGGGGCGATTTCGACAACGACGGTTGGATCGACCTATTTGTCGGCAACGAATCTCAGGGTAGCGCCATTCATCCGTGTGAGTTGTTCCGCAACCAAGGAGAAGACTCTGGGCGCGGAGTATCGGCGGTACAATTCGTCGATGTGGCCGAGGCAGCGGGACTCGATGTGGTCGGCTGGGTTAAAGGAGTGATATGGGGCGACTACGACAACGATGGACAACTGGACCTATATATCTCGCGCTTGAAACCCGAAGAGTCTAATCTGCTCTTTCGCAATCAGGGGAGCGGACGTTTCGCCGATGTGACGGCCACGGCAGGCGTAGCCGGGCCACCCTATAGTTTTCCGACTTGGTTCTGGGATTACGACAATGACGGATGGCAGGATATATTCGTCGCCGGTTTCAAAGGTCAGGTAGCAGACGTGGCGGCCGCTTATTTGGGCTTGCCCCACCGCGCGGAAGAACCCCGTCTATACCGCAACAACGGCGACGAAACTTTCACCGATGTCACGCGCAAGGTAGGGCTTGACGAGCCTCTCATAGCCATGGGCAGCAATTTCGGCGACCTAGACAACGACGGGTACCAAGATTGTTACATCGGCACCGGCGATCCGTATATGGCTACGCTAGTCCCCAACCGCATGTTCCGCAATGCCGACGGCAATTTCTTCCAAGATGTCACTACCTCGGGCGGCTTTGGGCATTTGCAAAAGGGCCACGGTGTGGCTTTTGGCGATATTGACCACGATGGCGACCAAGATGTTTTTTCTGTCATTGGCGGTGCCTTTACCGGCGATGTCTATCAGAATGTCCTCTTTGCCAATCCAGGACACGGCAATCATTGGATCAAGCTCCGGCTCGAAGGCAGGCGTACCAATCGGGCCGCCATTGGAGCGCGCGTAAAGGTGAGCGTGAACACTGCACATGGCAGCCGCGACATTTATTCCACGGTGACCAGCGGAGGCAGTTTTGGTGCCTCCAGCCTGCAATGCGAAATAGGTTTAGGACAGGCTGAGTCTATCCAAGAGATCGAAATCGTCTGGCCCACCAGCGGAGAAGTGCAGATTTTCAACGACATCGAGATGGACCAAAGTCTATATATCCGCGAAGGTGATTCGCGTCCGACTCGCCGACAGTTTAAATCTTTTGCCATCAACCCAAGCAATGAATCGGACGGGATGACACACAACCACTAGTCTCCCCCGCCCGTCCGACGAGACTCACAGTGCCCTTTGGGAGAGGATAATTTCTCTATGTATTTTTTAAAACTACGGAAGACATTGCATACTCTTTGCCGAATCGGCTATGCAATTTCATTTATATGTATCCTGTACCACGTTGGGGCCGCGCATGGGCAGGATGGTGAGGCAAGTGCTTCCTCAAGGAGCCAAGAGCATTATAGGCTCGGTATGCGCCATGCCCAAAGGGGCGACTATGAAAGCGCGGAGAGGGAGTACAAGCAAGCGATAGAATTAGACGCCAATAATATCTATCCGCACGACGGCCTCGGTTTCATCTACGCCCTGCAAAACCGATTCGATGAGGCGGAAAAGGAATTTGCCAAGGTCCTCCAGATTGATCCAAGCTACGCGCCGGCACACTACAAGTTGGGCAAACTTTTTTTCATTCGCCAAGAGTACGACGAGGCTCTCGATTCTTATCAAAAAGCCATTGAGGCCAACCCCAAGTATTTTCCCGCTCACCACGGCTTGGGTGTCATCTACATACAGACCCAAAAGCGGACTAAAGCAGCAGAGCATTTCAAAGCAGCTATCGACCTCAACCCCAACTACGGTCCCTCTCGCTACCGGCTCGGGACGATATACCTAGAAGAAGGGGCCTATTCTCAAGCCATAGAGGAATTGCGGCAAGCGGCCAAGCTGGTCGCCAACGAACCGTCTATCCACTTCGTCTTGGGAAACGCCTATATGGCAATAGGCAAACTTGCAGAGGCCGCAGAAGCATTCCACAAAACATTGCAACTCGAGCCGAGTTGGGCCGAGGTACACGATAAACTGGGCTTGGTCTACACCGACCAGTCCCTAGCCCTGCTAGGGGCTGTCATGGCGGACCAAGACAAGCTAGCAGCCGCCGTTGAGGAGCATCGCAGGGCCGTGGAATTGGCCCCTGAAAACGGTTGGTTCCAGCAGAATCTGGGTATGGCCTATGAACGCCAGCGACAGTACGACAAAGCAGCGGAACAGTTCGTCAAAGCACTCGCAGTTAATCCCGATATGGCCTACACCCGTTACCGGCTCGGCATGATCTACTCGAGAGACAAAAAATACCAAGAAGCTATTGAGCAATACCAGTATGCCATCCGGCTCGAGCCCGACCAGTCGATTTTCCACTACGCCTTGGGGGCCGTATATGCCAAGATCGACAGTGCGGAAGAGGCAATTGGCAAATTCAAAAAAGCCATCGAACTCGACTACTACAATGCCGAAGCACATTTCGGTCTGGCCAACGCCTATCTGAAACAGGGCAAAGGCGAGGAAGGCGCAAAGGAGATGGGAATCTTCAAAAAACTGCGCGAAGGCAATATAGCGGATATGGAACAACGGGTCGTCTTAGTGCCTGACAATCCAAAATACCACGGCGAATTAGCCGCTCACTATATCCAACAAGGTAGGTATATAAAGGCGATCAATGAGTACAAGCTAGCCATCGGTCTCGATCCGCATAATCTCGAGTATCGCCGGCTGCTCAAAGACGCCTACATCAAAGCGGGGCGCTATCGGGAAGCGGAAGAGCAGCAGGAGATTATCCAGAGCTTGGACGCCAAGCGACAGCAGACTCCCACCCCATAGAGACTGCTGGTTTATATGCATTTCTTTTTTCTCCTACTCATTTCCTCACGGCTCTTAGCTGTCGAAGGACGGACAGTAGAAAGGCGAGTCCAGTTCGTGGATGTAGCAGAGGAAGTGGGGGTTGTGGCGCAAAACGTCTCCGGGGATAGCGAACAGACGTACTTAGTCGACAGCATGATGGGAGGCTCGGCTTTTTTCGACTACGATCAAGACGGCGATTTGGATTTGTACATCTTGAACGGGTCGAAGGTGGTTGGCTTTCCAGACCAAGAGCACCCGCGCAATACCTTTTATAGAAACGAGCACGGTAAATTCGTCGATGCTACCGACGAAGCGAACTTGGGCGACGCGGGCTGGGGTATGGGATGCGCCGTCGGCGATTACAACAACGATGGCGACCTAGACATTTATATAACCAACTACGGCAGAAACGCACTGTACGATAACCAAGGCGACGGGACTTTCGTCGATGTGACCGAGTACGCTCAAGTAGGAGACGAGCGCTTCGGCACAGGATGCGCCTTCTTCGATTACGATGGCGACGGATATCTAGATCTGTACGTAGCCAACTACGTCGATTTCAAGCACTTTCTGCAGACTACTCCCAATAAGTCCTATATGTGGAAAGGTTTAAGGGTTCACTTCGGACCGCGCGGAATGAAGGGAAGCGGGGATATCCTATATCGCAACCAAGGCGACGGGACTTTTGCGGATGTGACTGTGGAGGCGCGGGTGGTGGGCCAAGATAAGCTCTACGGTATGGGCGTGATCGGCGGCGATTACGACCGGGATGGCGATGTGGACATCTATGTGGCCAACGACACGGGCCCCAACTTCCTTTATCAGAACCAAGGCGACGGGACTTTTGCCGATATCGGCTGGATGATCGGTGCTGCCTATGGCGAAAGCGGCGAGGCCCAAGGCTGTATGGGAATTGCCTATGGGGATTACGACAATGACCTGTACCAAGACATATTAGTCACCAACTTCTGGGAGCAGACCAATACGCTTTACCACAACGACCGCGGCACATTCTTTTCCGATCTCAGCTTTGACGCCGGCGTGGGCAAGGAGAGTTTCCAGTTTTTGGCTTGGGGCACCGAGTTTTTCGACTATGACAACGACGGCGATAAAGATCTCTTCGTCGCCAATGGGCACCTCTTTCCCCAATTGGACAGGGCCAATCTAGGCACGAGCTATGCCCAGACCAATCAACTCTTTGAAAATTTGGGCGACGGCACCTTCTCGGAGGTATCGCAGGTATCGGGGGAGGGCTTAGAGGTAAAAAAAGTGAGCAGAGGAGCTTCCTTCGGGGATTACGATGATGATGGGGATCTAGACATATTTGTCCTAAATCTAAACGATCACCCCACTTTATTGCGCAACGACGGAGGCAATGAGAACAACTGGTTAATGGTCAAGACCATAGGCACTGAAAGCAACAGAGACGGCATAGGTGCTAGAATTGAGGTTCACAGTGGAGGGCTCACGCAAAGCACCGAAATTCGGAGTGGTGCCAGCTATCTCTCGCACAATGACTTGAGGGCCCATTTCGGCTTAGGGCAGAGAGAGACCATCGACTTACTGGCAGTGCGCTGGCCAAGTGGCCTAGAAGAACGGTTTGAAAATCTCTCCGCCAATAGACTCGTGGTGCTGCAAGAGGGCGAGGGTATTATCCCCATAGATCAATAGTTCGTACACTTTTTACGATTTCGGCCTAATTTTATATAAATATTTATAAATAAAAAATTTATGTCTTTATAATTGCGAATTTCATAAAAACAATGCTTTACAAGAATCAGCTTGATTTCCCAGTCTTATTTCTTTATTAATACTTATCTTGTAGCTTCGCTTACCTTGCCACCGAAAAATATTTGAAAGGAGGAGACAAAAAGCCCTTTTGAGCAACCAACTGCAAAAAAAAGCAGTTTTCTCACACAGGAAAGGACTGTGGGTGATGAGCAAAACAATAAGTTGTAGCTTCCTAGCATTGAGTTTTGTCCTTTTCACCGTCGTGGCCAGTTCGGCCCACCTGCGGACAGACAGAAACTGGGCCGCGGTTCAGGTGCCTATTGGCGTCGATGGCATACGAGATGTCCAAATGGACGGAGACATAAGTGAATGGGACAACGTACCTTCGGTCTTCTGGGTGACCCATGAAGATCTGATCGAGACCGTCACCGGTACCCAAGGAGATCCCGACCCTTCCAATCTAGCCGAGCGCATCATTTTCGGCTGGAGTCCAGTGACCAATATTCTGTATTTCATGGAGGAACGGTTCGACGACCTCTTTTACGGGACCATCGAGAACAACTTCGATACGGTCGAGGTAACTTTGGACTTCGACCACAGCGGTGACGCCATCTTCCAGAATGTACAATCCGCGGATCTGGATCCGGAAAGATGGGAAGGAGCCCTATCCCAGAATTACCGCTACACGCTGCACCAAGAAAATCACATGTGGCTTTGGGGTGGAGCTCCATGGGCTGGCGTTGAGCCTTATTCCGGCGCCAAGTGGAGTTTTGAGGGCGATATCAACGGCGGAGCCGGAACCCTATTCATGGAGATGTGGTTCACTCCCTTCGACGATTTGCCTACCAGCTCTACGGGCATAGATGACGAAGATGTGATCGTCCATACGATGCAGGCAGGCGAAATCATGGGTATTGGTTTTGCCGTTCAGGACGATGACAACGGTCCCGAAGGCACGTACAACGGCTACTGGACCAATAGCGGCGACACGGAAATCTATTTCAAAGCGACCGCTATGGTTGACTACGTCCTGCTCCCCTTTGATGAGAGCATCTGGGTAGCGGGTGAAGACGTGGGCACCGCCGTCGAGTCGGATAGCTGGGGGGACATCAAGGCGAGTTTCTCCCGCTAAGGAGAACAAATAAGAGAAAACGAGCAGTTCGGGGGCGAGGTCATCTTCGCCCCCTTTTTTAATAATTTTGCCAAAGGATTGGGCATGCTTTCACCTAAGTCAATAGGGTTCCTTTTACTCGCGTTGCTGGGTGTTAGCCTCTGCCCTCAAAATGTCTCCGGCGTGGTTATTTATAGAATTGGCACTCCCTTTTCAACAGCGGAAAAAGACAGCCTTGAAAGTCTCGACATCGACTTTAGGGAAATCGAATGGTCGGTCTCCCAACTGCAGGAGGCCCTTGAGTTGGACTCTTTGCAGACGGGTTCACTACAACCCAACTACTTTGATGAGGACGAGGACATCGCCGCGACCCTATTGAGCAGGGGTGGCTGGGTACGGGTGCGGCTTTTCGCCAATCAAAATAAACTGATTGGAGAGGTCTTGGTCGATGGCGATCCGACCACGGGCCTCACATGGCCAGCCGTAGCTCCAGAGAGCTTTCAGGTGGGCACTTCGCGGACCCTCAGTGAGCAATTGACTTTTGATTTAGGCGGGCGATTTCTCATCCGGGAAGTGAGATTCCGTCCCCTGGAGGAAAAGCCAGAGCACTTTGTGGAGCGGCTCTCCATTGGCTCTCTTGATGAGAGGCTGGTCAATATTGGCAACAGAATGTCCTATTTCCCGACCGTAGCCGAGGTAAAAGAAAATACCGAACCTGAAGTCAGCGTGATTTTAGACCCACCGATATCGACTCAAACAGTCCAATTACTGATTTTTCGCGACACACCCAAGGAAATAGGGCTCGCCGATTTTGAACTCTACGGCGGTGGTTTCTTAGCCCGCGCCTCGTATGAGTCCGAAGTAGTTGATCTAGGCGGCTTGGCCAGTTGGGGCGAGATGCGCTGGTCGGGCCGACAGGATGCGGACGCCCGGGTCGATATTCGCACCCGGACGGGAACAGATCCACATCCCGACATTTTTTGGCAACTGCGACCCGAGCAGCGGGACAGCGTGCAATTTCGCGATGGCGGTGGCGACTTGACCCTGAGCGAATACAAGCGCCGCTACAGCAAGCTGCTCGATGTTCTCAAGCCGGTAAAACCCCAAGATAGAGTGAGCCCCGATACGGAAAACTGGAGCTTCTGGTCCAGTCCCTATCTTTTTAAAAATTCGGGGACCAGCATCGTTTCCCCTAGTCCCCGCCAATTCCTCCAGCTCAAAGTGGACTTCTTTTCTACTATCGAGGATGGAGGCAAGATCGATTATGTCGAGTTCAAGGCCTCAGTGCCGCCGGCCGTGCACGGCTTAGTGGGAGAAATTTTCCCGGTTGATACCCAAGTGGGCCAAGCGACGCATTTCACCTATTTCATCCGGCCGACCATCCGGGCCGGCGACACAGGCTTTGACGGCGTGGAAATCTCCACGCCGTCAGGGGTGGTTTCAGTTGATTCGCTACGCATAGATGGCATCAACTACGACGACTTTACTTGGGAGAGAACCACAGGTGGCTTGGGTTTTGAGATCAGCTTTCCGCGCAAGCTGGAGCCGACCGACAGCGGGGCCCTAATTGAGGTAGTGTTCAACGCGCCAGTGCTGCGAGAAGTGGGCACGCTGTTTACTGGTAAGGTGTTCAACAGCGCCGAGCCGAACGAGGTGCGCCAGCGCATCAACCCAGGCAACGCTGCCGACGAGATTGAGAGCGACGGAATCTCAGTGAAAACATCGCTGAGCAGTTCACTGATATTTGCGCCGCAGATTGGACCCAATCCCTTTACGCCCAACGGCGATGCCATTAACGATGTGGTGCATATTTCCTATAAGCTCTTGCGGGTAACGTCCCAAGTTCCGGTCTCCGTGGAAATCTTCGACCTGTCCGGTCGGCTAGTTAAGCAAATATACGCTGGAGACATTTCCATCGGAGAGTATTCTCATCCCTGGAATGGGACGGACCGCTCTAACCAGCTAGTGCCTCCGGGACTCTACTTATATCGAATAGCGGTAGATATCCAAGCGGAAGAGGGAATCAAGAGCGGCGTTATCGCGGTGGCCTATTGATTTTTAATTGCCCCCCAGATAAGGGAGACCCAATACCATGACATGGCAGAAAACATTCAAGCTGGTGAGCACTAGCTTGGTCTGCCTCCTAGGTAGGTTGATTCTAGGTGAAGTGGCTTGGGCGCAGGAGGGCTTCTCTATCCAAGACGGCGCGGCTGTCATCGAGTCCGAGGATCACTGGGCTCGTTGGCAGTCGGTGGCAAAGACCATCCAGATCACCGAGGACGGCGTAAAACCAACCTTTATACGCAAAAGTACCAAGATCGAGGTAGATGGCGTTGAACAGGTAGTCCCCGGCATTAACGCGGTTTTGAATGCCTCCGAGTTCGGCGGCGGGGTATGGGAGGCCGGCTCCAATCGCTTGAGCGCAGAAAACCTCATGGACGGCAGGATGGACACCTATTGGGAGCCGGATACTTCCACCCCTCTTAGGGATTGGTGGGTGCAAATCGATTTAGGGCGGGCCGTATCAGCCAATAAGATCGTCCTCAAGTTTGTCGGGGAAGATTTGGGAGACCCCTTTCTCCAATTCAAGGTTCTAACCTCTCAGGGGGAGACGATCATTGGCCCGCTGGTGTACAGGAAACGCTTCTCAACGAACAAGCCCATCAAGAATGAACGGGTCTTTGAAGTCGATTTGACCAACCAGTTGCCCACCAAATGGACACAGGTGCGCGGGGATTTTACCGGCGATGTGATCAGATTCGTCTCTGTCGGCGTCACAGACAGCGATCTTGGCAAAGCAAGACAAGTCTCCCAGTCCGTTTATGAAAGTCTCGACCCCGACCAACAAGGCGATATAGAATACTTCCGCCGGGAAACCTCGGGAAGGCTGAGATTATTGGCAGGACGCGAGGATTGGGAAGCCTTGGCCGGCGCAGACAGTCAAGGCCCTGTCATCTACTACCGCCGCGAATTGCCTCGATTGGCGGAAGTGGAAGTCTGGTCTATCGGCGATAATATCGGCGTTGGAGTCCTAGAACGGGGTGGCAAGGTAACGAGTTGGGAGAACAACGGGGCTGAGGATGTGGTGGTTGACGGGGTAATATATAGTGTAGATAGGGCGTTGTACTGGCCCGCTCAAGGAGGGTACAATCCCGATAGGCTACTGCCTTCGGAACCACCGGATGTCGAGCGTGCTTTAGTGGTGGATCTGGGAGGGGCCTTCTTCTTGGACAATGTCCGCGTGCTCCAAGCCAGCAGTCGGCCTCCTGGGCCTTTTCGCGCCTATCGCATTGAAGTCTCAGACGGTTCCACCAATGCTGGCGGAAGCCTAGCGTGGAAAACAGTAGGATCGCTCGACAATATCAACGGGAACGAGTCGTACCACGATTTTAAGTTCCCACTCACCAAAGTCGAGCATTTTTCTTTTACCTATAAGCTCCATATAAGGGCCGGTCGTCACGGTTTGTCAGAGATTCAGTTTTTCGGCGAGGGATACATGCCCGAAGCCCGGATCGAATCGGTATTTGACGGGCCTTCGGCGTTCATAGAACTAGGGGCCACTCCACAAAATTTGGCGTCTATAGAGTGGGATGCGGATACACCGCCGGGTACGGATATTATTCTTCAGACTCGGACTGGCAATACGATCAAAACTACTACGCTCTACTACAAAAAGAACGGTGAGTTGTTTCCGGGCACCGAAGAAGAAGCGGCGGAAGCGCACGCTACGGACAAAAAGTTCTTTGGGGAGGCCTCTGTTGGACCCGTCGTTACCCAGACCAACCCGGGCAGCGATTGGAGCGGTTGGAGTCAACGCTATTTCAATTCGGGAGACAAAATTACCTCGCCCAGTCCGCGTAAATTCGTCGCCATCCGGGCGACCTTTCTCACGGAAAATCCTCTCGTGGCCGCTACACTGCGCTGGGTAAAACTCAACTTTGTAACGCCAGTCGCCAAAACAATTGTTGGCGAAGTGCTGCCCCCTCAACTCGAGACGATTGGCGCTGGGCAACTGTTTTCCTATTTCGTCCGCACGACCTTTGATCCGGCCAACGAGGGTTTTGACGAGATTCTCATTGAAGCTCCCCCTAGCGTCAAAATGAAATTCCAACAAGCTCACCTGAGCCTCACAGGGCAACCGACTCAAACCTATACCGCCCAAAGCGAAGACTTTGAGGTCGTGTCCGATGATTCCGATTCGCTTTGGGTGCGTTTGCCTACTCCCATCAAGGGCGAGGCCGCGTTGGTTGAGCTCCAGTTTGAGGCGACCATATTCGATTTTACCACCTTCTTCAATGGCTCTATCGGCCATTCTGCCATTCCCAATTCGTGGCAAAGAGTGGATCCGGGCGATGCAAACGAGATCACAGATAGCGAAAAAACCGTGATCCTAGCCCTTGAAAGAGGAGCAGTACTGGGGGATATCGAAGTTAAAAATAAAATCTTCACCCCTAACGGCGACGGCATCAACGATGATATGGCTGTGAGTTTTTCACTCATGCGGGTGAAGGCATCAACGCCGTTACAGGTGCAAATATACGATCTAGGTGGGCGTCTCGTTCACCAACTACGCGAAGAGTACATAACTACGGGACGGCATTCCGTGGTCTGGACCGGAGTCGATAACTCCGGAGCTTTGGTGCCTCCTGGCATATATGTGCTGAGGATCGACACTAAGGTCGATTCAAAATCGAGTAGAAATACCTCGGACTACCGCTTAGTACACGTCTCCTATTGATCTTCTGCGATCCGAGAGGAACAGATTGAACAAACCACCGTCGGTCAAGATCGCGCTATTAGCGTTTTCTTGTCTATTGCAGGAAGTTGCGCCGACCCAAAGCTATGGGGAGACGATCGTCATTGGCGGCGGACCAGGCACCCTAGCGTGGAATGACCATTATTCCGAGATATCGGTTATCGACTTTGACACCAATCCCGGCCAGATTCAGCCTGCTCAGACAGGTCCCGAAGACAATATCGTCCTGAAAATATTTGAAAGAGGAGGGACCGTAACATCACCCAACGCGAGAATAATACTCGAAATATCCTCGAGTCTTTTGAATGAACAATTAGCGCATATGGTAAGCGGTGATACGACCAAGGCTTTTGAAGTAAAGGGCGGTTCCCCTACAGGCGTTATATTCAGGCTAGATTTGGGCGAGCGCTTTGGAGTCAATCGGATCAAGTTTTTTCCGCGCAAGGGATTTGAAGAGTTTTTCCTGAAAGGCTATGAATTGCTGCTAAACGACGGCAGCGAAGAGCAGAAAACCCTAGCCGGGACGCCGGATTTCAAGGTTTTTAAAACCGAGGAACGCAACCTCAAGCCGACCGTTGACCTAGACGTTCCCCTGCAGTTTGTCCGTTTTATAGAAGTGAAACAGCTAGTGCGAGGGGAATGGGAGATTGACGAGTTTCAAGTCTTTGGTGCGGGTTTTGCCTCTACGGCATCGTATACCTCAAGAGTATTTGATCGAGAACAGCCCACTGTCTTTGGCGATATAACATGGGCTAGGGGAAGCATCGGCGAACCAACAAAAACGGATGCCATCCTAGTGACCCGGAGTGGCAACACGCCAGATCCCAGCGATTCGCTGTCTTGGAGCGCTTGGTCCTCCCCCTATCCTGCCGGAGTCCGCACGGCGATTGAATCACCAGCTCCACGTCGTTTTTTTCAGTTTCATTTACTCCTTAAGACCAGCGATATCCTAGCAGCGGCTACAATTGATTCCCTCTCCTTTGAGGTATCTCCTGCCCTAGCCGACTCACTGGTGAGCGAGATATGGCCCCAACGTGCTCTGATCGGGCAGAATACCCCCTTTACCTATGCCGTGCGAACCGTCAATAGCCGCGGCTTTAACCGTCTCGAACTAAAAACTATGGCACCGGTAGATGTAGTGCGCTCCGTGCAAATAGACGGAACCGATGTCGAATGGGAAAAGACGAATACAGAAGACGGGGTCCAAATTAGCTTCCCTCGGATCGTGGGAGACCGCATCTTGCAAGTGGTCTTTGAGAACGTGGCTTTGCAGTACAATACCTTTTTTGCTGGCAGAGTCTCCGATAGCCGAGAACCGGACAATCTGCCCCAAGTAGTCACCGAGGGAGACGCAGTCTCTGATTTTGAGGCCCAAGGCGATGACCTTTCGGTCGAGATCTCTGTGGGCAAAAATCTCATTCATTCGATGAATGTGGCTCCCGTTCCTTTCACGCCCAACGGCGATGGCCTAAATGATGAAGTCTTGGTGACCTACGACATCGTCAACCTGACAGGTGGTGCTTTGGTTTCGGTGGAGATATACGATCTGTCTGGAAGACGCGTAAGGACGATCTATTCAGGCTTGGATCCCAGTAGGAGATACCAAAGGGCTTGGGATGGAACGGACGAGAGCGGTGCCAAGGTGCTACCCGGAATCTATATGATGCGAGTGGAAATTGATGCGGATTCAGGGTCCGAGAGTAAGACGCAAATTGTTCCAATAGTCTATTAATTATTCTCATTTTACCTGAAAGCTAGGGTGGAACTCTCATGCTGACCTGCCATATTTGCAACACTCTACTGCGCGGTATTAGTTCAGCTACCATAATTTACTTCTTTCTCTCGTCTATGTTAGCTTTCGACACCGACGCGCAAGCCCAAGATGTCGATCCGCTGCGAATAAAAGGCGTGCGCCGAGGGGCCGAACTCACCTTTGAACCAACCGGATCCGGTGTGCTGTTCGGAGCCTTGGATCCAGCGGTCAAAAAGTGGTACGTCCCTCAAGAACTTTTCTTGGAATACCGTTGGAAACAGTGGGAATACACCAACTACGCTAGAGACCACTATAATCGCTATGTAGATATCAATTTAGCCGGGGATTACTTCTACGACATTTACGGTTCCTATATCACCAGAGGATGGTTGATTTATGACTGGTCTCAGACGCAGCCCCAGCAAGGAGGCAGCAATTTATTCAAGACCGAGAGATTCCAAAACTTTTTTAGCAATTTAGTCATTGCCTCTGACCAAAAGGGGCAACACAACTTGGCTATAACCATAGGCAATGAGATCCGCTCGACCCTTACCCCAATGACCTTCTCAAAGCCAGCCATGGACGGAATCCAAGTAGATTACCAAGCCGACAAATACCAAGTCACGACGATTCTCTCGCGGATTTCTTCTCCCGGTGGGGCCGGTCCTCGCAACCCTGCGGTCAACCAAACAACCAGCCTGACAACGCTGATGGGTGGGCGGGCTGTTGCCCAAGTAGGCGATTTTATCAGCATCGGGGCCAACTACGTAAGCGCCCACAATTCCTTCCAACTCTTAGATGCCTTTGAAGGAACCCCTAGGAGTGGTTCGATCACTTCTAGCCAAAACGCCGAAAATATCACCCAACTTTTCGTCCGCCTGACCGACGATTCACCCGAAGACAACGAAGGTGGTGCTACCCTCTTCGCTTGGGACATGATCATAGAGGCCGACGTCGAAAGCATTGACGAAGAGGGAGAACGAACTCTCAGGCGAGAGGTTGTCCGGGCCAGTGAGGCCGGTCTCAAACCCTCACCTCAGGGCGGCTTTCAGCGCTTGGGTTTCTGGGAAGCTAGCGGCTCTGAGCAGATCGAATTAGTATATGATTTTTCCGAGGGAACCTACACCGGCCCCGACCCCTCGGAGATACGAAGAGTGACCTTTGAACTAGTGATTGCCAACGACTACAGAATCGAGGTGTCTTCGAACCGCCAGAATAACCGGCAAAACAACAACGTGTTTCTGCTGGCGGCCAGAGCCGAAGAAAATGTCAAAGATGGCTCCAATCTCAGAGTCCTCAAGATCCCGTACGGTTTGCCGACCGCTACTGAAATTTTCGGTCTGACTCTGGAGGCGAACAATATTGCGGGACTTGATTTCTACGGCGAATTCGACCGCAGTAGGAGTTACCGAAAATACCCCAACAGGCAGCATACAAAACACCTGTCGGCTTTTGACCAAGGCGATGGCTGGATGGTGAATCTATCGAGAACTGTTCAGCCGTGGTTCTTTTTTGGCGAGGCTTACAGTATGGAGCACAATTATAACACAAGCGCTATCCTGGCCCGGGGCGAGGTCAACATAGATTACGAAGATCGGACGAGATTCTACTACGAACTCGTCGATGACAATGACGATCAGGATCGGTACCCCGATTGGCAGAGGATTAACGAAAGCATCGACTTGAATGTATTCCCCGGCTTGGACGAGAACGTCGATTTCATCTCCGATTTCAATCAAAACGACAGCGAAGACCTGCCCAACTTAGTGCCCGACTACGACGAGCCTTTTCTGCGCTATTCTACGGACCGCCCCGAGTATCTATTCGGCATAGATATGAACAACAATATATGGGTAGATCGGTTTGAAAACGACGATGAAGCAGATCTTCCCTACGGTAGGGATTTAAGTGGGTACAACCTTTATGCCGGCGTCAACATTACTCCAGCAATGAGATTAACGGTCGGCCGCACCGATGAAAGCCTCATTGCTGGCGATGGACAAAACACCACCCATTATTTGCTTTTCACGTTGGAAAAGGACTACCCCGGACTAGGCAAGCTGAGGATTTTCGAGAACTTCAGATTGGCCAAGGACAATATAGAAAATGACCTCCGCCAATGGGACGAGTTCGAGAGGCGAAACGTCCCTACTATTGATCCTCTGGCGGCCCGAAATACGTGGATAAATTCGTCCTATATAAGCTTCGACTATACCAAGCTGAAGAATCTAAATATCATCAACAAGCTAAAATACGACCGCTGGCGTCAAAGGGAGAGACAACCCGATCTGCGACAGGACTTCGTTTTTGTCGGTCTGATCAATAAAGTGGACTATGTCCTCAAATTCATTAATCTCGATATCCAGCCAAAAATTAAAAACGAATTGAGGATAGAATCTCCAGCGCTTAAATCAGATCCCAAACGCAAGGAGGACACCCTGATTTTTACTTTATTGGCCCGGTGGCCATTGTTTAATAACTCCACTATGCAGGCTGGCGTGGAATATACCGTTTTCCAGCAGCTCAGGGATTCGGATGCGGCGGTCAAGGAAGGACTGCTAGACGACTTCAGTGAAATTGTGGGCGCAGCCCAGTTCGCCAATAACTCAAACTACTTGGGCTACAGCTTGACGACCCTGATGGGACTCAGGCTGACCAGAAGAGCCATAGATAACGAAACCGAAACAGGCAGAATGGCTTTTGCCACGGTATTTGCCGGTCTGGAGTAATCTACTCATGCGTAGGAATTACAGAGGAGATCTGAACTGAATGCCAAGAGGAATGACTGCATATTGGCTTTTACCACTCGTGCTCTTTACCATACACATGGGTTGCGCCGTAGAAATGGGAGACCGAGTTGTTGCTCAGATAGGTGATGAGGAGATAACAGTTGACCAGTTGCGGGAATTTATCGACGGCCTTCCCGAAGATGCCAAGGCGGAGACCATTAGGGTAGAAGAAGCGCAGAATCATTTGAACACCATGATCAATATCCAACTACTGATCATGGAGGCGAAGGCGGCCGATCTCGACAAAAGCCCTGAGTTTCGCGCCCGGCTGGAAAGGGTCCAGCGGGAAAAGTTGATCAGCATTTTCCAAGACAGATCACTGGAAGTAGAGGAGGAAGTGGAGGAGGACGAAGTGCGGGAATACGCTGAACGCATGGGGCTCGCTAGAGCAGTCAGATTGGCCGATATAATGGTTCCCAGCCGCGAAAATGCCTTGGCCGTCCTCCAGGAACTCAAAAACGGGGTGCCTTTTGGGCAAGTCGCCCAAAAATGGTCCATAAACAAAAAAACCTCGGCCCAAGGTGGTGATTTAGGCCGTTATACTACCCGAGAACACATGGTCACGCCCCTTCAAGACAAGCTATTTTCCCTCGCCTTGGGCGAAGTCTCCGAGCCTATAAAAATCGGTGGAAACTATTCGATCTTCACAGTCATAGCCGACTCTACCATCGAACTCAGTCCTCAGAGGAGGTTGGCGATCCAAATGGGACTGAAAAAGGAAAAAAAGCAGCGGGCGCTATCAGCTTTGGCCGCTGAGCTTGGGGAAAAATACCACCTCGAATTGGATCGGGAAGGCCTCGCGCTCATTGTCGAAAAAGTGCGTGGCGGTGCATCTTTTGCCTCGGAGACGGAACGCAACATAGTTCTCTATAGGTACGACGGCGGAGAAATAACCGCTCAGGACTTGACAGAAGCTGGCCACCCCTTGAAAGGCACTGCCTTGGCCCAACTCAGCGACTCCAGCCAAGTGACCGCTTTTGCCGAGCGCCATGTCGTGCCCAATGCAATGCTCGTGGAAGCGGCCCTGAGTGCTGGCATAGACGAGGAAGCAGAGACGGTCGAGTGGTTGGAAAATCAAGCAAATCAACTCTTGATAAGTGCCCTCAGAGCGCGGCTCCTGAGAGCTAAAGTGACCATCGCCGAAAACGAGCTACGCCAATTTTACAAGGCCCATGCGGAAAGATATATGCACCCCGAGCAAATTGAAGTACAAGAGGTTCTGGTAGAGACAGAGGCCGAGGCACTGAGGTTGATGGAGCAGATCCAAAAAGGAGCCCGATTAGGCGATTTGGCCAATAAGTATTCTATCCGCTCGCTAGAGGATCGAGATGAAGAGGGCCGATTCCACTTCCACCTTTTCGAAGAAGCCTTTCTCGGTGGTTTTGTAGAAGTCGCCGAAAAAGCCGAGATCGGAGCGCTCACCGGTCCGGCCAAAGTAGATGAGGGTTATTCTATCTTTAAGGTGCTTTCTAGGGAACGAAAGCGAGAGACTTTTGCGGAGGCCGAGTGGCGAGTCCGATCCCAACTCAGGAGAGAAAAGAACAGAAAGGCATTTAATCAATTTATCGAAGAGGTGCGGAATAAATACGCATCGAAAGTGGTTATTCGGGAGGATAACCTCAAAGCCGCTTTCGGGGAGGGATAGAGGCCTATAGGTCTTATTCTGCGTAAATGTCGGCCCCCATCTCCGTAAGGACATAGGGGCCGTTTTGGCGGATTACCAACAGCTTATTGGCCGGTGCTGCCGGCACTGTCTGACGAGTGCCGTCGGGCCAAGTGACCTCCACTTCATCTGCCCTTTCTGCCCTACCCAAGCCAAAAAAAATACGCATATCGTTATAGGAGAGATAACTGGAAGCACCATTAGCCGTGCGCCACTGAGATCGGCCACCGGCCAGTAAGCGGATCTTGGCACCGACGGCGTCGCGATTGGGGCCACGACCCAGAAGTTGGACGACAAGCCAGTTGTTGACGGGGGCAAAATCGTTGCGCAGCAGGGTACTCGCCTCGTCCAAGTTGACGACGAAAATGTCCACATCGCCATCGTTGTCATAGTCGCCGAAACTGGCACCGCGGCTGACTCTTTTAAGAGCCATTCCCGGGCCAGCCGCATCCCCTATATCGATTAAACGATTGCCGCCGTCATTGCGAATCAATTGGTTGCGCTGGGGGTAGGAAGTGCCCGCAATAGTGCTAGCCGCCTGCGGATAGACATGGCCGTTAGCGACGAATAGATCCAAGTCGCCGTCCCTGTCATAGTCAAAAAATTGGGTGCCCCACCCCAGCATCCCAAGCGTGGGTTCTTCTAGACCGATCTGGGTCGTTATATCTTTGAAATGGCCCTTTCCGTCGTTGAGGTAGAAGGTATTACTCTCGCGAAAAAAGTGGGTTATATAAAGGTCGAGGTCACCGTCGCCGTCATAGTCTCCACCGCTGACTCCCATACCTGCCTCTTCCTCGCCGTACTCGTTGTACGCGACACCTGCTTTGAGGCCGATTTCGCTAAAGGTGCCATCGCGGTTATTGTCGAAGAGCACGTTGGGAGTTGCATCATTGGCCACGAAGAGATCGGTGTCGCCATCGTTGTCGAAGTCTTCGGCCAGTACACCCAACCCATAGTAGCGATTGGCCCAGGAAATACCCGAGGGACGAGTGACGTCGGTGAAGGTGTTGTCCCCGTTGTTGCGGTAGAATAGGTCGGCGGCTCCAGGTAAGCCCTGGGGACCACAGAAAATCTCGATTCCTTCATAGGTGCATATCTTATCTGGGGGGGCATCAAAGTCGTAGATCAGATAATTGGCGACGTATAAGTCGAGATCGCCGTCACCATCGTAGTCAAAAAAAGCGGCGCTGGAGCTATAATCATTTCCTGCTACCCCAGTGGAAATGTCCACAAAGGTACCGTTGCCTTGGTTGCGGTAGAGGATATTGGGACCATAATTGGTTACGTAAAGATCGCGGTATCCATCGCCGTCGATATCGCCCACAGTACAGCCCATGCCCCAACTGCGGTCCCCAACGCCGGCGGGTACGGTCACATCGGCAAAGGTGCCGTTACCTTGGTTGCGGTAGAGAACATTGCCCGGGCCGGATTTTTGTCGGTAGGTATTGACCGTAGCGCCGTTGACCGCGTATAGATCGAGTTCACCATCGTTATCGTAGTCAAAAAAAGCAGCGCCGCCACCGGAGGTTTCGACAATGTGCTTTTTTTCAGCTCCGCCGGCCACATGTTGGAAGGCGATGTGCGCTTCCTTTGTTTGGTCGGTGAATTGGGGCAGAACAGATTCCGGCAGCAGCACGGCCAATGCTAGGGCAAAAGCAAGGACTCGGCGATAATAAAAAAAGTCCATACACTCATCGCTGTAGAAGTAAACTAAGCAGATAATGGTCGCAATTATAGAAATTACCCTTTGCTGCGGCAAGGACAGAGGATCCGCTGCACGCTCTCGTCACTCATGGATCCGGAGGTGCGGAATGAGGCAGATTTTCGCCGCCCTAATAATGAGTATCACGTGTGCGGCTATCGGACGATCCGAGAACACTGTTGTAGAACTCCGCGACGGAGTTGCGATGGAATTCGTGTGGATCGAGCCAGGTACTTTTCTGATGGGATCGCCAGCTTCAGCCTCTACACGGGGCGAAGACGAAGTTCCACAGCACGAGGTCTCGATCAGCGAGGGATTTTACTTGGGTAAATTTGAGATTACCCAAGCCCAATGGGTCGCGGTGATGGGGACCGCGCCGTGGACCCGGCGCAAGTACGTCCAAGCCGCGCCGAATCACCCGGCCGTCTACATCTCATGGATCGATATGCAGGAATTCCTCCGCCGCTTGAACGAAGCCGCCGATAGAGATTTGTACCGCCTACCCACCGAAGCCGAGTGGGAATACGCCTGCCGGGCCGGGACCACAACGAGCCGTTCTTTTGGGGACGACGAAAGCCAATTGGGCGATTATGCCTGGTACATAGGAAACGTGGGAGACGCGGAGGGGAAGTTTGCCCAGCCAGTGGGTTCAAAGCAGCCGAATCCCTGGGGTCTATACGATATGCACGGCAATGTATGGGAGTGGGTGCAAGATTGGTACAGCAACGCCTATTCAAGCGCCAAACAGGTAGACCCTACCGGAGCTACTTCGGGCTCTACCCGCGTTATGCGCGGGGGCGGCTTTGTCAATCACGCCCGCAACGTGCGGTCGGCCAAACGATTCAGCTTTGAACAATCGCTCCGCTACTGTGCTATTGGAGCACGCCTAGTGATGACAAAATAAACGGCCTCTCTTTATCGCCCAAACAACTTATCCATTAGTTGAAATGCGACATACGATAGCCCATAGAGACAAGTATTGAAAAAGAGAATTCCGCCTCAACACCTCACCTGGCTAAAAAGAAGCCAGCCGACCTATGAAGACGTCAAAGGCATCTCGGCCCGGGCCATCTTACTTGGGGCGGTACTGGCCTTTCTGCTAAATCTCCTCGACGCCTATGCTACGACCCTCATCCGAGGTTCGTATCTAACCCTGAACTTCAGCACCCCGGCGGCCCTGTTCTTTTTCTTTTTTGTCGTACTCGCCAGTGCCTTGGTCGCCTGTCTTCGCCGACCCTTGGCCTTGGACCAAGCCGAGTTGGTAACCATCTACATCATGCTAGCGGTGGCCTGCTGTGTTCCCGGCATGGGTTTCACCCAGTTCATCATACCCTGCTTACTCGGCTCCACCTACTATGCCACGCCCGAGAACAACTGGGACTTTCTCTACAACCAGTACATCCCTAGCTGGATGATTCCCCGGGGCGAAAACGCGGCGCGTTTTTTCTTTGAAGGTCTGCCCGAAGGCGAGGCTATCCCTTGGGATATCTGGGTCGTACCGCTGAGTTTCTGGTACGGGTTTTTTCTAGTACTCAGCTTCGCCATGATCTGCACCATGGTCATTCTACGCCGCCAGTGGATGGACCGAGAAAAGCTAGTTTATCCACTGGTCCAAGTGCCTATGGAGATGATCGGCCGAGAAAGGGAGGGAATGATCGGCCGGTCGTTTTTCACCAACAAAGCCATGTGGATTGGTTTTTCCGTATCATTCATCCTACTCAGTGTCAACGGCCTGCACTCCTATTTTCCGAACTTTCCGCAGATCACCAAGACCTTCGTATTGCCCTTGTTCCGCGATACCGTCGGCCTGAATTTCTGGTTTAGTCCGCCCTGGACAGGCTTTTTCTACTTCGTCAATCTCGATATCACGGCTTCGATCTGGATATTCTACATCCTCACTACCATCCAGCGCGGTATCTTCAATATCGTCGGCGTGCAGAGCACGCAGCGGATCGATTTCTACTCGATCGAACCTTTCTTGGCCCATCAGGGTATGGGCTCGATGATCGTCTTTGTGCTAGTAGGGTTGTGGGTGGGACGCGGCCATTTACAAAATGTTTACCGCAAAGCCTTCCATGGCGACGAAGAGGTTGACGACAGCGGCGAAATGCTATCCTACCGGCAGGCTCTTTTCGGCCTGCTAGCGGCGCTTGCCCTAGTAGTGGTTGGCCTCTGTATGATGGGACTAACCCTTCCCACGGCACTGTTATTCCTCTTTGGTGCCATGATGCTGTTTATAGGACTAACTCGGGTAGTGGCCGAAGGGGGTATCCCGGCCATGCGGCCCCCTATCATGACTTCTAGCTTTGTCATTTCGGGAGCCGGTGCCTCGGCCTTGGGTGCTTCGGGTCTGGTAGCCTTGGGTTTTTCCTACGGTTGGCACTCCGAAGTGCGCTCCTTTGTCATGGCGTCTGTAGCCAATGGGCTGAAGATGGGTGAGATTATCACCGGTTCCAAGCGCCGACTATTCTGGGCCGTGGTCATTGCCATTGTGGTCAGTCTGGTCGGCTCATCGTATATGACCTTAGTGCTGGCCTACAAATACGGGGGCATCAATCTCAATCCGCTCTTTTTCGTGGGACAGGCCCCTACCTTCGGTCCCCGGGATATGGCTCCGCGCATCGCCGCAGAACTGCCCGGTCCAAGACTAGACGCTTGGCTGTTCATGGGCATCGGTGGAGGGGTGATGGCTCTGCTGATGTGGGCGCGGCACCAGTTCATCTGGTGGCCGCTCAATCCCCTTGGCTATACCATTAGCGCCAACTGGAAGACGGGACATATCTTTGGCAGCGCCTTTCTCGCGTGGTTCCTCAAACTGTTAATTTTGCGCTACGGCGGTCCCAAGCTGTACCGGAGTTTGCGGCCGTTTTTTCTCGGCCTGATTTTGGGCGAGATCGTGGCCGCAGGCGGATGGCTGGTGCTGGATTATATAACCGGACACATAGGAAGTTTTCTCACGCAAGTCTAAGAGAACCCTCCCAAGATAGATCTCAGTAAGGAATCCTTTGGACTTCTCCCGGATCATAGAACAAATGCTCCAAATCGTTGTGCTGATCGCTGAGCACGCGCCCCGGTCCGAGGCGGCTGCGCAGTTCGGCGTCGTTGCGGATCACGCGGGCAACTAGCGCAGAGGAAGTTGAGACATCGATCCGCAAGAGATCAGTCCTAACCCGGTCGGATTTATAGAAGCGTTCGGACAGTTGCTCGAAACGGACTGGTGAGCGACTGCCCAGCAAGATCAGGTGCTGACCTGCTCCCTCAAACAACAAACTGTAGGGAAACACCGCGACGAAGGTTCTGGTCACCAGTTCAATCGCGTCGTTGGGCAACTGGCCGATAGGCAGCCATTGGCTCATCAATCCATCCGGGCTCAGGTGCGCAAGAACCTGCTCGTAGTACTCCCGCGAATATAGGCGATACACTCCCCCGGCCATGGGCGGCGGCGGTTCACTGGTGATCAGGTCGTACGTCTCGTTGCTCAGCGCGAGGAAGTTGCGCCCGTCGTCGTTGATCATCCGCAGCCGTGGATCCAAGTGTACGAAGCCGTGATGCTCGGCAAAGGCTGGTGCCATCTTAAATACGTTCTCGTTGAGATCGACGGCGTCGATCCGTGTGATACTCTCGTGGGCGGCGATGGCCGAGGCGGTATTGCCGACGCCAAAACAGATCAGCAGGGCTTTCTCTGGATACGGATGGGCGAGCAAGGGAAAGTGCGCCATCAGGCGCATGTACTGCTGGGATCGCGGCGATGTGCCCGACATGGACAGACGGCCAAAGAAGAGCTTCATATTGTTGTTCGGGAGTTCGAGGAAATACGTAGTATGGGCGGCATTGCTCCTCATGCCTTGGGCCGCAACAGCGTTGGGCCACATCAAGGGCGTAAAAAAATTTCGGTCAAATCTTCTTGGCGTGGCAATGCAGGCGATGGCGACAAAGGACATCAAGGCCGCGATCTGCCATGCTCTTATGGGGCGGAATTCCGCGATGCACGCTAGGGCGATCGCAACGAGCGCCATAAAGATCAGGAAGAGCTTTAACGAGTAGAAGATGTTTAGGCGAGGGGCCACCAAAGTGAAGGCGATCAGGCCGAGACAGAATCCCACCGTATTCAGACCGTAGGCCAGCCCCAAGTGTTTCCCCATGCCCTGTAGTCGATTGCAGACGTAGGGCAGGAGCAGGGAGACTAGCAAGTACGCAGGTAGTACATAGATACCTGTATAGACGAAGAGCTGGGAGAGACTCACTGGGAAGTGATGTACGCCGCGCACATCCGGCGGGTTGCCCACCAAGTAGGTCAGCTCGTCGCTAAATCGCCAGAGCGCGAAGTAGTAGAGTGCGGCCAGACCGTACGCGACCTTGATATGAGCAAGCTGGATGCGTTCGACGTGTCGCACGATAATGCTGGCCAGAAAAATGCCCAGTACGGCCCAGAAGGAGATAAACGACATGATCGCCCCAGGGCTCAGCACGACAATAAAATCGATCCGTTTGAACATATCGCCTTCGAGCGCTCCTGCGAGCAAGCCGCTCAGCGCGGCACAAGCAATGAGGGCACTTCCCGACCTAGGTGGCACTCCAGCACTTGGGAATGTTGCCCAGGCAGTGTCCGCTACTTCGTCGCTTGCGGGTGCACCCCCGCTGGCTAGGAAGTACAATCCTAGCAGTATGTTCAAGCCGGCCATCAGCCAGAAGGTTGGCTGGTGCCCGATCTCCGGAATCAGAATGAACTGGCAAGCGAGTACGCCGCTACACGCACCAATAGTGTTCCACGCGTACAGGACGGAGGGGAGGCGTCCGTTCGTCGGTATTGAGCGGAAAATATCACACAGCAAGGGGAAGGTCACTCCCATGAACAGACAAGGGAGGAAGAGGCTGATCGCGGCGATGGCCCCTTGGGCAAGCTGGTAGCGAATCGTCTGGACCCAGATTCCATCGTCTAGATGATACGGGAAAGAACCCCAAAGGTCCGCCGGCAGACATTCAACCGCTACGGTCAAAAGGGCCGCTACTCCGACCAAAAGTTCTATCAGCCCGTACAAACGCAGCTTGTCCCCGATGCCGGTCCGGCCTGCCAGCAGCCGAGTGATTCGTTGGCTCAAGAGCGCGCCGCAGCCCAAGCCCCCGATGAAGTTGCACACTACTAGGGCGAAAGTGAGGTTGGTCGAACCAAACCAATCGATGAAAATGCGGAACCACGCGACTTGGTAGCCAAGGCTGATGAAGCCCGACAGAGCATACAAGGGAAAGACGCGTCGCAAAGAGAATTATACCTTTACTAGAGTCCCTGATAAAACGTCTTTCCAGCGCATAAGCGCTAGCCCCGGGTCCTATTAACCGCGCAGGTATTCGTCTGGCTTGGACGCATTGGGCGGCCAGTACCCGTCCCGCGACTGACGCCATTGCGCACCGCACAGGCCACTGATCACGCTCCACTCGGACGGACTGGGGTCCGGGTCTGGGTGGAAGAGAAAGCGCTGGGCACCGGCGGCCTGCGAGGCGTTGAGAATGCCAGCTAAGTCGCGGGCCGGCATGGCGTCGCCAGCGTGCGGGGAGCGGCCAGTGGACACCCAGAAGATGGTTTTGTCAACGTCCTTGATCGCCTCTAGGGCGCGCCGCGTTTCGCTGTACACAACTTCGGTGAAAAACTCTTCGGGAAAACCCATCTCCATATCCAGCAGCGACTCGACCTTGGGCAAGCGCAGGCCGAACAGCGATTCGACCAGCAGGAAGCAGTCGGCTTCGGTTAGAGAGGGGTTCCACTCGGCAAACTTTTGCACCCAGCGGGCAATAGTGCCGTACATGCCGTCGAAGCCGCGATGCCAGTAGTAGTGCTTGGGAAAGATGTAGTCAAAGTACGGCGGCATCTGCTGATAATCCTGGCCGGTCAAGGAAGAAAACGTGGTGATGCGCGGAATGCCGCCCAACTCGACATAGCGATTCACTCCGTCCAAGTCGGCGCGGGCCCGCTTCCACGAACGCCGCGACCTTTCCCCTCGCGCCCGCAGCCAGTACAGGGCATCCTCGTTAATGTCAAAAAGATTCAAGCCAGCCAGAGTCCCTCCCGGAGCCCAATAACGCACGAGGTCGGGAGTGAGATTGTGGAACCGCTGGCGCATGTGGGCAATGCCGCGCTCCAGCCGGTCGATCTCAAAGCCCAAGTTGGCGAACTCAACGCGCTCGCCATCGCGCAATTCAAAGAGTTCGCCGCCGTGGTGCCAAGCCAGTTCGTAGTGGTTCTCGCCGGGTCCGTCGATGATCACTCCGTTGACTTGGGGATAGCGGTTTATCAAGCTCTGCACATGGGCGGTGGTGCCGCTGTCGAATACCATGATGTGCCAGCCGCGCCCAGCGGCGTCATCCAGCATAGCGCTTAGTTCCCGCTCCTTTTCCAGATCGCGGGGCTGCTCCTCGGGCGCTTCTAACCCCAAGTCGGCGTAGGCTTGGGGATCTTGGGGAAAGGCGGGAATTCGGCCGCCGTCGTCCTCCATAAAAAACATGCGTCCCACCACAATGCCGCGCACGCCACCCTCTTCCCAAGCGTCGAAGATGTGCTTGTAGTTGGCCATGTAGCGTTCGAGCGGATTGAAAACGAAAATCCAGCATTTCATCGTCTCATCTCCTAGGTTTATGGCTTTTCAACTCGACCTTCTCATCTTTGCCTGTAAAGCCGCGATCCCTTGTCTTCTCTCCGGTACTGCGGCGGCGTAATCACCGCCTGCTGCTCCTCTGTCAACTCAGCGTAGAAATCCGGCGGTGTATAGGTTCCCATCAGCGATTCAGCCTGGACGCCGTGGTTGTAGCGCAAAATAACCGAGCGCCGCTGGTGTTTGGCCGTCCACGGCACAGCCCCGTGCATCAGCGTCTCGACAAAAAGGATCGCGTCGCCCGCTTTGGCCGGAATCTGCACAATGCGATCCTGATGTGCCTCGTACAGCCGGATCTCATCCGGGCAAGGATAGTTGGCCTTGTGGCTGCCGGGCAAGCAGGCGAATCCTCCATCCTCCGGCCCCACATCCGCCAATTGCACGGCGATGTTGGTCATCCCGCAAAACATCCGGCCATTGCGGTAGAGGAATCCCCGCGAGCGGTCGAGCGGCTCACCGCCCTCGTGAAACCAGAAGCCTTCGGCCCCCTCGTCCATGGTGATGATCCCCAAGCCCTCCAAACGAAAACCCGGTCCCAGCAATTCTTCCAGATAAGGCTTGAACCGCGCATGGGCGATCATCGCCCGGAACGGATCGCAATGCGGTTTGTCCCACGTCAGCATCCCCCCCAAATCGCCACGTCCCTGCGTGCCCTTGAGCGTCTCCGACTCGTGGGCCAAGTCATTGGGGCGGATGCCGATTTGATCGGCGTGGTGGTCAATCGCCGCATTGGCCGCCGCCACTTCCTCCGGCGAGAGCGCACCCTCAATCACCAGATAGCCGTGTACTTCAAAGAGATACTTTTCCGTTGCGTCCATCTTCCACCTCAGTCTCCAGTTAAGCGGGCAGCACCTCGCGCAAGACCCGCAGGTAATTCCCGCCGCATATCTTGCTCGTCTCCTCCTCGGTGAATCCCACATCCAGCAAGCCCTCTACCACCCAAGGCAATACCGCACTGTTGAAGTGAGTGCCGATCCCCACGCCTTCTACCCCCATCACATCAACGGCGTAGCGCACTTGAACCAAGGTCTGCTCCAACTGTTCTGGCGCGACCGCCTGATAGGGCGCGTCCCCCGGCAGCCGGGTAATCGGCGGCGGAATCCCCAACACGCCACCACGCTCGGCCAACGCCCGCATAACCTCGTCGGGTGCCGCCCTAGGCTCATCGACCAACGCCCGCGGATGCGAGTGCGAATCAACCACCGGCTTTGTCGATACTTCGATGATGTCGAGGGCGCAGGGGTCATTGCTATGGGCCAAGTCGATAAGGATCCCAGCCGCGTTCAGCTCCGCAATCATCCGCACCCCCAACTCGGTCATCCGCCCGCCCGAACGGGTCTCATTGGAGGCGTCCCAACCCAACTCGCGGGTCGCTTGACCCAAGGTGATCATCCGCAGCCCGAGGCGAGCAAACATCCGCAGGATGCCGGGGCCGTCGCCGAACCAATCGCTGCGATTGGCCCCCATCAATACCGCAACCTTGCCCGCCGCCCGCGCAGCATCCAAGTCTCGGGCCGTCCGCACCAGCAACACCTGCTCGGGATAGGCTTCGACGTTTAGCAAAAAACGGTCGAGCACCCCCAGCACCAGTTGGGTCGGATTCTTGATCGCCAGACTCAGGAACATATCCTCACTGCCGCGGCCCGGACGCCATTCCGACTCCTGCCGCCACAGCGGTTTGTAGTTCTCATCGTAATAGGCCGCTCCCCCCTTGCACATCACCACCTCCACTCCCCATTCGGCAAATTTGGGAAAGTCACCGCGACAAGTACTCGCGTCTTTTTTGCCCAAGTCAATATCGTCGATCACAAAACGAGGGTGGGTCAGGTTCAACCCCAGCATATCGCATACTATATGCGGCCAAATCCGTCCAGAGGGCAACTTCATGGTCATCTCATTCACCGAGCGCTTGGTCGAAATCCCGACGGCAATCGGCCAAAACCTGCGCTAGGGCAAAATCGCCGCCATAAGCCAGCATCTGCGCCCCTTGTGCGCGGTATTTGGCCAGCAACTCGGGCGTGCCAGCGGGTATCCCCCAGGCTTTGCCGTGCTTTTGCGCCGCCCCCGCGACTTTGGCGACGGCCTGATCGAGATCGACATCTCCCCCGGCCAAACCGAGCCGCAACCCCAAGTCCGCCGGGCCGACGAAGAGCCCGTCCACCCCCTCGACCGCGGCGATCTCCTCGACATTGGCCAGCGCTTGCGGAGTTTCAATCTGCAAGACGACGAAGGTTTCGCGATTGGCGTCGTCGATATAGGTACTGCCCTCATGCCACACGTCGAGACCGAAATCGCCGTCCAAACCCGCCCCGTCCAAACCGCGATTGCCCAAGGGTGGGTACTTAACCGCGGCGACGATTTGGCGCGCCAAGTCCGCATCGGAAACCAGCGGCATCATCAGACCGGTCGCCCCGTCCTCGAGATAGCGGTAGAGGCGGGTGCGCTCAAGCGTCGGGGCCCGCAACATGCAATCGATATCGCAGGCGCGACACAAGGCCAACAGGCCCTGGACCTCGCGCTGATCCATCGCCCGGTGTTCCAAGTCGAGCCAGATCCCGTCATAGCCGTTGTGAGCGGCATAGTGCACAAAAAACGGCAGATAATGCCCTAGGCCACAAATGCGGGCACACCGCCCCGTGCGCACTTTGTCCAAAACTTTGCTCTTTCTCATATTCGCCGCTCTGATGGAGGGTTGCGTACGCCGCAGTGCTGCAAGCGGCCCTGATCTGCGCAAGCATACTACTCGGTGATTCGCCCGTCAAGCGATTTGACGATCGAGAATTTTTTGCCCAGAGTTAGACGGAGCTTTTAGCCGATAATTTTCGCCACGGAGAACAGAATGAATCTGCCAGATATACAAAATTCACATGACAACCGCGGTATTGAAATCGATCAAGTGGGTGTGTCTAACGTGCGCTATCCTTTGACCTTGCCGCTGCGCAATAATGGTGAATTTCACACAGTAGCCAATCTATCCATGACCGTGAGTTTATCCCACTATCAAAAGGGCACTCATATGTCGAGGTTTATGATTGCGCTGAATGAGCATCACAAACACTTTACACCTGACAGTGTACACATTGTGCTCAAAGAAATGCTCGAACTATTGGACGCCGAAGAAGCGTTTTTGAGTATGGCATTTCCTATTTTTTTGTTGCGCAAAGCACCTGTGACGGGCATTAAAGGAATGATGGACTACAACTGCGAATTTAAAGCGATGTTAACAAATGAGGGTATTCAAGACAAGCTGATCGGGGTGCGGACAAACGTGGCAAGCCTCTGTCCGTGTAGCAAAGAAATAAGCGACTATGGTGCTCACAATCAGCGTTCCGAAGTAACGATGAATGTGCGCCCCTGTGATAATGAATTTATCTGGTTTGAAGATTTGATCGACATTGGCGAATACAATGCGTCATGTCAACTGTATCCCGTTCTGAAACGACCAGACGAGAAATACGTGACCGAGCGTGCATACAATGATCCCAAGTTCGTCGAAGATATTGTGCGCGATGTGGCAACAGATTTGCTGGCGATGATGGACGCAGAGCGCATTGCGTGGTTTTACGTATCGAGCAATAACTATGAGAGCATTCACAACCACGATGCGTTTGCCAAAGTTGAGCGCGGTGTGCGCGGCCCTTTATTAACATACCGCAAAGAAGCACAAAATGAGCTGACTATTTAGATAGCACGTCCCATTGATCAGACTAATTACCGCAAATACGCCTGCTCCACCTTTGCAAACGCCTCGGCAATATCCGCCACCTCCCGCGCGGCAAAATTCTCGTGAATCGACATGATGAAGTGGCTTTCTACCGCATCAACGGCGTTGGGACAGGCAAACTGTGCATTGCGGTCTCCCCCATACGCCGGCAATCCCCACGGATAGTCGCTGCCGAGAAAGACCTGCCGCTCCCTAAACCAGATCGCCTCGGAGGGAATGTGGCGATACGTGGCTGTCACCGGAATGCCCTCGGCGGCCACGGCCCGAGCAAAGCCGTTTTTGTCCACCCGAAGCTTATCAGCATCTACGTGGAAGCGCATAAACCAGTACACCCCCTCCGACTCGTCCACCTGCCATCCCAACCGCACCGCCTTGCGCTCGGCAATGGCCTCTTCGATCTGCGCCGCTACCTGCCGCCGCTTGGCAATCATCGCATCGAGTTTCTTTAGCTGCACTCGCCCAATGGCGGCCGACAGGTCGTTGCCGTTGAGATTAAGTCCAGCGCGCAGGTTAGAGGTCGCATCTGTATTAAAAGGCTTGCCCCGGTCGGCAAAGCGCTTGGCCTCCCAGCAGAGTTCTTCGTCGCGGGTAAAGACCACCCCGCCCTGTGGCCCCGTCGCGTGGTGCTTGCCGCTCATAGTCGAAAAGGCCGCCACCGCGCCCAACGATCCCGCTAGCTGCCCCTTATAGCGCGCCCCGTGGGCTTGGGCGCAATCCTCAATGACTGGTACGCCGCGCTCCTCAGCTAGCGCCAAAATTGGCGTCATATCCGCTGGTTCACCGGCAATGTGGGCCACGACAATGGCGCGCGTGTGGGGCGTCAGCACCGCCGCGATCTGCTCCGCACCGGCGTTAAACGATCCCGGCGCGGCATCGGCGACCACGGGCACTTGGCACAACAGCGCCGCGGGCATCGCTCCCCCGGGATCCGTAATCGGCGGAATCACCACCTCGCCAGCCGCTTTTAGCTTTAGTGCTCCCAGTGCCGCGTAAAGCGCCGAGGTTCCCGAGTTGACCAAATCGGCGTACCCACCTCCCATGAACGCGGCAAATTCCCGCTCATAGGCCAATTCCTCTGGCCCACTGTAGCCGATTGCATTGCCGCTCTCCTGCGCTTGAGAAAACAGCCGCAGCGCGGCCTCGCGCTCCTCATCCCCAAAGAGATGCCGCTTGGGAAATGCCGTCTCGCGGACCTTAGGTCCTCCGTCTATTGCCAGCATTGCAAATTTCCTTTCTCGACAATGTGCCACTGGCGCTAGCCAGAAACTCATCGGTAATTTAGCAAATTCGCACTCCGCCTATAACTAACACCACTACTGATTTGCACAAAAGACACGACCCCTACTCCAGCTTGCGCGTCCCCCTCTTCCGGCGTTATCTCATCGCCTCCTCGCTGGTGCGAATGGGTACGGCCGCCCAAGGCTTGGCCATCGCTTGGGAAGTGTACGACCGCACCGGCCAAGCCCTCTCCCTCGGCATGGTCGGCCTCGTCCAAGCCATCCCCATGCTACTATTGACCCTGCCGGCCGGGTATCTAGCCGACGTCTTCGACCGCCGCAAACTAATGATGCTCAGTCTAGCCGGTGCGACACTTGCTTCGCTGGGCTTGGCCGTCTTTAGCTGGTACCAGATGCCGACCTACTGGATGTACGTACTGCTTTTTTTGGACTCGTCCTTCCTCCGCCTAGGCTGGCCCGCGCAACGGGCCATTGCGCCCTTGCTGGTGCCGGACGCGCTCTTTGAAAACGCCGCCAAGTGGTCAACCAGCTTACAGCAGATCATCGGCATCGCCGGACCGGCTATCGGCGGTTTTGTCATCGCCTTCAATCTCCAAGTCGCCTATGTCCTCAGCGCCATTTCCTCCGCGGCCTTCATCCTCTTCCTCAGCACCATGATCTTGCCGCCTGCTCCGCGCATCCAAGGAGGCAAGATGTTCGCGCAGATCGCCGTTGGGCTGCGCTTCGTCCGCGACCAGCCGCTCCTCCTCGGCGCGATCTCGCTCGATCTGTTCGCTGTCCTCTTAGGCGGCGCAGTGTACCTCCTGCCCATCTTCGCCCGCGAGATCATCGACCTCAGCTCCGTCGGCCTCGCACCCGAAGCCGCGCTCGGTTGGCTGGTCGCGGCTCCTGCCATCGGTGCTACCATCACTGCCTTGGCCATCGCCCATTTGCCGCCGATTCGCCGCGCTGGCAAAACCCTGCTTTGGTGCGTGGCCGGCTTTGGCGTGGCGACCATTCTCTTTGGCCTCTCGCAAAACTTCTGGTTTTCGCTGCTGATGCTGGCGCTGACTGGTGCCTTCGACAACGTCAGCATGGTCATCCGCCGCGTCATCTCGCAGATGGGCACGCCCAATGAGATGCGGGGCCGAGTCCAGGCCGTCTCCGCCATCTTCGTCGGTGCGTCCAACGAAATCGGCGGCTTTGAATCCGGGCTGGTGGCCCAGCTCTTCAACCCGGTCTTCTCCGTCGTCAGCGGCGGCATCGGCACGTTGCTGGTCGTCGCCGCTTGGACGGGCCTTTTCCCCTCGCTGAGAAACTTGGGCAGCCTCGCGTCCCTGACGGCTCAGCACTCGGCCAAATGAGAGACCGGTACTTTATAGTTTGACCGCTTCACGCGTCCTGCCAAATTTGTTATAGATATAGATATTCCCACCTAATCGCAGGAGGTCCCATGAAATTCGTCCGCATCATTGCCGTCATATTCGCTATACAACTAGCCCAAGATGCCCATGGGCAGATTGCGGTTTCAGGCACCGTGGTCTCGGACGAAACCGGCGATGCCTTACCGGGCACAACGGTCGTCATTGAGGGCACATCTATCGGGACGATGACGGACCAGGATGGGGCCTATTCGATTGACCTACGGTCGCCGGAGGACATTCTAATTTTTTCCTTTGTAGGATTCCAGACAAAGCGACTGGCGATAAGTCCGGGCGGCACCACGCTCGACGTTCGCTTGCAACCGAGCGTCGTCGGACTCGAGGGAATCAGCGTCGTTGCCGAGGAGCCCCGGATCTTCGCGAGCAACGTCGTCGCCGAGCCGATGATCCTCCAGCAGTCGAACATCACCAGCGTGACGTCGGTAGTCGACAACCTGCCCGGAGTATCCATCCAGGAGGGCGATGCGTACGGCTTCGACGACTGGTCGAGCAACGTCGCCGTGCGCGGCTTCCAAGTGACCATCAGCGAGGCGCAGATCGGCACGACCATCGATGGGTTCCCCAACGGTACGTCCGACTACTTCAGCGGTGCCAAGGCCAACCGGTTCATCGACCCAATGAACCTCGGCGGCGTCGAGGTGTCCCAAGGAACGGCCGACATCGCCTCCCGGTCGGTCGAGGCACTGGGCGGCACCTTCAACTACCTAACGGACGACCCGGCGGCCGAGCGGACCTACACTGCATCGACTACCATCGGCGAGAACGAAGGCCAGCGGCTCTACATGCGCCTCGACACCGGACCGTTATTCGGCAGTGAGACGCGCGCCTGGATTGCCGCGATCTACCAAGAGTCGACCGATTGGATGCAGGGCTCCGCACGGAACGAGCGAGAGCACATTGCCGCCAAGTTCGTCTCGTCGCATGGACGCCTTGACCTTACGAGCTACCTCTCATACGACAGCATCCACGAGGACGCCTACCAGCGGCTCAACAGCGAGGGCGATTTCAGGGCGAACTCGCGCTGGGACCGCCTAGTCGGCGACTGGCCCGGCGTCCCGTACCTGAACCAGTTCTACCGGCCCGGCTGGCAGACCCGACGGAACAACACCTTGGCCTACTTGAAGGCGGACTGGTCGTTCAACGCCCTATCCATGAGCGGCGGACTCTATTTCCATCGCAACCGGGGCCGCGGCGATTGGCTACCCCCCTACATCGTCGATGTCACCGACGACGACGGCGGCCCAGAATCGGAGCTGATGGGCTGGCCACCAGTGCAAGGCGGCACCCCGCTTGGACTGATTCGCTTCGTGAACCGGGACAGCGTCGCAGTCGGGCCGGTCAACGGGTGCACGTCGTCCTACATCTTCAACTACTACGGATCGGGCGGCCCAGAGGTCGATCCTGCGTGCCACCCGGATGCTACGGCGGTGCAGTCCTACCGCCACAGCCACTACGGGAAAGACCGCGTCGGAGTGACGCTCGACGAGGAGTGGTTCACCACCATCGGCACCGCCGGCAGCACACTGCGCGCCGGCATCTGGTACGAGGATTCGCGGCGGCCCCTGGGTCGGGACTGGCATCAGATGCTGGATCCTACGCTCAGCTTCGACTGGAACGAGCAGGCCTACTGGCACCAGTACGAGTGGGATTTCCCGCAACATATCTTCAAGTGGTACGCCGAAGAGACGATCTTCGCCGGCCCGTTGTCCCTGAGCGGCGGCGTCAAGCAGTTCCTAGTCGGCGTGTCGCGCGAGGACCAGTTCAATGTCGACCCAGATCTCGAAGTCGATTCGGATTCGGATCTGCTCTTCTCTGGCGGCATCACATACGAGACGCCTGTCGAGGGCCTCGACCTGTTCGCCGGCTATTCGGAGAACTTCAGGGCGATCAGCGCTACGCTCCTCGAAGTTCCGGGACGGAGCCTCGACGACCTCGAACCGGAAACCGCCTCAAACATCGATGTCGGGCTACAGTATACCGGGGATCGGGTTGCCCTCGGTGCCACGGGATACATCATCGATTTTCAGAACCGTATCTTCTACCTCGGCCCGACGACGGCCGCCGGTCCCAACTACCTCATCCCAGGCGGTGGTGCCTATTTCAACGCCGGTGGCCTCCAAACGAAGGGTTTGGAGTTTGCGGCAACGGTGCGGATGCCGCAGCAGATTTCCTTGTACACGGCCGCCACACTCAACGACTCGGAGTATATCGGAAGCGGCGATCCCCTCGTCGACGAAAGCCAGAACATCGTCCCTGGGACCGACGTCACTGGCGTACCAGACAAACTGTGGGTCGTCTCGCTCGATCGGACCGGGCCGCTCCGCACGGGACTGACGGCCAAGTACACATCGTCGCGGCGCGTGAGCCTGACGGCGGACTGGTACACAGACGCCTACTGGCTGGTGGACGCGTATGTCAGTTTCTCAGGCGAGGCGCTGGGTCCCCTGCTCCGCTCAACGGAGTTCTCGCTCGTGGCCAACAATCTGCTCGACAGGGCCTATCTGTCCGCCATCACCGAGAACGCGGCTTGGCTCGGCGCGCCGCGGACGGTTTCAATGACCGCGACTGTTTCTTTCTGAGCGGAGCGCGAAGGGATAAGGCGTGCATATCCAGCGTCTGCTCTGCCTCAATGACTTGCGCCCCGCAGCCCAAGCAAATAGTATAACCCGCGATCCAACAGACGCCGCCAAACACGGGAAAGGGACATGAAGAAAAAACTTTTCATCACCGGCGCCGCCGGCAAAGTCGGGTCCGGCCTGCGCCGCCACCTCAAAGACCGCTACGACTTCCGCCTGCTCTTCCACCGCAACATCCCCGAAGTCGAACCAAACGACGAAATCGTAGTCTCCGACCTCGCCAATTTCGAGAACATGGTCGAGGCCTGCGAAGGCATCGACACCATCGTCCACCTCGGCATCGCCATCACCCAGCGGGGCTATCCGCGCACGCGCTACAACCAGATGATCATGGAGACCAACATCCAAGGCACCTACAACATCTTTGAGGCCGCCCGCATCAACAAGGTCCCGGTCGTCGTCTTCGCCAGCACCAACCACGTAACGGGCTTCTACGAGCAAGAAGGCATCTACACCACCCCTGAGATGCCGATCCGCCCCGACAGCATGTACGGCGTCAGCAAGGCATTCGGCGAAGCCCTCGGCCGCTTTTACTACGACGAGTACGGCATCTCCTCTTACTGCCTCCGCATCGCCAACTACCCGGACACCGAAGAAGTCAACAGCACCTATGCCCCTGGCGAAAACCGCTGGCTCAGCGCCCGCGATGTCTCCGAGCTGACCGCCTGCTGCATCGAGGCCCCCCGGCCCCAATTCGGCATCATTTACGGGGTCTCACTAGGCGCGGACAAAAAGTGGGACCTAGCCAACGCCAAAGAACTCGTCGGCTGGGAGCCCCAAGACCGCGGCGCGCCCTCGCCGTGACGGATGTGGCCCACTTGGGCGGCGGCTACGCAGACTCCGCACCCGACCCCGGCCCAACCATAACAGCCCTCCTACAAGCCGCCCGCCCCGGCAGCCCGTCTTCCCGCCTCGTAATCTTGGGCGGTCCGCCCGGAGTCGGCAAAACCGCCGTTGCCCAAGCCCTCCTCGCGCTCTGCCCCAACACCTTTCTCCTCGACAAAGACCAAACGGCCGCGGGTTTTATCCTCGAAGCAGCCGCACTGCGAGGCGACGCGCCCGACGCGGCCTACGGTGCTCCCCACTACTGGCAAAAGCTCCGTCCCCTCGAATACGCCAGCGCCCTCGCCGCAGCTTGCACTAACCTCGTCGGCACCCGCCAAGTCCTCCTCGTCGGCGGCTTTGGCCCCGAGCTGGGCGTGGACGCCCTCTGGGAAGGGTTAGCCGCAAACATCGCCCCAGCCACCCTTTCCGTCCTCCACCTCGACCCGCCACCCTTGGACATCTGGCGCACCCGCATGGCCGGTCGCGGCTCTCGCGCCGACGCTTCCTACTTTGCTCAACTCGCGCAGGCCCTCGGCAACCTTCCCGTCTGGGCCGGGGCCGTCCGCATCCCGACCGACGGCTCCCTGCACTCGGTCGTCCAACGTGCCTTCAACGCCCTCGCCTGAAGGTGCGCGGGCGGTTGACTTTTTTCGGTTTTACCCTTTATTTCTTAGGATGTTATGTTAATCGTCCACAGTGCCTTAGGTTACTTCGTTCTTCTCGCCATCGCCTACCTCATCGGCCGCCGTACCCGCTCCATTCCTTGGAAGACTCTCGGTGTAGCCACAGTGCTTCAGCTTCTGCTGGCCGCTATCCTGCTGCAACCTGAAACTCAGCGGCACTTCGGGCGTTATATACTATCTCTAGCTAGAGCGAAAAACAGATGAAGACAAAAAAGACGACCTATCGCGCCCGGTTTGACGGCCACCGGCGGCTCGCTGCCGCAGTCATCATCCAAGCCGTCAAAGACATGCAGACCACAGATTGCAACCAAGAGCGGCAGACGGCTATCGACTTCCTCTCAGGAGACATGTGGCCCTTTTCCGACGTGCTCGACCTGCCCTTAGACGGCCGCGCCCTCTGCGAGTACCTGCGCACCATGGAGATCGCTTCCGTCGAACCTCTTGGCTGACCTGCGCAGAAGCGGTATTTTCCGTGGCGCATCTAACCCGGAGACGACCCCGCATGGAACTTTCGCCCGCGCAGATTCGCTTCTTTGAGACCTTCGGCTATCTCTACTTCCCGCAGCTTTTTGCCCCCGATGAGATCGCCTGGATCACCGAGGAGTTTGAGCACTCCATCCAAGCCCACGGCAATGGCGCGCAACACGACGGCAGCAAGCGCACCATGTTTGGCGGCCCCATCGAGCACCGCGAGCGGCTGTGTACCCTCGTAGATGACGAGCGCATCGTCGGGATCTGCAACGGCGTCCTCGGCGAAAACTTCAACTACGCCAGCGGCGACGGCAACTACTACAGCGGCGATACCGGCTGGCACCCCGATGGCAACTGGGGTCAGCTCTTCTCAGTTAAAATCGCCTTCTACTTAGACGACCTAATCCGCGACACGGGCTGCCTGCGCATAATCCCCGGCAGCCACCATCCCAACCACTTCGTCCGCGCCGAGAGCATTGACCTCAACAACTCCGTGGAGCTGTTCGGCATCGAGCCGCGCGACTTTCCTAGCCACCTCGCGCTCGAAACCACCCCCGGCGACCTCGTCATCTTCAACCACGACCTCTACCACGCCTCCTTCGGCGGCAACCAGCGGCGACGCATGTTTACCATGAACCTCACCCGCCCCTGCACCAGCGACGCCGACCTAGCCACCCTCAGGGACTATCTCAGTCGGCACTCCCCCGGCGGCTATCAAGTAGTAACCGGCGGCGGCATGTTCTATCCCACCATGCTCGATACCGCCAGCCCGGAGCGCATGGTGCACTTGCGCCAATGCGCCGAAGTCCACGACGAACTCTTCCCAGAATTGGCGCGGCATTGACGATAAGCCCGCTCGTGCAGATATTTTCTCTGCGCCCGTAGCTCAGTTGGCAGAGCAGCTGACTCTTAATCAGCGGGTCCAGGGTTCGAGCCCCTGCGGGCGCACCATTAAAAACAAATACTCACGGCAAATATGCGATAGCAGTGAAAAAGTCGTGTCAGCACTATGTCAGCAGAAAGCTGCCGTTGCTATTCGGTCGTGGACCTCTTTGAAGTCTGAGAGAACCGAAAAACCCCCGTGCTTAAATCCCCAGCACGGGGGTTTTCTTTAAAACAACCCTTATCAAATAAAGGTGTTTTCAAACTGACCCACTACCTGATTACCGACCTGTAGTGGGAGAAAATCCGTTGGACGCCCCTCAAAGACGCCTTCGTCCTCCTTATGAACGCTTAATACCCAACTTTCTCATTTTGCCATATAGCGTCGAAGGCGGCACCCCCAGCAGAGCGGCCGCCCCTTTGGGACCCTTGACCCGCCAGTTGGTGGCGTTGAGTACTTCGAGAATATAGCGGCGTTCAAATTCAAGCAGTGGCATTATTTCGCTGCCTTGAGAAACAGATGACGCCCTTCCTTTAAGGCCAAGAGTGGAATCTGCTAGGTCAAAACCGCACTGCATCAGATCGGTCGTGCCAATTTGAGAACTTTTGCACGCTATGACAGCCTGCTGTATGAAATGCTCCAGTTCCCGCACATTCCCCGGCCAATCATAGGCTTGTAGCATCTCCATAACCTCGGAACTCAAGGAGACAGGTTCCTTGTCTAGGTAAGCTGCCATGCGGTTCTTGAAAAACTCGACGAGAGCCGGGATGTCCTCCTTGTGTTCGCGCAGGGGCGGGATGTACAGCGGAAAAAGCTGGAGGCGAGAATACAACTCCGCACGAAAAACACCGGCCTGCACCATCTTCTCCAGGTCGCGACTCGTCGCGGCGACAATGCGCGTCTGCGCCGTCCGCGTCTGGGTGCCGCCCACCCGCTCAAACGTGCATTCTTCCAGCAAGCGCAGGATCTTGTCCTGCGTTTCCAACGTCAGATCGCCGATTTCATCCAAAAATAGCGTGCCGTCTTTGGCCCGTTCCACCTTGCCTACTTTGCTAACCCTCTCGTTTTCGCGACCAAAGAGTTCACGGTCGATCAGCGCCTGAGATAAGGCCCCGCAGTTGACCTGTATAAAAGGGCCGTTGCCATAGGCACTCAGCTCATGTAATGCCCGCGCCGCCGACCCCTTACCCACCCCTGTTTCGCCTAGAATCAGTACGGTCAGATCGGTGGGAGCCACCTCCATGAGTTTGGTTTGAAACGGGCACAAGCCCTTAGTCTGGCCGATCCATTGGTTGCCCCCATAGAACGCGGCCCCCGATTCTACCACAAGCTGCACTTGCGCCGTCTCCGAGTAATTGAGATCCCGATCTATCGCTCGGACTTGAAAGGTGTAGTCGCCCGGCGGCAGGTTCTGATAACAAGCCCGCAACTCCCGAGTCGCGGGACACCAGTCGGCGTCGTATCCCTGCAAGCGATACTCATAGAGCATGTCGCGGGGATGGGTGGAAAAACTCAGGCCCTTGTACTCGAAAACTACCGGCTGTCCCGCTGTGGATGAGCAGACGTCCGCTACGCTCTCATAGACCTGATCGGTGGTAACTCGGATGAGACGAATCTGGGGCGGCGTTTGCCGGGGTCGATAGCGTATGATGGCCCCCACGACCGTGCCCAACCAGAAGGTGCCGTCGCGATCTTCGAGGATGCGGCAAACCGATCCGATATGAGGTGACTTAATGGTCTGGAAAAGCCGACCGTCGTAGAGCGCCACACCCTTGTCGGTGCCGATCCAGAGGCGTCCTCGCGAATCCTCCAACAAACACTGGGTGCGGTTGCTAGGCAGGCCATCTTCGGTTGTGAAGGCGCCGAAGGAGTTGCCGTCAAAGCAACTGATACCGCCCCGCGTAGCGATCCATAAGTTGTCATGGCGATCTACCAGCAAGTCGTTTACATGATCGTCGATCAGTCCATCCTCAACTCCATACCATGCAAGACCCTCTTCCAGATGCCAGCGGGCGAAGCCGGTGCCCCTCGTGGGGCTATCTCTACTGGTCAAGTGGAAATAGATTGCGCCGTTGTGCGTGGCAAGAACCGTGCCAATGCGGCTGAACGGTGTCTTTTTGTCGTCCTCGGCAAAAATGGTTTGGCACTGCTCGCCCTGTTGGTACACAATCTTTAATGGGCTGGCCAAAAACTCTCTTCTTGTACTTATGGTGTAGTGTTCCCAATAGCCGAAAATGAATCGTCCTTCCCGGTCTTGCGTGATGCGGCTGATACCCCCTGCGTCTGAATCAGCCGCTATGTTCTTTTTCTTTAGCTTCTGTTCTTCGTAGCGAAATAGACCATTGCCACCGCCAAACCACAGGTGTCCCTCGAGGTCCTCGTAGATGGAGAAACAGTTGCCGATATTAGAGCTTTCCTCGGGAGCCACGAAGGTAAAGTGTTCGCCATCGAAGCGGGCGACGCTTTTGAAATTTTTGATCTCACGGTTGAGATAAGGGGATGCATACCCAACCCATATATCACCGTGCCGGTCTTGCGCGATCTGCGAGATTTCGCTCGGGGTTATAGATTCGTTCGCACGAAGGCCGAAAACGTTGATACTATGCGCATCGTACCGCCCGACGCCGTTCCACGTGGCGAACCAAAACTGATCCTCGCGATCGTGGAACACGGCTTTGACCGCGGAATGGGGTAGGCCATCGGCCGCGGGAAATCGGCTGAACCCGTCCTCGTCTTGGTAGAACACGCCACCCAACGTGCAAAACCACATCCGACCTTCTCGGTCGCACATAGTGTAACGCAACCAAGGATTCGCACCGACCTCAACAGCCGCCTGTAAGGTGCTATTGGCATAGAGCTGAAATCGGCCTTTCTCAATCCAACCGATCCACATCTTGCCGGTATGGTCCTGGCCCACCGCATAACTGGCCTCGGCGTGGGGAAACCCCTCCTTCTTTTTGTAGCGGTGGAAAGAGTCGCCATCGTAGCGGAAGAGGTGCTTAAAGCCAAACCACAGGTGGCCTTGTGGGTCTTGGGCGATGCCCCGACAAAGAGAGATCCACCTATAAGAAGAAGGCTGCTGGTACTGCTGGCGGTAGAGTGGAGCCAGGTCGTGGAACGCCGTGCCGTCGTAATACCCCAAGGTCCCCTCGCCACCCAACCAGATACGGCCCTGACGATCCTCGTAGATGAACTGCACCCTACGGCCGGCAATGCCATCGTCCGCCAAAGGGTGGAAGTCTGCGCCGTCATACCAGCAGACTCCCTTTGAGGTCCCAAACCACAACCGCTCCTGACGATCTTGCTGGATAAAGAAGACTTGGTCGTCAATAAGACCGTCTTGGGTCGTGAAATTCTGGAACGCATCCCCGTCAAAGCGGCTGGCCCCGTTGTCCCAGGTGGCGAACCAAATATAACCCTCGCTATCCTCGGCGATGTGTTCAATGCGCAGCGATGGCAGACCATCGTCTATGGAATAGGTCTTCCAGGTGCCCATACGGCTAAGTGCCTTGATTATAAAAAAATACCCTACTCCCTAAAATAAGGATTACCCTCCGAGTGCGATTTTACATTCTTGCTTTTATAAATCCCCAAGTAGTTGCTTCAATGGCTGTCTCAGGTTCACCAGCTATTATCAAGGTATTCCCACTGGCCAATTTCTGCTTGAGACCCGAAACATCTACTTCCATGACTAGCCGATATTCGCCCGGTTCACTCGGCATAAATCCGCATACTTGGCCGGCATGTTCCGTGCCGTCCACATCGGCCCATTCGTCCCCTTCGCGTTTCTGCCACTTGGACGTAACAACAGAATACGTAGCGATGCCTAACTTAACGTCCTTGATCTCAAGACACTCTGTATTGCCTGTACTAAGGCTTAGAGCTCCTACTTGGGCTTTTATGCCGCCGTCTTCGGTTAAGGTAATCCAGTCAACCGGCGTGTACTCATCCGCGAAAGAGACAGTCGATAGCGCAAGCAGCAAAACGATTGGCCACATGATATTCCTTCCCCCTTTGGGCAGGTTGTGATTGAGTGTATTTGGAAAAATATAACACATTGGGTAAATGCACAATCTCGTATTTCATTTGAGTGAATCAAGTATATTAGAGGACTTTAAACCACTTTTATTGAGGACCATATATGGTCTTTTTTATGTTTTAGACCATATATGGTCTTTTTATATAATCACCATTTTGCAAAGTTACATTTTATTATTATTGATTGTTACAAATTAAAACAGATAATTATTTACTTTTTGCAAAAATCATATATCTTTCTTCTTATCCACTTTGCGTAGGGACTCGCATGTCGATTCCCTTGTTGTACATAGCCATAATGTTAGTGGAGGGGTCGCTCCCCTCCTCTTCGCTTGGCGAATAGACACAGGAATACCCTGCATACTCTGCGTGAGGTGTATATAGCCGGTCCCGCTTTATAGGGGCCGATTCACCCTTCACACAGAGGAAACATTATTTTCATCATGCAGAGTAAAAGCCTTCTTGCCTGTACGCTATTTAAGAGCCAAGACTACACCCACCTAAATTTTTCTTCCTCGCGTCCCATCTATCGGACGCAACCAATTATCGTTCCAATCTCTCCCGACCTAGCGACTTAGGTTGGTATTGGCGTTTGTCGCCCTATTCGCCACGGCAGCCCAAGCGCAGACGGACGATTCTGTCCGCGAGGGCTACGTACGCGAGCCGCGTTGTCCACGTCGCGAAAACATTAAACAGGAGGAATCTCTGCAATAAGTATGGACGTTCGTTCGATACTCCAAGTATCTCCGTTGTTGTGCGCTTAGAAGTGTTCTCGTTGACCGGGCAACGGGTGGCGGTTCTGCGCCACGGGCTGCAGCAGGCGGGCTATCACCAGTTCCGCTGGCATGGCCACGACGACGCAGGGCATCCCGTCGCCAGCGGCGTATACCTGTATCGACTGGTGACGGCGGAAGAGATTTTGACGCGCAAGCTCATCCTGCTGAGGTAGCTTGACAAAGCGAGTACCCGCCATCCACGACCAAGTCTGCGCGTTTTTCCTATTCGCCTGTCTGGCCGCCCTCGCCGTGTCGGTTTTCGCCGAGAACGCGCACGCACACCCGCCGGTGTTCAATGAAGGCACCAGCACCGCGCGCAACCTCCTAGAGACGTTTCTCGCTTTGCCGACATACAGCGAGACCTTCATCGGTGATCGCGTAGCCGCCAACCACAACGGCGGCTTCACCTACAGGCTTGAAGGCGCGGACGCCGACAAGTTCACGATCACGACATCCACCGGGCAGATCAAGACCAAAGTGGGCGAACGCTACGACTACGAAGCCGACCCCAGCTTTGAAGTCACGGTGACGGCGGGCCATGGCAATGGAAGCACTGCCACCATTGCCGTTACCATCAACCTCATTAACAACACCAACGAAAGTCCGGGTTATATGCCAACGCCCACCATAGCGGCCACGGACGTCACCAGCCTGCTCGTAAGCTGGCAGACACCACACATCGAAGGCAGCCCGGAGATCACGAGATACGATCTGCGATACCGTCCGATAACGAGCGAGTCGTGGACCGACGTGCCCGGAGGCGTGACGGGCACGAGCGCGGAGATCACCTGTCTGGCCCCAGACACCTACTACAAAGTGCAGATGCAGGCATACAATGAGGATGGCGCCAGTGGCTGGTCGGGTGAGTCAAATCCAAGGAGCACCCTCACATGCCCGCCGTTGCAAACATGCCTGCCGTCGCAATCATGCTTGTCGTTTGCGACAGCGACGTCGGCGACATCTGAGCCGGAGATCATCACTGTGCCGCTGACGGCGCACTTTCGGGACATGCCGGCAGAGCACGACGGCTCCACCGCGTTCACATTGCGACTTGTGTTCAGCGAACCGATTAGGACGACCGAAGCGGCGATACAGCAGGTGCTGATGGTGACTGGCGGTACGGTGACCAACGCACGGCAGGTGGACAACCTCAGCGATCTGTGGGAGATCACCATAACCCCTAACGGCAACGACGATGTGCGTATCTCCCTGCCACGTGACACGGTCCACACCTTTGACTTCCAGACGTTGTCGCGGGGCGTGGCCGTCTCCATTCCCAGAGCGCCGCTGACAGCGCGCTTTGAGAGTGTACCTGAAGGGCACGACGGCTCCACCGAGTTCGCGGTGCAACTTGCCTTCAGCGAACCGATTGAGACGACCGAAGCAGCGATACAGCAGGCGTTAATGGTGACCGCCGGAATGATGAACAGCGTGCAAAAGGTGGACAGTAGCAGCAAACTGTGGGAGATCACCATAACCCCCAACGGCAACGACGACGTGCATATATCCCTGCCGCAGACTACCTCGTGCGATGCCGATGGCGCCGTCTGCACTGCGGACGGATGGATACTAGCAAAGGGCGTGGCCGCCTCCGTTGCCAGAGCGCCGCTGACGGCGAGTTTCGAGAACGTGCCGACAGGGCACTACGGCATCCCCTTCACCCTTCAACTTGTGTTCAGCGAACCAATTGGGATCACCGCACCGACGCTGGAGCGGGCGCTGACGGTGACCGGTGACAGTCTGCACAGCCTGCTGCGCATGAAAGGTCGCAGCAATCTGTGGGAGGTCGAGATACAACCCAACGGTTCCGACGTGCATATATCCCTGCCACAGACTACCTCGTGCGACGCCGAGGATGCCGTCTGCACCCAGGACGGCTTGGCGCTCCAAAACGACGCGCAGACCATCATTCCTTTCACCGGATACCTAATGCCCCACAGTCTGGCTAAGTCCGGTGATGACCAAGCAGGACCGGCCAACACACAACTAGCCGAGCCGTTGGTGGTGTTAGCCTCGGATAAAGAGGGCACCGCTATGGCCGGAGTGATCGTCACATTTACCGTGACCGCTGGCGGAGGAATGCTCTCGGCCACCACGGATACCAACCCTTGTATTTTCAAGTCCTCCAAGTCGTCTATCACCGCCATCACCGATGCCAACGGCCAAGCTACAACGAGGCTGACGCTAGGTAGCAATCCGGGGACGAACACCGTTGCGGTCTCCGTCTCAGGGCTTGAACCCGAGACCTTTACCGCTACCGCCACCGAGCAAGCCATACCCCACAGTCTGGCTACGGTCTGCGGCGAGGACCAAGAAGGCACGGCCGGCCAACGACTAGCCGAGCCGTTGGTGGTGTTAGTGTCGGATGAGAATGGCGCGGCCATGGCCGGGGTAGCCGTGTCATTTACGGTGACCGCTGGTGAGGGGATACTGACGACTACCACGGATACTACCAATGCCACTGGTCGCGCCCGGACTTGGCTGACGTTGGGCAGCGAGCTGGGGACGAATACGGTGGAGGCTACCGTGGAGGGGCTAGCGCCGGTGACCTTTACCGCCACTGGGCAAGAGTCGCCCTTGGCTAGTTTTTTCGATGCTTTCCAGAACGGCAGTGGCAAGCTGATAGCCTTACCCGACAGCCCGCAGTTGGCGCAGAACGCACCCAATCCGTTCAACAGTCAGACGGTGCTGGCCTATTTCTTGCCCGCGGCCGGGCCGGTGCGCTTGGAAGTGTTCTCGTTGACCGGGCAACGGGTGGCGGTTCTGCGCCACGGGCCGCAGCAGGCCGGCTATCACCAGCTCCGCTGGAACGGACGAGACCGCGAAGGCCGCTTCCTAGCCAGCGGCCTGTACCTGTGCCGGCTGGTGACAGACGAGGGCATTCTGACGCGCAAGCTCACCTTACTACGTTGATCTGGCCGTGCGAAACAGAGCCAAATCATCCTTCACACAGAGGAGGCGTTATTTCGTTATGCGGAGTAGAATACTTTTTGCCTATACGCTTTTCACCACTCTCGCATTATCCACTACCCCGACTCTCGCCCAGCATTCGGTCGCACGCCAGTGGAACGAGGCTCTGTTGGAGACGATTGGCAATGATTACGCCGATCCCACGATCCAAGCCCGCAACCTCTTCCACACCAGCATAGCCCTGTACGATGCTTGGGCGGCATACGGCGACGGCCCCGAGCAGCCCTATCTGCTAGGCCAAACCGTAGGCGGCTTTACCGTTCCCTTTGCCGGTGTGCCGCGTCCCGATGACATAGAGGAGGCCCGCCACCAAGCCATGAGCTATGCGGCTTACCGCCTCATCAAGCACCGCTTTGCCAATTCGCCGGGCTCGCTGACGATATTCAGCCCCGTTGAAGTGCTCATGGCCGACTTGGACTACGATCCGGCCTTCACCTCTACGGACTACGCCGATGGCAACCCCGCGGCCTTGGGCAACTACATCGCCCAGAATCTGATTCAATTCGGCTTGCAGGACGGTTCCAACGAGCCGCTTGGGTACAGCAACCGCTTCTACGCGCCGTTCAATCCGTCTCTGGACCCTGCCCTGCCAGGCCCCAACGGCCTTCTTGACCCCAATTTCTGGCAGCCCCTCTATCTTGACACCTACAAATCGTTTCTCACCGCCGACTGGGGTTTTGTGATCCCCTTTGCCCTCAGCGAAGAGGATCTGACGATGTACCAACGGGACGGCAACAACATGCCGGTGTATCACGATCCGGGACCGCCACCCCATATACAACAAGATCCACATCACTCCAACTTGGCCGACTTTTTCAGAGCGTTCAACGGCATCGGCGGCCACCGCGATCCCACTAGATTGAGAATAGCGTCTGAAGAATATCAATGGGGCTTTGCCCTCGTCGCGCTCTGGGCGTCCCATCTCGATCCGGCCGATGGCGTCCTCTGGGATATTTCGCCCGGCAACATCAGCAACGCTCCCGAATTGCCTCAGACTTTAGCCGAGTACCAAGCATTCTACAACATGCTCGAAGGCGGCGACGCCAGCCAAGGCCACTCGATCAATCCCTACACTGGCCAGCCCTATGAGGAACAGTGGGTGCCGCGCGCCGACTACGCCCGAGTGCTGGCCGAGTTCTGGGCTGATGGCCCAGAGACCGAGACGCCGCCGGGCCATTGGTTTTCCATCCTCAACTACGTCAGCGACCATCCGCTCTTTGAAAAGCGCTTCAAAGGCGAAGGGCCAATCCTCGACGACCTCGAATGGGATGTCAAAGCCTATCTCGCTATGGGGGGTGCTATGCACGACGCGGCCGTGACCGCCTGGAGCATCAAGTGCTGGTACGACTACGTCCGCCCCATTTCGGCCATTCGCTGGCTGGCAGGTCGCGGCCAGAGCAGCGATCCCGATCTGCCGCATTATGATCTCCTCGGCTTACCGCTCATCGACGGCTATATCGAATTAGTTCAAGCCGGAGATCCCCTCGCTGGGGAGGACGGAGAACACATCGACAAAATCAAGCTGAAGTCCTGGCGCGGGCCGGCTTATATCGCCGATCCCGACACCGACATAGCTGGCGTCGGCTGGATCTTGGCCGAGAACTGGTGGCCGTACCAACGGTCTAATTTTGTCACCCCGGCCTTTGCCGGCTACGTCTCGGGCCACTCGACCTTCTCAAGTGCCGCGGCCGAGGTTTTGACCCTGCTGACAGGCGATCCCTTTTTCCCTGGGGGCTTGGGCGAATTTCGCATCGAGCGCAACAGCTTCCTCGTTTTTGAGGAAGGTCCCAGCGTCGATGTGATGCTGCAATGGGCTACTTACCAAGACGCCTCGGATCAGAGCTCTCTATCGCGTCTGTGGGGCGGTATTCATCCTCCCGCAGACGACATCCCCGCTCGCTTAATCGGCACTCGCGTTGGCGCGGACGCCTTTGCGCTGGCCGAAGCGTATTTCAGCTCGCCGACTCAAGATGCGGCTCGTCTCCCCGCCGCTAAGTTGCCAGTGGAATTCGCCCTAGGGCAAAACTACCCGAATCCATTCAACAGCGGCACGGCCATTGCATTCGACCTACCCCATCAAGAGACGGTGGACCTGACCGTGTACACGATCTCCGGTCAGAAGGTGGCCACCTTAGTACAAGGAACACGGGCTGCCGGGTATCACCAAGTGTTTTGGAATGGACGGGACGGGACGGGAGCCGAGCTAGCCAGCGGCGTGTACTTGTACCGCCTGCAAGTCGGCAACCAGCTAAAAACGCGGAAAATGTTGTTGTTGCGCTGAAACACCCTGCGGCCGAGAGTCCCCACCTCTGCGGCAAGCATATAATCCCCTATAGAGAGGTAGCAGGTGTATACATACTATGAAGAAGTGGGTCTGTGTGGTTTTGATGTTGTCTGGCATGAGTGTAGCATGGGTAGCTTGTTCCACAGAGCATACGGTAGCCCCTTTGGATCCAGCGGCAAAAATGACTACGGGTAATTCGTCTGAGCGGCACTACATTCACTGGACCTGTGGTGCCAACGAATGGTCCATGTCGGCCGACTCCGTGTGGACGATCTTCTATGGCTCCAATCGGTTCTACACGGATGGGCAGCGCGTCGAGGTATCCGAGTATCTCACCCCCAATTCTAGGCGCGTCTATTGGGCCTCTGAGACGGCCAATGGACGATACCAGCGCGCCAGCGCTGGCTTGATGATGTCCGATAGCACCTGCGCCATGTGGAGCGACCTGATTGACCGGGACACCTCTGTGGTGCGCATCTATCGCGGTGAGATCAAATGGCTCTATCGGGGCGATGCGGATCATTCTCAATATGCGCTGATAGAAAACGAAGAAAGCTGCCGCATCGCCTATGTTCGAGACAGCTTGGTCGTTCATCGGGATTTTGACTACTGGTTCGACCGCGACCCACACCCGACGGCCTTGGGCGACGCCCGGGCGTACTATCCTTTCAACTTCAGTCAGACCGCCATAGACACCATGCCGAACGTGCCTGAAGATGACCGGCCATACCTGCTCGATGTGGTGTGCGCCGGCGACGATTGCCCTGAGTTCTTACGGCCAACGGCGACGCGGACGACGGTGCGGTCTGCGGGTGGAGGAGGAGGCGATGATAGCTACATTGGTGTTCAGTCCTCTGAAGAAGCGGAGTCTCTTCCCCAAGTGGCAATAGATTGTAGCTCGGTTTCGGTTCCGCAAGAGGTTCTCGATGCTCGCGATTTGGTGGATGAGCTTCAAGGACCTCGCGACCAAAATAATGCTGCTTGGGTGAGGGCAGTGAATGCTCTTGTCGAAAGTCACGGTATTGAACAACTAAAGGAATGTCTTATTCCGTTGAGCTATGACCCTCATACGTATAGCTATGATCCCCCTTGTACAGAGCATAATGAAGCATATGTTGCGCATAAGGAAACGGACGATCTGCTTTACGCCGCGCAAGTAGCTTTGCGGGAACTGGAAGAGGAGCATGGGATTCCTCCTGCATGTCGATAGCGTCTGATTTTGTAGTCCAATCCGGCCAGTCGCCACGTAGTGCAATTGGACTCCTAGCCGTAGATAGAGATATCAGAGCGGGCGCTGCCGCCGTTTCCGCACTCCCTTCGGCTGCCAATTCGCTCCTTCCCAGCCCCCCGTCCCATCCTTGACATTTCTCAGTTCAAAGCCTAAAATAGCCTCGCGTTTCAGTCGCCTTAGCACCCCATTCCTAGCGCCATGGCCAACTCCATAACCAAACTAGAAAAGGCACTCCGCCGCGACCCGGATTCCCCGCGCTTCGCTCGTCTCGCCGATCTCTATCTCAAACGCGGGCGCATCGAGGGCGCCATTGAGCTATGCCAAAGGGGCTGTGCGAGTTTTCCCGATTACGCTACTGGCTTTATCGTCCTCAGCAAGTGCTATGAAAAACAGGGGAACTTAAAAAAAGCGCGTGAGGCCATGGGACAAGCTCTGCGGATCGATCCAGAAAACCCCAGCGGACACAAGCGCCTCGCCCACCTTTTTGAGCAACTCGACGTCGCGCCACAGGCTTTGCAAAGCCTGCGCCAAGCTGCGTATTTCGACCCTTTAGACACCTCTCTAGCCGAGCAGATCAACCACTTCGCCCGCCAGACCCACCAAGAGGCACCCGTGCCCAAACCCGAATCCAAACCCAAACCCGAATCCAAACCCAAACCCAAACCCGAAGAGGCCGAGACCGTCGATAGCGCGGCCCCGGTCGAACCCAAACCCAAACCCAAACCCGAAGAGGTCGCGACCGTCCCTAGCGCGACCCCGGTCGAATCTGAACCCAAACCCAAACCCGAACCCGAAGAGGCCGCAACCGTCGATAGTGCGGCCCCGGTCGAATCCGAACCCAAACCCAAACCCGAAGAGGCCGAGACCGTCGATAGTGCGGCCCCGGTCGAATCCACTCAACCCCAAGCACCGTCGCCAAACCAATCGCCCGATGACGACCGCGACGACCTGTACGGCGACACCGACGACCGCGAACTGCTCCGCCTCTTGCAGGAGATCGAAGAGGAGGAAGCCGCCGAACCAGCGCCCGCGCCCACACCGGAAGAACCACCCACCCCGGCCAAAAGCGAGCCAAGCACGGCGAAAAACAAGCGCATTGCCACCATGACGCTGGCCGAGATCTACACCACGCAGGGTTTGACCCAGAAGGCAATCGAAATGTATCGCGAGCTTCTCGAACAGGAGCCGAACAACACCATCATCCGCAGCAAGCTAGCTTCGCTAGAACAAAGCAGTAACGCACACTAACGGGAGCAATATGGCAGACACCACGGATTTCAGAAACGGCTTTACCATGTCCCTCGACGGTGAGATCTTCTCCATCGTCGAATTTCAGCACGTCAAACCGGGCAAGGGCAGCGCCTTCGTGCGCACCAAGCTCAAAAACACCAAGACCGGTGCCGTACTCGACCGCACCTTCCGCTCGGGCGACAAAGTCGATCAAGTCCGGCTCGAAAAGCGCCAGATGCAATACCTATATTCCGACCAAGGGCTGTACTACTTCATGGACCTGGACACCTACGATCAGATCCCGGTGCCCGCAGCGCTCGTCGGCACAGCCAGCAACCTCCTCAAAGAAAGCGAGAACGCCTTCCTCCTCATAGCGGGTGAGGAGGTCGTCTCCGTCGAGCTACCCAACTTCGTCTCCCTTGCCGTCACCCATACCGAACCGGGCATCAAGGGCGACACCGCCACCGGCGCGGTCAAGCCAGCTACCCTAGAAACAGGCTACGTGGTGCAAGTGCCGCTCTTTATCAACAAGGGCGATCAGCTCAAGGTCGATACCCGCACGGGCGAATACGTAGAGCGCGTTTGAGAAAGGACGACACCTCCTGTGAACGAAGACAAGCTCCGCAAACTGCTAGAGCTTTTTCGCGATAGCGACCTAGAAGAGATAGAGGTCCAGCACAGCTTCTGGCACGGCACGCGCATCCGCTTAACTCGCAGCCGTGCGCCCTCCCCTGTGGCTCCGGCTGCCTCCATGCCCGTTGCGCCCATTGTGTCCACCACGCCCCCTGAGCCTGCGGCTCCAGCACCCGCCGAAAAGACCGACGATGGCCTCCACGAGGTGCTATCACCCATGGTCGGCACGTTTTACCGGGCCGCCTCGCCCGAAGCCGATCCCTTTGTGCGCGAGGGAGACCGCATCGAAAGCGGCCAGACCCTCTGCATCATCGAGGCCATGAAGATCATGAACGAAATTCCCGCGGGTGTCCAAGGCGAAGTAGTAGAGATCCTCGTCGGCGACGCCCAGCCCGTTGAATACAACCAAGCGCTGTTCAAAATTCGCCCCGACTAAGAGGCTGTGTTCGAGAAAATCCTCATTGCCGACCGCGGCGAAATCGCGCTGCGCGTTATCCGCGCCTGCAAGGAAATGGGCATCGCGACGGTGGCTGTCCACTCCCAAGCCGATACCCGCTCTTTGCACGTATCTTTTGCCGACGAGGACGTCTGCATCGGGCCGGCTGCTGGCAAGGACAGCTACCGCAACGTCGCCAATATCATCAGCGCCGCTCAACTGACCAACGCCGACGCGATCCACCCCGGCTACGGCCCCTTGGCCGAAAACGCCGACTTTTCCGAAATCTGCGCCGATTGCGGCATCCAGTTCATTGGCCCGCCGACTGCGGCCATCCGCAAAATGGGCGACAAGGCCGTCGCTCGCCACACCATGGAGGAGGCCGGTGTACCCGTCGTACCGGGCAGCGAGGGCGCACTCCAGTCGCTAGACGACGCCCGTCAATGGGCGGAAAAGATCGGCTTCCCGCTGCGTCTCAAGGCCTCGGCTGGCGGCGGTGGGCGCGGGATGCGGGTCGTTCGCGCAATGGATGAATTGGAGGAAGCCTATCAGATGGCGCGCCGCGAAGCGCGCACCGCCTTTACCAGCGACGCCGTGTACATGGAGCGCTCCATCGAAGAGGCGCGCCACATCGAAATCCAAGTTCTCGGCGACCAGCACGGCAACCTCGTCCACCTCGGCGAGCGCGAGTGCTCCATTCAGCGACGGAACCAAAAGCTCTTGGAAGAAAGCCCCTCGCCCATAGTTGACCCCGACTTGCGCCAGCGGCTCGGCGCGGCCGCCCTCGCCGGCGCAGCCGCGGTCGGCTACTACAGTGCAGGTACCATTGAACTCCTCGTCGATGCAGACCACAACTTCTACTTCATGGAGATGAATACCCGCATCCAAGTCGAACATCCGGTTACTGAGATGGTCACAGGCATCGATTTAGTCAGGGAACAAATTCGCATCGCGGCCGGCGAGTCCCTCCGCTTTAGCCAAGAAGACATCCAACTCGCCGGGCACGCCATTGAATGCCGAATTAACGCCGAAGATCCCGCGCGCAACTTCATCCCCTCTTCGGGCATCATCGAAGCTCTCCACCTGCCGGGCGGCCCCGGCGTCCGCATCGACAGCCACATCTACCAAGGCTACGAGATTCCTCCTTACTACGATTCCCTGCTGGCCAAAATCATCGCCTACGGCTCCGATCGCCAAAGTGCCATAGCGCGGATGCGGCGCATCCTAGGCGAATGCACCATAGAAGGCGTGGCCACCACCTTGCCCTTTCACCAAACCCTACTCACCGAACCCGACTTTATCGCCGGGCAATTCGACACCAACTACGTAGCCAACTCGAAGTGGTCGTCTTAAGCAAGCACGAGAGGCAATTATGAGCCAGACCCAGATCCCCGAACACTTGATCTACTCGGAAAGCCACGAATGGCTTCAGCTAGAAAGCGACATCGCCACTATCGGCATTACGGATTTCGCGCAAACCGAGTTGGGCGACATCGTATTCGCCGAGTTGCCCGAAGTGGGCGAACACCTCGAACGGGGTGAGACCTTTGGCACGCTTGAGGCGGTTAAGACCGTCGCCGACCTGATCGCTCCGGCTTCCGGCGAGGTGCTAGAAGTCAACGACAGCCTCGCCGAAGAAGCCGAACAAATCAACGAAGACCCTTACGGCGGCGGCTGGCTGCTCAAGATCCGCATCGACGACTCTGCGGACTTGGAGGACTTACTCAGCGCCCAGGACTACGCCGACCTGATCGCCAACCACTGACCTTGCATTTATTCACTATAAGTGCGCTTTTTATAAGGAATATGCATTGTATCATGGGAAGCTGGATAATTAATCCAAGCCCAAGGGTTGGAACATGCTAAAAGTAGCTTAAATTTAATTAGCTCTACATCGTGGATAGACTCTTGCTGGAAAGAACTGTACTGGTCCTCAATCAAAATTACGAGCCGCTAAGCGTATGCAGCGTGCGCCGGGCATTGCTGCTGATCTTGCGCGGCAAGGCCGAAGCCGTCGAAAAAATGAGCGAGGTGATTCATTCGGTCTCCCAAGACTTTCCGGTGCCCAGCGTCGTCCGCCTCGGGCGCTACATCCGCGCGCCGCGCCGACGGGTCGTGCTCTCCAAGCGCAACATCCTCAAGCGCGACAACCACCAATGCCAGTACTGCGGCAGCAAAGAAGGCAAGCTAACGGTCGATCACATTGTGCCGCGCACCAAAGGAGGCCAAGGGACTTGGGAAAACCTCGTCTGCGCCTGCGCCCTGTGCAACAACAAGAAAGGCGAACACCGGCCCGAGCAGGTCGGCCTCGTGCTGCGTAGCAAACCCAAGCGCCCCAATAACGTGAGCTTCATCCGCAATTTCGTCAGCATCGACGATCAGCGCTGGAAACCGTATCTTTTTATCGACTAAGGCACACGCTCTCTATGGAACGCGACGCAATCGAACAGGAAGAAACGGCTCTCTACGAGGTTAAGCTCGACGTCTTTGAAGGTCCGATGGATCTGTTGCTCTATCTGATCCGCAAAGACGAGTTAGACATCTACGACATTCCCATCGCCCACATCACCACCCAGTACTTGGACTTCTTGCAACACATCCATCAACTCGACATCGAACAGGCCAGCGACTTCATCCTCATGGCCGCCACCCTGCTGCGGATCAAGTCGCAGATGATGCTGCCCCGCGAGGAGCTCGGTCTCGACGGCGACGGCGAAGAAGACCCACAGGCCGAGTTGATCCGCCGCCTGCTAGAGTACCAGCAGTTTAAGGACATTGCCGACTGGCTGGGTGTGCGCAAAGACGAGCGGCGCGACGTGTACTTGCGCCGCCAAGGGCCGGGCGACAGCGTCGAGGAGTCAGCCCAACTCCAGCCCGTATCGCTCTTCGACCTATTGGTCGTGTACAAGCACGTGCTCGATACAGTGCCCGAAAACTTGGTCCACCAAATCGTCGAAGAAGAAGTCTCCGTCGCCGAGTGCATCGACTACCTGCTGGCAGTGCTCGAGCGCAACTCGCGCATCAACTTCATGGACTTGCTCCAAGGCCGTGACCGCCAAGCCCTAATCGCCACCTTCGTCGGGATCCTAGAACTACTCAAGACGCAGCGCGTCCGCGTGCAGCAGGCGCGGCCCTTCGACGAGATCTGGATCGAGCAATCGCCACCCCAACCGACCGCAGCACCGTGAGCCATGCACCCACAGCGGCCTCGCGCGACGTCAACCCTGCGCAGGCTCGGGCGATTATTGAGGCCATCCTGCTGACGGCAACCGAGCCGGTAACCCCGGGTCGCCTCGTCGATCTGCTCGCCGGGTACAACGGTCGCGATATCCGCGAGGCCATCGACGCGCTCAACGCCCAGTACGAAGCGGCCGGGCACGGGATCGAAATCGTTGAATTGGCCGGCGGCTATCAACTTGCCTCGCGCCAAGAACACGGGCCTTGGCTGCGCAAGTACCACAAGACCTCGCGCCAAGTGCGCCTCACGCCGGCGGGCCTCGAAGTCCTCGCCATCGTCGCTTTTAAGCAGCCGGTCACTCGCGTCGAGATCGACAACATCCGTGGCGTTAGCTCGGCCAGCGTGTTGCAAACGCTGATGGAACTCAACATGGTCCGCCTCGCTGGCCGCTCCGAGGGCATTGGCAAGCCCATGCTCTTTGGCACGACCCGAGAATTTTTGGTCCACTTTGGGCTGCGAGGGCTGGGCGAGTTGCCCAAGCCCAAGGAATTAGCAGAGCTGCTCGCCGAGGGCCAGCAGCCGACTGCCGCCCGTCAACTCGCCTCCGAGCTAGGCGAGTTGCAAAAGCAGGCCGAGGAAGAAAGCGACGATGAACGCTCCTGAGCCGCAAATGCGCCTCAATCGCTTCTTGGCTCGCTGCGGAGTGGCCTCGCGCCGCCACAGCGATGCGCTAATCCAAAGCGGTGCCGTGCGCGTCAATGGCGAAGTAGTAGCCGAGCCGGGGCGAGTCGTCGCAGTAAGTGCCGACCAAGTAGAGTGCCGCGGCCGGGTCCTCACCCTGCCCGGCCAGTACGAATACGTGCTTTTGCACAAGCCGGCCGGATATCTAGTCACCCGCACCGACCCGCGCGACCGGCCCACGGTCTTCGACCTTTTGCCCGACCTCCACCCAGGCACCGTGCCCGTAGGTCGTCTCGACCTCGACACCACTGGGCTTTTGCTGCTGACCGACGACGGTGCCCTCGGCCATCGGCTGCTGCATCCGCGCTTCGTCGTCGCCAAGCGCTATGAGGCCATTGTCAGCGGCGACCCGCACGAGGACCAACTCGACCGGCTGCGCGTCGGCATCGCACTCGACGACGGCCCCACAGCACCGGCTCAGGTGCAAGTCGAAGAGCGCTGGAGCAGCGGTTGGCATAAGCGGGCACGGCTGACCCTCTGCATTCACGAGGGGCGCAAGCGCCAAGTACGCCGCATGCTCCGCGCCGTCGGCTACCCAGTGCGGCAATTGACGCGGGTCGAATTTGCCGGGCTGACTCTCGGCCCGCTCGCCGCCGGCCAGTACCGCCGACTCAGCCCCGGGGAAGTTCGCCGTCTCAAAGCCGAGGTCGGCTTGTGAAGCGGCGCGGGCTAGTCATCGCCATCGACGGCACCATCGGCTCCGGCAAGACGACCACGGCGCGGCGAGTGGCCGAGCGGCTGGGCTATCGCCACCTCGACACCGGAGCCATGTACCGAGCCGTGACCTTAGCGGCGACCCGTCGCGGGGTGGCACCTGAGGACGAGGACGCGCTGGAGGCCCTATTGGCGACCGCGATCATAGATTTGGACTCTGGCCGAGGGCGCGTCCTGCTCGACGGACAGGACATCAGCGAGGCCGTCCGCCAGCCCGTCATCACCCGCCGGGTGGTCGCATACGCAAACGTGCCCTTGGTGCGCCACTCCCTAGTCGCCCAGCAGCAGCGGTTGGGCCAAGAAGGCGGGGTAGTCGCCGAAGGGCGCGACATAGCCTCGGTGGTCTTTCCCGACGCCGAACTAAAAATCGCCTTGGTCGCCGACCTCGATGAGCGCGCCCGGCGACGGCATCGAGAATTGACTGCTAAGGGAGTATGCATCACATTGGAACAGGTCCGGTCCGACATTCAGACTCGAGACCGGGAAGACGCCGAGCGCGACTACGGAGGAACGAGCGCGGCAGACGAGATCGTCGAAATCGACACGACTCGCATGACTTTGACAGACCAAGTCGATTGCGTCGTCGCATTGGCCCGCCAACGCGGAGCCTAACTAACGCTGGTGCGGAAAGCCCGCGCCAGCATCACACTACGCGAAGTGCGCGCTTCGCCTTAACCTTTTTGAGGATCTGCGCAACATGACCGAGGAAACCACAGTAACAGAAGAGCCGCAGGAAACTCCTGTGTACGGCAACGTCAGTATCGAAGAGCTGGAAAAGCCCGAGTACGACCAAGCCCAATACGACGAACTTATGGCCCTCTACGAGGAGAGCATCTCCGGCATCAAAGAGGGCCAAATCGTCAAGGGCACGGTCGTCTCCATCGGCCCCAGTGAAGTGATGGTCGATATCGGCTTCAAGTCCGAAGGTGCGGTGCCGATCAAGGAGTTTTCCGACCCCAAGTCCATTGAGCAAGGCCAAGAGATCGAGGTCTTCTTAGAGGACGTCGAAGACCAAGAGGGCCAAGTTGTGCTCTCCAAGCAAAAGGCCGACTTCATGCGGGTATGGGATTTGATCAAGGATGCTCACGACACCGGCAACACTGTCGAGGGCCGACTGATGCGGCGCATCAAGGGCGGCATCGTCGTCAATCTCTTTGGCGTCGAGGCCTTTCTGCCCGGCTCGCAGATCGACATCCGCCAAGTCAAAAACTTCGACCAGTTCATCGGCCACCAGTTTCCCTTCAAAATCATCAAGCTCAACAAGGCGCGGCGCAACATCGTCGTCTCGCGCCGCGCCGTGCTAGAAGAAGAGCGCGCGCAGATGCGCGAGGAGATCGTCAAGGTGTTGGAGGAAGGCCAGATCCGCGAGGGCGTCGTCAAGAACATCACCGACTTCGGCGCTTTCATCGACTTGGGCGGCGTCGATGGCCTGCTTCACATCACCGACATGTCGTGGGGGCGCGTCACCCACCCCTCGGAGTTGGTCTCCATCGGCGACCGCATCAAGGTCAAAGTGCTCAGCTACGACCGCAAGCGCGAGCGCATCTCCTTGGGGCTGAAGCAACTAACTGCCCATCCGTGGGAGAACATCGAGAATAAGTACCCGATTGAGAGCCAGGTGCGCGGCAAGGTGGTCTCCATCACCGACTACGGTGCCTTCGTCGAGTTGGAAGAAGGCATTGAGGGCCTAGTCCACATCTCTGAGATGTCCTGGACCCAGCACGTGCGCCATCCTTCCAAGCTGGTCAACATTGGCGATATCGTCGAAGTGAAAGTGCTCAAGATCGACAGCGAGAGCCAGAAAATCTCCCTTGGCATGAAGCAAACCGAGGACGATCCGTGGGATACTCTCGACACCCAGTATCCTCCTGGCACCAAGATCGAGGGCACGGTATGCAGCCTGACCAACTTCGGGGCCTTCGTCGAGATCGAGGAAAACATCGACGGGCTGGTCCACATTTCGGATATGTCTTGGACCAAGCGCATTCGCCAAGCCAGCGAAATGTTCAAAAAGGGCGACGTGATCCCCGTGGTCGTCACCGAAATCGACATCAAGCGCCGTCGCATTTCGCTCAGCCACAAGGATGCCTTTGAAAACCCCTGGTCTCGCTTTGCCGAGCAATACGCCGTAGGCATCGAGGTGCGGGGCGCGATCTCGCGGCTTCTCGAGCGCGGCGTCGTCGTCTCGCTCGTTGACGAAGTTGATGGGTTCGTGCCGCTGTCGCATTTGGCCATTGACGGGTTGCAAACCCCGCGCCAGAGCTTTGCCGAAGGGCAGGAACTCCCGCTAGAGGTCATCGAATTCGACAAGAACCAGAAAAAGATCGTCCTCAGCGTGCGCGAGTACTTCAAGGACAAGGATCAAGCCGAGTACGAAGCCTACTTAGCCGAGCATCCCGTCCAAGAAGTCGCTGCCGAGGAGGCCGCTGCCGACAAGGACGACGAAATGGAGAGCTGGGGAGACGTCCACGACGAAGAGCAAGACGAGTCGTAAGCTCCGCAGCAACAACCAAGCGCGGTGGGACGAACAATCGTTCCACCGCGTTTTTATTTTTTCCAACCCCAAGCCCCTACCGAACTATGCCACCCAGACCCAAACTCACGCCGGCGATGGAGCAGTACATGCACTTTAAGCGTCAGCACCCCGACGCGATCCTCTTCTTCCGCATGGGCGACTTCTACGAGATGTTCTGCGACGACGCCAAAGAGGCCGCACGCCTGCTGGGCCTTACCCTAACCTCGCGTCCCGCCGGCAAATCCGGCAACCTGCCCCTCGCCGGCGTGCCCCACCACGCCATGGAAGGCTATTTGGCCAAACTCATCCAGCTCGGACGCAAGGTCGCCATCTGCGAGCAGGTCGAAGACCCCAAAAAGGCCAAAGGTGTTGTCAAGCGCGACGTAGTCGAGGTCGTCTCCCCGGGCACCGCGCTTTCCGACGCCATGCTCGACCAGCAGCGCAACAACTTCCTCGTTGGCCTCTGCGCGCACGCCGGCCGCGTCGGCCTCGCCAGCGTCGATTTGTCAACCGGAGACTTCGCGCTTGACGAGATTCCCATCCCCGACCTCACCGACGAGCTGGAGAGCTTGGGACCGGCCGAGCTGCTCATCGCCGAAGGAGCCGACGAACAGTGGGTCGCCACCCTGCAAAACGCCCTGCCGCGCGTGGCGCTCAGCCGCCTCGCGGACTGGCACTTCGCCGCGGATACCGCGTACGAAACCCTCACCAGCCAACTCCGCGTCCAGACACTGAAGGGCTTTGGCTGCGACGACATGGAGGCCGCCATCCGCGCTGGTGGGGCGACGGTGGCTTATTTGCGCGAAAACCAGCGCGGCGCAGTCGAGCACATCAACCGTCTCCAGCGCAAGCACCGCGAGCACTTTGCCCTCATCGACGCCACGGCCCAGCGCAACCTAGAGCTACTCGCCAATCGCCAAGACGGAGGCCGCGCCAACACCTTACTCGAAATCCTCGACCGCACCCGCACCCCGATGGGCGCGCGTCTGTTGCGCCAATGGGTCGCCCAGCCGCTCAAGTCCCCGCCCTTAATTATCAATCGCCTAGAGGCCGTTGACGAGCTACTACACCAGCGCGAGATTCGCCGCACCCTCGGCCAATGCCTAGAGCAGGTCGGCGACCTAGAGCGGCTGATAGCGCGGATTTGCTGCCTGCGGGCCAACGCCCGCGACATGGTGGCCCTCGCCCGCTCGCTCGACCTCGCGCCCGCCATTGGCACCGCGCTATCCACGGCGCAGAGCGCGCTCCTGCAAGAGCTATGTTCCAAAGGACTGCCCGACGTCAGCGAGTTAGTCGCCGAGGTTCTCGGTGCCCTCGTCGATGCACCCCCGGCAACCCTGACCGATGGCGGCCTAATCCGCGACGGCTATCACCCGGATGTCGATCAACTGCGGCAGATCGCGCGCGGCGGCAAGGACTACATCGCCCGCTTGCAGGCCACCGAGCGCGAGCGCACCGGCATTGCCTCGCTCAAGATTGGCTACAACCAAGTCTTTGGTTACTACATAGAAATCAGCAAGGCCAATCTCGACAAAGCCCCCGCCGAGTACCATCGCAAACAAACCTTGGCCAACGCCGAGCGCTTCATCACGCCCGAGCTAAAGGAGTACGAGGAAAAAGTTCTAGGAGCCGAGGACCGCCTCAAAGAACTGGAGAACGAGCTATTCCTAGCCCTGCGCGACCGCGCCGCCCGTTGGACGCCTCAAGTCCAGCAAATCGCCCGCGCCATCGCGCGCATCGACGTGCTGTATTCCCTCGCCGAAGTCACCGAGAGCGAATCCTACACTCGGCCCCAAGTTGACGATGGCCAGCTAATCGAAATACGCGACGGCCGCCACCCGGTCGTCGAGCGCCAGCTCCGCACGGGTAGCTTCGTGCCCAACGACGTGCGCCTCGACACCAACGGCGCGCAGATCATGCTCATCACCGGCCCAAATATGGCCGGCAAGAGCACCATCATCCGCCAAGTAGGTCTCATCGCGCTGATGGCGCAGATGGGCAGCTTCGTCCCCGCGCGCCAAGCCACCATTGGCGTGGTCGATCGCATCTTCACCCGCGTGGGCGCGTCCGACAACCTCGCTGGCGGCGAGAGCACCTTCATGGTAGAGATGCACGAGGCCGCCAATATCCTCAACAATGCCACCAGCCGCAGCTTGCTCCTCATCGACGAGCTTGGCCGCGGCACGAGCACTTTCGACGGCCTGAGCATTGCCTGGGCCATCGTCGAATACTTGCATCAACACCGCGAGGTCCACCCGCGCACTCTTTTTGCCACGCACTACCACGAGATGACCGAACTCGAAAGCCACTTAGAGCGCGTCGTCAACTTCAACGTGCAGGTGCGCGAAGAAGGCGACCGCGTGGTGTTCCTCCACCGCCTAGCTCCGGGGTCTGCCGACCAAAGCTACGGCATCAACGTCGCGCAGATGGCCGGGATGCCAGGCCAAGTAGTAGCACGCGCCCAAGAAATCCTCGCCCGCCTCGAAAAAGACCAGATCGACACCAAGGACATCCATAGCCCAGACGCGCCTCCACCGGCCCCTCGACCCCAACTCGACCTCTTCCCCGCGCCTGCGGATGCGCCGTGGGCAGCGGAGCTGCGGGACATGGATCTCAGCCAGATTACGCCGCTTCAGGCGTTGCTCAAGCTGAATGAGTGGAAAGAGAACATTAAGAATGGGGAATAATGAAGCCTAGAGGAGGCAGCACCATGATTCAGCCGACCGAAGTCCACCCACGAGCTGGCTACCGCATTTGGCTTCGATATGCAGATGGTGTCGCCGGTGAGATCGACTTGTCGCACCTTGCTGGAAAGGGCGTGTTCAAAATTTGGGACGAGCCAGGATATTTCGCAAAGGTGCATATAACTCCCCACAGAGCCATCGCTTGGGACGATGACCTCGACCTTTGCGCCGATGCGCTGTACATGGAACTCACGGGCAAATCTGTTGAGGAAGTGATGCCCGACGTGAAGCAGGTAATGCAGAGCCGCGATGCCTGAAATTTGTAGATTCTATGGCATCAGCATTCGCATTAACTTTCGCGACCACAATCCGCCTCATTTTCATGCGCTGTACGGTGAACATGAAGCTGTCATAGAGATAAACAGCATCAGCGTGGTGAAGGGGCAGCTTCCCGCCCGTGCCCGCCGTCTTGTGGTGGAGTGGGCATCCCTTCACCAAGAAGAACTGATGGCAGCTTGGATACGTGCGCAGCGTTCGGAGCCGCCCGGCAGGATTGCCCCGCTGGAGTGACGCTATGAAAACTAGACTACGCCGGAGTCTATTCCAATCGGGGGAACGCGAAGGACAAACTGGGTCGAATAGATGAAGCTCGGCAGGATTTCGAGAAAGCGCGCGACTTGGCACACAAGTCCAACGATGACAAACTCGTCGCCTTGGCGGAGCAGGCGTTGCGAAACCTCGACAACCGAGGAGGTGAGTAAACACATTCAATCAGAGCGCATCCGATGATACCTATTGTCGAGGAACGGGTTGGCGAGTTACAGCAACTCTGCATTCGTTACCGCGTTCTGCGGCTTGACCTGTTCGGCTCGGCTGCCACCGGCAACTACCATGGGAGCGCAAGCGACTTAGACTTCTTGGTTGAATTCCAAACGCTGCCTTCGGGAGAATACGCCGACGCCTACTTCGGGCTGCTGGAGGCTTTGGAACTGCTCTTTGGACACCCGGTAGATCTCGTCGTCGATTCGGCCATCAAGAATCCCTTCTTCCGGCAACGCGTTGACGAGACTAGGGCGCTGCTCTATGCAGCTTGAATGGCTCCTAAGATATTTCAATGCGTTGGACGACCTCGCGGAAGAAATCCCGCGACCAAACATCGATGGTTCGCGGATCGCGCACAAACCGGACCACATCGTCCCGGGCGCGCCCAACATCGAGTTGGTCAACCGTTTGGCACAAGAGTTCCATGAGGCGACCCCGCGTCAAAGGCGTCTCGTCCCGATAATCGCCCGATTGCCTCATGCGCTCCTCTAGATGGCCCAGACGCACCTGTGGATGACGGCCGGCGTACCAGACTAGATCATACCAGTCCCGCCCCTTGATGCGCGTCTGCCACCTCCGGCACAGGATGGCGTGTAGCTTACCAGCGAACAGATCGGGCAGGCTATAAACGCGCACCGCAAACGGAATAGGTTGCAGCAGATAGCGGCTCTCAGTCTCAAAGCCGCCGGGTGGATCGGTGTCCACCTCGAGTTTGATCCGCAGAGCCGACCCAAGATGCAGGCCGGGGAACCGTTCGGCGTCTGCTTCGATGATGAGCAACTGTTTGAGCGTATGGGCCTTGAGAAAGGCCGACTCAATGGCCGTCTGCTGGGTCGGCTCTCTGTGCTCAAACTCGACGCTAAAGCCAAAACTGCCGATCTCGCGCAAGAGGGACTCGCCATATTGCCCAAGCGAAAATCCCGGGTCGGGTGCCAGCAACGAGAAATCAATGTCCTCGGAATAGCGATCTAGGCCGTAGAGTACGCGCAGGGCCGTGCCTCCGTAGAAGGCGGCATGCTCGAAAAACTTGCTGCGCCAGAGGCCGAGCAACGCCAGTTCCTGTAGTATCTCCCGCAGCGCATTGACGTAATCGTCGCGCGTTTCAGGTGCGTATCGGTCGAGCATGGGACGAATGGCCTCATGCATGGCTTCGCTTCTTCAGCGTCTGTAGATAGCGCATGAGCCAATAGAGCTTCCGCGAATCGTAGGCTCTCGCTATTGCCTCAAGGCGATCGCGGTCGAGGACGGCCAATCGGGCGGGATCCAGCCGCAGGTCGTCCAGCAAATACGAACCATAGGCCGACAAGCGAGTCCCGTCGAAGCGCTTGTCGGCCCATACCTTATCCGCCAGTGCCTTTTCTGGGGAAGCGATCAGGAAGGACAGATCGCCGTGCTCTGCTAGCAGGCCCCCAACGGCGTAGCGGCTCTGACTCAGGCGACGGTAGGAGAACATTCCGTAGGGCGTAGTGAAGGTGCGCGACCGCCCCAATGTCACCGAGGTGACTGTCTCGACGCGTTCCGGTATGAGCCCGTGGTAGCTCAGGGCGTAGTCTAGGCTTATGTAGGAAGGCCCATAGATCAGATTGGCCAGCAGTTCCCGACTGATAGGTGCTCGTCGGAGGGGCTCGCCAAAGGTGTACAAGCCCTTCCTAATGCGCACGATTTCTCCACTGGCCAACAATCTGCGGATTTTGTCGCGGGGCTTGCTAAACTGGGACAAACAGGCGACCAGTTGCTGGTAATCGAAGACATCTCGAGCGATCTGCTGTCGCAATGGGGTCGTTTCAAGCATTTTGTACCGCAATAATATACATCAATGTCCACAATTAGTAGACATAGTATGCTAAAAATGTGAGGTTCTGTCCAATTTTCTCTGCGCTGCCAGAGGACACCGTCGAGTCGCTGCTGCCAGCATCCCTACCATCTAACCTGCACATCGAGTATTTTTAATCAATTACGTTGAGACGCGGCGGAGTAAGACTACCCTCCTTTAGCTCTAAATTTTCAATTAGCCGAATCCTAAACTTACAATCAGACGTCTCAACATCTACAATTAGCCTAGTTAGACCTGCACTCAGTCACCCCATGCCCGATAAACAAACACCCGACGACCTAATCTGGGGCCGCCACCCCGTGCTCGAAGCCCTCCGCGCCGAGCGCCCTCTGCGCCGTCTGCTCATCGCCAAAGGCGCACACGGCCCGGTCATCGACGAAATTTTCACCCGCGCGCGACAAGCCCACATCCCCTATGACCTGCGCGACAAGGCCCAACTCGACCGCCTCGCCGGCCCCCGCCACCAAAGCGTCGTCGCCTACGCGGCCGCCGCAACATACGCGGACTTCGACCACGTACTCTCCCACCTGTCGGCCCCAGCCCTACTCGTCTTTCTCGACCAAGTGCAAGATCCCCACAACCTCGGTGCCATCATCCGCAGCGCCCACGCCCTCGGCGCGCAAAGCGTAGTCGTGCCATCCCGCGAAGCCGCCGGCCTCTCCCCAGCCGCACTCAAAGCCGCCGCCGGTGCAACCCAACACCTACCCGTCTGCCGAGTTGACAACCTGCAAAAAGCCCTGCAAAAAGCCGCGGCCGGTGGGCTTTTCATCGCTGGACTCGACGCCCAAGGCGAACAGCCTTTGCCGACCGCGGATCTTGCCCAGCCCTGCGCTCTAGTCATCGGCAGCGAAGGCAAGGGACTGCGGCGCATGGTGCAAAAGCGCTGCGACGCACTCTTGCACATCCCCATGCAGCGCGAGGCCATCGGCTCGCTCAACGCATCTGTGGCCGCTGGCATCGCCCTGTACGAAGTGTTCCGCCAGCGCCAGCCATGATCGGCCTGCTAATCCTCTGCCTCGCCCTCGTCCATGCGCACGTCAGCGAGGCGTCCGATACCCAACTACAAGAAGCCCGCTCCCTACTAACCCAAGCCAAGGGCCAGGACAAAAACCAAGGCTTTGCCTACCAAGCCACCTATATGCGCTATTACGAGGTCGGCGACTCGCTCCTGTTGCAGGGACAGGCCCGCGTCTCGCACAAGGGCGCTGAGCTAGAGGCCGCCGAAATCGTCTTCCGCCGCGACCTCGACCAAGTCGAAGCGCGGGCAGCCCTCGATTCGCTTGGGCGCGTCGTCGGTTGCCCGGTGTTGCGCCAAGGAAACCAAACGCTGCGCGGCGAGCGCATCCTCTACAACCTCTCCACCGAACAAGGAACCATCCTCAAAGGCAAGATCCACCGCGACAAGGGATTTTACGCCGGACACTTGATCCAGACCCGCAGCAGCACCGAGTTCCACGTCCACCAAGGCTCGTACACCACCTGCGACGCCGACCACCCGCACTTCGACTTCTACAGCCCGCGCATCAAGGTCATAGCCGGCGACATGGCCGTGGCGCGCCCCGTGTATTTCCGCATCAAGGAGCGGCGGCTGTTGTGGATACCCTTTTACGTATTCTCGCTGCGCGAAGATCGTCAGTCTGGGATTTTGACGCCGAGTTTTGGACAACGCTCCCCTAGATTTGGATCGCGCCAAAGCGAATGGGAGCTGCGCAACTTGGGCTACTACCTCGCTCCCAATGACTATTGGGACCTGTCTCTCGCAGCCGACCTGCGGCAGCGCTCGGGCTGGCTAGGACGCGCCCGCCTCAACTACGCCGTGCGCTACCGCTTCAGGGGCCACGTCAGAACCCAGTTCGAAAACCGCCAAGAAGGCCGCACGGCCTCGCGCAACTGGCGAGTGGAATTCAGGCACAGCCAAGAGCTAGGCCGCGACGCGAGCTTGCGGGCCAACGGCACCTTCCAGAGCAACAACAGCTTCGCCCAAGACAACAGCACCAGCCTCCAAGACCGCCTCAACCGCACCCTGCGCTCCAACCTCAGCTACACGCGGCGCTGGCGCGGCTCGGGCAATAGCTTGAGCCTGAAAGCGAGCCAGACCAAAAACCTCGACACCGAAACATTCTCCACCGTCCTACCCGAACTCAGCCTGCGCAAGAGCCGCAAACCGATTTGGGGCCAAGCGGGCCAAAGCCGCCAAAGTCGCCAAAGTCGCCAAAACCTCCCTTGGTACAGCCGCATCTACTACGACGGCAACGCCAGCCTGCGCAACACCCAGCGCGGCAGCCGCACGGACACCACCAGCCAAACCAGAGCTCAAGTGAACTGGCGCGTCAGCGCACAGTACCGCCCCTTCTCTTGGCTCAACCTCAGTCCGTCGCTCAACCAAGGCTGGAGCGATCAAAATCTGCGCGAAGGCGCAATCCGCGGCCGGCGCAGCGACCGCTTCTCCACCAGTGCGGCCCTGAGCCAGACCTTCTACGGACTTTTCAACCCGTCCATCGGCCCACTCCAAGCCCTGCGCCACGTACTCAAACCCAGCGTCTCGTTCAGCTACCAAGCCTCCCGTGCCGACACCGGCGGCGTCTTGGGCTTTGGCGGCGACGGCAGCCCTCTCCAACACCGGCGGACCCTGAACTTGCGCCTCGGCAACACCTTCTGGGCCAAAATTTTGCGCGACGAAGAAGAGCACAAAGTGCGCCTAGTCCAGCTCAACTTCTCTACGACCTATGACTTTGAGAAAAAGGAGCGCCAACTAGCCGACCTACGCACGACCCTAAGCGTCGAAGCGGGTCGCTACCTAAACTCGCGGCTGACCTTGCGCCACGAATTCTACGACGAGCAAAACCGACTGCACTTGCTGGCACCGCGCCGCGAGCAACTCGAAGTGCGGACCTCGGCTAGCTGGTCGCGGCAGTCGGCAGCGTCGCGCATGGAAGCCAACAGGCCTGGTGATTTTGACTCCTCCAGCCGCTACGGATCGAGTGGTTTCGGTTCCGCCAATCCCTACGGCTCAAGCAACTTCGGCTCCGCCAACCCCTACGGCTCAAGCAGCTTCGGCTCCTCCAGCCCCTACGGCCGGGAATCCTTCGGCTTTGAAAGCGGCCTCATGCGCGACATCGACAACCGCCGACGCGGCAGCCGCTTACAACTCAGCCACTACATCTCGCACCGCCGCGCCACCGCTACAACCCCTAGCTTCATCCGCTCTTGGGTACGGGCCGCAGCCGGCTTTAGCTTGGCGAGTTGGCATTGCAATTATTCGCTCAACTACAATCTACGCGCCCCGGGAACGCAGCTTTTAGCCACCGAGCGCATCACTTCCGAGCTGCTGTCCCTGCAAAAGGAATTCCACGACTGGACCGCAACCCTCAACGTGCAACCGAGCACCTTCCACAAAAACCGGGCGTTCTTTCTTAAGGTGCAGTTAAAAGACATTCCGCAGCTAAAACTCGAGCGCGGCCAGCGGCGCTTCTACGGTAGTTGACAGGGGTACGGCGAAGGGTACATTTGAAACTCACGCAACGATTCCCAAGCCTCAAAGGCTTGGATTTTTGAGAACTCGCATCACGGTAATCACAATAATCACAGTAATCACAGTCCACTCCCTCCCGTGAAAGTCCTCGTCCAGCGCGTTAGCCACGCCAGCGTCCACATCGATGGCCAACTCCACGGCCAAATCGGTCAGGGCCTAGTCCTGCTCGTCGGCTTCGGTCCCGACGACGACGAGCAATCCCTGCGCTTTTGTGCTGAAAAGTGTGCCCACCTGCGCATCTTTGCCGACGACCAAGGCAAGATGAACCGCTCAGTGCTCGACATCGGCGGCGGCGTGCTCGCCATCTCGCAGTTTACCCTGTACGGCGACTGTCGCAAAGGCCGTCGCCCCAGCTTCGTGCAAGCCGCTCCACCCCCGGTCGCCGAGCGCCTGTACGAGCGCTTTCTCGACCTGCTCGCCGAACAGGGCCTACCGCCCCAGCGCGGCGTCTTCGGCGCTTACATGCAGGTCGAAATCCACAACGACGGACCGGTCACCTTGATGGTGGAGTCGCCCGCGTGAAGCCCCTCATCCTCGGCTCGGCCTCGCCCCGGCGCGCCGCGCTGTTGCGCCAGCTCGCCCTGCCCTTTACAGTCGTCCCCAGTCCGCTGCAAGAGCCGGTGCCCGCAACGTCCATTCCGGCCGACTATGCACTCGAATCGGCTGTGGCCAAAGCCCGCGCCGTGGCCAGCGTAGTCGCTGCGGACGCCATCATCATCGCCGCGGACACCATCGTCTGTAGCAACGGCGCGATATTGGGCAAACCCGCCGACGCAGCCGACGCGGCCTCCATGCTCGGTCGCCTCTCGGGCCAAGTCCATCAGGTCTATACCGGACTAGCCATCCAAAGCGGCGGGCAGCTTCTGCAGGAAGCTGTTTGCACCCAAGTGGAGATGCGCCCCTTGACCACTGCCGACATCGCCGCTTACGTCGCCAGCGGCGAACCACTCGACAAAGCCGGTGGCTATGGCATACAGGGATTGGGGGCGCGCTTTATTGAACGCATCGCAGGTTGTTATTATAATGTAGTTGGTCTGCCCTTAGCTCGTCTTTGCGTCCTTTTGAGCGCGGTGGGGTGCGACCTAAACGATCAGGTCACAGAATGAGCGAAGAAAAAGAACAAACTATCGGCGAAGAATTGTCGGCCGCACGCCAAGCACGCGGCCTCGACCTCGAAGAAATCCAGCGACAAAGCGGCGTTAGTCTTTTTGTCTTACAGGGCATAGAAGCCAACACGCTCGATGTAGTTGAGCCGATATTCGTCCGCTTAGCCCTGAAAGCATATGCCGAACACCTCGACCTCGACCCCGAGCCATTCCTGAGCCGCTTTGACCAACAGTACGGCCGGATAATGAAAGCGCGCTCCCAACCTGTGGTCGTCCTATCGCAGCCTACTCCGCGCCGCTCGCGTAAGCCGCTGATCATCATCGGCTCGGTCATAGGTGCCTGCTGCGTCCTCGCTGTGGCGTTCTTCTACTTTTTCAGCGATAAACAGGCCCCAACACAAGAGACGGAAACCCCAACACAAGCGATTGAAACCCCAACACAAGCGATTGAAACCCCAACACAAGAGACGGAAACCCCAACACAAGCGATTGAAACCCCAACACAAGCGATTGACGACCCAACGCAAACGGCCCACGTCTCGTCCCAATCTCAACCGCCAGCCACTCCAAGCGACTCGTCCGCCCAGTCATCCACCGAGCTGGCTGAGCTTCCCGCAACCGAGGCGGTGGCCCAAACCACCGAACCCGTCCCCGTGGTCCTCGAACTGGAGGCTCGCGACTCTACCTGGGTGCAGGTCCGCTGGGATGACGCAGCAGAAAACTTTGAGGCCATCGTTCCACCCGGCGAGCGCCACCGCTTTGAGGCCCGCGACCATTTTGTCGTAATCTCAACTCGTCCCCACGGCCTGAGCTATTGGTTGGACGGCCAACTGCTTGGCAACGGCCAACTCGGCCACCCCGACCAAGTGCTGCACTTCCGCGCCGCGGCTGACGGCATCGAGTTTCTAACATTGGACTCACAGCCTTCCGCAAGAGAGGCCTCCGACGCCCAACCATGATCCAAGGCTACGTAGAGGTCTCCCTGCCGCCCCCCGTAGCGCGCGAGTTGACCTATGGCGTACCCGCTGAATTCGCCGCAGAAGCGCAGCCTGGGGCCTTAGTGTTGGTGCCGGTAGTCCAGCGCCGACTCACCGGCATTGTCTTAGGGCCAGCTACACTCGGCGACCTTCCCCCGTGCAAGATCCGCCCTATCGAACAAATTCTCGACACCTCGCTCCTCAGTCCAGAGGTCGTCGCACTCTGCCGCTGGATGGCTTCCTACTACATGGCCCCCCTCGGCAGTGCGCTGATGGCCGCTTTGCCCCCAGGCGTCAAACTCAGCTCCAACCGCCTCGTACAATTGCGCGAGGCACCCATTGGCCATCACGCGGGTATAGAAGCGCGGATCATCGGCGAACTCCAGCGCAGCGGCTCCCTCAAAGTCAGCACACTTAAGCGCCGACTCGGTAGCCGGGGCTTGGAACAGGGCGTGCGCGCCCTGCGCCGCCGCGGACACATCGAAGTCGCGCCCGTGCTCGAAGACCGGCGACCCCGCGCCCTGAGCCAACGCTGCTTCCTCCTAAACGACAAACCAGCCGCACACGCCGCCATCGCCGCCATCGAAAAGCGCGCGCCGCGCCAAGCAGCCTGTCTGCGCTACTTGCTCGACCATCCCATGGCCGCGCGCAGCGAACTGAGCGAGGCCGGCTTTTCCTCGGCTGTACTCAAGGCACTCGAAGGCCGCGGCTTGATTTCACCAACAACCGAAGAAGTCATCCGCAATCCCCTCGCCCACATCGCCAGCGGCACCCCCCCGGACCTCGTTCTGACAGCCGACCAACAACAGGTCCTCAACAACCTATCGACCGCGCTCGACGCCCAGAAATTCTATCCGGCCTTGCTGCACGGCGTCACCGGCTCGGGCAAAACCCTCGTGTACGTCCAACTTGTGGCGCAAGCGTTGGCTGCCGGGCGCGGCGCAATCATCTTGGTGCCAGAAATCGCCCTCGCTTGGCAGATGGTGCGGCGCTTCAAGGAGCACTTCGGCGAGGCCGTCGCCGTCTTCCACAGCCAGCTTTCGGCTGGAGAGCGCTACGACACCTGGCGTCGCTTGCGCCGCCGCGAGCAGCGCGTGCTCATCGGCGCTCGCTCGGCCATCCTCGCACCGGTAGAAAATTTGGGGCTGATTGTCGTGGACGAAGAGCACGACACCTCGTATAAGCAAGAAGACCTAGACAGTAGCCGCCCCCTTACCTACAACGCCCGCGACCTCGCCTTAGTGCGCGGGCAGTGCTCTAACGCCGTCGTCGTCCTCGGCTCAGCCACGCCCAGCTTAGAGTCGCACTGGAATGCTGCCACCGGCAAGTACCACCTCCACACCTTGCCCCGCCGCATCGACGACCGCCCCTTGCCGCAAGTGACAGTCGTCGATATGAAACAGGAGCCTTTCCAAAGAAAGCAGCGCGCCATCTTCTCGCACGACTTGCGGCGCAAGATGCAAGACCGCCTCGCCCGCGGCGAGAAAATCATCCTGTTGCAAAATCGCCGTGGCTTCGCTCCCTTCATTAGCTGCACCAACTGTGGCGAGCCGATCCAGTGCCCTAGTTGCCGCGTCTCGCTGACTTATCATCGGCGACCTTCTGCCTCCGAGACGCGCTGTCATTACTGCGACTTCACGGCCCCACCACCGCCAGTCTGCCCGTCCTGCGGCAGCTCGGAACTGCGCTTCGCCGGAGTGGGCACCCAAAAGGTCGAAAGTGCCCTGCTGGCCCAATTTCCCGGCATCCGCGTCATCCGCATGGACGTGGACACCACCGCTTGGAAAGGCGCGCACGACGCGCTCGTCGAGCGCTTCCGCAACGGCGAGGCCGACGTGCTGCTCGGCACTCAAATGGTCGCCAAGGGCCTCGACCTGCCCGAAGTCACGCTAGTCGGCGTAATTTCCGCGGATACCGGCATGCACCTGCCCGACTTCCGTGCGGCCGAGCGCAGCTTCCAGCTTCTGACCCAGGTTGCTGGCCGCTCGGGGCGCGGCCACACCGCTGGTGAAGTAGTAATCCAGACGCTCCTGCCCGACGACGCAGCCCTGCGCGCGGCCGCCAACCAAAATTACGCGGCCTTTGCCCACAACGAGCTGGCCCAGCGGCAGCAGGCTGGATTCCCTCCGTTTGGCCGCCTCATCGTCTTCCGCTGGCGCGGCCCCCGCGAGCAAGCCGTTGAAACCGGGGCACAACAGGGCGTGAACGCCCTGCGACAGGGCCTTGACCAAGATGCACTCGTGCTCGGGCCAGCCCCAGCCCCGCTGGCGCGGCTACGCGGTAACTATCGCTGGCAAGCCCTCTTGCGCGGCTCCTCGGCGCGCCATTTGCGCGCAACGGCCCTCAGCGCCCTGCCAGCCATGCGCGAGGCCGCCAAAGAGCACGCCCTCCACTTTTCCATTAACATCGACCCTCTAACGATGATGTAGGCCGTTTCCATGCTCTTGCTCCGCCTCTTTCTCCTGCTGCTTTTGGCCCTACCCGTCCGCGCCCAGTTATCCGGCACCCAATGGGAAGCCTATACCAGTATGCGCCACATCAACCGGGTCCTCGTCCACCAAGACGCGGTCTGGGCCGGCACCAGCGGCGGCGTCCTGCGCTACGACCAGCAAACCCAAGCCTATACGCGCTTTACTCGCCGCGACGGCCTGCCGGGCAATCTCATCTTGAGCCTAGCCGTAGATGCCAACGGCCACCTGTGGTTTGGCACCCACTCTCAGGGTTTGAGCCGCTATCGGCCCGAGCAAAACCGCTTCGACCCGCCCTTTCTAGACTTCCAAAACCTTCGCATCAACGCCCTTGAGCCGCATGGGGACATCCTCTACGTCGGCAGCGAGCGCGGCGTCAGTGCGTTTGTCATCAGCAAGGAAGAGGTCAAGGAAACCTATCGGCGCTTGGGAGAACTGCCCAAAGACACCGAGGTGACCAGCATTGAAATGTTTGCCGGTCGCCTGTGGGCCGGGACCGTCAATGGCCTAGCGTGGGCGGATTTGGCCCAGCCCAATCTCCAAGACCCCAGCAGTTGGGAAGCCGAGCCAATAAGGGGCGAGGTGCGCGACATGCTGGTCTATCAAGACACGCTCTTCGTCGCGGCCGCGGACGGCATCTGGCGCGTACATCCCGCGCTCGACCGCCCCGAACTCGATTATTCCACGACCAGCAGCGTTGCCCTCGGCCTCTTCGAGGGAAGCATCGTCACTGGGGCGACTGACGGCACCTTATCCCAGCGCCAAGGCAACCGTTGGCAGCCGCTCAGTGCGTCGAACATCAGCAGTACCGCCGACCTGTCCGATACCGACGGCCCCCTATGGGTCGCCAGCCATAGCGGCCTCCGCGTCCTCGGCACTGACCCACCGCCACCGCCCCGCGAGCCTAAAGCCAACTTCTTCTTCGACATGACCCAGACTCCCAACGGCCACCTGTGGGTCGCCTCCGTGCCCAAGGACAATCTGCCCGCTTTTGGTCTGTACGAATTCGACGGCGAGGGCTGGACTACCCACACCACCAGTACCGACCTGTCGTCCAATACCGTCTCGGCCTTGGAGACCGATGGCGAGGGCCTGCTGTGGGTAGGCCATTGGGGCCGGGGCATTAACGTGCGCGACGCCAACGGCCAGTGGCAGCACCTCACCGCCAATAACTCGGCTCTCGAAGGCATCAACGGCGGCTCCTTCGTCGCCATCAGCGACATCGACCGCGACGCTAACGGTGCGCTGTGGATCGCCAACGTCCAAAATGGGCTCGTCGTCATGGATGGGTGGCCGCTCCAACAGGCCGCGCTCAACAGCCAGTTGAACTTCGGCATGTCCTCAGGCCGCGACATGACCAAAATCGCCATTGGCCCCGACGGCCTGAAGTGGATTGGGACGGCGCTCGACGGCTTCTGCCTCTTCGACGATGGCGGCACCCCTTTTGAGATCGGCGATGAGACCGGCTTAGTCTTCGACACCGTCGCTTATCCAGACCTGACCAGCAATGCCGTCATCGACATCCACGTCGATCGCTCGGGACAAGTGTGGGTCGCCACCAACAACGGCCTCAATGCCGTGCGCGGCGAGTATTCTCGCACCAACGCGGATTTTGCGGTCACAAGCTGGAAGGTGTACAACACCGACAACGGCCTGCCGTCCAACGCGACCACATCGCTGGCTGAAGACGACTGGGGGCGCATTTGGGTCGGCACCGAAGGCGGCTTGGCCCGCATCAGCACCGAGGGCCAAGTCGAGTTCGCGCTCGACACCAGCGACGGCCTCGTCAACAACCGCGTCAACTCACTGCACTTCGACCGTGAAAACAACGCGCTGTGGATTGGCACGCTCGGCGGGATGAGCCGCCTGCAACTGAGCACCTCGGGGACCGCGGCTGGTCCCCAAGCATACGCGTATCCCAACCCCTTCCACATCGGCGTGCGCGGCGCATCCCTGACCTTTGCCGACCTGCCGCTGGGAGCCAGCGTGCGCGTTTTCACCGCCGCGGGCGAACTCATCCGCCAACTCGACGGCGCAGCCGGCGAAGGCGCAGTCACTTGGAATGGCCAAAGCGCGGCGGGCTTTCTGGTGGGGTCGGGTATTTACTACTTCGTCGCGCAGGCAGAAACCGGCGACGCAGTGCGCGGCAAATTCGCCGTGATCAACGGCCGCTGACATGCGTGGCTTTGCCCTCTACGCCGCGCTCGCCGTCGCACTCCTCGCAGTGGACGGCCCGGCCCAGCCCCTATTTACTATTGCGCGGCTGCAATATGGCGGCGGCGGCGACTGGTACAGCGACCCCTCTTCCCTGCCCAACTTGCTCCGCTTCTTGAGGGAACACACCCAAATCGACGCGGCCGAAACCGCAGCGCGCGTGCAGATCATGGACGAGGAGTTGTTTTCCTATCCGTACATCTACATGACCGGGCACGGCAATGTGGTCTTTTCCGCTGAGGAGGCGACGCGGCTTCGGCACTACTTGGAAAGCGGCGGCTTTCTCCACGCCGACGACAACTACGGCATGGACGAGAGCTTCCGCCGCGCCATGCGCCAAGTCTTCCCCAACGCCGAGTGGGTGGAACTGCCACCCGAGCACCCCCTGTTCCACTGCCACTTTGAGTTGCCAGCCGGCCTGCCCAAGGTCCACGAGCACGATGGCAAAAGGCCGCAAGCCCTCGCGCTTTTCACAGGCGAGCGCCTAGCCGTGCTGTACACGTATGAGGCAGACTTAGGCGACGGCTGGGAGGACCCCGACGTCCACAGCGACCCGGAGGGCAAGCGACTCGACGCCCTCAAAATGGGGGCCAATATCGCGGTCTGGGCGCTGAGCCGCTAGCCCTGTAGCAAGCGATACCCCCACAACGCCAGCACGAGAGCCAGCACGTCCCCAGCGAGCCCTTGGCGGAGGTATAGAGGTAACGAGAGCCAAGCGCGTCCGAACCGACTCGGAGAACACGCCAAGCCGAGGGCCAGTGGGACGAGGAAAAATGCGAAGGGATGGTAGTGCCAAGCGTCGGTGAGGTTACCTTGGGCAAGGGCGATGCAGGCGCGTCCCATGCCGCAGCCTGGACAGGGTAGCTGGGTGAGAAAGCGGAAGGGGCACAGGACCGGCCAAGTCGCGCCGAGTACGGGACTAAACCACGCCAATAATACCGCGACCAGAGCTAGCCCGACGAGAAAAATTCGCGCGAGGTGAACGGAACTAACTGTCGGCGCTTTCACCGTAGAACTTGTTGATTTCCCACTGCTGGATGGCAGTAGCGGCCAAGCCGAGGGAGAAAATAGAAACTAGGACACAGATCAACGCTAGGTCTTTGTTTTCGCGCAGACTATTGCTTTCCTGAATCTCATTGATGCCCTTCGCCATCTTGTATTCGTAGTAAAGCTCAAAGATGCTGCACGTCAGGATATAGAGGACGAGCCAAAGCCAGAAGTTGTACTCCTCCCGCCCCAGCCACGCATTGAGCGTTTCCATCTGTTTGTATTGCCAGTAGAAATAGTAAATCCCACACGTCAGAATGCTGACGATTATTCCCAAGACAATGCTTCTCACGCCGTCGTACTCAGGATATGGGTAGCTCTGCATAATTGGACCTCCGGTTTATGGTACCTGCGTCCGCAAATATAGCCGCCGCGCGCCGCACAGCAACCGCCCTAGCCCCCCTCTTCAACCCTCACATACGCGTCAATCGGCAAGTCAGCCAGCCGTTGCAACACTCCACTCGGCCAATAGATGTGCAGCGAATCCACCCGATCCGCCGCACCCAAGCCAAAATGCACGCGCCGGTCGCCGCTGCCCAAAAAGCTCTCGCCGCAGAGCACGTCCCGCCGCTGCCTTTGACCACCGCTCCACAATACGACCTTCGCGCCGATGGCTTCGCGGTTTTTTCCCGCGCCCACAAGACGCAGGCCGAGCCAATGGTGATCTACAGCCGTCTGGTTGTGCAGCAAGGAGGGCCGACCGTTGAGATTGGTGACGAACAGATCCACGCGGCCATCGTCGTCGAAATCCCCGGCCACCGCGCCGCGGCTAACCGCCCGCTCCTCGCCCAGTTCGACTAGGCTAAAATGGCCAGCGTCATTGGCGAACAAGTGATTGGCTTGCGCGTAGGTCGCGCCGCTGCCCGGGCGTTCGATCTGCGGATACACGTGCCCGTTGGCCACGAACAAGTCTTGATCGGCGTCGTTGTCAAAATCGAGAAAGACCGCGCCGAACCCCACGAAGGGCAGGCTGATGCGGCCCAAACCCGCGGCAAAGCTCACGTCCGCAAACGTGCCGCCGCCGGCGTTGCGATAGAGCGTGTTGTAGTCGTCCTCAAAGTTGGTTACCAGCAAATCGCCGTCGCCGTCGTTGTCGTAATCGCCCCAAGCCGCGCCCATGCCAGCCTGCGCCAAACCCGTTTCCCCCAGCGCAGCATTGGCCTGTAGCCCCACTTCGGCAAAGGTGCCAGCCCCGTCGTTGCGGTAGAGGAAATTGGGCGTCGAGTCGTTGGCCACGTACAGATCCAAATCCCCATCGTCGTCGCTGTCGATAAACAGCACGGCAAACCCATAGCCCGGATCGTGCTGACCGAGGCCGCTAGCCGCCGTCACATCGGCAAAGGTACCGTCGGCATCGTTGCGGTAGAGTGCGTCCGGCAACGCGGGCAAGCCCAGCGGGCCAATGAATACGTCCCGGCCCTTCCACTGCGTCCCCAAGGGCCGCACCGCGGCCGAATCAAAATCCGCGTAATTGGCCACGTACAAATCCAAGTCGCCGTCCAAGTCCGCGTCGCCCATGGCCGCGCCCGTATTCCACACCGGCAGCGCCAGCCCGGCACGGGCCGTGGCATCGGCGAATTGCTCCAACCCGTCGTTGCGATAGAGGATGTTTTCTTGCAGGCACGTGATGTACAGATCGGCGTCGCCGTCGGCATCGTAATCCGCGCTCAACGCACCCATGCCCCAGCCGCGCCCCGTGGCACCGGCCGCGGCCGCTCTATCGACAAAGCCCCGAGGGTGGTCGTTGCGGTAGAGGGCATTGTCACCTCCCTCCCCATTGACCCAGTAGATGTCCAAATCGCCGTCGCCATCCGCGTCGAGGAGCGCGGCACCACCGCCTTTGGCTTCAACGATATAGCGCTTTTCCGCACCGCCGCCGATGTGGGACTGCTCTATACCCCAATCACTGGCTTTGTCGATGAAGGGAAACTCGTCAGCAGGCGCACAGGCCACCATGCACAGCAGAAGCCCACCCCACTTCAATCGCGCCACAACCCTTTAAGACCCGGTAGCCGGCGCGACCTCGGCAGTTTCATTCCCACTCAACCGCCCCCAAAACTCTTGGACTCCCACCAACAGGCGCATTCCTATCGGGACGCCTAACAAAATGATGAAGGTGGCAAACAGGATGCCAAAGCCCAAGCTGACGGCCATTGGAATCAAAAACTGCGCCTGAAGGCTTTTTTCGAGGATCATCGGCAGCAGCCCAAAGAAAGTCGTCAGCGAGGTCAGCAGGATCGGACGGAAGCGCGCGGCCCCGGCTGAGACTAGGGCGTCCTCGTGCGACGAACCCTCGCGCCGCATCTGGTTGTAGAAAGTCAGCAGCACCAGCGAATCGTTGACCACCACGCCCGAGAGCGCGACGATCCCAAACAGGCTCAAAAGCGCCAAGTCCAAACCCATGATCAGATGCCCCCAAACCGCGCCAATGATGCCAAAGGGAATCGCACTCATGACGACGAGAGGCTGGGTGTACGATTTGAATGGCACGGCCAGCAACACGTAGATAGCGGCAAGAGCGATAATGAAGTTAAACAGCAAGCTCTGTAGCGAATCATCCCGCTCCTGCTGCTCACCGCCGAAGCGGTAGCGCAGACCGGGATAGTCCTGCACCAAGGCGGGTAGGAAAAACGCTTCGAGATCGCGATTGATCTCGTCGGCGTTGGCGATTTGGTCATCTACCGAGGCACTCACCCGCACGACGCGCTGGCCATCGGTGCGCTGGATGGAGGCATAGGCGTGGCCGATGGTGACAGTGGCTACTTCGGCAAAGGGTACCTCGGCACCTGAAGGCGTGCGGATACGCATCGAGCGCACGTCGCCTAAGTTGCGGCGCTCGTCTTTGGGGTAGCGCACCATCACCCGCACATCGTCCGAGCCGCGTGGGAATCTCAGCGCTTGGTCGCCGTAGAAGCCCTGGCGCACTTGGCGGGCTAGATCGGCAAGCGTGAGGCCGAGGGTACGGGCTTGGGGCTTGAGCTGGAGTTTCATCTCCAGCTTGCCTTCCTTAAAGCTGTCTTGGATATCGCCGGTGCCGGCATACTCGGCGATTTTGCCCTTTAGCCGATCAACGGCCAACAATAGCTGGTCAAAATTATCCGAGGCCAACTCGACCTCGATGGGATTGCCGGCGGAAAACAGCGACGAGGAAAAAACAATGGATTCAGGGCCGGGCACTTCGCCGACCAATTGGCGCAGCCGCGCCTCGATCTCCGCGCTGTCGAGATCGCGCTCCTCCGAAGGTTGCAGTTCGATGGTAACTTCGGCGAGATGCCCTTGGCCGCTAGCCCCTCGGCCAGCCGACAAGGAAGAACGCCGGGCCGAGGGTTGGTCGCCGATGTAGGTAAAAACACTGCGATAGATTGAATCCCCGCCCTCGCGCTCGGCGTCGATCTGATCGCGCAGGACGATGGCCTTTTCTTCGATGTGTCGCACGACCTTGGCGGTCTGGGTCGCCGTGGTACTCTGGGGCATGTTGACCGATATCGTCACCCAATCGGCCCCGATATCGGGCATGAATACGAACTTGATGTGGCCGCCGACGACCAGCCCGGCGGTACACAGCATCAGCGATAAAGCTAGGGCGGTGCTGGAAATAGGATGGGTTAGCGCCAAGCGCAGCGTGGGCTGATAGGCGTTGCGGATGACGTATTTGAGGCCGCGGTCAAAGAGGACTACGACCCGGGCGTGCCAATCGAGCGGGCGGATGAAAACCCGGCGAAAGAGGCGGCTGACTGGCCCGTCTCCCTTAGAAGATAAGTGCGCCGGCAGAATGAACAGGCTCTCGATCAACGACAGCAGCAGCACTGAGATGACGATCACGGGGATGACCGACATGAACTTACCCATCATGCCCTCGACGAAAAACAGCGGCATAAAGGCCGCAATTGAGGTCATAATCGAGAACACGACCGGCGTGCCCACTTCGAGTGCGCCATCAATGGCGGCGCGACCGAAGGATTTCCCCTGCACGCGGTGGGAAAAAATGTTTTCGCCGACGATGATCGCGTCATCGACGACGATGCCCAAGGCCACAATAAAGGCAAACAGCGACAGCATATTGATCGAGGCGTCAAAAGGCTGCATCAACACAAAGGCCCCCAAAAAGCTGATGGGGATACCCATCATCACCCAGAAGGCCAAGCGCAGGTCGAGGAAAAAACTCAGACAGATGAAGACCAACACCAGACCAAGGCGGGCGTTGCGGATCAGCAAATCAATGCGGCTGCGCAGGATGCGCGCGTCGTCGCGCGCGTAGCCAATGTCGATCCCCGCCGGCAGGGTTTGGCGTTTGTCCTCGATGTACTGGTGGACATAGGCAGAGACGTCGAGGGCGTTCTGGTCGCCAATGCGAAAGACCTGGACCACGGCCGCTGGCTGGCCGTTGAAGCGCGAGACGAGGTCGGTATCCTCAAAGCCATCTACTACCGTGGCCACGTCTTTGAGCTTAAGGGCCGTACCGTCGGGGCGGGTGAGCACGACGACCTCTTCGTATTCGCGCCCCGAGCGCATCAGCCCCTGCGTGCGGAGCAAGATCGCGCCGTCCTCGCTCTCGACGCTGCCGGCGGGCAGGTCAATGCTCGTGCGGCGGACCGCATTGGCGACCTGCGCGAAGGTCAGACCGTAGCGCCGCAGGGCCTCTTCGGAGACTTCGATGGCAATCTCATCGACGCGCACGCCATTGAGCTCGACCTGCGAAATGACACCACTGCTGCGCAGGTCGTCGCGCACTCGTTCGGCCGCGACTTTGAGAGCCTTTTCCTCGACGTCGCCGTAGAGTACCACGTCGATGGCTTGATTGCGGCGAGTCAGCTCTCTGATGACCGGCTCTTCGGTCTCGGCGGGAAAGGTGTCGATGCGGTCGATTTCGTTTTTGATGTCGTCGAGGAGCTTGTCCATATCAGCACCGCGCTCTAGCTCGATGCTGACCATGCCCATGCCCTCGGAGGCCGTGGAGCGCACGCGGCGCACGCCCTCTAGGCCGCGCACCCGTTCCTCAATGCGCTTGCAGACGGCATCTTCGACCTCGGCTGGTGTCGCGCCTAAGTAGGGCACTTGGATTTGCACCTGATCGAGCGACATCTCGGGGAAGGTCTCTTTCTTAGTCTGCATCATGGCAAACAAACCGCTCAACATGATGAAACCCATCAGCAGATTGGCGGCGACGTGATTCTTCGCCATCCAAGACACAGGTGCTTTCAC
>VXML01000102.1:0-25000 GCA_009841115.1 Gemmatimonadota bacterium | reverse complement strand
GACTAAGACACACCACAAGCGTTAGTTCTGAGCCAGGATCAAACTCTCCGTGAGAAAAATTTGATATACTACTTTTTGTAAATCCAAGCTCTTCGACGCTGGACCCTCATGTACGTTATTCGATTTTCAAAGATCAATCGCTCAAGTATCGAGCGGCCTTATAATATGAGACACAACTATCTTTTTGTCAACTTTTTGCCAAGAAAAATAACAGCACTAACGATAGAACCGATACAACGCCCACACATCAACCCCAGCTAGCAGCCCCCTTCAATTCTCCCTGCCTTTCTATGGCGATGCGCTCAAAGTAGCCGCTGAGGCGATAGGCACCTAGGGGATCGGCTTCGGCCCCTAGCTCTTGGCGCACTATCGCCAGCAAGGAGCGCACATCCGTGTCATAGGCATTGCGCAAAATTTCTTCGCATGCCACTGCGTCGTCCTCTGCTTGGGCCTCAACTAGTGCCGGGCGGTCGACCAGCAAGGCGCGAGCATAGGCCATCTGGATATTGAGTACCGACTGGATCATCGCCTCGACTTTGGGCTTGATAATATGGCTTTGGTCAATCATATAGGCGATATTCGCCGCTGCGACACCGCGCCGCTCAGCGTTGAGGATCTCATGGTAAATCAGAAAAACCTCATAGAGGTTGACCGACCCGGTGGTCACATCATCATCGGCGTATTTGCGGTTGTTGAAGTGAAAACCACCCATCCGCCCCTCGTCGAGGAGCAGAGCCACGAGATGCTCAATATTGGTGCAGAGGGGATGGTGCCCTAGATCAACCAGCACTTCGGCCTGCGGCCCGGCCTTAATGGCGAAATTTAGCGCCATACCCCAGTCGGCAATGTCCGTGTGGTAAAATGCCGGCTCGAAGAATTTGTATTCAATGAGCATCCGCGTCCCTTCGGGCAGCATGGCGTGTGTCTCCCTCAGACATTCTTCAAAGCGCCGCTTGCGTTCGATGATGTCGTCTTGGCCCGGGTAATTCGTGCCGTCAGCAAACCAAAGGCTCAGTACGGAGGACCCCGTCTGCTGCATGATATCCGCGCACTCGTGCATGTGATCGAGTGCTTTGCGACGCACAGCCGGGTCTCTATGGCCGAAACTACCCAACTTGTATTCAGGCTCTTGGAAGACATTGGGATTGATCGCCCCAATGCACACGCCCAATTCCGCCGCTTCTTGCCCCAGAGCGTCGTAGTCATCCACTTTATCCCACGGGATGTGCAAAGCCACGCCGGGACAAACACCCGTCACCTTGTGCACCTGAGCCGCGTCGGAAAGTCGCTCGTGGACATCGCGAGCGGCACCGGGCTGTTTGAAAACGCCAAAGCGCGTCCCGGAATTACCGTATCCCCAAGAGGGCGTCTCGATCTCCTGGGCTTTGAGCTTGGCTTTGACTTCTTCGACTTCGATTCCTTGGCTTGAGAGCATCTCGGCTAAAGCTGCGAATTGGTCCTCTATATTGTACCCTGGAATTCCCATTCTACCTCTCCTTTAATTGTCGGCCTAGTAGGTCAAATTCAGTGATGGTTACGCTCAGCCGCTGCGATCTGCTACCACACTTAGGTATTCTGCAGAACTTGTAACTGAAGTTCGAGGTTGCGCAACCCAACTTCGCCGGATACGAGCGGCGTTAGTTCGGGCTGTATTGCCGCTGCAGCAAACTGGGCGATGAGCAGCGACATAAAATCATCGCCGATTAGCTCTGATTCACCCGTGCTGAGCACTGAACAATAAGTCCCATCGGACGCAGGTTGCCCCGTGCAATCGACCAAAAAGCCATTAACGCCGAACCGCCGCAAGGGTTGGCCTGCGTGCAAATCGCGGACGATGATTTCGCAACGACAACTTCCTGACGAGTCGGCAAAACTGAAACAGGCCTGCACTTCCCCGCTCCCAGACACCACTTGTAGCGACGCAGGCTCAATGACCCCGTCGGGCATCCAAGCCAAGAGCATGCTCAAAGGATGAGATGCCATATCGATCCATACCTCTGCGGCGCTGCGGCGACGCCCCCGCGCCAAGGTCTCCATTTCCGCGTAAAAGGATTCTATGGTTGTGAGCGAACCACGGGCCTCCTCGTATAGCCGCCGGTAGTTGGGCAGCGCGGCAGCGTATTGAGTACAGACACCCAAGTGCAGATTGGTTTGCCGCGCCAAATCAACCAAGGCCCGCGCCTGCATCTGCGTCTGCTTCGGCCCATCCGAATGCCAGACTAAGGGCTTTTCGCAGAGGGCGTGACAACCCCGTTCAAGAGCGCATTTGACACAGTCGAAATGGGCTTCGTTTGGCAGACAGACATCGACTACATCGGGTGCTTCTTCGCTCAGTAGCTGATCCAAGTCCCAATAGCCTTGGCCCGAAAAGGGAAAAATATCGCGTAGAACGCGTTCTGTAGCAGCGGCACTTTCCCGACTGCGGCCCAAAAAGCCAACGACTTGCGCGCCAGCGCGGTGGAACCACTTGGCGTGATGCTTGCCAATGCCGCTGGCACCGGCGACGGCGACGCGCAGGGCTCTTTCCATTTCTCCTCCAATACAAAAAGAGCCGACAGCCCATCTGTCGGCTCTCCTAAAGCTAGTGGCCTTTAGCTTTAACTATTATTTTTTTCGCGGTGCCAGCTTGGCCTCCTGAGCGCGTTGCTTCAAGCGCTTTTTGCGCCGCTGCCGCCGACTCCGCAATTCCTTATCTCTCATTCTGCCTTTACTTGAACCCATCTGTTTATCCTCCTAAGAATAAGAAGCGGTTGCCGGCAATATATTCGGCGATACCACCAAGGTCAAGCGAGGATCATCCGCAAAAGGGCCATGCGCACGTACAGCCCGTTGTGAGCTTGGCGAAAATAGGCCGCCCGAGGGTCTGCGTCCACTTCCGGGTCAATCTCATCGACGCGCGGCAACGGGTGCATGACAACAGCGTGTTCCTGCATACAGTCCATCACCGAGCGATCGACAATGTACTTGCCTCGCGCCTGCTCGTATTCTCCTGTGCGGTCGCCAAAGCGCTCTTTTTGGATGCGCGTTTGATAGACGACATCGGCCTGCCTCGCCACCTCATGGAGGTCGTCCACCTCCTCGAAAGGGACCTGGTGCCGCTGCAAATAATCCTTTATGTCGTCCTTCATCCTCACCGTCTCAGGCGCAACAAAGTACATCTTAACGCCCTCGTACTTGGCCAGCAGATAGCACAGCGAACGCACCGTCCGTCCATTGGCCAAATCCCCCACCAGAGCAGTGGTAATTTCTTCGAGGCGTCCGATCTCGCGCTGAATAGTAAAGAGATCCAAGAGGGCTTGGGTTGGGTGCTGCCCAGCACCGTCGCCGGCGTTGATCACCGGGATGCCAGCGACAGCAGCAGCTCGGTTGCTAGCCCCACTTTCGTAGTGTCGCAACACGATCACGTCCGAGTACCCAGCAACGACGCGAATGGTGTCCTCAAGAGTCTCGCCCTTGGCCGCCGAAGAAAATTCCTGTGCGCTCTCGGTCGTAATGACAGCCCCGCCCAACCGCGTCATCGCCGACTCAAAGGACAGCCGCGTGCGCGTACTAGGCTCGTAGAACAGCGTCGCCATGACCCGGCGATTGAGGATATTGGATCCGTAGTGCTGAACTACTTGCTCCATCTCTTGGGCCGTGGAGAAAATGGCGTCTATCAAGTCTAGGTCGAATTGCTGCGCTTCGAGGACGTGATAAAGGCGATCCATCAGATACTCCTCAACGGCCTTCCCGCTCTCCCAAGACCGCCATAATCTCCGCCTCTGCCGCCACTTCCTCCCCCACGAGTGCTCTCCCCTGCAACTTACAGGATCCACCCCGTTGCCTGAGCACCTTTAGCTCTAGTAGCAACTGGTCCCCTGGCACGACCGGGCGGCGAAATTTGCAGCGATCAATTCCGGCGAAAAAAGGCACCTTGGATCCGGGATTCTCCACGGCGCTCAGCATCATCGCGCAACCAGCCTGCGCCAGTGCTTCGACAATCAGCACTCCGGGCATGACCGGATAACCGGGAAAATGCCCTTGAAAAAACGATTCGTTGGCCGTCACGTTCTTCAAGGCTACGACGCGCTCCCCAGGCTCCAATTCAAGAATGCGGTCGATGAGCAGTAGCGGATAGCGGTGCGGCAATAGGTCGAGAATTTCCGTTAAATTCACTCCTGCTCCTCTTCTTTTTCCTTCTCCATCAGTTCCAGTAGCTGCTCGGTTATATCGTACTCTTCCTTGGCAAAAACCAGCCCACTCGAAGGCGCGGCGGCATCAAAAATAAAGTCGTAGCCCTTTTCCTCGGCCATGCCCTGAATGGCATCGTTGATCTTTTTGAAAATCGGCTCGGAAAGCTCGATATTCTTGCGCATTAGCTCGCCTTCGGGGCCAAACTTCTCTTGGGTAAATTGATTGAGTTGCTGCATTTTGGTCTCGAACTCAACCTGTAGCTCCGCCTTTTTCGCTTCGCTCAACAGCAACTCCTGCCGCCGAAAATCCTCTTGCAGTTTAAGCAGCTTGGCCTCGCGATCCTTAGCTTGGTTCTCGTAGTCCTGACGTAGCTGGTCCAACGTGCGCTGCGCATCCCGGAATTCGGGCAGGCGCTCTTTGAGCACTTCCGAATCAATGTAGCCTATTTTCAACTGAGCCGAGGCACTTGTGGCATAACAAGCCACTACGAGGGCGAACAATAGGGCGCGTTTCATACGTACTCCTCTTTATGAACAAAAAAGCAATGGGATTGAAGTTGCGTTTATTTTTTTAACTGATGTTACGCAGCGGCTCGCTATCTTGTGGCTTATTGGAGCCTGTTGACCCAAGATATTGGGGCAAAATTGAGGATTTTCTGGAAAACTGCGTGACATCAGTTTTTAATTCAACTGCGCTACTCTCGCTGCAATGGGTGTCAGACTACTATTTGATCTGCACCTTGATCTTGGATCGCTTGCGTCGCCTCAAGGAGAGACCACCAAAGCCGCTGATAACGGCAATGTAAAACCCAACATCGTACCACCAGCCTGTGTTTTGCGGTTCATAGAGGCGGATGTCCGAGTTAAACAAGCCCCAGATGAGCGATATGGGAGCGATCCAACCGTGCCAGATTCCCCAGAAAAATCCGGCGGGATTCGCTTCAGTGTGTTTTCCGTCACCAGGGACACACCCGGCAAGAGCAATCAGAACGATCAAGCCAAGTATGCAGATCAACTGTTTGGCCATAGCAAATCCTGCATCGATCCGTTCTTCTGTCACCCCAAGCTGAATTGTATAAGATACGACTTGGCAGAATTTTGTGAAACAGCAGACATAACAAGGCCCAAGATGCCAGACGACATCTTGGGCTTCGTCTTGTGCTCCTGAGATTAGAGCCTAGTAAAACTGCGGCCCAAACTGGAAGTGGGTCCTCCAGCCTCTAGGCTGCTCCTTCCCATCTCTATCTTTCTCGGGGTCAAAACCATAGCCGAAATCGAAACCGATCATCCCCAGCATCGGCGTCTGGACGCGAAAACCAAAGCCCAGCGAGCGCCTGAGGTCTAAGGGATTGAGGTCGGGAATCGCCCGCCAAGCGTTGCCCGCGTCTGCAAAGAGGATGCCGTACACTTGCTGCTCGGCTATCGGAAAGCGGTACTCTAGGTTCAACACCATCATCGAGCGGCCGCCGAGGGGAATCCCGCTGTCACTCTTCGGACCCAAGGAGTAATCCTGATAGCCCCGCACTTGGCCGTCCCAGTAATCAATCCCGCCCGGAGTGAACAGGTCATAGTACGAAATGTGCTCGTCATCCCAAGTGGAAAAACCATCTATAACCGCGACTTTGGTCTCCAAACTCCAGACGAACTTCCACCAACTCGGCCGGTAATAGTTGAAATTTACTTCGTGGTTGTGGAAGTCCACATCTCCGGCCACGATCGAAGTCGCGACCGATGGCGTGTAGCTAAAAACCGTCCCCTTGGTCGGGAACTCGGCCCGGTCGCGCGTATCGCGCGTATAGATCAACTCAAAGCGGCTCGTAAGCCGATCTTGGTATCTGGGATCGCTTGCCAATGGAGCGTTGCCGTCTGCAAAGTCAGAATAGCCTTGGCTATAAAGGCGATAGCCCAACGAAAGGCTGGAATTGGCCGGCTTCTTCAACCGCCGACCCACTCGCACATTGATCGACTTGCGATTGGATTTCCAGAGGATATCGCTATTGTTTAGCCGATAGTTGGTGCTCCGGTAGTCGTAGTAACGGAGGCTTTGCGTATAAGCGCGCGCCGACAAACTGGTCGGGGTATCGAAGAGCCACGGCTCGGTAAAACCAACTAGGAACTGCTCGCGCCGAGTGCCGAACTCCCAGTTAAAGTCCAGGCTCTGACCCACCCCGCGGAAGTTGGGAACCTGCAACCCGATTTGGCCCACCATCTTGTCGCGGTCCGAATACCCCGCCCCCACAGACGCTTGCCCAGTCTGCCGCTCATCGACGTTAAACACCATATCCACCAGCCGCTCGCCCTCGCCAGTGCTGTATTGGGGCTGGATTTGCACATCTTTGAAGAAGTTCAACAGCATTATGCGCCGCTGACTTTCTTGGACGAGATTCTGCTGGTAAATATCGCCCGGACGCAATTCGATCTCGCGCCGGATCACCTTCTCCCGCGTCTTGGTATTGCCGGCGATCTCGACCTTGCGAATCGTCCACGGCTGCCCTTCAAATACCTGCAACGACACGTCAATCGAGTCGTTGCGAATCGTCTCCTGCGGCACCACGCGCGTATCCAAGTAGCCCTTCTCGTAATAGACAAAGCGCGCCAAATCGGCCAGTTCTGGCCCAGAGCGCCCATATACCATCCCCTCCTGTAACTCTAGCTTCCCCACCAACTCGTCAGAACCGAAGAGCGCGTTGCCTTCCCAAGCGACTTTGCCCAATCTGTACTGTAGTCCCTCGTCAATTTCCACGTCAATGAACAAGTGCCGCCGCGTCGAGTCGTAATAGACGCTGTCGCGCACTATGGCTGCTTGCTGAAAGCCCAAGCTGCGATAGTACGCCAGCAGCTTCTGCTTGTCCTCCTCGTACGTATCGCCGTTGAACTCGCCTTTGCGCCACCAGCGCTTCTCCTCGGTCTCCATCAACGACATCAACCGGCGTGGCTCCGGACCTTGGCCATCCCATTTTTGCGGCCGCCGAGGACTGCGCGCCGGCAGCTCTCGGCTGTCGATCACCGTGCCGTCGGCGCGGTGTTGGATCAAGCGGATCTGCTTGATCTGCACCTTGGATCCCTCGTTGATGTCGTATTGGAGGAATACTTCGCCCTCTTCCGCGCCGGCAAAGGTCTGGCCTTTGACCTCGGCGCGCAGATAGCCCTTCTCGCGATAAAGGTCGAGGATTTTCTGCTCGCCCCGCACCACATCCTTCGGCGCGATAACCTGACCGGTGACCAAGCTCAGCGCCTCCTTGAGGTCTTTCTCCTTGAGGTTTTTCTGCCCCTTGAACTGCAAACCCTCTAAGGCTGGGTATTCTTCAACCATGATGATCAGGTTGATTCCCTCGGGGACGGGGTCGCCCCATATCTGGATATCCTCAAAGACGTTGAGTCCTTGGAGATCGCGCACTGCCTGCTGCACGTTCTCTTGCGATAGCTCAACTCCAGGTTCCAAGCCCACCGTGGTAAGGATCAGCGACTTGGCCACCTTGCGCAGCTTACCCTGCACCTCGATCGAAACAACCTTTTGGGCCTCGACCGCGTTCCCCATCAACCCCACAGAGACGACGGCAAAAAGTATAGTGCGGAAATTTTTCATATCAGCTTGTGGTCGCGCGCTTCTTCTTCACTTCTTCGCCCGCACCCTCTCGACGCTCCTCGTCGAAAACTAGTTCCTCGCCCTTTTTGGTGACGCGAATGCGACTGCCCTCGCCAAAACGGCCTTGGAGAATCTCCTCAGCCAGCGGATCTTCGAGCATTTTCTGGATGGTCCGCTCCAAATAGCGAGCGCCATACGCCTGATCAAAACCCTTGTCGGCGAGCAATGTTTTGGCTCCGGGTGTAACTCGCACTTGGATGTCCTGCGGGGCTAAGCGCGTTTTGAATTCCTCCAAGCGAATATCTATGATGGCGGCGATGTGCTCTTTGTCGAGAGCGTGGAAAATGATAGTGTCGTCAACGCGATTGAGGAATTCGGGATTGAAGGTCTTTTTTAGGGCGTCTTTGATCTTGCCCTCCATCTGCGCGTACATCGAGTCGGAATCGGACTTCTGGAAGCCCAATACACCGCCCGTGCCCACATCCCGGCTACCCGCGTTAGAGGTCATAATCAGCACGGTGTTGCAGAAATCTACTTTGCGGCCCGTGCTATCGGTGAGCCTCCCTTCGTCGAGAATTTGCAACAGGATGTTGAAGACATCGGGGTGCGCTTTCTCGACCTCGTCTAGCAGAACCACTGAATAGGGGCGGCGGCGGACTCGCTCGGTAAGCTGCCCCCCCTCGTCAAACCCCACGTAGCCCGGAGGCGCGCCAATCAGGCGCGACACCGCGAATTTCTCCATGTACTCAGACATATCGACCGAAATCAACGCATCGGCGTCGTCGAAGAGGAATTCGGCTAGCCGCTTGGCCAACTCGGTCTTGCCCACGCCCGTCGGACCGAGAAAGATAAACGAGCCGATGGGCCGCTTGGGATCCTGGAGCCCCGCGCGACTGCGGCGGATGGCCCGCGCAATCGCGGTGACCGCCTGTTGCTGACCGACGATTTTCTTTGTGAGCTCCGACTCCATAGCCAGCAGGCGCTCGGTCTCGGTCTTGGCCAGCCGCGAGATCGGGATGCCGGTCATACTAGCGATAACCTCGGCAATGTCGTCTGTCGTCACCTCGACCACTTCGTCGCGGACCGCTTCCTCCCACGCTTGGCGTTTGTTTTGTAGCTGTTCATTCAACTGGAGCGCCTTGTCGCGCAGCACGGCGGCGTCCTCGAAGTCTTGGCGCTCGGACGCTTCGTTTTTTTGGCGATTGATTTCCTGTATCTCGGCCTCAATGCGGCCAATCTCTTCCGGTGGACTGAGCCGTGCCAGATGCACGCGCGAGCCCGTCTCGTCAATCACATCTATGGCCTTGTCGGGCAAGTAGCGGTCGCTTATATAGCGATCGGACTGGCGCACCGCATAGGCAACGACATCGTCGGCAAACTCCACGTGATGGTGGCTCTCGTAGCTGGAGCGCAGCCCCTTGACGATCTCAATGGTGTCCTCGACCGAGGGCGGATCGACCATGATGCTCTGAAAACGCCGCTCAAGGGCCCCATCCTTTTCGATGTGTTTGCGGTATTCGTCGAGAGTGGTGGCCCCGATGCACTGCAACTCGCCGCGCGCCAAAGCGGGCTTGAACATATTGGAAGCATCCAACGTGCCCTCGGCACTGCCGGCCCCGACAATGGTGTGCAACTCGTCGATGAAAATGATGACTTCAGAATTTTGCTGCAGTTCGTTCATCACCGCCTTGATGCGCTCTTCAAACTGGCCCCGGTATTTGGTGCCGGCGACCACGCCACCCATGTCGAGGGTGACCAAGCGCTTGTCGAGGAGAATTTGCGGCACGCGCTTTTCAATGATGCGCTGGGCCAGCCCTTCGACAATAGCCGTCTTGCCGACGCCTGGGTCGCCAATGAGGATGGGATTGTTCTTCTTACGACGGCTGAGCACTTGCGTGACGCGCTCAATCTCCTTCTGGCGACCGATCACTGGGTCTAGCTTGCCCTCGCGCGCCAACTGAGTCAGGTCGCGGCCAAAGTGGTCGAGAAAGGGTGTCTTGCTCTTCTTGCCCTTTTCCTTGCGACCGGTGGTCTTGCCTTCGAGCACGGCCAAAGTCTCTTCCATAGCCGTTTTGTAATCGACGCCAAAGGCGGCCAAAATCTGCGCGGCAACCCCCTCCTTGTCCTTCAGTAGAGCCAAAAGCAGGTGTTCGACGTCTATGAACTGCGTCTTCATCTCCTTGGCCTCGTTGGCCGCTACTTCGAGAATCTGTTTGGCGCGGGGGGTATAGGGCACCTCGCCAATGGTCATGGTGCCGCCCGAGGTCGTCACGTAGTCTTCTACTGACTGCTTGACCGTCTCCAAGCTCAACCCCAAGTTCGTCAGTACGGCCACTGCCTTGCCTTTGCCGTCCTTGATAATGCCCAACAGCAAATGCTCAGTGCCGATGTAATTGTGACCTAAGCGCGCCGACTCCTCGCGCGCTAGCTTCATTACCTGTTTTACGTTTTCGGTGAACATGTTGTTCATCTAGTCGTCCTCCACAATCCGCCTATGGTCTATGTCATAAGGAAACTTGATTCTCGACAATTCGGAGAGCGCGAATTGAATATCGAGCATTGCAAACTTTGCTGGATAAAGCTCGATTTTGAACCTACCAAATGGGCCGATTGTTGTCAAGATAATCCCCTCTGTTGAGCCCAGCGCCGTCTCACTAGTTCGGCGCGGCGCACATCGCGGTCTGCCGATGAGAGATCCGCTCTGGCTTCGGCTTGCAAATGCGAGGGCTGAGTAACGATCATTAACTGGTTGATAAAGCCGAGAGGTAAGCCGTCAATAATTCCCAAACTACATCCTAAACGTACGGCCGATAACAAGTTCATAAAATCCTGTCCACTCAACACCCGCGCGTGTTGCAAAATCCCATACGCCCGCCAAACCTTGTCCTCCACTTGGGCCGATGCGTCTGCCAGCAGGGTGGCTTGCGCCTCTTTTTCATAGCTCACGATCTGTTGGGTTATCTCCGAGAGCTTCTCGACGATCTCCCCTTCGGTTACGCCCAAGGTAGCTTGGTTGGATATCTGAAATAGGTTGCCGACCACATTGGTACCTTCTCCGTAGAACCCGCGCACCGCGAAAGCCATGCTAGTCAACCCACGCATTACCCGTTCCATATCCTCGGTCAGGACCAAGGCCGGCAGATGGATGAGCACTGATATCCGCAAGCCCGTCCCTGTATTGGTCGGACAGGCCGTCAAAAAGCCCCAGCGCTCCGATTGCGCCCAGTCCAACTCGCTCCTGAGCGCATCGTCGAGCGCATCAACCCGCTGCCATGCCGCGTACGTTTGCAAACCCGGGAGAATGGCCTGCAAGCGGAGGTGATCCTCCTCGTTAATCATCGCACTAAGCGACTCATCTGCATTAAAGAGCACGCCGCGCTGGCCTTTGCTTTTGGCCAGAGCCGGACTAATTAGGTGGCGTTCCACCAGTAACTGGCGCTGGTTGGCCTGTAGGGCGTTCATGTGGAAGAAGGCCGCATCGCACATAGGGCGGCACTTTTGGGCGGCACTTAGGACCTGTTCAATGATTTTTTTTTGGTCTTCAAGCGTGGTCTTCGGCGCAAAAGCCCACCCTGTAAGATTGCGGGCCAAGCGGGCGCGACAACTAACGACCATGCCGTCGGCATCCCCTTCTCCGCTGAGCCAACTAGCCACATTGTAAACGAGATCCTCAATATTCACGGCTATTTTCCTTCGAGAACGCGGATGCGGTCCCTAAGTTGAGCGGCCTCTTCAAAAGCCTCTTCCGCTACCGCTTGGGCCAGTTCTTCGCGCAATCGCTCCAACTCATCGGCCGCGCCAGTACTTTGTGTCGCTTCTATCGGCCCTTTACCCCGATGCCTGTTGTCGCCGTGGATGCGTTTGAGCAGGCGCTCTAGCTGTGAGGCGAAGGCATCGTAACAATGGGGACAACCGAGGCGACCTATCTTCTTAAATTCCTCGTAGCTCATCGCGCAAGTTGGACAGCGCACCTCCTCGTCGCCTTCGGCCCCGGCCAACTTGGCCAACTCTATCTTGATTTCCTTCACCAGCACGGGCGCTTCTTTGGCCTGTGCAGCCGGGACGACCAGCACCTTGATGTTTTTTTCGTTAGCGCATTGATGGCAGAGCAAGAGCGTCTGTTTTGCGTCGTCAACAATATGGTTATAGGCCACTACGGCCTCGCGCTTGTTGCATACTCCGCATTTTTTCATATCGCATCGTCTTCCATCTGCAACACACCCGCTTCTATGCGCCCCTGGCGATCCATGCTCTGGGCCAATTTGCGGTCGTGGGTCATCACCACAAAAGCTTGGCCGCGCTCTCGCGCCAACCCGGCGAGCAGTTGGTGCAGGGACTCGCTGGTCGTCTCGTCGAGATTGCCCGATGGCTCGTCGGCCAGCACGACCAATGGCTCGTTGACCAGCGCTCGCACCATGGCCACCCGCTGGCATTCGCCGCCCGACAGCGCCCCAGGTCGGTGGTGCAAGCGGTCCGCTAGTCCGACGGAATCCATCAGTTCAAGGGCCTCCTTGCGGCGATCGACGCCAGCGACCCGCGTCGGCAGCAAGACGTTTTCCAGCGCAGTAAATTCCGGCAGCAGGTAGTGAAATTGGAATACGAAACCAATGTGCCGATTGCGAAAGCGCGACAGTGCCTGATCTTCGAGGTTAAGCACATCAATGCCGGCGATCCGCAATTGGCCAGCCGTCGGCAGGTCGAGCGTACCCAACAGGTGCAGCAAAGTGCTTTTGCCAACACCGGACTCACCCATAACTGCGACTAGCTCGCCCGCCCGCACCGCTAAGTCCACGCCTTTGAGTACTTCCAAGCCCTCGCCGCCGGTGTTGAACACCTTGCGCAAACCACGCGCTTCGAGGATGATGTCGGCCTGTTCCACCATCTTACATTATATACCTAATGGCTTCTACGGGCATCAATTCCGCAGCCTTGCGCGCCGGATAAATCGACGTCGCCAAGCAGATGACCATGCTAATAGCCGCTACTAGTGCAAAGTCCACGACACTCATATCCACGGGCAACGAGCTGATGAAATACATGTCCCCAGGAATGGAAATCAGCGCAAAGCGCTGTTGGGCTAAACAGAGCGCAAAGCCGATCAAGCAGCCCAAGAAGGTGCCGATGCCGCCAATGACCAAGCCCTGATAGATGAAGATGCGATAAATCTCGCCCACGGTGCAACCGATCGTCCGCAAGATGCCAATCTCAGGCGTCTTGATTAGTACCGACATAACTAGGATCGACATGATGTTAAAAGCAGCGACCAGCACGATGAGACTCAGCGCGAGGAAGATCGCCCATTTTTCCAACTCGATCCAGCGGAAGAACTCGGGAAAAAGCTGGGTCCAATCGCGCACTTGATAGGGATAGCCCAACTCTTCGGCTAGGCGGTCGCGGATCTCAGGCGCTTGGTAGATATCTGCGACGTGGATGTGGATATCAGTAATCGCATCGCCCAATTCGAGCATGCGCTGGGCGTCTTCTAGGTGAATAAAAGCATAGTTGTCATCGTACTGGTACATGCCGCTTTCAAAGTGATCGGTTACGAAAAAGGACCAGGGACGCGGCGAGAAACCATCCATCACGGCTGCTTCCACATCGAGATTCTGCACCGTCATCAGCAACACCTCAGAACCCGGCCCCACGTGCAAGCGCCGCGCCAAGTACTCGCCGAGGACGATCCCCCGCTTATTTAACTCTGCGAGCAAGCCGAGACGTAGCTGACCCTCTGGACTGGCGTAGCGCAAGTGTTCGGTCAGATCGGAGACCTCTGGAAAGGTCGCCGGATCAATGCCCCACACGGGGATGCCATCGACCCGGCCCAAATCGAGCTGCGAGGCAATAATGACCTTAGAATCCACGACTGGAGCCGCGCCCACGATCCCGACAGCGCCTTTCACCTGCTGCAACAGCCCCTCCCAATCCGCGATGGGGCCGCCATCGAAGCGGCGAATGTTGACATGGGCGTTCATGCCGATCAGCCGGTTTTTGACTTCGCCGGCAAAACCATTGGTCACCGAGAGAATGATCACCAAAGCCGCTACCCCCAAGATCACCCCACCGACGGCCATATAGGCGATGACGGAAAAGAAGCCTTCGCGTTGCTTGGAGCGCAGGTAGCGGCCGGCGACAAACAAGGCAATGCTCACGTTTGTCCCTCGGTCAAATAGGCGCGGATGAAGCGGTCGATGTCGCCGTCCATTACCGCTTGGACATTGGCCGTTTCGCAAGCGGTGCGGTGGTCTTTGACTATGGTGTATGGATGGAGCACGTAGGAGCGGATCTGCGACCCGAAGTCAATGCTCTTCTTGGTGCTCTCCACCGCGAGCTGTTTCTGCTTCTGTTCGTCCTTGAGGTGCTGGTACAGGCGCGCCTTGAGCACCTTAAACGCAGTGGCTTTGTTCTTGAACTGCGAGCGCTCGTTTTGGCACTGGACGACAATGCCAGTGGGCAGATGCGTGAGCCGCACGGCTGAGGCGGTCTTGTTCACGTGTTGGCCGCCCGCGCCTCCGGAGCGGTAGGTTTCGACCTTCACGTCCTCGTCGTTGATATCCACCTCGATATCGTCTTCGACTTCTGGATAGACAAAGACCGACGCAAACGAAGTGTGCCGGCGGCGACTCGTGTCAAACGGCGAGAGCCGCACCAAGCGATGGACGCCGGCCTCGGCCTTGAGGTAGCCATACGCATAATCCCCCCTAACCTCAATGGTTGCGCCCTTGATGCCAGCTTCCTCGGCCTGCTGCAGATCCACGACCGTGCATTCCATGCCGTGGCGCTCGGTCCAACGCGTGTACAGGCGCATCAACATCGACGCCCATTCGGCGGCATCCGTGCCCCCTGCTCCCGAGTGAATGACGAGAATTGCGTTTTTGGGATCGGCCTCGTCGTTGAGCATCGTGCGGAATTCCAATTCGCCAATGCCCTGCATGGCGCTTTCGACTTCGGCCTCGACCTCGGCCAGTGCCTCTGCATCGCCCTCTTCGGCCGCCATCTGCCGCAGTTGGGCCAAGTCCTCCAACTGCGAGTCCAAGGTCTCCCAATCCGCGATGGTGTCCTTGAGGATGCGCACCGCTTTGCCGACAGATTCGGCCTGCCGCCGGTCGTTCCAAAAATCCGCGGCCGCCATGCGCTTCTCCAGCGCAGCCAACTCTTCCTTCTTACCGCTTATGTCAAAGATACCCTCGCAGCCGCTCTAGCTGCTGCCGCCCGCTTGTCAACTGTTCCTCAATCGTGGCCATTGTCATCTTCCTCGGTTTCGTAGTAGCGATCAAAAAGGAGACTTTCGTGCTTGCGTTCAGCGGGTATTTCAAAAAGTAGCTGACCCTCGTACACCTCGCCCTTGGTCCCCTTGAGCTGGTCGGTGTGCGCAATAAAAAACGGCGAGCGCGACAGCGGGTAGTACCGCCGCCCTTGGTCGTCAACGAGCTGAAAACAGCGCGGCACAATCGCCCACGCAAGCTGCAAATTCACCTGCAAACGCACATCGATGAGCACGAACTTGTGTTCCTCGTCAGGCGGACCGTGAAAAAAGTGCATGTAGCGCACCCCGTCCACGGGTACCGTCAGGGCAACTTGGTTGTTGATGTTGGCGAACAGGTTGGTCAAGTTTTCCAGCTTGTCCGCCGATCCGCCCGTCAAACTCACCCCAATGTAGATCGGCACAAAGAGGGTCACGCCGCCCAAGACGACGCGGTTGAGCATCCGCAGGCGTTTGTTCAACTGCTTCTTGCGCTCACTTGCTTTGATTACCATGGCTTCCTCAAGGGGCGCGCACAAGGGCAATTTTGCCCAAGCGGCTGCGGCTAGGCAACCGCAGTTGATAGAAGTACATCCCATTGGCCACGGCCCGACCCGGCGTCCAGCGCGGGGCGCGGCCCGGCCGGTCGTGGCTCCCCGGCCACAGATCCCAACGCTCGGCGAACACTAACCGGCCCCCTACGTCAAAAACGCTCAACTCAACGAGGCCGCGCTCGGCTAGCTGCACGGGAAAATGTACCACCCCGTCCCGCGCTGGATTGGGGAAAGGTGCCAACAGGCGGTCCTCTTCCGGCGGCACCTCGTCGAGGCCACTGGCCGCCAATGCGTTTATCTGCCCCCAGCCATACACCGTATCGGGACCAGCGGTTCCCAAGTCCAGCGCGGTCGTGCGCAAAGCCTCCAGTACTTGGGCTGGCGTCCATTCGGGATTTTTTTGCAACAACAGGGCGCAAACCCCGCTCACCAAGGGTGCTGCAAAGGAAGTGCCGCCCTTGCGCACATAGCCACCGCGCCGCAGATCCGCGACCACCACGCCGCTACCGGGCGCGACTACGTCCGGCTTGATGCGACCATCGGCCGTTGGTCCCCGCGAGCTAAAGGAGGCAATCTGCGGCAAGCGTTCGCCGCTGCCGGGCACATCAACCGCGCCCACCGCAATCGCGCCATCGGCGTCCGCCGGTATCGTTATGTAGTGCCAATCTCGGTTGGCCTCATTGCCCGCGGCCACCACCACCACTATGCCGCGCCGCACCGCCAGCGCCGCCGCCACGCTCGTCAGCGCGGTTTCTCCGTCCAGATCCACTGGCGAGTAACCCGTACCGTCGTCCCACCGATTGTAGCCCAACGAACTGTTGACCACCTGCGCTCCCAAGCTGTCTGCCCATTCCAAACCAGCGACCCAGCGATCCTCCTCCGAGGGCATCTCGGGCAAGTTGTCATCTAGCTCGGTCTTGGCCAAGATGTACTCAGCGTCGGGTGCCACGCCGACAAAGTGATCGGGCTGATAGCCTGCAAGCAGGGAAAGTACTTGCGCACCGTGCAAGTTTTGGCTGCCGCTTCTTTCGTCGCCCGTAACAGGTTGATCGGCCTCGTCGCTGACAATCTCGTCGTCATTGACAAAGTCGCGCTGGGCCACCACGCGAATGGAGGTGAAGGCCGCGTGTTCGGCGTAGTGGAAACCGTTGTCGAGCAAGGCCACGCGCACCCCAGCACCCGTCAGACCTTGGTCGTGTAGGGGGGGAACGGCGATTTGGGCCAACTGCTCAAAGGCAAGGCCATAACGGCTTTGCTGCAACTTAGGACTGGCAAACAGCGCGGGCGGCGGTGGACTAGGCCGCTGCAAGCGCCGCACGGGCCGTGTTGCCACGACAAAGTCCGCAGTCTGCACTCGACGCTGTACCTCGGGCGCAACCCGCGCACTGACCGCGTTGAGCCAACGCGAGGAAAAGCGCACGGCCACCCCCATCTCCCGCAGCCGCTCGATATATCGTGGACTGACGGGCAGGTTCAGCTCCGCGTCCGTATGACCAGCCCCCAAATCTACCCAAGCGATGCGCCGTCCCTCGGCATCCGTTTTGTCGCGCAACAGAATCCAGATACTCTGATCCGCTGCAACCGCCAAGGCCCCTACGTGTACCAGCAGAGCCGCGCACCACCACCGCACCCCCTTATTCAACAGGGGGTTCCCTCGTGTCCAGCACTTCCACCCCTTCTGGCACCTCAAAAGAAAAGACCTCGTCGGCTATCCTCCTGTTGGCGCGGTGATCCCTAAGGACGTACGCAGTGCGATTGCCATTGGCCTCGCGCTGCTCGACTTGCAGCAGAATCCATCCCCTAGGATCCACCCAAACCCGCATCTGTTCGACCACAGAGGCTTCGTTTTCCGGTGCCATGATCAGCAAATAGCAGGGCCGTCCCCCCAACGCGCTTTCCTCCACCGCAATGGGCACATAGCGCTCGGTATAGTCGAAAAATACTTCCCACGGGGTCTTTATTTCCGCTTCGTAGGGGCTGATCACCACTTGGCCGTTGTGCACGACATACGACCAGACGGCCTTGCCATCAGCCACCACCACATCGCCGCCTTCCAGTTCGATGCGAAAGCGGTTCGGGCGGCGCAAATAGATCCGGCCCTCGCGGCTGCGGTACTTGTCCAGCACGGCCCAGTAGAACTGCTTTTCAAAGCGGGCTGAAAACGTCTTGTAGCTAGCGAGGCGCTTTTGCACCCTAGCGATGATTTCTTCGCCGCTCTGTCCAAAAGCCGTGCTTGCCGCCAAGCACATACAAGAAACGGCCCACAACCACAGTCTCATTCTTCCGCGTCCTCCTCTTCCGCGCTCTCGACGAGAATCTCGCGCGGCTTTGCCCCAACGATCGGCCCGACGATACCGGCGGCCTCCAGCTCGTCCATCAACCGCGCGGCGCGGGAATAACCCACTTTTAAGCGCCGCTGCAAAAACGATGTGGAGGCCTGCTGGTGTTCGCAGACTAAGCGCACGGCATCGTCGAAAAGGTCGTCGCGCGCATCGGCAGCCGCGTTAATATCCGGCTGCTCGGAAAACACCGCAACTTCCTCGGCCTCGTACTGGCTCTCTTTTAATGCCGCAACCAATCGCTCGGTTTCCTCGCCGGAAATAAAGGCTCCGTGGACGCGGAGCGGCTCGCCTTGGCCGCTCGGCAGAAAGAGCATATCACCCATCCCCAACAGCCGCTCAGCCCCGTTGAGATCGAGAATCGTGCGCGAGTCCGTCTTTGACGCCACTTGGAAGGCAATGCGCGACGGGAAGTTGGCCTTGATTACTCCGGTAATCACGTTCACCGAAGGCCGCTGGGTCGCCAAAATGATGTGAATGCCCACGGCGCGCGACTTCTGCGCCAAACCCATCAGCGAGGTCTCCACCTCAGCGGGGGCCGTCAGCATCAAATCGGCAAATTCGTCGATTACTATCACGATGTACGCCAGCGGCTTCTCAGGCTCAACGCCGTCTTCTGCAGCCTCGGCTTGGACGCTCGCCAGCTTGGCGTTGTAGTCGGACAGATTGCGCACTCCTAGCTTGGCCAGCTTCTGGTAGCGAGCTTCCATTTCGGCTACCGCCCACTTCAGGGCCTCGGCGGCCCTTTTCGGCTCGGTGATAACTGGCACCAGCAAGTGTGGTATATCGTTGTACATCGTCAATTCGACGACCTTGGGATCAACCATGATAAAGCGCACTTCGTCCGGCGTGGCCTTGAGGAGGATGCTGCAAATTAGGCTGTTCAGGCACACGCTCTTGCCAGCCCCAGTGGCACCGGCTACCAATAGATGAGGCATTTTGGCCAAATCCGCGGCGCACGGCTCGCCCGAAATAGTCTTGCCCAGCGCCATGACCAGCTTGGAATCCGACCGGCTGAACACTTCGTCTTCGATGATCTCGCGCAAGTAAACGGTTTCTCGCTCCTGATTGGCAATCTCTACCCCCACCACGGATTTGCCCGGTACCGGCGCTTGAATGCGAATGCCTTTGGCGCTCATCACGCGCGCGAGATCGTCCGAAAGCGCGGCAATGCGACCGACCTTGACCCCTAGGGCCGGCTCTACCTCGTAGCGCGTCACCACCGGCCCGGGACTCACCTCTACAACCTTGCCGGCCACGTCGAAATTGTCTAACGCACTCTCCAGCAGCTTGGCGTTTTCCAGCAAAGTCTCCTTGGAGACACGGCTGCGGCTGGCCGAGACTTCGTCTAGCAACGCAGGACTCGGGATTTTGTAACGACCCCCAGCAGGCTTGCGGGCTGGCTCGGCCTTCTCTTTTTTGGCTGCTGGCTCTGGCATAGCTGCATCTGCAACCGCCGGTTCCTTTTTCTTTTTGCGCGCGCGTCGCTCAACGCGCGCTGGCTCTTGCACCCGAGGCTCCACTGCGTCAACCTCTTCAACCATTGGCTTCCAAGGGGCTGCATCCTCGACCCGAGGCTCCGCACTGATCTCAGGTCTCATTTCTCGCACCATGGCGGTTTCGTCCCGTTCCCATTTTGCGGCTTTGCTCTTGTGCCTAGTAGGGAGCAGTCCCCGCAAACGCCCGAGCCACTGCCCAAGCAACCGCCAAACCACCGCCAAACCAGAGCCCAGCCACGCCAACAGTCGCCAGTTCAGACCGGGAGTCAAAATCACCGCAACCACAAAAAGCGCGACCAGCAAAACCGCCGCCCCTAGCCTCCCTAGGTACGGTATGAGGAAATCCAAACTGAGCTGGGTTCCCAGCACACCGCCCAGCGCGTAGGCCGTGTGCGGCGAATAGTCGGGCAAACCGGTAGCGATGCTGATGAAGACGGCCATGAGCAAAAGGCCCACACTGCGCTGCACCGCAAGAACCACCGGCTGGCAACGCACCCTATTCCAACCCCACAACAACAAGAGCGCGGGCCAGACATACGCAGCCAGTCCCATGCCCGCAAAGGCCCCATACGACGCATACGCACCGATCCACCCCCCCCAATTCAAACTCTCCGCCACCGAGCGGCTTGAATTAGGAGGATCCAGCGGCGAATGGGATATCAAGCAGACAAGCAAAAACGCGCCGAGGCCGAGGAGGAGCACCCCTAGCGCTTGGGGTTTCTTCTCGCCTTTGGGCGTATGCAAAAACTCGGACATAGAGCCGCAGACTCCGCTAGTACCTAGGCTGGGAAGTAATCAGATTGGAAAGGGGATTAATAAAAAATAAACAAAAACGCGGCTTTTTGCATCTTGCGGCGCGTCAGATCATACCGCTGCGCTTGCGTCCAAACCACTCGACAGCCAACAGGGCAATCGCCAAAAGCGCGGGCCACAGCGGACCCCACAGCGGCAAAACCTCGGCCTTTTCGACCCAACGCTTGCGTGGCGCAAGCTGTTTTAGCATGTCCTCCCAGTCCGCAAGCGAATAGGCGCGACCACCACTGGCGCGGGCCAGTTCGCCCAAGAGCAGTGGGTCGGCGCGCAAATCCCCAAGCTCAATGCTGTACTCTTCGACGACAAAGCGACCCGTAGCCGTACCTACAGCGGCTTGGTCCACTGCGGCCCGGACCTCGTATTCATACGTGCCGGAGGCCAGTCCACTAGCGACGCCTCGGTAGTGCCCGGCTCCTTGTGATTGCAGGTCGAATGCTTCTCGCCCGGCTAGCGCAACCTGTACCGTCACCCCCGGCTGCGGCTTCAGCAGTTCGTCGAAAACCTGCACCGCGAAAACCACTTCCTCTCCCGCCCGGTACCCGGGTCGCTCCGTTGAGGCACGGACCCGGCCGCCTGGAGCGTCGAGCGCGAGCCATTTGGCGGCGTCGCGCCAGAACGTGCGAATGGTCTGCGGCTGGCCATCAACGCCGCTGCTCATCAGGTCGAGCCGCCAAAAAGACGTGGATAGAGCCGCTATGACCTTGCCTGCGCCATACGCGCCCGCAACTACGACAGGCTCGCCGCCTGCGCTCTCGATCAGCACGGTGGTACCCGGCCGCTGCTGCGCCGTGCGAAAGTAGCCCGGCAGCGGTGGCAACCGAAGCCACGGGTCGTCCGCCCCCGCGGGCTGGCGCACGACCGGATGGTGCCACCCGCCCGCGCTGAGTCGCAACAAGACCTCGCCCGGAACAAAGGGCACAGGGCCAGCTACCTGAAGCGGCATGAGCGCAGTTAGCGGTGAGTCAGCCCGCCAAGCCCGCGCCATCTTGGGCCCTCCGACGACGAGCAAACCGGCACCGGCGTACACATGCTGGACCAATGCAGCAGCGGGCGGGCCGTTGAGCAGCCACGCACCCGGATTCACCAGCAGTACCACATCCTGGCCCTGCAAAACAGCCGGACTCCACGCGCCGCCGTAGAACGCGTCCGGCTCCCGCTGAATCATGGCCTCTACCACCCAACTAGAATCTGCGCTTAAACTGCGGCGCAAAAAGGCCAAATCCTCGCTGGGACCTCCGGTTAGCAACAGCACCCGCGTGCGCCCGGCGAGAATGTGGGTAAACGCGAGGGCCTCGTTGTCTGCGGTCGCAAATTCCCCGGCCACAGGCGCAATAGCCACGCGAAAAATGCGCGGCCCAGCCTGCTGGGGCGTCACTACAAAGGAAACGCGCTGCACCTGTCCATCGCCGACCAACAGCAGCGATTGTCTCTGGAGCAATCGCTTTCCCTCGTAGAGCTGGACTTCCACGCGCTGTCCTTCGTATCCCCAACTCCTCACCTCGGCGTCAATTGGCTGGCTCTGGCCGACGTATCCAGTTTCGGCCGTGCGCACGTCCACTAGCTGGACATCAACGGGTACCTCTGCGCCCCCCACCCCAAGCGCGTACACGGGCACGCCCAATTCCGCTCCCAGTTGCACTGGGTCACGGCCCAAGTTGTGGCCTCCGTCGGAGAATAGGACCACGCCTTGCACGCGCTCCCGCTCGGCTACCGCCTCCAAGCTAGCGGCGAGGGCGCGGCCTATATTGGTCGCCTGACCGCGAGTACTTGCGGTCGCGACCGTATCAAGCACGAGCGGATACGCGGACTCGGCAAATCCCCAAGCGCGGACTTCGGCCTGCTGCAAGCGCGCTGACCAGCGCTCGTCGCCGAGCACGGCCACCGCCTGTTGTAGTCGCGTGACAGACCCGTCGGCTACCCTCATGCTCGGGCTGGTATCCACCAACACCAACACCAGCGGTCGGATGACCTGCTGGTGCCACCACGTCAAAATCGGCTCGCACAATACCATAGTTAGCAAGGCCACAGCCGCGGAGCGCAACGCCACGAGCACCATGCGGCGCTTGGGATCAACCTGCGGATACGTCCGCAGATATACCCAATAAACGAATGCGAGTAGGAAGGGCAGCAGGACGAGGAATACGCGTGGTCCCGCTAGCTGGAGGTGGCTATCCGACCACTCAGACACGCCAGCCCAGGCGGGGAGCGGCGTCCACATTGAGACTGTCGCAGACGCCGCGACGGAGATAGAAGGCTCCAACAGCCCCTACCATAGCGGCGTTATCTGTACACAAATCGTATGCCGGACAATGGAAGGCTAGGCCGCGGTGCTCGACCGCGACGCGCAGCCGCTGGCGCAGCCGTTGGTTAGCGGCAACGCCGCCCGCAAGGCATACAGTCGCCACTTCTACTCGCTCCAAGGCCAGCAGGGTCTTAGCGACCAAGGCATCTACTACGGCTTCTTGGAAGCTAGCAGCAATATGGGCGAGTTGCTGCGTGCGCTCTTGGGGGGTAAGAGAGCGGATGTAGTGTAACACCGAGGTCTTGAGGCCACTGAAGCTGAAGTCTGTCTCATCCACGAGGGCGCGAGGGAAGTCAATGGCCTCGGGATCGCCATCCTCGGCCAACTCGGCGATGAGCCGACCACCGGCTACCACCCCTTCTCCAGGCAGTAGGCCCAGCAGCTTGGCGACCTTGTCAAATGCCTCGCCAGCCGCGTCGTCGCGCGTGCGGCCCAGCACTTCGTATGAGCCGAGTTCGCGCACCAAGATCAACTCGGTGTGTCCGCCCGACACCAGCAACGTCAGGAAGGGAACCTCGACCTGTACAGCGACCAAGTTGGAAAACACGTGGGCCTCTAGGTGATGGACCCCCACCAGCGGCTTGTTGCGCGCCAACGCCAACCCCTTGGCCAGCGATAGCCCCACGATCAACGACCCGACTAAGCCAGGGCCTCGCGTCGCTGCCACCCCATCCACTTCTTCCCACCCAACGCCGGCGGTCGCTAGGGCCTGTCGCACGACCGGCACCAAAGCACGCATATGGGCGCGCGAAGCCAACTCGGGCACTACCCCTCCGTATGGAGCGTGATCTTGTTGCGAGAAGATAATATTGGAATGCACGGCGTACGACTCATCGACGACTGCCGCGGCCGTCTCATCGCAGGAGGTCTCTAGCCCCAGTACTAACATTCCTAGTAACTCACCAAATCGACGTATGCCGGCGCGATCTGGCGCACCTCAAAAAGCGATATCTCCGCGCTGTGCACTGGCAGCACATTCCCTTGATATTCGGCGTAATCTACGTACAGCTCTATGTCGCGGGCCGGGTCGAGTTGGGTGATCACGCCAACCCCACCGCGCACCTTGACTTGGGCAGTGGCCGGCTCGGGACGCAGGCGCGCCTCGCCGGCATGACGCACGGTAATCGGCACTCCGATTAAATCGTCCTCGGCTAACATCTGCACGGTGGCGTGCACGCGTACAGTCTCGGGTACGAACGCGAGTTGCGTGTGCTCGGGATGTCGCAAAGACCACTTCACATCCACATCTTCCCGGATGTCCTGCAAAACCAGCGAATCCGTATCCACATAACGCAATGCTGCGACCTGCTGCTGCGGGCCGATCACCCGGACGAGCGCGGGATCGGCTTGCACCGGCGTCACCTGTACGTGGGCAGCAGCCACTTCTAGACTCGCTTGCACCCGCACGGGCACATCCCGTTCCATCCTTGGCGCTAGGGAAATTGCAATTTCTTTTGGTTCGAGAATTTCCTTGACTTCGACATCCAAGTCGGCCGCCCGCTTGGTGATTTGGGAAGGAGTCAAGCGGTGGATCCGATTCTTGCCTTCGGCCCGCAACTTCAAGACAAAGGAATCGTCGTCCAAGTCAAACAGCAGATCCTTGCCCCCGCCAGTGACCAAAACGCGAACCGTGGAAGGCACTTCACTGGCTAGTACCATATCCCCATCCACACCTTCGCCCGGCGGAGGGACTTCGATCCACAGGCGCACTGCAACTTCTTTATCGTAGTACTTCTCTGTAACTGCGTGAAGCCACAGCGCAAAAGATAAGACCAAGGCACCTGCCCTGATTCCCCAACTACTTACACTGATGTTGGCCAACAATAGACCCCATAAGAAGAAGAGGCTCCGCAAAAGGGGGCCTCTTCCCGTGATCTACTACTTTTACCGCGTGCCAAAGGCGAAGATGGGACCGCTTACTTAAACGATTTCTTGAGTTCCTCGCCGATACTCAACTCGCCGTTGTCAATTCTCAGATGGTATCCGCAACTTGGATTCGTGCAAGCCCACGCTTTGTAGTGAATAGCCGCGCCGTCTCTTCCATAATCGGAAAGCGGAATCAAAACGCCTTCTCTGCACTTCAAACACTCAGGAAAATCAACCTTTTCCATCCGACCCTCTCCTCCGGTTTTAGCGTGTAGCCACTCGGGGCTACACTATTATTTCAATGTACTGGTGCCGCCCTACTATGTCAATTGCCCAAGATGCACAGCATATTCATATACGGCCCGTTCTTGGGCGGCTGTTTCCACCGAGCCGGGACGCAGGTTCCGCACCTGTGTCAGGGCGTCTGCCGCACTGCTGCCCATTCTTACCAAATAACTCGCCAACATCGTGCCCGTGCGCCCCAATCCCGCACTGCAATGGACCATCACCGGCCGTCCTTGCTCGACTGCCTCGTCAACGAATTGGACAAACGCTCGTATATCCCCGAGCGAGGGCGACTGCATATCCTGTATGGGCAAGTGCAAGTACGCCATATCGCGCGCCGCCAC
>VXML01000108.1 GCA_009841115.1 Gemmatimonadota bacterium | reverse complement strand
GGCAAGCCGGTGTCGGCGGTCTCCTCCACAGCCGTGGGAATAGTCACATCACTCAAAACCACGATGTCTTGCGGCGGCAAGCCAGTGTCGATGGGACCGCGCAGGAACGCTCCGGTAGCCACGTCGTAGAATTTGAGCCCCGCGCTGGCCGGATCGGAGAAAGAGCCGCGATCGGCGACGATCAAGCGGTCGCCATCTACCGCCAAGCTGGGAATAAAACCGCCGCTGATGTTTTCCAAGGGCGCGTCCACCGCACCGCTAGACAAATCAAAGGGCCGGACGCTGTTAGCGAAGTTTTCATCCGCGACCACAGCATAGCCCCGATTTTGATCGACGAGAACCATGGACGTGATATCCCCACCCAAGTCCCCCTCGCTAACAGCCAATCCAAGGCTGCGGTTGGTGGCCGTATCGACGATTTCTACTCCACCGGCCCGGTCGCCAAAACCGACCACGACCCCCACGGCGATCTGCTCGTCGATCACGGCCATGCTATTGGGATTGGCGACACTCAGCGCAATGCCTTGCACGCCCTCGGCGTCCGGGTCCACATCGACCAAGGTATCCGTCGCTATATCAACGACGATCAGGTAGCTAACATCAACCGGTCCCCATCCACCATCGCGGTCGAGGCGCTGACAGCTCAAGTAGAGCCGGTCGCCCACGCGGACGATTTGCGATACTTCGGGCAGGCCATCCGCATCGGCGAAAGCACTTAGATCGATTTGACCCAATTCCGCGCCGTTTTGGGGATTGACGATCAGCAGAGATGCCGCGTCGTAGCGCGTTACATACGCCTTGTCGGGTGCGACAATTTCAATGTCGTGCGGATTGGCACCATTGCCCACTGAAAACTGAGTCAGCGGCGTGCGCAAATCCATCGCGTCCAGCACCAAGATATTGTCCTGGCCCAAGCGGTTGACGATATAGACACGACCGTCGTGGTAGTACCCCACTGCATCCGAGTGGATGCCCAACAGATTCACCTCGGCCTCAGCCGCATTCGCGGCCAAAAAGGCCGTACTGCCGGTCGAAAAATCCGTGGTAATGACGAAGAGATCGCTCTGTGCCGACGACGAGTTCGCCAGCAACAAGACAGAGACGGCTAAAACGGAAATGCGATACACAAAAATCCTCCTTAGTTAGTGATTAGTGTAGGCAACTGCCCTACTGATGTGCAGCGTAGTGCACGGAAAGCCCATACGAGCGGCCCGGTAGCGGATAGCCCCACAGATCGGCTACTTGATTGTCGGTTAGGTTGCGCAACTCCCAAGACAAGGAGATGCCTTCGACTAGCGGCACACTGCCGCCGAGATTGTAGAGCGCGCGGACGGGCACGGTCCGCAAATTAGCCCGGTCGAGAAAATGCCGACTCTCGCGGCTGAATTCGCTATAAATCTCCGAGCGTCCTAAGTCGAAGGACAGGCGAGTATTGAGCCGATGGCGCGGCGCATTGGGCAGGTCATTGCCCCGTTCAAAAGAGAACGGAGTGCGGTTTTCAGCGCGCTGGTACGCGTAGTTGCCACGGAGCGCCAGCCTTGGCAGCAACCGCGCCTCGATTCGCATTTCCACACCGCGCAGTAAAGCGCGTCCCATATTGTAGGGCCGCGACACCCGCTGCGAGTTTTGCATAAAGCGAATGAGGTCTTCGACGCGATTGCGATAGTACACGACCTCGGCCAAGGCCAGCCCCACTCCATCGGCGGGACCGCGAAAAACCAAACCCACATCCCAGTTATTCCCCTGTTCACTGATGAGGTTGGTATTGCCAATTACCGCGCCCCGGTCGCCGAACAGTTCAAAGAAATTGGGCGCGCGCTGATAGCGTCCATTGTGGGCTTTGAGCGCCAAACCAGCGCCTAAGTCCAAGGCCGCGCCCATGCGGTAGCCCCACAGGATTTCGCCGTTGTTCCGGCTCGGCAACACTGCGCTGGGCGCGAAGTATTTTCGATCAAAAAAGCGGTCGTCAAGACCTTCTGCCTGCGTGCCAGCATTGAGCGTCAAGCGCTGCCCCAACGGCACCTCCACCTCAGTGCCGACAGCCAACGCCCGGCGACGACTGCGCAAGAGCCGACTTTCAGGACGAAGCAAATCGTCGGGCGCAAAGGCTTCGCGCCGAGCCGCGACAAAAGCAGTCAGCAGGGACTGGCCGGTCAGTAGAGCATTCACTTCGCCGCGCAGACCCAAGCTCTGGGTGATGTTGCGATCGTGCTGGCGGCCTAAACCCACTTCGCCGTGCCGATCCTGGTACTCGTCTTTTTCGCGCGAGTGGTGAGCTTTGAGTCGGTACCCGACGCGACCGTCGCCTAGCGGGCCGAAAAGCGCGGCTTCGGCGATGTGACGCCACGTGTCGTAGCGGGTGTGCAGGGACTGGTTGTTGCCAATACCGGGGATGCCCTTGTAGCTCAGGTCAAAGGTATTGTGGATCTGCAAGCGGCTAGCACCCAAGCTGCGCCCGATTTTGGCCAAGCCGCGCAAGCCGCGAAAATCGCTGTTGAGCCGTCGTGCCCAACCGTCGTCTTGGGCGTTGTACTCAGTGCCATTGTCGTCCCAAAAGCGGAAGTCGTTGCGGCTGGCTCGGTAGTTGACCAACCCCAAGTACTCCCAGCCCTTATAGGGGCCACTGAGC
>VXML01000092.1:11973-26895 GCA_009841115.1 Gemmatimonadota bacterium | reverse complement strand
CGAATGTCGGTATCCCACCCCGACCTTCCCCCGCGACCAGATCGCCGTCCGCCCCGCCGACATGTGGCGCTTCCGCGAAGCCCTACCCCCGGTGGGCGACCCCGTCTCGCTAGGCGAGGCCCGCACCCCTCTAATCCCTTTCGATCTGGAGGGAATGACGGTCCTGGCCAAATGCGATCACACCCTGCCCACCGGCTCGTACAAAGACCGCGGGGCCGCCCTGCTCATGAGCTATCTACACACCTTGGGCATAGAGGAAGCAGTAGAGGATTCCTCGGGCAACGCCGGGGCCGCCCTAGCCGCGTACGCAGCCCGCGCCAAGGTGCGCCTCAAAGTCTTCTGTCCGGCTTCGGCCTCGGCGGGCAAACTAGTGCAGATCCGCCTGTACGGTGCCGAGCTAGTTCCGGTAGAAGGACCGCGCCCCCAGGCCACTGACGCGCTACTCGAATACATCGACCGCACTCGGGCCGTGTACGCCTCGCACTTGTGGCACCCCCTCTTTATAGAAGGGCTCAAAACCTTGGCCTTTGAACTGGTCGAGCAACTCGACTGGACCGCCCCCGACGCAGTGGTCTGTCCGGTGGGGGCCGGCAGCATCTTACTCGGCCTATACCGCGGCTTCCTCGATTTGCAGCGGGCTGGGCTGGTCAACCGCCTGCCGCGCCTCATTGCCGTCCAGGCCGAACACGTCTCGCCGCTGTACCAAGCCTTTCACGCCGGCTTAGACGTGGTCCCCCCCGCCACTTCTCCACGCCCCACCCGGGCCGAGGGCATTGCCCTACCCCGCCCGGTTAGAGACCGCGAAGTCATCAACGCCTTGCGCCAGTCTGAAGGTACCGTAGTCGCCGTCTCCGAAGAGGCCATAGTCCAAGGAGTCCGCCAGTTGGGCCGGGCCGGCCTCTGCGTGGAACCTACTTCGGCTGTGATATGGGACGGCCTGCGCCAAGCCCGAGTATCTGGTCTGGTGGAGCCGGGTCAGCGGATTGTGGCCGTGCTTTCGGGTCACGGCCTGAAGGCCGCCCAACCCATCGGCGAGTTGTTAGCAAACGGCGATTGAACCAGTAAATCCACGATAAATAACTGACGTTACGCATTGTAGGGGGCGGTTTGAAACCGCCCCCTACCGATGTTCCACAGGTAGGGGCGACCGGCCGGTCGCCCCTACCACCACGTCAAAAAATTTCTTGACTTCTCTATAACAATAGTGTATTATGTAGATAGAACACTATTACAATGAGACAAAAATGAAACCCATAACCAGAAAGGAGCGAGAAGATGCCGCTCGATTTTGATCCCACTCGCCCCATCTATTTGCAGATCATCGAGGCGGTGAAAAAGCGCACCGCTCAAGGGATCTATCAGGCCGGAGGCCCTTTGCCGTCGGTGCGGGAAATGGCCAAGGAGATGGGCGTGAATCCCAATACCATGTCTAGAGCCTACATGGAATTGGAGCGCGAAGGATTTATAACCACGCGACGCGGCGAGGGATCGTCGATAACCGAGAGCGCCAACCGCATCGACAGCGAGCGCCGCACCCTAGCCGGGGCCGCGCGCGACCGCTTTGTCGCCGAGATCCGCGACTTGGCGCTCTCACGCGAACAAATCGACGACCTGCTGCGCGAAATTTCAGAGGAGGTGACACTATGATAGAAGTAAAGAACCTGTGGAAGCGATACTCCGGCGTGACGGCCCTGGGGGGCATCTCCCTAACCGTCGAAAAAGGCCGGGTGATGGGCGTTCTCGGCGAAAATGGCAGCGGCAAGAGCACGCTCTTCAAAATCCTCGCCGGCGTCGCCCACGCCAGCGAAGGCAGCGCCAGCATCTCGGGCCAGCCGGTCGGCATCCAAACGCGCCGTATCACTTCGTACCTGCCCGAGGTCAGTCCGTTTTACGACTGGATGCACGTCAGCGAGCAACTCGAATTCCTAGCCGCTTTCTTCCCCGGCTGGGACATGGACAAATCCCACGAACTGCTCGGCCTGATGAATGTCGATAGCCACCGGAAAGTCGGCACCCTGTCCGATGGCCAGCGAGCGCGGCTAAAAGTAGTAGCCGCCTTTTCGCGGCCGAGCGAGCTGGTACTCATGGACGAACCGTTGGGACGGATCGACCCGCCGTCGCGGCGGCGCATCTTGGAAACCTTGCTCAGTGAGTTTCGCGTCGGCGAGCAGACGATTCTGATATCGACCCATCTCGTCAGCGAAGTGGAAGAGCTGATAGAAGAAGTGGTTTTTCTGCGCCACGGCGAGATCGCAGTCAGCGGCAACATCGAAGAGTTGAGGCAAAATCGCGGCATGTCGCTCAGCGACATTTTCGAGGAGGTGGTATCGTGAATACTTGGAAGACGCTGTACATAAAGGAAATAAAGGACAACCGCACCCTGTTTGTCTTGCTGCCGCTGCTGACGGTCTTTTTGGAACTCGTTGCGGTGCTGTCGTTCGACGATGGGCAAAGCATCCCCTCGGCCCACGCCCTGTGGAGCGTGGTTCCGTACTCGTTTGTGCTGGTCTTGCCCTTTCTGCTGATCCACTCGTTCGCCCAAGAAATAAAGGGACAGACCCATTACCTACTGCTCTCCCTGCCGGTATCGCGGGTCCAAGTTTTCGCCGCCAAGGCCGCTGCGGTGACCACGCTCGGCCTCGTCTTGTTCGCCTTGAGCACGGCCGGTCTCATCGCGGTTTTCAGCGAACTGCGAGCACTTGCACCCCTAGCGGATGTGCAGTCAATTCCGTTCACTACGATGCACATATCGGTATTTACGGGTGCGTGCTATCTGTCGGCCATGGCCCTGATGCTGGGCATGGCGGGCGGAGTCGCCGGACTCAAGTTGGTGGTGCGGCGCTTTGCTGGCCTCGCTTCGGCCGCTTTCGTCTTGGGCGTGTTGTACTGCTACTTTGGCACCCTGCCCGAGGTTTTCGGCTGGATCGATTTGCCCGACAATAGTTTGCTCTGGTCGGACTCGAACAGTGGCGTCCAGGTTAGCATGAGTCCCGAGTTCCTCAAGATCAATTTCACATTCTTCGCGCACTCCCTCATCGTCGGACTGGCGTCCATGGGAATCGGGATGTGGCTGTTTGAAAAGCGGGTCGAAGCCTAAGCAGATCGCTTGCGCTCGGCCCACGTGCGGCGCTTGCGGCGGTGCAACGCCACATCGTCGCGGTAAGCCTCGGGATCGCGGTCCATGCCGGTCTCGCGGTCGAGGAAGAGCGGAAAGTCAGAGGCCGGGGGTTTGGCGTTGTGATAAGCGTTGGTGTAGGAACGCATGATGATGCGCTGCTCGCGGTTGAGCGTTGCGAGCCAAGCGGGATCGGACTGGAGGCGGTCGGCTGGGGTGACCCAAGCCGGGCAGTAGGCGTAGAAGATATTCTTGCGCACCACGTCGCTCTCGTTGGGCTCGACGCGATGCCAGATGCTCGAGTGCATGAAGGTCATGGTGCCCTTGCGCAGGCAGACCACCTGCTCGCCCGGGATCGGCTCGTGGCTGTCGTACTCATCAACGTATTGCTTGCGGTGGCTGCCGGGCAGGACCACTAGGTTGCCCATCTTGGCCCTTGGCAGGTCGGTCAGCCACAAGCCGATCTTGATTTGCAGCGGCAAATCGGGCGAGAAGGTGCCGTACGGCACGGCGCGGGCACCGTCGGGATGCCAGATATTGTAGCGTTCGCCGCCGGGCGGACGGATAAAAAACTGGCTCTGGTGCAGCTTGAGCAATTCGCCGAAGAGGTCGTAGGCATAGCCGATGTGGCGAGGGTGGTCAATGAGCGCGGCAAAGGCGGGATCGCGCTCGACGATATTTTGGCAGCCAAAGGTCTCCCCCGCCCGGTATTTGGGGCTGGATTGGCAAACGCGATCAACCGCAGCCGTGAGTTCGTCGATGGCCGCTTGGTCGAGGGCGTCTTCAAAGAAGAGGATCCCCTCGCGGTTGAAGGTTTCCCACTCGTCGTCGGTAAAGCCAGGTGGGGCGATGCGGTAGGCAGAATCGGTCATGGTACAAGCTCCTGTGTGAAAGATCAATAGGTGTGGGATAGCAAAGGTCGGGCCGGTACCAGCCCTTGCAAAAATTCGCCGCAGGGCAGGCAGCGTATTCCCTGTATCTCGATCCGCTCGTCTCCTCTATATAGTAAACACACCTCGGCTTCGGGATAGTCTTGTTTGAAAACGCGCAGGCTGCTGAGATCGCTCGGGCGAATGGTGCGGGTGTTTTTGACTTCTATGGCCCAAAAGCCTTCCGGCCCGTAAAGGACAAAATCGACTTCTCTGCCCGACTTAGTGCGCCAAAAGAACAAGGTGTGGTGATCGCCGCTATACGCGTTCCAAGCCCGCAGATGCTGGGCCACCAGTCCCTCTATAGCACTGCCGTGTATTTCTTCGGGGCGGTCGAGCGGGCCGGACGGCCGCAGCGATTTGAAGACGCCGACATCGAAAAAGTAGAATTTAGGATGGGCAATCAGGTGTCTTTTGGCTCGCTTTGAAAACACCGGCACCCGAAAACACAACAACAGATCTTCCAAAATGTCGATGTACCCCTCGACGGTCTTCCGCTCGACCTGGCACTCCCTAGCAACTGCGGCAACACTCAGCACCGATCCATGCGAAAAACTGATGGCTTCCAAAAAGCGCGAGAAGTTGCCGACGTTGCGGACCAAGCCCTCCATCTGCACTTCTTCTCGCAAGTAAAGAGCGGCATACGCGCCGAGCGCCTCTGCGGGAGATGCTGAGTCCACGACCAAGGGCACAAGCCCAAAGCGCAGGGCGCGCTCTAGGTCAAAAGTAGCCCCGAGTTCAGCAGCCATAAAGGGATGCATGGTCTTGAGCACAGCTCGTCCAGCTAGTAGGTCAACCCCGGTGCGCTTCAGTTTTCTCGCGCTAGAGCCGGTGAGGACGAACCTGAGCGATCTATGCTGCTCAATGAGCTGATGAACTACGTCGAGTAACTCGGGGAGCTTTTGCACCTCGTCAATGATGACGGTGTCCTTGGCGGGATTGCCGGCGATAAGCTCCCGCAGGCGTTCGGGACGGGCCGCGTAGAGCCGATACGTCTCTGGAGCAAGCAGATCCACGAGCAAGGCGTCCTGCAAATGGGCATGGAGCCAGGTCGATTTGCCTGTGCCGCGAGGACCAAACAGAAAAAAACTGGTCTCCGATGCCTGGAAAAATCGCCTCTTTATTTCCATTTTTCCTTCTTTTTTGGAATTATTAACTCCAAAATACCACTTAATGCTCGTCTGTCAAGCAAACTGCTATGTCGATGCAGCTTGTTGAAAGCGCTGTTGATTGAGGAGGGGCTATCGCGCCGTCAGTGGCGGCGGACACTCAGCCGTAGAAACTGTCTGAATCGCGGAAAGGTATCTAGTGGGCCACAAGCTGCGTCAAATTCTATGCGCGGCGCTGGTACGCAATGGCGTAAAAAGCCTGCGACTGGCCACTGCGGTTCGGCTCGCTGCGGTGCCAAGTGTAATTGCTGAAGAACAGCCCGTCTCCCGGCTTGGTGGCGATTAGCTTCTCTTGGGCAAAGTCCACTTGCTCCAGAGGCACGCGATGGCGTTTGAAAGGCTGGAAGCCGTCGTCGCTCACGTGGCCCATGGGCGGATCGTCGTAGTACGATTCGTGCTCGATAAGCCGCCAGCCTTGGTGGCTGGCCGGCATCACGGCCAAGGCGCTAGCTTCTATCCCGACGTCCGTCAAAGGAATCCAGCAGTTGCACCCCAATTCTGGCGCTATTTTCCAGTAAAACGAATCCTGATGGAAATAGCTACACCCCCCCTGCTCTTCGACGATCGCGGCGTGCTTGACCCCTACCTGATCGGTAAAGCGCTCCACCGGCCCTCCCAGCAGGGCCGCCATGACTTCGGCCAAGCGCGAATGGTCGGCGACCCGCGCGAACACCTCCTCTTGGCTGGCCGGCTGCTGAATGCCGCCCGGCAGCGGACTGCCCCCGGCGGCTTTATAGCGACTTGGATCGAGCACTTGGAAATGCCTCGTCGACCAGTCGGGTAAGTCCCCGGCTATTTCCATGGTGCGCTGGCGAGCGGCTTCGATCAGATCGTCCGGGATCAATTCTTTGACTAGGCAATAGCCTTCTTCGCGGTATTGCCGCAGGTGCATCTCTGTCGCTAAAACCATAATTTTCTTCTCCCGCGAGTTATGCGTTTGACCCTACCCTGCCTCGACGTCGGAACGGTACGGTACGCGTCCGTGCAACAACGCATCGCAGCTCGCTCCCACCGCTGGATTGCCGCCGGTCAAACGTCCCATGGCCCGCGCTTGAGCCACGGACAAGCCGCCAGCAAACAATTGCGTAAAAGTGTTAATATCGCAGCACAACGCGTCTTTGTCTGCCTTTTCCGAAACTTGCACCTGACCTCCTTCGGCCTGCACCGTCACGGCCAGCGGCTTGTCGGCATTCACCACCCAATCGGCGACTTCAAACGAGACCGTCGCCTGCAAATTTTCAGGCGGCTTGAGATGCGCTAAGGCTTGCCCCACGTCCAGCACTCGCAACGCCAAATCGAACTCAACGGATGCGTTAAAGCGCTCTGGGAATGCGCCAAGCAGCAAGCTGTCGGGCGGCAGATCGAGGTTCAAGACCGCGACCCCGTCCATATCAGCCACAGACCGCACGAATTTCAATTGGTCAGCAAAAGAGGCCCCATGCAACTCCCGCACGGTAATGCGTTTGCCTTGGCCACGCCCCAAGTCCCCTATTAACATCAGAGCCGAGCAATCCACTCCCCCACCGTCTCTCTCCAGTACCCAAAGCTCACGCCTTATATCCTCCTTTTGCCAAAACGCTTCCGAGCGCACCGACTGCCCATTCCGCAGCTGCGCCCCCTCGGTATGCAATCGATGCACGGCGCTCGCGTCGTCCGCAGTTGCCCGCCGCACCTCCCCCACCGTCGCCGTGGCTTGACGCACCAAATCCGGCCATACTTTCAGTTCCAATCTCGGCGCTGGACAAGCCCAACCGAACTTGCCGTACCACCTATAGGAAAAAGGCCACAGCGGACTAACGCAGCAACCGCGTTCCCGCAGTATGTGAATGGCCTGCACCATAAGCCCACCGGCGTGACCGCGCCGCTTATGCTTGGGATCGGTAGCCACCCCGCCAATGGCCCCAGCCGGAATCTGCGCCTCGCCCCACCACAGCGATTCGGGCTGATAGCCCAAGACACACACCATAGTCCCTTCCCCATCGAAGCCAGCCAGCGTCGTTTCATCCTCCCCGTACCAATCTTCGGCGTGTTCCATAAAGGCGCGCCCGGCCACTAGGCGAGCACGAGCTAAATCCTCCGGCCCTATCTGGCGAACATCTAAGTCTTTATTGTAATGAGGTTGCTGCATTGCCGTTCTCCTCTTTATGGCATTGTCCATCCTGCACGACTATCACTATTATACCCACGATCTCCTCAAACAATAAGACACACGCACCGCACAATGGAAAGCGGCTAACTTGGAGTAGCAACATGCAAATTAGCGATCAAGGCATCATCAATCGAGGCCAGCCCAATACGCCGCGCGCCTTTTCGACTTTTCCCGCACTCACCCCGCTAGCCGACGGCTCGCTACTGGCCACCTACCGCATCGGCAGCAGCAAGGATTCAGCGGACGGTACGATTGAACTGAAGCGCTCGGACGATGGTGGACAATCTTGGAGCACCCCCGAGACTCCTTTTGCCACAATCTTAAACGGGCTGAACGGCTCAATCAGGGTCGGCTATGTCACCGACTTGGGCAACGGCCACTTGTTGCTCGCCGCCATGTGGGTGGACCGCCAGACCTATCCGGGCCAACCCCTCTTTAACGAAGAAACCGAAGGCTGCCTGCCGATGGAGATCGTCCTAGCCGATTCCCACGACCTAGGGCGCACTTGGTCCGACTGGCGCGTCGTGCCCGTCCCTCCAGACGTTGGCCCGCCCAGCCTGACCAACCCCATCCTCGTCCTACCTAGCGGCCGGCTGGCCTTGAGCATCGAGACGAATAAAACCTATTTGGACCGAGGCCAGTGGCTGCAAAGGGTGGTGTATTTGTATTCAGAAGATCAGGGCCAGACCTGGAGCGCTCCCGTCACCACCTGCCAGGACCCCACCGGCCGCATCTTCAACTGGGACCAGCGCGCTGGCGTCTGCCCCGACGGTCGCGTGGTCACCTTCACTTGGACCTACGACCGGCAGACGACCCAGTACCTCAATATCCAGCGCCACATCAGCTCAGACGAAGGCACCACTTGGTCTGGCCCCGATGATCTCGGTTTTCCCGACCAAGCCGCGCATCCGGCCATTTTGCTCGACGGCCGCGTAGTCTTGGCCTGGGTCGATCGCTTCCAATCGCACTCGATCCGCGCCCGCCTAGCCCCGGCAGCAGATGCCCCCTTTGACCCGGCTACCGAAGTAGAACTGTACCGCCAAACCACCGACCCCTCGCAATCCGCTGCCGGCCAAGGAGACACCGGCGACCTGCTGGCCGAAATGGGCCTGTGGAGTTTTGGCCTACCCTTTTCAGCAGCCCTGCCCGACGGCGACGTCATGGTCGTCTATTACGCTGGCGACGACGCCTGCATGGAAGTGCGCTGGGCTCGTTTGTCTCTATAAGGAGGACGCTTTCTCATGCAACAGCGCCCCAACCTACTCTACATCCACTCCGACCAGCACAATCCCTACGTCATGGGCTGCGCTGGCGACCCGGTGGTGGAAACGCCGCATTTGGACCGCCTCGCCGCCGAGGGCGTGCAATGCACCCAAGTGTACTGCCCATCGCCGGTGTGCGTGGCCTCGCGCATGGCCATGCTCGCGGGACGTTACCCCAGCGACATCGAAGTGTGGACCAACAATCAGATCCTCGATTCGGGGGTGCCGACCATGGCCCACTCTATGGGAGCGGCCGGATACCAGCCCGTGCTGATCGGCCGCATGCACTCCATAGGCCCCGACCAATTGCACGGCTATGTCGCAAGGCCGGTGGGCGACCACTCCTCCAATTGGCCCGGCGGGGGACAAGCTCCGGCCATGAGCCGCAGGAGTCTGAAGCAAGCCGGACCGGGACAGAGCTCGTACCAAGTACACGACGAGGACGTGACCGCTGCGGCCGTGTACTTTCTAAATCAACTGGGAGTGCAAAAACGCGCCGGTCAATCCGAGGGTCCCTTCAGCCTCAGTATCGGCTTTATGCTGCCGCATTCTCCCTATTTGGCGCGGCGTCCCCTATACGATTACTACCGAGCGAGAATTCGCCCGCCCACGGTACGCGAGCCTTTTGGCGATCACCTCCACCCAGCAATCCACTGGTGGCGGGCCCACGGCGATTTGCAGGATGTGCCCGAAGAATGGGTGCTCAACGCCCGGGCTGCCTATTGGGCCTTAGTCGCCGCAATGGACGGCATGATCGGCCGCATTTTAACGGCCTTGCGAGAAAATGGCTTGGCCGACAATACCCTCGTGGTGTACAGCTCGGATCACGGCGAGTTGATCGGCGAGCACGACTTGTGGATGAAGCGGACTTTTTACGAAGAGTCTGTCAAAGTGCCAGCCATCGTCTCTTGGCCCGGCGTTCTCCCGGCTGGGACGCAATGCGACCGAGTAATGAGCGCCTTGGACCTCAACGCCACCATGCTCCAAGCCCTAGGTGCCCCACCCTTACCCCATTCGCCGGGGCGGTCAGCGCTGGAGTTGCTGCGCACGGGACAAGGCGATTGGGACGATGTAGCCTTTTCGGAATATGCCCTGCGCGAGGGCCAAGTACAGCGCATGGTGCGACGTGGGCCGTGGAAGCTGGTCTATCACTGGCGGGAGCGCCCCCAGTTGTTCAACCTAGCAGAAGATCCCCAAGAGCGGGTAGATCGGGCAGCCGAGCCAGAGTGCCAGGAGTTAGTGGCCGAGTTGACCAGCTTAGTCTTGGACGGGTGGGACCCAGCCCAAGTCGCAGCGCGGCTGGAAGCGCGGCAGGCGGCTATCGACTTGATCCGCGACTGGGCCGAACAGACCAACGCACCCGACCAGTTCCGCTGGGAGCAGCGTCCAGAAATGACCTATCAGGAGCCTCCATCTGGTTGATTCCCCACCTTCAGACGCCTATATTGCCCGCGCCAGGAGCATCCCCATGAGCACAGAACTTTTCGACTTGACCGGCCAAGTTGCCGTGGTAATCGGCGGAGCCCGCGATTTGGGCCGCGACATGGCCGAGAGCTTAGCCGACGCCGGCTGTCATCTGGCCGTTACTTCACGCCAAGAAGCCAGTGCCCAAGCCACCGCCGAACATCTCAAAGAGACCTACGGCTGTGAGGTGTACAGCGCCGCCCTCGACATCTGCGACCACGCCGCCCTCAGCCAATTCGCCCAAGATGTACACCAGTGGCAAGGCCGCGTCGATGTGGTGGTCAACAACGCCGGTGGCGGATTAGGGCTTTCTACCACCGACCTATTCGAGCGCAAGCCAGAAGACGCCCGCCTGCTCATCGACACCAATTTGACCGGCCCCCTCTTCTCCTGCCAGATCTTCGGCCGCATCATGGCCGCACAAGGCTCGGGCTCCATTATCAACATCGCCTCCATCGCCGGTCTAGTGGGCCGCGACCGCCGCATGTACCAGCACAGCGGCTTGCTCCAACAACCGCTTGACTACGCCGCAGCCAAAGCCGGCGTCATCGGTCTGACGATGGACGCGGCCGCCTATTTGGCCCCTATGGGCGTGCGGGTCAACGCCATTTCGCCCGGCGGCTTTGAGCGCGGCCAACCCCAGGCCTTTATCGACGCGTACAGCGACGCCACCGCCTTGGGCCGCATGGGCCGCGACGGCCTAGACCTGAAGGGAGCGGTGCGCTTTTTGGCCTCGCCCGCCGCCGACTATATCACCGGGCACAACCTAGTGGTGGACGGCGGCTTTTGCATGTGGAAGTGATGCTTGAGTCTCGGTATCGCGCTATTGGCGTCCCCAAGACGAGGATATCCTGCCCAAAGCGTGGGCGGAAAATTACCGGTCTAACATGAAGAAGGAGACCGTCCCGTGACCCAACAAAACCTGCGCCACCTCACCCCCGATCAAGTCGAACGCTTCTACCTCGACGGCTGTCTGACCGTCGAAGATGTGCTGACCCCCGACGAAGTTGCCTCTTTAGCGGCCCATACCGACCGCATCGCCACCGGCGAACTAGAGCACATTCCCGACACCAGCATCCAGCTCGAACCCGTCTTCCGCCGCGGCGAAAAAGCCGTCACCGATCAGGTACTGGCCGTGCGCAAACTGTACAACATAGCGGTGTACGACGACGTAATGTGGGCCCACGTCACCCACCCCAAAATAGCCGACATCATCGCCGACCTGCTTGGCACCGACGACATCAAGATGTACGGCGACCAGCTCTTTATGAAAGCTCCGCGCACAGGCTCGGCGCAGGGCTGGCATCAGGATTCAGCCTCTTGGCGCGACATTTTCCCCATGGACTTGGTCTCCGCTTGGACCGCCATTGACGCGGCCACCCTCGACAACGGCTGCCTCAACTTTGCCCTAGGCACTCACCGCTGGGGCATGTTGCGGGGCGAGCGCTTAGCTCCTTTTGTCGCCGATCTCGAAAGCGGCGGCTGGCCCATCCGACCCGCTCCCCTACGCGCCGGCAGCATCAGCTTCCACCACAGCCTAACTCTGCACCAGAGCAACGCCAATCGGACCGGTACGCGGCGCAGAGGCTATGCCGTGCACTACATGCGCGCGACTTCCTGGCGCGACGAGGCGGTCACCGACGCGCCCAAGATGCCGCCCTTTAAGCAGGTGCGGGGACGGTCTTTTTCGGGGAGGGTTTGAGAGCGAAATTGAGTAGAAAGGCGAGCCGGACTGTTGCGGGAACGGAGAATGTAAGATATGAACGATCTAACCAAACAAGACGCACTTGAACTCGAAGTGGCCAATTTCGGGCCGATCGTCGAGGCCAAGATTGATCTGCGTCCGCTGACCGTATTCGTCGGCCCCAGCAATACCGGGAAATCCTACCTAGCTATCCTGATCTATGCGCTGCATCGGTTTTTCAGGGCAGGTCCCTACCCGATAATGCGGCCGATTACAAATGGCTCACTTGATGATCTCGATCTGCCCGACGACGAATTTAACCGCCTACCTGACGCCGAATTCGACCGCATCCTACAAGCGTTACGAGCATGGGAAGTAGAGAACCACGAGCGCAATGTGGCTCTGTCGACTCCAGTCGCAGACTTGTTGGTACTCCCGCTACTCCGGCACGTCGATGGTCTTTTTAAAGAAGTACTCGCTGAGGAAATCACGAGGTGTCTCGGCGTAGATGGAACAAAGGATTTGATTCGCCATCCGGGCAGCAATAATGCCGAGGTTGTCCTGCAAAGCAGCGGATTGGGAGAAGATGGCAACATGGCATCGTTCAAATACGCACTTTCGATGGCGCAGAAGGGGTCGCAGCTAACTACTGCGATCTCCGAGGCAATGCCTTTGCGGGTTGCAAAACCGCCGAGAAAATATAGTTATTCTTCAAAACTCCTTAGCTGGCGCAACGATATAGACAGAATGGCGGGTGTGTCGGAAGTATCGGATCGCCTTGCTAACTCCGTCCTTTCTTGTATCCTCGATCAAATCAGCCGCCCCGCTCATTATCTCCCCGCTGATCGCACGGGCATAATGCACGCTCATCGCGTGCTCCTCGGTTCCTTGCTCAACCGTGCCTCTCAACCCGGGCTTCGCCAAGGCGATCCGCTGCCAGACCTTTCCGGCGTTGTCGCCGATTTTCTCAAGCAGCTCATCGAATTGGGCGATCTTGCGGAACGTCAGAGCAACAAAGCAGACGCTCTGGCCAAGCGCATTGAGCAAGCGATCCTCACAGGCTCGGTTCAAATCAAAACGTCGGCAATGGGCTATCCGCTATTTTTTTATAAACCCGACGGATGGAAAAATTCTCTACCTCTGATGAACACCTCGTCGATGGTCTCGGAACTCGCGCCAGTGGTCTTGTATCTGCGCCATGTCGTTCAGCCCGGCGAGACCTTGATCATCGAAGAACCAGAATCTCACCTGCATCCGGCCATGCAGGTCGAATTCACCCGCCAAATCGCGGCGCTCGTTCATGCGGGCGTCAGGGTGATCGTCACGACGCATAGCGAGTGGGTGCTAGAGGAACTCGCCAACATCGTGCAGCGCTCCAAACTTCCCAAGGCCCGACGCAAAGAGATCCCCCATGGGGATTTCGCGCTGCGTTCCGACCAAGTGGGGGCATGGCTGTTCAAGCAAAAGCTCCGCCCGAAGGGATCGGTAGTGGAGGAAGTGAAATTGGATGCGGAAACCGGCCTCTATCCGACCGATTACGATGCAGTCAGTGCGGCGCTGTATAACGAAAGCGTGAGTATTCTCAATCGTATCGAAGACAGTGACGCCGAATGAACGGAACAGTTGCAGTAGTTGCCAACAAAGTACCCAATGACTGCCATGAGACTCGCTGTAATAAAGACGGATGCCGGATTAATTTGGCAGGAGCACCGCCGACGAGCATTCTCGTCAATATGGACTGCAATGCACTGTCAATTCCGGAAGATTGGAAACGGTGCGACTATTTATTCGTCGGCGAAGAACACAATGTGACTTGGGTAGCACCGATTGAGTTGAAGAGCGGCAGATTGAGAGTCAGTGAGGTATTGGAACAACTTGAGGGAGGTGCCCGAATGGCTAACCGCTGGCTCCCACAAGGAATTTCGTTCCAATTGGCTCCCGTCCTAGCACATGGGAAAACGATTCACCGGAACGACCTCAAAGTGCTTCGCGCTAGGAAAATACAACTGCGTGGACAAAGGAGAAGAACGGCCTTGATCAAATGCGGCGATCAATTGACCAAGGCGCTCGGCACATGACGTCTCCTCGCAAAAAGCTCATTGAAGTCGCCCTGCCGCTCGAATATCGAGCCGGCGAGGCTATCTCCGGCGGGATGTGGCCACAGTCTCTTTGAGAAAGTCCACCATCTCTTGTAGGCCTTTTTCTTCAGCCAATATCAAGGGGGTTCTGCCACTATTATCTGGGGTGTTTACATCAGCACCCTTGTTCACTAAAAAACGCACCGTCTCTAAACGGCCCCACTCGGTGGCTTGTATCAAGGCCGTCTCGCCGTTATTAGTTTGGGCGTTTATATCAGCACCGTTTGCGATCAAAAAGTGAACCATCGCCAAGTCACCAACCCGCGCGGCTTGTATCAAGGCCGTCTCGCCGTTATTAGTTTGGATGTTTACATCGGCACCCTCACCCACCAAAAAGCGAACCATCTCTATATCAGGGGCGGCTTGCATCAGGGCTGTCCAACCGTATTTAGTTTGGGCATTTATATCGGCACCGTTTGCTACTAAAAAGCGAATCTTCTCCAAATCGCCGATCCGCACAGCTTTCATCAAGGCCGTCTCGCCGTTATTAGTTTGGGTGTTTACATCAGCACCGTTTGCGACCAAAAGGCGAACCATCGCCAAAGCGCTGCCCCCCACAGCTTTCATCAAGACTGTTTCTCCGTTATTAGTTTGGGTGTTTACATCAGCACCATTTTCTACCAAAAGGCGAACCACCTCCAAAGCGTCCTTCCGAATCGCTTGCACCAAGGCGGTCCAACCGCGTTCGTCTTGGGCGTTTGTATCGGCACCTTCACCTACCAAAAAGCGAATCACCTCTAAACGGTTCCACTTGACAGCCTCCATCAAGGCAGTCCAACCGCGTTCATCTTGGGCGTTGACATCGGCACCCTCGCCCACCAGAATGCACACCACCTCTAAATCGCCAACCCGCACAGCTTTCATCAAGGCCGTCTTGCTGCTATTGTCTTGGGTGTTTATATCGGCACCCTCATCCACCAAAAAGCGAACCACCTCCAAAGCACCAATCCGCACGGCTTTTATCAAGGCGGCCTCGCCGTATTTATCTTGGACGTTGATCTCGGCACCGTTT
>VXML01000092.1:0-11873 GCA_009841115.1 Gemmatimonadota bacterium | reverse complement strand
TCGGCACCCTCGCCCACCAAAAAGCGAACCATCGCCAAATCGCCGCCTAAAACAGCCCAGTGCAAGGCTGTCTTGCCATCCTCAGTTCGGGCATTCGCTCCTGCTTTCGCCACCCAGCGTTCTACCAAAGAGCGCACAACCTCTACATGGGCAACCCCGATCTTTGGATCGCCGCCCCAGGAAGCCAAGTCTAAGGCAGTCCAGCCGTTTTTATCTTCCACGTTTATGTCAGCACCATTGTCCACCAAAAAACGTCCTACCTCTACATGGCCTTCCCCGGCCGCTACCATCAAGGCCGTCCTGCCGCTGCCAGTTTGAGCGTTGATATCGGTGCCGTTATCCACCAGCAACTGCACCATCTCTACATGGCCTTCCCCGGCGGCCACCATCAAGGCGGTCTCACCTTGGTCAGTCCGGGCGTGGATAGCCATCCCTGCATCTATAAATAGCTGTACCGCGAACAGATCTCCCTTTTTCACGCGCTCGAAGAAAGAAGACCGGGTATATTGAATCCCCCGCTCACTTAGCTTGCTGCGAGCCTGCTCAGGAGTTCGGTAGGAGTCGCCGACGACCGTTTTGCCCCCTCTATCCTCACCATACGCGACACTCACTAGCAATAGGATGATTAGGCCGATCACACCTTTCCAGTTTTTCATGCCGCCGTCTCCTCAACTACTATCTCGCTAAGCTGCTGGCGCGGGCTCAGCCTGAGCAACTTGTATCTTGTCGTCCTGTGCAAAAAAGATACTTATGGTTTGCTACCTATCAATCATGCCCGAGGCTTGGACAAGGCTAGCTAGCGCGCTATCTTGATCTTTGGTTGTCCGAAGATCGGAACGTGGACAGAGATTACAAAGGAGCAAAGCCGTGGATACATATCTCTACACGGTCTCAGAAGAAGAAAAATACTACTTCGACCTGCGCGGCTATCTCGTAGTTCGCAACGCCCTCACCGCCGAGGCAGTAAGCGAATGCAACGCCGCCATCGACCACTTCGCCGACCAGATCTCCGTTTATCCCAACTCCCTCGCCCGCGACTCGCGTGCGCTGCAAGGCACTACCAGCCGTCAGCAACTCACCGGTATGCTCGGTTGGCCGGCCCCCTACCGCGAACCCTTTCGCCGCCTGCTGGTCCATCCCACCGTCGTCTCGCGCCTCAACGAATTCAGCGGCCCGGGCTTTCGCCTCGATCACGGCCCCCTGCTCATCAGCGCCACCGAGGGCACCGAGGGACACTACCTGCACGGCGCGGGCGAGCCTTTTAGCCCCGCCACTTGGTATCACCAGCAAAACGGCAAAATCTACTGCCGAGGCATCACCGTGGCTTGGCAACTGACCGCCTGCAACCCCGGAGACGGCGGCTTTGCCGTGATCCCCGGAAGCCACAAAACCTGCGAGCCGACCCCACCCGAGATCCGCTCGCTCGCAGAGTACGGGGAATTGGTCGTCCAACCCGCCATGCACGCTGGCGATGTCCTCTTCTTCGCCGAGACCGCCACCCACGGCACCCTGCCGTGGAAGGGCAAAACCCAGCGGCGCTCCGTGCTCTACAAATACGCTTCCCGGGGCGCGGCCCGAGCCACGGGCAAATACTTTACCCCACAGGCGCGCTACGGCGCGTGGACCGACGAACTCACGCCCGAACAACAAGCCGTCCTGTACGGGCCAGGCGTCCACCACAAAGGGCTGCCCCTGCTGGAATCCGACGGCCAAAAAACCTCGATTGCGGAGAGTTAACATGGATGCACGCGAACGCTACTTCTGGGATCTAACCGGCTACTTGGTCGTCCGCAACGTCCTCACCACCGAGGAATTAAGCGCATGCAATGCCGCTATCGACCACTGCATGGATCGGATGCAGCAAGGCCCCGACAACGGCGGCACCCAAGGCAGGTCGAACGCACTCCAAGGCACCGGCCAACAGACCCTCCCCAACCTGCTCGAATTGCCCCATCCCCACTGCGAACCCTTCCGCCACCTGCTAGTGCATCCCCAAATAGTATTCCGCCTCAACACAATGTGCGGCAAGGGTTTTCGCCACGACCACGGCCCCTGGGTCTCCTACAGTCCCAAGGGAACTGAGGGCCTCATCCTACACGGCGCGGGCGAACCCCACAGACCCTACGTGGCCTACCACCACCAGAACGGCCAGTCCTACTGCGCTGGCGTCACCGTGACCTGGCAGTTGGCCGACTGCAAGGCCGGCGATGGCGGTTTTGCCTGCGTACCGGGCAGCCACAAAGCCAAATTCCCCATGCCTGAAGGCGTGCGCTCGTGCGACGAGCCGCTGGACGTGGTCCACCAGCCCGCACTCAAAGCCGGCGACGTCATTTTCTTTATGGACGGAGCCCAGACCCACGGCACCCTACCCTGGAAAAGCGATGTGCCGCGCCGCTCTGCACTCTACAAGTACGCGAGCCGCACCGCCACCCGCGGTGGCGTCTCCAGCGAGTTAGCAGAGCCGGAAGTCTATTGGGACGAGGCTATCGTAGAGGGTATGACACCCGAGCAACGCGCCGTCATGTACGGCCCCTGTTCCAGTATAGTCCAGAAGCTGCATTTGCAGGTGGACGCCGACGGCAACGTCGTGCTCGGCAAGTGAATTATTCTGGGAGCGCGGACCGGGTATCTGGGTCCGTACGGCCCTGAGTTAAGCCGCCGACAAATTCCAGTCCTCGCACCCGGCAAAGGGCATGTGCTCCTCCTCGACGTATTGCGGTCGCGGCGCGTACTTGTTCCCTACTGCGGGTATCACTTCCCCCCGGCACATAATGCAAGGACTGCGGTCCACGGTCACCCTAGTGCTGGTCGGAATGTAGCGCAGGGTAAGCCCAACCCGCCATTGGTCCGAAGTATTGGCGTTGGACCCGTGGATGATATTGGGGTGGTGGATGGAAATATCCCCCGCCTCCAATTCCAGATCGACGGCGTCGGCATCGTCAATCTGGTCGGGGTGGATACCGACCCCAAGGACGTACTTATCCCTATCGAGATCGACCATCTCGCTGCGCTTGAGCAGGCGCTTGGTATGCGTCCCCGGCAAAACCCGCATACAGCCATTGGTCACCGTCGAATCCGTGCCGGCCACCCACAACGTAGTGACTTCCATCGGCTCCAAGGGCCAGTACGAGCCGTCCTGATGCCACTGCACGGCTTGGCCAGTGCTGGGTTTTTTGGCGATATAGTGCGCCGCGAACATGGCCACATTAGGCCCGAGGAATTGCGCCGCAATATCGACCAGCCGGTCGTCGGTAACTAAGCGGTGCATAAAGGGATCGTTCACCATCAGTTCGTGGTGCAGGCGCTCGGGCCGCGTCCCCGGATTCTTTTTCACCAACCAGTGGACATGCTCCACCGTCTCGGCGGCCAATTCCGCATCAATGGCCTTGCGGGCGATACAAAATCCCTGCTCCTCGTATTCTTGGCGCAGTGTCGTTTCCATTGCTCTCTTGCCCTCCTATGACCGCCACGCGGGGTGGGTAACATGCAGCAAATAGGCTCGTTCTCGCACGGTGATGATCGTCTGCGTACCCTTCTCAATATAACCCAAGTCACCCGCCTCGTATTGCACCGGCTCCTGACCCGCGACTTGGATCTCCAAGTGCCCCTCCAACACGAAAAAGACCTCGTCGTAATCAAAGGTCCACACCAACCGGCTGGCCTCTAGATACTCGGTAAAACCAGCCGACAGTTTATTGCCGACGCCAATAATAGGATCGGAAACCTGCACTGTAGCACCGGGCACCTCAAAAGCGGCTAAATTTCTCTGGTCCTTCTCGACTTTATAGATCATGACGCACTCCTAGTGTGCACAATATAACCATCCGGGTCGTTGCACTGAAGAGCTTGCAGCCTGGCCCGTATCCCAAGGCCGCGAGCGAATTGTCCGCTAGGGCTTTTTTCAATACTTTGGCTGCTGACGCTACTCCCAATGCCGGAGATTCACCGATGAAAGTCCTCGTACGCTAGCGCCTTTGCAGTAGGCTACACAAAGGCGTTGCTCCGCGCCCTCGATGGATAGCAATTTAATCGGACAATTATGACCAACTACTGCCCCGCTCCTCACGACTGGCAACATCGTAGCCCCGCTCAAGCTGGCTTTGACGCCGACAAACTCGCCGCGGCGTTGGCCTTCGCCCAGACCCAAGAGATCCAAGCCTCCGCCAATCTGGCCGATATGCTGCCCAAGGGCGACCGCCATCCCAACGACCGCCCCTTAGGTCCCCTCAAAAAACGCGGCTCCACAGCCGGCCTGATCGTGCGGCAAGGGTATCTAGTTGCTACCTTCGGTCCGGTCGACAGCGTCGAAGTCACCTTCAGTTGCGCCAAGAGCTATATCTCGGCAGTGGCCGGGGTCGCCTTTGACCAAGGGCTAATCGATCTCGACGAACCCGTCGGCCGCACGGTCGTGGACGGCGGCTTTGACGCTCCGCAAAATCAGGCCATCACCTGGCGTCATTTGCTGCAACAAACCAGCGAGTGGGAAGGCGAGCTCTTCGGCATCCCCGACTGGATCGACCGCGGCCGCGAGCTAGGCCAAGGTGCTGCCGAAGCCACGGTGGGCGGCACGGCCTCTAACGCCGATAATTACCGGTCTCTCGAACCGCCCGGCACCTTTTGGGAGTACAACGACGTGCGCGTCAATCGCACGGCCCTCAGCCTGTTGCGCCTTTTCCGTGGCCCCTTACCCCCAGTGCTCAAAGAAACCATCATGGACCCCGTTGGGGCCTCTTCCACTTGGGAATGGCACGGGTACGAAACCTCTTGGGTCGAAGAAAGCGGCCAACGAGTCCAATCCGTCTCCGGCGGCACGCACTGGGGCGGCGGTCTGTGGATCACCACTTACGACCACGCCCGCTTTGGCCTGCTCTTCCAGCGGCGAGGGCGCTGGAACGGCCGCCAGCTCCTCTCCGAACAGTGGATTGTCCACTCCCTCACCCCCTGCTCCATCAAGCCCGAATACGGCTTCCTGTGGTGGCTCAACCACCAGCACAGCATGTCCGATCTAGCCTGTCTCGACAGCTTTGCCGCGCGCGGAGCTGGTGGCAACATCGTCTTCATCGAGCCGGAGCGCGAACTGGTCATCGTCCTGCGCTGGTGCGGCGACGCCAAATCTGTGATCGACCGCATCCTCGCCAGTGAAGTTTGATGCCCGACTAGAAAATCGCACCACGTCATCCCATTCTTTATATTCCCCCGTTAGTGTTACTCCTAGCGGAGATACTCTCCAATGCGCGATGCTTGGCTCCTAGCCATAGTCCTCACAGCCACGGTTAGCCACGCCCAGATTGAAAAGTGGCAGATCGGTGGCAGCGGTCTAGCTTGGGACCAAGGCGACTCCCTACAGGTTTTGGTCGATTTTGCCAACGTCCCCGGTTCGATCCAACCGCTCTATCTACAGCCGGACCAAAACCTCCTTCCTCTGCTGGAAAACTGGCAATTCTGGCGCGTTCCCGGTGTAAGGAATCTCAGCTATGTCGATGGCTATATGCCGCGCGTTTGGAAGCGGTGGAATGGCAGAGGCGGCGATCCGACTCAGAGTGGCGTCCTCCTCGTCGACGCAGACTCCACCACCTACAACGCACCCCGCTCGGAAAGCATACAGGACCAGTTCTATACCATCGACACCGCCGTGCCGGTCCCCGCCCAACAGTTCGGGTTCTATACGCCCCCTCAGGGATTTCGCTCCGACGGCACCCCGCTGAACACCGATGCCACCCCGGCTTTCGACGTTTCCATTGGCGACGAGTCGGAGCCCGTAGTAACCGGCCCCGCCAGCAAAGCCGGAGGTGAGGATTTTTGTACCAGCAACATAGGGGTCTGGCTACTGGAAAACTGTCCTTTATCTTGGCGATCCGCCGGCTATGCACCCTTCCAACAAGTGGTGGCCAGCGTGGCCGAAAACCTCGATCCCACCGTCCACGTCGATTTCCCCCGCCAGTACGTGCGCTACTTCCGCTGGCGGCGGCAACTGTCGGTCCTTGACGAAGAGGCGGTTGACATCTGCCCGACCTGTGGCGGCGCGGGCGTCCAAGCCCATGCACTCAAGGGTTCCATCGGCGGCTTCGAGATCTTCGCCCAAGGCGTGCCGCAGCGCGCCGTTTACCTCAGCCGGATCGTCGATCTCGGCCAAGCCGTCAACTTTGGCCGCCTACATTGGTCAGCAACACCGCTGCGATTGGAAAACGGCGCAGTCGTCGAAGCGCCCGACGCCCAAGTCTGGCTCAAGGCCGAAGTTCGCATCGGACGCGACGACGATCCCGCGACCTACAACGAGTTCACGGACCTCGGACGCGAAAAGGAAGTTTCGCGCGAGCATTACGAGTCACTCACGCCGCAGTTCACTCGCGACCCCCAACCCGGGTTGCGCGCCCCGATAGGCTACGACAGTGACAACTGGTCCTTCTGGTCGGTGCCCGCTACCAAATCCGGGGAGCACCTCAGACTCAGAAGCGGCTCGCACCTGCAGCTCAATCTCTCGCTGGAAAGCCGGGACTTTGACGCGTGGATCCGCCTCGATTCGCTGTGGATCGAGATCGCTCCGCTCCTAGCCGAAGAGGTCGTCGCCGAGGTAGCCCGACTGGATGATCTGCAACCGGTCCGGGGCATCGTCGAGGTGGAATTGGGCCAATGGACCGAATTCGCCTACCAGATCAGGGCCGAGTTCGCGGACGAGGTTGGGTTCGACGCGTTGCACATCAGCACCAGCAGTCGCCCCACCTTCCGCCGCTTGGAAATGGGCATCCCGCTCTCAGCCGTCGTCCCCGCCTTAGTTATAGAGGAGGAAGACGGCTTGACCATTCACCTAAGCGAAAGAATAACCCGCGCCAACAACGCCCCCATCCGCGTCGTCTTCGCCAGCAAAGTGTTCGAACTGTCCCATACCTTTACGGGCGAGCTTCTCGACACCGGCAGCGAGGGCCTGCCGCAACCCATCGCACCCGGCGATGCCAGCGAGGCCATTTCGACCAGCAGCCTGCGGGTCTTGGGCGCGGCGGGCGAGTCGCCCGATCTCATCCAAGCGCTGGCCCTCTCCACGCCGGTGCTAACCCCCAACGGGGACGGAGTCCACGACAGGCTCAATATCAGTTATGCCCTGTTCCGCCTCCCCGATCCCGTGCCCGTGGCGCTGGAAGTCTATGCCCTCGACGGCCGCCACGTCGCCCGCCTCGACAAAGGGCTCCAGGGTGCCGGCCCCCGGCAACTCGCCTGGGACGGCCGCGACGAAGCAGGCCGCCTGCTGCCGCCGGGCCTCTACCTGCTCTCCGTCTCCCTGCAAACCGAATTCGCCGAAGCCAGACAATTACTGCCGCTGGGCATAGCCTATTAACGTGAAGCGCACCATGCGACCCCTGCTAATTTTGGTCTTCTGCTCTGCGACGACCCTCGGTGCCGATGCGCTCCGCTTCGCCGATGTCGATGCGTGGTCAACGTGGGACATGCCCTATGGGCTAGTCGAGTTCGGCGACGCGGGCCAACTGCAACTGGTCAAATACCGCAAGGACATCAACGCCGTGGCCAACGCTCCGCTCTTTACCCACGGCACCCGGTCGCGGGGCGAGGCAGTAGCGGGCGGCATCTGGAAGGCCGGCAGCAATCCCGACGCTGCCGAGCGGACCATCGACGGCGATCCGGCCACCTTCTGGCAAGCGGCACCCAACGACGCCCTTGACGACTGGTTCGTGCAGGTCGATCTAGGCCGCGCGGTGCTGGCCAAGGAGATCCGCCTCACCTTCCCCGACAAGGAGGGTGCTCGCCCCTTTCGCCAGTTCTCCGTCTTCACCGCCACCGGCATCACTTCCGACCCTCTCAAAGACGTCTTCATCTACCGGCCGGTCTATTTTACCACCCGTCCCAACGAGGCCACTTCCATCGCGATCCCCCTATCCTTCGACCTCCTAGATACCGCACAGGTCGTCGACCGCAACCTCGACATCGAGCCCGCTGACATAGCCAATTTTCGCCTCGTCCAGTACATCAACTTCACTGTCGAAGACTTCGATCCCGAGGGCGCGCTGGCCGAGATCGAAGTCATCGCCGTCGGCGACAATGTCAGCCTTGGCACGCTCAACCGTGGCATTGTCCTCGACGGGCTCACTGCCCGCGGCAACGAAGGCATCCTCGACGCCGACATGAATACCGGCAACGCCATCATTCCCACCGCCTATGAGGGGCGCGTGCGCTCTTGGCAGGAGCAGGGCACCTGGTTTTACATCGACCTCGGTGCCACCTTCTGGCTCGACGAGCTCTTCATCTACGTGGTCAGCCCCCGCGAGGGTACTGTCGGAAGCCTGGCCGGCCCACCCCGGGGATTCAAGTTCCTGCACTCGGACGGCACGCGCCTGACCAACTCCGAGCTGCCCACGCCCGAGGCCTTCGACTTCGCCACCCTCATCGACCAGCCCGACCTCGCCATCGGTCAAGACTACGGCGGTCGTGGTATTCGCTACCTGCGCTACGCCTTCGCGCCGCGCCGCGTCCGCTATCTGTTCTGGCACCCCCATACGACCCAGAATTGGGCCTCGCGCTGGTACGAGATGATGCTGTTCTCCCCCGGCTATCCCGCCCAAGTCGTTTTGCGCTCTCCCTTTATCAACCTTGGAGAAGCCGCTGGTGATGGACGCCCAAAAGTCATCAGCAATCTTTCATGGGATGCTGATCTTCCCCCCGGAACGCGCATCGAACTGCGTTCGCGTTCGGGCAATACCCAAGGCGCTGTCTATACTTTTCACAATAAGATCGGTGAGGTTATTACAGAAGAAAAATGGCTCAGTTCACCGAAAGTGCTCAGAGGGCCGGTCGATACAACCGTTGTAGTAAGCGAGGACTGGGACGAGTGGAGCGAGGAGTACACCTTTTCCGGCGAAGCCTTCAAATCGCAGAGCCCGCGTCGTTTTATGCAGCTAGAAATGATCCTCTCGACAGACGATCCGCAAGTAGCGCCCGAGGTCACCGCACTATCCATTGAGTATGAGGACGCGCTTTTGTGGGGCGTACGGGGCCGCATCGAACCCAGAAACGCCCAGCCCAACGAGGACACTCGCTTCACTTATTCGGTCTTGCCCGCAAGCAACCCCGAGGACTTGGGATTCGACCTGATGCGCTTTGATCTGCCTACTGTAGCATCAGACATCGATGTGCAAATAGGGGGCGCGACTGTCGAGCCATCCTTTATCGACATCCGCACCGACTCCCTACACATTGGCTTGCCTTTCTCCGTTACATCCGACTCCGTCCAGATCAGTTTCACCACCCGCGTGGTGCAAAACGCCACGCTCTTCGGCCTAGATCTAGGTTCAAGCGTCCATCCAGATCTGTGGCAATCGGTCGAGGCGGAAACGCGCCGCGCCAATATAGTCATGTTACCCGCTCTAGCAGACGCCACCCAGCTCATCGACGAACTCTCGCTCTCTTCCCCCGTGCTAACCCCCAACGGCGACGGGGCCAACGATGAAGTCCAGATCCGCTTTGTCGCCTTCAAGGTGACGGGGCAGACGCCCCGAGTGTTTATATACGATCTAGCCGGACGCCCAGTATCCGAACTCCCACCACCGACTGTACAAGGCGCAGCCTACGTCTTTAGCTGGACCGGTCGCGATGCGGCGGGGAACCTTGTGCGGCCGGGAGCCTATCTCTATCGCATAGACCTAGGTGCCGACGCAGGCGGAGACACCACCCTGCGAACCGTCGCCGTCGCCTATTGATCTGGCTGCTAACCGAGCCAACGGGGCCGCAGCGCCATGTTGTGCTCGCCTTTATTACCAGCCCCCGACAAACTACTCGATTCAGAGGTGAATGCGCGGCGGCGATGACCAGTTATTTGCCCAATATTCAAAAGCACCCTAATTTACTCTAAGGCATTGTCTTATAAAAAATTAGACAGCTTCCAAATCGATTAGACTAAACGCTCAGCGAATACGCCGCGTAGAGTTAGCTCGTGCGGCGACCATAAAAGGGGGCCGCGCAGAAAGCCACAGCGCGGCCCCTTTTCCTTTTTAATCCTAGAGAATCCATGACCCAACCCGAATCCGCAACGCAAGACGCAGTGCAAACGGTGCCCCGCACCGATATCCGCAATGTGGCCATTATTGCCCACGTTGACCATGGTAAAACTACTCTAGTCGACGGCATGCTCAAACAGAGCAACGTCTTCGAGGCGCACCAGCAAGTCGCCGAACGCGTCCTCGACTCCAATGATCTCGAACGCGAGCGCGGCATCACGATCTTGGCCAAGAACACGGGCATTATCTACAACGGCGCTACCATCAATATCGTCGATACCCCCGGCCACACCGACTTCGGCGGTGAAGTCGAGCGCATTATGAATATGGTCGATGGCGTGGTGTTGCTCATTGACGCTGTCGAGGGGCCGATGCCGCAGACGCGCTTCGTCCTCAAGCAAGCGCTGGAGCGCGGGCACAAGGCCATAGTCGTCGTCAACAAGATTGACCGGCCCGCCGCCCGCCCCGACGCAGTGATCGACGCCACCTTTGATCTTTTTATCGACCTCGGGGCCAACGACGAACAGGCCGACTTCCCCGTGGTGTACACCCGGGCCTTAGAGGGCCGCGCCGGACTCTCACCCGATCGGCTAGCTGAAAATCTAGTCCCCTTATTCGATGCGATCATCGGCCATCTCCCGCCACCGCAGATCGCAATAGACGGTCCGCCGCAGTTGTTGGTTACGACCTTGGAGCACAGCTCGTATGTCGGCAAGATCGCCGTTGGCCGTTTGAGCAGTGGTTCGCTGGCCGCTGGTCAGGCCATTGTTCACATCGACTCCGAAGGCGAGATGCAGCCGGCCACGGTCGGACAGGTTTTCGTCTTCCGCAACCTCAAACGCGAATCGGTCGAGCAAGTCCACGCCGGCAATATCGTCGCCGTCTCCGGCGTACCCGCCGTCGGTATCGGCGATACGCTGACCTGCCCGGCCCGACCCGTGGCGCTGCCGCCGATCAAAGTCGAAGAGCCTACAGTACGCATGCTCTTCAAGGTCAACGACAGCCCCTTCTCCGGGCGCGAGGGCCGCTTCGTGACCAGCCGCGAACTTCGCAAACGGCTCTTCGACGAGTTGGAGAGCAATGTCGCGTTGCGCGTGGAGGACTTGGAGCGCTCAGGCGAGTTTGTCGTGTCTGGCCGCGGCGAGTTGCACTTGGCCATCCTGATCGAAACAATGCGGCGCGAGGGCTATGAGTTAGCGGTGAGCAATCCCGAGGTCATCTTTCGCCCGAGTACGCGAGGGCTCCTCGAACCCGTTGAGCGGGTCTTTATCGAGGTACTTGCCGAGTATTTGGGGCCCGTTAGCGAAATTCTCGGCAAAAGGCGCGGGCGGCTACAGGACATCCGCCACGGCGATGACGGCGTAGTATATGCCGAATTCTTCGTTCCCACCCGCGGTATGCTCGGGTTCCGTCAGCCCTACTTAAATACCACGCGCGGTACGGGCACCTTCAACACGCTCTTCCACGATTACGAGCCGGTGGCTGGGGAGATCGACGTGCAAGAACACGGCTCGCTCATCTCACACGAGCGCGGCACCGCCAGTGCTTATGCGCTGGAGCATCTACAGCAGCGCGGCACTTTTTTCATTAGTCCCGGCGAGGAAGTCTATGCCGGTCAAGTCGTCGGCCAGACCATCCGCAACGAAGACTTGGTCATCAATGTCTGCCGCACCAAACACCTGACAGGCCACCGTGCTTCGCCCAAGACCATATTGGATTCACTCTCACCGCCGCGCATTCTGACGCTTGACGAGGCGATTGGATATCTGAACAACGACGAACTCTTGGAAGTGACGCCCAAGGCCCTGCGCGTGCGCAAGAGAGAGCTGCAACACAGCCTGCGCTATCGCGCCGAAAAAAACGCCAAGAAAG
>VXML01000075.1 GCA_009841115.1 Gemmatimonadota bacterium | reverse complement strand
GGGCGATGCCCGGAGAGGCGTGTTCGGCGGCTCCGCCGAGGGGCTGGCTCACGCTCTTTGGGTTGTAAGCCAGCCCACGCCACGTTGAACGTGGCGGACTGGCAAGGGGGAGCGCTCCGCCCCCCTTTGACCCCCCGGAAAACCGCCGCTCCGCCAGCGCTCGCGGTTGAGATTCCACCCGCTTCCGCAGGGTCCGCGCGTCCCCCAGGCGGCCGCACGCGCGGACGTTCTCCCACGGCCACCGATCACCGCCGGTCGAGGCCGTCGGCTTGGGCTGAGTCCCCGTGGCGACCGGCGGGCGGCCTGGTCGGCGTTGCCACCCGCTTCGGCGCCGGTCCCCCCAGCCTCCGGGACGAACTCCGTCCGTCCCTCCCGCCGGGGTCGAATCCCCTCCCCACCCGTCCACCACGTCCACCTCGCCCACGAGCACGCCATCGCGACGGTGGCCCGCACCCCGCAGCGCGCTCGCACCCCCGTCCTCGTCGAGACCGTCGTCGAGGTCCCCGCTTCAACGGCGGCGTCTACAGGACCTTCGGCTGCATCCGGCGTCGGAACCACCCAGGGACGCTGCGGGATCTCGGCGGTGCCTCACGGGTTCCGGCCCAGCTTCCGGGACTGGGCCGCCGAGAAGACCGATCATCCGAGGGAGGTCGTCGAGGCGGCGCTGGAGGCGTCGGCTCATGGAGGACTGGGCCGAGTACCTCGCGGGCTTAGGCGCAGCCACGAGGCTCGGAGGCTGTTTCCGGCCGATTCAAGGGCTTTTCGGGTGATTTACGGGCCTCAGGATGGCCTCTAACGCACGATCTCGGGTCTCCGAGGGGTAAGGGTAGGCCGGAAACCGGGCGCGCGGCAGAGCGTGGCGCAGTCCCGGGGAGTCGGTAGCCGGGCCGGTCGCCCTCGCCGTCCTTGAGGCTCGCGACTAGGAGGTCGAGGAGTTTGTCCGCGACGGCCCGGTCGAGGCTGTGCCGGGCGATGCTCGGTGGGACGTTTTCGCGGGTGTCCCGCGTGGTTGGCTTGCCCACGCTATTGGTGGGCAAGGAGGCCGACGAGGGGCTCCGGCCCCCTCGACCCAGGCGGGCGTGAACCGCCGTGTGCGTCTGCTACGAGATCGACGGGGTGTATCCGTACGACGTCCTTCGCTAAGCTGAGGGCGACTTGCCCGGAGCGCTACTGTTGTCCGACCTCTTGGCGTTGCCTCCAAGCGGGAAGTATGGTGGATTCTCTTACCACTCACACGACGATAGGAGCCATCAGATGGCACAGGCCGTCGCGTTTCTACGCGAGTCACCGTTCTGGTATTTTCTCGCTCGCCGAGATCTTGAGTGCTCGGCCCAGACGCTTTCCCGCGTGATCGAGTCCCTCCAACATCGAACAGCTGAACTCTCCCTTCCGATCCACTACCCGAGAGAGCATGCTTCGGCGTGGGCTGCCCTGCTCCAGCTCTTCGAGATGGCTCAGCCCCACCAAGGGGTTGCAGGTCGGTTCGGATACGAAATGATGCATGCCGGATTTGATGGCGTATTCCGACCCAAGGGCTTCTCGAAGCAAGTCTTGAGTAGACTGCTTGGCAATCTCCGCACGCCCGCTTTTCCGAGCCGAACCCGCGACCAGACAGTCGCCGATACCTTCTTGGTGAACGCCATGCAACTCACCGATGACCCAGTCAGGGAAGCACTCAGTCGAGTAGAGGCTCTCGACCGCCGGTATGCTGGGGGCATCATGGAGTCGTGCCTCACCGATGATGTCATGCTGAGCTTGGGTGCGGAAGCAGTCCGGCCTCCGGAAGACCTCTGGGAGACTACGGTCATGGAATACCTCCGTCGGCGACCGGGTTTCATTCGGCGCCAATTCTCAAACGTCGATTCTTGGCTCTTCGAGTAGCTGGCGACGATGGTCTTCAAAGCCACGCCGATGGCAGTGCCGAGTGCCGATCCACCGTTGGCCAACGAGCGCCTGCCCCATACGCCCTTGTCTTCGCCTCACACTCCACCGGTTGCTGCGGAAGGATGCTCGAACAATTCCCTAACGGTTGGTCACCCAAGACTGGTTCGGTGGGTGGCGTCTGTCAGGATATCGGAAAGCGCCCGCAAGGCCGCGTCGATCAACTGGCGGTCGGTGACACGGGGCTCGGGGAGCTCTCCGCCGCTGGCGTCATAGCCGGAAGCGATGTGACAGGTTAGGAGAAACGCGATTCCCTGCCGACCGTTGACCGCGAACACTCTCTCGTCCAAGTGGGGCCGACCGCGGACGATCCGGTAGTCTTGCTTGCCGGTCGCCATGAGGGCATCGAATGCCTCTCGGGCTTTCTCAAGCGACTGAGTGGAAACTCGAATCATCTTGCTCGCATCGGGCATTCGACCTACTCCTCGGGCTAAGAATTGCATGGTTGCTATCTGATGATAGCGATAGAATCGTATGATAGCCAAGCGGCACAGGCCTCATCGCTCCTCTCTCACCCGGCGTCCTGATGGAGGTGGAGGGGGCCGCTCGTCTGCGGCCTGACCGCCATCAAGGGCGAACTCGTCAGGGCTTCGGTACTGCGGCTTGACCGAACGCTTACCTCCAAAGAAGTTCGCTACCGTCGATCTACATCCCGTTCAGAAAACATGAATTGATAGGGGAACGGCAATAACCATATTCGATATAACTATCGCAATAGCAACATGTTACAAAAATAACGCCCATCG
>VXML01000013.1 GCA_009841115.1 Gemmatimonadota bacterium | reverse complement strand
AGGACCAGGAGCCTACCGGCTGACCCCCGGATTGTCACTCAGGGTTATAATTCCCCTCCTGAGCCCCACTTGAAGGGAGTCGGTGGGCTGCCCCTGCGAGCAACGGATGACAGGCTAGGGCGAAGTGCCCCTGCGGAAGTCCCCGAATAGTGGATACGTAGAATGCCATCGGCAACATCCAGTAGCGACGCCCGAGAGGCCAGGCCTGATGCAGAAGCCGCCGGTCAAGCACATCCGAGCCGCCCTCGACATCATCAAGGAGTTGGATGCCATCAAGTCCCACTGCACTGAGGCGTTTGATCCCTCGTCACAAGCGGCAGCCGAGAACACCGTCGCGAACCGTTCGGGCATGGACTCCAAGATCGACCTCGTGTCCATCCCTGGGACACGCCTGCATCTGCATCTAAAGCTCTACGCAGCTCGGGAGCACCTGTTGGCATGCATCTATCTTGTCGGCTCTGACGCAGAGAGAACCCTGGTAAACCCCATTCAGGCTTCGGCAAGGATGGCCTTGGAAGCTGTCGCTACGTGTCTCTGGCTATGCAGCAACGAGATTACTTGGGTCGAGCGGCTGAGGCGGCACAGCCAACTTCATCTCCAATCAACGCACACCAGCTTGAAGGAGGCGAGGCTCTCGCTCGATGCTGCTCCCCACAAGCCCGGCATCGAGGAAGAAATCGCGGAACTCACCGCGGAATGCGCGTCGCTCCTAGATTGGGTCAAGGAGAGAGGATGGACATGCCGACGAAAGAATATCGCCGGGAAGGAACCGACCGTCAGCACCTGGGTTGAGGAACTTCCTAGACCTACTGAGCTTGTCAAGGAGGGACTCGCCATCCTTCCTCTACCGCCCGAAGTGATACATGGCATCTACTCGGTCTACAGCAGGTCTGTGCATACCGACCCAGTGACAGTCGCGGGTGGCACTACCGAAGAGGATGCACTGGCCCGCCTATCCATCGCGGTAGGGGCCACCACCAATACGTTGCTGATGTATGAACTGGCGTGGCGGCTGTTCGCGAGTTGGTGCTCCGTCCCGTATCCCGAGGAAGCCATCAGGAGGCTGATTACGGACTTGGGGCCGGAGAGCTGAAGCTACGTCCTAAGTCTCGGATGGCCTGTCAGATATGAACAGCAAGAACCACACCGATGGCGGCATGCCTCGGCCATGAGTGGGTGCCGAGGACGGACACGATCTGGGGGCCAGTCGATGTAACGATCCCTGACTGGGAGTGCCGCCGATGTTGAATCGAGCAGGCGTCAACGTCTCCGCGTGGCTTAGGCGGATGGTCGTCTCATGTTGGAGGGGTGTCGCTCAACGCCCGGCGAGAGCGCCGATTGGCGACGAGCTTTAGGAGCTTCTCGATCCAATCCATCCAGACCAACAACGCCTCAGGAAGATACCCCTGGGATTGGGTGTAGGTCTGGACGTCGGGGATCTCAGGGCGTGAGGAACCGCTGCTGCGATCCTGGTGATGCGCGTCCATGGTCAGGAAGGTAACGTGTTGAACCCGAGCAGGAGGATGACGAAGCCAGACAGAGCCAACAGTGCGTGTGCGGTGACGGCCCACTGGAGGCGCTTGAGCAGCGCCTGGTTGCGTTCAAACAGAGTCTGATAGGCGTTGAGCAGGCCTTGCTCTAGTTCGGCCGGCCCGTGGTCAGCGTCATCATAGTCTCGCAGGAGTTGCTCAATTAGAGGCGCGACGCGCCAACTGCGATTGAGTCCCTCAATTATCAGGATGCCTGCACCAAGTAGGAGCGCATATCGGAAGACGAAGCGAGCGGCAGGCGCCGCAAGCACCGGCGAGGCGGTAACGGCGATGGTTCCCGCCGACAAGAACACGACGAGAAACCCGGGCGGGAGCCGAAGTAGTGTTCGCAGCCGGTCGTCCTGTTTGCGCGACAGCTCGCGAGCCTCGCGCAGGATGAGCGTCGCCGTCCGCTCAGTGGGGGTCTCGGGGCCGGGCCGATCAAGGGCATCTGCAATGCGCTCAAGTGATCGTGTGATGTTGTGAGCCTGCCGAATGCCGAATGATCCGGTCATGTGATGGTGGTGCCCAGTCTTGTCGGGTTAGCGCTCACAGACATAGCACATACGCCGAGCAGATTCACCCAGATCGCGGATTCAGTCGCCGTGGTGGCCAGCATCTCCATTTGGGGAATGCTCACAGAGGAGTCCTGTCCGCAACTGCGATGCTAGGGAACACCGAGGCGAACGACCGCTCCCCACCCCGATGATCGCCGGAAGGTGTCTGCCCAATGGGTGGGGTGCCGAGCCGTGACTGGGGGCTGATGCGCACCAGTCCAGCACCGGGTCGGTACTACCATCACTGGTATGAGCGTGATATCCATTCTCGGTGACCTTGCCGCAATCGCAGCGGCAATGGTTGCACTGATTCTCCTTCGGCCGAAGCTACGCGATAGGCGGGAGGCATTCGTCGCGCGGGTGTTTGCGTGGCGGTGGGCTTCCCCGCGGGGGTATCGGCTCCTTATCAGGCAGGCCAGCCGCACGGACAGGGTAGTAGAACTCGTGTTGTGCAAGATTGGGCATGTGCTCGTGCCTCGCCGTTGGAAGATGACCAGCGACGAGGAGCGGGTATGGGGAGAGAGCTTTGACGCCGCCATCAGAGAGCACGCACGTCGTGATGAAGCGAGGAGGCGCCATCGCGCGCAGAAGCGTGACCGCCGCGCCATCTGCCGGAAGCGCTGTGCCAGCTGCGGAGAACGCTGCGATGCCATGGGAACACTGCGTGAAGACGGCTCGGCAGAGTGTGGCGAGTGTCGCCTTCCAACATCAGGCTCCCGAGAATGGACCGCGGTGGAAGAGCTACGTGATTGACAGCGGCTTCCGACGCGTTTCTTGTGAACCGGCTGGGAGCCAGACCTAGCTGTCGCATTTCAGGTCGGAGTGAGGGTGAGAGAATCGCCAATCGCGGCTCTCGCGGGACCAAGTCTGCACATCTTGAGATCCTGACCCAGGCGGCTAGAGCGGCGCGCCACGGAGCTGGCGACTGCGGATAGGCGGTTGGTGATGTCGTCGCGGCCGCGCAACCACGATGTCCAGGCTGGTGGACAGGGCCGGACGAACGGTCCTACCGTCTCGGTCCATGGCTGCACCGCTCATAGAGATTCGACAGGCGGTGAGGCAGTGCCTTGCTGATCCCAAAGGGCGCCGGTATCACGAAGATCGGATGAGTCTCGCCTTGAGCAGACTGGCCTTCGACGATACCGACCCGCAGTGGGCCGCCTGGAGCGAGTGCAACAGGCTCCTCGGCATCCTTAGGGACTATGACGAGAGGGGGGTCCGGCCTCCTGACTGCTGTCTCGCCCAGGAGGGGTGTGTACATGCAGTGGCCGCGCTAAGCGGAGGATGGGGAAATGTCCCCACGGCCAAGACGAGTCACCGTTCGCGAAGAGACTCGTCGGTGACCGGACGCTTCCCGGCACTTAGGCGGTTCGGGGAGTGGATCTCGAGTTGGGGTTCCGTGGTTGTTCTGCTGCTACTCGTTGTTCTTCTCGCCGTGTCCGTCGGCGACTGCCTCGGCTAGCTTCGGAACGACCTCACGAACGCTATGACCTCTGAACCGTCGACTTGTATGTGGGCATCCGGTCGGTGTGGCTGTGAGGTCGTAGCGTCCGGGTAGGCCGTCGGCCGGATTGGCTCGCGAACCGCTTGACGCATCGCGGCGACGGCTGGCCTATTCGGCAGGGCCATCCGGCAGTTCTTCTGGATCGATCAGCCGGTGCTCGTCGCGCCACCGGTCTGCGATCTCGTCCAAGAGCAGGTTGCGGTCAACAGGCAACGGGTTGAGTGAAGTCTTGACGGCGTCGCCCTCTGATGCCAGAGCGCCGAGTAACGCTGTGCCGCAGTCCACAGCCTCATACAAAGCCGGGATCGCGACCTCTAGTTCTTGTGATGAGACGACAGTCGTTGGTATGGATGCAGGCTGGACGACATCGGTGAGGAACGGCAGAGGCAGATTGAAGTACGGCTCTCGGGTGACGACGAGGCCGCGCATTTGACGGCCATCCAGAGCAGGGAAGTCAGGGTGGCCCTGCTCGATGAGGGCCGCTGACTTGGTGATCTGTTGGCAGGCTCGTTGGATGTTGCGCTCCACATCGCCGTTGTCCGGGAAGATGCCTGAGCGGGTGTCGATGTTGGGTGCCACGGACTTGACCTCCACGAGGACGAGCACCTCGGGGGTCTCGATGATGTAGTCAACGCTCCTTTGTTCGTCGTCGTAGACGATTTCGGGGTGAAGCTGCGCGTGCTGGATGAACCCAAGCTGAACTCCGATGTATCGTTCGAACCGAAGCCCCAGCGCTTTGGTGAAGGCTCGGAACGCATCTGGGTTCGCGTCGGCATCCACGGCGTCGCGACCAATGAAGTACATGCCCTGCGGCCCGAATCGTCGCAACACTCCCAGTGGGCTGGGAGTGACGTAGGTGCCGTCGTCCATGATCGCTATGGGCCATTCGTAGAACGGGTTGAATCTCCACAGATCATCAGGGTCAAGGGTTTCTTCCTGGCCTAGCTGGGCGAGATCAGCTACAGGGCGGGCAAGCCAGGAGTCCACGACCTGCAACGCTCGCTCCGCTCCGACCGGCTCGAATGCCGGGCGGACATTCGGAGCCAGCAGGGTCTCACGCAAGATGCCACCAGGGTTGCGGACCGCCGCGGCATACATGATGAAGGCGATCTTCAAGAACTCCTCAAGAGTGATCCCGAGGATCGCCTCCCAGCGACGGTTCTCAAACACAGGCTCCCCGAATCTACGGTCCTCGCCGAACAAGCAAAGAGTCCGCGCCAACGGCTCCCACGGAGACAACTGGTACGGCATCTGTATGTAGGCGACCCGTGACAGATAGCGCTGCCACGTCCTGAGTTCACGCGAGCCGTCGAGTTCGGGGGGCCGTGTGGAGAAGAAGCCGTCAAGCAGGTCGCCAACGGCTGCATCATCAACAACTGGGTTGCGGTGGTTGTTGCAGTGTGTGACGCAGACTCCGGCGATCTGGAACAGGTACCCCTCCCTAACGACGCTGAGTTTCTCTTCGTGTGTGTCTGGCGATGAGGTCCGATTGAGGACTTCCCGAGCCGACGCCTGAGCGATGCCTCGCAGCAGATCGTCCCGCGGGAATCGTCGCACACGCTGCCGGAACTCAGCCGGTCTGACCTGGAGGTTGCGTCGATGGTGCATCGTGAAGCCTCAGAAACAGCGGTCAGCGCCGTCGCCTGCCCCGCTTGCTCCCGCCACCCTGCTTCCGCGTAGCGAGGCTCGGGAAGTTGACGAGCAACCAGAAGACGGCCACGACGACGAGCACGGCCACCGCAACGACAGACAGGAGGATCGACGGACTTGCAGCCGTGACGCTCGTCGGCAGCGGCTACTCGTCGCCACAAGGCTGTGTTTCGGAAACGCTGAGGTCAGAGCTTCGCCTCGGCCATTCCAGCTGCTACCCCGCTGGACTCCTCAATTCAGCCATCCGAGAAAATCTTGCTGTGCAGTTCCGCGACCATCTCTTCGGCGTTCTTGACTTTCCACTCATAGGAAACGGGTCCGACGTCGAGGCGCACAAGGTCGGTGCCGAGGGTCTTGCGGTCGTGGTGAACGCCACTCACCGACCGCAGCGGGATCGTCTGTACGTCGGTCTTGCCGATGCGCTTCTTGCGTTCGCGCACGAGCCGATCATCAAGGATCTCGACGGTGCCGTTCTTGCCCTCTTCGCGGATCATGTATCTGGCCATAGGGCAACCAAGGCTAGACGGGTGTGCTCCTGGTGGCTTGGTTGGGCGGTCCTGTATCGCAGTGAGCCTCACCGGTCTTCACGCAGGCTGTGGTGTGCCCCGGGTATTGCGTAGTGGGGATAGTTGAATCTCGGGCATGTCGACCACAAGGAGGTCATCATGCCGAGGAGTTATCCGGCTGGGGGTTATACGGGATGGTGCCGAGACCCCGACAGGGCTAGGAGCTGGGGCGCGGTCCCTTGAGCGGGCGCATGACGGCGCGGGCTACGTCTTCGGGGGTGGCGTCTTCGGCGTCTTGGAGGGTGATGGGTTCTTCTAGTTCGGCTTGGGTGGGTTCCTAGTCGGGGTCGTCCCAGCCGTCCCACCGGTCCGGCTTTCGACGCTTCGGATCGGCCATTTATCGCCCTGCTCGCACGGAAATCAAGAGTGCCCAGCCGCCACTGTCGTCGATCGTGATGCGAGCACCAGGATGATCCTCAACGAACTCGTCCACGCGCTTGCACACCACGGCCCATGCCGACGTGAAATCCTCATAGTCCTCCTGCATCTCGATCTTGGTGCGAGTCGTGACGGCGGTTCCAGGCATGACGGTCATCGCGATGACTCCTGTTCTGTTAGGTATGAGACAACATCATTTAGCACGTCGATGACCTCTGCGACCTTCTCCTGGAGGGTGTCTAGCCGTTCGTTGGTGTCGTCGAGATCGGCGGAGAGCTTGTCTCCCATCTCCATCATGTCAGCCTTCAGGGCCTGTATGCCCTTTCGTGCCTCCAAGAGATGCTTGCCGAGTTCCTGAGTCGCTACGGCCCGAGGATCTGTCGCTGCCATCATGGGGCTCCTTGCCGGTCGGGAGCGGAGGTTGTCAACCCCGGTTACACCATAACGCGGGCCTGCGACTGCGGTGGCAGATCAGCCGCACCAGTAGTCGTAGCGGCGGAAGTCCTCGGTGGAGATGCTGCCCCCGTCGTAGCCGTGGATCCGGTAGCACTCTTCTTCGGAGTTGAAGCCCCGTTCCTGCCACTTCGCGGCCGCTGTAAGCGACGGCGATGCAGGCGACCGCGAATACGAGTGGCAGCGTCCCGCCGAGTGGTGGACTTTGAGGTAGTCGGTGGGGTCCACCTCTAGGGGGGCCATCGGCGTGATCCTCGGTGAGAGACTCACCGACTCATCGAGGAGGACACACCGATGACCCTGTCTGATTCTGCCACGGCGCAGCTGTGGGAGACCTTCCGCGCCTCAGGTGGCTCGGGTTTGATCCGTGAGGCGGTGGAGCTGGTGCTCCAGGAGCTGATCGAGGCTGAGGCGGCTGAGGCGATCGGCGCCGGTCGCTATGAGCGCAGCGACACGCGTGTGACCGAGCGCAACGGCCATCGCAGCCGCTTGTTGGCCACCCAGGCCGGCGACGTGGAGCTGAAGATCCCCAAGTTGCGCAAGGGCAGTTTCTTTCCGTCGATGCTCGAGCCACGCCGGCGCATCGACCGGGCCCTGTGGGCGGTGGTGATGGAGGCCTATGTGGCCGGGGTGTCGACGCAGTCTGTCGATGACCTGGTGGCCGCTTTGGGCGCGGAGTCCGGTATCTCTCGCTCTGAGGTGTCGCGCATCTGCGCTGGCCTCGACGAGGGAGTCGAGGCGTTCCGCACCCGGCGCTTGGACCACATCGAGTTCCCCTACGTCTACTTGGACGCCACCTATCTGAATGTGCGAAACAGCGTCGCCCAGCCGGCGTCGATGGCCACCGTCGTCGCCACAGGGATCACCGCTGACGGCAACCGGGAGATCCTGGGCTGCGACATCGGCGACAGCGAGAGCGAAGCCTTCTGGCAGCAGTTCCTCGCCAGCCTCAAAGACCGCGGCCTTCACGGGGTGCGCCTAGTCATCTCCGACGCGCACCGCGGGCTCGCAGCTGCCGCCGAACGACACTTCTAGGGCGCGGCCCGACAGCGATGCCGGGTGCACTTCATCCGGAACTTGCTCGCGGTGGTGCCCCGCAGCCACCAGCACATGGCCGCCGCGCTGTTCAGAACCATCTTCGCCCAACCCGACGCCGTCACCGGTGCCTGGGACCAAGTCGGCGACCAGCTCGCCGCCAGCTTCCCCAAAGCGGGCCCGCTCATGGACAAAGCCAGAGCCGAGGTGCTGGCCTTCGCCGGGTTCCCCAAGGCCCACTGGCAGAAGATCTGGTCCACCAACCCCCTCGAACGAATCAACAAAGAGATCAAGAGACGATCACGCGTGGTGGGGATCTTCCCCAACGAGGCCTCCGCCATCCGGTTGGTCGGCGCCATCTTGGCCGACCTGCACGACGAGTGGCAGGCCAGTGACCGCCGCTACCTCTCAGAGGACTCCATGAGCCCGCTCCACCCCCAGCGCGACAGCCTCGCCACAGCCGAGCTCACAGCCGGCAACTAGTCACCGAGGCTCAACCCCAAATTCCACCACGCCACGCGACGCCCCCATAGCGGCTTCGCCGCGAGTGCCGATACATCGGGCCGTCCGCCAGCAAGCAATTACTGTGGCTCCAGGTCAGCCAGCTAAGGGATGTTGGCTCGACACCGCGTCTGCAGAACGTTGGGTGGGTAGCGTCGCTCGCTGTGGCCGAACACGAACCCAGAGAGGACGAGCGGGCCGCTGCTGACGCCATCTGCGCGGCTGAGGATGTGGAGCGGTGTGAGCGGCTCGTGCCGTCGGGAAGCGTCAAGACGCCCGACTGGAGGGTGTTCATGATCGATGGGCGTGTCGCCGATGTAGAGGTCACGCGCTGTACCGACGAGGCAGGGGTCCGGTTTGCGCAGTCGTTTTCGCCTCACGGTTCGGCCCGGCGCTGGTCTGATGAGCGTCTGTCGTATGTGTGGACCGTCTTCGCGTCGGATCACACCCCCGCCGCCAACAGACATCTTCCTCTCCGTGAGTTGATGAAGGCTGTGTGTGATGTGCTGGTGTCGGTGGAAGGCAGGAGCTACTCGCCACGGCAGATGCAGGGTGCGGCCGATAGGGCGTTGCGCCTAGACCCAGAGGTGATGCGCTACTGCGGTGGCACCCGATTTGTGGATGTGGTGAAGGTGCCCCAGCACGTGGGGAGCGGGGGCGGGGAGGTATGCACCTATGGCAATGCCCCCCAGGGTGGGCGGGTTGACTACCGGCGGCTCATCCCATCGATCCAGGAGTGCATCAACGCCAAGGCCGCCAACGCGCAACTGGACAACGCTCCCGATCTGAAGTGGCTGGCTGTGATGCTTGAAATGGAGCCAGCATCGTTGCTCAACGAGTTCTTCGGCCCCGGCTCGCCGTCACCTCACCCCAGCATGGACGCCATCACCTTTGACTACTTCCACGAGGTGTGGGTGGTCGCCAAGTCGCGTGGCGGAGACAACAACACGGAGGAGACCTACACAGTGTTACGCCTGTTCAAGCCCGGCGACAGGCAGGAGCGCCGCATAGTTCCGCGCTCCTAAACCCTTGCCGGCTACCGGGTCGCCGATCCGGTTCAGCCCTTACGGTCGGCGCGTGCGGAGGTTCTGATGTTGGGGGGCCGTTGAGGGAGGGTGGCCGAGAGCCGTATTGGGTGGCAGCTATCCCCCTAGCTGTTCCCTGGCGTGTTCGATGGTGCCTTCCGCCCAGTCTCTCCAGCCGGTTTCGCTGGATTGGTAGAGGGCCATTTCGGCCCAGGCGTAGATCTCGATGGCGTAATGGTTGTCCATCCCGCTTTCGTCGGGGTCGACCGGCCAGTGCTCATCGAGCCATCGGTAGATGTCGTTGATGTTCCAGGTGCATCCCGCCGCTATAAGCGCCGGGAACAGGCTAAGCCACCGCTCTCGGTCATTGGGGTGGAGCATGCTTGTGTTGACTTGGCTCAGCGTGATCTCCATCGTCTTCTTCACGAGGGGGTCTAGGCCGGACTCAGACATCGATGCTCCCTGCTGTTGTCTCATCGGTAGGGGCCACGGTACAGCGGCCCGCGAGGTGCTCCGCTCAGGCGCTGGCCGCTACTGCTGCGGTGGCTTCGGGCCGGCGCTGTGGCGCTGCGGAACTGACCTCGCAGACCCATCCAAGGCCAGCGCGCTCACCGGTCTCCACATGGTCACCGTGGTGCTACGCCTATACCGACAGGGAGACCAAGAAACCGGAGTCCGCTGCCTGAACATCATCGACCGGCTCGCAGAGTTCAACCTGTACGACCTAGAACGGGCGCTCGACGACGAGAGATGAGGCCGCGGGAGGAGCTATGAGATCACTTAACGGTTTGTACGAACGCGCTGGCGTCAGGTTGTTAGGAGATGTACGTCCTGCTCGTTGACCCGGTGCCTAGAGCGTGAACCGCAGCCCAATCCCGGCTTGTCATCGCACTCCCTATCGTGGGGTGCCGTGGCCGACCCGTAGGAGCTGAACCCGGTGCGAGACACTTGGAACGACATCGCCATGCCCATCCTCCGGGCCGTGCAAGGGATGGAGGCCGAGGAGAGCGGCGCCGGCAAGAATTGGTGGGGTGGCTCCATCAAGCAAGTTGCTGAGCGGATGGGCAAGAGCGTCAACGAGATTGGTCCCCAAGTGGACTCTCTTGAGTGCAGCGAACACATCTCAGTTCGGGAGAACCCTTCCACTAGCGGTCATCCCCACAACCACATGGGCATTCAGTTGTTGCCCAAGGGCCGGAAGGCTTTGGGGGAATGGCCTGCCGACCCGATGACGGCGCTAGCGATCGCGTTGGCACGTGCATTGGAGGCAGCGAGTAACGAAGCGGTAGACGATGAGGAGCGGTCCCACCTCAAGGCTCTGGCCGAGAAGGTACGCACAGCCGGAGCGGCCCTCGGGCCGACGCTCGCAGGTGTAGCGCTAAGCGCGATCGTTGACGGCGTAGTTGGCTGAGGTAGCCGCTCCCGCCGACGACACCGTGCTCGTCGAAGACGGCTTCATCATCCGTGGTGCCATCGGGGAGCGTCTTCCCGCCGTTGGCGGTCATGTCCAAGCTGCTGTCGCCCGAGTCGCGAACAATGGCAAGTCCCGCGACGCAATCCGGCACAATCGCTAACGGTTTCTGGACATCCCAACGCGCTGTTACGGTGGATTGAGCCTCACCGCTTCCGAAGTCTACTACCGTCCGAGTCGTCCTCTCCGAAGCGCTGCCCATCCTGGTCGGCGGTGTCGAGGGTCGGATGTTGCGGCACCCATCGGTTCTCGAGTCACGGGAGCCATTCACTAAGAAAGAAGCAACAATGCCCACAGGCACCAACCCCGCCCACATCGACGACGCAAGAACCCGACTTACCAAGACCTACGCCGCTATCTTCGCCAACACTGGCCTCAGCTGGCCTACGATCCAAGAAATCGCAGCGTCGATCACGTTCGAGGAAGCCAACGGCGTGCTGTTGGACCCCTGACTCTGCATCGCACCGGCCGGATCATCGAAGAGCGGCGGGCCGTCGGCGTAGTCTGGGCGCAACACACGTTGAAGGGAGCCGAGTATGGGCGAGAGATCGACGTGCAAGACGTGCCGATGGTGGCAGCCGACCGAAGGTCAGAAGGGCGAGTGCCATGGCGCACCGCCGTCAGTGGTATTCGTGCCGCGCACGGGCGCCATGGCAGCGTCAGCTACCCGGTCGAGGTGGCCGATAGTGAAGGAAATTGACTGGTGCGGGGCGCATGAGCCGCGCGAGGTCGCTGACTGACTACCTGGGCGGGCTGAGATCGGGCAGCGCCGGCACTCCGAGTAGCCGTTGCCGCCCGCGTGAACCTGCTGCGACGGTCATCTGGAAACCCAGTGCTACTGGCATCTACTCTAAAAATGTTATAGTAGCTTCATGACTACGGTCGCGGCGGAGCAGGCGCTAGCCCAGGGCCCCGACAGGTGCGGTGCAGCGCTGTTGGAGCTGGCCGAGGACCAGTGGTTCGACCGAAAGAGCGTTCGCGTCGGCTCCAAGCAACTGGCTCCGATTCTCATCGGCTTCGCTAATGCCGAGGGAGGCATGGTCGTCGTCGGACTGCACGGTGGTCGAGTCGAAGGGATCGACTCCGCTGGGTCTAAGCAACTTTCCGCGTGGCAGCAGGCGGCGATTGATTTTACGCGTCCGCCGGTGCGCTGTGAGTTCAAGATGGTGGATTGTCGTGACGCGAACAACACACCAAACCGCTTACTGGTCGTCACCGTCGAGTCCTCTGAGCACGTCCACGCCGACAACAAGGACCAAGCCTTCCTGCGTGTAGGTGACGAGACGCGCAAGTTGAACTTCACGCAGCGGCAGAACCTGATCTACGACAAGGGTCAAGCCTCCTTCGAAGTAACGCCGGTACGCGGCATCAGCATCGATGACCTGGATCGGGGCTTGCTCGCCCAATACGCGGAGGCTGTCGCCCACCCTGATTCCGTGAGACTCCTCCAGGCTCGAAACCTGATGACGGCCGCAGGGGATCTAACCACAGCCGCCGTGCTGCTTTTTGGGAGCAATCCACAGCGATCACTCCCTGAGGCGTATGTTCGAGTACTGCGCTACCAAGGTACCGAGCGCGGCACGGGGGCTCGCCAGCGCCTGGTTGACGATGTGCTCGTTGAGGGGCCGATCCCTCGGCAGCTTGCCCGGGCCCGCGAGGTCGTGTTCAGCCTGGTGCCAACACGGCGCGCCCTCTTGGCAGGTCGCTTCGAGCGGCTGCCCTTAATACCTGAGGATGCTTGGCTTGAGGGGCTCGTCAACGCTGTGGTCCACCGGTCCTACAGCCTCAGCGGCGACCATATCCGCATCGAGATATTCGATGATCGGATCGAGATCGAGAGCCCCGGGCGGTTTCCCGGACTCGTCGATCCGAGACAGCCACGTGACATCGCGCGATTCGCCCGCAACCCGAGGATCACGCGGGTCTGTGCCGACCTGCACTTCGGACAGGAACTCGGCGAAGGCATTCGGCGCATCTTTGATGAGATGCATCTTGCGGGACTTGCAGATCCCGAGTACCGCCAGACAGCAGGAAGCGTCCGGTTGACGCTGTCGTGCCAGCCGGTAGATCGCGAGCTTGAAGCGCGACTACCACCGGGGGCCCGCGAGCTGCTGCGGGCGATCAACGATGCCGGTCGACTCAGTACGGGCGACGCAGTCGATGCGATTGGACAGTCCCGCCCGTCGGTGCTTCGACACCTGCGCGCCCTTCAGGCTGAGGGCCTGATTAGGTGGGTAGGCCGCTCGGCGAAGGATCCAAGAGCCTACTGGACACGACACATCGAATAACTCTAACGAAATTACGAGAGTGGGGTTCTTTGATATTGCAACGAAGCTTGAGCCTGCTCTAAACCTGCTCTAAACCTGCTCTAATGGTGGCCAGGCACGCGAGCCCTCCTCGTACGAGCCAATTGTCATCCTCCCGCATGGGGGTGCGTTTGTGGCGGTCAGGACGCACCGAGACGGCGCCTGAGGCGAGGTTGGTCATGCTTGGAAGCCGAGCCCGAGGCCAAGCCTGCTTACTGAGAGAAGCACCTGGGCGCAGTAGTGCTTCCATTCCTTGGGTCGGAGCCGCGGGTGGGTCGCTGTGCGGGGCGCACGACCAGAGCACCGCATCGACCTAGCGAGCCTCTCGGGCGTGGATCCTTGGAAGGGCCGGGCGGGGCGGTTCCCGGGTTGACGGTGCGAACGTAGAGGGCTGCCGCCGTGCGAGGCCTGGCCCCCCGAAGTCCGCCTCACCCACTTTACGGTTTCCTAAGCTGTGCAGCCGCCCGGTGGCGATGCCAAGAAGTGGTCGCACGGCGGCCACGCACACGGATACGACGGCTCCAATGATGAGTCTGCTGTCGACTTTCACCGACTGCTTCTGACAGGAACTTCGCCGTGGTCATCATCGTCACTTCAGGCAGGTTCACACAGGATGCTGTTGAATGGAGAGAAGGTCGGGAGATTAGGGGAGAATACCCGGCGGTCGAGTTCTGGCCAGACTCACATCTTGAGCACCTTGTAGCATCCCGACCGGCGCTCCGTTCACATTATTCTGGAGACTCGTGAATTTTCCCTTAGCGTGGCTAGCAACTCGGCGATTGCGATGCCCTGCACCGTTGCAGAACCATCCTCAACTTGTCGATGCCACACGCAACTCCCTTCGTTCGCAGTTCTGGATGGCATGCCTCGCGGAAGAACGGACAGGCCGGTGACGGGTGAAGAGCGAGGGGCCGCGCCAACAGCATGGCTCATTCGCGCAGGCCGTCGGGGCGAGCGCGAAGAACTCGCCCTTCAGATCGGTGTGAGTGGTGGAGGTTGGAACGGGCTGCCAGATCTCACGGCGGTATCGAGCCGTCACCAGTTGGGAGCGATGCTCCGCGAACTGTCGCCCGACTGGAGCAACCACACGGTCGGCGCCTACGTAGGCCAGCTCTGGATGCTCCGGTACCACGTTGAGGTGGGTGACCTGGTGGTGATGCCGCTCAAGACGACTTCTTCCATCGCCTTGGGGGTTGTGACGCGACCGTACTGGTACCGGGACGATCCGGACCCCGGCAAGCGGCACGTCGTGTCTGTCGATTGGAAGCGCACGGATCTGCCGAGAACCGCCGTCAGAGAAGACCTTCTGAAGTCGCTTGGCTCAGTCCGCACCATCTGCACGGTTGCTCGCAATGACGGAGCCTGGAGACTTCACCAACTAATGCTCACGGGTATCGATCCAGGGCCCCGTACGGAGATAGGCGCCGCAGTCGAAACGTCTGAGAGCCTGACGGGGTCTTTCCGGAGCCACGACGACGACGGGGAGCGTGGCAGCGAATCGACCGACTCGCCTGCGGCAAGCGCTGAGCCCCAGCAGCTCCACAGAGATGGCATCCAAGACCGGGGGGTCCAGCCTTCCAATAGCGTGGCGGCTCTGCGAGGGAGAGGAAGGGCTGTGTCACCGACGGTCTATCGCGATACCGGCTACACGCTGATGTTTCTGATCGAGGAGATCAGGCACGGCAAGATCGCTCTGCCTGACATCCAGCGGCCCTTCGTGTGGTCGGCGACGCAGGTGCGCGACCTGTTTGATTCGATGTACCGGGGCTATCCGGTGGGAACGCTGATGTTCTGGGAGACCGGAGCCGATGTCGGTGTGCGCCAGGTGGGCGGCGGCGAGAACGACGGCGTGGCCCGGCTGCTCATTGTCGACGGCCAGCAACGGCTCACCTCGTTGTTCGCGGTGCTAACAGGCAGTCCCGTTCTCACTAGCCGCTATCAGCAGAAACAGATGCGCATCGCGTTCCGCCCCGACGACGAGAGCTTTGAGGTCACCGATGTAGCCATCCAACGCGATCCCGAGTTCATCTCGGACATCACGGTGCTTTGGGCTGACCGGTACAGATCGACGGTTCGGGCCTTTCTTGAGCGGCTCGGGTCACATCGAGGGGCAACGTCCGACGACCGCGACGGCGGGTGGAGCGACGAACAGGACCGTCTTGAGGAACGGATCGATCGGGTCCGTGATCTGCGCGACTTCCGATTCCAGGTACTCGAGTTGAGTTCGAGCGCTAACGAGGAGGATGTCGCTGACATCTTCGTGCGAACCAACTCCGAGGGCGTGAAGCTGAAGCAGTCCGACTTCATCTTGACGCTCATGTCGGTTCATTGGGAGGAGGGTCGACGCCAGCTTGAGCAGTTCTGCCGCCAAGCCGTGGACAGGACCGTCACCGGGCCATCATCAAGAAACGCATTCATCGAGCCGAGTCCTGACCAACTGCTTCGCGCCGGGGTCGGGCTCGCCTTCCGGCGGGGCCGGCTCAGCCACGTCTACAACATCTTGAGGGGGAAGGACCTGGAGACCGGCGACGTCTCCGAAGCTCGCAGAACCGCACAGTTCGAGGCTCTTGCTCATGCTCAGAATCAGGTCTTGGATCTGAGCAACTGGCACGAGTACCTCAAGTGCCTCATCCACGCAGGATTCCGTAGCAGCCGCATGGTGACCTCCCAGAACGCGCTCATCTATTCCTACATGCTGTGGCTGATCGGCCGATGCGACTTCGGCCTAGACCGCAAGACGCTGAGAGGGGTCATCGCCCGCTGGTTCTTCATGGCCCAGACGACAGGCCGCTACACCGGCTCCTACGAGTCCCAAATCGAATCCGATCTCGGCCGCCTAGCCGCGCTCGCAAACAACGGAGGACAAGCCTTCTGCGACGAACTAGACCGCCTAGTGCGGGCCACGTTCACCAACGACTACTGGCTCATCTCACTTCCGAACCGGCTCGACACCTCAGCAGCCAGGTCGCCCGTGCTGACGGCGTACCAGGCCGCCTTGAACCTCCTCGACGCCGAGGCACTGTTCAGCGATCTACGCATTCGCGACCTGCTCGATCCAGCCGTTACCGCGCCGCGAGCAGTGGAACGACACCACCTGTTCCCGAAGGCACACCTCAAGGCCAAGGGGATCACCGGAGTCCGTCAGGTCAACGCGATCGCGAACATGGCCTACCTCGACTGGCCCGACAATGCGGACATCTCCGACGACGACCCTCTCACCTACTGGCCAGCGATGACGACCAGGCTCGATCCCGACCAGCTCGAGCGCCAGATCTACTGGCACGCCCTGCCCGTGGGCTGGGCGCAACTCGACTACGCAACCTTCCTTGAGCGCAGGCGGACGCTACTGGCAGCTGTAGTGCGCGACGGATTCGACAAGCTCTGGGAGGACAGCGCCCCCGAGCCCGCAGAAGGCGTCATCGAACTGCTGCGAGTTGGCGAGTCGCAGACCGTCGAGTTCAAGTCCACCGCCCGCTGGAACCTCCACGCCGACAAGACCGACAAGAAGATAGAGCACGTGATCGCCAAGACCGCCTGCGGGTTCCTCAACGCCCAAGGCGGCAAGCTGCTCATCGGAGTCGACGACGACGGCAACATCGTCGGCCTCGACCCGGACCTACAGACCCTCCGCAAAGGCAACAAAGACGGCTATGAGCTGTTCCTACGCCAACTGCTCGACGCCAGCCTCTCGGTGACCACCGCCGGAATCATCCACATCAGCTTCGAGAGCGTCGCAGACGAGGACGTCTGCGTTGTATCGGCTTCATCATCTGCCAAGCCGGTCTTCGCCAAGCCCCACGAAGGCGGCAGCGGCCATTCCGAATTCTGGGTCCGCATCGGAAACGCCACAAAGCAGCTCCACGGCGACAACATGCTGGAGTACCAAGCCAACCACTGGGGCTAGTCGCCCGGCACGACAGTTCCGTCTACGAACCGAGCACGGGTCCTGAGCGCGTCGAGCCAATCCCTCGACGATTGCTTGCGTGTGTAGCCGCCGCCGCAGCTAGGAGCGCTGGACGCCCCTGGGGTCGGTGCGTGAGTCCCAAGATCCTCGAAATATCAACGATCTTGGGGCATCCGCCGCTCGACTCTTGAAACGAATTCTTGTATAGCGATGCGGGTGTACGGCCGGAGTACCCGGTGAGGCTCAGAACGTCCTTCTCAACGAGGATCAGCCTGACGTACCGTGGCTGCATATCGGACAAGGTTGACGGCTAGTTTGTCTGCGATGTCGCGGTGCAGGGCGATGATTGTTGGGGCTTCGGTGCCGGTGTCGTCTGGCCGTGCGAGCAGTGCGAGGGTGACGAGCCCGGGTTCTGCTCGTCGGTCTTGAGGTGCGTAGCAGAAGAACCTGCCGATTTGGGGTGGCGGGAAGTGTGAGGATGGGATCGAAACGGGCGGGTAGTCGCCGGTCACAAGCCTCGGCGACTAACCCCAGCGGCCGATACTCCCGGTCGGCGGCACCTTCGACCGCGACTGGCGCAGGCAGTGTCTAGAGTTCGGATCTATGGCCGACACGGTGACGGTGAGCATCCCGTACCAAGCCGACCTCGGGTTGTTCAACCGGCACCGGCAGCGATGCAACTGCCAGCCAATGCCCACAGGCGACCAGTGGACCATGACCCGTCACGAGCGCGCAGCGTGCTCCGGTGCGCGGAGCAAGCCCAGGGCCTAGTCCTCCGCTCTCCTGAGCGTCAGGCCCTAGCGCGGCTGCAAAGCGAACCGGGCCGAGGCAACTTCCGGACGGCACCTATTCCCTGAGAGCCAGGGGAGCCGTAAGCGGCTCAATGGAGCGACCGTTCAGCGTCCTCATAGAGACGCGAGGATTGAGAAGACGCTGAGCGTCCTTTGGTCGAGCTGCCCAACATTCACACAGCCCTTGCGGCGCACCTAGCGCAGTTCAGGATCCGGCAACCATCGATGACGAAGGAGACTGGTCCGAGGGCCCCGGGAGCACTCGGCATTTCAGCCTCCCAATGCCGACCGGGCCGGAGTTTCCCGCCGAGGTGGACTGGACGTCCATCAACCCGAAGCGGGTCAACCGAATCCTGTCGCTGCCGCTCGCGACGATCAGAGCCGGCCAGGAGTTGGGCCATCTAGAAAATGATGTCTTCCCTCCTGAACACGAAGAAGCGTTCGCGTTCAGGCGCGAGCTGTGCTTCAAGTTGCAGCATGACGCCTCGGAACTATCGGCCACGCTCCGCAAGAAGGCAAGGCTCCCACTGACCTAGCGACGACCCGTTCGACAACATCTGGGGCTCGATGCCCCCAGCCGGTCGGTTAGGAGTCGCTCGTCGCCTGTCAGACGGTCTTGGGATCCCGCGTGACGTTTGCGAAGCTCTGAAGGATCCCACCTCTGGGCAGTTCTACGCCTGCACTATGGCAGGTCAACCGTGGTGCTCTGACACCGGCTCGGGGACATTCCCCATTTGAGAGGGCGAGATTCCTTCTGGCAGGGTTGTCGCAACCTGTGCCCAGATCGAAGACCGTGGGGACTTCAGCCCTTTGCCGACTTACTCCGGTCGTCGGCGTTCGTGCTGCTGCTGTCGGTATCTGCGCCAGACGAGGAGCATGAATGGCACTCCAGCGGCTAATGAACCCGCAGCTACACCCACGAGACCCAGCCAGCCGACCGAGTCGACAACGCTCGCGCAGCTATACACGAGCAGGAGCACGAAGCCTACGACAGCTGCCAACCTCCCCGCGGTGTCCGCCGCAACGCCTGCCGCCCACCAGATCCATCGGAGAATCGGCAGCCCCTCTGCACTGATGCCGTTGCGCAGCAGCAACACGGGGATCAACACTCCCACGACCGGAACCCAAACCCAAGACACGACTGTTAGGGCTTGCTCCATCTTTGGTCTCCTTTGCTCGAGTCGGCGAAAAATACGCGGCCGCATCGACGCGCCGAATTTGGGATAACAGCGGCCTAGAGCCCGTCTAGCATGCTGCGGTCCTGTACTGTCCTGTGCTGGCGCGGACCTACAACCGGTCGCGTCAGGGTCTCCGACAACCTGCCACGATCCGAGCCGAGAGCTCGCCGAACTCTCTGACAGCTTCAAGAACGCCACCGACACGTGACCACACGGCCGCGGACCTGACCAGCGACGAACGCGACTCGTGGACTGCCCTCATTGGCAAGATCAACACGGCGCTCCGATAGATCACTCCTGCCTACGTAGTGCCCTCAGACTGGCGAACGCGTTGGCGCGGGCTGTGTGAAGTTCTCTCCTGGCAGCGCTGTCGTCCATGTCGGGATCGTCGAGCGTGACGGCGTATGAACGCGAGGCGTCGGCCAGGTGGCGCAACCCGGCGAGCATCCGGTCCGCTGCCGCGCCAGCCGCGGCCTTCGCAGGGTCGTGGCCGCAGCCACGCAGTGACAGGGTCAGCGTTGTCTCGGCTCTCGGCAGATACTCCTCGATCCGGTCCGCTAGGTCGCAGATCACCAACGATGCCGATTCCAGCAGTCGCATGCTCTCAACCATCGGTGTGGACGGTTGCATCGCCTCCTCGAGGTCACCCATCGCCGCGTCCAGACCGGTCAACTCCGGCGGCTCGGGCAACAACGACCACGGCAATGACTCGTCCGCGCCGGACGCTGGATCGGATTCGGCCACCACACAGATCGTAGCCAGCAGTCCCACGCTGCCCGTCAGGCCGCTGGGTGCCTCAGGTGCCTGCGGAGGCAAACATCAGCGCTCTCATAGCGGGATCAGGCAGCGTCGGGGACCCGCCGCCAACGGCGGCGCTTACTGAATTCTCGAGAGCGTGAGTCATCCGATGGGCGCGTGCGTCAACCAACCTCCATGCCCTGATGCCGGGACCGCCTAGCCGTCACTTCCCAGCGCACGAGCACATGCGACGCCAGCCCGTTCCATGGTCCTAGTAGCTGAGAGCCGGGCGAGTCTTTGGTCTTAGTTGCCGTTGTCGGCAGGCGGCTGCTCAGTGAGCTTGTGAACGACCACAAGTAGGACGCTGGCGCCAACGATGGCGACGCCAAGGCTCGGTAGCAGAACCGCAGAAGGCAACGCGAAGGGCAATGCCGCCATCAGATAGAATGCTGCGACCAAGATGACAACAACGCCGATAAGCGCCATAAGGTTCGCTGTCGCTTCTATGGCGTCCTTCAACAGATCTAGAGTCTTCCGCCAGTTCACAATCTGTGACTTGGAGTCGCTCCACCACTCCTTAAGTAAGCCTTGCTCGGCACGTTCTTGCTGATGTCTCTTCTTCTTTCTTTCCGTCATGAGGTTCTTGAGAAAGAGCGCCCATACGCACAGGGCGGTGAAGTATGCGAGGTTTGAAGTGACCCAGGTCGGTATCTCCATATTGGTGCCTCCATTTCATGGCAAGTGCGGGTCCGTCCCGCCCGTGTGAGCCTATGGGTGTAGCAGTTACCGTCATGGGTACGGGGTAGGTAAGATACGTGCGCGCCGAAGTCAGGAACAGCTCGACAGGAGAGTCCGCTGGCTGCGTGGTCGTACCGGGCCCGGATCAGCCTTGCCGCCACAGCGATGTCTCGGGTGGCGCCATGTCAACGGCGCTTGTCGACGGGCCGTCATGGACAGTGGCGCCGATCACAGAGAACCCTGCGCAACTGAGCGGACTCGCCTCTCGCTGCGAAGGCGATCCAGTAGCCCGCCGCAACCGGTTGTCTTGATGCTCAGGTGGTCGACCGAGTCTCGCGAGGGTGTGCAGGTCGGGCCAGTTCCGGCCCAGGAGGATGTTGTGGATGGTCTGGGTGTGTAGGCCGCCGCGTTGGGTGGCGCGGTAGGCAGTCATGTTCCGAAGTCGAGGTTGGAGACGTTGAGTGACATCTTGGGTTAGTCGGGCCTCCGACGGCGCGCATGGATCGAGGGGGCTATCGGGCCAGATGCCAGCCGCCGCATAGTTGACGGGCTAGGGCCTGCGGGACGGAGGCGCCCGCAAACGAACAGGGTCGTGCCGGGAGGGCGGTATTGCGTCATGGGCGCTCGGGGCCGGGGCCTGGCCCCGACCCCGGGCACGCGCCGGGGACTCTTTCGGGTTCGCGTCACACCTTCATACGTCATCGACAAAATAGATCTCTACCTGGTCATATGCTCAGCATCGCTGAGGGACGCCCCCGGTGGCGGCTGTAGATGCGCCGGCAGCTGTCAAGGCCAATGGTTGCGAAGGGGTGGTGGAAACAGCTACTGCTGTTGACAAGGCATCGGGGCACCCCCCAATCGTCCTAGCAGACAGCGCGGGTGCCCCGATATGGCCCCAATAGAGGCTCACATGGACCATATCGATCCCGGAACGCTCAAGCAAGCGGTAGCTCCCGATGAAGGGGCGACGCACGCGTGGCTTCGGGCGGGCGCGACGCCGGTGTTCGCTGATGTCGGAGGGCCCGGACGCGAGGTCGCTGGTGGCGTTGTCGAGTCCCGGCGAACAGCCATTTCAGGCGGCGGGAGCCTTCGAGTCGAGCAATTGCGGCTGCGTGCTCCGCCGGAGCCGGCTTGGATGTCGATGCCGCCTGAGGCCACGAGGGGGTCGCATGCGAGCACAAAGGCGCCTCGCGGATCTGAAGGTTCCCGCCTCGTAGAGAGGGAGGCTGTCGGTACGGCGCGACGGTGCCCTGACACCGGGTCTCATGTTCTTTGTGCTGGCCCCGGTTAGGCTCACTGCTCTGTCTTCCCTAACGGCTAGCAGTGGGGACGGAAGTAGACTTCGGGCTGGTTGTGGTGGTGCTCCATCCATTCCTCTGCCAGAGAAGAGGACTCGTTGCAGGCAGGTGAAGAAGGACTAAGACCCTTCTCCAAGACATAGGTTGCCCACGCATCGCAGTCCTGCCCGAACCGTGTCGGCTCAACTCCGTCCCTGAGTTCTCCGAAAGTGGGTCGCCTTTCTAGTTGAATGTCCGGGAATGGGTTTGTGAGGACGATCCGGCAGCGTTCTGAGAGCGTGATCCCTGAGCGGTCGGAGAGACGATATCCAACATCCGTGTCGGGCCTGTCGGTGGGAAGATCGCCTTCAATGGGGTCGATCACAGTGGAACACAGGTGCCAGCCGAAGGTGTCCGTGGCATAAGATGAGTTGGCTGCTGCGCCCTTGGACAGGTAGTAGTTGACTCGCTGGGTGTAGATGCCCAGCACACACTGCGGGTCGGCTCCCAAGTAGTCGAGCGCTTGATACATCTCGTGCATCAACCAGCGGCAACTGTCCCATACCGCGTTGCACCATTCAGCCCAGGCGAGGGTTCGATGTGTGAGCCGGGGGTAGTCGTAGGCTCGGTGGTCGGGGTCAACGACCCCGTTCTGGCGCACCCATTCGGGCTGCGGTGTGTCGGGATGAACGTCGGGTACCGCCCCAGCCACTGGGGGAGTCCACGCGCTTGTGCTTGTGTCAGTGCTTGTGCCCCCTTGGGGCTGTTCGGGCGCCTCTTGGGGCTGTTCTGGTTGTGTCCCTAGGGGATGGCAGACCATGCCCTCATCGTTGCTCTCGCACCGATAGTCGTCAGGGATCTCTTGCGGGCACTTCAAGACGCCGCTGGCGTCGCGAGAGCACACGATGACGGACGCTGCGTCCTCTTCAGGCTGCTGCTCCGAAGCAGGCTCAATCTCGGAAGCCACAGTGGTCGTGGGGGGTTCCTCGGAAGTACCCGGCGCGGATTCCGGCTCGGTGCTAGTTGTGTCCTCGGTATTTGTTGTGTTTCCGGTGCCGTCTGCCGCTGCGGGATCCTCCATTTGAGGCTCTTGCTGCTCCGGCTCAGGCTCCGCGACCGGCTCGTCTGGCGTTGAATCCAACTCGGGTCCGAGTTCTGGCTCTGTCACCAACTGCTCCTCGGGTTCGGGCTCGTCCGCTGGCTCAGTGGTGACCGACGCATCCGCGTCTTCGTACGTCGAGTCGCTGCCGTCAGCATCCATCCTGTCTTCGGCTTCTTCCTCGGTTGCAGCCGATTCTCCGGTGCCGCTCCCAGCCGCAGGCGTCGTGGTTGCAGGCTCCCCTGTTCCCTGGGTGTCGATTACCCCGGCATCAGCTACGAGTCCCTCAGCTCTCGTCGTGGTCGTCTCAGGAGCCGTGGGTTGCGTGGTTGTAGCTGGAGATGTAGTTGCCGCTGGCATCGATACGACGGGGATCATATACTTACCTTGAATTCTGTGTAGTAGTGAGGCACCGCCGATGTCACGCAACCTGGATAGTGAATAGGTTGGTCCGGCGGTGCCCCTAACCACTCTAGTTAGCGGAAGGATAAGGTGTTAATGTGTCGGGGTCGGCGCCCAGCCTAGGCCGCTAGACCGCCGGCCCCGGCACACTAAGTTGGTATATCAGCCAATAGAATGAAGCTGAAGGCAACGTCGATCATCATAATCCAACAGATGATCCATACGGCTCGACGTATTGAGGTCAATAATCCTTCGACCGAATTGTCAGGCTCGGGCTTGAAGCGTTGCATCGGACGCATGGTGGCTCCCCTCGGAACGAGCTGGGTGTCGATTGCCGTTCCGACACGTTGCAATCCGAACCGAGGGGAGCCTCGTCGGCACCCATCTCTGGATTCGGATTGCTGTACGGGCTCGGCAAGCCCTATGTCGGAACGGCGAGCTCTATGGTACCACAGGTGCCGGGGCGCGGCCCATCTGCACGGTCACTACCACAGCTCGGAACGAACCGGCAGTACCTGGGCCCCGCCCCAGCACGCTAGGGTGTAGGCGGGACCGGGTAACCCCTTCCAAAGACCCGGTCCCACCTACGATCAGTCGAGGTTTGGGTCCTCGTTGATGGCCTCGTCTAGGAGGTCATCGAGTTCTGTTCTCTCGGAGGTAACAAGTCCCCTACCCAGCTTCTCCAGCTGGCTAAGTGGAACCTTTATCAGATCTCCGGTTGGTTCGGGTTTGTGATCTCCCATACTCTAGTGTAACCCAGCAGTACGGGATGCACACCGACTGTCTAATCGGCGATGAGGTCTCTGTACGGCAGGCTCAGCCCCACCATGTCCTTCGCCGTGTCCTCCATACGCTGCAGAAGTGACTTGTCTCTAGTGCTTTGTTTGACAGCTAGTTCATCGACATACCGCTGAAGGTGCTTGTATGACATAGAATGGAATGTACCTTTGTGGGCTCGCTTTAGCATCGACCAAAACGACTCGATACCGTTCGTCCAGCAATCTCCATCGCGGTACTGACCTCTACTGTGTGCGACTGAGCTGCGGTTCTGGATCATGTAGTAGACCGCTGAATCATCTGTATAGATAGGGGTTCCTTCATCAACTCGTGAAAAGATGAACTCGACGGCCTCCTCCTTGCTCACATAGTCGAGGACAACCGCTGACACCTGTCCTGTAGCGCGGTCCTTCATACCCATGACCGGCGTCTTCCCAGACCAATGGTCTTCCCCAAGTCTGTCCTTACGGTGCTTGTTCCGCTCAATACCGCCGATGTAGGTTTCATCCACTTCAATGGGTCCGTCGAAGTGTTGAGGTTCCTCTTCCTTCCAGACCTCACGGATCCGGTGGGCTAGGTACCACGCTGTCTTCTGGGTGACACCTAAACGCTTGGCGAGCTGGATGCTTGAAATGCTCTTAGGGTTCGCCAGGAGAAAGTACATGGCGTAGATCCATGTTTTCAGCGGCAACCGGCTGTTTCCCATGACGGTCCCGGTACGGACTGAGAAGTACGATCCGCAATCACGACAGCGGTAAGGCTGGGGCTTCCGGTTGGGAGGTTCGTACACGTCAGCCAATCCGCAATGCGGACATCGGGTACCCTGAGGCCAACGTTGCCGGCTAAACCACAATTCGGCTGAAGCCTCGTCAGGGAATAATTGGTTGAGCTGAAATATGCTGGTATCGCAACTGTCGGGGGTACTCATAGCCCATTCTACCATGCCTAACCCTCGACTTCAACTCGATGGTTTTCGGCGCGATAAGGCCCCTATTGTCTCATGCGGTGTTACACCCGTTGCGCCGTTCCGACTACATAGGAGTGCTTGTGGCCAAACGCAAGGCATTTCACTCGATCAATAGCTGGGTGTATCACACGACTAAAAAGTGCCCGTATGGTGGGCGTATCCGCATCCAAAACCGCCGCTCAGGGAAAGGAGGCTGCTGGCTCTGTCCGTGGTGCGCACGTCATGCGGTATCCTCTTAGGACCGCACCCGCCATAGCGGTAGAAGAAATGGGGCTAGGAACAATCTTGGCCAGAACTGTTCCTAGCCCCTACCAGCTCGCACCACCCCCGCCATTGCGGATGCCTAGCTGGCGATCAAGTTAGGTATGTAGACCCCGATACGACGGCGTCATCGCCGCCGCAGCTGACTGCGAGCAAGGTACCAGCGGCTACCGCCGCGACAATGCGGATTGTCCCGCTCGTGGTTGTTCTGGAGGCCACCCACATGGTCCTAGCGGAGACGGGTAGCAGGTCACGGTATCAGCAGCACCCGTCCCGTGAAGCAGCAGGGGTTCATGTGCGACAATAAAGAAGATTTGATATCAAGTCATTCAAGTTCACAAGGATCAGGAACAAGACCGTCCACGAAGGCGACCCCTTGGCAGCGCTCAGGAATGACGAGCACCCGGGCGAGATCCTGAGAGGCGTCGTCGACACTGCTGAACATCGTGATCCGCGACGCCCTGCGCCTCCTGGCTGCCTTGGGTTCGACGACCAAGGAGCAATTGGCGTCTGCGGCAGTTGTGACGGCCGCAGACACGGTGTGGCGCTGGTTGCCCGCTAGGCGACGTCACACCTAGCAGTCGTCAGGGTGCTTTGGCGCAGCTGTCCCTCGAGCGCGACCGTCGCGTCGTCTGTGGGCTGCAGTGAGTTAGCGTCGCTCTTGTTTGAGTTGACGCGTCAGAGTCGCGCTCTGTCGCTCCTAGGAACGCCAAGAAACAGTCCGTTAAGCGGGCGCGCACCGTCAGCGAGGCAGCGGGCCGAAGTGGCCTGCCATCTAGGCAGCGCAGGCCACTCCCGCATCAGGTACATGCCGAATCTCGCGCCCAGATACATGAGCCAGATGTACAACAGGACGAGAGCTGTGTACCCGTAGGCGTCATACCAACCTGCGTATGCATATCGTCGGGTGGCGATGACCTCGACGACGCTGGCGTGGTTCAGGCGCGATCTCCGCCTTGATGACAACCCGGCGTGGGCCGCGGCCACTGCCCGGGACAAGGCTGTCGCGCTGGTGGTGCTGGAACCGGCTCTGCTAGCCGCGGCCGGGCCGTGGCGGAGGCGGGCCTACTTGAGAGCGGTGGCCGGGCTGGACCGGTCGCTGCGCTCCCGCGGCGGGTCGTTGCGGGTGGAGACGGGGGATCCGGCTGAGGTGGTGCCCTGGTTGGCGGTCGAGATCGGCGCGGAGGTGGTGGTGGTCAACGCCGATGTGACGCGGTGGTCGGCTGAGCGGGACCGCCGGGTGGCGCAACGCTTGGGTAGGCCGATCGAGCAGCATTGGGGGACACTGGTTCATCCTCCCGGGAGTGTGCTCACCAGAGCCGGCGGGCTGTCCAAGGTGTTCACCCCGTTCCATCGCCGCTGGTCCGAGCGGGCTCTGCCCGAGGCGGCCCGTCCCGGCTCGGGATGCGTGGTCGAGGCGCCCGCGGGCTCGACGCTTACAGAAGTGCTGGGAGATGATCTGCCGGCTGCGTGGGGCGAGCAGGATGCCGCGGCCCGGTTCGAGGTCTGGTTGGACCGGGTCGACAGCTACGACGAGGAGCGCGACAACCCGGCGACGGACGGCACCTCGGGCCTGTCGGCGGCTCTGCGCTTCGGCCTGCTGTCGCCCCGAGGGGCGGCGGCCGATGCCGGCACGCACACGCCGGGCCGGGCCGCCTTCGTCCGTCAACTCGCCTGGCGGGACTGGTACGCCCATCTCACCTTCGAGCACCCCGACATCGACCGGGTGTCGCTGCGGCCCGAATACGACCGGATCGCCTGGGCCGAGGGCGACGCCGCGGACGCGGACTTCGAGGCGTGGAAGGCCGGCCGCACCGGCTACCCGATCGTGGACGCAGCCATGCGCGAGCTGGCCGCCACCGGCTGGATGCACAACCGGCTGCGGATGGTGGCCGCCTCGTTCCTGGTCAAGGATCTGCTGATCGACTGGCGCCGGGGCGAGCGCTGGTTCCGGCGCATGCTCACCGACGGCGACATACCCCAGAACGCGGGCAACTGGCAGTGGGTGGCCGGCACCGGCCCCGACGCGGCACCCTACTTCCGGGTCTTCAACCCGGTGGTTCAGAGCCGCCGACACGACCCGGAGGGCCGGTACCTGCGCCGCTGGCTTCCAGAGTTGGACCGGCTGAGCAGCAAAGCGATCCACGCTCCCTGGCAGGCCGCGCCCGCCGAGCTTGACGCCGGGGGAGTAAGGCTCGGAGCCGACTATCCAGCGCCGATAGTGGACCACGACGAGGCCCGCGAGCGCGCTCTGGCGACCTATCGACAGGCGCTGACGGGCTGAGACCATCTAGGGCAGCCTCCGGCAGAACAAAGGCTTGAGCGTTTCGCTGGACAGCTAACTACCGATATGGCGGGGCGGCATGGGCACGAATGCGCTGGTGCGGGCCGCGTACTCGGCGTAACCGGGCCGGCGCTTGCCCATGCTGCGCTCCAGCAGGGTCACTCCCGAGACCCTCAGCAGCAGGATCATCATGACCAGCGGCCCGGCGACGGTCCACCACGCCCCGGCCGCCACGGCGACTAGCCAGATGCCCCACCACACAACGCTGTCGCCGAAGTAGTTGGGGTGGCGGCTGTAGCGCCACAGGCCCCGGTCCATGACCTTGCCGCGGTTGGTTTCGTCAGCTTTGAAGCGGCGCAACTGTTCGTCGCCCACCGACTCGAAAACGAGCCCTACCGTCCAGATCGCCGCCCCGACCCAGTCCAGCCACCGCAGCGATGACGGGTCGGGGTCGCCCAGCACCGCTTGGACCGGCAGTGACACCACCACCGCCAGCACCGCTTGCAGCCCGAACACGACCAGAAGGCTCCACAGCCAAAACGGCTGCAAGCGCCGCCTCAAGGCCTGATAGCGGAAGTCCTCGGGCGCGCCCCACTTGCGAGCGGTCAGGTGAGCGCTCAACCGCAGGCCCCACACCGACACCATCACCAGCATCAGCCATGCCCGGCCGCTGTCACTCTCGTCGCTCCACAGCCACAGCGACCATGCCACGGCGACGAACACCATTGGCCACAGCGGATCGACGATCGACACGTCGCGCTTAGGCAGGCTCACCAGCCAGCATCCGGCCATCAGCACGCCTGCCAACATCGCAGCGATCGCAAGCGCGCTCATGCCGACCTCCTTGCCGCCTCGGCGCCTGCTATTTCCAGCGCACCCGCGTCAGCCCGCGCCGCGGCCGCAATTGTTCCGGTGTCCTGGGGTTCACGGTAGAGGACGGCGCCCCAGTGGGCCCCGGCTCCGAAGCTGGTGAACGCCACCAGCGTTCCGGGGACGACCCGGCCCTTCTGGCGCAGCTCGTGGTAGAGGATCGGCAGGGTGGCCGCGGTGGTGTTGCCCCAGTGACCGATGTTGGACGGCATGGTCGTCTCGTCCACTCCGAGCCGCCGCCGGGCGCCGTCGAGGATGCGGTCGTTGGCCTGGTGGGCCACTACCAGGTCCAGGTCGTCGAGCTTGCATCCCGCGGCCTCCAGCACGCCTTGCACCGCGGCCGGCATGGTCTCCACCGCCAGGCGGTACAGCCCGCCGCCGTTCATGG
>VXML01000066.1 GCA_009841115.1 Gemmatimonadota bacterium | reverse complement strand
AGTTGCCGACGAGATCGACCAAATCGTCAGGGCTCCCCACATCGCCCCCAACCCCTTTACCCCCAACGGCGATGGCATTAACGACGAAGTCACTTTTTCCTTCGACCTTTTTCTCGTCCTCGATCCGGTCGAAGTCCAACTCGAAATCTACGATTTGTCCGGTCGTCGCATTGTCCAGATCCAGCCAGGGGGTTCGACGGCGGGCAGTCTCCAAGTCGAGTGGGATGGCCGTGACAGCCAAGGGCAAGTCGCCGCGCCAGGCATCTATCTCTATCGGCTCGCCATCGACTTGGACAACGTCTCTACGGAGCGCTCGGGCATCCTATCGCTGGTCTATTGACCAAAATGGTCGCGTTGACTTTGCGCGCAATAGCCCCTAATATCTTTGAATGCTTTGCACCGCTTGTGGCGATGTGCCCATAGCTCAGTTGGATAGAGCATCTGCCTTCTAAGCAGACGGTCGTAGGTTCGAGTCCTACTGGGCACGCCATGCAAGCCCTCAAGACCTAGTGGTGGGTGTAGCTCAGTTGGTTAGAGCGCCAGGTTGTGGCCCTGGAGGGCGCGGGTTCAACTCCCGTCATCCACCCCATCTTTCGCCATGCAGTCGTCCTTGGCCGATCCTGCCAAAATCATTACGTGTGATCAGTTGCTCACCGTCCGTAGCCAATTGAAAAAAGCGCGACAGACCTTCGTCTTCACCAATGGATGTTTTGACTTGTTGCACCGCGGTCACGTCGAGTACCTACGCGCGGCACGCGCCCTAGGCGATTGCCTTGCGGTGGGATTAAACGATGACGATGGAGTACGCGCCCTCAAGGGGCGGGGCCGGCCCTTGTGCCCGCAAGACGACCGCGCCGCTGTGCTGGCGGCCTTGGAATGCGTTTCGCATGTGTGCATTTTCTCTGGAGCAAGCGTCGAGAGCCTCGTGGCCGCGCTTGCGCCCGATGTCTTGGTCAAGGGTGGCGATTACGCCCCAGCCGCCATTGTCGGCCGCGAACACGTTGAAGCGCGCGGGGGCCAAGTTCGCGCCCTGCCGCTATGGCCGGGCCTTTCCACCACCCAATTAATCGAGCGCATCAAGGCGCTACCTTGCGCGTGATGCCCCTTGCGCGATTTGGTCTGGAGAGGGGGATTGTGCTATATTTATCGAAGATAGTTCATTGGTGATTCCAGTTAAAAATGCGATGAAAAGCGCGAAAAGCGCGTTGGTGTTGGCTTTAGGCCTTGGGGCTTGTGCTGCGCCGCCGCAAACCCAACAACCACTCGTCCAGTGGGAAGAGGCTCAGCCAGAAGAAAAAAGCGAGGCGTTCCAAGCCCTTGAACGCGCCGTTGCAGCCGCGTACGAGCGCGAGCAGGCCATGGCCGAGCGCGTGCGCCAGCTAGAGGCCGCCAACGCTCAGTTGCGGCAGGCACTCAGGACCCTCCAAAGCCAGAGCCGCGTCTTAAGTGCGCGGCTGGATTCTTTGCCCCGTCGCGTGAAGCCGCCGCGCGTCGCCGCTAACACCAGCACCCCCGCTACAACACGAGCCGATATGACGGCTTCCGTCGGCAAAAGCGATGCGTTCAACATGTATCAGGGGGCGCTTGCCTACTATCGCCAAGAGCAATACGACCGCGCCTTGGTCGAGTTTGACCGCTTGTTGCAGGAAGCACCTATGAGCGAGTGGTCCGACAACGCCCAGTACTGGAAGGGAGAGTGCTATTACGGACTGCGCAAATACCAGCAGGCGCTCATCGAATTCACCAAAGTGTTTGCCTTTAGCAATACGGATAAGGCCGACGACGCCCAGCTAAAAATCGCCCGCTGCCACATCGTCTTGGGCGAGCGCGACCGGGCGCTGGCGGCCTTGCGCAAACTGCTCGACGAATATCCAGATAGCGAATACGTGTCCACTGCCCGCGACAAAATAAAACAGCTCGGCGGTTGATGAGAACGATCTTGCTGCGAGTTTGTTATCGTCTTTTGGCCGCGCTGATGATCTGTGCCACCGCGTCGGTCGCCATTCCTTTTCCCACCAATATGGACTTGTTGGTCGAGACGGTGGCGAGTGCGGTCGATGAGAGTTTGGGGCGCATTGAAATGCCAGACGACGCTGCGTCGGCTCCCTTGTTGATCGTGGCGCAGAGCAAGCACGACGCCAATTGGATGGTCGAGCACCTGCTGGCCAATCGGCTGCTGACGCGCGGCTTTAGCGTGACCTTGGATTCGACCGCGGCCCAACCGGCGAGTATGCGCCTGTCCTACCGAGTGCTCGACCTCGGAATCTCCGCGTACTCGGGACTGCGCGGCAGCGAGGTCAGCCGCCAAGGCCGGGTAACGCTCGCCCTGCGCTTGAGCGACGAGCGCGACGACGTGGTCCACTGGCAGGACGAAATCACTCGCACGCAGCGCGATCAGATCCCCAAAAAGCAGCTAGACATACTCCAGCACGACCAGTTCAAATTCGCCCAGACCGAGTTAGAGGAACAAACGTGGAGCAAGTTCGTCGAACCTGTGATCGTCTCCACCGTACTCGGTGGGCTTATCTATTTGTTCTTTTCTAACCGCTAGCCATGAAATACCTTGCCTTCCCGCTCGCCCTGTGCGTCGCCGCCTGCGCCAGCACGCCGCCAGAGAAACTCCAAGGCGCGGATTACTACTTTGAAGAAGGCCAAAAGGCCATGGAAAAAAACCGCTGCATAGAGGCCTCTGAGCACTTCAAGCGCCTAGTCAGCAACTTTCCCGGCTCGCGCCGGGTGGCCGAGGCGCAGTTTCTCCTCGCCGAAGCGCACTTTTGCAATCGCGATTGGGTCAACGCCGCCTTTGAATATCAGCGCATCGTCGATATTTACCCGTCTAGCGAGTGGGCGGTTGAGGCGCAGTTCAAGGTAGGCGAGTCGTACTTCAAGCAATTGCGCCGCCCAGAGCTCGATCAGAAGGAGACCTTTGAGGCGCTGACGGCTTTCCGCAACTTTATTGAGGACCAGCCCGACTCGCCCTTAGCGAAACAGGCGCGCGAGCGCATCGCCGAGTGCCGGGGCCGCCTAGCGCAAAAGCAGTACCTAAGTGGCCGCCTGTACCACAAACAGGGCTATCTCGACGCGGCCAAAATGATCTACGAGGAAGTCCTGCGCGAGTACCCGGATGTCGGCGAGTGGTATTACACCACGCTTTTCCGCATGGGCGAAATCGCCCACGAGCAAGGCGATGTGGATTTAGCGGTGCGCTATTGGAAGGAAGTACTGCAAGACAGCGGCGACCCGGAGCTCGTAGAGGGCGTGCAAAAGCACCTGTCTGGGCTGAGCCAATCGCCGGGCTAAAGATGCGGCGCATCGGCGTCATCGGCGGCAGTTTTGACCCTATCCACCACGGCCACCTGCTCTTGGCCCGCTTCGCCTTAGAGCAAATCCCCCTTGACGAAGTGCTCTTCATTCCCGCAGCCGATCAGCCGCTCAAGCAGGGTGCGTACGCGCCGGCCGAGGAGCGCTGGGCTATGGTTGAACTGGCCGTGGCTGGCTGTGCCGATTTTGCAGCCTTGCGCTTGGAGCTAGATCGCTTGGGCAAGTCCTATACCGTCGAAACCCTGCGCCTGCTGCACCAGCTTTATCCTCATGCCGAGCTATTTTTTATTATTGGCACGGACAACATCGGCCAGCTATATGAGTGGCACGATCTTGAAGGTATTTTTGCCCAGTGTACAGTGGTGGCGGGGGCGCGTCCCGGCGAGGTGGCGGGCGACCCGAAACTGCTGGCGCGTTTGCGTTTCATAGATACCCCACTCATCGAGCTGTCCTCGACCGAGATTAGATCGCGCCGGACCGCTGGCCTGTCGATCCGCTACATGGTGCCCGAAGCGGTCGAGGCCCACATACTTGCGAAAGGATTGTACGCCGCCCCGTGTTCATGACGCATTTAGAATGTTCCCGTACGGGCGCTCGCTACGATGCCGACGTGTTGCAGAACCTGTCGGAGGCCGGTGCGCCCCTCCTCGCCCGCTACGATCTCGACCGGGCTGGCCACGAGCTGACCCGCGCCGCGCTCAGCACTCGCCCGCCGACGATGTGGCGCTACCGGGAAGTCATGCCCATCCGCACGCCCGAGGAAATCGTCTCCCTCGGCGAGGGTTTCACCCCGTTGCTGCGCCCGGATCGCTTGGGTTGCTGGGCGGGCTTTGCCCAGCTCTACATCAAAGACGAATCGCCCAATCCCACCGGCTCCTTCAAGGCCCGAGGGCTCTCGGCTGCCGTCACCTGTGCCCGCACGCGGGGCGCGAAAAAGCTGGCCATCCCCACGGCGGGCAATGCCGGTGGCGCGATGGCAGCTTACGCGGCCGCCTGTGGTCTGCCGGCGATTGTCTTTATGCCCCGCGATACGCCGCAGGCTTTTGTCGCTGAGTGCCGGTCCTGCGGCGCGGAGGTCGAACTGGTTGACGGGCTAATCAGCGATTGCGGCCGCATCGTCGGCGAGCGCAAGGAAGCCGAGGGGTGGTTTGAGGTATCGACCTTGAAGGAGCCGTACCGCATTGAGGGTAAGAAGACCTTGGGCTACGAGCTGGCCGAGCAGATGGATTGGTCTCTACCCGACGTGGTGATCTATCCCACGGGTGGGGGCACGGGGCTGATCGGGATGTGGAAGGCATTTGCCGAGATGGAGCAACTCGGCTGGATTGGCCAGCACCGGCCGCGGATGATTTCGGTGCAGGCCGAGGGCTGTGCGCCGATTGTGCGGGCCTTTGCACGCGGCGATGAATCGGCCCAAGCGTGGGAAGGTGCTCACACCGTGGCTTCGGGCCTACGCGTCCCCAGTGCGGTCGGCGACTTTCTGATGTTGCAGGTGTTGCGGGAAAGCGGCGGTACAGCCATTGCCGTCAGCGACGAGGAGTTGATCGCGCATTCGCACAGCATGGCGGCGCACGCGGGCATTTTTCCCGCACCCGAAGGCGGGGCAACGCTAGCGGCCCTGATCAAGCTCAAGGAGCAGGGACTAGTGTCCCCGGACGAGCGCGTGGTGCTCTTCAATACGGGGTCGGGCTATAAGTATTTGGAGGCTTTGTCCGAGGGGCTCGCGCCTTGACGAGCATGAGGGCGGCGTCTATTTTATAAAACTGCTTTGCACCCATAGCTCAATTGGATAGAGCACCTGACTACGGATCAGAAGGTTCGGGGTTCGAGTCCCTGTGGGTGCGCCATTAAAAACAACGGGTTACGTCAAAAGACGTAGCCCGTTTCGCTTTGGTGGGGAAGAGGCTTTTATGGCCCTAATTGACATTGGCACCACCCGCCAGCTCTTCATTGACGACTACCTGATCGAAAGCCTCCTGCACGCCCGGCGGGTGCTGAATCCGGCGCAAAAGTCGTCCCACAATCCCATCTTGCCCGTCGATCGGCCTTGGGAGGGCACGTACAATCAGGTGAACTACGTCTATTACGACGAAGCCCAACGCCACTTCAAGATGTGGTACACCACGTGCCGCTACGTCACCCGCTTTATCACCGATCCGGCCTCCAAAAGTTACAACTGCGTCAAGCCTCTGCTAGCCGAGGGTAGTATGCGCCCGTGTCTGGCCACGTCGCAAGACGGCATCCATTGGGAGAAGCCCGCGCTCGGCTTGGTGGAGTTTGCCGGGTCGCGCGCCAACAACCTCCTCCCATCTGCGGACGCGGTCAAATACATCTTCCGCGACCCGCACGACCAAGACCCGGCCCGGCGTTTCAAGGGGCTGGTGCGCCACGGCGACAGCGATCCCGCCCGCGTGCGCCAAGTCGAAGAAGCATCGGATATTTACTACACGAAAGCGCCCCACTGGATCGACGACCTCAAAAGGCGAGGGGTCGCGAGCACTACCATATGGGACCTCTACTATTCGCCCGACGGCATCACTTGGACGCCCTGCTCGCAAAACCCCGTCATCGCCAGCCCACCGCGAGCGCCGCTGCTGGCTGGGCCGACCCGCTTTATGTGGGATCCCATCCGCGCAACGTATGCGGCCTACACCGAGCCAAGCCAGCACTCGCGCAGTACCGATATGGAGCGCCACGGCCGCACCGTCGGTCGCGCCGAGAGCGCCGACATGATTCACTGGGACTTGCCCGAGACCATCATCGTCCCCGATGACCACGACCCGCCCGACGCACAGTTTTACTTCGCTACCTTTAGCGCATACCAAGGCAACTACCTCGGCCTGCTCGACGTGTATCGGTTGAATTCCGGCGCGATCTACCCGACTCTAGTCTTCAGCCGCGACGGCATCCACTACCAGCGCGATTTCCGCGCACCTATTATCGAACTAGGGGCCGCAGACGCTTTTGACGCCAAGGAAATCTACCCGCTCTCTCCGATCGTCCACGGGGATCAGGTGTTGCTGTATTATTATGGCTGTAGTTCTGGGCACGAGATGGGGCCGATCTACGACGAGCCACAAGGGGGAGAGGAGATGCGCGCTGCGATTGGCCTAGCTACCCTACCCATTGACCGCTTCGTCTCCATTGACGGGGGCAAACAGCCTGCGGGCGAGCTGACCACCCGCAGCTTTACCTTTGCCGGCAAGCAGCTACATTTCAACGTATCCGGCCGGGTTCACGAAATGGTGGTGAAGGTGCAGGTTCTCGGCCCGACCAGCCACATCATCCCCGGCCATACCTATGAGGACGCGGACCCGATTACCACAGATGGGCTAGATCACATTGCGACTTGGAACGGCAGCGCAGACCTGAGTCATCTGGAGGGCAAGGCGATCAAACTGCGTATCTTGCTCGAAAAGGCGCGGCTCTATTCCTTTTGGTTCAACTAGTGGGCTGGGCCGCGTTACCCGGCGCTCAGGATCCACAGAAAAGGAGCTATCTATGGCGAATATACCTGTTGGATTAATTGGCTGCGGCGGTCGTGGTCGCGGCCACGTACGCTCCCTGCACGCGCTGACGGACGTCGAGTTGGTCGCTGTCTGCGATCCTGTTGCGGCAAACCGCGAACAGGTGGGCGACGAGTGGAGCGTCGAGCGCCGCTACGCGGATGTAGAGGCCATGCTAGACGCCGAGGAATTGACTGCCGCGATCGTGGCTACTCCGGCCCATCTCAACGCCGAGGCGGCTCTGCCGTGCTTGGAGCGAGGTATCGATACTCTGCTGGAGAAGCCGCCGGGGATGAGCTTGGACCAAACCCGTGCTCTCAAAGAGGCCGCTGAGGCCAGCGGTGCTCGTGGCATGGTCGGCTGGAATCGCCGCTTTGATCCACTGGTTCTGCAAGTGCGCGAGGAGATTGAGTCTCGCGGCCCGATCTACCAGCTAGTCGGCGAGTTCCACAAGAGCATGAGCGGTTTTATCGCTGGTGGCCGCTTTCCCGAAATCGTCATGGACAACATGCTGCTCGAAAGCCCGATCCACGCGATTGACTTGGTGCGTCACTTGGGTGGAGCGCCGGTCGCCGAAGTAAATAGCTTCGTCCGGCGCGCATCTGCCTACAAGGACGTCCACGCCGCGTTAGTCGTCTTTGAAAACGACTGCGTCGCCCAGATTTGCGCCAACTACACTACCGACGCCCGCCTGGAGCGCTACGAGATCCACGGCCGCGACATCTCGGCCTATATAGAGGGGATTTCCACCTGCGAGTTGGTCTGCGACGGAGAGCGCAAGCACTTGCAAAAGGAGGGTGTGGACAGCACCCTAGCCCAAGCGGCTCACTTTTTTGACTGCATCAAAGCCGACCGTCCCATCGGTCCACCGGCTGCGGACTTGGACGAGGCCATCGCGACGATGGAGCTTGCGACGGCTATTTTGGCGGGCCTGCGAGACGGCGCTTAATCGCCCCCCAAGATACCTCCGCCACGGCCGTGGCCAACCGCACGGCCTCAACGGTGAAACTACAGGCGATGTCGTAGAAGAGCTGGTCGCCCTCGACGCGCACATTGGTCCACACCGCTGGCAACCCAACGACCCCGGCCTCATCGGCGATGGTCGGCCAGTGGACTACGCCCGATCCCGCTCGCGACCACACCCCGCTGTGCCCGACGCCGCCCAATTCTAGCTCGTAGGTTCCATCGGCCCGGAAGAGTACGTGCCCGGCCAGCGTCCCATCGGCAAAATTGACGATGCCCCACCGCCCCAATAGTTCGTCGCCTAGTTCCTGCGCTCGCGCCAAGGCGATTGCGGGTTCGGCTCCCCAATACAGGGTGTCGTCCTCTAGCTGGAAGGGCACAGTCTCGCTTTGTTCGGCCAGCACCCCGCTGACGTTGGCGGTATAGCGCAGGGTGACAACGCCGTCAGCGGCTTCGTACTGGCCTTGATCTTCTGTTACCGGCCGCTCGGAATCATCTAGGAGCGCGACGCGACGGAAGCGCCCATTGCTATTGAACTCGATATAGAAATGCTCTACGAAGGAGCCAAACTCGCTCTGGCAGCCCTCCCAAGAACCTACCAGATTCGCCTGCGCCCCAGCACTGCCGAACAGTAGGGCAGCCGATAAGATGCTTGCGCGTATCCTAACCATCAGACAATCTCCACGCCCCAAAAGCCCAACATGGGCAAGAATCGCTCCATATCCGCCGGTACGGTTGCTGGGCATTTGCCGTAGCCGCCGTGGACCCTAGCCGCCCCTTGCAGGGGCCGTTCCAAAACCAGCTCGACGCGATGGTCCTGGGGATAGACCACTGCTGCGACTGGCACCTCGCCGGCTTCATCCTCGACCCGGAAGCTATTGGCCTCTAGGTCGATGCTGTCCATCCGACTCTCGACGGCAGCAAACTCCAACTCGACGCGGTCTCCCCGCTGCCGGGCTGCCGCCAGATCCGGTGCTTGCCAAGCTACCGCCTGACCATAGACCAGCCCCAAAGCCGCCTGCGCCAATCGCTCGCCCAAGAGCATATTGCCGGCGGGACTGGTGTGGATCAGATCGGCAAGCGGCAAGTCGAGTGCGGGCACCACGCCTACCCTCGGCCCTTGCCGCGCCACCTGCCGCTGGGCCTCGCGCACTTGGCTCCAGCGCCGGTCAGCATCCGGGTCGGCGGGTTGGTACACGCGGTTTAACTGCACGGTGAGCACCGGCAACTCCGCGTCGGCAAGGGCCTCCCGCCAGGTGGCGACTGCTTGCTGGAACCGCTGCGCGTAACTGGTCGAGTCCGCGTCGGTCCCGGCATCGGTTTCCCCTTGGTACCACACAATACCCCGGACCGTTCCCCCGACCTTATCCACGCACTGCACCATATTGTCGAACAAATCCGCCGCCCCAGGCTCACCGGGATTCCAACGAGTGAGCGGAGAGCCTCCCAACGCCGTCTGCACTAAACCCACCGGGTGCGCGAGCACTCTTTTGAGCGTGCGGCCAAATTGCAGGTAGGGCGAGTGTCCTGGGTTGGCGGCCTCGCGGTTCACGGAGTGTTGGGTATCGGTCGATTCGTTCATTGGGTGCGTCGCTAGTGCCCAGTGCTCGCTGTTCCTAAACAGGTGTACTCCCAATTCCACTGGATCTTCGTAAGGCCCGCGCCCGTATCCGGCCGAATTGCTCTGTCCGGCGATCACCCACAAATCGCCTACTCCCAAAAAGTGCCGCATATCCCCGCGCGGCGACCATTCCCCAGCCGGGTTGTCCGCCGTCCGCAACCGCGTCTCCAGCCGATAAAGCCCTCCTGCGGGTATGTGTTCCAAAGCCCCCCTCCAAGTACCATCCTCCGCTGTCGGTACCGCCTGCCAGTCCAAACCGGCCGCAATAGCCACCCCTGTATCCTCCCACACCAAGCGCACTTCCACTTGTCCGGGAGTTTCAAACTTCCATCGACCCTCTAGCTCAATTCTTCCTTCCCCACGCTCGTCCTGCTGGACGATCTGCCAGTCCTCTGGCCCCTGTTCAATGATTGCACCGATTTGCTCTGCCATTCGACCTCTTTTCGCTAGGTAACGCGCATTCGTCAGCACCTAATTTGCCAAATGCTCCTCTTGTCATGCAAATTTTCTCCAATTCTCTTGGCTTCTCGTGGATTGCCGAGGATTGGTGTCATGTCCTAATTATTTGGAAAAGGAGATTTTTGATGTCGCTCGAAGGCAAGGTAGCTCTCATCACAGGCGGCGCACGCGGCTTGGGCCGCGCTTACGTCCTCCATCTGGCCCGCTTGGGCGCGGACGTTATCATCGCCGACATAGACCTACAGGCCGCCTGCGAATACGGCGAAGAACTCACGGCCGAGACCGTGGAAGCCGAAGTAGTAAATCTCGGTCGCCGCGGCGTGGGCATTGCCGTAGATGTCACCGATCGCCAAGCAGTAGATGCCTTGGTCTCCGAGGGACTCGATACTTTTGGCCGCATCGACATACTCGTCAACAACGCCGGCGGCAACTTGCGCTCGCACGAAGAGCAAGCCGCCTCCTTGGCTGGGGAAGCCCACTACCGCTACATAATGGACATCAACCTCACCGCCACCATCCACTGCTGTCAAGCGGTCAGCGCGGCCATGAAGGAAGCTCAGTCTGGCAAAATCATCAACGTGGCCTCGCAAGCGGGTCTGTGGAGCGGGCGCGACGGCGGCGGTATGCCCTACAAGGTGGCCAAGGCCGGTATCGTCCACTACACGCGGGTGCTCGCCGCCGAGCTAGGCCCTTATGGCATCCACGTCAACTGCATTGCTCCGGGCCTAATTTTGTCGTCTCGCGCCGTGGCACAGGGCCGCAACAGCGAGGAATCGCGCGAGCGCTTAGAGCCGCAGATTCCCCTCCGCCGCTTGGGCACGCCCGAGGATTGCGCTAAGGTGGTGGAGTTTTTGGCGTCCGATCTCTCGGACTACGTCACCGGCCAGTGCATTCCCGTGTGCGGAGGTTTTGTGGCGTTTTGAATTAGGAATTACGAATTAGGAATTACGAATTCTCAATTCCTAATTCGTAATTCCTAATTCCTAATTGAGAGAATCGGGCCGTCTGATGCGCGCCACGAGCCTCATTAGGGCGAGTCGCCCAAAATCGCGCGGATCGTCGGTGCGAATTAGAAAATCTCCTTCCACGCGGCGCGTTTCCCCGGCGTTGAGGACGACCGGCTGCCCAATGGGTATAAACGCGTCGATTAGAAATTCCTCTTGATCGAAAAACCGCAAGTCGTAGCGCACCCACACGGTTGCTTCGCCGACATTGCGGAATACGGCCACAAAGATCCCCTCGAATTCCGCTGTTCCCCCGAATCCCGGCTCTGGAAAAAACGGCAACCAAGTCAAGCTGTCGATCGACACGCTGCCCTCCAATCCCTCGTCTTCGACGAACTCCACCTCGCTGCGCAGGGCTTCTACTGCGCCGCTTGGTCCGTCCTCTGCGGCAAAGCATCCGACTAGCAACAGCATTAGGGCGATCCCGATGCTCATGGCTTATCTAAATTCCGGTTTGCGTCTGTATTTCTTCGTGGTGTTCTTTAAATGCTATGAAAAAATACAAGTTAATCCAGTGCCTAGCGTTATTCCTGACCGCCGCAGCCGCCCGCGCCGACGATCCTGAGCCTCGCTACCAAATGCCCCCCATCGAAATCACGGCGACGCGCGCGCCCCGCGAGGGATTTGACCTGCCGCTCGCCACGACTGTGGTCGCGGATGTCGGGCGCGCGCGGCCCGGGCTCTCGCTAGCCGAGTCGCTGCGTCCGGTGCCTGGGCTGTTTATCGCCAACCGCCACAATCTCTCCCAAGGCGATCGGCTCAGTGTGCGAGGCTTGGGTGCGCGCGCGTCCTTTGGCGTTCGCGGGATCAAAGTCTTGCTCGACGGCATTCCCCTGACCATGCCCGACGGCCAGAGCCAACTCAATAACCTCGACTTGGGGTCAACGGGGCGCATTGAGATTTTACGCGGGCCGAGCTCTTCGCTGTACGGCAATGCGGGCGGCGGCGTGCTCGCGGCCCACACCCAAGCTCCGGCCGAGGTTGCTTGGCGCGTGGAGCCGCGCTTGATCGCCGGTAGCAATGGCCTATTCCGAGCGCAGACGAGCCTTGCGGGACGGACTGATAATACTCATGCGTTCGCCAGCGTGTACGACCTGCGCAGCGAGGGCTACCGCGACCATGCCGATGCCCGCGCTCGCGGCCTCAACGCACTCGTCGGCCACGCCCTCACCCCTAATACTGAGTTGACGCTCCTGCTGCATTTGTACGATGCCCCGTACTTGTTCAATCCGAGTTCGCTCGCTGCGGACGCTGCCCGAGATGCTCCGCGCAGCGCGCGTGGGTTTGTGGTAGGGCAGGGGGCATCCAAGCAGGTGCGCCAGGGCCAAGGCGGCATTCGCCTTGAATATCGCCCGCCGCAAGCACCGCACCACCGCGCGTCGAGCCTCGTGCTGTACGGTGTTGGTCGCGCGCTCAAAAACCCCATTCCGGGCCGCATTGTCGAGCTCGATCGCCGCGCCGGCGGCTTGCGCACTGAGCACCAATTTGCCTGGGCTGGTACGCGCCTCGTGACTGGCCTCGACTTGGACTTCCAGCGCGACGACCGCCGCGAGTTCGCCAACGAAGGCTTGCCCGAGGGCGAGCGCGTGGATGACGAGCGCGTATTTGAACTCGTGCAATACGGCGATAGCCAAGTGGATCAAGAGGAACAGGTGCGGAGTTTTGGTCCCTTTGTGTCCTTGGAGCGAGATTTGGGTGATGTGCTGACCGCGACAGTTGGCGGCCGCTATGACCGCTACCGATTTGCCGTTGACGACCAGTCGCGCGACATGGATCAGTTCAGTCCGATGGTCGGCGTGGTGTACCGCCTCGACCCCTTCTCGCGTTGGTACGCCCATGTTGCCACGGCCTTCCAGACGCCCACCACCTCTGAGTTGGGCAATCGGCCCAGCGGCGAGGGGGGCTTCAACCCGGAGCTAGGCCCTGAGCGAGTCCTCGGGTTGGAGACGGGCTTGCGCCGCCACGTGCGCCGGGGGCGCTTGGACCTGGAGGTGGCCTTGTACCAACTCCAGATCGCCGACGCGCTGATTCCCTTTCAGGTCGAGAGCGAAGACAGCGAGGAGATTTACTTCCGCAACGCCGGTCAGGCGCGCAATCGCGGGTTGGAATTGTCGCTGTCGGCGGTGCCGCTCTCTGGGCTGCGGACCACCCTCGCATACACTTTTGGCGACTATGTTTTTGAGGACTACGAGGTTGAGACCAACGGTGAACTTGTTCAGCTTGCTGGCAACGAGGTGCCGGGTGTGCCGCGCCATCGGCTCTTCGCCGCGCTGAGCTACGAGAGCCCGCAGGGTCTGTTTACTGAGGTCGAATTAGAGCGGGTCGGCCGCTATTGGGCCAACGATTTCAACGGCCCGCCGCCCGGAAGTGATGCCGCGTCCGACGAGTTTTTTAACCGTGCGTACCTGCGAGTCGATCTGCGCTTGGGAATCGACTATCGCGCAGCGAGGGCCTTTGTCGCGGTTGATAACCTGTTTGATGTCCGGTACAACGGCTCGGTGGTTCCCAACGCTTTTGGCGGTCGCTTTTTTGAACCTGCTGCGGGTCGCACTTGGCGCTTGGGGATTGGGGGATGGATTGGGGGGTGATTTTCGGTTTTTGGATTGACTCAGACAAAGTAAATGGCTTGATTTTGCAAATCCTCTGGGAACAAAATTTAGCCGTATGTGTCAGTTCAATCTGTTGACCTAAGCAGGTGGCATCGTGATCGAGGTTTACCTCGACTACAACGGCTCCTCCCCTCTTGATCCCCGCGTGGGCAAGGCCATGTGGCCCGCTCTCGCTGAGTGGTACGGCAACGCTTCATTTACTCATCAGTTTGGTCGGCGGCAAGCTGCTGCGGTCGAAGATGCTCGCTAGAGGAGAATATCGCCACCGTGGGGATGCGCTGATGGTAGCATTAGCAGACTACATTGCCGTTGTCGGGCGATTTGCTCGCTCGGCCAGCCTAGAGCGCGATATCGCCCGACGCGAGCCACTCGATGGCTATGTCGTCACCGCCCGAGCGCTTGATGTGGTGGAGCGCATAGCCGCCACGGCCGCTAATGGTGCAGCAGGTGGAGCTTGGTCGTTGACTGGCCCTTACGGTTCGGGCAAATCATCGCTTGCGTTGCTTCTCGACGCCGCATTCGGCGAGCGCGGTGCCACGCGAACTGCTGCGACCGAACTGATCGCGGCGGCATCGCCGGCTGTAGCCGATCTCCTCGGCCGCGCACATCAAGCTCGTGGAACCGATGAGCGAGGGTTTCACCGCGCCGTAGTCACCGCGAGTCGGGAGCCGCTGCACCACACCGTCCTGCGAGCACTTGAATCCGCCGTCATCCGAGCCTATGGAACCATCCCCTCGCTGCGCACATTCCGAGCGGCCAAAACGCTCAAGACTGCGCTCGCCGACGCCGCATCCGATGATCCGCGTAGAGTTGGCCCCTCACCGGCGGACCTGCTTGAAGTGGCCCGCTGTTTGGCAGAAGACGCCCCGTTGCTGCTCATCATCGACGAATTCGGCAAGAACCTTGAAGCGATCAGTGATGGCTCGGATGCCGACCCCTATCTCCTGCAACAACTCGCCGAAGCAGGACAGGGGGCCGGTCTCCCGATTTTCGCTCTAACGCTACAACACCTGTCTTTTGAGGATTACCTCGTCGGCATTGATGGCCCGCGACGGCGGGAGTGGGCAAAGGTCCAAGGACGGTTTGAAAATGTCGCGTACATCGAGTCTGCCGCTCAGACCCGCGCCCTGATCGGAACGGTTTTCGAGATTGACGATGATCTGCAACCCCGCATCAGACGATGGGCAGAAAGCCATGCTAAAGCGATGCGAGCCCTCGGAGTCGCCGACATTGCCAGCGCCAATGTAGTCGAGGCGTGCTATCCGCTGCACCCACTTACCGCTTTAGTGCTCCCAGAGCTATGCAGCCGCTACGGACAGCACGAGCGCACTCTCTTCTCGTTCCTAACCGGTGCTGACTCGGCCACTGCCGCTTCGTTCTTGTCTGCTACCTCCTTGCCGGCTCGGGGCACATTGCCATCGCTCGGCTTGGATGCTGTCTATAACTACTTCGTCGCGGGTGGAGCAGGCGCGGTCGGCTACTCGCAGCGGTGGTCGGAGATCGCCACCCGGCTGCGCGACGCCCATGGCCTGACGGAGAGCCAGACGAAGCTGGCCAAGTCGATCGCCATCCTCAACCTCGTGTCCTCCAGTGGGGCCGCCCGTGCCTCTGCCCAAGTGCTCGATATCGCTCACAACGACACAGCAACAGCCCTAACGAGCCTGCAAGACGCCGGTATCGTCACGTATCGCGATTTTGCCGACGAGTTCCGAATCTGGCATGGCACGGATGTTGACATTCGCGGGCTTATCAAGGCCGCGCACGCCAAGGTGCAGCGGCAACCGCTCGTAGAGATCCTCGCTGCAATCCACAAACCTGAACCCGTGGTCGCGGCTCGGCACAGTGCCGAACACGACATTCTGCGCGTGTTTGCCCGTCGCTATGTTGACGGCACCGAGCCGGTTACCCCGCTGGACCCGTTCTCGCCCTACGACGGGGAGGTCCTGCTGATGGTCGCGCCGGACGCCATGCCAGCGCTCACGCAAGCTGGCGAAAATGCAAAGCCCGTAGTCGCGGCCATCCCAAACGATCTCGCCCTCCTAGGCAATGCGGCCCGCGAGGCTGCAGCCGCTGCCGATGTCCTTGATCACGATAGTGTAAAAGACGACTGGGTTGCGCGGCGTGAAATCGGGGAAAGACTCGCTCAAGCCGAGGCCGCACTGAATAATGCCATAGAGGCGACGTTCAATGCCGAGGTCTGCCGCTGGGTTCTGCTCGGTCCCGACGGGCCGACCAATCTCCTGGCTAGTACGGCTAGACGACGGGGCAGTGCCGCGCTCTCAGAGGCAGCCGACCGCGCCTACTCGGGGACGCCGACCGTGGGCAACGAGATGCTCAACCGTACGGCCGTCACCTCACAGGGAGCTAAGGCCCGGCGCATATTGCTTGAAGCGATGATCGAATCCGGCGATCATGTTGATCTCAAGCTCGAAGGACATGGTCCCGAAGTGGCTATGTACCATGCCTTTATTAAAGGAACGGGCATGCACGGCTGGGATAAGCGCAATGAAGTCATGGTTTTCCGCTCGCCGACCGATGAGAAACAGCAACCGGCATGGAATCTTCTTGAATCCGAATTCCACCGCGCCCGCACCCGTCGAATCAATCTTGCGGACATCTACGCAGCCCTGCTGTCGCCGCCGATTGGGATGAAGGCTGAGGTGATTCCCGTTTTCGTCACGGTTGGTCTGCTAGCGTTTAGCAACGAAGTCGCAATTTACGAGCACGGCACGTTTAGACCGCTTCTCACTGCCGACCTCTCTGAGCGGATGGTTCGCAACCCTAAGCACTTCGACCTCAAGCATTTCGCCAGCACGTCCGGCGCGCGACGCCAAGTCGTTGAAGCCCTCGCCGTCCAGCTAGAGGTCCGCCCACGCTTCCGCAAGCACCGTGTCTCCAATGTCCTCGCTGTCGTCGGTGAACTTGTGTCGCAAGTAAGACAACTCGACAACTACACGCGGCGTACGCGCAACCTTTCGGACGATGCTGTCGCCCTCCGCGAGGCTCTCGCTTCCGCCGTGGAACCCGACGAATTGCTCTTCGTCGCGATCCCCGAGGCCCTCGGCTTTCAAACCGTCCCGGCCGCGACCAAGACTTACAGCAAGGCGAGCGAGTATGCGGACGCAGTGGCCGGTGCGCTCGAAGAATTGACGGGTTCCTACCAACGCCTTGTGAACGAGATGCTCGAAGAATTGTTTTCTGTTAGTGGAGAGACCTCCCGCCTCGCTATTGCGGAACAAGCCGCTGCACTTGATGGCCAAGTACTCGATCCTACGGTGCGTGCATTCGTCCTCGCGCTCGCCAACGATGGCATTGACTCCGATATTGATTGGATTCAGACCATTGCGACCGTCGTCGCTAAGAAAGCCCCAGCCGAGTGGACGGATGACGACCACGACCGCTTCCGCCAAGAGCTAGTTCAGCAAGTTGCGTCTTTTCAGCGGCTCGTCGCTCTCCACGCTGACCGCCGCGTTGCCGGAGTTGGCTCAGACGCCATGCGGCTGACTGTCACTCGCGCCGACGGCAGCGAGTACGTCCGCCTCGTCGGGGTTGATCGCGCCCATCGAGACGCTGGAGAGAATGTCCTCGACGACGCACTTGCGCGCCTTACTGACCTTATCGGCTCCCCAGCCCGTGCCCAGCAAACACTCCTCGCATTGCTCGGCGAACGGCTCCTACCCGCGCCCGAACAGGACGCGCCTACTGAAGAGAGGAGACAACATGGCTTATAACACGCGCCACATTTGTGGCATTTCAGGAGGCAAGGACTCCAGCGCCCTCGCTGTGTACATGCGCCGCGAGGTGCCGAATATGGAGTACTTTTTCTGCGACACTGGGGCCGAGTTGCCCGAGACCTATGAATACTTGGCTCGGCTTGAGGTCGTACTAGGCAAGCCGATAGCTAGGCTCAATGCCTCGCGTGGCTTTGATCACTGGTTTGAGGTGTTTCGGGGTGCGCTGCCGTCTCCGCAGATGCGATGGTGTACCAGAAATATGAAGATCAAGCCGATTGAGGAATGGGTTGGCGACGAGCCGGTCATTTCGTACGTCGCCATTCGCGCCGACGAGTCCAACCGCAAAGGCTACATTTCCACTAAGCCTAACATCAAGACTCGCTTTCCATTTGTCGAAGACGGCGTGACACACGACGATGTCCTCCGCATCCTCGAAGATGCTGGCATTGGCCTCCCCGAATACTACGAGTGGCGAACTCGCTCCGGGTGCTACTTCTGCTTTTACCAGCGCAAAGCTGAGTGGGTCGGCCTTGCTGAGCGCCATCCCGAACTCTACGAGCGCGCCGTCGCCATAGAACAGAAAGTGCTGCGCGACGCTGGTGTTGACGGCGACGCCGACTTTTCCGACCGGGCCATGCGCGGCCGCCAATACACATGGTCGGGTGGAGAAACGCTCGTCCAGCTGCTCAAGCGCCGCGAGGAAATTCTCGCACGGCACAAAGCTGCTATGGACCGTGCTGGTAAGAAGAAGACCAACGTCCCATTGGTTGAAGCACTTGCTGAAGCTCTCGACGATGAGGACGATATGGAGGCTTGCACGGTATGTGCGCTGTGAGGGGGAGGTTGGCGTTAGGCAGGTGTATTAGGGTAGGAACCTCAGCAATTGGTTAGTCCTAAAAATGGACCGAGAATTAATCATTCAGAAGTTTGCAACCTTGGGTATATGGAGAAGAGCGGGAGAAAGAGCACCGCACAAACCCCTGCTGGTTCTATATGCAATTGGAAAATTGCTGCGCGGCGAAAGTCGGCTCATTCCATACTGCGAGGTAGATGAGGGACTTGGGAAATTGTTACAGGAGTTTGGACCCAGACGATCAAGGCAAGGATCCCAGTATCCATTTTGGCGGTTGCGTAATGATAGTGTTTGGGAAGTAACCGATGCCGACCAAATTGTAACAAACTCTTCTGGGGATGCCAGAAAAAGCGATCTTCTTGCTCGTAGTGTTTCTGGTGGTTTCCGCGAAGTTATTGCCACGCGGCTTCAGAACGATTCCAAGCTAACTTTTGAAATCATTCACAACCTATTAGACGCTCACTTTCCTCCTTCAATTCACGGCGACATCTTACAGGCTGTCAACATTGAACCTACTCTACGGGTTTTTGATACGAGAAGGCGCGATTCCCATTTTAGAGGAAATGTTCTCAGAGCCTATGAGTACAAATGCGCCATCTGCGGCTTTGACGTGAAATTGGGGCATGCTCCCATTGGGTTAGAAGCGTCTCACATCAAATGGCGTGCAGCAGGTGGACCTAATCAGGTGGTGAATGGACTGACTCTGTGCGTACTGCACCATAAACTATTCGACCGCGGAGCTTTTACTCTATCTAAGCAGTGGGAGATACTGGTATCAGATGACGCACATGGATCAGTTGGCTTTCAGGAATGGCTGATGCGATTTCACGGCAAAAAAATTAACTTTCCGCAAAGGCAATCCTATTATCCGAAGGTAGATTTCATAGGCTGGCACGTTAGAGAGGTGTTTCAAGGAAAGTATCGAGCATTGTGAGCCGGTGGAGATTGGACTGAGTTTTTGGAGTGCACGTATATGAGCCACGGTTCGCGACTCCCCCTACCTCGTACTCGCCGTCTTCCGCAGCCGGCACACGAAAAACCCCTCCATCCCTTCCAGCGGCAAGATCCGCTTAGCCCGCTGTACCTGATCGTCAAATGCCTTCTTCCCTCGCCACTGGCTCAAGCCCGACGCCACATTGTCAAAAGGCAGCGCGATGTCTTCGACGGTTAGGGCACCGGCGAACTGCCGCAGCACTCGGTTGATGATGGCCTCGTTTTCTTCGGGCGCGAAGGTGCAGGTCGAATAGACCAGTACCCCGCCCGGCTTGAGGCATTGCACGGCTGAGTAGCAGAGCCGCCGCTGTTTGCGGCTGGCCTCGGCGATCTTCTTCTCGCTCCAATAGGCATAGGTTTTGGGCACATCAGCGCGGAATCGCCCTTCGGACGAGCACGGCGCGTCGAGGAGCACGCGGTCGAAGCTCTCTGGATGGCGACGCCAGATGCGGGTTCCGTCGGCGAGATGGGTTTGCACGTTTTCGGCTCCGTGCCGCGTTAGGTTGTCCCGCAGGCGAAAGAAGCGGCTGCGCACGGACTCCACAGCCCAGATGCTCCCTTGATTGCCCATCAGTCCGGCGAGTTGCAGGGTCTTGCTGCCCGGGGCGGCCCCGAGGTCGAGAATGCACTCCTCGCTTTGCGGTGCTAGGAGAATCGGCGGTACCATGCTGGAGGGGTTTTGGATGTAGAGCCGGCCTTCGCAGTAGGCCGCGCACTCGGTGAGGGCGCGGCGCTGGGCAGCCGGGACGACAAAGGCGTCGGCCTTCCAAGCGAGTGGCGTTAGCGCAAAGCCCTCTGCTGTTAGCTCGGCCACGAGTGCGTCAGGCGTGCCCTTGAGTGCGTTGGCGCGGAAGGCCGTAGGCTGCTCAGCGGCCAAGCTCTGCCAGCAGGTGGCAAAGTGTTCGGCTGGGAGTATGGCCTGCAAGCGGGTGCGAAAGGTTTCCGGTAGGGACACGGGAGTTAGCCTTTTGGGGGTACCTTATCATCGGTCGGCACGAGATGGTTGATCCAGTAGCCGCTCGGGTCGGTACCGCGGCAGATATAGCCGTGGGCGCGCTTCTCCTCGCGGGTGCGCACCTCGGTCGGCATGTAGCGCAGCGTTAGGCCGCAGCGGCGGCGCGTGGAGCGGTTGGGGGCCGAGCCGTGCAAGAGCAGGTCGGTGTGCAGGGACATCTGGCCGGCGCGCATGGTAAAGGCCACCGGCTCGCCGCCCCATTGGAGTGGATCGTGCACGCTCTGTCCCAAGACGTTTTGCTCCTCCGCGGTGCTGTGCTCAAAGGGAATCTGGCCGTGCAAATGCGAGCCGGGGACGACGGTCATCGGCCCGTTTTCCTCGTCCACATCGTCGATGGCCAGCCAAGCAGTTACCACCTTGCTCGGGGTCAGCGGCCAGTACGAGGCGTCTTGGTGCCAAACGACTTGTTTTTGGTCGCCCGGCTCCTTGCAAAAGTAGTGGGTCATAACGCTGACGAGGTTGGGGCCGAGGAGGTCTTCGACGCAATCGAGAATGCGCGGCTCGTGCAACAAGTCGTAGATGCCCCGGCAGTGGCGATGCCAGCCGTTGATTGAGTAGCTGTTGTGCCCGTTGGCCTGGGCCTCGGCCATGAGCGCGTCGAAATAGCGGCGATTGGCCGCGGCTTCCTCGGGTGTGAACACGTCCAAGGGGCAGATGTAGCCCTGTTCGTTGAACTGGCGGATCTGGGCGCGGGTGAGCTTTTGCGGGTTGTCGTTGGCCGCGCTGAAAAATTTGAGTTCGCGCTCCATGTCGGGGAGGGCGTCGGTGATGGGCATGGCGTTCTCCTGTTGAGTTGAGGACGAGGCGGTGAAATATCTATTTTACAACGCGCAATTTTACACAAACCCAGACGGAGCACAAAATGACTCAGTACAAAGTCGGTGTGATCGGCTGCGGCAATCGCGGTCGCCGCCACGCCGAGGGCTATCAAGCCTCCGCCCAAGTCGCAATCGCAGCCTGTGCCGATCCGGTGGAAGCAACCCGCGCGTCCTTTGTCGAGGACTTTGCTGTGGCATCTTCGTACGAAGATTACCGCGCCATGTTAGAAAGCGAAGCCCTCGATGTGGTGAGCATCTGCACGTGGACTGGCCTGCACCGAGAGATGGTCGAAGCTGCGGCCGCGGCCGGCGTCAAAGCCATCCACTGCGAAAAGCCCATGGCCAGCACGTGGGGGGATGCCAAGGCGCTGGCGCGGGCTTGTGATGACCGTGGCGTGCTTCTCACCTTCTGCCATCAACGCCGTTTTGGTGCTGTGTTTGTCAAGGCCAAACAATTGCTCGACGAAGGGGCCATAGGCACGCTCCAGCGGCTCGAAGGCGCGTGCTCCAACCTGTTTGATTGGGGCACGCATTGGTTTGACATGTTTTTCTTTTACAACGACGAAGTGCCCGCCGAATGGGTCATGGGCCAGATCGCCGTCGAATCCGAGAGCTCGGTGTTTGGCGTGCCTCTAGATACCAGCGGGCTGTCGTGGATCCGCTGGCAAAACGGCGTCGAGGGCCTACTCTGCACGGGGGGCGCTCATATGCAAGGTCCGCGCAACCGGCTCATCGGCAGCGAGGGCATCATTGAAGTCGGCGGCGCGGAGCGCGCACCGCTGCGGCTTTTGCGCGCGGGTGCGGCGTGGCAGGATTTTGCGGATGCAGAGATCGCCGATGTTGTACCGCCGGGTGACGACACTGTGCTGTCGGTGCTCGACCTGATCGCCTGTCTCGAAAGCGGTGCGGAGCCGCGCTTGTCGGCGCGCAAGGCCCTGCAAGCGACTGAACTGATTTTTGCCACCTATGAGTCGAGTCGCCGCCGCGGCCGGGTGGTGCTCCCCCTCGACGCGGAGGACTCGGCCCTGATTACCATGCTAAGAGAGGGGCAGGTCGGGCCGGGCTAGTCGGTCCCGTGCCGGATGGCCGAGGCCGCAAAGCGGATCTGGAAGCGATAGACGCGCTTTTGCCGGCAGGTGATTTCGTGCGTGTCGGGGTCGATGCGGTGGGGGACCTCGATGTGGTTGACATCGACGAGGGCCTGATAGCCGCGCTCGGAAAAGATGTCGATCAACATGGCCAAGGCCAAAGGATTGTCGAAAAGCACGTCCTCGGAGTTGACCAGCGTCATGCCCGTGATGGCATAGCGGGTGACAATGGGCATGAACTTGGAGTTGACTTTGTCGATGACCCGCTGGAACAGCTCGGGGTGATCCTCGTTGTAGATCTCCAGCCGCTTGACCAGCTCTTGGCGAGCGTAGAGTACGAGGCGACTGGCCGGCGTGATGGTGCGGACGCGGTCGAAGGTCTTGTGCGAAAGCTCTAGCGAGCTCTGGTAGGAAAACTCCTCTTCAATCTCCTGTTGCACCTTGGCGAGCGGCTGGCTGGCGTCGATGAAGCGAAAGTGGAAAATGGCGCGCAGCGAGCGCAATGCCTCGAAGGTAGTTTCCTTGAAAACCTGATAGCGCTTGCGCGCAGCTACTGGGTCGAGGTCGGTGGCGCGGATCTCGGCGAGCTGGCCGACGCCTGACTCTGTGGCCTTGCGGTTGCGCTCTTGGGCCTCTCGGCCGCGGTGGAGCTGGCGCTCGACGCTGACCTCTTCATCGACGAAGAGCAACACCGTGCGAAAGAGAGGGCGCGGGAAGTTGTGATTGCGGAATTCCTCGCGCATTTCGGTCATCTTGTCGTAGAACAGCTTGAGACACTCGACCTGCACCTGGGTGCGCGGGAAGCCATCGACGATCACGCCGCGCTGGTAGATTGGGTCGAGCAGCTTGTGCAAGAGTAGGTAGGTGACCTCCTCGTCGCCGACCAAGCCGCCGGCATCCTTGATCTGTTGGGCGCGGGGGCTGTCGAGCAAGTCGCTGATCACCACGGCTGCGGTCGTAATGCCCCGCGCTTCGAGGATGAAGGGGGTATTGGTGCCTTTGCCCGCGCCGGGCGCGCCGCCGAGCCAGATGATTTCCCCGGGGAAGCAGAGCTTGGCGCGACCGAACTCTTGCTCTAGGTCGCTCCAGACGCGGTCGAAGATCAGGCTGGCGTCCTTGATCTCGAGGTCGATGTGTTTGGATTTGGATTTTGCCATGCGCTTTTATGGTCAGCTGCTAGAGGCTGCGGAACGGTTTCTTATTGACCAGTTCTTCTACGACTTGCCCGCCGATTAAGTGCTCTTGGATGATGCGCTCTAGCTTTTCGACGGTCATGGAGTGGTACCAGACGCCCTCGGGATACACCACGACCGTCGGCCCGACCTCGCAGACGCGCAGACAGTCGGCCTTGGTGCGGTGGATGCCGCCTTTGCCCGGATGGCCGTAGCCCAATTCGGACAACCGCTTTTTGAGGTACTCCCAGCAGTCGGCTCCGGTGCTGTCGCTGTGGCACTTGGGCTTGGTGGGCGTGGCGCAGAGAAAGATGTGGCGCTCTACCGGAGTGTAGGTTGGATCCGTGGTGTGCTCGCTCATGTTAGGCCTGCCAGTGCTGGTCGAGTGGGCGATGGCTGAAGGGGCGCTGCTGCTGGCCGTCGTACATATCGACGATGTGGCCGTCCCCTTGGAGAATGTACTTGTAGATGACGAGGCCCTCTAGGCCCACCGGGCCGCGGCTGTGCAGGCGGTTGGTGCTGATGCCGACCTCGGCCCCTAGCCCGTATTTGAAGCCATCGGCAAAGCGCGTCGAAGCATTGTGGATCACTGAGGCTGAATCCACCTCGCGCAAAAAGGTGTGCGCAGCCTCTGGGTCTTCGGTCACGATCGCGTCGGTGTGATGGCTGCCGTACGCGTTGATATGCTCGATGGCCTCGGCCGTGCTATCGACGACTTTTACGGCCAGCATCAAGTCTAGGTATTCGGTGGACCAGTCGGCTTCGGTGGCCGGTTTGACTTGCCCGTTGGCATTGGCGAGGGCGAGGGCGCGCTCGTCGCCGCGCAGTTCCACGTTCCTTGCAAGCAGCGCCGGCACGGCCCGCGACAAAAAAGCTGGGGCAATGCCGCTGTGGACGAGCAGGGTCTCGGCTGCGTTGCACACGGCCACGTATTGGGTCTTGGCATCGACGGCGATCTGCACGGCCTTGTCGAGGTTTGCGCTGGCATCGACGTACACGTGGCAGATCCCATCGGCGTGGCCCATGACAGGGATCTTGGTGTTGTGCATGATGTATTGCACAAACTCGTTGCTGCCGCGCGGGATGATGAGGTCGATTAGCTCTTCCTCGCCGAGGAGGGCGCGAACTTCCTCACGGCCGGGCAGGAGCGTCATCCACCCCTCTGGCAGGATGCCCTGCGTAGCTTGGCACATTATCTCGGCGAGGGTTTGATTCGTTACGGTGGCCTCGCGTCCGCCCTTGAGCAGGGCGGCATTGCCGGACTTGAGGCACAGGGAGGCGATCTGCACCAAGGCGTCGGGCCGGGATTCAAAGATCACGCCGATCACGCCGATGGGCACGGTCACGCGATAGAGGTGGAGCTGGTCGTCTAGCTCGGTTGCGCTCTGGGTCTGGCCGAGGGGATCGGGCTGGGCGCAGACGTCGCGCACCATCTCCACTGTGCTGGCGTATTTGTGCCCGCTCAGGTCGAGCCGCTTGAGTAAGGGCGAGGCTAGCCCACCTTGCTCTCCAGCTTTTAGGTCCTCGGCGTTGGCTGCCAAGATGCGCTCGCGATTTGCTTCGAGGGCTGCGGCAATGGCTTCGAGGGCTTGGTTGCGCACCTCCTCGGACGTTGCGGCGAGCACGCGCGACGCTGCGCGGGCTGCTAGGGCTTGTTGGCGTACTTGATCGGACATGTCTAACCCTCCTCGGTCGCGTGCTCTGTGGCCGCGCCCATGATGGACTGCAAACTCTGACTTAGCCGCTGTGGATCCTCGACCGTGCCCTCGCCCAGCAATACGAAATCAACCAGAAAATGCGCCCAGCTCTCCAACTGCGCGGAGTCGCGGTCGCGTTTGAGCACCGCGGCCATGTTGCGGATGATGGGGTGTTGGCGATTGATTTCTAGCGTGCGCAGCGAGCCTTTGAACTCTTGATCGGTCATTTTCATCAGCCGCTCCATGTTGCGGCTCAAGCCGCCTTGACTGGCGACCAGCAGGCAAGGGCTATCAGTCAGCCGTTTGGACTCGACCACGTCTTCGACCCGGCCAGCGAGCTTGTTCTTGAGAAAGGAGATCAGCTCGATGGTCTCGGCCTTCTGCTCATCGACGCCCTCCAACTCAACTGCATCCTCTTCCAAGTCCAGTTCGGCCGCATCCACGCCGACGAATTCTTTGTCGGCGAACTTTTGCAGCCCTTGGACGACCCATTCATCGACCGGCTCGTCGAAGTAGAGCACCTCTAGGCCGCGCTTGCGGAAGGCCTCCAACAGGGGGCTTTGGGCAATGGTCTCTTTGCTCTCGCCGGCGAGGTAGTAAATTTTGTCCTGATCGCTCTGCATCCGATCGACGTAGGTCTGTAGGGAAATGTAGGGGGTGTCGTCGTCCGCCAGTGAGGAGCGGTAGCGCAGGAGCTTGGCGAGCTGGGCTTGGTGCGCGGCATCAGTGGCCACGCCCTCTTTGAGGATGGTGCCGCAGGCGTGCCAAAAGGTCATGTACTGGTCCTCGTCCTTCTTGGCCATGCCTTCTAACATGCCGATGATGCGCCGCACCAAGGTGGCGCGGATTTTGCCGATGATGGGGTTTTGCTGGAGGGTTTCGCGCGAGACGTTGAGCGGCAAGTCGTCGCAGTCAACCACGCCGCGCACAAAGCGCAGCCACAGCGGCAGAAGCTCCTTGCAATCGTCTTGGATGAAGACCCGCGCGACGTGCAGGTTGAGCGAGATCGTCGGCTCTGTGTGCAGCCATTGGATCGGTGCGCCCTTGGGGATGTAGAGCACGGCGTAGAACTGGATCGGCACATCCACGACGATGTGCTCGCGCGCGAGCGGCTCCTCGGGGTCGCCGGTCAGGTGCGTGTAAAATTCGTTGTACTGTTCGGGGGTGATTTCGTTGCGCGGTCGGGTCCACAGCGCGGCCGTGTCGTTGACCTGTTTATTGGCGACCTTGATGGGATAGGCGACGAAATCCGAGTGCTTGCGGATGATGGCCTCTAGCCGGTGGGCGTCGAGGAATTCCTCGCAGTCCGAGCGGATGTAGATTTTGATTTCCGTGCCTCGGTCGGCTTTGTCGGCATTGGCCAACGTGTACGTGCCATCGCCGGTGGATTCCCACAGCACGGCCTCGGCGTCTGGGTCGGCCGCGCGCGTGGTGATGACCACTCGGTCGGCGACCATGAAGACCGAGTAGAAGCCCACCCCGAACTGGCCGATCAGTTTGAGTTTTTCTTCCTCATCGTCGGCATCGGCTAGTTGTTTGGCAAATTCGGCCGAGCCGGAGCGGGCGATGGTGCCGATGTTACTTTCGACCTCGTCGCGGGTCATGCCGATTCCCCGGTCGCGGATCGTCAGGGTCTTATTGCTGCTCGATACCTCGATCTCAATGTCCAGTTCGGCGTCTGGGTCGAGGATATTGCGGTCGGTCAGCGAGCGGTGATGGATTTTGTCCAGCGCGTCCGAGGCGTTGGAAATCAGCTCGCGCAAGAAAATCTCTTTTTGGGTGTACAGCGAGTGAACCAACAGGTGGAGTAGCTGTTGGACCTCGGTTTGGAAAGCCCGTTTTTCAACCTGTGGATCTTCGGTTTGGACGTCTTCAGACATCTTGTTGCAGCTCCTTTGGTGCTTGCGTTGACGAAACCAAAAAGGTAAGGAAGATCACCTACAAAGCAAGTTCGGCCCGCGCCCTTGTAGCTAGGGCCGGACGAGCTATTTTCTGGCCACGTGCAAACTTACGACCTCATCATCGTCGGCGGCGGTCCGGCCGGTGCCACGGCCGCGCTGTATGCGCAGCGCCACGGATTGGCGGCTCTGCTGCTGGACAAGCAGTGCTTCCCCCGCGACAAGGTCTGCGGCGACGCCCTCTCTGGCAAGACGGTGGCCATCCTCCACGAGCTGGGGCTGTTTGAGGAAGTGTGCGACCTGCCTGGGGCGGCCATTGCCCGCATTGTTTTCGGCAGCCCAGACGCGACCGCCGCGTCCATCGACCTGAGCCGCTACGAACTGCACAACGCCCTGACCGGGCGGGTGCTGCCAATGGAGGGCTTTGTCATCCGCCGCGAGGTTTTCGACGATTTTCTTTTTACTAAAGCGCGGGCTGTGGCCGCCCAGACCTTAGAGGGTTTTGCCGTGCGAGAGCTTCTGAGAGAGGGTGAGCAGGTCTGTGGGGTGCAAGGGCGTACCGCCGACGGTACGAGCTTGGAATTTCGCGCGCCCTTGGTGTTGGGGTGCGATGGCTTCAACTCTATCGTCGCCCGCAAGAGTGGGTTGTACCGCCACGACAGCCGCGATTGGATGGTGGCTCTGCGGCAGTACTTCGAGGGCGTGGCGGGCCTGAGCGATCAGATCGAATTGCACTTTATAGACGAGGTGCGGCCTGGATATTTTTGGATTTTCCCCATAGAAGGCGACCGCGCCAATGTCGGCATCGGCATGGATCACCGAGACATTAAGGCGCGCGGCATCGACCTTAAGGACACGCTCGCAGCCGCGGTGGCGAGCCAGACCTTTGGCGCGCGTTTTCGCGACGCCCGTCCCCTTGAAGACCCGGTCGGTTGGAATTTGCCGGTTGGATCGCGGCGGCGACCGGCGCACGGGAATGGCTTTTTGCTCTTGGGGGACGCCGCCGGCCTGATCGACCCGTTCACGGGCGAGGGCATTGGCAATGCGCTGTACTCGGCCCGCTTTGCTGTGGAGACTGCGGCTCAAGCTCGGGAGGTGGGGGATTATTCGGCTGGCTTTTTGCGGCGCTATGAGGATCGGCTGTGGGATGCGTTGGGCAGCGAGCTGAAGCTGAGCACCAAGCTGCACAATTTGGGCCGTTGGCCCTACCTGATGAATTTGGTTATTCGCAAGGCTGCCAAAAATGCCGAGGTCAGCGACATGATCTGCGGCATGATGGCCGACGCCGTACCGCGCAAGATGTTGACGAATCCGTTGTTTTATCTCCGGTTGCTATGGAAGTAGGCATGGTCCCTTACATTATGAGAAGGTACGAGACCTCTCGTGATCAATACCAGAATTTTGGGGACTTTTACCCTGAGCTTCTTGCCGCTTTTGACTCCATCGACTGAGCCAAACGAGACTTGATTATACTCTCGATCAGACACTATTAGGGCTATCAGATATGCAGCATAATCCATATGAGAAGTTCGCTCAGTACTATGATACCTACGTTCAGCACTTTGCTGATGATTTGTCCTTCTACTGTGACTCGATAAAAGGATCTAAATTTGTTGTAGAGATCGGGTGTGGGACTGGGCGAGTCCTTCAGGCACTCTTAGGCTCAGGTGCTCATATCACCGGAGTTGATGTATCGACCGAGATGCTGGATATCGCCAAGTTGCGATTTGCCGATCAACTTGCTACTGAAAAACTACATTTAGATATACATAATTTTCTCGCTGCACCCATGGCGACCCACTTTGATACGGCCCTAGTAACGTTTTTCACATTCAACTATGTACTAGACGACCCGCAGATATTTCTATCAAATTTGCATGATTCCATGGACGACCAAGGGGTCCTTATCATGGATCTTTTTTGCCCGAAACCGTTTCGTTTACCCGAAACGGATGGGCAATGGTATGAGATGTCATTCTCAACGGATGGTCGAACTATTCAATGTCGAGATCGACGCACGATGAGTAAAGAACGGGAGATCCGTACCCAGATTTATTTAGATGGAAGCGATGAAACGGAGATCATTACCCAAAGACGGTACTACCCCACAAGAGATAGCTGCTCTATTGTTCGATTCAGGCTGGTCCGATGTACAGTTTTCCAAATCCTACTCCATTGACGAATTTATGACCAGTATTAATCTGGATATCGAAGACAGTCACTTTCTCGTCAGAGCGGTGGCAAATGATATTTAGGATCTTCATCGTGTAACACGACCGTTTCCGGGCCAGAGCCTAGCGAGGTCCAGCAGGGGTTACGTTGACACGTAGAATAGCGCCAATGCAGGCCCATATCTTCTAGCAACTCGTTTGCCGCTACGGCTAGCTTCGCCAGTCTTGGCCTGTCGGCAACGGGTAAAACGTTATGTGAAATCACTATAAGGGGGAACCATAATGATCGAACAGAATCACCTAGACCTCTTGCTCGACCTGAACACGGATGAA
>VXML01000006.1 GCA_009841115.1 Gemmatimonadota bacterium | reverse complement strand
CCCTCGCGGAGCGTCACGTCGCCGACCAGGTCGTGTCGGGTAGGAAGCCGACGAGTTACTCCGGTTGGAGCACTTTTTCGACAACCCCCCGCCGAACCGGACGTGCGGCTTTCACCGCATCCGGCTCTCCAGTGACACGTCCAGGGGTTGGTTGTGCCAGCCGTCCATGGTGGATGGCCGTGTGGCACTTGCGGCAGACCACCAAGGTCTTCCTCCGCCGGGCCGCCATCGTCTGCATCCAGAGGGGACGGTCTCGCTGGCCTCTGGTGTTGAGGTCCGCGAGCTTGCGGACGTGGTGCACCTCGACTTGCTCGGTGCTGCCACAGAGTTCGCATTCGTCCGCGAGCAGTCGTTGGAGCAGCTCGTTGCGGCCGGGGAAGTTGGTGTCCCTTGGGTCTCGGTCTTCCGCGGGAGCGGGCTTCTGTCGCCGGAGCGGAATACCTCCGAAGCGGGCTACCAACGGCTTCTTGCCGTTCTCCCGTTCTACTCGTACCTCTAGGCAGCGCATCACTCCATGCGGAGTGAGGACGTTCGCCCGGTACCGCCTGAAGGCGGCCTTGAGCGTCGTCTTGTGCTTCCACGCGAGGGTCTTGAGCAGGGAGGTCTGCATCACCCAGCGCAGTTGGTGGAACCAACTCACGTTGTGGGCGGGCAGATAGTAGTTGACCAGTCCCCGGTACTCCGTCTGGTAGCGGGCGACGATGCTGAAGTCATCGTCTTCCAGCAGTTCCGGACGGTGGATGGGCTGGCCTGCACGCTTGTAGAGGCGGCACCGTTCTCGGACAACTTCGGCCGGCACTCGCAGCCCGATCTTGCCGTTGATGCTGCGCTGACCGCGTTGGTCGCGCTTCTCATCGGCGTGTTGGGCGACGATATCGAAGCCGAGGAACCGCGCTGGCTGCGTGGTTGCGTGGCTGACGAGCGTCTTCTCCGACGAGAGTTCCAGATTGAGAGTCTCGCTTAGGAACGTGTCGAGTTGACGCTTGATGCCTTCGGCTTCTGCTTTGCTCCCGGTGAATCCGAGGAGGAAGTCATCCGCGTAGCGGACGTAGTGGAGGCGCCGGAAGCCGGGGTCGTCAGGGTCTACCGAGGGCAGCCGCCGCATCTCCTGACGGAGCCTGCGGGCTTCTGCGTGGTTTCCCTGCTTCTCCCGGTACCGAGCGCGCACCATCAGCGCCGCGTGGCGGTTGTTGGTCTTGCGGGACTTACCCCGCGTGTGCGCCGGAATGAGCACCTGTTCAACGAACCGGTCCAGCTTGTCCAAGTAGACGTTGGCGAGTAGCGGGCTGATGATGCCGCCCTGCGGTGTCCCGCTGAGCGTCTTCCCGTATCGCCAGTCTTCCAGAAACCCTGCTTTCAGCAGGTAGCGGACCAGCCTCAGGAAGCGGTTGTCGTGGACCTGTTCGCTCAGGATGGCCAGCAGGACCTCGTGGTCGAGCCGGTCGAAGCACTGAGCGATATCGCCTTCGATGAACCACTTCGTTCCCCTCCAACGCGTGACTGCCTCCAGTGCGGTATGGCAGCCCCGGTTGGGACGGAAGCCGTGGGAGCGCGTGCTGAACTGAGGCTCGTAGTAGGCCTCCAGCAGGGAGCGCATGACTTCCTGCACCAGCTTGTCGCTCCATGTCGGGATACCCAGCGGTCGCTTCTTCCCGTTGGACTTGGGAATCTGCACCCGCCGGACCGGCGTCCAGCGATACCGCTCGAAGCGCAGGGCTTCGATGATGGTGTCGATCTTGCGCCGTGACATCCCGTCCACGGTCTCCCCGGTTGCGCCTCGCGTCATCGCGCCAGAGTTGCGGTACAACCTGGCGTAGGCGCGGAGGTACAGGTCGGGGTTGTAGAGCTGTCGATAGATGCCTTCCAGCGGCAGTCCTCGTCTGCCTCGGTCCTGGATGACACTGAGTACAGTTTCGGCGTCTTGCATTTCGCAAACCTCTCTGTCTTGTGTCTGGTGTCACCTGCCCCCCTTCGCCATGTGGACGGCTTTCCCGCCCTCGGACTACTACGGGGGCTCCGTCGCCATAGGGCTCGCGCCCCTTAGGCGATCCGACGGTTCTCGGTAGTGGACGTGCTAGTGCGACGTAGGCGTCTCGTTTGTCTCCTTGAGCGGGGTTCATTTCCCCGCCGCCCACCAGTCGGGATTTCCCGGTCGGGGCTACAAGAGCCGGTGACCTGGTGGCCTCGCGTTGTAGGCGTTGTGAGCGAGGGATGGCGGCAATGCATCGCTGGAAACTGAGATTCAGGCAATCAAGCTTTCGCCGTATCGCACGGGTCTTGCGGAGCGTCAGGCCTAAACGCCTTCGGTCTGGCCTCCGCTTCTCCCACATGCTTTTGTCCCCGTTGGCTTTCACCGTCGGGTAAGTGGGATGACCCAGGGGTCGTTATCCCGAACCCCTCTCGCCTCAGGCGAGAATCACGCTACCGAGCGCCGCCGCGCACATCCCCAGCCGCCGTGGCCGAAGACCTTGTTCGCCTGCTCGATGACGGTGCTGCCCTCGAGGTAGGCGAAGCTGCGGTTGCCACGCCCCTTGCGGTGCGAGACGAGGCCCTCGTCGAGGGGCTCGCCGAGCCGCTGCGTGACCGCCGGCGGGAGGCTCTCCCACATCAAGTCGGGCTCGGGGACGGCCGGCTCCGAGTGCGCGCCGTTGCGGCTGCCGTTGACGGTCGGTGTTGCGTTCGTCATGTGGTTCTCCTTCGTGCTGTGCGCTGGGTGGATGCGGGCCCTCCCGGCAGGGAGGCCCGTGGGCGGGGCGGGGCCCCGTCGGTCATTGGTCATCACGCCTCCCCTCGGTCGGCGGTTGGTGCGGCGGGCACGCGGTGACGGCCCGGGCTCGAAGCGAGCCGGGCTGCCGGTGTCCACCGGGTGGGATGGGTG
>VXML01000067.1:101760-139350 GCA_009841115.1 Gemmatimonadota bacterium | reverse complement strand
AAGGCATTGAGCAAGGCATTGAGCAAGGCATTGAGCAAGGCATTGAGCAAGGCATTGAGCAAGGCATTGAGCAAGGCATTGAGCAAGGCATTGAGCAAGGCATTGAGCAAGGCATTGAGCAAGGCATCCAAGAAAGCATCCAAGAGGCGTTGGCTCTGCGCTTTCAGCCGGAGGACATGCACCTATTGGCCCGCCGCATTGAGGCTATTGACGATGTGCAGCGCCTCAAGCAGTTGCATCGGGCGGCCATCCAAGTGCCCAGCCTCAAAGCCTTCAGACACCTGTTGGACGACGACGAGTAGGCCCGCTACGTCTGCCGTCATTCCCGCGCACACGGGTAAATTCAGAAAAGGAATATCGAACAAGCACAACATCATTCGTCGAGTAATCGGGCATACACGTCGTCCTCTTTATTGTCTCAAATCTGTTTCAGAGTTTCCTCGCTAGCTTCCTCCCAGAAAGTATCATCGTCGGGTAACAATGAACCCAGAACACCACACCGTTATCATCGTCGGCGGTGGGCCGGCGGGCCTGCCGTTGGCCGTGGTTTTGGGCGGCTGGCATCCTTTCTTCCGCAACAGTCGCATGTTTGCCACGCGCTACGCGCCCCTAGCCAGATACTTACAGCAATTCGACCGCACGCTGTTGGGGCTGGATATGCAGTATTTCGTGCAGAGCGGCATCAGGCCCGTCGATCTGTTCCGTACCTTGCACCACCCGCGCCAGCTCTTTGAGGAACTGGACCAAGTCGCCATGGACTTTCGGCGCGGCGAGCCGCTGGACGCGCTGCTCATCAGCCGCGAGCCGGTCGGCGGGTTGTGGAACCGCGCGCCGCACAACCTGCTGACCTTGTCGCCGGGTCAGTGGATGGAATTTGCTTTTTATCCGCTGGCGCAGCACGCCGCAGAAATCAGGTGTTCCTTAGATGTCAACGCCCTGATCCTCAAGACCGATCTGATCGAGTACTATCACCGCGTGCCCGAGCGCTTTGAGGTGTCAGAGCGCATTCGCACCTCTGAGGAGGTCGAGCGAATCGAGCCGCACGAAAGGGGTTTTCAGCTCACCAGTCGCCACTTACAAACGGGCGTCGAGCAGCGCTACACCTGTAAGTACTTGGTCCTCGCAACTGGCCAGCGCGCTCAGTTGCGCTCCCTCGGCGTGGAAGGCGAGGATTGGCCTTTTGTCACGGCTCACTACGACAAGCCCGAAGACTTCCCCGGCGAGCGAGTGCTCGTCGTCGGCGGCGGGCGCTCGGGCGATTGGGCCGCGACCGAATTGCACGACGCCGGCAAGCAAGTGTACTACGCCATGCGCCAAGGGCCAGCAGTCCATTGGCAGCTCATCAACGACAGCCGCCACGGGCTGCCCTATTACCATCGCATCGCCGAAATCCTCGAAAGCCGCTCGCCCCGGCTCCAAACCTTGTACCACACTCACGTGACGCAGATCGCCGGGGACGGACGAGTTGGACTAAAAACGTCCGAAGGAAACCAAGTGGTAGAAGTCGATCACGTGATCAAGGAAATCGGCGGCACGGCCGACTATTCGGTCTTACAGGGCTTTGCGCCACTGACCCTCGCGCCCACGCGCGACAACTACCGCTTCCAACTCGATCAAGTACAAACCCACGCCCACAACTACGAGTCGATTGACGTCCCCAACTTGTACCTCGGCGGCTATCTCGCGGCAGGAATCGGACTCGTCGTCATTGCCATGCACGGAACGACCTACGCGATTGCCGGGGATATTCTGCAAAAAGAGGGGCGGCTCTTGTAACTTTTTTCCGCAGCCAATCGTTAGTATAGGCGAAAGACAATGGAAAAGCCGCTATGGGACGTTTCCGCCGGCTCTGTCAAGAGCACCGGGACCGCATTTACACATTCGCCTTCTACTATATGGGCAACCGCGAGGACGCCGAGGATATTACCCAGGAAGTTCTATTCCGCCTGTGGCACCACGGCCTCCGCATGGACGAAGAAGGTGTGGCGGCTTGGTTGACCCGGGTGGCGCGCAATGCCTGCTTGGATGCCTTGCGCCAGCGGCATCGCTATCGCTCGGTAGTCAGTACCCAAGACCCCGAGCCTATCCTACAGCGCACTCCGGCTGTCAAGGCGGACGATGTGGACCTGCGTAGGCAGTTGGAGGCGGCCCTTACCCGGCTAGAAAGCCCCCTGCGGGAAATCGTCATCATGCGGGAAATCCAAGACTTTTCCTACCGCGAGATCAGCCAGAGCTTGGAGTTGCCTCTCAATACGGTCAAAGTATATCTGCACCGCGGACGGAGACGCCTGCGCGCCCTTTTACAGGAATAGACCATGCCTTCAACTTCCCCTTGCTCCTGGACCCAAGAGCGAATCGAAGCCTATATCGACGGCGAGTTGACGCCTGTTGAGCAGGGCCGACTCGAAACCCATGCAGCGACTTGCGCGGCCTGTGCCGCTGAACTGGAAGACGCCCGTCGATTGGTCGGCGCGCTACGCACCCTGCCCTCGCTCACTTGCCCCGACGCGGTCTCCGAAGCTCTCCAGGACCGCATCCACCAGACGCGGCAAAACCGCTGGCGCACCGCCGCTAAGAGGTGGTATGCACCCCTTGCAGCCGCAGCCGTTCTGGTCTTAATCGCCGGCTATCACCTATTCGACCCAGAGCCTGTTCCACCGGCCTTTAGTCCCAAAGAAGTTGCCCAAGCTCGCCGCCAAGTAGAGTGGACCTTAGCCTATCTAAGTGACCTGAACAGCCGCATGGGCACCACAGTACGCGACGACGTGATTCAGCCGCACCTAATCCAGCCGTTGCGTCTCAACCTAGACACTGTCCTACCCGTCCAAACCATGTGAGGAGTCTTGCCATGTTCTTTTTATACACTCTGCTTCTCTTTGCCGTCGCCGTCAGTCCCACTAGCGCGTGGGCCTCCCCGCCGCTAGAAAAGCAACCCGGGTACATCGATTTCTCCTCCTTGGACTTATTCGATGGCCCCGAGCCGGAAACCACTGTCGAGATCTACCTGAAAAACTCACTCCTCGACCTGGTGGCTGCGGCTACCCGCTTTGAAGATCCAGAACTAGCCGATATGCTGGAGGCCCTGTACCTCATCCGCTTCCAAGCTTACCACAAGGAGGAGGGTCAAGACACGTCGTACGATTACGAGCGCATCGCCGAACGGCTCAAAGCCCTCACCTTGCCCGACTGGGAGCGAGTGGTGCAGGTGCGCAAACGCGACGAACGGATGCAGTTCTACGTGCGCACCGAGGATGAGACCATTGTCGGGCTTTTGGTCTTGGCTGGCGATCCCCACGAATTTGTCTTCATCAATATCGTCGGCTCTCTCGACCTAGCCCAAGTGGGGCGCATTGGCCGTAAGTTCGACATAGCGCCTTTGGACAGCATCGACTTTGGGGCGGCTACTCCTAAAGCACCGTCGAAAGACTAGCTATGACCAAATTGACCCTGTGTGCGATCATTGTGCTGGGTCTGACCGGTTGCTTCCGCGCTGCGGACTTGGGCCAGCTACGCCGAGAAATAGAGCGCGAACTACCCGATATCCAATACGAGCGGCAAATTGAAATGAGTTTTGGCCCCATGAGTGTGGGTTTTGCTCGCTTGGTCACTTTTTTCGTGCCACCGAGTTGGAGAGTGCGCGGTATGCTGAGCGAAATCCACGCGGTCAAAGTGGGCGTGTACACAGCCCGCCACACTCCTTCCCGGCAGGATTTAGGGGTACCGCCCCGGATCCAAGAATTGTTGACGCGCAAAAACTGGGAAGTAGCCATCAAAGTACGCGAAGGACGTGAAGTGGCCTGGCTGCTCTACCGCATCCGTGGTCAGACAGTAGATCAAATGCACCTCGTCGTCCTCAGCGACGCGGACTTAATCTTGGTGCGTTTCGAGGGGCACTTAGAGCGCTTGATCACCCGGGCTCTGCAATATCCCCGCGACTTAGAGACCGGCGGTTTCGCCGGCTGGCAGGAGCCCCACGACTTAGAGACTAGCCATTTCGCCAGTTGGCAGGGCCAGTGGGACAGAGGCCACAGGGAATTGCTGGAATGGCAGCCAGAGGGTTTGGTCGCCCAGTACAACAAAGTTGACGGCCTCTATTTGGGCTGGCGTCCCCAGATTCCTTTCAACGACTTTTCCCGGCTGGTGCAATACGGCGAACTGGGTCGGGGCTTGGGCAGCGACTACTGGCATTACCAGTTGGGAGCCGAGTGGCTGGCGGTGGAGCGCAACAGGGGGCCGTACGCGGCGCGTTTAGGTGCTGAGTTACACGATCTGACCGATACCCAAGATCACTGGCTATTATCGACCGAGGAAAATTCGCTGGATGCCGTGCTGTTCCGGCGCGATTTCCGCGATTACTATCGCCGCACGGGTTTCAGCGCATATGCGGTGCAGGGCTTGGGCACCGACCTGAGCTTGACCGTCCGCTATACTCAAGACGATTTCGCTTCCCTAGAAAACAGCGTCCAGTGGGCCTTGTTGGGCCGCCTAAGCCGGAACCGCTTCCGCCCCAATCCAGCCATTGACGAGGAGCGCTACAAAAGCCTGCGGGCCGAACTGCGCTGGGACAGCCGCGATAGCCGCCACAGCCCTCGGCGCGGCTGGTTTGTCAATGGCTTTGGCGAGCGGGCCGGAGAAACTTGGGGCGGGGACCGAGAGTTTGCGCGCTATATCCTCGATGTGCGGCGCTACCAGCCCGTGAGCCAAGGAAGCCGCCTTGATCTGCGTCTGCGTCTAGGACGAGCCACCGGATCAGTACCGCGGCAGTACCACTTTAACTTAGGTGGTTTTTCTTCATTGCGCGGCTATAGTTTCAAGGAGTTCAGTGGCGATAGAATGGCGCTGTTCAACGCCGAGCACTGGATGCAAGGGGAGCGGGTAAATGTGGGCTTTTTCGCCGATGCTGGTTCGGCTTGGCTAGCAGATGAGGCCGACCTCGATCTACAAGTTAGCGGAGGCCTAGGGCTGCACAGGGATTATTTCCGCCTCTACATTGCCCGCCCTGTCTCCAACCAGAGGCGCGACCTCGATGTGTCCCTGCGCTTCAGCCGGGCGTTTTGAGGTCGATCAGCGGATGCGCCGTCGATGCAACTTTACAATATGGTATCCAATCCGGAGGGTCGCCCGGACCAATCCGAGCTCAATCCGACGCTATTTGATAGGGCAATGGTTTTGGATCGAGCCATTCTACAATTCGATCTTTTATCGCCCAAGCAAAGAAGAAATTCCCGCGCGGCGTGTGATGCCCGATATAATACGGAGCCAAAAACGTCTGTACATCCCCTCGATATGTCGCGTATTCTTCCCGAAAGGCATCGCGCAAATCGATCATCGGTACGTCCTTTGCTGCCAACCAATCCAAAAACGTCTGGTCAAAAAACGGCTCGCCCTTCAGGGCATTTGCTACATTGTGCGAACCAAATGACAAAATTACCAGCAGCTTTTTTCCATTGGCCTTTGTAAACGCCTCGGCCTTTTCAATCACAAACCGCGTTGCAAACAGAGCCGCTTCAGTATGCAGGCTGTAAACCTCGGCATCTGATCCCGCATTCTCGAGTTCTCCCCCCATACTCTGTGCCATTGCCGACGCATCTTCCACACTGCCTTTACGCGCCATAACCGCATGTAAAATCGGATCGTCGCCAAAAGTCTCCCACACCCAATCCGCATCGCATAACCGATAGAGTTCTTCGGGAGTCTTACACAAATTCTCGCGCTCTTCCACGGTTCCGCTTTCCAGATTTACGCACAAATGCGGCAGCGTAAACCGCCCCTGTCGTCCCATGCGAATGGATCGCCACGCATCCAAATTGCGAAAGTGATCGTCGTCCCACACGTTCAAAATCACGTATTCGGCGGGATATTCCCTCTCCACAATTAACATTCGCCGATACGCCTGATACACACTGTGCCCACCAATGCCGTAATTGCGAACGGGCTCCAGCAGATGTGCGGCCAAATACTCCTGCCATGTCTCCCCATTACTGACCTGATCGCAATGCGTAAAGCTATCCCCATACGTATGGATGCGACACGGGCGATCCGCGTAATTGACCACCTGCCGCGCACCGTCTTTCTCGTACGCGTACAACCCGCGCGAATCATCTACGCCACCACCGCGAAACCCATCGCAAACCACCCATCCGATCTCGGGATCAAACGCCGACTGTGCATTATTACACATAATTCTCGCCAACTCTGCCGGCACCTCGGCCTTCGCAGGTGTCACAAAATGATCCACCATCTCGCGCGTCGGCATAATCGATTCCAAATATTCGCGTCTTGTCATCGCGGGATCCTTTTCCCTATTCCGGTTGCGGTTCGGTTCCCGCCAAAACCGCTTCCGGAGTTGTGCCAACAAGGTTGCGATAAACTTCTGGATCGGTCGCCCCCTCGGTTGCAATGATGACGATGCGACTGTTGCAATCGAGGCCAAGCTGCTGCCGCAAATTTTCGTCCCGGGTCGTCGCCAGAAATCCCGCCCACGCTGCAATCCCCGTTTCGCCAATCGCGATTGGGGGATCTCCACCGACACCAGTCGCCGCTTGTCGCATGGCGTCAACAGCCGCTTCGTCGGGGATAGTGAGAAAGGCAAAAGCACCAGCCTTTAGAATATCCCACGCCTGCGGCGACGCGGATTCAACGACCAGTCCGTCCATTACCGATTGACCGTCCCCGCTGACGGTTGCTGCGCTGTTTACAATCGCGCTTTGATATAGGCAGGCAGATGCGGTGGGTTCAACAACAACTATCCGCGGATGGTTGCTCTCGTAGCGCTCCCACAAATGCCCGCAGGTCGCCGCGGCCAAGCGACCGCCACCGCCGGGGACAAAGACATGAGTGGGCGGTTGGCCGTCGCTTAACTGGCGAACGATTTCGTCCGCGACCATTGCGTACCCCTGCATAATCTCACGGGAGATGTGGGGATACTCTGCGGATTTCTCATCCGATATGGCAAAGTAACCGAACATCTCAGCGTCCGCGTACGAGCGTTGCACCGCTCGATCATAGCTTCCCGGTACCCGCACCACCTCTGCCCCATAGGCCGCAATCGCTTCCTCTCTACCGGCACTGACGCCATCGTTCATGTAAATCACGCATCGACAACCGAACATGCGGGCACCCCACGCCAGCGCTCGCCCGTGATTGCCCGAGGTTGCCGCCGAGACGACGACCTCTCTCGCCACCGATTCATACTTCCGATTTATCAGGTCCTGTGTTGTGACTATTTCCACACCGGTGGCTTTTTTGGTTTCGCCCTTCAACACGGACAGCATGGCGTAAACAGGTCCCGTAGGCTTAAAACTCCCTACCTCAAATCGATACCCTTCGTGCTTGCACCACAGGCCCTCAACACCGCTCGCCGCAGCAAGACCGTTCAATGCAATCAGCGGCGTCGGTTGATAACCGGGTAAGTGCGTCACCTCTGCTTCCACATCGGCGAAGGCATCTCGATTTAGCAACGCCTGCTGCGTTGGACCATAGGCCGGTGGCGGGTGGGCTTGCGCATTAATAAAGACATTAGTTTGATAGGGATTCATAGCGTTTTACCTTGCGGGTGTTTGTTCGCTTCTCTTTGGAAAACTGGAAACTCGAAAGGAGATCCTCACTACCATGAATAATCTCAGGCATTATCTCGCAGTCTTGTGCACACTTGCCCTGTTGACCACTCGCGGTTCCGCCGACGAAGAGAGTGTACGGTCTGCCGTGATGGATCATTATCAGGCTTTTGCGGCCAAAGATCACGAAGGACTGGGGCGCAGTTTTGCGCCGGGCTATACCATTTTCTCCTCATCTGGCGGCCTGCTTCGCGAAGGGTTCAATCAAAATCGCATGAAGTCCGGTTTCAAGGCCGGGCTCACGTTCAACCTCAAACCCCGGCATATCGAGGTGCAACTCTTCGAAAATACCGCTGTGGTGACGGGATATCTGGATGCCAGAATCTCTATGAAAAAACAGCGCAGTCGGATGCATACACTTCGTCTCTCCAGCGTGTGGGTCAAGCAGGAAGGAGGATGGCACCTTGCCCACGAGCACTTGTCCAGGTTGGTGCTGCGTTCTCAATCCCCACCTGCTCGGCAGTCAGAAACAGTGGTTCAAGAGGATAAGCAAGGTATTGACTTCGAGTCCTGGCTACTGACGTTTGCTGATATTCTGTTCTGATGCAGCGTCCAATGGACTACGTGCCCGTCAATATGAGAACGGCATCCGTAGCGGCACCGTCCTTTCCGCCCTGTCGTGCCACCCCTGAGGTGCATAGTCGCTCATGTGAAGATAGCACCTGATATTGACCTCCGCCGCCCCTTCCGAAAACGTCAACAACCGGCTCATCGAAACATTCTTGCTGCCGTGATATTTCGAAATGGCCGCCACATTGACGAAGGTCACCCCCCACTTCCGCTCCACATGGGACCGCCCGCCGTGTGTATCGTCCGGGTTCGTATGGGTATGGCCTCCCAGCCAGAGATCGACCGCGCCCGGATTCGCAGCCAAATAAGACTCGAACGACCCCTCATCTGGTTCTCCCCCCACGAAATAGAGATACGATGCCCCGATGGGTGCCCCGTCTTCAAAGCGGCCATGATAGCCTCCGTCAACTCCCTCCCAAGGGCCGGACGCCACTGTCGTGTCCTTCAACATATGGTGGTGGGCCGTTACAATAATCTTGTCCTGGTTTTCTGCGACCTTCTCTTTCCACCACTCGAACGTCTCCCGCGTCACTGCGCCTGCGGGGTATCCGCCTTTCTCGCCGCGCCCAACCGGAGGGCCGCCGTCGTTGCGGTCACCCATCGCCAGAAACAGGACATTCCCCACCTGAAACGAATACCGCTCCCAGGTGCCCTCGATCGGATAGGGCCGCCGGTCGGCGTGAACGCCGGAATACTCGGAATTCTCCCCGGTGGGATCCACCCACTTCCGAAACCACCACTGGCACGGCTCGTCGGGACCGCTGGCGTCGTGGTTGCCCACAATGTTGTAGAAATCTTCCCGGGGATGTTTGGTCGATGTGCTGTACTGCCGCACCACCTCTTCCCCTTCCTCGTCACCCGGCGGCGTCTGCGATCCAGACAGGTCCCCGATGTCCAGCATAATATCCCACTCGAACGGAGGACCGCCCTCGGCACCGCCCTGTTCGGCCTGCAGGATCGCATCCGCAAGACTGCGGCGATTGGCCCGCGCCAGATCCGTTCCCACGTGCGCATCCCCACCCGCCCACAGCTTGAACGTTCTCATTTTTATGACGCACCTCGCTTGTGTTAGTATCGGAAAAGTCGCTATGGTACCCGTGTGGAGCAAGCCCAAGTGCTTGAGACGGGTCGGGTCAGCGGTCTCCTAGGGGCACCCACTCTCTACCCTCGCACCCGACATACTCCGACTGCGGCCGAAAAATTCGGTCCACTGCTTCCTGTTCCCGGCAGTGAGCGATCCAGCCGGCCATGCGAGTTGCGGCGAAGGTGCAACTAAACAACTCCGACGAAACGCCAAGTTCGTGCAGCAGAACAGCCGTATAGAACTCGGCGTTGGTAAACAAGCGCCGGCCCGGCTTGTATTCCTCCAATAGTCGAACCGCCTCTGATTCTACGAGTCTGGCCAAGTCGAACAGGCCAGTATCCCCTTTGTCCTCACACAGCTTCTCAGCGGCTTGTGCGAGAACAGCCGCTCGGGGGTCCCGCACCTTGTACTCGCGATGCCCGAAGCCCATCAGACGTTCACCGCGTTCGAGGACGTTTCTAATGAAGAGCTCGGCTCGGTCGGGAATGCCAATTTGCTGCAGCATGGCCAAGGCTGGCTCGGGGGCACCACCGTGCAACGGGCCTTTCAAGGCACCAAGAGCGCCGACGATGGCTGACTTCCGATCAGAGCGCGTCGAAGTGATGATGCGAGCCGTAAAGGTCGATGCGTTCATGCCGTGATCAACCATCGCGTTGAAGTACGTGTCCAGCGCGCAAGCCATGGCCGCGGTCGGCCTGCGGCCTGACAGCATGTAGAGGAAGTTTTCCGCAAAACGAAGCCCCGAATCCGACTGAATCACGGGTTTTTGATTCATCAACCGCCACGTGGCAGCGACGATTACAGGAGTGGCACCCATAAGTGCGACATCCACCTCCGCGTCCTCAAGGCACAGCGAATCCAAGGCCAGCCGCAGGACGTCGATTGGCCTTTGCCCAACTCTGACGGCGGCCTCAATCAGGGATTGAGTGTACCCGGGCAGGGACCAACTCGACAGTCGAGCGCGGAATGCCTCTGAATGCTCGCAGTCCGGTAGCTGGCCGTGCCATAACAGGTAGGCCATTTCCTCGAAGTGCGCGTTGGGGGCAAGTTCCTCAAGAGAGAATCCCGCCAACCACAGTTTGCCCTTCTCTCCGTCGATCCCGCTCAACCGCGTGCGGGCAGCGACTACACCCTCTAGTCCTTCTTTGATCTCGTTGGTCATGTTTCAAGCTCCGTTGTATTGGTTAATTGACGATTATAACGCGATCACTTATATTGTCAATATTGATTCAGAAATCAATCTATGACGATGGCTCCTTCGCGCTATTTATCCGCTAAAGAGGCCTGTGCCGAGTTGGGAATCCGGCCGCAGACCCTCTATGCCTATGTAAGCCGCGGCCTAATCCGTTCCGAAACCGGGGATCAACGGCAGCGCACTCGCCAGTACTACCGCGAAGACATCGAGCGTCTCCGCCGCCACAAGGAGCTTCGGGCGCGTCCCGAAGTAGCTGCCGAGCAGGCCCTGAGAACAGGGGACCCAGTACTGGAGTCCGCTCTGAGTCGAATCGACGATGACGACCTCTACCATCGGGGGATCAGCGTCAGCGAATTGGCGCGTGAGAGCACGGTGGAGGAAGTCGCCGCGTTGCTGTGGACGGGAGATCGCTCCCTGCGAATCGAGGAATTCGCCGGCGAGGCTCGGCTGGACGGCATCAGCCCAACTTTCATCGCAGAGCTTGCGCCGCTGTCAAAAGTCGAGCAGATGCAGGCACTGCTCCCCGCGATTGGAGCCCAAGACCCCGCGGCCTTCGCCACTGCACCTCCGCACATCCACCAGTGCGGCGCTCGCATTCTCCGGTTCATGACGCTAGTTGCCGCTGCACAGGACAAAACCGACAGCGGCATCGCGCAGACGCTGCAGAGCACTTGGCTACCCAAACGACCGGAAACGGCTCGGTTGATCGAAGCGGCCCTGATTCTGTGTGCCGATCACGAGCTCAACGTCTCGACGTTTACTTGCCGCACCGTGGCTTCGAGCGGCGCCAGTCTGTATGCGGTGATAACGGCCGGCCTCAGCGCCCTGCAAGGTCCCCGTCACGGTGGGGCGACCGACCGGCTAGAGGCCTTGTGGGACGAAGCTGAATCGGCAAACAGCGTGGGCGATACCATTACCAGCAGGCTCAAGCGGGGAGATGTAATCGAAGGATTCGGACACGTTGTCTATCGAGGCGTTGACCCCCGTGCGAAGATCCTCATGGAATTGCTGGAAGAAGCTGTCCCCAATTCTTCGGAATTGGCACTGGCGAAGACATTGACCGAAGAAGTCAGGACGCGAACGGGTCTTTCCCACAATGTAGATCTGGGTCTGGTAACTCTGCGCCGAGTCTTGGGATTGGAAAAAGGAGCAGCCCTGTTGCTGTTCTGCCTCGGCCGAACTATCGGCTGGATCGCCCACGCCATTGAGCAATATCAGACCGGACGCCTAATACGGCCGCGCGCTAAGTACACGGGACCCGATCCACGCCATGCGTCGGATTAATGCTACGGCTTGTACCCCTCACACCTGCGGCCGCAAGTTCAGCAGCACCAAAAGCCAAGTGCGGCTCCAGTAAGCGCTATTGATATAGGGGTTTTCCGCGCTGGGCCAGTTGGTCCAATAGGTCTCGTTGTGCGGGATGCGGTGCGGCCATTGGACGAGGGGGATGGAGGGCAACTCGGCAAGCCAGAGATCCATGGCTTGGCGATAGAGTTCGTCCATCTCCGGGGCATAAGTCGGGGTCTGGCCCATTTGGTCGATCAGCTCGTCGTAGGCCGAGTTTTGCCAGCGCCAAGGCATGTCGGAGGGTTCGCCGGTGGGCTGGACAAAGCGGCTGTGGTACTGGCGCAGCACAAAATAGGGGTCGCGCATTGAGCTAAAGTTGCCGATTAGGTACGCGCGGGCCGTGCCCTGGCGCAGGCGCGTGGTAAAGTCAGAGGTCATGCGGAACGAAGCGTCGATGCCGGCCTTTTTAAGTTGGGCGATGAGCACCGGCGTCAAATCCTGAAAGTGGGAGAAGATGTCGATGACCATGCTCAGCGGCTGCCCGTCCTTTTCCCAGAAAACCCCGTTGTGTACGTACCCTTTGCGGGTGAGTATCTCCGCGCTCTTTTCCAAGTCAAAGACGCCAACTTGGTGCTCGGCGACCAAGTCCTCGGCGAGGGTAAAATACCGATGCATCTGCGGCAGGTCGGGCAAGGGCAGCAGGGTCAACGCACCTGAATTTTGCCAGCCGATAGCGACGAGCTGTTCGCGGTCGATGGCGTAGTTGACCGCGCGGCGCATCTCTGGGTCGGACCAAGGGGCCTCCAGCCCATTAAACCCCAGCGATATGGGCCACCAAGTGATGTAGCTATACGGCGGCTCGCGGCCCGTCCAAGTCGTGATGTTGCGATTGCGCTCCAATAGGGAAACCATGTTGGCCGGACGCAGTTCCAAGCAAGTGTCAATGTTGTTGGCAATCAGATTTTGCACGCGCTTGTGCTCCTCCATGTAGGTCAGGTAGATCAACCGCTCGACCTGGGGTAGCTCCTGAAAGCCGAGTTTCTCAGCCCACCAGCCCTCGCGCAGATCCCAGATCCGTTGGGCTGGCTCCGAACGCACAATGCGATAGGGACCAGTCAGCACCGGCCAGCCTTTTTGCAGGTCGAAGTTGGAAAAAATCAGCGGGTCTTTGCTCTCCCAGATGTGCTTGGGCACAATGGGGACGCCTTGGTCGCCACTGTGGACGAAGTAGCTGAAGAGGAAACGCGGATTGGGAGCCTTGAGCGCGACGCGCGCCGTCAGACTGTCAAGGGCGACCGCCTCTTTGACCCAAGTCGCCATATCCGTCGAGTACACGAGCTGTGGGGCGTGTTCCACCAGCATGTTGATAGTGAAGACAAAGTCGTGCGCCGACCAAGGATGCCCGTCGCTCCACTCAACACCCGGACGAATTTTGACCACGAGTTCGGTGTAATCCTCGTTGAAATGGTGGCTCTCGGCGATCCAAGGTATTAGCTCGGAATCTTCCTCGTAGGCGTTGAAAAAATAAAGCGGCTCGTAGAGGAAGTTGTACCCTATCCGCGAGATCCCGCCTGGGATGAAGGGATTAAAGGAGTTGTAATCCTGGATCTGGCCAGAGCAGGTATTGGCCTCGGAGCAATCCATGATCAAGGTCCGATTGCGCGGCACCTTTTTGAGGGCACCCTCGTTGCTATTACAGGCGAAGAAGGGTACAGTGGCTAAAAGCAAAATATAAATAGGCATCTACTACTCTCTTTTAGCTGCATTGTAGGGCACAAGCGCGGCTTTGGGCCAGCGCGGCCACAGGATCGGAAAGTTGGGGGCTAAGCTCAATGCTCGCTGGGCCGGCGTACGGGCTTAGGGCAAGGGCGGCAAACGTCGCAGCGAGCGCCTCCTCGGTCAACACGCCCGCTAGCAGAGACCAGTGCAAGTCGGCCTCCCCGTCGTTGTCATCTAGATGCACGTACCCAAGCCGGTTTCCGGCAGCCGCTATGACCGCGGCCGGGTCTTCCCTAGACATTTGTAGGTGGCCAGTGTCGAGGAGCAAGTAGAGGTTGGGGTGATTTAGGCGGGACAAGTACTCCAAGGTCCCGGCCGCCGTCGGCAGCGCTTTGCCGGGGAAGTGCTCAACCCCAACGCGAATCGCGCGCGCGGCCGCGAAGTCCGCCGCTTGCCCCAAGGCATCACCAAACTGGGGCAGCGCGGCCGGATCAGTCCCTGGGACTACGTACGCAGTGCTAGCACCAAGGGCCGCAGCGTGGTCTAGGGCCTCCCGGCAGTGGTCGAGGGCGGCTTGTTGCGCGGCGGGCGCGCCGTCGAGAGCCGCGCCGTCTTCCATGTTAAAGCACAGCGCAAGGCAGGAGACCGACAAGCCGAGGTCGGCAATGCGCGCACGCGACGCTGGACTAACAAAGGTCTTCGCCTGCACGTCAATAGAGCGGAAGCCGATAGCGGCCAGCGCGGCGAGAGAGTTTTCTTCCGAGCCGGTCAAGGCCCAAGCACAACAGGATAGCTCCACGATTCCGTTCCTTCCGGTAAGCGGATAAAACTCTCTACCAAGCGGGTAGCGCGCCGTAGCATACGCGGCGGCCCTCCTCGACTTTGGCGAAACCGAGGCGGGCAAGGGCGTAGCCGGGCCGGCGGTCTTTCATCACTACGCGGCGACGGGCGACGCGACGGGCCTCGCCCAAATCCGCAGGAGATGGGCTGCCCCCCCGGGCCAAGTAGCGGACCAGATCTAAGCCCTGAGCGTCGGCAATAGTTTCGCTAAACATGGGGTCGAAGTAAACCACATCCCAAGCGTTGTCCGCTTCGCAGCGCAGGTAGTCGGCATAGTCGGCGTTTAGGACTTCGACGCGGCGCATGGCGGGAACGAGGGCGGGCGGGTCGTCAATCACATAGCAAGCCATGCCGCGCTCGACCAGCAGGGCCAACAGCGGCGAGGCTTCGAGGGTGCGGACGCGACCCGTCGCGCCGACCTTACAAGCGGCCACGATGGCGTCCGCACCCAAACCGCAGGTACAGTCGAGGACGCGGTCGCCTAATTTGAGTTGCAAGGCATCGACCAAAATGTCGTGCTTGCCTTGTTCCAAGGCGAGGAGCCGCAATTTGGCCATGTTGGGATGGTAGCGGAGGCACCGTCCGGCGACCCAAAGGGAAAAATTGCCGCGCTCGACGACGATCAGACCCGTGAGTCTCTCGTCCGCAGCCATTCCAGCGAGCGAGCGGTGGGTGCGAGGCACATAGCGGTAGCCGGTTTCGCCAGCAAGGCAATGCGCCCTCGCAAGCTCCCGAGGGCTGGGACGCGCAGAGGTGGTTACAGCGAAGGCGAGTTGTGGTTCCGGTTCGCGGTTAGTTTGCATACGACGCTTTATCCAGCGGTGCAACGGCCTTCAATCGTCGATAGTAGGACTCCACTTAGGCGGGTACAAAGCGCTCCAGCCGCCAGCGCTTGGCCCAAGTCTTTTCCAAGCGCACGCACAAGCACACGTCGTTGCCCTTGTAAGTCTCCGCGAGTACCTGACCCTGCTGATGTAAATGGGCCAAGAGCCGGCCTTCGGCTTGGGGAACCTGCAGTTCCAAGGTGATGTCTCCAGCGACGCTGTACGCGCGGATTTTGTCGCGCAGCGCGTCGAGGTTGATGGCTTGGCTGGCCGAGACGGCGATGGCGTCTTCGCGGTCGGCGTACGCGGCCGCGATCCGTTCTTCTTCGCCGGGAGCTACTTGGTCAATTTTGTTGTACACCCTCAGAGTGGGGCTGTCGGCAAGCCCGAGGTTGTGGAGGACTTCCTCGACCGTGGCGATCTGCGACTCGTAGTACGGAAAACTCAAATCGATCACGTGGAGCAGCAAATCGGCCTCCACGGCCTCTTCGAGCGTGGCGCGGAAAGAGGCAAACAGGTGGTGGGGCAGGCGGTTGATGAAACCGACTGTGTCGGTGAGCAGGAACTTGTGGTTGCGGTCGAGATCAACGGCGCGGGTGGTCGAGTCCAAGGTGGCAAAAAGCTGGTCCTCGACTAGGACATCTGCGCCGGAAAGCGCCCTCATCAGGGTGGACTTGCCAGCGTTGGTATAACCCACGAGGGCTACCTTAAAAACATCCGCGCGATTTTTGCGGTTAGTCGCCATCTGCACGCCGATCTTGTCGAGCTTGGCCTCTAGGGAGTTGATCTGACGGCGAATCAGGCGGCGGTCGATTTCCAATTGGGTTTCGCCCGGGCCGCGGACGCCGGCTGCTCCCATGCCGCGGATGGCCCCGCCGCCGGCTTGGCGCGACAGGTGGGTCCAGTAGCGAGTCAAGCGCGGTAGGAGGTAGTTGAGCTGGGCCAACTCAACTTGGATCTGGGCCGTGTGGGTGCGAGCGTGGCGCGCGAAGATGTCCAAGATCACGGCGCTGCGGTCGATAATGCGGCGCTTGGTAACGCCCTCCAAGTTGCGCATCTGGGCCGGCGAGAGGTCGTTGTCAAAGACGATCACGTCGGCTTGGCACTGGGCCGCAAGCTGCTTGAGGGAGGCGGCCTTGCCCTTGCCGACGTAGTAGGTCGGATCGATGCGGTCGCGCCCTTGGATCTGGCGCGCGGCTTCGACGAGGCCGGCGGTGGCGACTAAGCGGCCGAGTTCGTCGAGGGAATGTTCGGCCTCCCAAGCGGGCATCGTGGGCAGGGCGACGCCGACGAGGATGGCGCGTTCTGGGCGCGGCGTGTGATTTACTTCCATTCGGCCTTCTTTGGATTTGGTGGTGCGGCGCATCAAACACAAACAGAACGCATCACTTTGTCAACACCACAAGGGCGGTGTGTTCCTAACTCGTCGTTTAACATTGACTTTTTGATAAATTGACCCTATGGTAGTAGCCTTGTTTTGCAAACGATTGCTTTTTATCGAAATACGGGCCACCTCCTAGCTTCTGCTCTGCCTTTGCATCTAGTCTATTCGCATTCCCAACAACATAGCCTACCCATTTAGCCCTGTGGACTTGCCGATGAGTCTGCGGGGCACAGTTGTCTCTACGTCTTGGGGAAGCGGTGCTGATCATGGCCCGAATTTTTATTGCCGTCTGTCAGAGGAGAAAGAGGACTGACCATGGGCAAACACCGCGGCGGAAATGCTAACGAGGACCTGTTGCGAGACCTGCGGCTCGCAGTTTGGCGGCACACAGAACCAGAGGGCGAGTTCATGATCTTAGCCCAGATCCGTCAGACCTTGGACCACGCCGGGGTCGCTTACGACGGTTGCCGGTTGTACCGGGTTCAAGCTGACAACGACGAATGCACGATGCGCGTCCATCCCTTGACAGCCGACGGACATTGGTCCTCGCTAACCGAAGGACAGCAGTGGGTGTTGAGAGCGTGGAAATCAGCCGCGACCTGCTATCGGGCACCGAGCCGCCACGGCGAATGCGCTTGGCTGGCCCAACAGATGCGTTACAATGTCAAAGCCATCCTTGAAACGACCTTTGATCAAGGCGTCTTAGCCGTTTATCGCAAAGAAGCCATCGCCTGTAGCGATGCGGACATCGGCTTGTTCAAGGGCTTAGGCGAAGTCCTCAGCGGACTATATTACCGACAAGAAGACCTGGCGCAGTTGCAGACCAAAGAAGCCCAGCTACGCCAAGCGCAGAAATTGCAGGTGATGGGACAATTGACAACCGAGTTCGCCGGCGAAATCAATCAACACTTAGAGGTGATCATCGGCGAGACCAGCCTGCTGCGCGAAGGCGACTTAGCACCCGTCGTCAGCGATGGCGTACAAGCTGTGTACGAGGCCGGCCTCCAAGCGCGCAGCACCAGCGAGCGGCTGTTAGGGTATGCGCGCCAGCAGAAGACGCAGAAGGAATGGGTCAACTTCACCCATCTCGTGCAGGAGACCGTCCGGCTAATGCGCCGGACGCTTCTGCAAGACCAGATCGAAATCGTCGAGGCCCTAGCCCCGAACCTGCCCTATATCAAGGCTCATGCTGGCCAGCTCCAACAGATCGTCCTCAACCTCATCCAAAATAGCCGCGACGCCATAAAGCAAGTGCGAGACGCAGGGCAGATCGCATTGCGGCTATCGACCCACCAAGGCTGGATCGTGCTGGAGATCGAAGACAATGGGCCGGGCATTCCCGAGAAAATTCGGGCCGACATTTTTGCGCCGTTCTTCACCACCAAGGCGTCGAGCCAGCACAGCGGATTGGGGTTAAGCGTATGCGCAGGCATTGTCTGCGACCACCACGGCCGCCTATTCGTCGCAGACTGCGCCCAAGGGGCCTGTGTGGTCTTGGAACTGCCCATTGATCCGCACGCCGCGTTAGTGGATAACTGACCTTGTTGCAACAGACGCGCTCCTATATGTTCAAGCTCGCAGCGCAAAACGCGGGAGATGAAGCGCATGGTCATCGTACTGATGGGCGTAACGGGCAGCGGCAAGACGACAGTGGGCGAACAGCTCGCCCAACAGCTCGGATGGGCGTACTACGACGCCGACGACTTCCACCCGGAAGTCAACGTGCGCAAAATGGCCAGCGGCACGCCGCTTACCGACGAAGACCGCTGGCCTTGGCTGGAGACCTTATCTGTATCCATTGATCAGTGGCTACAAGCCGAGCAAGGCGCGATACTCGGCTGCTCCGCGCTCAAGCAGAGCTACCGCGACATCTTGGTCAGCGGGCGGCCCGGCGTGCAGATCGTTCATCTCAAAGGCCCCAAGGCACTCATCGCCCAGCGGCTTGAAACGCGGCAGCACCGCTACATGCCGACCAGCCTGCTCGACAGCCAATTTGCAACCCTCGAAGAGCCGCGCGACGCGCTGAGCGTGGACATCGGCCCTTCGCCCGCAGCCATTGCCGCGACCATCCGCACGGCCTTGCAACTCTGATTCGATAGTTTCCCAAAGAAGGGTAGTGTATCGTCCTTTTACTTCGGTCTATTCGCCCCGCAGGATTCCCGCACGACCAAAGGCGTTTCCAAGGTTATTTGCCGAAGCTCATCCTGCCCCTCAAGCTGTTCCAGCATCAACTCCACCGCCGCTTGGGCAATCTCCTCGTAGGGAGTTGCCAAAGTCGTCAGTGCCGGCGCCATATAAGCCCCCACTTCGATATTGCCGTACCCCACCACGGCCACATCATCGGGAACGCGCAGCCCTGACTCCCGCAGCCCTCGACAAACGCCTAAGGCTGTATAATCACTCCGGCAAACAAGGGCTGTAAACCGGTCGCCGAGCTTCTTGCCCAGTTTATATGCCCGTTCTAAAAAACCGGTTCTACCGGCTACGCGTTCGGGAGTCAAGCCGTGCTTCTGCATCGCCATCAAATACCCCCTGCCCTTGTCTGAACCCAAGCGGTTCGTATCCCAGTCCGTTCCAATAAATCCGATCCGCTCATGCCCCAACCGGATCAAATGCTCTGTAGCCTCGCAAAAACTCGTTGTATTGTTCAGCACGACCCCACTCAGATTTGGAATCGGGTGGTGAAAAGTCACCACTGGCACTAGTTCCCCCACAGCATGCAAAATGACCTCTGACTCTACTATTACGCCTCGCGCATCAATCAAGAGTCCATCTACGCCCCGAGAAAGTAACTTCTTGATATCCTTTATCTGGTCGTCCTCTGTCCGAGGAAACCGCTCGGTGGGCATGCCCACCACAATCTCATAATCATGCCGTTTAGCCGCAGTCAGAATATGAACGACCTGATTTGCGGACATCTCCCGAGAAATACGGTGGGTTAGCAGACCTATGGTATTTGTCTTCCCCGTCACAAACCCCAGTGCCAGCAAATTGGGAGTGTAGTCCAACTCGTCAACTTTTTGCAGCACCCGTTTTCGGGTCTCCTCCGTCACCAAGGCCGACACCTTCTTATCCTTGGATAGGGCCCGAGAGATGGTTGCAATCGAAAGCCCCAACTCCCGTGCAACATCTTTGATGGTAGCTCGCTTTTTTTTCATTGATGTACGTTCGGGTTAAGGGATCTCTAATCGGCGTGGAGTATCTGTAAAAAGGTTCAGCACAAGGGTTTTGGCAATACTGTAGGCAGCCTCATCCCAAGTACACAAACAAGTACACCGCCAAAAAAATCGTCACCAACAACACGCTGCTGCTAATAGGCCACGCCCGCGCGAAGATGCCGGTCGGGCCGTGGTACTGGCGCACCTGATTCATTAGATCGAAGACCTGTCGCTTACTCCAAGCGATCAGTCCATCCCACAGCGGCGCACCCACTCGTAAGCACAATCGCGCCGCCCCTGGCAGCAGCTTGCGGTAGGTCCAGTCCACGTCGATATTGGCCGAGCGCAGCTCCGGTGGGTAGATGCCCGTCAGCTTGAGCGCGACAAAGGCCAGCGCCGAAAAGAACAACAACTGAAGCTGTAAAACGATGTGGGTCGCATCGTACGGCTCGTAGGCAACTGGGTAGGGTAGGAGCCGGTACAGATAGTGTGGGAACGAACCGATGCCAATGCACAGCGCCGCCCCAATCCCCATCGCCACGAGCATATTGCGCGGTGCTTCGCGGCAGCGAATCCCCGCGTCGTGAGCGAAGAAGGCAAAGAAGGGGATTTTGATACCGGCGTGATGGAAGACGCCAGCCGAAGCAAACAGCAACAGCAGCCACACCACGAGGTGGCCCTCGTTGGCCGCGGCCTGCATGACCATGGACTTACTGACAAAGCCGCTAAAGAGCGGGAAAGCCGAAATCGACGCGGCCCCGACCATGCAGAAGCCGCAAGTCCAAGGCATAGATTTGTATAGCCCCCCGAGGTCTGAGCCGTTGATCCTGCCAGTGCGGTAGAGCACGGCCCCCATCGACATAAAGAGCAGGCCCTTGAAGAGCACATCGTTAAAAGCGTGGGCAACCGCGCCGTTGACGCCCATACCCGGCCCCAAGCCGACGCCTACTACCATAAAGCCGATCTGGTTGATCATGCTGTAGCCCAACACGCGGCGCAGATCGTTTTCAATAACCGCATAGAAGATGGGGAACATCGCCATAGCTGCGCCGATGTAGAGCAGGAATTCGGTGCCGGCAAAACTGCGCGCCAACACATAGACCGCAGTCTTGGTGGTAAAGGAGCTTAAAAAAACCGCGCCGGTGGGAGTGGACTCTGGGTAGGCATCCACCAACCACGAGTGCAACAACGGGAAGGCGCATTTAATGCCAACGCCGAGAAAGATCAGCCGCGTAGCCCAACTATCAATACCCAGATGTCCCAGCGCCAGCGAGCCAGTCTGCTGGTAGTGCCACGCCGTGCCGACCAAGAGCAGCAGGCCAGAGCTGATGTGGATCAGCAGATAGCGCGTGCCCGCGGCAATGGCCCTTTCACTTTGGGTGGCCCAAATCTGAAAGACCGAGCTAATCGCCAACAACTCCCAGAAGATGAAGAGCACGATGAGATCGCCGGCAAAGACCGCGCCCACGGCCGCGCCCGCGTACAGGAAGCCGGTCGCCTGTTGCAGACGGTCGCGCAGGTGCAGCGAAAAGAGCGCAGCGAGGAAAGCAGCCAAGTGAAAGAGATAGCCAAAGAGCAGGCTGAGCTGGTCAACGCGCACCCAGTGCAGCTCGTACCCGGCTAGGGAACCGACTTGGCCGTCGCCTATCTGATAGCCGAGGAGATTGTAAAATCCGGCCAGCGGCAAAAGGAGCAACGCCACCCGCCGCGCGGCCAGCGGCAAGACGGGCAACAGCAGCCCGCCTAAAAGCAGGAAGGCCGCCGGGTGCAGGCTAATCATAGTAATCCTCGCGGCGCATCAGCACCTTGCGCATTTGCGTGGCCGTCAAAACCAACAGCACGCAGGCGACAAAACCATATATCGCGTAAAAGCCAAACCATCCCTCGACCGGGAAGACGCCCTCGGCAAAGTTCAAGTGCCGATGGAAGAGCAGGTCCGCACCCAAGAGCAAGACGCAGAGGGCGAAAAAGACCCGTATCAAGCGGTGGACGTTCCGCGGCTGGTCGAATAGATGTTTTTTTTCTGAGTTCATAGCCTTATCCTCCGATCTGGCGGCAGAGGTCGAGGAGTGGGTCGGGATAGAGGAAGAGCACCAGCCCGCCCAGCGCCGTGCAAATCAGCGGCAGGACGCAGGCCAGTGGAGCTTCCTGTAGGCCGCTTTCTTCATCAGGTGCAGCGTAGAAGAAAGCGTTGACGGCCACGGGCAACAGATAGGCAATGTTGAGCAGCGAGCTTACCAAGAGTACGCCAATGGCCACGTACTGCTCGGCGTCCAACCCAGCGAGAATGAGATACCACTTGCTCCAAGCGCCTCCCAGCGGCGGCAAGCCGATGATGCTCAGCGAGCCGACGAGAAAGGCCCCCATCGTCCACGGCATTTGCCGACCGATGCCCTTCATCTCGCTGATCTCGGTCTTGTGCAGGGCGACCGCGATGGCCCCGGCGCAGAAGAAGAGAGTGATCTTGCCGAAGGCGTGCATGGCGATGTGCAGGCTGCCGCCGAGGATGCCCCAACTATTGGCTAGGGCCGCGCCAAGCACGATGTAGGAGAGCTGACTGACGGTGGAATACGCCAAGCGGGCCTTGAGGTTGTCCTTGGTCATGGCTACCAGCGAGCCAATGAGAATCGTGGCGCAGGCCGCGTAGGCCAAATAAGTGCCCAAACCCGTGTCGGCGAGCAGGTCGATGCCGAAGATATAGACAACCACCTTGAGGATGGTAAAAACGCCCGCCTTGACCACGGCGACTGCGTGCAGTAGTGCGCTAACTGGAGCCGGAGCCACCATAGCGGCGGGGAGCCAGCGGTGAAAAGGCATCAGCGCGGCTTTGCCGGTGCCGAAGGCATAGAGAAAAAGCAGGACGCCGAGGATCCACGTCGGAGCCTTGCCAGCGAGGATGCCACCAGAAACGAAGTCAAGAGTCCCAGCGATGTAATAGGTGGCGACCACGCCTGTAAGCAGGAAACCAATCGAGGTTGCAAGCAGTACTCCCATATAGACGCGTCCCCCCGCTTTGGCCTCCGCACTGCGGTGGTGAGTGACCAGCGGATAGGTCGACAGCGTCAGCGCCTCATAACAGAAAAACAGCGTCAGCATGTTACCGGCAAATGCCGCGCCCAAGGCACCGGCGATCGCCAAGGCGAAAAAGGCGAAGAAGCGAGTCTGGTTTTCCTCGTGATGCCCCCGCATGTAGCCGATGGAGTACACCGAGGTCGCCATCCACAACCCAGCGGCGATCAGCGCAAAGAGCGCACCAAGCGGTTCGACCTCAAAGACTAAGGGCAGACCTGGAAAAATCTCCACCAGATGAACCGACGGCCGCTCCCCTGCGGCGACTTTGGGCACCAAGGTGCAGACCGCAGCAAACGTACCTAAAGCGGCGAGCAAGGTCGCAGTCTCGCGCAAATTGGGACGGCGGCCCAAAAGGGCGATCAACGGCGCAACGCCCAAAGGCAGGAGCACAGCCACGGCAATAGCGATGGAAGCACTCATGGCGCAGCTCCCAAGAGCCAATGCGCCGCCTTGCGAGCAACCCCAGCCGTCAACGAAGTCTGCATCCCGAAGCCAATGGTAAGCGCGATGAGCAGCCATGCGGGGATCTGCATCGAGAGGGGGGCTTCAGCCACAGCCTCGGCATCTTCGGGAACCGGGCGGAAATAAGCGATTTCGACGAAGCGCCAGATATAGACCAGCGCCAGCAGCGAGCTGACCACCACCAGTGCGGCCACCGGCCACCAACCGCGCTCCAGCGCGCCCAAGATCAAGTACCACTTGCTGATAAAGCCCACGGTAAACGGCACGCCAACTAGCCCCAAGCCGGCGAGGACAAAGGCGCACGACGTTAGCGGCAGACGCTTACCCAACCCACTGAGATCATCCAATTGCAGGGAATTGATGCGAAGGAAGATGCAGCCAGCGACCAAGAAGAGCGCCGCCTTCATCAGCGCGTGATTGAACAGGTGGACGATGCCGGCCGTCAGTCCAGTGGCCGAGCCCAAGCTAACGCCGAGCATCACATAGCCGATCTGCGCCACGCTCGAATAGGCCAAAAGCCGCTTGAGATCGGTCTGGTAAATCGCCACGGCCGAGGCGATGAAGATGCCCAAGAGCACCAGCGGCAACAGCAGGACATCGAGGTGCATAGTCCCAAAGGCAAAGTCCGCGCCAAAAATCGTGAAGACGAAGCGCAAGAAGGCGTACGCCGCGATCTTAGTCGAAGTCGCCGCGATAAAGGCGGTAACGGCCGAAGGCGCATAGGTGTAGGCATTGGGCAACCAGATGTGCAGCGGAAAAAGCGCCATCTTGAGCGTGAAGCCAACGCTTATAAAGGCAAAGGCCACGTGAATGGTGCGGGTTTGGGAAACAGCTTTGATGCGCATGGCGAGATCGGCCATGTTGAGCGTGCCGGTCATGGCGTACATCAGGCCGATGCCGATCAGGATAAAGGTCGCGCCAATCGTCCCCAAGATCAGGTAGTTATACGTCGCCATAAGGGCGCGGCGATCCCGGCCAAGACTAATCAGCCCATACGCCGAAAGCGACGAGATCTCCATAAACACGAAGACGTTAAAAGCGTCGCCGGTAATGGCAATGCCCAGCAAACCAGCTAGACAAAGCAGAAAAATCGCGCAGAAATACGGGCGGCGCTCTGCTTCGACTTCGCGCGCAGCACTCGTCGGTGCGTAGCTCAGGACCACGGCACCGATCAGCGCCACTAAGAGAATCAAATACGCATTGAGGACATCTACCCGGAACTCGATGCCCCAAGGTGCGCTCCAGCCGCCCAAGGCGTATGAGATCGGGCCATCGGAGAGGATTTGCTGCAACAGCAGCGCGGCCAGTGCCAGCGTGCCCCAGCCGACGGCTACGACGAACGGCCATAGCAAGTACCGCGGACGCAGCAATAGGCAGAGCGGCGCAGCGACCAGCGGCAAAACAATCTGCAGGGCGGGTAGATGGGCGGCGATCACGACCCCTCTTCCCGGCGTTGGATCTCGTCTTCTTCGATAGTCCCGTAAGCCGCACGGATGCGCACCACCAATGCCAATCCTACAGCGGTAGTGGCGATGCCGACGACAATGGCGGTGAGGATGAGGACATGGGGCAATGGATTGGAGTACGCCGTCGCGCCTTCGGCGAGAATGGGCGCAGTCCCCCCCTCGACTTTGCCCATGCTAATGTAGAGTAAAAAAACCGAGGTTTGGAAGATATTGAGGCCGACCAGCTTCCTGATCAGATTGCCGCGGGCAATGACGTTGTAGAAGCCAGCCATCATCAGGAAAATGACGATCCAGTAGTTGTACAGACCGAAGAACGAGCTCATGGCCGCTCCCGGCTGGCAAAGTGGCAGAAGATGCTGATTACTACTGCGGCCACGGTAATACCAACCCCTAGCTCAATCAGCAAAATGCCGTAGTGCTCGCCGTGCGTGGAATCGCTGGCCAGCACCTTGTATTCGAGGAAATTGCCCCCAGCCAACAGGCAGGCCAAGCCCGTGCCAATGTAGAGCAGGAGCCCCAGGGCGAAAAAGACTTGGACGCGGCCAGCAGGGGCCACTCGGCGCATCTCCTCGACCCCGTAGATCAGGGCGTACAGAATAAAGGCCGCGGCAAAGATCACACCCGCCTGAAAACCGCCACCCGGACCAAAATCGCCGTGGAACTGCACGTAGAGCCCAAAGAGCAGAATCAGCGGGATGAAGAGCTTGGACATGACGCGGAGGATCATCGCGTGCTGCATGGACTCGCTGTCGTCGGCTTCCTGCGCAGGACGGCTGCCGTGCAAGAGCAAAAGCACGGCCAACCCAGCGGTAAAGATCACCGTCACCTCGCCCAAGGTGTCGTAGCCTCGGTAGCTGGCCAGCACGGAGGTGACCATGTTGGGAATGCCAATTTCTTCGGGGGACTCGGCAATATAGCGAGGAGCCACGTGCTGGTGGATCGGAGCGTTGGGGTCGCCCAAGTGCGGCATATCCAGCGTGCCATAGATCAGCGCCCCGCCAGTCAGGAGGCAGACGCAAAGGCCACTCCAAGAGTGTTGGGGTTGGGTCTTTTCTCTAGGCCCGGTCAAGGTGAGCGCAGCCAAGAAGAGAACCGTCGCCAAGCCAGCACCTACCGCCGCCTCGGTAAAAGCCACATCCACTGCGTCGAGCGAGGTAAAGATACACGCCGAGAGCAAGCTGAAGATGCCGGTGAGCACTACCGCAGCAAAAAGGTCCCGCACTTGGATAATGGCCACGGCGATAATGGCGAGGAACGTCATCAGTGCGATGTCGATGTCAATTATTATCGCAGTCACTGTTCTTCCCCAGTGCCTTGAGGCTCAAGCCCACTGTGCCGCGCCGCGCGAGCGATGGCGTGGGTGGCGACCGGGCTGGCCAGCAGCAAGAACAGCCCGATCATCACCAGCTTGACGGTCGCCAATGACAAACCGCTCTGGAACATAAGCCCCAAGAGCACCAAACCAGCACCCAACGTATCAGTAATGCCGCCGCCGTGCATGCGGCTGTAGAAGTCGGGCAAGCGCAGGAGACCCAAACCGCCGACGAAGCAAAAGCCAGCCCCCAACAGCAGACAGACCCAGCTAGCGTAGTAGAGCAGAGCTTCCATCAGGCTTGGGCCTCCTCCTCGCCAACGGTCGAGACGTACTTGAGGATGGCGATGGTGCCGATGAAGTTGATTAGCGCATAGACCAACCCCAAGTCGAGAAAATCGGGCCGGCCGGTCAAAAAGCCAATGACCGACAACAGCAACACAGTCTTGGTGCCAAACATATTGACGGCGAGCACGCGGTCGTACACGGTGGGTCCCTTCAGGGCGCGGACCAAGGCCAGCAGCATAGTGGCTAACACCCCTACCATCGCAGCGACGAACACTAGCTCTCCCCCTCCATGTCGGTTACGCGACCGTCCATGTCCCCAGAGCGCACGTCCTCGGCAGTTTCGCGGGTTAAGGCGTGGACATCTATAACACCTTCGTCGGTCTCAACGGCGACCGTACCGGGCGTCAGGGTGATGGAGTTGGCGTAAATAACTTGTCCCAAGTGGGTCTTTTGGCTTGCCTCGACTCGGATTACGCGGGGTGCCATCGGCAACCGAGGATGCAAGATCCGTCGCGCGACATCGATATTGGATTTGATTACTGCCCAGAGGAACCAAGGCGCATAGCGCAGCAGGCCGGGGATCAGATGGATGGGATGCCCTTCGGGATCGACGATCTTCATGCGGCGGCAGACGGCGACGACCACAAGGCACGAGAGCACGCCCAAGCCCAAGAGCAGACCCGTGTAAATGCCCGACAAAAGTAGCCAGATCAAAAACAGCAGGACGAAAAGACTGAGCGTTCTGTGCGGCGCGTTTGGCAAAATAGACCCTCAATTCTCCTTGAAATACGCGGACATAATTTCTGCAATTGCGGGCAGGGAGGCAAGCAGCCTTGGCGGCGCACCAGCAGCCGTTTCAGAGACATTTATCGCTTCGGTCCGCTCAGCGATCAACGACCCAGTACGTCGTCCCGGTCTCTTTTATTGGAACTCGCGCTCATGCGTCTGCTGCCTGTCGCCCCGCTCGTTCCACTGGTCGTATATCAGCGGCCACCAGGAATTGTCGTAATTCGCGTCAGTCACAAGTGCAGGCCCTTCATTTGGGCGCGGCCGGTCGGCTGCTTGCCCCATCGTCCGGCAAGGAGCAATTTCTTGCTTGGCGTACCAACCGCCAGCGCACATTGAAATAAAGGGATGATAGGCAGCAATACCAGCAAAGGGAAATATATCATGGACGCTCAACAGCAGTATCTCTTCGACCTGCAGGGCTACATCGCACTCAAGGGCGTCGTGCCCCCAGCGGTAGTCGCCGCCTGCAACCAAGTTCTGGACCGCTTCGAGACCATGGACGAATCTGATTACCCACCGCCCCTGTGTTTGGGCGACCAGCGCACGCAACAGAACCTTTATATTTCAAACATTCTCGAAGGAGACGAAGTCTTCCGTGCGTTGATCGATATTCCCGCCGTCCTAGACGTCGTCGCCACAGTCACCGGAGGGCCGTACCGACTCAACCACACCTATACCATCTATCGCTGGGGCGGCGGCTACACTGGCCTGCACATGCACGGCACGCCCATCATCCCCAAGTGTCAGTATCACTGCCGCAACGGGCAGATGGTCTCGACCCTGACCAAGGCGGTCTTTCCCCTGCTCGACTGCGCCGAACAAGACGGCTGTTTCGCAGTGATCCCCGGTGCTCATAAAAGCAACTTCCCTAGACCTTGGGGTCCCCACCCAGATGAAAATCCGGCGCTACAAGCAGTGCCAGCCGCCGCCGGGGACGCCATCATCTTTACCGAGGCGTTGACCCACGGCTCGCTAGTCAATACTTCCGGTCGCCCCCGCCGGACCCTATATTATTGCTACAGCACAGGATACATGCCCGACTGGGGCGGCCAGCACCTGCGCTTCAGCAATGAAATCTACGAGGCATTGCCCGAGCAACAACGCGAAATACTCAGGCTAAAATGACGGAGAAAAAGCCATGCTGACTCAAGAACAAATCGCCAGCTACCACGAAAAGGGCTACCTCGGCGTCGAAGGGGTGCTGACCCCCGGAGAAGTAGAGGCGCTGCGGCAGACCACCGACGAGTTCGTCGATCAGTCGCGGGCCGCGACCGAAAGCGATACCGTATTCGATTTGGAGCCGGGGCACGCGCCCGACAGTCCCAAGCTGCGGCGGCTCAAAAGCCCGGTCGCCCAGCACGAAATCTACCGCAGCACGCTGCACCACGAGCGGATTCTGGACATCGTCGGCCAGTTAATCGGCCCGCGCATCCGCACCAACGGCGACAAGCTCAACATGAAATCCGGCGAGTTCGGCAGCCCGGTAGAGTGGCATCAGGACTGGGCTTTTTATCCGCACACCAACGACGACCTGCTCGCCGTGGGCGTGTGCATCGACGATATGAGCGAGACCAACGGCTGCTTGCTCGTCATCCCCGAGTCGCACAAAGGACCGATCTACAATCACCACCTCGACGGCCACTTCGCCGGTGCCGTAACCGCGACGGATTTCGACGACTCCGCAGCCGAAAAGGTCGAGCTAGCAGCCGGCGGCATCTCCATCCACCACGTCCGCGCCCTGCACGCCTCCCTGCCCAACACCTCGCCGAATCCGCGTCGTCTCCTACTCTTGCAGTATTGCGCTGGCGACTCCTGGCCCTTGGTGCCAGCGCCCGATTGGGAGGGCTATTGCCGGACCTTTGTGCGCGGCGAGCCGAGCCGCCACATCCGCGTCGCCGATGTGCCCGTGAGTATGCCGATGCCCGGTGCCAAGGTCGGCGGCTCCATCTACGCTACCCAGACCGTACTGCGCCACTCGACCTTCGGAGCGGTGAAAGCCGCGCAGCCCGCCTAACACTGCGCCCTACGCCCTGCGCCCATGAACCTGCAACACCTGCGCTACTTCCTCGCCGTGGCGCGCACGGGCGGCTTTACCCAAGCGGCGCGCCAGATGAACGTAACCCAACCGACGGTTTCCAGCGCGGTCTCGGAGCTGGAAAAGAGCATGGGAGTCCAGCTCTTCAACCGCGACAATCGGCACGTGGCCCTGACGACCGAGGGCCGCCTACTACTGAGCTATGCCGTCCAAATCGAAGACTTGCTGGAGGAGGCGAGCGAGCGGCTCCAGCGGAGCGACTTGGAGCCGGGAGGCGGCTTTCAGTTTGGGGCAGTAGATGCGGCCGTTATCTACCTCCTGCCGGAAATTCTCAAAGAGTACATGCGCCGCTATCCGGGCGTCGCGCTCAAGACCCAAGTCGCTCCCTCGCGTTACCTCATCGACGATCTGCTAATGCAGCGCTCTGAATTCGCGCTGATTCACCTGCCCTATACCCATCCCAAAATCGACGCCGTGCCAATTTACCGCGACGACATGCCCTTGGTTGTCGGGCCAGCACATCGCTTTGTCCAGTGCAGGTCCGTCGCCCTCGCCGAAGTGGTAGAAGAGCCTCTGATCCTCTTTCACGCCGACTCAGTCTCGCGCAAGGTCGTTGACGAGAAGTTTGCCGAAGCCGGCCTAGCGCCGGGCGCAGTAATGGAACTGCGCAGCCCAGAGGCCATGCGCAAGTTAGTGGAGGCCGGAGTGGGCATCTCCTTTTTGCCGCGACTGACCATCCGCGAATCGCTGGCCAGCGGCGCGCTCAAAACAGTAGAAGTGCGCGGCGTGGCCTTTGAGCGCGAAATCGGCGTGGCCTGGCGGCGTGGCCGCTACTTTGGCCAAGCCGTGCGGCTCCTGCTCGAAGCCGTATTTGCCGCCTACGGCGGGCGGGACGAGTGGCTGCAAAAGATTGCTCCCAAAAGCTGAGACCCCCGCGATATTGCCACGATTCGCACCAGCGGCGTTCTTATTTTTAATCCATTTTTGACCCAAAACTGAGAGCGAGTACTTATGATCGACCCAAAGGCCGTGCGCACCGATCCCGACGCCATGCGCGAGGCAATACGGGTGCGCAAGGTTGACCCGGCCAAAGCCAATGTGGATCGCTGGTTGGCCCTCGACGCAGCGCGGCAAAAGCTGCAACGGGACATCGACGCACTCAACAGCCAGAAAAAGCAACTCGCGCAACTCGGTCGCAACGACCCGGATGCAGCGCGAGAAAAAGGGCGAGAGTTGCGCGAGCGCGGGCGGGTGCTGGAGCACGAGTTGGGAACCGTCGTCGCCGAGTGGCAGCAAATCATGGATTGGTTCCCCAACTGGCCGCATCCCGACATGCCCGCCGGAACTGGCGAGGAAGACAACGTCGAGGAGAAGGCATGGATTCCGGGGCAGGGCTATCTAGCCGAGGATAAGCTGGGACGCGGGAACACCACTGCCCAGTACATGCCCAAGCGACCTCTCCACGCCCAAGACGACGCCTTTGAGCCCCTCCACCACGCCGACCTCGGCGTCAAATTAGGCGGCATCAACACCCTGCAGGGCGGCCAAGTTTCCGGTTCGCGCTTTGCCTATTTGCGCGGCGATGTCGCGCGGATGCAATACGCCCTGAGCCAGCTCCTCATCGACGAGCTTTTAGCGCGCGGGTACGAGATGTTCGTGCCGCCGCTTTTGGTGCGGGAGCGCTCTCTGTACGGCACCTCGCATTTCCCCGAAGGCCGCGACCAAGTCTATGCCATCAAGACAGATAACGTCGAAGAAGAGGCCGAACTTTTCCTCGTCGGATCCTCCGAGCCAGCTAACTTCAGCTACTTCATGGACCAGACCTTGGACGCAGCCGAGCTGCCCGTCAAGCTCTTCGCCTATACACCCTGCTTTCGTTCAGAAGCCGGGTCGTGGGGCCAAGACGTCAAGGGCATCAAGCGCATGCACCAATTCGACAAAATCGAAATGAACGCCGTGTGCCTCCCCGATCAATCCGCAGCCCTGTACGAGGAATTCGGCCAAATCAACGAATGGCTCCTGCAAGAGCTGGCCTTACCCTACCGAGTCGTCGATAAGTGCCACGGGGACGCCGGCTATCTGGCCAGCCATCGGCAACGGGACATGGAAGTGTGGATGTCCGGGACGGGCGAGTTCATGGAGGTAATGACCGACACCAACGCCACCGACTATCAGGCCCGGCGCTTAAACATCCGCTACAAGGGCGCGAGCGGGCGAGGTTTTTGCCACCTAGTCAACGACACAGGTTGCGCGATGGGCCGCCTACTGATCGCCATTTTGGACAATTATCAGCAACCCGACGGCGCAGTCCAGGTCCCCGCAGCCCTGCAACGGGTCGTGCAGAAGAGCGTCCTGCAACCGAAAGGCGCGTGATGGGAGAAAGACTCGATGGCCGAGCGATTGCGGCCCAAGTGGAAGAAGAACTGCGAGCGGACATCGCACGCCTGAAGCAGGAGCACGGTCTGGTACCGGGCTTGGCAGTCGTATTAGTAGGGGACAATCCAGCCTCGCAGTCCTACGTGCGCGCCAAGGGCCGCGCCTGCGAAGCTCTCGGCATTCACTCCGTGCAAATAGATATACCGGCCAACGCCACCACCGAAGACGTGCTAGCCACCGTCGAGCGGCTCAACGCCGACGACGCGATCCACGGCATCTTAATACAACTACCACTGCCGGTCCAAGACGAGCAGCAAGTCCTTAACGCCATTGACCCGAATAAGGATGTCGATGGCTTGCATCCGGTTAATTTGGGCCGCCTCGTGCGGCAGGAAGAGTGCTTTTGGCCCTGTACGCCGCACGGGGTCTTGCAGATTCTCAGCCGCAGCGGGATTGAGGTAGAAGGCCAACACGTGGTCGTGGTCGGTCGGAGTACGCTCGTGGGACGGCCCGTAGCCATCTTGCTGGGACACAAGGCGGCCGGGGCCAATGCCACGGTGACTCTGTGCCATACCGGCACGCGAGACCTCGGGCACTTTACGCGCCAAGCGGACATCCTAGTAGTGGCGGCTGGATTTCCCCGTGGCATTACGGCGGATATGGTCAAAGAAGGGGCGGTGGTAATCGACGTGGGCACCAACCAAATTGACGACCCCTCGCGCGAACGCGGCTGGCGGCTCGTCGGCGACGTGGACTACAAACAGGTACGCCCAAAAGCCCGCGCGATCACGCCCGTGCCCAACGGAGTCGGGCCGATGACAATCGCGCTATTGCTCTACAACACCGTGTGGGCGGCCAAGCGCAAGTGCGGAATGGCCTGATCGGCGCGTCCCTACCCCCTCGCCCAGTGAACCAACCCCATCTCCAAGGGATTTTGCAAGTCGGGATGCGAAGGCACCACGCGCAGGGTGTAGCCGTGCGACCCAGCCGCCGCGCACGTAAAGGTGCCGACGAAATGGTAGGTCCCATCGCCGTTGTGCCCATCCAATTCCAGCGGGTACACCTCGGTCTGCGCGAACTCGCGCTGGGCATTGAGACGACCGGCATAGATCTCGACGCGGACATCCTCTGGCGTTAGCTCTCCCAAAGCCACCGCGGCGCGCAACGGCACTCGCATCCCCACCTTGAGCAACCGAGGAAATTCAGCATCCACCGCGCCGATCTGCACCTGCGCCCACTTGGAGCGCACGTGCGACTTCCAATGTGTCAGCCGCTGAACCCGCTCGCGGTCGTTCGCCAATTCCTCAAAGCGAGCTTGCCCGGGCAAGTAGAACCGCTCGGTATATTCGCGCACCATGCGGTGCGTGTTGTACTGCGGCGCAAGCTGGACAATGGTCTCCTTCATGCGGGCGATCCAATCGCCGGGCAAACCGTCCGCGTCGCGCTGATAGAACAGCGGAATCACTTCGGTCTCTAGCAGATCGTAGAGCGAGTTGGACTCGACCTCGTCTTGGTACCGCTCGTCGTCGTAGTCCTCGCCGCGGCCAATAGTCCAACCAGCGTGATTGTCGCAGGCTTCGTCCCACCAGCCGTCGCATACGCTGACGTTGAGCACGCCATTGACCGCAGCCTTCATACCCGACGTGCCCGAAGCCTCCAAGGGGCGGCGGGGATTGTTGAGCCAGACATCGCACCCTTGCACCAAGTAGCGGGCGAGGTTCATGTCGTAGTCTTGCAAAAAGAAAATCCGGCCATTAAAGGGCGCTTGCCGCGCGAGGTGGACGATCTGGCGGATCAACTCCTTGCCAGCGTCGTCGTGAGGGTGGGCCTTGCCGGCGAAGAGAATCTGCACGGGCCGCTGCGAGTCGGAAAACAGGGCCTTGAGCCGCTCAATATGGCGGAAGATCAGGTTGCCGCGCTTGTACGTGGCAAAGCGGCGAGCAAAGCCAATGGTCAGCACCTCGGGGTCGAGCCGCGCTAAGGTCTGTTCAATTTTGGCCTTCGACGCGCCTTGGCTCCGCATCTGCTGGCGCAGGTGATGGCAGGCCACGTCAATCAACCGCTTGCGCCGCTGCTGGTGCGTGTCCCACAGCTCGCGGTCGGGGATGCGATAGACCGGGTCCCAGTCCCGCTCGTCAGCCGATACCAACCGCCAAGTGTCGCCGAGATAGCGGTCGAACAGCTCGGCCATTTCCAGCGAAACCCACGTGTGCATATGGACGCCGTTGGTGACGTGGCCGATGGGGATTTCGCGCTCTGCGAAGTCGGGCCACAGACCCTGCCACATGCGGCGGCTCACTGTGCCGTGCAGGCGACTGACGCCATTGGCCCGGCCCGAGAGCCTCAGTGCCAAGACTGTCATGCAAAAGTCGGAGTGAGAATCGCGGGGATTAATCCGGCCTAGGCCGATAAATTCCTCGTGCGACAGGCCGAGCCACTCGCGAAAATAGCCCAAGTGCGCCTCGACCAAGTGTGCGGGAAACCAGTCGTTACCCGCCGCAACCGGCGTATGCGTGGTGAACACATTGCCGACGATGCTGGCCTCGCGGGCCGTGGCAAACGAATAGCCGTGCTCGGTCATTAACCGACGGATCCGCTCTAGCGCCAAAAAGGCCGAGTGCCCCTCGTTCATGTGGCAGACAGTGGGTTCGATGCCCACGGCTTGCAGGGCGCGCAAACCGCCGATGCCGAGGAGAATCTCCTGCCGGATGCGCATGGCTGCGTCGCCGCCGTAGAGGCGAGCGGTAATATCGCGGTCCGCCGGAGCGTTTTCGTCGAGGTTGGTATCGAGCAAATAGAGCCGCACTCGGCCCACCTCCACCTGCCAGACCCGCGCCTGCACCGAGCCGTGGGCAAAGGGCACCTCAATGGTCAGGTGCCCGCCGTCGCCGCCGTGGACAGGCTGCACGGGCATCTGGTAGAAGTCGTTTTCCGGGTTGCGCTCTATCTGCCAGCCGTCGGCGTTGAGGGCTTGGTGGAAATAGCCCTCGCGGTAGAGCAAGCCAACCCCGACGAGGGGAATGCCTAGATCGCTAGCGGCCTTGAGGTGGTCGCCGGAGAGCACGCCCAAGCCGCCGGAATAGATGCGCAGGCTCTCGGTCAGGCCGAACTCCGCCGAGAAGTACGCAACCTGCATTTGGCTCTCGCCGTGCGTCTGGCCAAACCACGTCGGCTGCGACAAATAGCCCTCGAATTGCTCGACAGCGCGCCCGATGCGGCCTCGCAGTTGCTCGTCGTCGATTAGGGCGTCGAGCTGGTCCGGCCGCAGGAGAGTCCAAAAGCGCAGGGGATCGCGCTGACTCTCGACCCACGCTTCCGGGTCGATCTGGTAGAAGGTGCGGATGGTTTCCTTGCTCCAACTCCACCAGAGGTTGTGCCCCAGCTCCCACAGCGGCGTCAGTTGCTCGGGCAGGGACGGGATGATATTGAGACGATATAGCGGTTTCATGTGGTTAGTGGTTAGTGGTTAGTGGTTAGTGAACTGGCCACTGACCACTAACGGAGAGGACATGCGTTTTGTCAAGGTTTGAACAAGCTCTAACTTAGTGGTCAGTGATCTGTGGTCGGTGGTCAGTTCCCCGCCTCCACGCCCAAGGGGTTGGGACTGACCACTAACCACTGGCCACTAACCACTAAGTTTCAGGAGAGTTTTATGCGCGAAACACCCAAGGTGATCATCAGCGGCTTTGCCGACGAGGGACCGGAGGACAAAAAGGCCGAAGCCCAGCTTGCCATGCTCGCGACGCTGGGCATGTCGCACTACAGCTTGCGCTTTGTCGATGTGGGACAGGGCGTAAAAAATGTGATGCAGCTAACGCCGCCCGAGATAGCGCGGCTGCGCCAATTGCACGGCGAATTCGGAATTGCCGTAGCCTCGATCGGCTCGCCGATTGGCAAGGTCAAGCTGCTCGACGTGGAAGATGGCTCGGCCAATGCCTATATCCCGTTTGACCAATACTTGCAACAGGACGTGCAGCGGGCCGTGGATCTGGCCGGCGAGTTCGAGACGCGGCTGATTCGCGGGTTCTCGTTTTACCATCCTCAAGGCGAGGATCCAGCCAATTACGTGGAGCCAGTGGCCGATCGGCTGGCGCAAATCGCCGAGGTTTGCAGCCGGGGCGGAACCATTTTCGGCCTAGAGGTCGAAGCCAATCTCGTCGGCCAGAACGGGCGGCTCCTGCAAGAGCTATTTGAGATGGTGGACCATCCCAACCTGTGCCTGATTTTCGACGGCGGCAATCTGTCGAGCCAAAACTTCACCCCAGTCGAAACCCTAGCGGAGTATCATGCAATGCGCGAGGGGATCGGCTGGATGCACATCAAGGACTACAAGATCGACCCGGCTCTCCAATGGGAAGGCGTCGTAGATGAGGAGCGGCTCAAAAACTTCGTGCCCGCCGACCGCGGCGACTCCGCGCACGAGGCCATCCTGCGCGACTTCCGCACCCGCATCCCGGCTCTGGAACACGAGTTGAAGCAAAAGGGAGTCCCCGGCGTATTCCTCGACCTAGAGCCGCACCTAAAGGGCGGCGGACAGTTTGGCGGCTTCAGCGGCGTCGATGGGTTTGGGGTCGCACTGCGGGCGCTGCTCAACCTGCTCGACTACGTAGGCATCGGCTACGCGCTGACGGACTACGAGGCCATCGCTCGGCAGCGGGACTAGCGCCCTTGCGCCAACAGAGCCTCGTGCCGCTTTTGGAAGGCCGCGCTGTTGTCGTCCTCAATCACCTCTAAATCGACGCCTTGCTCAAAGCCGGGGATGTTGCCAGCGTAGAAGGCCCGCTGATAGTGGGCTTCAGCGGTAAATTCCCACTCCCGCTCTTTGCCGTCACCCGGCCAGTACACGCGGAGAATGCGCTTTTGGGCCTTGTAGCGGTGTGTGGGCGTCGGCTCTGCGGGATCCACTCGGTACTTTGCAATCGCCTCTTCATCCACGGAGACGCCCAAGCCGGGCGCGTCTGGAACCGGCATATAGCCGTCGCGGACTTCGATAGGCTCTTGCAGCAGGTCGTCCTCCCACAACTCGTGGCAGGTGATATAGGGCAGTTGGGCGTGCGAGAGTACCGAGCCGAGGTGGGCCGCATACGTAGTGGTCAAGCCAGCGCCGACGAGCTGGAGCCAAAAGGGCTTATTCTGGGCGGCCGCGAGGGTTGCCGCCCGCCGGGTATCGGTCGCGCCGCCGCCGATGACGAAGCCGTCGCAGCAGTTGTTGCGCAGATATTGGTCTTGGTAGTGCTCGACAATGGGTTTGCGCACCCGCTCGCGCAAAATCCGCGCCCCATCCACGTCCGAGTGCAGGTAAAATGGGCTTTCGTACATGCCGACGTTGGGGTTTTCGTCGAGTTTTTGCAGGATGATTTCGGCCTTGGCTTGGTTGAGCAAGAAGCCGTTGAAATCGACGTCGAATTTGTAGTCGGCTGGGACGACCTTGGCAACCGCATCGGTTTGGGCGATGATGTCGCGCCAAGGGCGGGCCTTCATCTTAAAGGTGGTGTACCCGCGTTTTAGCGATTCTTCGGCCTCGGCGACCCAGTCTTGGGGCGGCATATCTATGTCCCACCAAGAGATGGGGCAGCGGTCGCGGAGCTTGACGCCGAGTAGCTCGTGTACGGGCACGCCATTGTCTTGGCCCACTAGGTCGAGGCAGGCGACTTGCGGGCCAAAGCCAATATCGTCGCGGTTTATCAGGCTGGCCGGGTTTTGCCCGACGAGGCCATCGACCGATGGCTGGCCGTGATTGTCGGCCCAGCCCACGAGGCCATTGTCCGTCTCCAAGCGCACGACCCACACGCGCTCGTCGTGGGTCGAAGCACGCTGCATGGCGCGTGTGACGTGCTCGGCGTAAAAGGGAATGTTGAGGGCAATGGCTTCAGCGTGGGTGATCTTCATGGGAGCCTCCGAGGATGATGGGGTCGCAGATTGATGGACAGAAGACACGCAAAAATTCGCAGGCAAGCAACCGTTAATTTAATCTAATTGATGTTACGCACAGACCTCGACAATTCGTACGATGCGTAACGTCAATTAATCCAACGCAAGGAAAGGCAACGCCATGAGCAGTACGTATGAAACCTTTGTAGAACGCCTCCACGAGCTGGCCGACATAAACCACG
>VXML01000067.1:0-101660 GCA_009841115.1 Gemmatimonadota bacterium | reverse complement strand
AGTACGTATGAAACCTTTGTAGAACGCCTCCACGAGCTGGCCGACATAAACCACGCGCAGGGGCTGATGAGCTGGGACCAAGAGACCTATATGCCGCCTCGGGGGGCAGCCATGCGGGCCAGAGCAATGGGGACCTTGGCCGGTCTGTACCACGAGCGGCTCACCGCCTCGGAATTGGTCGCGCTCGTAGCCGACCTCAAGGATGCCGATCTAACAGGCGATGCAGCCGTCAACGTCCGCGAAATCGACCGCCAGCAGAGCCGGTCGCTCAAGCTCCCCAAGGAGCTGGTCGTCGAGCTAAGCCAGACCGAATCCCTAGGGCATGAGGCTTGGATTGAGGCGCGCAAAAAATCGGACTTCGCGCTCTTCCAGCCTTGGTTGGAGAAAATAGTCGCGCTCAAAAAGGAAGTCGCCGAGCGGGTCGGGTACGAAGGCGCGATGTACAACGCGCTGCTCGACGAGTACGAACCTTATGCGCGGGCCGAGGAAATCGCCCCGGTCTTTGCCCAGCTCAAAGAGCAGCTCGTACCACTAGTCGAGCAGATCACCGCCACTAGGCGGTTCCCAGCGCAGGGCGTACTCGACCAAGAATACCCCATCGAGCAACAGGAGCTTTTGGGACAACAGGTGTTAGCGGACATGGGCTTTGATATGGAAGCTGGACGGCTCGACTTGGCGGTACATCCGTTTTGCGCGGGCACGTCCCGCGACGACGTGCGGCTGACGACGCGCTACAGCGCCGATTGGCTGCCCGGCTCGCTCTTTGGCACCATCCACGAGGCCGGGCACGGACTGTACGAACAAGGTCTGCCCGCCGATGCGATTGGTACTCCAGCCGGCGCGAGCGTCTCTCTGGGCATCCACGAGTCACAATCGCGGCTGTGGGAGAATATGGTCGGCCGCAGCAAAGCCTTTTGGACTCATTACCTACCCAAACTGCGAGCGCTTTTTCCCCAGCAGCTCAGCGCGGTCGATCTAGACGCCTTTTACGCGGCAGTCAATCAAGTCCAGCCTTCGCTGATCCGGGTCGAAGCCGACGAGGTGACGTACAACCTCCACATCCTGCTGCGTTTTGAACTGGAGTGCGACCTAATTGAGGGACAAGTTGCCGTGGCCGAGTTGCCCGCGGCGTGGAACGAGCGAATGGAACAATACTTGGGCATCCGTCCTCCCAACGACGCCCTCGGCGTGCTCCAAGACACGCACTGGTCCTGCGGCCTACTGGGCTATTTCCCAACCTACACACTGGGCAATCTGTACGCAGCCCAGTTTTTTCACCAAGCCCACCAGGACTTGCCCGACCTCGAAGCACAGATCGCGCAAGGCGAACTCGGGCCGCTCAAAACTTGGCTCAACGAGAAAATCCACGCCCGCGGCGCACGGGCGACGGCGAGCGAATTGGTCGAGGAGGTTACGGGCGCAAAGCTGAGTGCCGATTACTTCATCGACTACTTGTGGAAGAAGTTCGGAGCGCTCTACGGCCTCAGCCGATGACCTGTTGCAGGAACCGCAGTTGGTTCGCGCCGAGAATTTTGCGGACATCGTCTTCGGCATAGCCGCGTTTGGCCAAGCTCACCGCAATGTCCGGGAGGCAGGTCGCGTCCTCCACGATCAAGCCGCCGCCGTCAAAATCCGACCCCAAGCCGACGTGGTCGATGCCAGCGACGGCGACCGCGTGTTCAATGTGGTCGAGCAAGCCGTCGAAGGTGGGGTTGTGCGCGTCGATAAAGTCCGGGACAAACGTGATGGCCACGACCCCGCCCTTTTCGGCAAGGGCACGCAATTGCTCGTCGCGGAGGTTGCGCGGGTGGTCGCAGAGGGCGCGGCAGCAGCTATGGGTGGCCATAAAGGGGGCTTGGGCCGCTTGGGCCACGTCCCAAAAGCCCGGCTCGTTGAGGTGGGACACATCGACGACCACGCCCAACTCGTTCATCTGCTCCAGTAGCTGGCGGCCAAAGCCGGTCAGGCCACCTCCTCCTGCGACCTCGCAGCCATCTCCGGCCCAAGAGCGAGTGCTGTGGGTGAGGGTCATGGCGCGGACGCCCAACTGGTAGAGCAACGGCAGGATGTGAGGGCTTTTCTCCAGTGCATCGCTGTTTTCCACTGCCAGTATGGCCGCCAGTCGGCCCTCGGCGCGGGCGCGCGCAATATCAGCCGCACAGCGCGCCACGGCAATGCCCCCGCTGTGCTCTTCCACTTCCTGTAAAAAATGGCCCAAGGCATCCATGCAGTAGAGCAAGTGATTGCCCCACGGGCGGGTGCAATCAACGGCGAAAAATGCCGCGTCCAGCCCGCCCTCGCGCGCCTTGGGCAAATCGAGCTGAACGCCGCCGTCCGGCGACTGGTACTGGCGCAAATAAGCAACAGCCCCGTCGCGCTGGTGAAAATCAGCGCGCTGTGCGCCGCCGATGGACATACCCCGACGGATCAGGGCGACGATACTATCGTTGTGAGAATCGATGACTAAGGAGTCTTGGTGCAGGCGGCGGGCAGTCTGTTCGTCCATTGGCATTATTGCGTTCACCCCTTATTCAGCTTCTCCAACCTACAGCGGTAGGAGGTCTTCTCCATTTCTGAGGATTACTCGAAGGCCTGAAACTCGCCGTTTTCGACAATCAGCATGACTGGGTCATAAACCGTATCCCCAATGTCGTTAAAAGAGAACTTACCCAAAACAGTGTCAAAGTCTGAGAGGGTTGCCATGGCGTCGCGAATCGCGGTTGAATCGGTAGATTGGGCGTTGGCAATCGCCTCTGCCAGAATATATACGGAGGCATACGACTGCGCCGCATAGATGCTCGGTTCGACACCGTATTTTGCACTGTAATTCTGAACGAAGGCTTGATTTCCCGGTGTACCAGCCGTGCTGATCCAGCTAGCAGAAGTTATCAGACCCTCGGCCGCAGCGCCTGCGGTTAGCACTTCGTCTATACTCACTTGAGCAACAATAAAGGGAATCGAGTAGGGAATGCCGAGTTCGCGAGCTTGAATCAGAATGTTAGGCATGTCTGTTGGTAAAGCGGAGATAAAGATAGCGTCAGGATTTAACGCCATTATCCGAGCCAACAGGAGGGAAAAGTCGCTATCGCCACTTTGGAAAATTTCTCTGGTCATAATTTCGACACCGCTCTCTGCGAGGGCTTCCCTCCACACCTTGTCGCTACTCCGAGAGACGAGCTCGACACTGTCAACTATGGTAGCCACTCGTTGATAGCCGAGTTTTGCATGAGTCACCTTGACGCTATTGGGGATAATCACATCTGCGGTAAGACTAGCGCGAAAGATAAAATCGCCAATTGCACTCAGGCCAGAGGCACCAGAAGTCGGGCTAAGTGCCACAACTCCATTCTGTTGTGCGATTGGAAATGCCTCTTCGCCTGCACTTGAACTAGCGGGTCCGAGGATAGCGGATACGCCGTCTTGATGGATCAGTTTATTGAAGTCTTCAACGGCACCCTCAACGGTGGTCTGATCGTCTTCAATGATGAATTTAATTCTCACATCGCTGCGTTGTGAGTTGTTAATCTCTTCGCGAGCCAACTCAATTCCTTGGCTCATCCGCAAGCCCACCGCAGCGAGCTTCCCTGTAATAGGCAAGACGACGCCGATGGGAATTTCTCCACGGAGTCCTTCTAGCTGAGGCGTTTCTCCACTCGACAGAACCGAGCCGGATTCATCGCAAGCGGAAAGCCCTACAGCCAGCGCAGCAATCGCCAAAACAAATACAAATATGGCAAAATTTCTGATATTCACTTTGTAGGGATTCGGGATGCTGAGCCACGTATTCTTTTGTAATGCGGCGAGACTTATGAGCGGTACACAGTCGCCGCAGGTGGGAACGCACTAAGCCATGTACTCGTCAAAGTCAATCACAACGCCTTGCTCCGACGAGGCTCCCAAGGCGTTGATCAAGCCCACCGTGGCTAGGTTGCGCGGGCCGGAGAAGGATGGCTCCACATCGTTGAGCACGTAGTCGCGGAAGCCATCTAAGAGGACTTCCTCGGGATGGGGATTTTCGTCCATCGGTATGATCTCGTCGGCATCGGCTCCAGGCCGCCGGATCGCCAAGCCACCGGAGACCTCTTCGACCGTACCCTTCTCGCAGTCCAGCCGCCAGCTTGAGCCACCTTTGTGCGTAGCGAAGGTACACTGGAAGTTGAACGTGGTGCCGTTGTGGAACTCGATCCAGCCGTCGATGGCCGCGCCGCCGCTGTACGGACTCCAAGGCGGGTTGAAGCTATGGCAAAAGAGCCGCTTGGGCTCGGAGTCGAGCAGGTGGCGCAATTGATCGAAGTCGTGGATGCCGCGCTCCCACAAATAGGCGTGCTGATCCGCGCCTGAATGATGAACGCGAGGACGCCAGCCATATTTGGTCATCAGGCCAAAGGATGGCTGACCCAATTCGCCGCTTTGCAGCAACCGGCGGATAGTTAAGACCGGCGGATAGTAGCGGGCGTTTTGGGTGACGGCGACCTTGAGGCCGCGCTCGCTCGCCTCGGCGACGATTTGCCGCGCTTGGCCGAGGTCTTTGGTGAAAGGCTTTTCGACTAGTACATGCTTGCCAGCGCGGACCGCCTCCAAGCACTGACCGGCGTGCAGGTCGGGCGGCGTAATAACCACCACGGCGTCTGCATCGACAGCTTGCAGGGCGTCGGCGGGCGTAGAAAAACACGCTTCCTCGCCTAGGCCGGTAGTCTCCCGCGACGTGGCGAGATTTTCCTCATTAACATCGACTAAGGCGACGGCTTCAAAGTCGGTACGGTCGCGGAAGCGGCTCAGGGGCCAGCGGCCGCGGCCACCAGCCCCTACGTGGATCGTGCGAATAGTCATGGTGAACTCCAATCGAGGGCAAGTTGGGTCAACAGGCGTACGCCGATGCCGACGCCGCCTCGCGGCACGTAGGGTTTGGCTTTTGTGCACCAAGCAGTGCCGGCAATGTCGAGGTGCGCCCAAGAGTAGTCGGCGAATTCGGCCAAAAGCGCCGCAGCCGTACTGGCACCTGCTGGCCGACCGCCAGAGTTTTTCATGTCGGCGATGTCGCTGTCGATCTGGTCGCGATACTCGGGCCACAGCGGCAAGCGCCAGAGCCGCTCGCCAGTTTGCTCCCCGGCGGCGAGCAACCGATCCGCCAAGTAGTCATCGTTGGCAAACAAGCCCGAAGCGTGGTGCCCCAGCGCGGTTACACAAGCGCCGGTGAGGGTCGCCAGATCGACGACCGCAGCCGGCTCGTAGCGGGTGGCGTAAGCGAGTGCATCGGCTAAGACGAGGCGGCCTTCGGCGTCTGTACTGACAATCTCAATGGTCTTACCCGCGAGGGTGCGCAGCACATCGTCGGGGCGGAAGGCAGTGCTGGAGGGCATGTTCTCGGCCGCGGCGATCAGGCCGACGACCCGCCGCTTGAGGCCGAGCGCGGCCACCGCTTGCATCGCGCCTAAGACGGCAGCAGCACCGGACATATCGGCCTTCATCGTGCGGATGCCCTCGACAGTCTTGAGCGAGAGGCCACCGCTATCGAAGGTGATGCCTTTGCCGACAAATACCAGTGGTTTCCCTTGGCGGGGGCCGTGTTCAAGGACGATAAAACGCGGCTTGTTGGCGCTGCCCTGACCAACGGCCACCAAGGCACCCATGCCTAGCTCGGCCAAGCCCTTTGCGCTAAAGACCCGGCAGCGCAGATCGTGGGTTTTGGCTAGGCGACGGGACGCGCGGGCCAAGTAGGCCGGCGTCACTTCGCCGCCGGGATGGTTGACCAAGTCGCGAGCGAGACAGGTGGCCTCGGCGAGCGCACGGCCCCGCCGAACTCCGCGCCGCGCTTCTCTGAGCTTAGTCGAGTCGAACTCTACGATGTGCAGCTTGGCCAGCGACTGCGGACGAGAGCGCGAGCGGTATTCGTCAAAGCGATAGGCTGCTAACAACGAGGCTTCGGCCACAGCTTGAGCGGCCGACTCGACCGATAGGCCGCCCGCGCCAGCACCGTGCAGGATAGTGGCCGCACTCTTGGCACCCAAGCCGCCGAGAGTGCCAATGGCTGTACCGGCGGCGCGACGCGCCCTTTCGAGGTCAAAGCCCTCCTGCTCGCCCAAGCCGACGACAAGGACGCGCGGTGCTGGGATTTGGCCGTGCGTGTACAGCAGCAAGGTCTGGCCAGCCTTGCCCTCAAAGTCGCCTAGGTCAATCGCCGCCGAGATCTGACCTCCCAAAGCTTGATCAACCGCACCTGTAGCCCCGCCTGGGCGCGCTCCGGCAAAGAGGTTGACCACCAAAACATCCGCGTCCTGTTTTTGAATAGCTCCCTGTATTACTTTAATATCCATAACGTTGGTGGTTCGGTAGTAGGTGGTCATTAACCACTAACCACTATCCATACTACTGTCAAGAATGCCATGGACCTGTTTCTGATCCGGCACGGCGAGTCCACCAACAACGCCCTCGATAACCATATCACTTTTGAGGATGCCATGAACCTATTTCTGATTCGCCACGGCGAGTCCACCAACAATGCGCTAGCCGATGTTAGCCAGCGAGTCGCCGATCCCGAATTGACCGCTAAAGGCCGAGTACAGGCCGAGCGGGTAGCTGCGTATCTAGCAGAGGGGTTGCACCTCACCCCGGCCGAGCGCACAGAGGATCGACCCTTTTTTGATCGGCTTTATTGCAGTCCAATGATCCGCACCCTACACACGGCGCAAGCGATTGGACAGGCAATGGAATATAAGTCGGATATCTGGGTAGCTATTCACGAGATGGGTGGCATTTTCCTCGACCACGGCGGCGAGCGGGGAACCGTTGGCTATCCCGGCCTAACGCGGGCGGAAATTGCCGCGCGTTTCCCCACTAGCATCCCATCAGCGGAAGTCGGCGAGGACGGATGGTGGGACGCTGGCAAGGAAACGAATCAGCAGGCCCAGCACCGCGCTATGGAGGTAGCCGCAGACTTGCGAGCGCGGGCGGGGGAGAATACGCGCATCGGATTCGTGACCCACGGCGGCTTTATGAGCCTGCTGCTTTCGGCCTTGGGCAACCAAGCAATGGACGACGGCTCCTATTATGGGCACGAGAACACGGCGATTACTCGCATTGAGCTCGCGCCCGGCACCACGCTTATCAGATATCTCAACCGCACCGAGCATCTGCCCGACGAGTTGCAGCGACTGGGGCATCCTAGTGTGTAAAAGGGCACACCGCGATGGATCACGCCGCCCTGATAAGCGATCTCAGCGCCTTTTTCCGCCCAGACCAATTGTTGACCTCGGCCGAGGATTGCAGCGTCTATGCCTTCGATGGGACCGCCCTGTTACACCAGCGACCCGCGTGCGTGGCGTTGCCGGAGAGCCGGGATGAAGTCGCCCAGCTCTTGGCTCTGTGCAACCAGCGGGGAGTACCCGTGGTGCCGCGCGGTTCGGGTACCGGGTTGGCTGGGGGATCCGTACCCTCGCAAGGGGGAGTCGCGCTCTGCTTGGTCCGGCTCAACCAAATCCTAGAGATAGACGCGGCCAACTTAGTCATGGTCGTCCAACCTGGAGTCCTCACCCAGCAGATCGCCGACGCGGCCCAAGCCGCCGGCCTATTTTATCCCCCAGATCCCGGCTCGATCAAGATTTCGACTATCGGCGGCAATGTGGCCAACAATTCCGGAGGACTGCGCGGGTTAAAATACGGCGTAACGCGCGACTACGTGATGGGGCTGGAAGTGGTCTTAGCCGACGGACAGGTCTTAGATACCGGCAACAAATGCGTCAAAGACGTAGCCGGCTTCACGCTCAAGGATCTCTTCATCGGCTCCGAGGGGATGCTCGGCGTCATTACCAAGATCACGCTGAAACTAGTCCCAGCACCCGCAAGCAAGAAGACCCTACTCGGCCTCTACGACGAGATGACGCAGGCCGCGGCCACAGTCTCGGCGATCATCGCGCACAAAATCATCCCCTGCACCCTCGAATTCCTCGACCGCACTACCATCGAATGCGTGGAGGCTCACGCTGGCATTGGCCTGCCAACGGATTGCGAGGCCGTACTGCTGATGGAAGTCGATGGACACCCAGCGCAGGTTGCCGAGCAGGCCGCCCAGATCGAGGCCATTGCCCGCGAGGGCGGTGCCCGTTCGGTGCGGCTAGCCGCCTCAGACGCAGAGGCCCAGCAACTCGCCGCGGCCCGGCGCACGGCCTTTAGCGCACTGGCGCGACTGGCACCGACAGTCGTGCTTGAAGACGTCACCGTGCCGCGCAGCGAGCTAGCGGCCATGGTCGCCTACGTGCAGGAGGTCGGCCAGCGGCACCAAGTGCGGGTGGGAACCTTCGGCCACTTCGGCGACGGCAACCTGCATCCCACCTTCCTGTGCGACGAGCGCGACGCCGGAGAAATGGCCCGCGTCGAAAAAGCCATGGCCGAGGTTTTTGACCGCGCCGTGGAGTTGGGCGGGACCATCACGGGCGAGCACGGAGTCGGCTTGGCCAAAAAACCTTACTTGCCCGGGCAACTCGGGCCGGTGGGGCTGGAAATTCTCAAGCGGGTCAAGACCGCCTTCGACCCCAAGGGCATCCTAAACCCAGGGAACATGTTCGATTGAGCGACGACGGCCTGAACTTGCTCCGAGACTTGGATTACTCGGTTCTCCAGCAGTGCATGCACTGCGGTATGTGCCTGCCGACCTGCCCGACGTACGACGCGACCCTGCACGAGCGCTCGTCGCCGAGGGGGCGGATTGCCATGATGCGGGCCATAGCCGATGGCGAGCTAGAGGCGAGTAAGACCTTTGCCGAAGAGATGTACTTCTGCCTCGGCTGCCTCGCCTGTCAGACCGCGTGTCCGGCCGGCGTGGATTACGCCGCGCTATTTGAAAACGCCCGCGCCGAAGTGGAGCGGCAGGGCTTGCTCGACGGCACAGTGCGGAATTTTGTGCGCCGTTGGATCCTCGGCTGGCTCTTTGCCAAACAGACGCGCTTGCGGGCAATGGCGCGCTTGATGCGTGTATTCCAGCGCAGCGGTCTGCAAACGCTAGCGCGCCGCAGCGGCCTCCTCAGGCTGCTGCCCTTTGGCTTGGGAGACCTAGAGCCGCTGGCACCGCAGATCTCCCCGCGCTTTACCGACCAGTTGTATCGCCGAGATTTGCAACAGGCCAATCCGCCTACACCGCGCTACCGAGTCGCGCTGTTAGCCGGCTGCGTCCAAGACATATCCTTTGCCGAGGTAAACGCCGATACGATATGCGTCTTGCAGCACAACGGCTGCCAAGTACTGCTGCCGGACGGCCAGGCGTGTTGCGGCTCGCTGCACGCGCACAACGGCGCGGTCGAACAGGCGCGGCAGCAGGCGCGGCTCAACATCGACGCCTTTGACGCTGAAAACCTAGACGCAATCGTCGTCAACGCCGGTGGCTGCGGCTTACACTGCAAGCACTACGACCGCTTGCTAGCCGACGACCCCGCCTATGCGGAGCGAGCCGCCGTGTGGAGCGCAAAAGTAAAAGACGTCCACGAGTGGCTCGCCGACATCGGCTTGCGCCAGCCCCGCGCCGCAATGCCCTCACAACAGGTCGCCTACCACGAGTCGTGCCACCTCAAGCACGGGCAACGGGTTTCCGCCGCCCCGCAAGAGGTCCTCCAAGCCGTGCCCAATCTGGAACTCGTACCGCTGGCAGAAGCCGACTGGTGCTGCGGCAGCGCCGGCATCTACAACATCACCCAACCCGAGCTGTCCATGCAGCTACTCGACCGCAAAATGGCGCACGTATGCGCGACCGGCGCGACCGCAGTAGCCACGGGCAACACAGGCTGCGCCATCCAGCTCCAGTACGGCGTCCGCCGCGCACAAGCCGCTGTGGACGTCGTCCACCCCGTGTCGCTTTTGGCCGCAGCCTATCGCGCTGAAAACCAAGGAGGAACATAATGCAGCACTTTGGCCTAACCATTGAGTTGAAAGACGATCCCGAACTGATCGCCCAGTACAAGGCATACCACGCCGATCCTTGGCCCGAGCCGCTTCAGGGCCTAGGCGAGGTCGGCATCACCGACATGAAAATTTTTCTTTTGGGCCAGCGGATGTTCATGTACATGACCGCCACCGACGAGTTCGATCCAGCCCGCGACTTCCCGCGCTACGTCGAGCAAAACCCCAAGGCGAAGGAATGGGACGAGCTGATGCGGGCCTTTCAGCAGCAGGTACCCGAGGCCAAAGAGGGCGAGTGGTGGGCCAATATGGAGCTAGTGTTTGACTTGCAATTGCACGTCTGAGAGGCGATGAACGCGAGAATCGACATCCCCAAAGAAGAGATCGCCGCCTTCTGCCAGCGCAACCACATCCGGCGCATGGCCTTGTTCGGCTCGGTCCTACGCGACGACTTCACGCCCGAAAGCGATGTGGACGTACTCGTGGAGTTTGAGCCGGATGCACGCATTGGCTACATCGGTCTGGCCGGATTGGAAATTGAGCTAGACAAAATCCTAGGGAGGAAGGCGGATTTACACACCTTCGAGGGAATCGAGAGAAGTCGCAACTGGCTACTCAGAGAGAAAATACTTAGTTCAGTAGAGGCGGTATATGAGCGGACGTGATGACAGAGTAAGCCTAGTGGATATGCTGAACTACTCTGAGGAAGCCGTCGTTTTACTCGGCGAGGCAAGCCTAAACGACTTGGCAGAAAACCGGGTCATGGAACTCGCTTTGCGGAAATTACTGGAGATTGTGGGTGAAGCGGCCAGCCGCGTTTCTGAGGAGACACAACAGTGTTATCACGAAATTCTCTGGCCCCAGATTATTGGAATGCGCAACCGACTCTCTGGCCCCAGATTATTGGAATGCGCAACCGACTAGTTCACGGCTATGATGATGTTAGTCTGAAAATATTGTGGGACACGATAAATAACGACTTGCCGCCGCTCATTGAGCAACTGAGAGCCATCGTCGGCGAAGAACCTTCTGACACAGGAGATTAACTATGAACAAGGGTCGGGTCGCCGATAAGGCGGCCATTGTAACAGGCGCGGCTTCCGGAATTGGGGAAGCCACCGCGCAGGTGCTGGCGCGCGAAGGCGCGTCCGTCTGCGTAGCAGATGTCAACGCTGACGGCGGTCAGCGGGTCGTCGATAAAATCAACGCCGACGGCGGCGAAGCCATTTTCGTCCGCACCGACGTGGGCGAGTCCGCCCAAGTCATCGAGATGTTCGCGCGCACCGAAGAAGCCTTTGGCCGCGTAGATATCGTCCACAACAACGCAATATGGTTCCGCCACGGCCCAGCAACCGAACTCGACGAAAAGGATTGGGACGGCACCTTAAACATCGGCCTGAAGGCGATCTTCCTCGCCGCCAAATACGGCATCCCGGTCATGCGCAAGACCGGGGGCGGCGTGATCGTCAACACCGGCTCAGTGCATTCGCTGGTCAGCTTTGCCACGGCTACGGCCTACGACGCGGCCAAGGCCGGAGTCTTGGGCCTGACGCGGACCCTCGCCATTGACTACGGGCCGGACATCCGCGTCTGCGCCGTGCTACCCGGCGCAATCTTGACGCCCCTGTGGGACGATCTACAAGTGCCAGAGGAAGAGCGCGTGCGCTACGCCCAGATGGTGCCGGCTCAGCGCTTGGGCACGGGCGAGGATATTGCCAACGCCGTGCTATTCCTCGCCTCGGACGAGGCGTCCTTCATCACCGGAACTGCGTTGACCGTAGATGGCGGGATGCTGGCGCGGACCGAATAGATGACCAAGCCAGCAGTTAAACCGCAAAATCCCTGCTTTTCCTCCGGCCCCTGTGCCAAGCGACCGGGGTGGAATCTTGCGGCCCTAAAAGACGCAGCCGTAGGACGCTCGCACCGCGCCACAGTCGGACGCGCCAAGCTGCAAGAAGTCATCGAGCGGTCGCGTGCGCTGCTCGGCGTCCCGGCTAATTATCGCATGGCCGTAGTGCCGGGTTCGGATACAGGTGCCGTGGAAATGTGCCTATGGTCCATGCTCGGCGCACGAGGCGTCGATGTCCTGTCTTGGGAAAGCTTCAGCAAGAGCTGGGTGACGGACATCACCCAACACTTGCGGCTGGAGGATGTGCGCGTCTTCAACGCCGACTTCGGCGAGCTACCCGATTTGTCCCAAGTTAATTGCGACCGCGACGCGGTCTTTGCGTGGAACGGCACGACCTCTGGGGTGAAGGTGCCCGACGGAGAGTGGATCGCCGCCGACCGCGAGGGCCTGACCATCTGCGACGCGACGTCCGCGATCTTTGCCGTGGACCTGCCCTGGGAAAAGCTCGACGTAGTAACCTACTCTTGGCAAAAGGTCATGGGTGGAGAAGCTGCGCACGGAATGCTCATCCTCAGCCCGCGCGCGGTCGAGCGGCTCCTCAGCTTCACGCCACCTTGGCCCGTGCCCAAGCTCTTCCGCATGACCCAGGGCAACCAGCTTAACGAAGCCCTGTTCAAGGGCGACACCATCAACACGCCCTCCCTGTTGTGCGTGGAAGACGCGCTCGACGGGCTGCGCTGGGCCGAAAGCATCGGTGGCTTGCCCGAACTCGTGCGGCGCACGCAGGCCAACCTCGCGGTGCTGGAGCAGTGGGAAGCCGCAAGCGAGTGGATCGCGTTTTTGCCCGTGCGGCAGGAGATTCGCTCTAATACGTCGATTTGCCTGCGGATCGCCGATCCGTGGTTTACCGGCTTAAGCGAGGACGACCAGCGGGCAGAGGTCAAAGCGCTCGTCGCCAAGCTGGAGAACGAAGGCGTCGCCTACGACATCAACGGCTACCGCGCCGCGCCTCCCGGCCTGCGGATCTGGGGCGGGGCGACGGTGGAAACCAGCGACATCGAGGCGCTAGTCCCGTGGCTGGATTGGGCGTGGACAGAGGGAACGTAACATCAGCCTAACAAATCAGCGGCGGCCAATGTGAGTTGGGGGATCGTCGGCGAGGTGACAGTAGCGGTAGCGTCGGCTGTGATTTCGACGCGCTGTTGGTACGCGCCGCCTTGGGGCCGAGCGAACACTTCGATGCGGCTTTCTTGCAGGTCGATCAACCACACTTCGGGAAGGCCAGCATGAGCGTAAAGGGGCAGCTTGACCTCGCGGTCGTAGTCGATCGACGTATCGGCGACTTCGACGGCCAGCAGCACATCGGCCGCCGACGGATGGGCCTCTGCGTAGAAGTCGGCGCGGGAACGGAGCAGCACTAGGTCGGGTTCCGGTTCAGAGTACGCATCGAGAGCGATGGGGTCTTGGACGCCGATCAACATGGAATCCCCGACCATTTTTCCCATCAACAAGTTGAGGCGTTTTACACAAGCGGCCTGGCGGCTGCCAATGGGGCTCATGGCGACAATCTGTCCGGCGATAAGCTCAACGCGGTCCTCCTCGGTAAGGATGTCCGCCTCGGCCATACGGTAGTATTCGCCGACAGTAAAGGGACGTCTTCGAGCGGCGATAAGCTCAACGCGGTCCTCCTCGATGAGCATGTCGGCTGCGACCATGCGATCGCACTTGCCGACCGTAAAGGCGCGGCTTTGTGGCTGTGTGGTCATAGTGTATTTCCCTCTATAAGTTGCGCCCACTCCTAGACAATATGGGACCGGCCGCAACCTGCACAAGAACGCATGGCGCTGCTACTATTTCTTTTTGTTACCCGCCTGCAATTTATCTGCCGCACCCACCGAACCGATGTGCAAGGTGTCGTACGCCTGTTGCGAAGTCTCAAACGGCCCCTCGTGCGTCTTCGCGCCGTGCCATTGCAAATTGGTGTACATCGGGTTAACCGCGCCCGTCTCCCGCTCGCGCTTGGCGATCCACGCCTCCATCCGCTCCTTCAGCGCGGCAACGATCCCCGGCTCTTTTTTCGCCAAGTTCTTCAACTCCAGCGGATCGGCGACCAAGTTGTAGAGCTCAACTTCGGGCTTGAAATGGAAGTCCGGCTCCAGCGCGACGATCAGCTTCCACTCCGGGGTGCGCCAGCCGTGCTTGCGCATCCAAGTGCATTCCGTGATGTAAAAATCCGAATAGTTGGAAGCCTTTTGACCCGCAATCAGCGGCAGCAGCGACTGGCCGTCGAAGGCGATGTCCGTGCGGATGTTGAGCAGCTTGAGCACGGTGGGCACCAAGTCTTGGTGCAGCGTGGTGCCCGCGACTCGCTTGCCCGCGGGCAACTTGCCGGGTAGGCGGATGATCAGCGGCACGTACAGCGTGTTTTCATACATGCCGTGGTGGTCGTACCAGCACTCGTGCTCGTACAGGGTCTCGCCGTGGTCGCCGTTGATGACGATTAAGGTATTGTCGCCCAAACCCAGCTCTTCGACGCGGGTGAGAATGCGCTGAATGCAGGCGTCCATATAGGCGACAGCACCGTCGTACTGGGCATCCACGTAATGGCGGTCGCGCACCCCAGGCGGCATCCAATCGGCGAAGAAGTCGCAGAAGGGCTTGAAGTTAAACACTGGCTCCATGCTCTTGTTTTTGGGGTCGAATTCGTTGCCGCTGTAAAACATTCGTTCAAAGGGGGCCGGCGGCAGATAAGGGGCGTGCGGATCCATGTGGCGCAAGAAGAGAAAGAAGGGCTTCTTCGAGCGCGCGAGCCGCTCCAGCTCGGGAATGGCGACTTGGTTGAGGTTTTCGGCCTTGGGACTGCGGCCTTCGGCAAAGGATCCCCAACTTGGGTAGTCCAAATAGCGGTTAAAGCCGCGCGAACTGGGGTTGCCCGAGAATCCCACGCACGAGGTGTTGTAGCCGTTGCTGCGCAGAATCTCGGGCAAGGTGCGGATCTTTTTGGGCAGGCCGCCGCGATGGCGCAGGGCCACGACGCTCGTGCCAAAGCAGTCGAGGCCGGTGAGCATGGAGGCATAGGCCGAGGTGGTGGGTATGTGGGCCGAGTAGTTCTTCTCAAAGAGCACGGCGCTTTCGGCAAAGCGGTCGATGTGGGGCGTGGTCTGGCGATGGTAGCCGTAGCAGCTCATGTGATCGGCGCGCAGGCTGTCGATGCCGAAGAGAATGACGTTGGGCTTTTTAGCTGGCATTAGATCCTCTCGATTAGGGTAGATATTGGCGTGTCGTCGGGTTATTTGAGGACCGCACCGGGCCATTGATCGTCGCTGGCCGTCACATCTACGGTAATGCCGTCGGGGTCTTCGACCTTGAAGGCCCCTTCGCGGATGTTGTGGACATCAATCGGCTCTTTGCCCCCCAAGCCGTCGGAAAAAATCTCGTAGCCCATGTCCAACAGGCGGCGGCCGGTCTCTTCGAGGTCGGGCACCCGCACGCCGATGTGCAGATAGTCGAGCATCCCGCTGACGTGGGCCGGACGGTCCGGGCCGTTGTACTGGAAGACGCGGAAGTTGTGGTGGCCGTCGCTGAGGTCGTAGCAACTCCCGTGGGTCGAGACCACGGGCAGGCCGAGGCCGTCGCGCCAAAAGCGGATAGTTTTTTCGAGGTCCGTGGCTCGGACGCCAATGTGGACGAGTACCGTACTCATGGCATTTCTCCTTTCTCGTAGGCTCATAGTCGTCGTGCCATTAGTGCCCATAATCTAACAAACGAAGCACTGCGCGACACTACCGCGTTTGTAGGCCGGGATACTCTTCGTTTTATTGTGCCTTAACAGAAATTTATTAAACTGAAAAAGTTTTTTTATATCAATAAGTTATTGTTTTTCGGCTAGATGGGAAATCCCCCGTAAAATGAGGCAAAAAAAGGGAGCAAATTTCTTGACTTATACACAAATGTTTACTATCTTTTTGTGCAGGTAATCGAAGTAAAAAGGGCCTTTTTTGCATTGGAAAACCGAGCACCAAGGACCTCATCGCAAGGAGCAAAACCACATGCGACGCGAGATTATCAGCCAGGGCCTGATGTACGCCCTCGTCAGCCTCTTTGTATTCGCAGTGAAGCCGCTTCTCAACTAATAGCCGCTGTCCACAGGAGAGCCGATCCATGAACCCAATTTTTGCATTTCACGCCTTGCGCGAACTGAGCAAAAACAAGCGCGCCCAGCGCCAAGTACTCCGGCTAGGGCCAATGTGCACAGGAGCGATCTTCGTCGTCTGGAGCTTTCCCGTTTTCCGCTATCTCACCTAACCTAGCCCAATAAGGAGAAACTTCATGCCGCCTATCGCCAAAGACCGCATCGAACGCGCCGCGCGGATCTATGCCAGCAACCACGACGCCGGCTCGGCCTTGGGCATTGCCCCAGGTAGCTTTAGCCGCCTCTGTCGCCGCTACGGCATCGAGACGCCCCAAGCGCGCAAGCGCCGTCAGCGCAGCGAGTGGACGCAGGATTATCGCAGCCTGCACAACCGAGAGGAGTAGTAATATGTCGAGTCTTAACAAGGTTTTACTCATCGGCAACTTAGGGTCCGATCCCGAGACCCGCTTTACCCCCAGCGGCGCTCAGGTCGCCAACTTCAGCTTGGCCACCAGCGAGTCGTGGAACGACAAGGACGGGCAGCGCCAAGAGCGCACCGAATGGCACCGCATCGTCTTGTGGAGGCGCCTCGCCGAAATCGCTGGTCAGTATCTAAAGAAAGGCAGCAAGGTCTATATCGAGGGCAAGCTGCAAACGCGCTCTTGGGAAGATCAGCAAGGCCAGAAGCGCCAGACCACCGAAATCGTCGCCAGCACCATGAAAATGCTCGGTGCAGAGCGGGCCGCCGAAGCTGCCGAGGCCGCTGAGAACAACGGCCATGCACTCGCCGCTGCCCCTGCGGCCGGTCCCAACCACGACGACCTGCCCTTTTAGCCATTCCACCCTTCCGCCGGGTTGACGCTCGGACGAGATGTATTAGCTTGGTCGCGGTCCGCAAAGGATGCGCGGCCATTTTTTTATTCTTTTCCAAGGAGCGATCATGGCGTTTGAACTCAACGCACCGACTAAAATAAAGAGCATAACGAGCGCGTATTCAGGCCCGCGCTTTCGCAATGGGCGGCCCAAAGTTGACGACGATGTCGTCGAGCGGATGAAGCGGGTGACCATTGAGGAAGCTTGGGGCGTGCTGATGGGCAAGGGGCATGCGTTTCAGTTCGAAGGCGACTGGATCAACCTGCATCCAAACCGCGTGCTAGTCGGCCGCGCAGTAACGGCCCGCTACATCCCGCACCGGCCCGACTTCAACGACATCGTGAATGCCGAAGGCGAGCGGCACGGTCGGATTGGCGGCCAAAATAGCTGGGTCATCGACACTTTGGTCGCCAACGACGTATTGGTCGTCGATCTGTTCGGCAAGGTTCTGCGCGGGACCTTTATCGGCGATAATCTCGGCACGGCGATCGCAGCTAACACCGGCGGTACGGGCCTAGTCGTCGATGGCGGCATCCGCGACGATCACCGCGTGCGCCAGTTGCCGATCAACGTGCTCTGCAAGGGGCTGCATCCCTCGGCAATCGGCGAGGTGACCATGGCCGAGATCAACGGCCCGGTGCGAGTAGGTGAGGCGACCTGTATGCCGGGCGATATCGTGCTGGCGACCCCCACAGGCGTGATTTTCGTGCCGCCGCAATACGCCCGCGAGGTCGTGGAGTCCTCCGAAAACACCCGCCTGCGCGACTATTGGGGCAAGAAGAGCATTGCCGACGGCCGCTACACGCCCGGGGAAGTGGATCGCAAGTGGTCGCCTAAGATGGACAGAGAATTCGCCAAGTGGAAGAAGACGGCTGACATAGAGGCGATTTTCGCCGAATTATAAAAAACGGGCCGAGGCAAAGACGCCCCGGCCCGCTGTCGAACAGCTTTTCCCGCTGCTAGCGCGCCAGCCAAGCGCTGAAGCGCTCGTTCATCTCGTCCATGTTGTCGCTCCACCAGCGCCAGTCGTTGTTCAGTGCGCCCGCCGCATTGGCTGGATACGTCGGCATGTGCGGGGCCATCTCCTCGCCGGTCTCGGCGTGGACCGAGATCAGATCCATACCCGAGCGACGCGTCGGCGCATAGGCGATGTAGCGGCCCACGCCGGCCATGGCCGACGGCCGCGCCGCAAAGGCGAGGAATTTGCGCGCGGCCTCTAAATTCGGCGCACCCGCCGCGATTACGAGCTGGCCCGTATCCAGCACCTGGCCGTCCCAGACGATAGTAAACGGCTGCTTCTCCAAAATTTGAGCATTGAAGATGCGCCCGTTGTACGCCGTGGTCATCACCACTTCGCCATCGGCAAGCATCTGCGGCGGCTGCGCGCCGGCCTCCCACCAAACCACCTGATCCTTGATGGTGTCGAGCTTGCGGAAGGCGCGACTGACCCCTTCAGGCGTGTCGAGCGTGGCGTACACTTCGTCCCGAGGCACTCCGTCGGCCATCAAGGCGAACTCCAAATTGACGAGCGGCACGCGCCGCATCCCGCGCCGACCCGGGAACGCCTCAAGGTCGAAAAAGTCGGCGATGGTCTCTGGTTTGCGCTCCTTAAAATGCTCCGCGTGGTACGCATAGACGGTCGAGTAGAACAACGTACCAACGCCGCACTCGCCCATAGTTTCCGGGTAAAAGTCGTCCTCGGGCGATTCGCCATTCGTCCCGGGAGGCATCTCAAAGTCCAGCACTTCGAGGAGGCCCTCGTCGCAGCCGGTCATGGCATCGGCGAGCTCCATGTCTATCACGTCCCAATGCACGGCCCCTGCATCCACTTGGGCGCGCAATTGGGCGAGGCCGCCGTTGTAGTCCTCCAAGCGAACTTCAATGCCCGTCTCTTCCGTGAATGCCTCGTGATAGCCTTTTACGCAGGCGCGCGCATACGAGCCGCCCCAAGACACCACAGTCAGGGATTCCGCAACGGCCGCCGCGCACCACATCAGCGCGAGCAACGCACCCGTCCCAACCAGCCTAGTTAAATTCATATCGCTTACTTATTGGGCTGCGGCGTGACGCGCAGGTAGGGCTTAACTGCCGTAAAGCCTTGGGGAAATTTCTCGGTAGCTTCCTCGTCCGACAGGGCCGGGACCACGATGCAGTCGTCGCCGTCTTGCCAGTTGGCTGGGGTGGCGACCGAGTAATTGGCCGTCAGTTGCAGCGAGTCAATCACGCGCAAAATTTCGTCGAAGTTGCGACCGGTCGAGGCCGGGTACGTCAGCGTCAGCTTGACCTTTTTGTCCGGGCCGATGACAAAAACCGAGCGCACAGTCATATTGTCGAGCGCGTTGGGGTGGATCATGTCGTAGAGCTCGGCGACCTTGCGGTCGGGATCGGCGATCATCGGGAAAGCGAGATTGGCGTTTTGGGTCTCGTTGATGTCGGAGATCCAGCCTTCGTGATCGTCAACCGAGTTGACGCTCAGGGCGATGATCTTGACGCCGCGCTTTTCGAACTCTTCTTCGATATTGGCCACTACACCTAACTCCGTGGTGCAGACCGGGGTGAAGTCGGCGGGATGGGAAAAGAGCACCCCCCAAGAATCGCCGAGCCATTCGTGAAAGTTGATCGGGCCTGCGGTGGTTTCCGCACTGAAATCCGGGGCTTCGTCGCCGAGTCGGATAGCCATGATGGTTCTCCTTCTTCCTACTTGTGAAAGGGTTTGCGAACAAACATTTAAATATCAAGATACGCCTAGCCGTCGTCAATTGGCCGCCAACAGCCGCTTGAGATAGCGGGCGCTTTCGCGGACCGCGGCTTCCGTACCCAGGTCGGCCGAGGCCTGATGGACCGTTACATAGCCTTCATAGCCGACCGCGCGCAGCGCGTCAATCAGCGGCGGGAAGCTAATCCCCCCTTCTTCCCACAAGGGAATCTGGCGAAATCGCACCTCGCCGCGGCACCACGTCTCAAGCACGTCTGGACCATCGGAAGTCAAAACGTGATTCTGCAAATACACATTGAATAGGTGCGGTGCGAAGCGGCGGATGGTATCCAGCCCATAAGGCTGGCCGCATAACTCCAGGTTGGCCGGTTCGTAGATCAGGCCGAAATTGGCGCGGCCAATGCTCGCCAAAACTTGCAGCGAGCGGTCGATTTCCTCGAAGAGGCTGCGAGTGTGGCACTGGTGCGCTAGGCGCAAATCGCGCTCGGCAGCTTCGTCCGCGGCACGGCGCGCCCAAGCGATATCTTCGTCCGTCTTCAGGCAGACGCGCAGCAGCGGAGCGCCGAGTTGTTCGGCGAGATCGAGATAGGGCGTTATATTGCGGAGGGCATCCGGCCCCTGATCGGAGTTTTCCGGGATGGGGAAGTCGCCGGTGAGCATGGAGACGGCCAACGGGTAGCGGTCGAGCAGGTCGCGCGCCGCGGCAACCGTCTCTGATGGGCTGTGGACGCCTACTTGCGAGGCGCGCATACACAGCCCGCTGTACCCATGGCCAGTGGCCAAGGCGGCCAATTGCTCGAGCGTCATATTGGCTTCGCGCTTGGCAAGGAATTTTTCGGCCACGCGGACCGAGAGCGAGAGTTTCATGAAGATCCTCGCGGTTGAAAGTTGTTGGAGGCCTACTTAGGAACCTTCGTTTAATTTGCACAAAGAAAGGATGCAAACCAATGAGAACAATCCGCTCAATATGGATTGCAGTCGTCGCCAGCTTGATGGCCGTTCCAGCCCAAGCTTGGTGGGGGGACGGACACGGAATTCTGACCGAGGCGGCGGTGCTGGCCCTGCCGGAGGAAATGCCAGCTTTCTTCCGTCAAGGTGGCGACATTCCCAGCCATACGGTCTTCGATCCAGATCTGTTCAAGAATCGCCGCACTCCTTTGCTGAGCCACGCCGAACATGGAGAGCACTATTTCGATCTAGAGTACCTCGGAGGACGCGCAATTCCGGCGAAGCGCTTTGACTTCATCGCCTTGTGCGTCGAACTACAACTGGATCCGCCGCGCGTTGGAATGGCCCCCTACGCCATCGCCGAGTGGACCGAGCGGCTAGCCGTGGCCTTTGCCGAGCATCGCCAGTGGCCGGAAAACGCGGCGATTCAACAAAAGTGCCTCGTCTATGCGGGCATTCTCGCCCACTATGCCCAAGACATCTGCCAGCCCCTGCACACGACCATAGACTTCGACGGCAAGAAGCAAGCGGACGGCACGATTATCGGCAAGGGCATCCACGAACAGGTGGATTCATCCGTGGAGCGGCTCGACTTTGCGCCCGAGGAGTTGGCGACCGAGCAGGACGTTGCAACCTTTGATTCGCTGATGAAGGCCATCACTGGCCAGATCAAAAAAAGCAACTGGCGGGTGGAAGAAGTGTACGCGCTGTGGGGCCATTGGGAAGACGAAAACGACGCCCGCGTGCGCGCCTTGACCTTAGATTTGGCCCGCACCTCCGTGCACTTTACCGCCTCGCTCTACCTGACGGCTTGGCAGCAGTCTGCTGAAATTCGCTTGCCGAGGTGGTTGGAGCGCTGAGCGGGCAGGCGTCAGTCGTTTATGCCCGAAGTTCGCACGGACGCGCCAACTCGGCCTCCGTGTTCCGCTAGCCAAGAGCGGAAGAATTGCAACACGGCTTCGCCGTCTCCCTGCTGCCGTTGCTTCCGCTGAATGAGCCATAGCTCGATCTCGACGCCGCGCAGATCCGGGTTGAGCCCTCGGGCTTGGGGGCTTTGGTGGAAGCTCTTGAAATCCGGCTGATCCTTGTAGAATGAAATCGCGTCGCTGTTCTGCAGTAGATCTGAAACGACGATAAGCCGACGCGGCACGTCGCGCCGCTTGGTGCTCTGGAAATGCTTTATGGCAACCGACTGCACCGACTCCATGATCGGCGATGATTTGGCCTCTTTATTCGTGAGCAGCTTTCTAAGTTCCTCTTCTAAAGGAGCGCGAAATTTCTGCTGCCAGTTGCGCCGAATGATCGCTTCGGATTGCGTGAGATGATCGACGTTTTTCGGGTCGCCGGGGCTACAGACCTTGATAATTGGGTCGAGGGCCCCGCCATGCGTAGGGTCCACCGCAAAAAGACTGATCTCGTGATTTTCCTCGATCTCATCGAGCAGGTTCCAGATCCGCGTCTCCAGATCAGATTTGGTAGTAGGCATGAACGAATCCGTGCGATCGAGCAGAATCGCCGTAATCGCCGAAGGGCCCTCCGACCGGCACAGGGTCTTTGGATCGCGCTCGACCGAAGGCGGCTTTAGCACCACAACAACGAGCAAGATCGCGATGACTCCCGCGATCATCGCACCGCCTGCTATCGTTTTATTCGATAGCTTACCTACATCCATTAACTTTCGTCCTGATCGCCCCTCGGGCTATCCGGCTGCCTCCGATGCGGAGCCAACGGTCTCAATTCCTCGCTGCCCATATCGTACTGATTGTGCAGTTCATTCACGCCATTATCAATTTTTATCTCCGCCGCGCTGGTAATCTTCAAGATCTCCTCGCGCGTCAGCATGGCCTTCGGCAAGCTGGTATCTACTGGCGTTTTCACTATGCTCCAAGGCTTCTTGAATCGCTCTGGCGCTTCGCCGTCTCGCATCGCCCGGTTGGTATCCCGGTAGAGCTGGAGCAAGTGGTTCCCCGCGTGCTCTAGGTGCTCTAGATGGTCGTCGAACGATTTGATAAGGCGGCGATGGTCGTCGATGATAGAATCGTGTTGTCGTCCAGCGAGCAGAATGTTTTGCTTGATGTTCTCCAACGCCTGCACCGCCTCATCCGATGTTTTCTTCAATCCCTTTAGGCAGGCCTGATAGAATTCGTTGTATGCGTCGTCGGCCTCCGCGAATACGCGCGCGCTCTTGGCGTACCCCGGATAGCGATCATCCCACAGGATGCCATCGATAAAGCTAATAATCGCAAAGAGGAATCCCATGAAGAACAGGATCCACGATTGGAAGTCCCCTAGACCCAATGGATTCTCGCCAAAAGCGGAAATGGCGAGTTTGCCCCCTTCGTCGAGCACCGTGCCCGTTGTTTCCCGATAGTGAGCCACCATTAGGTTAAAAAATAACGCAAAGACTATAAACACCGCGGCGCTGATAATGCCCACGGAGCGTCTGCCCCAGTGGATGTGATTGAAATTGGTGACGAGGATGCCGAGCAAAAAGGCGAGACCGAGATTGACAAACGAGATGACAACCGCCTCCGTGTACGCGCCGAACAGCCCAAACTCGTTGCCCTTGGCCAAAAAGGCGGCATTGCCAAATGTCTCAATGAGAAAGAGCACGGCGATGATGCCGACGTTAAATATCTTATCGTCCCAACTGCGGGGCTGCGGCTCGCGGTGGAGGCCATTTTGTTCCTTAAACTGCTGCATGTCCTCTTTTTTGCGGCGCAGACCCTGCTGCTCTCTGCTCAACTCCACTATGGCCTTATCGACGTGCTGATCGAATTCCGCTCGTTGCTTGGCCGTTTCAATGTCAATAGAGCTTAGCTGTTCCCGGAAATCTAGCGCGACGAGCCGCTCCCGGTATGCCTTTAGCTCGCTCTCACACACCTGCTGTGCCTGCGCCTGAGCGCTTTCAATTAGCCCGATAACCTTGCGCTCCGTGGGGTCGAGGTCGTCTTCTGCACTGTCTAATGCGGGCCGCCCCCGCCTCGCGTTTCTTTGGCTATCCTCTACGATATGCAGATCTTCGGCGACCTGATTGGTGTCGATCTTCTCAAATGGATTGGTGTGAAGATCGTCTGTCATCGCACACTCCTCCTCATTTGCAGCGTATTTAGGACAGAAAAACAGCAGGGGATAGAGGGGATTGTACAAAGATATGCATAACTGCGATTTTCGCCTCCCTATTCTTTATTTTTCACCTCAAATCGCCACCCTAAACCCCTCTCGATCTTCCATCCCCTGTGCGAAGATGCGCGCATCGATGTCGAGGCCCGCACCGGGCGTGTCGGGTACGTGCAGAATGGAGTCGGCGAGTTGCCAGCCGTCGGTGATTAGCCCGGGCATGGCAGCCGGTGCGGCTTCGAGCAGGCAAAAGTTGGGGATCGAAGCGGCGAAATGGGCGTGGTGAAAGCGCTCGATGTACGATCCCCAGCAATGGGGGGCACAGAGTGCGTTCCACTGCTCTAGCCGCGCCGACGTGCTCCGCCACCACGTCAGCCCCATGGCGCGAAAATCGTGCTGCACCACGTCGATAAATCCCTTCTCTACTAGGTCAAAAAAGTACGGCGGCGGTGCAAATTCCCCGTCGGCCACCAGCGTGTCCCAGTCATTGGCGACGATGTGCTCCTTGAGCGCTTGGTTGAGCGGAGCGTCTTCGGCAAAAGGCTCCTCAAACCAATAGATGCCCACATCCGCGCAGGCGTCCAACAGGGCGATAGCCGTGTTGAGCGTATTGCCCATGTTGGCGTCGATGAGCACCTTGGCCTGTGGGCCGGCGGCTTCGCGCACCGTGCGAATGACCAGCTCGTCGCGTTTGAGGCCCGCGTCCGTGGGCATCCAGCGCGCGCCGCGGCCGACCTTGATCTTAAAGTGCAAGTAGCCGTGCTCGTGGCCAGTGGCGACTTCGCTGCGGAAAATGTCTTTGACCTGTTCCCCATCGGTGGCTTCCAAATCGTCGATATAGACCGAGCCGTCGTACACTTCGACCTCGCGTTTGCCGCGGGCACCGAGCAGGCGGTACAGCGGCAAATCCATCATCCGCGCCACCAAATCCCACAGCGGCAGGTCGAGGTTGCGGCCTGCGGACAGACAGCCATCGGGAAGTTGGAAAAGATCGCCGATCTCCTTGCCGAGCAGTGCGCTTGCCTCGTCCTCGCCAATGCGAGACCAACCCAAGCCCCACGCCCCGCCGTCCGTGCGGACCCGGACGACCGGATCCGAGATCTGCGATCCGTGCGCGGGAATGCGGGCGTTGAAGCCGATGTAGCGCGGTCGAGTGCCGCGCAGTACGCATTTTTCAATACAAGTAATTTTCCCTTTGGGGACTTCGTGCATAGCTAAGCTCCTTATCAGGATTAGGGCGGGGGCAAGATGCCCTTGCCATTCCACAAGCGGGTATCCGGCCAGTAGGCCGACCAGCCAAACCACATCGAATTATAGGCTGGGATTTGCTCTAACTGCGCTCCCTTGAGCGGGCCAGCAAGGGCTTCTCCGCGCATGTTCCACTCGCTGCCGGTCTCCACGTCGGCAAAGGCCAAAGGCAGGCTTCGACCTGAGCTCAGCCGAAGGTCGTCGGTACGGCTGAGGATGCGAAAGGTCAAAACCTGGTCGCGGACAACGCGGCTGTACGGAATGGCGGTGGCCGTCTCTGAGTCGAAGAGCACGAGCACATCTCGGTCGCCGACGCGATCGTTGATGACGGCCTTAGCGGGCATCCTGCTGAACGGATAGGCCCTGCTCTCGCCAGCGACTCGCAATCCCAAGACCATTTCCTTGGCCGACAAGCGGTCGCTGGGTCGAGCGGTAGTCAGCGGAAAAATAATCATCTGGTGGTCGCTGCGATAATTGCCGTAAGGGTAGTGGCCGTACGAATCGAGCGGATACAGGGCGCGGATATAGTCCGGGTAGCGGTCGAGGCCGGTCGCCGCTTGAACGACCGTGGTGTGCGGATGCAGCGCGCGCCACAGGCCCCAAGTCGTCTCGACCACCGGCAAGAGCTGGAGGCGCTGCCCTTTGTGCGCACCGCTGATGCCGGCATAGATCATCTGGGGGTACAGGGTTTTCTCGTCACGCCGATCGTACAGCACCAAGTTGCTGTTGAGCACCATGCCAGAAACACCCAATTCGATCTGTCCCGAGTCTGGGGCTGTCGCGTCAAAAACTAGCCCACTACTCGTCAGCGGACAGAATGTGACACTGATGTACTGGCCGCCGAGCCGGTCGTTGATAACTTCGTGCTTCCAGCCGAGGCGATGCGGATAGGCCCGCGCCGCGCCGTTTGCGACCACGCCGAGGACTAGATCCGAATCCGCGAGATAGTGCGCGTCTTCCGGCGCAACGGCCTGGGGATTGGTCATGGCCGGGATGCCGTCGCGGGGCACTCCACCCGAGCGCAGGTGGTGGGTCAACTCGCCGAGACGGTTGTAGATATCGGCTCGGAGGGGAACGGCGATGAAGAGAGCGAGCAGAATGCGGATCATGGCGTCGGACACTAGGAAAGCGATGCGGGAGATTCAATTATACAAGCGAGCCGTTAGCTGTCAAACTTGCGGATGGCTGAGGACCGCAAGAAGTTACGCTACCTGCAAATTCACTGAGGAGATTGCCATTGTGCCCCAAGCCTCCATTCCCTACGAGCCTGCGCCGTGAACGCCCGCCAGACGGTCGAGGCCTACTTCGCCGCGTTGACAACCGGCAATGCCGACCAGCTCATCGAGCTCATCTCTCCAGCCGATCACTTTGTCAAAATCGGCACGGAACCGGGGGAATACATTGAGGGCGGTGGATTCGCTGCCCAGTACTACCGCCGCCACGTCGCCAGTACCCAAGATTTCACCATCGACACAGAGCACCTCGACGTACAGGAGCGCGGTCCGGTGGCTTGGTTCTACACCCGGCAGCAGTGGCGGCTCAAATGGAAGGGTCAGTACGAGGAACTATCCCTGCGTTTGACGGGCGTATTGGAGCGAGAAGCGGGCGCATGGAAGTTCGCGCAAATTCACGCTTCCATCGGAGTGGCCTAGCGCGAAGAATTATTTGTTGTTAGGCCCCTTTTGCGCGTCCTATATTGGATTATTGGCTCGGCTCAACTAGGGAAATCCCATGCGCAACTCCATCCTCGTCCGCAGGGCCCACAGCAATGGGAAGCATATGACCTACGTGCGTATCTCGCTATGGCTGGTCGCGTCGTGGATCTCCATGGCGGAGGCCGACATTGTCTTGTGGCAGCTAGGCGGCAGCGGTTTGGAGTGGGCCGAGCACGACTCGGTCGCCATTCTCATCGATGAAACGACCACGCCTGGCGCGATACAGCCCATCTACATACAGCCCAACCGCTCCGTCTTCTCCTATCTGACCAACTGGGGCAGTTGGACTTCCCGCGAACTGGGCTACGTCGATGGCGAAAGACCGCGAGTGTCTGGCAATTTGCGCTTGGTCGATGGCGACAGCACGTCCTATCTCGCTCCTTCTTCGGGCGGCAGTCCCGACGGCCGCACCTTCACCTTCGACCTAGCCGTGCCAGTGCCGATTTTCTCCTTCGGGTTCTACACGCCCTCGCAGGGCTACCGCTCGGACGGCAAGAGCTTGCGCGAAGACGTCGTGCCCGCCTACGAACTCTACATCGCCGCCCATAACCCGAACGAATGGCAGCAGATCGCCGACGTACAGGAGAATTTCCGCCCCGTCGTGCAGCACCAGTTTCCCCGCCAGTACGTGCGCTTCGCCCGCTATATCCGCCGACTCTCGCGCTCGCTTGAAGCCGCCCAGATCGAGGCCCTGCAAATATCTTCACAGGCAATTTTTGCCAAGGGCCAAGCCCACCGGGGCACCATCGGCGATTTCGAACTCTTCGGCGAGGGTGTTCCCCTGCGTGCGGTGTACAAGACGCGGATATTCGACTTGGGACAGAAAGTCAACTTCGGCCGCTTCTCTTGGTCGGCGACCCCGCTGCGAATGGTGGACGGCGAGCCGGTGGAAGCCCCTGACGCCCCGGTCTCAATCCAAGTCGAGGCGCGCACCGGCATTGACCCCAAGCCGGACATCTACTACGAATTCACCGACATGGGCACCCGCATCCCAGTGTCGCAGCAACGCTACCAAGACGCGCTCAAAAATCCGAGTGGGGCAGTCAACACCGACGACGGACAGGGCGGAACACTGACGCTGACGACGCGCCCTAAACCGGGAATTCGCGCCGGCATCGAATACGATCAAGACAACTGGACCTTCTGGTCGGTCCCAACGTTCGAGTCGGGCCAAACGCTCGGCCTGCGGTCCGGCTCCCATCTACAGCTAAAAATTTTGCTGAACAGCGAAGAATTCGACGCCTTCGTGCGGCTCGATTCCCTGTGGATCGAAATCTCGCCGACTTTGGCTACCTCCGTCATCGGCGAAGTGGCCCGCTCGGACGATCCGCAGCCCCTGCGCGGCGTGGCCGAAGTAGAAATAGGCGAGATGGCGGAGTTCGTCTATGATGTCAAAGCGGAGGTTGCTGCCAGCGACGCCGGCTTCGACGCGCTGCGCATCCGCACAGGCGGACCACCCGCGTTCAAGCACCTCGAAATGGGGATCCCTTTGCGACAGGTGGAAGCGAGCGAGGTAGTCGAAAGCGCGGACGGGTTGACGATACGCTTGCCAGAGCGCTTAAACGCCGGGCGCAACGAGTTGATCCGCGTCGTCTTCGCCGCTGAGGTCTTCGACTTTGCCTGGACCTTCGACGGCCAAGTACTCGACAGTCAGAGCCAGAGCCTGCCGCAGCCCGTGCAGAGTGGCGATGCCGGTGATGACCTCGCTACTAGTACCCTGCGCGTCCTTGCCTCGACTTCCCAAGCGGAAAAGATCCGCGACCTGCGCCTCTCCACCGCCGTGGTCACGCCCAACGACGACGGCGTCAACGACCTGCTGGAAATTGAGTATGCCCTCTTAGGGTTGCCCCGGACCGTGGCCACTCGGCTGAACATTCACGCACTCGACGGCCGCAAAGTCGCCATCCTAGCGGCAGGCAGCCAGAAGTCGGGCCTACAGCACATTCGTTGGGACGGCCGCGACGACAGCGGGGCACTTTTGCCGACGGGCCTCTACCTGCTCGGGCTCGAAGTCGAGGGGGAGGCCGAGGTGATCAAGCGGCTCATCCCAGTGGGGTTGGCTTATTGATCATCCCTACTATGGTCGCGGTTGACCCGCTACAAGAGCGGGCGTACTATTCTCCGACCAACCCGCATTCCGCACCGTCCGCACGAAATAGCTAGGTGACTGAGCAATCATGTCGAGGAAGGGAATCGCCACGTTCGAGCGGCCCGATTGGGACGAGTACTATATGCGCATCGCCATGGCCGTCCGGGCGCGCGCCAACTGCACGGGCAACCGCATTGGGGCCATCTTGGTGCAGAACGACCGGATCATCTCGACCGGGTACAACGGCACCCCGCACAACATGGTCAACTGTCTCGACGGCGGCTGCGACCGCTGTGCTCACCGCGACCAGTACGCTTCGGGCAAAGACTACGATTTGTGCATCTGCGTCCACGCCGAGCAGAACGCACTGCTGTCGGCGGCTCGCTTTGGCATCGCCACCGAAGGAGCGCTGCTGTATTCGACTATGCGGCCTTGCTTTGGCTGTGCCAAAGAAATCCTCCAAGCCAAGATACACGCGGTGTATTATCTACACGATTGGATCTATCCCGACGCCAAGCGGCAGGACAGCTACGAGGATCTGTTGTCGTTTGTGCCGGGCGGCGTGCGGGCCGTGGCTATGGACGACCCGGACGCGGCTTGGGCCGTCTCCTCCTTGCGCCAAGACGAGTGAGAATGCGGCGCGCTGCTTGGGTCGCGTGGACGAGCCTGATGGCCGTGGGAGTCGTCGGTGCAGAGCCGGTCGCCGTGGTACCGGCAACCCCCAAGCCGACGCTCGACGGCATATTGGTCGAGTGGGGGGCACCCGAGCGCATCGGCCTAGTCCCCGGGGGCGAGCGCGTGGGCGTGCGCGGGGCCTTTAGCGGCTCGGAAGATCACGAGGCCGACCTCTATCTAATGTGGGACGCCGACTACGTGTACATAGCGGCCGCGGTAGTTGACGATACCGTAGATGCCCAACAGATTCCTCCTGACAAAAGCGAATGGCGCGGCCCATCTGGGGAGCGCAAGGACGCGATGTTTTACTACGATCACCTAAAAATTTTCTTGCGCGGCCCAGAGCAACCCTTGGGGCATACCATCTGGCTGAGTCCAGCCGACGGCACGCCCTATCTGTGGGGGGGCATGCAGCGCCAGAAGCCTACAGAACTCGTGCCCGTAAGAGCCGGAGGGGCGCTACGCGAGCAACTCTACACCTTTGAAGTGGGCATTCCTTGGCGCTGGCTGGGCTTCTATCCCCAGCCCGACATGGTGCTCGACGCGCTCTTTCTGCTACCGGATTCCGACCAGCCCACCGAGGAATTGCGCGACAAGGTGCGGCAGAGCAACAAGTGGATCTGGTGGCAGGGCAAAGTACAGCTCAAAGGGCAGCCACCGGGATTGCGCCAACCGCCCAAGCAGCAAGTCATGGCAGAGATCGCCGAGAAGACGCGGGAGATTGCCGTGCCCAAAGTAGCACTCCGGGAGGAACGAGCGGAAGAAAAGGAGCCGGAGCAACAGGACTCGGTTGCCGTTGAGAAAAGTCCGGTCGCCCAGCGGGAAATTCCGGCCCAAGCGGCCAGCGGGGATGCTAGCCCAAGCCGGGCACAAGAGGCCGTGCAAACTGAGTCGGTGCCCACGATTAGATCGCGGCTGAATCGGTCGTTGTTGGCCAAGAGGCATCCAGCGCCGGATTGGGTGCGGGCGCTCAACGACGACGCGGAAGTGTCGCGGGGCCAAGTCGATTCGCTCTATTACAGATTGACCCACTCGCTGGCGCGCCTGACTGCGGACCGCATTAATGCCCGCACCGACGGAATTGTCATGGACATAGCCGAATACGCGGGGACTTGGCGGGCGCAAGCCCAGCACTTCTTGCAAAAACTACTGGCCAAGACGCTGGCCGACCTAGAGCAGGGGCAGCTACAGGCGCAGATCGAAACAGCCGCCGCCGAGGTCGGCGTGGATGGCGACAAAGCCACCCGTTTAGTGCAATCGCTCTGCCGCGAGGCTCTAAAGATCTACACCGAGGGCAAGGTCGCTAGTTCCGAAACCCTAATCGACAAGACGCGGCGGCGAGCCAAACTCTCCGAGGAGCAGGCGCAAGACCTGCTCGCAGTGCTGGCGTCGTCTATTACCCGATAACCCTATGCCCGTACTTTCCATCGAACACTTGCGCCAAGTCGGCGCAGCCATCTTCGCCGCAGCCGGCGCACCACCGGCGGCAGCCAATGTCGTCGCCAAGCTGCTGGCCGACGCCAATGCCGTGGGGCACGACTCGCACGGCGTCATCCGCATTCCCCAATACATAAGCACCATCGAAAAGGGAGAGATCGTCCCCCACGCCGAGGTCGAAGTCGTGCGCCAGACCGCCGCCGCGGCCGTGCTCGACGGGCACTGGGGATTTGGCCAAGTCGTGATGAACCAAGCGGTGGAGATGGGCTTGGAACGCGCTGGTAACTGCGGAGTCGCAGCTATAACCGTCAAAAACGCCAACCACATCGGTCGCCTCGGCAGCTATGTGGAGCACATCGCCGAAGCGAACATGATTGGCCTGCTCTGCGCCAACTCGCACGGGGCCGGGGCCGGCGTAGCCCCTTGGGGCGGCATCGCCGGGCGCTTGGGCACCAACCCGCTGGCGGGCGGCTGGCCCGACGGAGAAGGCGGGGCACTTGTGCTGGACATCACGACCAGCGTCGTCGCCGAGGGCAAAGTGCGAGTCAAGCGCAACAGAGGAGAGCCGGTCCCCGAAGGATGGATCATCGACGCGGCTGGCCAGCCATCAACGGACCCCGCAGACTTTTACGACGAGCCGCGTGGCAGCCTCTTGCCCTTTGGCGGCCTCATGGGCCACAAGGGCTACGGACTCGGGGTAGTGGTGGAGTTGTTGGGTGGGGCGCTGAGCGGGGCGGGTTGTGCGCGGGGCCGGAAGGCGCGGATCGGCAACGGCTGCTTCTTGCTGGTCATCAACATTGGGCGCTTTCAGCCACTCGCCGAGTACGCGGCCCAAGTGCGGGCATTCGCGGATTATTTGCGCGCCTCGCCCAAGGCCGAGGGAGTCGATGCCATTCTGCTGCCCGGAGAGCTAGAAAAGCAAGAGCGAGAGCAGCGCCAAGCCGGTGTCGCCGTCGAGGAAGAAACTTGGCGGCAAATTCTCGATTGCGCTCACCGGGTCGGAGCTGTCCTACCAAGCGTTTAACCCAAGGAGCACCATTTAATGAAAGCGTCTGATCTCTTCGTCCGCGCCCTGGAGCACGAGGGCGTGGAATTTCTCTTCGGCATCCCGGGCGAGGAAAACCTCGACCTGCTCGAATCGCTGCGCGGCTCCGAACAAATCCAATTGATTCTCAACCGCCACGAGCAGGCCGCGGGCTTCATGGCCGCCACATACGGCCGCCTCACCGGCAAAACCGGCGTTTGCCTAGCTACCTTGGGACCGGGGGCGACCAACTTCGTCACCTCCGCGGCCTACGCCCAACTCGGCGCTATGCCTATGCTAATGATCACCGGCCAAAAGCCCATCAAGTCGAGCAAGCAGGGGCAATTCCAGATCGTCGATATCGTCGAGATGATGCGGCCCCTAACCAAGTACACCCACCAGATCGTCAGCGGCGACAGCGTGCCCTCCCGCGTCCGCGAGGCGTTCCGCTTAGCCGAGGAGGAGCGGCCCGGAGCCGTGCATTTAGAACTGCCCGAAGACATCGCCTGCGAACATACCGACACGCCACTTTTCCCCAAGGACCGAGTGCGGCGACCCATCCCAGAAGAAAAGGCCATCGCCCAAGCCGCCACCCTAATCGAAGAGGCGCAAAGCCCCCTCTTGCTCATCGGAGCCGGGGCCAACCGCAAGCGCACCTCCAAGATGCTGTTCAACTTCATCCGCGACACCGGCATCCCGTTCTTTACCACCCAGATGGGCAAAGGCGTCGTTGACGAACGCGATCCGCTCTTTTTGGGCAACGCTGCGTTGTCGGCCAACGACCCATTGCACTGCGCCATTGACCGCGCCGACCTCATCATCAACGTCGGCCACGACGTGGTCGAGAAGCCGCCGTTTTTCATGGAGCCTGACAGCTTACAGGTCATTCACGTCAACTTTTCTTCGGCCTCGGTCGATCCAGTCTATTTCCCCCAGCTAGAGGTCATCGGCGACATCGGCAATAGCATCTGGCAGTTGCTGCTGCGGATCAACCGGCAAAAGACCTGGGACTTCAGCTATTTTGCCAAAGTCAAAAAGTGGATCGACGAAATCCGCGCGGTCGGCAACGACGACCCAGGCTTTCCCATCGCGCCCCAACGGCTCGTCGCCGACGTGCGCCGCGTCATGTCCGACGACGGCATTATATGCCTCGACAACGGCGTCTATAAAATCTGGTTCGCCCTCAACTACCGCGCTCACGAGCCAAACACTGTGCTGTTGGACAACGCCTTGGCGACTATGGGAGCCGGGCTGCCTTCGGCCATGGCGGCGCGGCTGGTCGAACCGGACAAACAGGTCATGGCCATCTGCGGCGACGGCGGCTTTATGATGAATTCCCAAGAGTTGGAGACCGCGGTGCGCCTCGGGATGAACCTCGTGGTCCTCATTTTGCGCGACGACGGCTACGGCATGATCAAGTGGAAGCAGGCCGACATGGGCTTTGCCGATTGGGGTCTCGACTACGGCAATCCGGATTTCGTGCAATACGCCGCCAGCTACGGGGCCTACGGGCACCGCGTCGGCGCGGCCGACGATTTGCTGCCGACCATGCGCGAGTGCCTCGCCGCGCCGGGCGTCCATCTAATCGAGGTGCCAGTAAACTACGCGGTCAATCAAGACCTCCTCGAAAAGGAGTTGGTCTGTCCAGAGTAGCAGCTCCCTACTCAGTGGACAATCTGCATCAACCGCTGCGTCATGGACCCCTCTTGGGTCAGGGCATAGATCACGGTGTTGACCGCAAACTGGAGGATGCGGGTCGCATCGCGTTCGGCGGCAAAGCCCATATACCCCCCAATACCCGAGTTGGCCCGAGGCACGGCTACTAGTCGCCCCTTGACGTACAAGCCCTTCACCACATTCCAGTAGTACGGATCGTCAAAACGCGAGGCACCTTGCGCGACTCCGTCCCCCAAGTCAAAATAGGCCGTGAATATCGGATGATCTTCCCGTAGACGTTCCGTATAGAAATCCCGCCCCTTGATCAGCCCCCCGTATTTCTCTAGGGCCTCGGTCCAAAATCCCTCGAAGTCGAATTGCTCGGCCATGACAAAGCCTCCCGCCAGTAGGTAGCGCGCCAGATTGTCCAACTCGTTTTCATTGGGCTCTCCTTGGGGGAGGACGATCGGCACCGCTAGAAAGCGATTGTCATCAAAGGTAAAGCTGCCGACGAACTCGGCCCGCAATCCTGTCCACTCGTTGAGCATATCGCGCAGGACGTCGATTTCCCGATTGTTGAGCCCACCATCGACGACATTGGTCTGGGTCTCAGCCATATACGTGGCTGAGACCACGCGGGCGAATTTGACAAAGCCCTTGAGCCCTTGCTTGTCGTTGGGATCCTGTATCACCAAGGCGCGGTAGCGGCCCGTGTCCATGGCATCGACATCCAGCATCTCCAAGCCCATGTCGATTTTGTGCTCGGGCGTGCGGCTGATTCCCAAGTTCGCGGTTAGCCCGACGACCGGTTCCAGCGCCGCTTGGAGCGTCTGTGGATTGCTCTGTCCGACTTGGAGCATATTCGCTATGCCGGTCGAACGAGCGATAATGGCGCGCGTGGAGAACGCCGCAGTAGCTTGCACCTGATCCATGCGGGCGGCGGCAGCGCGCACTTGGCGGCGGATCATCGGGCGCTTGCGTTGGGGAATTTTGCGCAATTCCAGCGCCTTGGTCAGGCGCGGTTGTCGTTTGACGAATTTGGTGGTTAGCGGCCGGGGCGCTTTTTCCGCCTGCTGCTGGAAGGGATTGAACAAAACCAAGATCGCATTCAGGAGCACGGCGATCCCCAGCGACAGCCAAAAAGATTTGCGCAGCGGGCTGAGCAGGGCCTCGAGGTCCAAGCCAGCGGTAATGCGCGCAAAACGCGACGGTCGGTTCATAGGTCGTTATCCGGCCTGATTATCGCACGAGACGAGGCGGTCCGTTCGAGTCGTTCTGCCTTCGGGATTTCCCCGATAATATAGAAAATTACCAACGCGTGGCAGGAAGGTCGGGCGCGTTGCACGGGCAGCAGGTGCGGCTTAAGTCTTATATGAGCAACGCGACACTCTATCCCTTTTGCGCGAAGAGTTTTTAGGGCAACGGGTAAAAGATGGAACCGCGTCAGGGCGCAGGCCGTTATCTAAAAAGTGATTTGTCGTCCTGCTCATCATTGATTCGGAATGGCCGGAGTAGAGTAATGTATTATTGCACCGTTGTTGCCGTTGTTGTGGTTGCCGTATGTTCGTGTGAACGCGGGCCTTTTCCTATCATGCCCGTTCCCGTTCCAGAAACAGAGGACGCACCGCCAGCCACTACCACAGAGCAACTCCTAGACAACTTAGACCGGGCCATGCGAGACCGCGACAAAGCCCTGTACGAGACCTTGCTAGACGAGAACTTCCAGTTTACCGAATTCGATTGCCTAGGCAATATAGTCTTTTATAACGACCTAGAAAAAGAACTGAACATCATCGTCGGCAGCCGCGACGACCGCGAGGATTCCTCGTCCACCGAAAAGGCCCTCTTCGATATTTTTAACGAATTCCACTACGACTTTCACTTCTTACTCCGGTGGCAGGAACTCGGCTCTGAACACCCGGAAACCTTCCCCGGAGACCCCGACGCCCATCCCGACGAAGACTGGGAGGTCTTCAGCGGTCGGGTGCTAATGCGGATGCTCGACGAGAACGGCGATGGGTATCGCGTCGATCAGCCTATGACCTTCAAGGTGCGATATGACGAGAAGGGACTCTGGCGGATAGTGCGCTGGATTGACGATCCCCTGACTGGTTCGTGTGGTTCAGGAGAGATACTGGTGAAAGCGAGTACGTGGGGAAGCATCAAAAGCTCAATTTTTTCCATCGGCTCTTCCTAAACGAACCTGACGGCTTCGCGCAGGGGCTGGGCGATTCGACAATTGGACGCTCTCTTAACCGACAATCGGACGCTACTTTAACCGACAATCGGACGCTAGCATCTAGGCTAATTGTGGGAGCAGTGGGGCATGCGCCGAGCGCGACGACTTGCCCAAAGAGGCTGTTGACCCGGATAAATTTCTAGGCGTAACTAAATAGGGCTGACTAATCAAATAGTGAATTGACCATGAGAACTCCAGTTCAAACAACAAACAAAAAAGGAACCCTCCGGCTGTACATACGCCAGCGCCAGCTTCTCGCACTGCTTGACGTACTTGGGGGCAACGCGGGCAGCCGAGACTTCCAGAAACTCCTATTCCTATACTGCAAGGAGCTATTCCCCACTGACCAAACAAGTCCCTACGAGTTCGTGCCCTACCAATATGGAGCTTTCTCGTTCACGTGCTATGCAGACCGCCGCCGCCTCGTCGATTGCGGTCTGCTGATCGACGATCACCAGCATTGGGCACTCACTGAGGAGGGCAAGCGCATCGCAGGCGAAGCCCAAGACGATTCGATGCGCGTATTTGCGCGGCGCTACCGCAGGCTGCGAGGCGATGCGCTCATCGCAGAGACCTACCGCAAGTATCCTTATTACGCGATCCACAGTGACACTGCCGAGAAGGTGCTTAAAAACGATGAAGCCGCGCTCAGTCGGATCGAATCCGCCCGCCCAAAAGGAACCCCATCTCGGCTTTTGACTATCGGGTACGAGGGAAGAACTTTAGAGAGCTATCTCAATGCGTTGCTCCAAGCAAGTGTGACCGTCCTTTGCGATGTTCGACGGAACGCCATCAGCCGTAAGTACGGCTTTTCTAAGAACACACTTGCCAAGGCATGCGATGGAGTCGGTATCCGCTACGAACACCTGCCCGAACTCGGAATTGAATCACGGCAACGCCGGGGCTTAGAATCCCAAGCCGATTTCGACGCCCTTTTCAGAACATACAAGAGGAAAAGCCTGCCGAGACAGGGTGATGCTTTGGCAAAAATCCGCGCTTGGCTGCGATTGGGCGAATCTGTCGCGCTCACCTGTTACGAGCGTGACGCCGACCAATGCCATCGGCACTGTGTCGCCGACGCACTCGGCCAGATCCTTGACCAGAAAGATCTGTTTGATCAAGCCGCACCGCACCATACTGCAGAACAGAGTTGTACTGTGAGACATTTATGACAACCACGGAAAATCAACGCATCCTCGTCACTGTAAAAACCTATCCAACTTTGTCTAGGACATACGGTGAAACTGTATGTACAGCCGGTATCAGAGAGGATGGAACTTGGGTGCGCATCTATCCCGTGCCCTTCCGTCGTCTTAATGAAAGCGAGCAATACCGGAAATATGACTGGATTGAATGCCGACTAGTGCGCAGAACCGCCGATCCTCGACCTGAATCTTTTAGTCCGGCAGATCAAAACGAACTGACTCCAGTAGGACATATCGATACTTCCGACAAGTGGCGTGAACGCCGTCGCCTATTGCTCCATACCGCGCAGGTTTATGACCGACTCGACAGACTTATCGAAGGCGCTAAAAGTAATACGCTCTCCTTGGCGGTATTCAAACCCACTAAGGTAACTGATTTCATTTGGGAGAACGAGGACCGGAATTGGAATCAAGAGAAACTTCATCAGATGCGTGCGTTGCACAGCCAGCTTGCCCTATTTGAGGACAATAGCTGGCGTCAGACATTCCAACTCATCCCCAAACTACCGTATAGCTTCTCGTACCGATTCGAGGATTCAACCGGAAAACGCAGCGAACTCCAAGTGTTGGACTGGGAGGCTGGCGCGCTCTACTGGAATTGCTTGAAATCGACAGAAGGGGACGAGGATGCGGCACTGGCCAAGGTGAGGAACAAGTACTTCGACACATTCCTGAAGACCGACCTTCACTTTTTTCTTGGTACGACGCAGCAATTTCACCAAGTTGCCCCTAATCCATGGGTCATTGTCGGGGTGTTCCCAGTCCCAGATGACCCTCAGCAACGCCTATTCTGATCCAAGACGGGCAAGGGCTTGTGCGGCTGGCCGCTCGCTGCGGAGAGGATTTCGAGTCTGGGGTCCTGCTCTACACCGACTGCGACCGGATCCCATTGGCCGACGAGCGCATACTCGCCGTGTCACTGAGCGAATTGTGGGAGCGGTAGGGCGTGTCAAAGAGGCTGTTGACTGGGAAAAGTCCCTAGGCGTAACTAAATAAGGTCGATAAGGTTCGGATTAATTGGAGCGCGGTTGAATAGGAGAAACGGATCATGAAAGAACTATCGAGAATCACGCTCGACCCTGCCGTCATGGGCGGCAAGGCATGAATCCGGGGGCTACGCGTGACAGTTGGAACCGTCGTGGGTCTCTTGGCGGCTGGTCGGTCCTCCGAGGAAATCCTGAGCGCCTACCCTTATCTTGAACAGGAAGACATCAATCAGGCCCTAGCTTACGCAGCATGGCGGGTCGAAGAAAGGGAAGTTCCACTGCCCAGCGCATGAGTATCAAACTCCTGATCGGCATGAATCTGTCACTCGATTGGGTACCGATGCTGAAGAGAGGTATGATTCCATGGACGAGATAACACTCAAGAACTTCCGCTGCTTTCGTGAAGAGCAGACTGCCCACCTCGCGCCGTTGACGCTTCTCGTCGGCGAAAACAGCACCGGTAAGACTTCTTTCATGGCGATGATTCGAGCGCTGTGGGATGTCGCCTATCGACAGACTGACCTAGATTTCAAAGAAGAACCTTACGACCTCGGTAGCTTCGACGAAATTGCCCACCACAGAGGGGGACGGGGTGGCCGGGCAACTAACTTCGAGGCGGGATTTGCTGCTAGTCAAAGAGTGATTCAAAATAACCAGAGAGTCGAGTTTGCAACTGATCGCTCATATCGCTTCAACGTGACGTTCGGGCGATATGGCACCGCACCGGTTTCAGTAATCAGACGCTTTTCTTGCGATGACGTCTGGATTGAAGAATTGTCCGCACATATCACCCCACCTGGGATTCCAATGCTCCTCTGGGGAACGCCGAATGGTGCTTGGGAAGGGGAAATAAGCGTTGAATCCCTCATGTCGGAGTTCGAATCCTCCCGATCGTGGCCCTTTCACGTAGATCCCGGCAGTCTAAAGGCTCGCCAAGGCTCTGAGTCGCCCACCGACGAGGATTGGGAACGGCTCCAACGACTTTCTCATATTTTTGACGAAGTACAAGAATTCGGCCGTCGTAAACAGCGACCTTACGCCAGTGCCCCTGTCCGTTCTAGGCCCCAACGCACCTACGATCCCGCACGACCAACACGGAATCCGGAAGGCGATTACGTTCCGATGTATCTCGCGGAAGTGTTTTTTCAGGATAAGAGGCAATGGAACTCCCTCAAGCAGAAACTTGAGAAATTCGGTCAAGAGTCTGGGCTATTCGATGAAGTTTCGATCAAGCCCTTCGGAAGAAAGGCAAGCGAACCGTTTCAAGTGCAAATCAGAAAATTCGGCAGTAGAGTCAAGGGACCTCAACGCAACCTGATCGACGTCGGCTATGGTGTCAGTCAAGTTCTGCCCGTCGTCACCGAACTGCTCCGTGGCGATTACTTCATGGAGCTGTTACGCGGCCCCCCACCGTCAATATTCTTGTTACAACAGCCGGAAGTGCATCTCCACCCCAGCGCCCAAGCCGCCTTGGGGAGCCTTTTCTGTCAGATCGCCAAGCCGGATCGCCAATTAGTAATCGAGACTCACAGCGATCACCTGCTCGACCGGGTGCGTATGGACGTGCGCGATGGCACAACGCCGTTGGGGCCCGAAGATGTTTCCATCCTCTTTTTTGAGCGTAAGGATTTGGACGTTTGCATCCACTCACTCCGCATTGACGAGGAGGGAAACATCGAAGGCGCACCCGATGGCTATCGAAACTTTTTCTTGGCAGAAACGGCGAGGTCTCTATGGAAGAGACAGTCTATCGGGACCTGAAGAATGTGTGCAATTGTTGACGCCAATGTCGTCTCTGAGGTATTCGGTTCCAATCTACCGCCGGCAGGAGAGAAGTTCTTTGATTGGCTCAACAAAGGAAGTGGCCAGCTAATAGTCGGCGGCAAGTTGCTTGAGGAGCTTGAAAAAAGTTCGGCGGAATTTAGACGTTGGGGACAGGAGGCCCAGCTTGCTGGAAAAATGAGAATCGTGAATAGGAGTGAAGTGGACGCAAGGACAGAGCAAATCCAAAGTGCGGCCGCAATCAGGTCCAATGATCCACATGTCATTGCCTTGGCTCAAGTCAGCGGTGCTCGGTTATTATACTCGAACGATGGCAACTTGCAGCAGGATTTCAAGAACAAGAGCCTGATCGACGATCCCCGAGGCAAAGTTTACTCGACGAGTGAAGACGGGAGCTTTCAGCGTAGTCACGACAGACTGCTTAAAAATAAAAATTTGTGTCGTCTATAATCTTACGGATAAAAGGAACCCACTCATGACCGACCGCCCCAACATCCTCGTCATAATGACCGACCAACAGCGCGCCACGGCCAGCCATCTCTACGGCAACACCTTTTGCCAAACCCCGTCCATGGAACGCCTTGCCGCCGACGGCGTGCTCTTTGAAAACGCCATCACCCCACACCCGCTCTGCGTGCCAGCGCGCATCTCGTTTTGGACCTCGCAATTTCCCCACTCGCACGGCGGCCGACGCAATCAGACCTTGATGCCCGCCGACGCCACGCACGCCTGGCAACTCTGGAAGGAGGCTGGCTACGCCACGGGCCTGATCGGCAAAAACCACTGCTTCCATCGGGAGGAAGATTTGGCGCTCTTTGACGTGTGGAATGCCTTTACCCACGGCGGGCGCAACGAGGGGCCACAGACGCGAGGCATGGACTGGTTCCGGCCGGAAGAAGGTCGCCGCAAAGTCGCCGCTGCGCATCGCCAGCTCGCCCACCAGAACCCCCGCTTTAGCTACGGTACCTCCGACCTGCCGTTAGAAGACCACTCCACCGGCTTGATCGCTGGGCAGACGACGCGCTTCATCGAAAAGCACCAAGACCAGCCCTTTGCCCTGTGGGTTTCCTTCCCCGATCCACACGAACCGTGGCTGTGCCCGGCCGAGTACGCGTCCCTGTTCCCACCCACGGCCATCGACCTGCCCCCTTGGCGCGACGACGAATTCGACGACGAGCGCGCCCCAGAGCGCAACCGGGCGCTCTACCAAATGCTGGGAGTGCGCCGCGACCCGCCTGAAGACCTCTACGGCGTCATGGCCTCGTACTTCGGCATGGTGCGCTTTATCGACGACGCGCTCGGACAGATCCTCGACAAGCTCGACGAACTAGGGCTGCGGGAGCAGACGATTGTGGTCTTTTGTTCGGACCACGGCGACTTCATGGGCGAACACGCCATGCAGTGCAAGGGTGGGGTCTTCTACGACAGCCTAACGCGCGTGCCGTTGATCGTCTCTTGGCCCGGACAGGTCGCCACCGGCGTGCGCGACCAGAGCATGGCCAATCTGATCGACGTAGTGCCGACGCTGCTGCACTTGCAAGAGTTAGAGCAGCCCCGCTCAATGCACGGAACGCCGCTGCCCACCGCGACCGACGCTGCACCTCGGGACGCAACCTTTTCCGAATACGGCTGCGGCGGGCCGCTCTTTACCATGGCCGACTTGGAAAAACTGCCTCAACCCTATGGCCGCAAAACTCTGATCGACACCTTGCAGTGGCGCGAGGCGGCGGGCCGCTGCAAAATGGTCCGCACCCGCGAATGGAAGTACGTCCACGATCCCATGGGAGACCGCGACGAACTCTACGACCTCGTCGCCGATCCGAACGAATTGGTCAATGTGATCGACGAGGAACAACACCGCGACGCCCTCGCCGCCATGCGCCTGCGGCTAGCCGACTGGAGCATCAACACCGAGGACGGCCAGCCAGTGCCCCTGCCCGATCACACCCACTACGAACTGCCGTAACGGCTCTTGCACAATTAGACCTCTGCCGGTATCTTATACGCCATGATTTCTGTCATGCTCACAGTCGCTTCCGCACCGTGCCTCAGCGGTTTCCCGTCGGGGCCGACGGCTACTACTACGACTACCACTACGACTACGACCATGTGCGCCGGATAGCGACGGACTAAAGTTTATTTTCTAACCTCTCCCCGCTGTCGGCTCCAATGACAGCGGGTTTTTTCATGCCAAGGAGCGCGTCATGTTGATCAAAGTCCCCCAAGGACAAGCCATCGAATACCCCGGCGAGGGTACGCTCAAGGAAATCCTCGTCCAAGAGAACAAGGAACTGTTAAAGCAATACATTGCCGCCCGCACTGGCGACGAGCACGTGGACTTCCACACCCAACTCACCAGCGAGGCAGAAGTCGAACTCATTCCCTGGGACGCGGACGAGGCCGCCTGGATCTATCGCCACAGCATGTCGCACGTGCTGGCACAAGCCGTGCTGCGCCTCTTCCCAGACGCGCAACTGGCCATCGGCCCGGCCATTGACGACGGCTTCTACTACGATTTTGACGTGGCCGAGCCTTTTACGCCCGAGGACTTGCAAAAGATCGAGCGCGAGATGAAGCGGGTCGTCAAGCAAAACCACAAGTTCGAGCGGATCGATGTGGCGCGCCAAGAAGCGGAAGAAATGGTCGCCAACGCTCCCTACAAACAGGAGATCCTCGCCGACTTAGAAGAAGGCCAGACCTTGTCCTTTTACAAAGACGGCGAGTTCGTCGACTTGTGCCGGGGGCCGCACATGCTCGGCACCGGACAAGTCAAACACTTCAAGCTCCTGAGCGTGGCTGGAGCCTACTGGCGCGGCGACGAAAGCCGCAAGATGTTGCAACGCATATACGGCACGGCCTTTGCCACCCGCGAAGCCCTCGACCACCATCTGGCGATGCTGGAAGAGGCCAAAAAGCGCGACCACCGCACGCTGGGCAAGCAACTGGAGTTGTTCACCTTTGACGACGAAGTAGGGCCGGGATTGCCCCTGTGGCTTCCCAAGGGAGCAGTGCTCATCGACGAGTTGGAAGACTTGGCTCGCAAAACCGAGCAAGAGGCTGGCTATCAGCGCGTGCGCACGCCGCACATCTGCAAGGAGTCCATATATCTGCGCAGCGGCCACTTGCCGTACTATGCCGAGTCCATGTTCCCGCCGATGGAGTTGGAGGGGGTCAAGTACTACCTCAAGCCCATGAACTGCCCCCACCATCACAAAATTTTTGCCGCGGCCCCGCGCTCGTACCGCGACCTGCCCCTGCGCTTGGCCGAGTATGGTACGTGTTATCGCTACGAGCAATCGGGCGAGTTGTTTGGCTTGATGCGGGTACGCTCGTTGCAGATGAACGACGCGCACATCTACTGCACCCTCGACCAATTCGAGGAGGAATTCCTCGCCGTCTGCCAGATGTACCTGCGCTATTTCGAGCTGTTCGGCCTAGAGAATTACCTGATGCGCTTGAGCACCCACGCGCCTTCGGGTCTGGGAGCCAAGTACGTCGACGATCCCGAGCGGTGGCTCCGCACCGAGGACATGGTGCGCGGTGCCATGGCGCGGGGCGGGATCAACTACGAAGAGGTGCCCGACGAGGCCGCCTTCTACGGCCCCAAGATCGACGTCGAAGTTTGGAGCGCCATCGGGCGGCAGTTTACAATCGCCACCAATCAAGTCGATTTTGCCGTGCCCGGCCGCTTCGGCTTGACGTACACCAATGCGGCGGGCGAAGAGGAGACGCCCATCTGCATCCACCGCGCGCCACTGGGCACGCACGAGCGCTTTATCGGCTTTTTAATCGAACACTACGCCGGGGCATTCCCAGTGTGGTTGGCACCCGTGCAAGCGGTAGTATTGCCTATTGCCGAGCGCCACGCCGAGTACGGAAGCCAGCTCCATCAGCAGCTTCTCGCCGCTGGAATCCGGGCCGAACTCGACGCGGCCAGCGAAACCCTCAACAAGCGCATCCGCCAAGCGCAGACGCAGAAGGTGCCCTATATGCTGATCGCCGGAGACCGCGAAATCGAAGAGGGCAAGGTCTCAATCCGACAGCGGTCCGGCGAACAACTCGACCCGCTCCCGCTAGCCGAGGCCGTCGCGCTGATCAGCGCTGAGATTAGTGACTAGCGGCCATGTTCCGCCGCATCCGCTACATCGCCGAGGTCTTCTGGCAATTTCGCTACTATCTCCTTTGCACGGGGCTGGCGCTGGCCTTTTGGGACACCGCGCTGATCAAGCCGTTCCGCTTCTTCGTGGTGCTAGTCCACGAGGTCAATCACGCGGCAGCAGCCCTGATCACCGGCGGCGAGGTCCTCGAAATCCGTACTCATTGGAATGAGTCCGGGCACACCCTGACGAAGGGGGGATTCTTCCCGCTGATTAGCGCGGCGGGCTACGTAGGGTCGGCGCTGTGGGGGGCATTGCTGATGTACACCTCGCTTTATCCGCAGGCGCAGCGTTTGGTCTTGCTGTGCATTGGCGCGGCCTGCGCGGGGATGACCCTGATCTACACGCCGCTGGAAGAGGGGAGCGTTGATTTTGTGTTGGGGATCGGCGGCGGACTGGTCCTGTGCATCATGGCCTGCAAGTCGCGACGGATGGCGAGCATCGGCGCGGTGTGGATGGGGGTGATGCTGTGCCTGTACAGTCTCTACGACTTCCGCACCGACTTGTGGTATTATACAGAGCGGACGGACGCTGGGATATTGTCGGCCTATTGGGGAATAGATCCGTTGCAGGTGCCCTATCTGGCGTATCTGATCGCCTTGATTTGGGTGCTGGTGTCGTTGTCGTGCATGTATCGGGCAATGCGCGCGGTGGCCCTCAATCGGGGACTTTAGATAGACAGCTTCATCGCAACCATCGCCAGCGGAGTTGAGTGCAACTGCGCGATGCGCTACGTTACTCCGCTCGCGTCTGCCAAATAAGCAGAGAGGAATGTAAAACCATGCGAATGAGTCGGCTTTTCAGCCAGACCTTGCGCGAAGTTACTGCCGACGTGGAGGTCGCCAGTCACCAGCTCTTGTTGCGGGCTGGCTTTATCCGCCCGCTGGCCAGCGGCATCTTCAGCTATTTGCCCTTGGCACAGCGGTCAATGCGCAAGATCGAAGACATTATCCGCCACGAGATAGACGCCATCGGCGGTCAGGAGATCACCATGCCGGTGGTGCATCCGGCCGAACTCTGGCAGCGGACGGGGCGTTGGTACGCAGTTGGCACGGAGATGGGGCGCTTCCAAGACAAAAACGAGCGCGACATGGTGCTGGCCATGACCCATGAGGAAGTAGTAGCCGACTTAGTCAGCCGCGAGATCAAATCCTACAAGCAACTGCCTCAGTTAGTCTATCATATCCAGACCAAGTGGCGCGACGATCCCCGCCCCCGCTCGGGCCTCATCCGAGTGCGCGAGTTCACCATGAAGGACTCCTACAGCCTCGACGCCGACTGGGAGGGCCTTGAAAAGCAATACCGCGCTCATTACCAGCAGTACTTCAACATCTTCCAGCGCTGCGGCCTCGACGTCCTCGCAGTCCGCTCGGACACCGGGATGATGGGCGGCGAGCTGGCCCACGAATACATGTACCTGACGCCGATCGGCGAAGACACCCTGCTGTTGTGCGACGGCTGCGGGTACTCGGCCAACCGCCAAATCGCTACCTTCGCCAAACAGGCCAATCCGGAAGAAGAGCCCGCCGCGCCCAAGAAAATCGCCACGCCCAATACCACGACCATCGAGGAACTGACCGCGCTGCTCGACATCCCCGCGCACAAGACGGCCAAGGCGCTCTTCCTGATGGCCACCGTCGGCGACGGTCGGGACAAACAGGACGCGTTTGTACTGGCCGTCATACGCGGCGACATGGAAGTCAACGAAACCAAGCTGGCCAACGCGGTCGGCGCGCTCGAAATGTGGCCAGCGCGGGACGAGGAAATACGCGCAGTCGGCGTAGAGCCGGGCTATGGCTCACCCATCGGCGTCGAGGGAGCGCTAGTCGTCGTCGATGACTCCGTGGCGTCCTCGCCCAATCTAGTAGCCGGTGCCAACGAACCGGGCTACCACCTCGCCAATGTAAACCACGGCCGCGATTATACAGCCAACGTGGTTGCCGATATCGCCTCCGCCCGGCAAGGCGATTGCTGCCCTGACTGCGGGGCAGCAATGCGCGAATCGCGCGGAGTGGAAGTGGGCAACATCTTCCAACTCGGCACCAAATTCACCGAGGCACTGGGCGGGGATTTCCTCGACGCCGAGGGCAAAGCGCAGCCAGTCGTCATGGGGTCTTACGGGATCGGCGTGGGGCGGCTGCTGGCCTGTATCGCCGAGGAATACCACGACGAAGACGGCTTGATCTGGCCCATTGCCGTCGCGCCCTACCAAGTACACATCGTCCTCCTCGCCAAGGGCGCAGGCGCAGCACAAGACGCGGGCGAACAACTCTACGCCGACCTTGAGGAACGCGGCATTGAAGTGCTCCTCGACGACCGCCGGGAAAACCCAGGGGTCAAGTTCAACGACGCCGACCTGATTGGGATACCTGTGCGGGTGACGGTGGGGGATCGCGGTTTGCAGCAGGGGATTGTCGAGGTCAAACTGCGGCGCGAAAAAGAGCGGCGCGAGACGCCGGTAGAGCAGGCGGTAGAGTACGTGGTGGAACAAGTGGAGAAGTTGCAACGCGAGTTAGACGAGCGAGTGGTAGAAGTGGAGTACTCAGGATAATGTTCGTCGAAGGCTACACCGACCAACTCAGCTACCAAGCCGGCGAACAGGTGCGCTTTCACGTGTCCACCAGTGCGGATCAGTACACGCTGGAAGTGACGCGAATCGGTGCCGAGCGCGAAGTCGTATGGCAACAAGACCAACTGCCTGGATCGTCCTATCCAGTGCCAGAAGACGCTTCGTCTAATGGCTGCGGCTGGCTGGTTTCCCACTCCTTGGAAGTGCCGGACGACTGGCGCAGTGGGTATTACGAGTTTGCGCTGCGCGTCGAGGACCAAGGCGGCAAATTCGTGCGGCGGGGGCGGCGCACGACCGAGAGCCGGGGGTTTTTCATCGTCCGCCCGGCTGGCCCCACGGACGCTCGCATCCTCCTCCAGCTAGCCACCAATACCTACAGTGCCTACAACAACTGGGGCGGCTACAGCTTCTATAGCTATCACGGCCGCGGCGGCTTGCAGGGGCATCGCGTCTCCTTCGACCGTCCGCTAGCTGGGCTGTTCGACCACTGGGAGCGAGACTTTGTCGAGTGGGCGGAGAGCGCTGGATACGCGCTCGACTACTGCGCCAATTCCGACCTCGAATGGCATCCTGAACTGTTGGACAACTACCGGCTCGTGCTCAGCGTGGGACACGACGAATACTGGTCGGCTCCCATGCGCGATCACCTTGAAGCCTACATCGCCGCCGGGGGCAACGCCGCGTTTTTCAGCGGCAACTCCGTGTGCTGGCGGGTGCGCAGCGAGGATGAAGGCCGGGCGTTAGTGTGCTGGAAGCAACAGTTCAACATGGACCCAGCTTACGCCGCTGGAGACTATGCCGACCTTTCGACCTTGTGGAGCCACCACCTCGTGGGCCGGCCAGAAAACGAACTGACCGGCGTCGGCTTCCTCTACGGAGGCTATCACTTAAGCCACGGGCAATACATGGACGGGTCTGGGGCGTTTACAGTCCATCGCCCGGAGCACTGGGTTTTCGCGGGAACGGGCTTGCAGCGCGACGACACTTTTGGGGGCGAGCACACCATCGTCGGCTACGAGTGCGACGGCTGCGAGTTCGTGCTGGAAAACGGGCTACCAGTACCCAAAGGGACTTATGGCACTCCGACCGACTTTACCATCTTATGCACCGCCCCGGCGCGATGGCACTCGGACGACTGCGAGTGGTACGAGCGTTGGGAAAAGAGCCGGGAGGGCGCGGCGGTCATGGGCCTCTACACTCGCAGCGGTACAGTGTTCACAGCTGGGACGACCGACTGGTCGCACGGGCTTAAAGGAGACGCAGTCGTCGCCCAGATCACCCGCAATGTCCTCGACCGCCTGAGCCAATAGTGGCCGGATATAGCGTTTTTCAGGCTAGCCGACACTGGCGAGTAATTTTTCGTAAAACTCGTCCTCCCAGACCTGGGGCTCATGGTCCAATACGGGTCTGGGAAAAAGTGGAACCCAATAGCATTCCCACGGCGCGTGGCCCGCATCCTGTACCTGCCAGCGCTCGGGCGTTGAAGTCCTCGCTTCAAAGTGATAAAAATACCGGTCCATGCGCTCGGCGAGTACATCGGCGCGCAGCCAGCCGCTTTGTCCTGCGACTTCTACTTTGGCATACTCCTCGACTCGTTCAATGACCCTCAGCCAATGCGCCCGAGGCACGTGGAGACCAAGCCCCTGTTCAAGACCAGGGCTTTTGCGCAGCACCACGTCTTGCAGAGGCGCTCGACTGTGGTCGTCGAGCGGCACTGCAATCGAGCCGAGGTAGCGGACCTGGCGCAGTCCCGTCAAACCGGTTTCTTCGACCATCTCCCGCAGCGCGGCATCGTCGATAGCCTCGCCGGGCTCCACAGTGCCGGCCGGCACCTGAACTCCCACGTCGAGCGGTTGAAATACTAGGAGTTCCGGCGCACCTGAGTCGCTGCGACGGGTCACGTAGCCCGTTACTTTTTCTATAATGGCGGTCATTGAGTTACCCAGAATGAGTCTTGGAATTTGGTTATCTATAGCGAACTTTAGTATTCGCGAACGGATGTACAATGTCAAGGTTTTTGCCACTCGTGGAATATCCTCCATGCGCCCTGCCTTATCGTCGTCGATAGCGTGCCGGTATTCAACCCGTACCGGCTCAAGTTACTCGGCGGCCCGGTGAGCATGTTCAATCCCGATATGGTCGAGCGGGTCGAATTGTTGCCCGGCGGCTTCCCCGCCCAATACGGCGACCGCCTCGCCGCGGTGTTGGTAGTCGAAAACCGGGAAGGAGCGCGCGAGCGGCGGCGCTGGCGCGGCGGTGCCAGCCTGATCGACATGCGCGCCTTTGTCGAAGGCCCACTACCCGGGTCGCGCCAAAACGGCTCGTGGATCGCCGCCACCCGCCGCACCTACTACGACCAGTTGCTCAATCGCCTCGACAGCCTCCCCAAAGGCACGGTCCTGCCCTTCTTCCGAGACTATCAAGCCAAGTTAGTGTACGATTTAGGGCCAGAGCAGAAACTACACCTCAACGTCCTGAACTCGCACGAAGGAGCCTTGCTCAAGGATCTGGATGTGGAAGACGAGGACGACGAGGACTTTTTCACCGCCGCCGACAAATTCCAGTTCAAAAGCGGCTTTGACAACAATCTGTACAGCCTCGGCTGGGCTAACGCCATAAGCGATGTAACGCTCTCCGATTTAACCCTGTCCTTTTTCAACGACGACTGGTTTTTCGACCTGACCACCGAAGACGAATTCTTCCGCGCCGATATAGACATGCGCAAGCTAGATATCCGCGAGGATCTGACCCACATCGCCAGCCGCAACCACCATCTGCAAATGGGTCTGACCGTGGCCGACCTGATAACCGACATCACTGTGGAAATACGCCAAGATTCAGCGGCCTATTACGAGCGCGAACCCAGCGACCGGCGCGACGAGGACGGCACCATGGTCGAGCGCAGCATTCGCCTACAGAACGCCTCTACTACCACGGCCTTTTACCTACAGGACGAGTGGCGGCGCTGGCATCCCCGCTTGCTGGTGCTACCAGGAATGCGGCTGGATTACTCGACCTTTGCCCGCGAGTGGGTCCTTAGCCCCCGTCTGGGGCTGAGCTACGCTCTGACGAGCGACCTGCTGGGGCGGGTTGGCTGGGGATTTTACCACCAAGCGCCCAACTTCGTCGGCCTCTTTGAGCGCTTTGAACGCGAAATAGAGTGGAATCTGTTTGAAACCATCGTCCTAAAAACAGAGCGGGCACAGCACGTTACCGCCGGACTAGAGTGGGACCGCGGCCAAGCGCATACAGCCAAACTCGAAGGCTATTACAAGCACCTCGACCATTTGGTAGTAGCGCGCGACTCGACCTACCAATCCATTCCCGACAACAGTGGTCGGGGCCATGCCTACGGCCTCGAAGTCTTCTTGCAGCGACGACCATCCACGGTCGCCCGTCTGTCGGGCTGGATCAGTTATTCGCTGGGCGTCAGCAAGGAGGGCAATCCCCAAGACCCGCTGCACTACCGCGACGTCGATCAACGCCACACCTTGGACTTGATCGGACGCTTGCGCCTGACCAAGCGCTCGTCATTCGATGTGCGCTACAGCTACGGCAGCGGCTTCCCTTATACTCCAGTGGCCATTGGCTCAGACGGTGAGCCGCTGTTCGACACCGATGGCAACGTCGTTCGGGAGGCGACCAATTCGCGGCGCTATCCGGCCTACCGCCGCCTCGATGTGCGCCTGAGTTGGCGGCGCAGTGCAGTCGGCGGTCGCACGTTCACGGCCTATCTCGAAATCATCAACGCGCTCAACCGCCGCAACGTCTTCGAGTATTACTGGGACGAGGACTACCGCCGTCTGGTTAGCTACATGTTGCCGATCATGCCTTTTTTTGGGTTGCGTCTGGGGAATTGATCGGCCGTGCTGCAGCCGTCGTCCAAATCATCCACAGCTTCACAGAAGCGCAGCCAGCCGCTTTGTCCTGCGACTTCTACTTTGCGTTCAGCTACTCGTGGATTGACCGCTAGGTGAAACGCGATATGTTATCTGCAAGGCAATGAAAAATCGGATTTATTTTTCTCATAAAGGCGATATATGAATGAGCGGTATTTAGTAACAGGGGCGCTCGGCTGCGTGGGTGCATGGGCGGTTCGTCGGCTGGTCCGCGAGGGGGTGCCGGTGTGGACCTACGACCTAGGCGGCGATCCCTATCGGTTGAGGATGATCATGACGGACGAAGAACTGGACCAGGTGCGACTGCTCGAAGGAGACATCGCGGATCTGGACGAGTTCGAGCGAGTCGTGATCGACTGCGGTATTACTCATATCCTGCACCTAGCAGCCATGCAGGTGCCTCTGGTTCGGGCCGATCCAGTGCGCGGAGCCAAGGTAAACGTCGTGGGGGCCACCGTCGTCTTCGAAACGGCCGCACGTCATCGCGACCAAATTCAGAACTTGGTCTTTGCAAGCTCGTTTGGAGTGTACGGTGAACCAGAAGCGTACCCACCGGGGCCGATCGCCCACGACGCTCCGTTGCTGCCTCCAACTCTCTACGGGGTGTTCAAGCAGTGCAACGAAGGCACGGCTCAGGTTTACTGGCGGGAGCAATCGGTCCACAGCATTGGTCTGCGCCCGTGCGTAGTGTATGGACCGGGCCGCGACCAAGGCTGGACCTCCACCCCGACCAAGGCCATGCTAGCCGCCGCGCTCGGCCGTGAGTACGAGATCACCTATGGCGGCACCCTCGTCTATCACCACGCCGATGATGTCGCCGCCGCCTTTATCGCCGCGGCCAGGACCAAGCTGGAAGGTGCCCCAGTGTACAATCTGGGAGGCAGCACGGTCTCCATGGCCCAAATCGTCGCTGCAATCGAGGAGGTTATCCCCGAGTCGGCGGGCAAGGTTGGATTCGACCCAACGCCGCTGCCGCATCCATCAAGCGCCGATGACAGCGTCCTGAACCAAGCCCTCGGACCTCTTCAGTACCGATCACTGGTCCAGGGAGTCCGGGATACAATCGAAGTCTTCCGTACTGCCCTCGAGGCCGATCGCCTCGACCTCGAGCGGGCACTGCGCACTTAGAAGTCGTCAGGACAAATAACTTTCTTAGCGGAGCGCTGCCTACGTGAAAATCACCGGGATTAAATCCGTCATGGTTCAGGGCATACCCTGGACGTGGACGCTGGTCAAGGTGGAAACGGATGAGGGAATCTGCGGCATTGGCGAAGCGCAGTTGCCCATCGGCGTGCGAGACATCCTCACGCGCATGGAAGAACTGCTCGTCGGTGAGGACCCCCGCCACCCAGTCCGACTGGCGCAGAAGATCTACCGCGGACTAATCGGCGCTGGGTCCTCGGGAGGCAGTATTGTGCTGGCCTTGTCAGGGGTTGAACTGGCGCTGTGGGATCTGCACGGCAAGATGACAGGCCTGCCCCTATGGCAGCTACTCGGCGGCAAGTACCGGGATCGGGTGCGCATCTACGCCGACACAGCCCGGCCCGGCGACCGATCGCCCGAAGCCTATGCCGACGGAGTACGCCAGCGGGTAGAAGCCGGATACACCGTCGTCAAGGTCGATATCGACAACAGCGCTCCAGGAGAGTACCGCAAGGACCCCCACAACCGCGCCCTGTCCAGACCCGAGGTCGAGTACATGAGCGCCGTCAGCCACGCAGCCTACGAGGCCCTGCCCGCCGATGTTGAGCTGTGCCTCGATATGCACTGGAGTTACCAGCCAGCAGACGCGCTCAGGGTGGCCCGCCGGCTGGAAGATATCGACATCCTGTGGCTCGAAGATCCAACCCCGCCGGAAAATCTCGACGCCCTAAAGTACGTCACCGACCACACCTCCGTGCCCATTGCCTGCGGTGAAAATCACTGGATGAGTCATGGGCTCAGACCCATGATCGAGAACCGGGCCGCGGATATTATCACGCCCGATATCCCCCGTTTTGGCGGGGTACAGGAAGGCAAAAAGGTAGCCGAGTTGTGCGAGTTGCACTCGCTGGCCTTTGCGCCGCACAACATCTGCACGCCCGTGGGTACCGTGGCGTCAGCGCACGTATGCGCCAACGCACCGAATTTCCTGGCGCTGGAACACCACGGTCTCGACTGTCCTTGGTGGGACGATATCGCGCTGGATTGGGGCGGCCCCGTAGTCGATCGCGGGTACATCACCGTGCCCGACCGGCCGGGGATTGGGGTGGAGTTAAACGAAGAGCTGCTGCGCGCCCATCTGGTCCCCGGCGAAGTGTGGTGGGATTAGAAGCGTCGGAATTACCGCCGGGGCGAACCCGTGCGACGCAATCGCCGACACGGGTTCACTCCGTCCTCCGAGGGACACCATCGCCAGATCGATACCGGTCTCGACGGCAATGGTGCCCCTCAGCGTCAGTGGCCTGCCCTCCCCAAGGTAGCCACCGACGTTCCACACCAGAAAGCAATCCGCAAGCCCACACTTTGACAGCCGCATAAGGACATTACCTCCGGCGGTCCAGTTCAGTCTCAGGCGATTTCGGCGCGTCCCGATCATTGATCCGCATCTTGATAGTCCCAGTCACTCCAACCCACCTGTCCAAGGCTTCGGTCGGGTTCGTCGTCCACCTCGCGTTCTCGATTTGCCAGTCCGATTCGTCGATCTGGTTTATCGACGTCGTCGTATTGAGGTTGAAGCTGCCTTTCCCTCCCGTGTTGCGAATGACAATGGCGTGTGGTTGGCGCCCGACGAGTCGCACCCGCTCCCTCTTCCGCACGGTGAATACCTTGCGGCCCGTTCCCCGCGTTGGATTCTCAAGCGTATAGAGATGGTCTCCAGGACCTCCACTACTCCACGCGGAATGCACACTCACCGTGACGTTCGCATCCTCGGTCCACGCCGCCACATCGAGTTCTACGCTCTCCACTAGATATCCAGGCTCGTGCCCCCCGGTGGCGAACGTCTGGGCATGATGCTGTGCGGACCATACCTTGGCGACTCTTCCATTCGCTTCGTCCAAGTTCGAGACTAGTTCATCTGCTTGGGGAGAAGGTACCGAAGCGGCTATGATAAGCACTAGCACTAGACTTTCGATCACCGTCCACATCCCCGTCCTAGACTCTCGTTTCTGTCCTCCCATTATTATCTTCCTCCGCGTTCTTCATATTGGTATCTATTTCGCCGCGTCCTATAGTCGTTTGCTCTGGTTTGCATTGTCGCACCGCGTCCGGAGTGCCTTGCTCCGCGTTTACCATGCCGCAATATGCATATTCCGTGCCAACTTCTGTAACCAAATTGCAACAAATTGCTAACTCCTTGCAAGTAAAGGAGTTAGAGAATACTCAAAGATGGAAGGTGATTTTTGAGAGTGTTGCAGAATATGCGTCGCAAACCGCTCCGGCGACCGCTGTCCTCCTGTGGCAGAAGATCTACAACTGAATGTTTATAAATGAGTTATAGGAAAATTTGTGAGAAAAGACAGAGCAGATGTTGCAATTTGCAACGTAAGTCGCGTTTCGCAACGGAGGTGGCAGTGGCAGTTCCTGGGAGGGGAGCTCGTCAATGACAATCGTTTGCAGAAGTAAGGGGCATCACAGGCCAACGGAAAGCCCGGATGATAAAAGCGCGGAAGGTGCGCCCGTTTTAATCTCTGGCGAGGTTGTATTTCTTCAGTTTTCGGTGCAAGGTTGACCGATTGATACCCAGCGCTTGGGCCGCCTGCGTGACGTTGTTGTCCGCGACTTCGAGCGCGTGGGCTAGGGCTTGCCGCTCGACCTCGACCAGCGGCAGGATCGCTGGCGGCGAGCGGTTGCTCCCAGCAGCGACGACTGGCGACAACTGGGGAGGTAGGCTACCCGCTTGCAACACCGCGTCCGCCTCCAATAGCACGGCGCGCTCGATGGCATTTTCCAGCTCGCGCACGTTGCCGGGCCAATCGTACTGGAGCAACAGGCGCAGGGCAGCGGTGGAAATGCCGCTGATGGATTTGCCGGCGCGTTCGGCGTGCTTATCGAGAAAATGTCTAGCCAGCAGGGGAACGTCTTCGCGCCGATCTCGCAGCGGCGGAATCGCAATGGGGAAGGCGGCGACGCGATAGAACAGATCTTGGCGGAACGCGTCCTTCTCTACTAGCCGCTCCAAGTCCTTGTTGGTCGCCGTCATCACCCGAATATCGACGGGAATGAGAGCGGTACCGCCCACTCGTTGGATTTCTCGCTCCTGCAAAACGCGCAACAGCTTGCCCTGCAGGACGTATGGCATGTCGCCGATCTCGTCGAGGAGGATTGTGCCTCCGTTGGCGCGCTCAAAGGCCCCAATTCTCCGCCCCTCTGCCCCCGTGAAAGCCCCTCGTTCATGTCCGAACAACTCGCTTTCGATGAGCGTTTCGGGAATGGCAGCGCAGTTGAGGGCCACAAACGGCCCCTGCTTGCGCGAGCTGTTGTGGTGGATTGACTTGGCCACCAGTTCCTTGCCGGTGCCGCTCTCGCCGCGAATGAACACCGCAATCTCGCCTTCGGCAGCCTGCTGCATCAGCGCGTACACCTGCTGCATTCCGGGGCTGGTACCGACCATGCCGGCAAATGAATGGGTCGTCTCCAACTCGGTGCGCAAGCGCAGCACCTCGGCCCTCATCTGCTCGGCCTCGATCTCCTTGGACACGTCCCGGTACAGGACGAGGTGACCGATTTCCTCTCTATGGCCGTTGTGTACTGGTACGGTCGAGCGGTAGAATAGACGCTGCGGTGGCCCTTGGCTGGCACCGGTCGTTTCCACCAAGTTGCCGCTATCGAGGAGAAATCTCCCCTCCACATCGCGCAGATCCGGTTCCCGGAACCGCTCTTGGTAGTGCGCCGTGAGCGTGTGCGGCGGAATTTTCTTCAGTTCGCTTTCCTTCAGACCCAACAGCTTTTCATACGCCTGATTGGCAAAGACCAAATGTCCGGCGCTATCGTGCAGCGCAATAGCATCTCCAGTAGCATTGAGTACCGCTTCCAGTCTTCGATGGCTACTGGTGAGCTGCCGCTGTTTTTCTGCCAGTTCCCGTTCGATGTTCCACTTCCCAACCAAAGAAAGAGTGATCTGCTGAATCTCCTCGTGCACGAAAGGCTTTCTGATATAGAGCAGCTTGTGCAGCAATTCCATATCGTGGACGATTTCGGGCAGCGCCTTGTCGGTGTACGCGGTCATCATGACGATCTCGACATCGCGATCAATTTTTCGCACCCGGCGAATCGTTTCGATACCATCAATGCCCGGCGGCATTCTAATGTCGATGTAGGCGACGGCGATGGGGCGGTTCGATTTCTTGCCCGTCTGGATGATTTCGTATGCCTGCTCCCCGTTGCTTGCGTGTAGCAATTCGAACTCCGGCAGCCAAGCCTCCTCTTCCTCTCGCATAAAGGCTGCCGCCAGATTATCCTCTACTGCCTGCGCAAGACGGGGACTCAACATCTCCTTAAAGTCGTCGTGGATCTCGGGCTGATCATCGACGATCAGCACGCGGTTGTTCTCGTGATGCTCGGATTTCATCAATTACCCTCCCGATCTGTTGGTCAATACGTCCCTACCATTTTGGGACGCGACTGAGGAAAGCGGCAGCCTGACGCGCATGGTCGTCCCCTTACCAATGCCCTTGCTCAACGCCTCAATGCGGCCGCCGGCGGCAATGACGAAATTGGCTGCCGAATGGAGACCAAGTCCGCTCCCCAAGTTTTTCGTGGTATAACCGGGCGTAAAAATCGCCTTGGTGTCTCTACTTTTGATGCCAATGCCATTGTCGCTTACTTCGAGGTTGAGAAAATCGCCTTCGGCGCGGGCTCTGATCTGGATGCGAGGGGGTTCGTCAAGCCCCTGCCCTACGGTGAGATCGTCGATGGCTTCAATCGAATTTTTGACTAAGTTGACCAGCATCTGGTGAAACTGACTCTCCTCGATGCAAATCTCCCGGGGCGCGTTTTCACAGTCGATGTCGGTATGGATCCCCTTTTGGTTGAGCGAATCCCGCAATACCCTGATGGCAGCCGAGAGCGCATCGTGCAGGTCAATGTCCTTGCGAGTCATGGTGGGACTGCCGAATGCCTTTTGGGTGCGGACGATCTCGGCGATGTGAGTGGCCCGATCCCGGACGCGGCCGACCGTCTTTGTCAACTCTTCATTCCGCTTGGAGAAACTTTCGGACAGCTCGATGATAAACGGCATTACTTCGCGGCCTTGCGGGTCGTTTGCGACGTAATCGACCCAGTCGTCCTGGTGCTCCCTTACCGCCGAGGCTAACGCGAAGAGGCGGCGACCGACGTAGTCATTCCCCAAGTGCTGGCGCACAGTTTCGATTCCAGTGGTGACGCTGTTGATAGCATTGCCAATGTTGTGGAGAATGGTATCCATTACTTCCAACCGGCCTTGTGCAAATGCCTGCGCCAGCGCCTCTTCGGCGAGCATGCGCTCGGTAACGTCGCGGAAAATAATCACGCCGCCCCTGATCCCGCCGAGATTGTCCAGCAGCGGCCGTCCACTCACCCGGATATACACGCCGTCCGGCCTGTTGTGGTTGCGTATGAACATATCCACTTCATCCATCGACTCGCCGTGACTGATGATGCGGAGGAACGGTAGATCCTCCATTCTCATGGGCGTTTCCCGATCGGGATAGAAGAGGCCGTATCGCTCGACCCACTCCTCCGGGGGACAATCCGTTATGTCCATGCCGGTGATTTGTCCGGCCGCGGGATTTACGTAGAAGGACTGCCCCGTTACATCAGCGACGACGATGCCGTCGCTAATGCTATTGAACATGGTTTCCATCAGCTCACTCTGCTTGCGCAGTTCCTCTATCGTTTTCTCCAATTCCGCGGCCGCCTTTTTTTGTTTGGTGATGTCGCGGAAAACTACCACGCCACCGCCATGCCCTCCTACATTCGTGCGTAGAGGCCGCCCACTGACGCTGATATGATAACCGCTCGGCTTGTTCTCATTGCGGACAAACATCTCAACATTGTCGGTCGCTTCACCCCGTACGGCGCGCATTAGGGGAAGCTGTTCTGTTGGCATACGGTTTTTTTTATCGGAATAGAAGACGCCATAGTTTTCGGTCCATTGTCCGGCCTTTAGATCCAAGATGCCGCCGGCTATCTGTTCGGCGCTGGGATTGAAAAACGTGAATTCCCCCTCGGTGTTGGCTACCAACACGCCGTCGCTGATACTACTGAGAATGGTCTCCATGAGCAGGGCTTGGTCTTTCTGCTCGGCGATCGTCCTTTCCAATTCGACTTCTGTATGTTGGAGCCGGGTGATGTCGCGGAAGACGAGGACTCCTCCCTTCAAAGCCCCTGCTTTGCCCCGCAGTGGTCTACCACTGATGCTGATGTGAGCATGAACGCCTTCCGGCATTTTATCATTGCTCACCATTACCTCAAAACCGTCCGTCGCCTTGCCGCTCAAGGCCAGTTTCAGCGGATTTTCATCCTTCGGGACAAGCGTCTTTCCATCGGGTTGAAAAACGCCGTAATTCTCGGCCCATTTATCGATATCTCCCTCCACCGGAAGCCCCTCGCCAAACCTCCGAGCGACCGAATTGTGAAATACGAGTTTCCTATTTTCATCGACGGCGATCACGCCTTCGCTCATGCTGTCGAACACGGTTTTCATCAGCCGGGTGAAGTCTTTCAATCTTTTGATAATTCGCTTCAACCGCATCTCCGTCTTCCTGTGTCTGGTTTCTCTCTCGTGCATGGAGACGGCGGTTTGGATATTTAGATGCAGTTGGCGCTTCTCAAACGGCTTCAGCACATAGCCGAACGGGTTGGTCGCCTGCGCCTGTTGCAACAGATCTTCCTCGGCTTCGTCGGTCAGGTACACCACTGGAACGTCGAACTGGCTACCAATACGCTCGGCTGTTTCCAAGCCAGTGGCTTTCCCTTCGAGTCCGAGATTGACTAGGGCGAGATCGGGGCGCTTGTCAGCGGCTTTTTCAATGGCCTCGCGCCCGCACGAAACCGAGTCACACACTGTGTAGCCTAGGTTTTCGAGGCATTCTTCAAGGTGTGCGGCACTAAGCTCATCGTCTTCGACGATTAGTATCTTCGCGTCGGTCATCTTGTTTGCCTTCTTTTTTTCGGGGCGGATCGTCTTCCAACGCAATCGCATATACTAATAGCTATATCCGGGTCTTTCAATGGCTACTACTGGTTCCAACCCAGTGCCTGAACAGGGGTTGTATCTCGTCGGGCGTCAATTCAACGATTAGCCGCCCGGCACCTCCCACTTTTCCCGTTCCCACTGCTTTTGCCCGATCCGCTCGACGTATTCCTTCCCCTTGTGCTCAGTTAGCCAACCCTTGAGGGGCACGTCTTCGTCTGTCGGTTGCCACCACCCTTTGACGTCCACCCCATCGCCGAGCAATTGCCGGCGTATGGGACTGCACTTGGCGAGCATTTCATCGGGCATCAAGTTGTAGTCGAGGCCGCGCAGCCAGCGATAGCTATACCCCAAAAACAGCACTTTCCGGGTCGTCTCCGAGATATTAATCCCGCGCGCGTGCCACATCCGTCGGTCGAACAACACGGCCGTTCCCGCCTTCACCTGAACCTGCATGGCATCGGCAAAATCGGGCGGACGGTCCCCCTTGTGGCTTTCGGGGACGATCCTGATTCCCCCTCTATCCGGCTCGCTGATGTCGGTCAGCCAGAATCCAACCTTTAGCGACAACCTCGGTTGGGGACGCTCCATTTCGGGGACTGGCCGACCGCCGTCTTGGTGCCATCCTCCCGGCTTCAGATCGACGCTACTCTTGGATTCGGGTGGGTAGTAGATCAAGTGCGAGATGTAATGCTGGACGTTCCAGCCGAGAATGTCCCAAATCAGCGGAAACGTCTTGGGCCAATCGAGCAGTTCGAGAAAAACATCATCCTCGACAATAGTCCTGAACTTCGACAGCAAGGCATTGGGTGCCAAGCCACGCGCCGCCCTTTCCTCGGCATCGACGCGATCGCCAGCCTCCAGCAGCCTACCGAGCATGTCGTCGTCGAGCGCATCCTCGACGATCAAATATCCCTGCTGCTCAAAATGGTCGCGCTGTGCATCGGTCATGCAGTACTGCAAGCAGCTTGGGTTCATGGGCATCTCCACTCTTAATTTTACAGACAATAGATCGGCTGAGTACCTCAGCCAACTTGCACTAGCTGATCTTCCTGCTCAAGGAATTCAGCAACTCGGGTTTCAAGGTCCAGATCGACTAGGTCCACGGGATGAGTGAGTTCATCCATCAACCGACCTAGCAAGCGATAGAAGTGCTCGGGCGGACAGCCACGGACACCTATATCCAGATCGGAGTGCGGCCGATGTCGTCCAGCGGCAACCGACCCAAATATAAAAACGTCTCGGCATCCCTCCGCCTTGCAGATCTCCACCGCCCGCCCTACATCAGCACGGTACTCATCGGGGATTGCTGTTGCCGATACTGGCATATCAGACATCCTCCTTTGTAGCTGCACCACCTTGCTCTATGCGAAACTCAATTGCCGCGAGGGGACTTGGCTACCCCATCGGCTCGTGCTTACTTTCGTACAACTCGACGAGATCAACCAAGACATCAAGCTCGTCACCTTCAGGGCTACCGAGTTCCGCATCCATGAGTTCGTCAATCCGGGCCAGCGCGGCCTCGTATTCCTTCTCAGTCCGAATCGGCTTGACGTTCGCCATCTCTAAACCTCCTTCGCGTCCACAGCGTCATACGAGTCTGCAACGCCCGTACTATGCTGCGCTCCTGTCCGCCGCCCAGATTCTCAGGTCGAGCAGATAGCGGTGCAGGATGAGCTTTTGCGCGAACAGCACACTGGGACGGATTGGCGTTTATGGGTACGGGGCATTATCGAATGCGATCAGATTACGACCAAGGACTCTTCCCGTGCCCCTCTGGCGGCTGCCAAAGGTACGGACTTGTCGAGCGTGACCAGTCGAGCACCATGCGCGACCGCAAGTGCTAGCAGGTAAATGTCTGTCAATTTCCGTGGTCCCAACAATTTCCGACGGTCCACCACTGCATTGTCGAGCAAGCTAATGTCGTCCGCGATAAATAGGTGGTGCGGCGTGGAAACCGCTACGCGCAAACGCTCTACTGCTTGGGCGATGTCCAAAGCGTTTGGATACCGAGGTTGGGAAAGGATGCGTACGCAACCGTTCTGCGTCAGGGGGCAAGAGGCCCACCCCTGTCCGATATGAGCGGTGAACCAATCCGATACCACCTTGTGATCAGCGTGATTCTCGTCGAGTAAGGCGATCAGCACATTGACGTCAAGCAACGCTCTCACGAGTCAAATCCCCAACTCGTCGCGAAGTTCATTGACAAGCTCGTTCGTGACAGCGTAACCACCTGCTGGTATGGGCTTGAAGCCATATATATCTCGCTTTGGCTTGCTTGCAGCTTTGGGTTCCACCCGCGCTGCTAGTGCTTCGCGCATGAGTTCCGACACCAGCTTCCCGGCCGTCTTGTGGTCGCGCTTGGCGAGTTTCTTCGCCGCCGTAAGGACATCATCGTCAATATCGAGAGTAATGCGCATTGGGTATTCCTTTCCGACTAGATTTTCTCCGATTCAAACATCAGTTGAGCGGAACGCATCCTCAACATCCTCCGTAAATCCCTGCGCTTTGAACCACTCTTCCAGCACCAGATTATCCTCTTCCATGCCCTCCGGTGTCTCACCACCGGGCCGTTTTATCAGCGGACTTTGAATTGGGCGGGGTTCTGGTCCTGTCCGACATGCTCAATGATGCGTCTCGCATATTTGATGATCATTGAACTGTTAGCGTGTGTCTCAGTATAGAGGAACTCTATTTTTTCGGGGGCAGTAAACGGCTCGCCATCCGAGTGCTTTGGATCGGTAGATATGAGGTAGCGCTTGGTGCGCTTACTATCACCAACCTTAAAGGGACAATGGCTCACGTTCAATTTGTTTTTATTTATCAGCCAACGCACGACCTCGACTAGTATCGCTTTCGACGTTTTGAGAGGGACCTGCGAATTGTCTGGGAACAAAATTTTAGTTGGCTTTGGATCGCTTGGTTGGGGACTAAACTCTGATAGCGGCTGCCATTCCCATTTATCTGAAACCGGCGGCGTTGAAGAATCGGAGGCTACTAGCTCATTATTCGATTCGGCGGTATCAGCAGGTGCCGAGTGCTCATATACAAATTCGCGGAAAGCCCGTTTGGCAAAGCCGGTGAATTGTTCAACTCTTTTTTTAGTTTTTGATCCACCCTCAACTCTATCCATACAGAAACGTACAAACTCTTTGGTAGGGGCGTTGTATTCCTCAGCCAAGAGGTGTTTGATTTCCCGCGTATATTTGAGATCTTCAGCCCTACTGATGATGGTATCAGCATTAAAGTTGGCTTTGGTGAATTTTTGCAGTTCCTCGACGAGGGGCTCTTGAATATTGGATAGATTGAACTCAAGGAAAGGCTTCTCATCCATTCGATTTTTATGGTCAAGATCGGTGTAAAATTGATACATCAGGCCATTGGTGAGAACGCCGAAACGCACCTTGGCAATAGCGGAAAAATAACGAAAAAGTTGGTTTCTGTGACTGCTATCGAGAGCAACTCCTAATGCCTTGCATTCAAGTAGAATGGCTGGGGAATCATCTCTGAAAATAGCATAGTCAACCTTTTCGCCCTTTTTTGTGCCAATATCAGCAGTGTATTCGGGTCGAACTTCTTGCGGATCAAAGACATTATATCCCAATTCTTGGATAAATGGCATAATAAGTGCGTTCTTGGTCGCTTCTTCTGTGTCCAACAGGTCTTTTTGGCTAAGTGCTTTTTCCGCCAATTCTTTTATATTCCCAATAAAATCCATAGGTATAATGCCTCCTCAATGTCGTAAGAAGCTGTCTGCAATAACCGCAGGAACGAAGGAGTCAAACTTACTCCCTGTTTGGCCCGTGAGCAAGCACATCGGATTGAATCTTGTTCAGCTTCTCTATTTCCAAATCTGTCATATTTTTACCTCCCCCACTCCTCCTCCGGCACCTCCGAATAGTCCTGCGGCTCATACCCAATCGCCCTCTTGCCGTGTTCGACATCGTAGAGCGGCCAGTTGCTGCCCGACACCCCAAAGACGATTTCAAACTTCACGCCCGGATGAATCAGCGCCTGCTCAAACACCCGCACGCAATCGCCGTGGCTGAGATGGTGCGGGTGTTCGGGCTGGTCGCGCTTGAGGTTGAAATTGCCGATGCGCACGCAGACAAATTCCATGTCGTGCTGATGGGCAAAAGAGTGGGCCAGCGCCTCGCCGAAGATCTTGCTGACCGTGTAGATACCCACCGGAGTAGTAGTCATATCGACCGTGCGGCGGATGTTGCGCGGATAGAGCGTTAAGACCCCGGCGCGGCTGGCATAGGCGACGCGCTTAACGCCGTTTTGGCGCGCGGCCTCAAAGACGTTGTACGTGCCAATGAAGTTGCTCTGCAGCATGGGATCCCACTCGTTGCCGCCGGGCAGACCCCCAATGTGGGCGACGGCATCCACACCGCACGTGGCCTCTAGCATAGAGTCAAAATCGGTGAGGTCAGAGACGACCGTATCGGCGAGGTCGGGCATGGGCACGCGGTCGTGGCCGCGCACCTCGTGGCGGTCCTTGAGGCCGCGGGCCACGTTAGAGCCGACGCTGCCGGCCGCGCCGGTTACGAGTATGCGCATGGAACGCTCCTTTCTTTAAGCTCGGTGCAGGATGATAATCGGGGCCTCGGGCGGGCAGCCGAAGCGAAAGGGCAGCCAGTGTCCAACGCCGGCCGTAGTGTAGAGCTGGGTGGTTCCCTTTTCGTAGTGCCCCCAGATATAGCGCTCGGGAAAAAACGGCTCAAAAAAGCTGCGCCCGGCCATGCCTAGCTGGAAACCATGCGTGTGGCCGGCCAGAATCAAGTCGGTGCCGCCGAGCGGCGCGGCGTAGTCAAGGGACTGCGAGCGGTGACTCAGCAGCAAGGTAAAGGCATCGCTCGGCGACGCGCTTACGGCCTGTTCCACTGAGTTGCGGAGTTGCGCGTAGGACGCCGGACTGCGCAGGAAGCGCGGGTCGTCAACCCCGCCGAGGTAGAGCGTTGCCGCGCCCATCGGCACCTCCAGCCCTTCGTTCACCAGCAAGGGAATCGCGGTCTGGTCAAAGTGCCGACGGATGCGGCGGATGCCGCGCATGTACTCGTGGTTGCCCAAGCTGGCGTAGGCCCCAAGCCGAGTCGGCACGCTTTCGATCAGGCGCAGGGTCGCCAAGTACTCCGGGTTGTGGTCGCAGATATCACCGGTGACCACGATCAGATCCGGTGCCGCTTGAGCCGCGCGTGCGAGCAGGGCTTCGAGGTCGGCGAGCTGGACGTGCGGCCCGATGTGGATGTCGCTGAGATGAAGGATCTTTAAGCCCTCTAGCTCGGCAGGCAGGTCGGAATAGCGGAGCGGCACTGTGGGCATCCGCGTGCGAGTATAGGAGGTGTATATCCCGTGGCTGACGCCCATCGCTCCGAGAGCAGGCACCACAGCGAGGCCGCGGCTGAGGAAGCGCCGCCGCTCAAACGAGCTAGGTTCCTCTGTCCCCTCTTGCCGCCAGCGGTCGTAGAGCAAAACGCCCAAGACGACCGGCGTCATAAGCACTACGGCGATAAAGAAGGCCCCGAGGTAAAGAGTGAGGGCAGAGAACAAGCTCGTGCCGACTGTCCACAGCCAAGGCACATCGTAGTGGCGGCTCAGGACGCAGAATACCGCGCCTAATAGCGTCAGGGGAAACTGCCAGTAGAACAGACGGCGGAACCAAGCGACGTGCCACCAGTGCCGATGCACCCCAGCGACTAAGGCCAGCGTTGTAAAATAGAGGATGACGTACGTCGCCGTGGCGAAGATGAGGAAGCGCGGAATCCCCGCCACTAGGCGCTCAAACCATGCCCACAGCAGGGCGGCGTGGGAAATAAACTCCATCACCGCGCCTAGGACGCCTCGCGCTCAGCACCCAATCGCCACCACAAACAGAAGACGACCACAAGAACCAACAGCAACAGAATGCCAGCTTGCAACTGATACGCCGGAGCGGACAGTGCGCCGAGGCTCCTGACCGCCGAGAGCACCGAGACAAACCCCAGTAACACGTAGGCGAGGAGATTATTCCGCAAGATCAGGACGATTGCAGCGACGACGAAGCCGATACTAGTGACAAACGTCAACAACTCAAAGAGGAATTCGTCGAAGTGAACGGCGTTGCCGCCGGACATAATCAACCCCACTCCCAAGCCCGCCACGACTGTGTAGAGCCTCTTTTTTATTACAACGCGGCTATAGTAGAGCACCAAGCCCGCGACAATCGGGACGAAGATGGCTCCCATTACGCCATAGGACAGGGAACTCCAAAAGGGCAAATACTGGTCCAATCCAGAAGGTAGCCCAAAGCCAAGACTCGGGTCTGAGGCGATGAATCGGCTCTCTATGTAGCCGCGCAAGTGCTGCCACGCCTCGCTGGCCACGAGGACCAACGCGACCCCGACGACAGCGTCGCGGAATTCGGGTACGCGCCGCGCGGCTCGTAGGCGCGCCGGCCAGTCTGGATAGAGGCTAGTGGCCAAGCCGAGGGCTGCGAGAATCGCCAAGCCGATCGCCAAGCTGCCCAAGATGAAGCCGAGTATCTGGGTGATGGTAAAGATCGACAGCGTAAGGCGGGTATCGTAGGCGCGATCGACAACCGACAGGCCATTGAGAAAGTCGAGTAAGAAAAAGGCCGCGCCAATCGCGGCTATTTTGATCAGCGGAGACCAAACTATGCCCTCGTTCCGCACGCGACGCACGAGCAACCACAGGCCGTGGATCACCACCGCGGCAATTAAGACGATGAGCAGACCGGAAAGCGCGGTTTTGAGCGTGGTGCTCTCCTCCCGCTCACGTTGCCAATCCTCGGGCACTTTGAGAAAGCGATAGATAGAAACCGGCTCGTCGCCGGCGATGTTGACTCGCACTCGATAGCGCAGCTCATCGACGTTGCGCACGTCGCCCTCGACAGCCTCAAAGACAAAGCGGTGGTCGCGGCGGTTGGGTAGCTTTTCCGACGAGGATTCCTTGAGCTCCAATTGCTCGACGGCAAAGCCGTAGGCACGTAGGTGCTGAACAGCTATTGCCTGCGCTTGTGCCTCTTCGAGGTCGGCACCCTCGGCCTCTTCGGCCAGCAGGTGGTTTATGCTGTAGAGGGAGCCGTCTTCCGGGTGGACAGCGACTCTGTATTCCTCCTTTTCTCCGTAGCGGAAAAAGCGCGTCACCCACAAGCTGGCCAAAAGATCTTCTTGGTATAGACGATTGACCACGGCCACCGAGTCGCGCTCTAGGATGTACCGGATCCCCATCGCGTTCGGCTGGTTTTGATAATAGGTGACCACCTCGTATGCCGAGGCATCCGCGCCAGTCGCCTCTAGATGCTCAACAGCCTTGGCCTCGGCCTCGCCCCGAGTCAGGCGGACATCGACAAAGTCGAGCGGCTTTTCGTATTCAAGGGCGAAAAAGCCCAGCGAGACCACGACTACCGCGACGGCCCAACCTAGGCGTCGTTTAGACAACGGGGTATAGGCAAACGTGGGAGCTGGGGCTGCGGGCTGTTGCGCTGTAGGCTCGTCCGCGGCGGCTTCCGGGATTGGGGGCGCAGCGCTTTTGTTGAGCAAGGGTGTTGGGTCGGCAAAGCGGCGCTGCCGCAAGTAGAGGACGAGCGCCACCGCCAAGGGCAAGAGCATCAGGCCCGCCGACAAAGCCGCTGACACGACGAAGTAGCTGTTGGACGAGCGGAAGAGGATTAGGGACGTGTACAGAGCATCAATCGTGTAGTGCCATACGAGAGGGGCGAGAATCCCAAAGCGAAGGAAGATATAGCCGACGACAATACCGGCGATGCCCACCTCAATGCCGCGAATGTAAAAGGGCTGCTGCGGGTAGTTGGCATGGGCGAACCCCCATATAAGACCCGCGATGACGACCGCAACCCAGCGGAACTTGAGGTATTTGTGCAGGAAGGGAATCGAAAACGCCCGGGATATAAACTCCTCGGAGACCGCAGGCATAAAGCCGATCAACAGCACCATGATCCACGGGATATACGTGTTGACCATCTCGCTGTAGGGGATGTACGCCGGACCCCAAGCGCCGAATTGCTCGGCTGTGATGTAAAAGAGGACTTGGTAGGCCAAGAAGGCCGGCGTCATGGCCAAGCCGAGAATCGTGCCGAGGAGAAAGCGCTTGGTGCGCAGGCCCGCTGGCGTAAACTGGCCCCCGATCTGGATTTGGTTGGCGTAGTAGCGTCGGTACAAAGGCTCAGCGGCCGCGGTGAGAAAGAAGATGAGGATGCCTTGGACGGCCGCGGCAAACAAACTGTTGAGCAACTGGCGCGTCAGAAAAGACCCGTACGTATCGGTGGTGTCGTAGTCAAACGCGGTCAGCGGTAGGTTGTTGAGTTCGGCCAGCAGCGTCAAAGCCGTGGCGATGGCCCCGAAGATCGCCGCAGTCTTCCAGCGGATATCTCGGGCGCGGACGCCGACAAAGAACGAGACCAGCATCGCCAGTATGGTTAGGAGGAGTAAGGTCGCGGCTACCAAACCCGTGGTCTCGTTGTGCGACCGCAACTCGGCGTAGTCGCGCTCCCAAGCCTCGGGGATTTTGAGATACTCGCCAAAGCCGCCGATCTGGTCGCCTTGCAGACGCACGTAGAAGCGGTAGTAGGCCTCGCCAACGGCGAAGTCGCGCAGCTTCCAGCTAAAGGTGTGGTCGATGCGGTTGGGTCGTTCCTGCGTCTGGACTTCTACGAATTCGAGCGCGGCGAGGTCGCGGCCAAGCTCAGCGGTGAGAAAGGACTCGGCCAAGCGGCGGGCTTCGGCTTCTTCGAGGCTCGCGCCGGGCGCTTCTTCCTCGATGAGGTGGCTAAAACTGACAAGCTCGCCAGAAGTCGTAACCGTGGCCTGAAACTCCTCCTTTTCCAGCTCCCGCACCCAGCGGTTGCTCCAGCGCCACAACTGCACGGGATCGCCGATGACCTGCGTGGCCCCTTCGAGACCCAGCTCGCGCTCGAGGAAGGTCTTGGTATCGTTGTCGTAGCGGAAAATGGCGCTGTGGCGGTAGTCGGCCAGATCAAAGCCGCGAGCGGCGATAAAATCGACCGCCTGCTCCTTGGCCTCGTCGCGAGTGACGCGGAAGTCAATGGATGCCTCGGGAAAGGCCCGGTAGAAATAGTGGACTCCAACGGCCAAACTAACGGCGGCCATGAGCACGCAGCCGCCGATGAAGGCGAGATCTTTTCTCGTTAGTCTTGTTTCCATCTGTCGTATGGGATTTTAATTGTGGAGAGGACGATTTTGTTGCGTCCAACATAGTAAAAGACTAGGACGCGGACAAACTTGACAATATCTAAAAATTCGGCTATGTAGTACTCGCTCGTGCAAAAAGAAAGGATCTGTGAGATTCTTGAACTGACGTCAAAACAGATTGCACAATCTCGAGTGATCGCTAAAGGCAATCGCATCCGCGATGTTCAACGTTTAGTTCATACTTATGGTGGTCGCGCATCGCGATGGGTCAAAAAGAGCAGTCCCCGTTTTGAAATTGCCGGACATCAATACGAAATTCACTGGTATGAACATCCCGATATCGGTCGCATTGAGCTGAAGCAAAAACGAGTTAGTCCGCCATGATTGTCCAATTTAGACAACAGAATATCGCATATCCCGATCTCACGCCCAATCAACATTATGTTGTAATTGGGATAGAAGCCGATGGCTTGAGAATCTTGAACGACGCGGGCAGGCCCTTTCTCTATGATGGTTCGTTGTTTGAGGTGGTCGATTCCACAGAACCTGACGATTGGATCACAGAGATTGGCGAAGACGGTGAGCGTTATGCCTATCCATTGCCGTTAAATGCAGTTGGTTTTTTTGAGGATTTTTTTGACGGAGAAAAAAAAGCGATTGTCGCGTTCTGGCAGGTTGTGAATCATCAACTTGCTGCTTCATCGGGAACTGCTTGAGATAAAGAGCGCGGACTTCGGCCAGTGGTCGTCGAGCAAGCGGCCGCAGCCCCGGTACTTCGGTATTGGGGCTTTTTGTGTGCGCTCTGGAAGGCGAGGGCTTCTGAATCTGGCCAGCGGCTACAGATTCGGCCTAGGTCGCGGACAAACTGGCCACATTGACGCACACAGCGGCATTTTGCAGATTCGCGGCCTCAAACCCTTAACAGAGGAGCACACGGTGGCAGCAAAAAAACAAGAGCACTTCCGCGTCGGTGTCATAGGCTACGGCGGCGCGTTCAACATGGGTCAGTTGCACTTGACCTCTATGGCCAAAAACGAGGGCGTAGAAGTGGCCGCGGTTTGCGAGCTGGATGCCGAGCGGCGTCAAGTAGCCGAAGAGGACTTTCCCGGCATCAAAACCTACGGCCGCGTCGGCACCATGCTGCGCAACGCAAACTTGGACTTGGTGACGATCATCACCCCGCACAACACGCACGCCAAGCTAGCGGTGCAGTGCCTCAATGCCGGGGTCCACGTAGTCTGCGAAAAGCCCCTCGCCATCACCAGCGCCGAAGTCAAGCGCATGCAGGCGGCAGCTAAAAAGAACAAGGTCCTGATCTCGACGTTTCACAACCGGCGCTGGGACGGCGACTTTGTGGTGCTGCGCGATCTAATTCTCAAAGAGCAAATCATCGGCCGCGTCTTCCGCATCGAGGCCGGATTTTACGGCTACGGGGAGCAGGGGACTTGGTGGCGCTCCAATCGCAAAATCTCCGGCGGGGCCATCTACGACTGGGGGGCGCATTTTACGGATTGGATTTTGAATATCGTCCCGGAAAAAATCATCTCGGTCAGCGGCTATCAAGTCAAAAATTCCGCGTGGAAAAAATACGACAACGAGGATCACTCCGAATACACGCTGCGCTTCCACAGCGGCTGCACCGTCACCCTGACCATGTCCAACCTGTCTATGAGTCCGCGGCCGCGCTGGCGGGTGCTGGGCACGCAGGGCGCGATCGAGGATGCGGGCGGCAAGTACCTCGTCAAGACGCTGATCAACGGCCGCCAGATGAGCACTGAGGTGCCCTTCGCCGAGTCCAATTGGGACGCGTACTACGAAAACATTTTCGCCCATTTGCGGGGTCGCGCCGACCTCGTCATTACCCCTGAATCCGCGGGCCGGGTAATCGGCGTGCTCGAAGCAGCCAACATTTCGGCAGCGCGCGGGTCGGTGCCCATCAAGCCAGCCTTTGTCTGAGCAAGACCTGCCCCGCCTCAACCCATCGGCGCAACTGTCCGCGCTCTTGGGGATCGGCTGCCGCTCTGGGGCCACGGTCGTCGGCCTGTCGGCCGTGCGCCGCGCCAAGGGGCTGGCTCTTGTATTTGCCAGCAGCGAGCTAGCACAGCGAACGTTGCGCGAACTGGCTCGCTTGGAGCGCGGAGGTACGCGCGTCTTTCAAGTACAGGCAATGGAAGTGCTGACGCAGGGCTTTGGCCGCGAGGATGCCCACGTGATCGGCGTCTTGCGCGGCGACTTAGCCCGTGGGTTGGCCAAGCACATAGAGGAGCAAGAATCGTGACGTCCTGGGAAATCGAGCGCAAGTACCTCGTAGCCGATCTCTCCTGCCTCGACCAGCTAGCGGGCGTCGCCTTCCGGCAGGGCTACATTCCCATCCAAGACGGCGGCGTAGTGCGCGTGCGCATTGAGGGCGAGCGGGCGGTACTCACGCTCAAGGGGGCAACTAGCGGCATCGCCCGCCGCGAGTACGAATACGAAATCCCGCGCCAAGACGCCGAGAGCATCCTAGCAACTCTGTGTCAGCGGCCACACATTGAAAAGACGCGCTATACCTTGCCTTGGGCGGGCAAGGTCTGGACCATCGACGTATTTTCTGGCGAAAACGAGGGTCTGGTGCTCGCCGAAGTCGAACTGAACAGCCAGGAAGAAGTCGTGAAGAAACCTCCTTGGATCGGCGTCGAAGTATCGGACGATCCGCGCTATTACAACGCCAACCTCGTGCGCAACCCCTACTGCAAGTGGCGGGACGGTTAGATTACCCGACCGCTTCTATCCCTCAAAAAGCATACTCAAGTCCAACGCCGGTGCCGAATGCGTCAGAGCACCAATCGAAACAAAGTCCACACCAGCGGCAGCGGCCTCGCGCACGGTCGCCAAGGTATAACCGCCGGTGGCCTCAATCTCAACGGCGGGATTGTCAGCGCGAATGAGTGCTACGGCCTTGTGCAGAGTCGGCGCGTCCATATTGTCGAGCAGAATGCGGTCCGGGCCACCCACTAGGGCCTCCTCAACCTCCGCGAGATTTTCGGCTTCCACGTAAATCGGCGCTGTTTGGCCCCGTGCCTCGCGGATGGCAGCGCGAACGCCGCCCGCGGCCGCAGCGTGGTTTTCCTTAATCAGCACGGCGTCGTACAGCCCCATGCGGTGATTGACGCCGCCGCCCAAGCGCACAGCCCACTTCTGTAAGTGCCGCCAACCCGGCGTGGTTTTGCGAGTGTCGGTAATGCGCGTAGCCGTGCCGCTTAGAGCCTCCACATAGCGCCGGGTCAGAGTGGCCACGCCCGAAAGCTGTTGCAGAAAATTGAGCGCGGTGCGTTCCCCGGCCAAGAGAGAACGAGCGCGACCCCGCAAGCGGACGAGAGTCTGGCCTTCTGCGACCTCGTCCCCGTCAGCCACCTCAGCACACACAGAAATGCTCTGGTCGAGACGGGCGAAAACCGCACGGGCGACCTCAATGCCAGCGACGACGCCAGCTTGGCGGGCGACAATGCGAGCGCGAGCCTCGGCATCGCTCGCCACAGTCCAAGCAGCGGTCAGATCGGCTTCTACATCTACGGAGCCGAGGTCTTCCCGCAAGGCTAGGTCGATGAGTTGGTCATAAGCGGTGGGGGGCAATGGAGCGGAGCGGTTTGTGGCCATTTTGTTTCCCGAAAGAAGTTGCTGGTTTGCACTGCATGGCAAATGTACGCAAAGTCTGATCGCACCGCTGACATTAGACAGAAAATGCCCGGCGATCTATGTTTTTTAGTATGGCCACGCTCGTCCACGTCACGCACGAAGCCGTGCAGCAAGCCGGTGGCATCGGCACGGTCCTGCGCGGCCTGATCACCGCCCGCAGCTACCAAGCCCATTGCCAGCGCACCATCCTGCTCGGCCCCTTAACCGATCCAGCCAATGCTCAACCGCTCGGCCCAGACGGCGAGATCCTCTACGACGCCAGCCGCAGCATCCGCGCCGCTGACGTCGTCGATCAACTCAGCGCGGTCGAGCGGGAGTTTGGCGTGCGCTTGGTCTATGGTCGGCGCTTGCTGACCCAAGGCGGACGCCGAGCCTCGCCAGAAGTTCTGTTGGTGGATGTGAGCCGCCCGCCTCGGCGGCTGAACGAATTCAAACGCGACCTATTCCTCCAGTTTGGCCTCGAATCGCACCGCTACGAACAGCACTGGGAATACGAGCAATACATGCGTTTGGCCGAGCCGGGTTTCGCGGCCGTGCGCTCCTTAGTCGGAGACGCGCCCTTTTTGCTATTGGCGCATGAATTCATGGGGCTAGGTACCGCCTTCAAGGCCCTGATGAGCGATGCAGCGTGCAAGACCCTGTTCTACGCGCACGAAGTAGCCACCGTGCGGCCCTTAGTGGAGGAGCGACCCGGACGCGACATTGCCTTTTACAATGCGCTGCGCCAAGCGCGCGCAAACGGCCAGTACATCGACGATCTATTCGGCCCGCAAGACGGCTATTTCAAACACGCCCTCGTCAGCCAAGCCCATCGTCTCGACGCGGTCCTCGCCGTCGGCGATTGGGTGGAGGAGGAGTTGCGCTTTCTCGGGCCGGAATTCGCCGCTCGTCCCATTGATCTCGTATATAACGGAGTGCCAGCCGCCAAGTTGTCCGCGACCGAACGCGAGGCAGCGCGAAAAAAAGTCCAAGCCAGCGGCTCCGCGCTCTTAGGTTGGACCCCAGATCTGATCTTCACTCACGTCGCCCGCCTAGTCGAGAGCAAGGGCTTGTGGCGCGATTTGCTGGTACTCGAACACCTCGATCACCACCTATGGGAGCGCGGCCAACGGGCGCTTTTTATCGCGTTGGCGACCGAGACCGGCCGCCGCGATCCCGAGGATGTCCAGCGCATGGCCGCGTACGGTTGGCCGCTAGTCCACCGCGAAGGGGGGGGCGACCTCAGCAGTGGCGAGCTAAAATTCGACCTTTTAGTCCGCGCCTTTAATGCGCGCACGCGCGCCGTCAAAGCGCTTTTCGTCAATCAATTCGGGTGGGATCAGCAAAGCTGCGCGTTCCTACCGGCAGACGCAGAATTCGCCGATTTGCGCCGAGGCAGCGACGCGGAGTTCGGGCAGTCGATTTACGAGCCTTTCGGTATCTCCCAAGTCGAGTGCTTGAGCGCTGGCACCATCAGCGTGGTCAGCGATGTGTGCGGCTGCCGCGGCTTTGTGCGTCAGGCAGCTAACGAGGCGGAGTTGGCCGGCTTTATCGAGGGAGCTTATACCCAACTCGCCGAGACCGACCGCGCCGACCAGCCGATTGGAATGCGCGAACGCACGCAGGCCGAAGCCTTGCAAAGTCAGGTGGTAGCCAGCGCCTTGGCCAGCCAGTTATCCGCGGGCGCGACTGGCCGCAAAAAACTGCTTGCCGAAGGCTACGCCGCGGCCCAAAAGATGAGTTGGGAGCGCGTGGCCGAGGATATGTTGTTGCCCGTTTTGCGGCGGCTGGAGCAGTGACATGGTTGGGCTGGTGATTGCACTCGCACTCTCGCTTGGCGGCTGCGTGCCCTTTATCGGCGGGCCGGACCAAAGGCGTCAACTAGCGCGTGCGGCCCAAGATCTCGTGGAAATCGTCGAGGTCCAAGAGGGCGAGGTTGACTGGCTGGGCTTGCGCGACCCCGCTGGCGTGCAGACCGAGGAGACCAAGGTGCTCGACGACTATGTGCTGTCTGCGCTGATGAGGACCGAGGTCGCGGTGGGGCTGGTCGATACGACCGGGAAGCGTTGGCGCGGAGAGGAATTAGTGGGCTTAAAGCAAGGGGGGAGCGCCGCGCTTGCGTTAGGCGGGCGGCTCGAAGCAGACGCCCCGTGGATGTATATGCGGATGTTTTTAGTCGAGCGAGCCAGCGGCAAGCTCGTGGCGTCTCGCACCGCGCGTATCTTGGCGCGAGACGTGCGCCAAGAGCTTGCCTCGCGCCAGCTTGGAACCAGTGCGATCAATGGACCAATTGAAGTGGAACTGCACCTGATTGCCAAACGCGAAGAAGGAGGCGTCGCCCAAGTAGTAGGACTAGCGGAGGGCGCACAGTTGCAGCAAGGCGACCAACTACAACTGCGCTTTAAGCTAAGCCGCGACGCCGAAGTCCACGCCTTTCTGTGCAGTTCTGCCGGTGCGCGCGAGACCTTGTTTGACGAACAATTCGTCTATTCGGAAATCGTCCAATACGCCCCCGGCGAGAACGATTGGATCACCTTCAACGAGCTCGATCAAGTCTATACCCTGTACTTCCTCGCCGGCCCGCAGCTATTGGCCGAAAATGCCGGGCCGTTCTACGAACAATTCGCCACGCTCGTCCGCGATGGCCAGATCAACCGCTTCGCCGGGCTAGAACAACTCGATAAGGCCCTGATCGAATTTCTCCAGCACCCCGAACCCCTCGAAGTTTTGCGCGGCGACGAAGACATTTCCTTCGGCCAGCCAGAGACCATTGTGTACGACGACGGCAACACCCTGTCGAGCCAAGCGGAAATCCTCACCGGCACTCCCGTACTGGTGCGCGCCCTAAGTTTTTCCATCCCGTAACGGTCGCCCTACAGAACCGCAGCCACTGACGAGCAGAAGTAATCGAGGTTATCCTCGGTCAGGCCAGCGACGTTGATGCGCCCTCCCGCGACGATGTAGATTGCGTACTGCTCCCGCAGCACCTCGACCTGCTCGGCGTTCAAGCCCGAAAAAGAGAACATCCCCCGCTGCCGCTCGATAAACGAAAAATCGCGCTCCACACCCTGCTCGCTGAGCCGCGCAACGAGCCGGTGGCGCACGCGATTGATCCGCTCGCGCATCTGCGCCAATTCGCCTTCCCATTGGCGGCGGAGCACCGCGTCGCCGAGGATTTCGCGGACCATGGCCGCGCCGTGGGCTGGGGGATTGGAGTAACTGGTACGCGCGGCGATCTTCAGGTGGCTCAAGGCCCTTTCCGCAGCATCGGCGTCCGCACCGATCAAAGTCAGAGCACCGACGCGCTCGTTGTACAGGCCGAAGTTTTTGGAAAAGGAACTGGCCACTAACAACTCACAGCCCGTGTCACAGAGCGTCCGCAGGCCCGTCGCATCCTCGTCCAACCCATCGCCAAACCCCTGATAGGCAAAATCGACCAAGGGCAACAGACCGCGCTCGACGACGACCTCAGCAATCTGCCGCCAAGTGTCCGGGGCGGGGTCGCAGCCGGTGGGGTTGTGGCAACAGCCGTGCAGCAGCACCACGTGGCCGGAGGGGATTTGCCCGAGTGCGGCGAGTAAGGCACTGGCGTCGATGTTGTTGACACCAGAGTCGAAATAGGGATAAGTCTCGACCTGTAGGCCGGCCGAGGCAAAAATCTTGGGATGATTGGCCCAAGTCGGTTCGCTTATCCATATAGGCCGGCCGCCCAAGTTCTGAGCGAGGAAATCGCCAGCTAGGCGCAAGGCTCCGGTGCCGCCGGGGCTTTGCACAGTGACGGCGCGCTCAGCCGCCTCGTGCCCAACGCCCAAAATCAGCTCCCGCACGGCAGCACCGTATTCCGAACTGCCCTCAATGCTCAAATAGCTCTTGGTCTCTTCCGCGGCCAACACGCGCTCTTGCGCCGTTTGCACTGCCGCCAAAACCGGCGTCTGGCCGCTCGCATCCTGATAGACGCCGACGCTGAGGTTGATCTTGCTTGGATTCTCGTTGCTCTTAAACGCCGCGCTCAACCCCATAATGGGGTCGGCCGGCGCCATCGTTAATTGTTTGAACATGCGTTATACTACCATCTGTCTTTTAGGTTTCCCCAACTAATGGGTGCCACGGCTGTGGGGCTAGAAATTTAAAAAGGTGAATGTACACCGTCAGTCCTTACAATCAAACCCCAAAGACGGGCTTTATGCACATCCTCGGCGCAATGGCTTTCTATCAAAGGGTGCATGTCACTCCCCCTCGCCGTTCTCCAAGACTTCCCAATGGCCACCGCGATCAGGTCCCACACGACGAATTTTGCCGGCACTCTTGAGCTTCGCCAAGTGGTATTTCACGCCGTTTTCGGTAATGCCTTCCAACCGTTTGGAAATCGTCTGCCTGCTCGCGGTAGGCTCATCGCGCAGGAGATCGAGTATCTGCTCTTGGGTAGTCTTCTGGGTAGTCTTCTGGGTAGTCTTCTGGGTAGTTTCTGGACCAGTTCTTCCAGCAACGGTTTCTATATACGCCGCTGAGAACGGAAACTCGACCCACAAATCAGTTGGCAAAACCGCACAGCCACTGCAAGTATTCGTCGCGCCAAGACGCTTTCCATTCGATGAGTTGGGTTTCGTTCATCTTGCGGATATCCTTAACGGCGGCGATAGGTCGCAAAAATCAGCTCGCCTTCGCTGCGCTGGTTCGCTAGCTCCCATTCGCTCTCGTCCCATGCTGGAAAGTACGCGTCGCCCTCGACTTCGATGGGTAGGTGCGTCAGAATCATTTCGTCGGCCAAGGGTAGGGCCTGTTCATAGACTTGGGCACCCCCAAGCACGAAGAGTTTTTCGCTGCCGTGGGCACGGGCGCGCCGCAAAACCTCGGCCAGACTCGTGCAGACCACCACGCCTTCGGCCACCGCGTAGGCCGGATTGCGGGTGAGGACGAAGTTGAGGCGCTGGGGCAAGGGGCGCGTCTGAAAAGTCTCGTAGGTTTTGCGACCAGCCACGACCGCGTGGCCCCGCGTGACGCGGCGGAAGTGCTTCATGTCGGCCGGGTAGTGCCACGGAATGGCGTTGTCGCGGCCAATGACCCTGTTTTTGCTCAGGGCGGCGATGATAATGGTTTTCATGCGGACGAATCGGACGGATGAAAGAAAGAGCGGACGACCGGATGCTCTGTGCGCTTAGCCTCGGCGACCGTGCCGGTAAATGCCACTTGGCCCTGGTCCAGCATTATGAGGCGTCCGTCGAGCCGCTCGATACTGAGAAGCTCGTGAGTAATAATGGCGATGGTAATGCCCAACTCGCGGTTGAGCGTGAGGAGCAGCGCGTCGATCCCGGCCGCGGTAACCGGATCGAGGCCCGCACCCGGCTCGTCGCAAAAGAGAATCTCCGGGTCCATAACCATAGCCCGCGCCAGAGCAGCGCGCTTGCGCATCCCGCCCGACAGCTCGCCGGGAAAGTGGTCGCAGGCGTGCCCTAAGCCCACCGAAGCGAGACGAGTGCGCGCGATCTCCCCAATCAAGGATCGCTCTAAATCCGTGTGCATTTCCAAGGGCAGGGCGACGTTTTGCTCAACAGTCAACGAGTTGAGCAGCGCGCCGTATTGGAACATCACGCCCAGCCGCTTGCGCAGGGCCGCCAGTTCCTCCTCGCTGAGAGCAGTCGCGTCTTGGCCGAGGATTTCAACGCGGCCCGAAGCGGGTTGCACCAAGCCGATGATCGCCTTGAGCAAGGTGCTCTTGCCACAGCCACTACCGCCGAGTACGACGGCAATTTCCCCCTCTTCTACGTGCGCGTCAATTCCACGTAGCACGACCGTCTCCCCGTATGACACGCAGAGGTTTTGGATGTCGATAGCGCGAGTCACCATTTGAGATAGAAGACAATACCCCAGAAGGCGTCGAGGACAATGATGCCAAATAGCGACGACACGACCGCCGAAGTTGTCGCCCGGCCAACGCCCTCGGCTCCGCCGCTGAAATTGAGGCCGTGGTAAACCGAGATGATCGTAATAAGCCACGCAAAGGACGCGCTTTTGACCAGCCCAGTGATCAAATCCTTGAGAAAGAGCGACGATGCGACTTGGTTGAGAAACACAGTAGCCGGGATGTCCAGCGACACCACGCCGATGAAGGTGCCGCCTAAGATGCCAACGAAATTGGCCATGATCGTCAAAAGCGGCATACAGACGACCATGGCCCACAGCTTGGGCACCACCACAAAGCGCAGTGGGTCGATCCCCATAGTCTGCAAGGCGTCCAATTCCTCGGTGAACTTCATGGTGGCGATCTCCGCGGCAATAGCCGATCCGGAGCGGCCAGACACCATGATCGCGGTCATCAGCGGCCCCAACTCGCGCGTCAGGCCAATGCCCAGCAGGTTGGCGACGAAAATATCGGCCCCAAACTGGCGGAGTTGGGCCGCCGACTGAAGGGCCGAAACCGCGCCAACGAGAAAGAGAATCAGCCCGACGATCTGCAGGGCCTGCGCGCCAATCGCGTACGCTTGTTCGCCAAAGCTGCCCCGGCGAATCTGCTCGCGGCGGAACAAGGCACTAACCGAAAAAACGCTCAGGTCGGCCATCAGGTAGAGAAAACCGGCCGCGCGGACGCCCCAAGCGCGGACCCACGCGCCGAGGCGTTCAAGGGCAACGCGAGACGGCGCAGGTGGGGCAGACGGCGGCGCGGGCGTGGCAAAGTCAAAAACGGGCTGCAAATGGGCAGGTAGCCCGTCGAGGCGAAGTTCCTTATCCAAGGTGAGAGCGAGATCGGGCAAGCCGCGCAGAAAGACGGCCCCCGCAGTGTCGAGGTGCTCGACTTGGCGCAAGTCAGCGCGAAGCGCGGAGCGCGGGTGTGCAGCGATGAGTGCGCGAGCTTGGGGGGCGAGCGCGCCGATGGTGTGCACCGAAAGCGCACCCCCGAGCGCGATTCCCTGTTCGTCGCTCTGCACCCAAGTCATAGCAAATAGTTGAGACGCAGCAGAACCTGTTGCCTAGATTGCAGCCGCTGGACCGGCGGCTTGCGCTCGAAGTCGAAGACGACGACCACATTGACGAAGCGACTAAGCGGCAAGCGCAAGCGGTTTTCCCAATTGAATTCCCAAGTGTCGGTGTCTGTCTTCGGGATAAGGAGGTCAAACTCCGAGTCCAAGCTGGGTAAGCGCGAGAAACGCGACCGCAGGAGCAGTACGGCCTCCAAGCCGGTAGTGGTCTTGTCCTCCAACTTGTAGGCGACGACGCTAGGGGACTTTAGGTCAAAGCTATCGGTAACATAGCTTTGACGTGCCCCAAAACCAACGCGCATGTCGAAGTTCAGGGGAAAGCTACTAATGACCTGTGAGTTGATGCCGATTCCTTGGCGCAGTTCGAGGGGGCTGAAGGGCGGAGAAAGGGTAAATTCGCTAATGTTCATCTTGCGATCGACCTGGTCGCCATCTCGGATCAGAAGATCCTGCGGTGGGTCGAAGTGCTCCTCTTCAGCGAATAGCCTAGTGTTGAACACCCCGCGCAAATAGGGACCGATCCGCTTGGAAAGCCGATAGATATACGTAGCGCGGACCTCAAACTCATCGATGGACTTGCGGAAGTCGTCGCCCTCTTCGCGGGTGAAGCCCTCTTCAAAGTCCAGCCGCAGATTGGCGTAGTGGCGGTCCGTGTTATAGACACTGCTGCCGATGATCTCAGCGGAAAGCGAAAGGACCGAGCGATCTGCGCCGGTGGTGTTCTGCGAGGTGGACAGCCGGGGCGAGCCGCTTAGCTGGAAGGAGGTCTTCCAGCGCGAGTCCGCTACTTGGGCGAGGAGGCCATATTGAGCCGGCGGGTAGAAGCCGATGAAGGTATTGTCGCTAGTGTCCACCACTAGGTTGCGCTGGACCAACTCGCCCGGCTCTAAGCGAACGCTGAACTTGCGGGTAGTCGATACGTTGTCGCCGACTCGCACTACTGAGTAAACACCTGGAGGCAAGAGCCAAGTTTTGACCGCCTCGCCTCGCTCTTCCTCAACACCGAAACCGAGGCCGTAGTTTTCCTGCGAAGACTCCCGGTATAGCTCATAGGATTCGTTGATCGATGCGCGGTTTTCGGACATGACGTTGATGACTAGTCCAGCCCAGAAGGGCTTTACCAAGGTCGTCATGCCCTCTTGGACTGGCACGGTGCGGAGCATCATCTGGAGGTCCGTGCCCGAGCCGACCAGCAATTTGTAGCTGCCGGGCGAAAGCAACACGCCAGTGCCGGGCGAGGCTTCGCGGATGGGTTTGCTGCCCTGTAAGACGAGAAAGCTCGGCTCGTTGAGGGAGCCGGTCATCGTCGGCACGAACAGAAAGCCCTTGCCCTTGGGAATCAATGTTGGATCCTGTTCAAGCTGGCCGCGCCCGGGTGGAGCGATCCAAGTATAGCTGTCGCCTCGGGCTGGGCCGACGAGCAATGGCAGGGCGATTAGGATGTAGAGCAGCTTGTACATGCCAAGTCCTATGGGGCCAGCTTCCCCGGTATGAGTTCGTAGTGATCGGCTTCGGTTTGCAGCACTGTATCTCGGACCGCTGGTGCAGTTTCCCCGTTGGACGCGACGGGCGCGGGCCGCTGATTGTTGCCGAACTTGAAGTCGATCTCCCCGATCGCCTTTTGCATCCGCTGGCCCAAAATTCCGCTCAACGCGGCCACCGTGTGGATCATGGCCGGGGAAAACACTTGTTTCTCCTCATCGAAATCGTCCTGCCATATCACTTTGCCATCCTCCTGCCTTACCAGTTCCATCGTCATAACGAGATGGGCTGCCCACAGGTCACCGCTGTCGAAGCGCTCAATAGCTTTGACCGAGCCGCTAAGCACGTAATCCGGGCGGTGCTGAAAAAAATCGCGATCCCCGCCGACATAGGTAAAGAGATCGGCTTGGCGCAAGTACTGCTTAACTGCATCGGTAATCATGTCACTGGGGCGCTCCATCCAGTAGTGGAGGTTGTCGCGCTGCAGTTCGTACTGATCGCGGCGGCGGATGATGTTGGTGCGGTCATACGCTCGCGGCACCTCAAAGCCTTTGACCTGCAAGCGAAAAGGATACGGGCGCTCGGAATCTTCCACGCTACCGCGCAAGGGTTCGATATGCAGCTTGAAATAGCGCCGTTGCGGCAACTTGGTGTCGCCGCCTAGCAATTGGGCGCAACCGGATAGTACTGCCGCCAAGACGAGGGCCTGACCGCAGCGGCGCACTCGGCTATTGGGCCTCACCACTGCGACCTCGGATCAATACCGCGGGATTCTCGCGGATTAGTTCGGTGGTTTCGCGGATATTCTGCAAAGTTTCCTCCAATTCCTGCACGGCGCGCAGAAGATTCTGCCGGCTGGCCCCCACGGTCTGATCAATGCCCACAAAGGTCCGGTCGATGTGGCTTATCACGGTGTCCATCCGCGCGACGAGCAGGGGAATCGGGCCGTCCATTTGCTGACGCAACTTGTGCATCGTCACTTGCAAGTCATCAACCGTCTGTTGCAACTTCGCACCCACGAGCAAGACGTGCAGGGAATCGGTCGTCGTCGCCACCGTCGCGCTGGCTTGAGCGAGCGAGCGACTGGCAGCCACCATATTGGCCACGGTCTCGTCGAATGCGGCGCGGTTGTCCTCGACCAGCGCATTGGCCGTGGCCAGCAGATTGCCCGCATTGTTCAGCAGCTCATTGAAGGTGCGCTGGTTTTCGCTGCTGAGCAGCGCGTTTAGGTTGTCGATGGTTTGTTCAACCTTGGCACTGAGCACTTCGGCGCGCTCCTGCATACTACTAAAAAAGGTCTCGTCCGCAACAATGGTGGACTCCGGGGGGAGAACTGGGGCGTCGTCGCTGCCGCCGAAAAGCTCGATGTACTTCAGGCCAGTGATCCCGAGCGAGGCCATGCGCGCCTGTGTGTCGGTGCGGATGGCATTTTCGGCCAGCCGCCGCTCGACCGAAATCTCAATTACCACGGTGGCGAGATTATCCTGCGCGATCGCGATGTCCTCGACGCGGCCAATGCTAAAGCCCAAGTACTTGACATCCGCACCCTTGTTGAGGCCACTGACGGGCGAGTTGGACTCGATGTAATAGGTATCGCGCTGGCGCAGCAGATGGCTGCCGGCGACGACGATGAAGAAGAGCGCGAGGACGGCGAGCGAAACCAAGAAGAAAATGCCGAGGCGTATTTGCTGTGCTCTGGTAGCCATAAAGAAGCTGTGGAATAAGTCGTGATTGAAATCCGCCCCTTAGGGCAATATCAGCAACGCACCCCCTGCGAGCAAGAACTCGGGACCACCACCCGCAAAGCTGCTGGGCTAACTTCCAGCACGAGCGGCGTCTGGTCTAGATAGTCACCGTCCGCATACACGCGGTACGGTACGTCGGTGTGCAGCGCTAGGCGGGCCGTGCGCTCGATGCGCACGGCTGGATGGCGGACGTGTCCTTGCCAAAAAAGCCGGAGCATCAGCGACAGGATCGCCCGCCGCGGCACCGCATCGACGACGATCACGTCAAAGAGACCATCGCCGAGGTCGGCATCTGGGGCAACGCGCAAATCGCCTCCATAGTTCCGCGCATTGGCGGTAGATACCTGCAGCACCTCTTGCTCTATCTCCCCGAAATCGCCGCAGAGGCGAACCCGGATCGGTTGATAGCTAACAACGTGCCGCAATGCTTCCCAAATATAGCGAATCCGCCCGGATAGAGGTCCTCGGGCGCTTTCCATGCGACGGTTGACTTCGGCGTCAAAACCAAAGGCGGCGATTGTGGCGAAGAAACGGTCACCAGCCCGGCCCAGGTCTATGGCGCGCACCTCCCCACTCAATAAGTTGCCGATGGCCGCTTCCACGCGCAGCGGCACGGCGAGGGCGCGGGCCAAATCGTTGCACGTGCCGCAGGGCAGCAGCCCCAAGGCCGTGTGAGAACCCGCGAGAGGCGCGAGCGTCTCACTGATGGTGCCGTCGCCGCCGCAGACCACCAGCCGCTCAGCACCCTCGGCCACAGCCTGCTGCGTCAATTCAGTTGCGTGGCCCTTGGCCCGCGTGTAGCGCAACTCAACCGCTTGACCGGCGTCTTGTATAGCCAAGGCGGCTTGCTCAGCGACGCTGCGGGCGCGGGCGTTGCCCGCGGTTGGGTTGGCTATCAAGACCCAGTGTTTGGCCATAGTTTGGATTGTCCCGTCAGCGGCTTTGCGCGTAGATTAACTATCTAAAAGATAACACCAAAACATGGCCAAGCGAAAACGAGACATCGATTGGGCCGACCAGCGCCGCGAACTGGAAAAACAGGTCGAACACCCCTATATCACCAAACAAGGGCTAGACCGAAATCGGCGCGACAACAAGGGCCATAAGCCTAGGCGTCCAAAGCAGTGAGCCTCCTTGTGGCAGGGCATCCCGCCTTCTATATTACAACGTTTTGCGCCCTGTCCTGACACGGGATGGGTCTTTTGTCCGTTTCCGCTATGATCAGAGAATTCTATCAGGACCGCACCGTGTTGCTGACCGGCGGCACCGGGTTTTACGGGCAGGGGCTGACGGCCAAGATCCTGCGCTATTTGCCCGGCGTACGGCGCTTGTACCTCGTATTGCGGCCCGGTCGGGGTACGGGAGGGACCACGCTGCCGGTAGAGGAGCGGCTGGACGAACTCTTCAAGCTCGTTGTCTTCGACCGCTTCCGCCAAGAGGAGCCGGACGCCTTTGCCGCGATGCGCCAGAAGGTGCGCGCCCTCGCCTGCGACATGCGGCAGCCGGGCCTCGGGCTAGACGAAGCATCGCGTGAAGAGCTGCTGGCGGAAGTTGACCTCATCATCGGCAACGCGGCCAGCGTCACCTTCGACGAACCGCTCGACTCGGCGATCCAATTCAACACCTTAGCGCCTCAAGAGCTTTTGCGGCTGGCCCGCGAAGGCCGCAAAAATCCCGTCTTAGTCCACGTATCAACCGCGTACGTCAACGGTCGCCTCACCGGTGCCGTTCCCGAGCGAACGCTTCCAGTTGACCGCACGATTCAGCACCTAATCGACGGCAGCGCGCCCTCACAACCTTTCGTCCCCGAAGAAGAAATCGCCGAAGCGCAAGCCCGCTGCCGTGCAATCCGCGACCAGGCGCAAAGCGACGAGCAACAGCGTGCATTCCGCCGCGAGATCGTCGAGCAGAGCCACCGCCGCACGCTCTCGGACAGCCGCTTGCAAAAGCTGATTGACGACCGCTGTCGCCGCTGGATTGAGCGCGAGCTAGTCGAGGAAGGGATGCGGCGCGCGCGGCAGCATGGCTGGAATGACGTGTACACTTTTACCAAGGCCATGGGCGAACAGTTGCTCGTCAAGCACCGCGGCCAAGTGCCGCTGGCCATCGTGCGGCCCAGCGTCACCGAAGGCGCGCTCGAAGACCCGCATCCAGGCTGGATCCACGGGCTCAAAGTAACCGATCCACTGATAGTGGCCTACGGGCGGGGAATTGTCCCGGACTTCCCGGCCGCCATGGGCGCGCCCATGGACTTAGTGCCCGTGGACATCGTCGTCAATACCGTGCTGGCCGCAGCCACGCAGGCCACGGCCTCCACCGTGGAGGTCTTCCACGCGGCGACCAGCGGAGAAAACCCACTGCCCAACACCCGGATGTTCAAGTACGTCAAGGGCTACTTTGAGGAACACCCCCTCCTCAACAAGGACGGCTCGCGGCCCGAGCTAGTGGATTGGACCTTCCCGACGGTGGAGCGCTTCCAGCGCGCCTTCAACTGGAAGTACCTCTATCCTCTGGAAATGAAGCAAAAGCTCTACGAGTGCCTACCCGAGCGCTGGGCACCGGCCCAGAAGAAGCGCCGCTTGGCCGCGCTCAAGACGCGCCTCAAGCGCGTCCAGTACTTCACCGACCTATTCAGCCCGTACACGACCCTCGACTGCCGCTATGAAGCCAAGCGCATGTTGGCCCTCTACGAGTCGCTGCCCCCCGAAGAGCAGCGGATCTTCAACATGGACGTGCGGCGGATTGACTGGTATCAATACTATCAAAAGACCCACCTACCCGGCCTCCGGCGCCACGAACTAGGCGGGTCCGACGACGATCAAGAGCCGTTGAGCGCGGCACCGAGCGAAGTGGGGGGCGAGGAGCAGCGTTGGCGCATCGAGGAAAGCATCCGCACAATCCCGGACCTGTTGCGTTGGGCCTGCGGCCGCTACGCTGCCAAGACGGCCTTGCAAATCGAGCGCCAATCCGGCTGGACGCGGATCAGCTACGACGAGTTGCTCACCCGCGCCGAGCGCGTGGCGCGCGGTTGGCGTGCACAGGGCGTGGCGACCGGTGAACGGGTCCTGCTGTGCGGGGACAACGGACCGGAGTGGGTCGTCGCCTACATGGCGGCCAGCCTGCTTGGGCTAGCCGTTGTGCCCATTAGCCCGCAGATGCGCGATGAAGACATCTGGAGGCTGTGCGACTTCGTCCAAGCGCGGGCGCTGATTGCCGCGGAAAAGCGCTTTTCCCAACTCTCGCCCGAGGGCGTAGCCGCCCACAAGGAAATGGCCTTTTTCAATGTAGATCGCGACGGGCTGCCATTCGGGCACGCTCCCGAGCCAGCCGCGTCCGCTAAAAAAGGGCGTTGGAAGCGACCAAGGGTCAATCCAGACGCCACCGCGTCGATCGTCTTTACCTCGGTCATCGAGCCGCGCGGAGTGGTGTTGAGCCATCGCAACCTCATATCCAACGTCCTCGCCCAAGGCGAGGTGCTGCGCATCTACGAATCCGACCGCATGCTCTCGACCCTGCCTCTGCATCAAGCCCTCGAATTCACCGGCGGCTTGCTGCTGCCGCTGCTCGGCGGGGCCACCATCACGTATTTAGAGTCCGTCAACAGCCGCGAGATGCTCCGCACCCTGCGCGATACAAATGCGACTGTGCTGTTGACCGCGCCGCGCCTGTTGCGCGTCTTGGCCGATCGCGTCGAACGCCTCGGAGCCGAGGCCACAACGGGGCTGGCCGCTTTGCGGCGAGTAGTAAGCGTCGGCGCGGCCCTGTCCGATGACCTTGTCGGCACGTATGAGCGGCTCGGCGTAGCGATTTGCCAAGGCTACGGCCTCAGCGAAGCGGCTTCGGTCGTGGCCGTCAACACACTCATGCAGCGCAAAACCCAGTCGGTAGGGCAAGTGCTGCCCGGACAGCAAGTGCAAATCGCCGAGCCGGACGAGCGCGGCGTCGGCGAGGTTTTAGTGCGCGGTGCCAACGTCATGGAGGGGTACTTCTCCCAAGAGGAGTTGACCCAAGCGGTGTTGCGCGACGAGTGGTTACGCACCGGAGACCTCGGCCGTCTTGACGACAATGGCTATCTCTTCGTCGAGGGGCGGAGCAAAGACTTGATCGTCAACGGAGCCGGCCACAACGTCTATCCCCGCGAAGTCGAGTCGCTCTACCACGACTTGCCGCACGTAGCCGAGCTAAGCGTAGTCGGCGTGCCTTCGGCGCACACCGGGAGCGAAGAAGTACACGGCATAGCCGTGCTCACCAGCGAGGCCGAGCAGGCCGAGGACTTGCGCGAGGCCATCCAAGCGCGCTCATACGAGATCTCGCGCACCTTGCCCAGTCATCACCGGATCCAGCACTTGCACTTTTGGACCCGACCACTGCCGAGGCTAGACGACGGCACTGTGGACCGCCAAGCCCTGTTGTCCGCCATAGAGCGCGAAGACTGCCCGGGCACGCCCCTGCCGGAATGGGAGCGGGCGATCCAGCGCCAAATCGGCCTGCTCGCGGGTCTGAGCACCGGGGAGGTAGCCGCTCATCTAGATACGCCGCTCGACACCTTGTTGGATTCGCTGATGGCCGTGGAGTTCGCCGCGTGGCTCGGCCAACGGTTGGGGACTCAAGTCGATGGACTTTTGCAGCCACAGGACACGCTCCGCAGCGTCTTGGCGCGGCTGGAGGCTCACTTGCAAGATGGGGTGGACTGGGAAGTGGAGCAGTCGCCCGCGTACTGGTCGAGCATCTTGCACGCCGAGCCGAGTGCCGAGCCAGAGAGCGAGGCCGGCAAAAATATGCTGCAAGAAATCCTGTGGGAGACCGGCGGCCCTTTGTTCCGCCGCTTTTTCGATTTCCGGGCCGGCGGCCTAGAGCACTTGCCCCAAGATCGGCCCTACCTGATTGCCGCCAATCACGCCAGCCACCTCGACGGTGCCTGCGTGTACGCGGCCGTGCACTCCCATGTCGATCATCTCAATATCGCAACCAGCGAGCATTACCTTACCGACTCCGAGCTGCGCTGGTTTTTGTACACCTTTGTCAATGCCATCCCCTTCGACGGCCATGACAACTTCGCCGTCGGCTTAGTGCGGGCGCGGCAGTTGGTGGGGGCGCGCCGCCCACTGTTGGTCTTTCCCGAAGGCGCGCGCTCGGTCAACGGCCAGCTACAGCCGTTTAAGGCAAGCGTGGGGCTTTTGGCCTACGAGTTGGATGCTCCCGTAGTGCCCCTGCACATTGCCGGCACCCGCGAAGCCCTGCCCAAGGGGACGCGCACACCATCGCGCCACCCTTTGCGTCTGCTTTTCGGCCTCCCTTTAGAAACAACCTCTTTCAAGGAGCACTCCGAGACGTTGAGCCCCTACGAGATTTACTACGAGATCGCCGCAGCTCTCAAGCGACAGATTGAGGCGCTGGGCCGCAAAAATATCTGATTATGTACCCCTACTTATTCGAGATTGGTCCCATTAGCGTCGGTACGTTTGGTCTCATGGTCGCCCTCGGCTTCCTAGCGGCCCTGCACGTGCTCAACCGCGAGTTCAAGCGCCAGGGTCTGCACAAAGAACTAGGATCGACGATTGTCACCACCTGCATGGTCGGCGGGCTAGTCGGGGCCAAGCTCTATTTTGTGCTCTTTGAAAACTCGCCCGAGACTTGGGGCGAAGTGTTCGACCTGCTGTTTTCCGGCTACGGCCTGACTTGGTACGGGGGATTTGTCGTTGCCGCTGGCGGCGTACTCTGGCAAATTCGCCGCCACAATGCGCCGCTGGGCCACGTCGCTGACGCGGTGGGCATTGCCCTTGCCGTGGGCTACGGGGTCGGGCGAATCGGCTGCCAACTCGCCGGCGATGGCGACTATGGAGTGCCGACGGATCTTCCCTGGGGCATGGCCTATCCCGATGGCGTGGTGCCAACCACGGAAAAGGTCCATCCCGCGCCCGTGTACGAAACCCTCTCTCACTTGGGGATCGCTGCCTTCCTGTGGAAAATGCGCACCCGCTTCGAGATTCCAGGACTGTCGTTCAGCTTCTATCTCATCCTCGCCGGACTGGCGCGATTCTTAGTGGAGTTCATTCGGATCAATCCGCCGGCGCTGTGGGGCCTGAGCCAAGCCCAGCTTCTCAGCATCGCCATGATCGTCTTCGGCTTGGGGCTGATGCTCTATCTGCAACGCCGGCGAGAGGCCCCCTGATGGCCAAGGCGCGCTATCCGCGCATCTCCAGCTTTAAGCAGGCCGCAGATTTCCGCACTCATCTAGCCCATTTAGGCGCGGAAATGCCCTGCGACGACCAAATCGAAACCGCTCCCACTTCCCCGCTGGCCCAACCGGCCCACAGCAACGGCAACCGCATCGGCAATCGCTTTGCTATTCAGCCGATGGAAGGATGGGATGGGACCGAAGACGGCCAGCCGAGCGATTTGACGCGCCGGCGCTGGCAGAATTTCGGGCGCAGTGGAGCCAAGCTCATCTGGGGTGGAGAGGCATTTGCCGTGGTGCCCGAGGGCCGCGCCAACCCGAACCAGCTCATGGCGTGCGAGGAAAACCGCGCCGGCATGGCCGAACTCCGCGACATCCTCCTGTCGGCGCACAGCGAGCGCTTCGGCACCACCGACGACCTGCTCCTCGGATTGCAACTGACGCATTCGGGGCGCTTTTGCCGGCCCTATCGCAAGGACCAATCCGAGCCGGCTATTCTCTATCACCACCCGATCTTGGACCGCAAATTCGGCCTTGATATGGACTATCCGCTCCTGACGGACGCCTATATCGAGGAGTTGATTGACCGCTACGTTGTCGGCGCACAAATCGCCCATGAGCTAGGCTACCACTTCGTAGATATCAAGCATTGCCACGGCTACCTAGGGCACGAATTCCTCAGCGCGTTTACGCGGCCCGGCCCCTTTGGCGGCTCCTTCGCCAATCGCACGCGCTTTGTCCGCTCCATCATTGAGGGGATCCGCAACCGAGCACCCGGTCTCGGCATCGGCGTGCGGCTAAGCGCCTTCGACTTCGTGCCCTTCCGGTCCGATCCCAACGAGGACAGGGGGCATGGAGTGCCCGAGCCGTACCAAAACTGCCTGCCCTACGAGTACGGCTTTGGGGTCGATCAGGACGACCCGCAGCAAATGGACTTAGGCGAGGCCGAGCAGTTCATCGCCTTGTTGGAGAGCTTGGGCGTGGACCTGATTAACTTGTCCTGCGGCAGCCCTTATTACAATCCGCACATCCAGCGGCCGGCGCTCTTTCCCCCTTCCGATGGATACCTGCCGCCGGAAGACCCACTGTGCGGGGTAGCGCGGCAAGTGGCGATGGTCGCCCGGCTCAAAGAGCTCTTCCCACGCAGCCTGTTCGTCGGGTCAGGTTATTCCTACTTGCAGGAGTATCTGCCGCACGTGGGGCAGGCCCTTGTGCGGGCGGGCATGGTAGATTTTATCGGCTTGGGGCGGATGGTTCTATCCTATCCCGACCTGCCCTGCGACGTGCTGCAAACGGGCCAAATGCAACGCCGCGTCATCTGCCGCACATTTTCCGATTGCACCACTGCACCGCGCAACGGCATGATTTCGGGTTGCTTTCCCCTCGACTCGTTTTACAAGGAGCGAGAGGAAGCTCAGCGCTTGCAGGCACTCAAAAAGGGAGCGGAATGATGGGACAATTCACCGATAAAGTTGTGGTAGTTACTGGTGCGGGCACTGGGATCGGCACGGCCATCGCGCGCGGTTTTGCCGACGCCGGGGCGCGGGTGGCGTTTGTCGGGCGACGGCCTGAGCCGCTCGCGGCCGCGGCCGCTGGCCTCGATGCTGATCGGATCCTTCTTCACTCCTGCGACGTATCCGACCGCAAAGCTGTCGAAGCCCTAGCGTCTGCTGTCGAGGCCGAGTGGGGTGCCGTCGATGTGCTAGTCAACAACGCCGGCATCAACACCAATCCACGCGCGGTCGGCGACGTGGCACCCGAGGACTGGGACCAGACCATTGCCATCAATCTCACCGGGGTGTACAACATGGTGCGGGCGGTGTTGCCGGGGATGCGGAAAAAGAACGACGGCCTCATCATCACCGTTTCGTCCATCGCCGGTCTGCGAGCCAGCAAGCTGGCTGGTGCCGCGTATTCGGCATCCAAGCATGGGGCGGTGGCGCTGATGAATTCGATTAACGAGGAAGAGGTCGCGTTCGGCATCCGCGCCTGCGCGATTTGTCCCGGTGAGGTAGAGACGCCGATTTTGGCCCAGCGGCCCGAACCCGTCAGCGCCGAACGCCGGGCCTCCATGCTGCAACCTGAAGAGTTGGCCCAAGCTGCGCTCTTCGTCGCCGCGTTGCCGCCTCGCGCCTGCGTGCCCCTCTTGGTGATCAAGCCGACGGTGCAGTTGTTTCAGTAGCAAGCCAACATAGAACCCATCGTCATGCGCCTTTCATGGAATGAAATCCGCTCTCGCGCTGCCCAATTCGCCGCAGAGTGGGCCAATGCGACCTATGAGAGCGGCGAGACCCAGAGCTTTTACAACGAATTTTTTGAGATCTTCGGCGTGCGTCGCCGCACGGTTGCGCGGTATGAGGAGCACGTCCGCCGTTTGGACAACTCGCACGGCTTTATTGACCTGTTTTGGCCGGGCGTGTTGCTGGTTGAGCAAAAGAGCGCGGGCCGCGATCTTACCGCCGCACGTAAACAGGCCGGGACCTATTTCGATGCGCTGCCCGAGCGCGATCGCCCCCGCTACCAACTGCTCTGCGACTTTCAGACCTTTGAACTGCTCGACCGGGACGAGCGCGAGGAGACGCGCTTTGCCCTCGCCGATCTGCCACAGCACGTTGAAAAGTTCGGTTTCATCATCGGAGTGCAGCGGCGCACATTCCGCGACCAAGACCCGGTCAACATTGAGGCATCTGAGCGCATTGCTCGCCTACACGATGCGCTCGCTGAGTCTGGCTACGACGGTCACGACTTGGAGCTTTTCCTCGTGCGCATGGTGTTCTGTTTGTTTGCCGACGACACCGGCATCTTCGAGCCACGCGACATCTTCTTGCAGTTCGTTGAGGAGCGCACTTCACCCGACGGCAGCGACCTCGGCCCCTTTCTAGCGCGGCTGTTTCAAGTCTTGAACACGCCGGAGGAGCGGCGGCAGACTAAGCTAGACGAGGACTTGGCGCGCTTCCCGTATGTCAACGGCGAGTTGTTCACCGAGCCGTTGCGCATCCCCGACTTCGACGCCGAAATGCGCCAGAGCCTGCTCGACGCTTGCTTGTTCGACTGGACCGCGATTTCCCCGGCCATCTTCGGCTCGCTGTTCCAATCGGTGATGGAACCAGCCGAGCGCCGCGCTCAGGGTGCCCACTATACCACCGAGCAGAACATCCGCAAGGTAATTGAGCCGCTGTTCTTAGACGACCTGCGGGCCGAGTTTGCACGTCTGAAAGCCCGGCGCGACAACCGCCGCATCCCCGACCTGTACACTTTCCAACAAAAGCTAGGTTTGTTGACGTTTCTCGACCCGGCGTGCGGCTGCGGCAACTTCCTCATCATCGCGTACCGCGAGTTGCGACAGCTTGAAATCGAGGTATTGCGCGAATTGCACCCATCCGGCCAGCTTTCTGCATTCGCCGAACTGCTCTCCGTGGTCAACGTCGATCAGTTTTATGGCATTGAGATTAGCGAGTTTCCGGCGCGCATCGCCGAGACCGCGCTGTGGATGATGGACCACATTATGAACAACCGGCTGAGCTTGGAGTTCGGCCAGACCTATGCGCGCATTCCGCTGGAGAAGTCGCCGCACATTATGCACGGCGATGCACTGGAAACAGACTGGAGCGAACTGCTGCCGCCGGAGGCATGTTCCTACGTGCTCGGCAATCCGCCGTTTGTGGGCGCGAAGTTCCAATCGCCCGAGCAGCGCGAACAGGTGCGCCGCATCGCCGCGCTGGGCAAAAGCGGCGGCACGCTCGACTACGTAACTGCGTGGTTTATCAAGGCTGGCGAATACGTGCAGCAGAGCGCGGCGCCGCTCGGCTTTGTGGCGACTAATTCCATCACGCAAGGCGAGCAGGTCGCGCAACTCTGGCCGATTCTGTTCGACCGCTGCAAGTTGGACATTGCCTTTGCCCACCGCACTTTTGCTTGGGGATCGGACGCTCGTGGCACGGCGCACGTTCACGTTGTCATTATCGGATTGGGCAAACGGGGCGATGCGCCGCGAGAGAAGCGACTATTTTCCTACGACGCTCCCAAGAGCGATCCACAAGAAAGCCAACATGCGGCCCTCTCGCCCTATCTGTTCGACGCCGGTGGGCTGACCGATTCGCGAGTTGTGGTAAAGGAATCGGCCCAAGCTCTAAATGGGCTGCCGAAACTTATCATCGGCTCCAAGCCCATTGATGGCAGCCACTACATTTTCAACGCCGACGAACGCGCCGTTTTTCTACGCGAAGAACCGGGCGCTGAGCCATATCTGCGCCCCTTCGTGGGAAGCCGCGAGTTTTTGCAGGGTGGAGAGCGTTGGATATTACACTTGGCCGACGCGCCGCCCCAAGTGCTGAAGACGCTGCCAAACGTCCGCGAACGCATAGCCGCTGTCCGTGCCTATCGGTTGGCGAGCAAGAGCAAACCGACTCAAGCACTCGCTGAGACGCCAAGACTTTACCATGTCAACGTCATTCCTACTGCGCCGTTTTTAGTCGTACCAGAAGTTAGTTCCGAAAGGCGGGACTATATCCCGATTGCGTGGCTGGAACCTCCGGTGATTCCGAGCAATAAGGTACGCATACTGTCCAACGCCACACTTTGGCAATTTGGACTTCTCACATCTGCAATGCACATGGCATGGGTCAGGAATATCGGTGGGCGGCTCAAAAGTGACTTTTCATACGGAATCGGAATCATTTATAACACCTTCCCCCTACCCCCATTCCCACAGAACCGCCTACAACGCCTCGCGCCTCACGCCGACGCCGTCCTCGCCGCCCGCGCCAACCATCCCGACGCAACGCTGGCCGACCTCTACGATCCCGACCTGATGCCCGCCGACCTCCGCAAAGCACACCAAGCCCTCGACCGAGCCGTCGATAGACTCTACCGCCGCAGCGCCTTCACCTCCGACCGCGAGCGCGTCGAACATCTATTTGGACTGTACGAAAAAATGCGGGTGCCGCTGACGGCGGAAGCGGAGGGGAAGCGGAAGAAGAGACGGAAGGTGAAGAAGCGATGAGCTTGCTGCGCTATCGGGCATCCCATCGCCGTTTCAATTCGAGGAATTTTTCATTAGTTCTCAGGGTAGGCTCTCCTTCGCCTATCGAGGCAAGTATATCTTCAATATCATAGGGCCAAGTTAAAGTCTCATCCGGCAACACTTTATACAATAGATCCAGCATTTGATGAGGGCGCGGATTCAAGGTGGATTTTACTGCTTTGCAAGGACGATAGAAGGAATCGCCAACAACGCTAAGTCGTCTCAAGAAGACACCAACTCAATCCCATAAGGAGGATTAGCATGAATATCAACGAGATAAATACACACCTATTTGAAAAGGTGCATAAATTCCAAGGAATTATTGAGCATAAACAAAAGGAGGTGCTCAAGGATTGGTCTTTCGAGGTCAGGCACTCGACTCGAAAACCTAGCATTATTCGAGGGCATATCAAGGGGGAAATTGGCCGCATAGACGAACTTATGAATCTTAGTCGAATGATGTATCAGGGCGGGCTTGCCAAAATTCGATCCAAGAATACAGAAGAGGATACAAAATACGAAGCAAATGGGATTTTTATTTGGCAAGCATCTTCACCGCCGCCTCGATACGAGAGCAGGATGGTGGAAGACATTGCCTCCTTTGATGTTAAAGAATTTACCAGTTATCATAGAATTGCAAATCGAGATGGAGGAGCAAATCGAGATGAAAGACTGATTTCTTTTGCGCTTTCAGGCCCTAGAGACTTTTTCTCGCCAGTGCTTTGGACAGAAAGGCATTTCAGGAAAAAGATAGAAACCGGCGACGCATGTTTCGACCCAGATTTGCCTGAGATGATGGAGAAGAAAGGCATAGAAGCCATTGAAACACGCCACTTTTATAGGCCTCTAAATATAGATATATGCAACCTTCTTAATATCCGAGTAAGCCCAGAATACGTATCTGACGATGGACATGGATTTGAAATATCAGATTACTACCCTTCAATTATTGTCAAAACCAATGAGTCGCCTAAAGAAAGGTCAGACGACGAGTTTCAGTCTCTAGCGATTGAGATTGTGAATGATATACTCCTAGTGTCATCCATGGTAGCTGGGTGCTGGATTGATTGGTTTTCTTGGGAGTTTTATTCTTCAGATAAGCATGTGTATCATGTCCGGTCATTAGAAAGAGACTATGCTGATGAAATCAGACATGATTGCGGGGAAAGAGGGAAGTTTTTAGAAGGATTTCTTGCAAAGGCTGTGCAGGCTCTACGAGATCGTAAAAAAGAAAAATTTGACCTATCTATTCCCTTGGGCAACTGGATAACGGCGAGGACAGAGCCCCCTGAACAAAAATTTATACTCTATTTTCTAGCTCTTGAAAAACTAAAGGATATGTATGCGAAGAACAATGAGAAAGAGACTGAAAAATATAAATATAAAAATGGTGGGTATTACCTATGGTCTGTGTTAGAAATCCTTCTTAATAGATATGATGTTGAGTGGAAAAATCTGTATCCTTCAGATAAGGCTGGAAGCAGTCCGGCTTTTTTAGCTCTTCGCAACGCGCTCATTCACAGCGCAGAGACCATTTGCGACGAGGTCTTATACTACGAGACAGAAAGAACGCGAATCTTGCTAACGCGGCTGATTGTAAAATTGCTTGGTTGTCAAGAGTCGGATTGGGCTAAGACCTTTCTAGACGCCGAATATCTTTCTAGAAGGCCGATGTATTCACGAAAAAAATAAAAAACCACCCCATCCCCCAACCCCAAGAAGGTTTTATAACCCAACTCAATTTTTCTCCCGGCACCATCTTCCACATGGATAACCCGCCGCCTTGCGCGGCATGAACTCATTGACCGTTGACCTCATCGCCACCGACCCACCCTTCAACACGGGCCGCAACCGCGAGGGCAAGGGTGGCAAGTATCCCGACCAGTGGCGTTGGAGCGACAACGTCCACGACGGCTAGATCTACCCGCTGTCATTTTTCTTGACAAAATGGCTGACATTTTTTATGCCTTTTTATCATGCTAAGTTTATATTAGTTATTTGAAAACAACTACTTATAAATGGGAAAAACGAGACAAGTAAGCGGTCATACAAAGCGACACATTCTTGGATCGCGTTTGCTCTTGACCACTCTGGATTTCCGCCTACGGGGTGACGTTCTTCCACGGGAATGGCGGTACTTGCTGTCTTCACTGGCGACGCGACCTGTCCTGTCGGCTCCGTTCTTCCCGCCAACCGATCTACCCTGACGCAACCTAAGCGGCTGAAAGCGACCGGCGTAGCGCCTGCCGCGTCCCAGCCAAATCGAAACAAGCCTCTTGGTTGCCGCGCATGAAGCTCCACGTGAAGGCTGCGCCCCGTTGGCGTCCTTGGCGCGGAGGCCGAACTCATAGCCGAGGCTTGGTTGACTGTTCTAGGTCTGCCCTCTACTATTCTGGCATGGATTCGTCGTTTCACAAAGCATTGGCAAGCCTTCAGGACATCGGTAAACTACTAATCAAGCGGGGATCAGCTATGGGGCCGCTAGTTCCTATGCTCCTCCTGATCCCGGTGCTTCTTGGGAGCGCTTGGCTGTTTCGATCAACTTTCGTAATTAGAAGTTGCCCGATTATCAGCACTGGATTGGTGATCTTAGTGCTATGGATTGTGCTTAGCTATCTTCGCCATTATGCGTCGTTTGCCAAAAACGATCCCGATAGGCTCCAGTCAGAGGAGTACCGATACGAAACAGCGCGGCTACAGATGATCGCAGCCAAGGAGTTACCTGACCCAATTCCCGCAGAAGAGCTTCCGCTGGAAGCCCCAGGAGAAAAACCACCTACTTCGACCGATACAGATGAGGAAAACGCCCCATGAAATCTTATCTCTTTACATACAGCCAAGCCTGCACCCAAGCGCAAGCACATGAGGCACTCAACGACACCGAGGGCGTTCAAACATGGGTTGCGCCTTTTCCTTACTCTGCCATCCTCGTCTCCACACTCGATACTCAGGACCTCTGTTCCATCCTTCGCAATCGACTGCCCGACGTGTGGTTCATGGTCTCGGAAATGGACCCCCAGGCCATAAATGGCTGGTTGCCTAGAGAACTATGGGATTACGTAACCGATCCGCAGAAGGCGTGGTCGCGGCAGTTATTCAAGAACATCGCTTCTACAAGGCACCTTCGTCGTCCTGTCGCCGATGCCGGCAGAATGACGGGGACATAGAGTTTCCTTTCTAACTGATTTACCTTACATCCTCACTCTAGCCAGCCGCTGAAGCTGTCTCGCGCAGCGCCTGCCGCGTCCCAGCCAAGTCGAAACAGGCCTCTTGGTTGCCGCGCATGAAGCGGGTCGCCAACTCTATGGCTTCGGCCTCGGTCAGCAGGCCGTCGTCTATCTCGCCTTGCAGGGCGCGATTCAGCCAGCGACGCGCCTGAATCGCGTAGGCCACCGAACTAGTCGGCCAGCCAGTGTCGCCGCCAAAGGCGAAGAGCTTGGACGCGGGAGCCGCGTGGATAAAGCGGCGCACAAAGTCACACGAACTGTACGGGTCAATCGACCACGCCCAGCAGAGATCGGCGTACACATTGCGGTAATGCTTGGTCAGTGCGACTAATTCGTTGGAATAGGGATAGGCAATGTGCATCAGCACAAAGCGGCAATCGAGGTAGCGGGCCAGCAAGGGGCAGAGGTTGCCGCTTTTGATGCGGTCAACGGGCATGCGGTCGTTGCCAGCGTAGTAGCCAGTGTGGATCTTGAACGGCAATTCGTATTCGATCGCCAGCTCAGTGCCCCGCGCCCAGCACCAGTCGCCCAACAGCAACCGGCTCGGCTCGTCGAGCTCTGTGCCCTGGAGCAGGCGTTGGAGCACGCGCTCTGCGTCGGCGTCGGCGCGCTCTTCCCAGCGCAGCGTGCGGTTGTACGCGTGCTGGGCTTTGACCGCTATGGCATGGGGACCGTGCTCGGCGAAGATGGCTTCCATGCCCTGCTTGAGGCTAGCCAAGTCGGTGACGGCCACGCCGGTTTCTCGCTCAATGGCCTCGGCGTCGATTTGGCCGTTGCAAAAGGCGGCCCAAGACAAGTCGTAGAGAAAGAAGTCCACGCCGGACTCGTCAGGCGGGCAGGGCCAAGAAAAGTCGTCGGTCTGCACGTGGTCCAGCCGGCCTATTTGGCTGAGCAGCTCGTGCCGCCCGCCGGGTTGACGCCAAGCGCTGAGCTTTTCTTGCGCCTTGTGCAACTCGTCGCCGCTAAAGTCGGCCATGCCATAGATCTCGTGCGCGAGGATGCGCACGGCCTCGCCGTAGCCAGTGAAGCGAATGGCCGTAAAGGCCGAGCGGATGCGGTCAAAGCGCGCTTCCAAGTCCGGGTCGGAAGCATCGTTGAGCTTGTGCAAGTCCTCGGGGGTAGCACCAGCGGCGATCAGGTCGGCGGGCACGTAGTTGCCAAAAAGGTCTTGCAAAATGTCCGGGCCGTTCTCGACCCAGTCGCGCTCCTTGCGCAGGTGCTCGTGCGTATCAATTAGCAGCGTGTCTTCGATGTGTTGGGACAGATCCGTGGCCATGGGGCATTGCTCCGGTTTGAGGTGTCGCGTTCCCAAGTTTCATTAACAATCCCAAGTTTTATTAACAATAACAATACAATATGGATTGGCATCCCTTCATCGTCCACTACCCCATCGTGCTCTTGTCGCTGAGTCCGCTGTGCGATATAGGCGCACTGTGGCTAGGTCGCCGCGTCGGGCACCACCTAGCGTACGGCTTACTGGTGTTGGGCGTACTATCAGCAACAGCCGCCGTCCTCAGCGGCAACGCAGCCGCAACCGAGGCTTGGGATGGGCCAGCCGCTGAGCCGTTAGCTACCCACGAATCCCTCGCCACTTGGACCTTGCTGTTGGGACTGGGAGCCGTCCTCGGACGCTTTCCCCTGCATCTCAAGGGACGGCTTGAAGGATGGCCGCTCTATGCGTGGATTGCCCTCGGCGTACTAATCGGCGGCTTGGTCCTGTGGACGGGCTACTGCGGCAGCGAATTAGTCTATGTCCACGGCTTGGGCGTGCGGGCCGATGGCTAGCGGAATCTGTTTGGCTTATCTTCGCCGCAACTTTTCACCCTGCAAACTAGGAGCAACCTGTGAACCGCCCCAACATCCTGCTCATTATGACGGACGAACACGCGCCCATGTACAGCGGCCCCTACGGACATCCGCTCGTACAGACGCCCTTCATGGATCAATTGGCCGCCGAGGGCGCAACCTTTGCCAACGCCTATTGCAACTCTCCGCTCTGCCTGCCGTCGCGGATGTCGTTTATGACCGGCCGCTACATCAACCAGATCGGAGCCTTTGACAATGCCAGTCCCCTGCCGTCGGATGCGGTCACTTGGGCTCATCGGCTGCGCGCCGTTGGCTACGATGTGGTACTATCGGGCAAACAGCACTTTTGCGGCCCCGACCAACTGCACGGCTTCCGCTCCCAGCTAGCCCGCGATTTGCACGCCGAACTGTGGACCAAAGATGGCGTCCTGCGAGGCACGCCCGACTGGAGCAAGGGCACGCCGCCAGCCGACAAGCCCTGGGGTGGAGTCGCCGAAGCCGGGCCGGGGACGACCTTAGAGATCGAAGTCGATGATCTGGTAGAGGAACAAGCGCTGGCCTATCTGCGCGATCCGGCCCGCAAGGAGCGGCCTTGGGCGCTGAATGTCTCGTTTATTGCGCCGCATTTTCCACTGGTGGTACCCGAGCGGTTTTTCAACCTCTATCCCCTCGACCAAATCGACATGCCGGAGATCCCCCCCGGCCACCTCGAAAGCCAGCACCCCGTCCACCAGCGGATGCGGGCCATGTTCGGGGGAGTCGATTTTCCCGAAGAACAGGTGCGCCGCGCCCGCGCCGGTTACTATGGACTCATTACTTATCTCGACGAGAAGATCGGCCGCCTCCTCGCCGTCCTAGAAGAAACCGGACAACGCGACAACACGCTCATCGTGCATTTCAGCGATCACGGGGAAATGAACGGCGAGCACGGCATGTGGCGGAAGTCGAGCATGTACGAGGCGTCCGCCAAAGTGCCGCTGCAAATGGTCTATCCCGGGGAAATTCCGGCCGGTCAGCACATCGGCGAAGTGGTCTCGCTAGTGGATTTGGTAGCGACCATCGTCGATGTGGCCGACGCGCCCAGCGCAGGTCCGTTGGATGGCGATAGTCTATTGGGATTGCTACAAGGGCAAGATGCAAACTGGAAGGACGAAGCATTTTCCGAATACCTCGCCCACGGCGTGAAGCGGCCCACGGCCATGTTGCGGTGCGGCCGCTACAAGCTCCACTACAGCTTGGGCGATTCTCCCCAGCTATACGACGTAGAGGCCGACCCCAACGAGTTCGACGACCTAGCGAACCATCCAGCCCACGCGGCCACCCTAGCCGTCCTCCAAAAGCGGCTACTGTCCGAGTGGGACCCGGTCGCTATAGAGGCGCAGGTGCGGCAAAGCCAGCAAGATCGACTCTTAATCGAACAAGCCACGCAGCAGGACCGACTCTTGATCGAACAAGCCATGCAGCGATCTCCCAACCAATAGGAGAGATTTGTGCACGTCGATCTGCAACAATTCCGCGGCGAAGGCTATCTGATCTTGCGCAACGTCGTGCCGCCCGAGCGGTTGGATGCGATGCGGCTCGCCATCGAGTGGATGGTGGACCGGGAAAAGGCGCGCTCTGCGGCCGCGCGCCAACCCGGCGATCCGCTCGGCGGTGCTTGGTACGAAAAAATCCATCCGCGACTGAACATAAATTCGATTGACGCCGAGACCGCTGATCTCATCGACTTTTGCCTCGGCGAGACCACCTTTGGCGTCAGCGCCCAACTCATGCAGGCTCCGGTGACGGCCCTGACCGCCTTTGGCGCGCTGTGCAGCGGGCTGGTCGATTACGGGTACACGGACTGGCACCGCGACGCCAGCTCAGCCGAACAGGCACCACTCAGCGGCATGCAAGCGGATCTAATGGCCAACGCCCCCGGATACGTGCAGTGGAACATCGCGCTCTACGAAGACGACGTATTCTGGATCCTCCCCGAAAGCCACAAACAGCCGACCAACGAAGCGCAGCGGCGGCAACTCATGCTCGACCCCAAAGTGCCGCTGGAAGGCGGCATCCCCGTCGAGCTACAGCCCGGCGACGGCATCGTCTATCCCAACCTGATGATGCACTGGGGCAGCAAGTACACCAGCCGGATGCGCCGCACCATCCACCTCGGCTACCGCTCCTTCGGCGGCCAAATCTTCTCATATCACCACCATCTCGACTGGTATCACGCCGATGGCTTCCGGCAACACCTCTCGCCCGCGGCCGAGACCCAGTTCGCCCACTGGACCGAGTGCTACGATCAAGAGCGCGACCAGATTGAAACGCTCTTCCGCGCGCTGATTGCCCGCGACGAGCCAAAATTCCGCACCTGCTTGGCCGAGCTACACCCAGGCGAGTCCGGCCGCATGGTGAGCGTGGTGCTATTGTGTCGGATCGCCAACAAGGTCGTCTTTCTACATCGACCGGAGATCGCCCAGATGTCCGTACAGGAGCGCAAACCGCTGGTCGACGGCTCGCCGCCCGCGTACTACGCCGAGGACATGGCACAGCGCTTTACCGCTGCCGAGGCCGAGGCCCTGCAAAGCCGCTTGGCCGTGCTCAACGAGCGATTGCAGCAAGACGAGGCCCGCGTCCACCAGCACTACAGCGACATGTACGCTGACCTTCGTCCCGCAGCCGATCCGCCGAACTTTGAATCCCGGCCCCTGCGCACCTTTAACAGCGAGATGCCCGAGGGCTTTGGCGTGGACGAATTTGTGAATACCTGGTACGGAAAAACAAAAACATGTTGAGATTTGCATTCCTAGGCGCTTGGCATAGTCACGCGTCCATGCACGTGCGGGAGGCGGCAACAAGGGCGGGCGAGGTGGAGCTGGCGGGGATGTACGATTCCGATCCCGCAGTGATTCAGCAGAATCTGGAGCGGTGGGCGGAATACGGACTGGACATTCCGGTTTTTGACTCCATCGAGGACGTATTACACAGCCAAGCAGAAGCCGTGGTCGTGGAAGGGCACGTGTATCAGAACCTCGACTATGCCGAGCGGGCGCTCGCCGCCGGCAAGCACGTGTTGTTGGAAAAGCCAGCCGGCGTCGATCTAGCCCAATTAGAGCGGCTCCACAAGCTCGCTGAGGACGAGGGGTTGATGCTGCAAATGGCCTATATGTGGCGCTACAATCCGGCAGTGGCCGAGATGTTGCGCTTGGTAGGATCAGGCTCCCTAGGGCAGGTCTTTATGTATCGCGGGCACATTCCCAAGCCAATCGGCTGGCACAAGCAGCTATACGGTGAATTTACCGCCTATCACGGCGGCGTGTACTTCGAGATGGCCGGGCACTTGGTGGATTTAATGGTGGCGATGATGGACGAGCCAGTGGCCGTCCAAAGCGTGTTGGGCAAGCACTACGGAGAGCGGGCCGAAGTCGATAACGCAGTAGTCGTCCACGAGTGTCGCGATGGAATCGGCATCGTGGATACGACCGCCATGCAGATCGGCATGGACCGGCGGATCGAGGTCCACGGAACCCAAGGCACCCTGCTGCACGAGCCACTCGGCTCGAACAAGCTGCGCGTCTTCTTAGCTCAGGAGACCGAGGGGTACCAAGCCGGCGAGTGGCAGAACGTAGAGCTTGATCCAGGACCAGCCCCGCCGAGCTTGTTGCGAGAGCTAGCCGCGTGCATTCGCGGCGAAAAGATGCCGGACTTTGCCCTCGCACACGACCGCGCCGTGCAGCGGACTTTATTCAAAGGCTGCGGCATAACCGACGGCCATGCCCTGAGAACCTAAGCATCTGGCTCGTACTTCGGCTGCCTCGGCCCGCGATCCCGCTCCAGCCGATATTTGCTCCCGTCAAGCGGCAGTTCTACGCGAGCACCGCCGCGCTGGTGCGACTCGACAAACGCGAAAATCAACTCGGTATTAGCCCGCGCCAGTTCCGCGGGGGGGGGGGGGGGGGGGGGCGGGGCGCGGGGGGGGGCCCCACCCCGGGGGGGGCCCCCCGGCGGCGGCGCGGGCGGGGGGGCGGGGGGCGCCCCCCCCGCCCCAGGAATT
>VXML01000110.1 GCA_009841115.1 Gemmatimonadota bacterium | reverse complement strand
TTCATTGAACTGCCCAGCCTGTTTCCGTTTGCCGTTTTCATAGTAGGCTACGTGGTCGCCGGTGAGCCGATTTTCTTGGTAGTGGTTGACACTAGCAGGCAGGCCGTTTCTGTAGTACTCGATCCATTTGCCCGTCTTTTTGCCCATGTCGAAAGCGCCTTCGCGTCGCTTGCCGCCATCGGCGTAGTACAGCACCCAAGGGCCGTGCTTTTTGCCGTTTTTGTACTCGACGTCTTCAAGATGGCTGGACATAATTTCCTCCGTATTAAGCTATCCTATGTGTTTACCAGTTGACCTCAACGCCCCCGGCACGTCGATATCATATAATAGCTTACGGTGCAGCATGACCGGTTTCCTTTATAGGTGGTAAAGCTACATATCCAACCTTTAGGATCACGAATCCCTACATCCGACAGCCCTCTCAAGTAACGCCGCATTCATAAGGCCCCAAGTCCGGGTCGGTGTTGTGCATGCCGCGATAGGTACTCTTGCTGCGCAGGTAGCGCACCTCCAGTTCCACATCCCGCACCCAGATGAGCGGCGTAGCCTCCGAGTCGCGCTCGTGCAAGGTGACCTCTACGACGTTGGTTCCCTGCACCGGCCAGTGGGCCGCGTCCAGCCGGAAGACGAACCAGTAACTCGAATGCGAGCGGTAACGCGGCGCGGTCATCTGATAGATGTGGTCGATCTTGCGCGTAATATGCGCTGGCAACTCATCGCCGTTCAGCTTGAAGCTGAGGCGGTCGCGGTCGGTAGCGCGCATCAGTCGCATCCGCAAGATCACCTCGTGAACCCGTCCCACCGCCCCCCAGCGCGGCAGATCGTCGCTGATCGGCAGTTCTAGTGCTACAGGCTGCTCTAGCGACAGCGGAGCCGGTAGCTGCATGACGAATCCCGGCTCGGTCTTCGGCTGTGCAGCGGAACGCCCCGTGGGCGTGGGGATCGCGTAGATTTTGTCCTTGACCGCCATCACGTCCGGGTGCGGCAGTTCACGGAGCTGTTCGTAGAAGGACGGGCCATACGGCCAATTGCCGGCCCAATGGACCAAATTCAGCCCATCGACGCCCTGTGCCCAGTAGTTGGTCGCAGCGGCGCGCACCATGGCAATAGGGGCCGCGCCCAGCCGGTCCGAGTCCACGTTGTTGCGGATGACGCCGTGAATTCGGCACTCCGCATCTTGGGCCGCCGCAACCAGGGGCCGGAAATCCGCAGTCGCATCGATCAGAGACATGGACGCGAAGTTCTCCGCGACCAAAACATCGGCAATCCCCTCGCGGATCCACGTTTCTGGATCCAAGCCAAGGGACCGACAACCGGCGATACTAGTAGGAATGCGCAGGGCCAACTCGCGGTCGGGGCCGCTTTGCTTAACGGCCTCGCGTACGCGCTGGAGCCAGTCGGTAAAGATGCTCCAGCCGCACTCCATGTCGTCCGGGTGAAAAAAGGCACCGCCAGCGTAGTGATTGAGGTTGAGCTCAAAGCCATCCACCGGATAGTTTTGCAGGGTTTCCTCAATCAGGGCAAAGCGCATCTCGCGGACCTCAGGTCGCGCAAAATCGGCCAATTGGGTATCGCCGATCCGCAAGTCCTCGCCTAAGTCGGCCTGCACCTGGAGCGAGGGGTAGATCAGCAGTCCCTTGGCCCGAGCGCGGTCGCAGACGATGTGCAGCAAATCGCAGCCCTCGGCGATGAGTTGCTGGGCATTGCGATAGGCGCGCTGGAAGACGAGGTGCTCCCAGTGGTGGTCGTCCTCCGGCCGAAACTGAGCAGTAGCCGCCGTCTCTGGCCCCCAGTGGTCGGCCACTTGGGTGTCGTGCAAAAAGGCATTGCCGAAGCCGAGGTTGAAAACCAATGCCTCAATCGGCGTTCCCAACAACTCATCGACCGCAGCCTCGCACCCTTCTCGCGTAACGGGTGGCTCGCACATGTAGAGCAAGGTGTGACGCGAGTCGTTTTCAAACATCAGGCGGGGTTTGGGCATAAGTGCGTCCTCCGCGTATTAATCTCGCTCAGAGGGGATTTATCAGCCCGATGGCATCCAAGACAGCACCTATCTTCTCCACCTCCTCGTCTGTGGCCGTGACCATAGGCGGACGCAACCAGCGCGAGGCAATGCCATTAAGTTCAAGCGCGGTGCGCCACACAGCCTGACCGCCACCTACCACATCTGTGGCCACTCCCCAAAAAGGTTCCTCGATTTGGGTAATGATGGTCTGGGCCGTTTTGGCATCGCCGTCTTGGAAGGCCCGCCAATAGCTTTGTGCTATGTGGGGAGCAAACGAAGATGGGTAGCAGAAAAAGGCGCGGATGCCGCAGGGCCATTGCGCGAAATTGCGCCATAGGCCCCCGCCGGTCATGAACTTCCACCGATCGCCATAGCGGTGCACAGTCGCCTTTGCGTATTCGAGTGTGCCGTCTTCTTTGAAGGTGCAGATGTTGGGCACGTCGAGCAGCGCGTCAAGAATTTCATAGGAAGGACACCCCACCAACATCAGGGGCATGACTTGGGCTACTTTGCGGTATTGGATGACTTTGCCCTGCAGTTGGGCTTGTTCCGGTGGCAGTACCATCAGCACGTCGGCTCCCCAACTGCGGCAATATTCGGCGAATTGGACCGCCCGATCGTCTGGCCAGCGCCGAGTAGCCGCCACCGTCAATGCCCGTCCGGCGACCCGGTCGACCAAAAAGCGGGTAAGCTGGGCGACCTCTTCGTCGCTGAGGAACTCGAACTGGCTGTCCCCGTAAGTCAGCAGGCTGACCCTACTACCACTGGCGATGCCAACGTCGATTATGCGGCCGATGCCCTCCCAATCTAGTTGGCCGTTGGGCAAAAATGTGGCGGGGATGGAGTTGACCGGCCCTTCGAGTAAACTTTTGATCTCGTCCGGCTTCTTGACTGATGGCATTGACGCATTCCTTTCGCGAA
>VXML01000073.1 GCA_009841115.1 Gemmatimonadota bacterium | reverse complement strand
CTCGGCACTTCGGCCCCGCCGACCGTGAAGGGAAAGTCAAAGCGCCAGTGGTCGCCGACGGGTGGGGGGAATTGCCATTGCCGCGTCACGTCCGGGACGGCCATGTTGGCCGCCATGCGCGCTGGGTACAAGGTCGATAAATAGACCGTGCCGATGACTACTACCGTAGCCCACACCGCGGAGAGTGACGAGTAGTTGAGCGTCAGGCCGGCGAGCAGCCCGTATTGCAGCATGGACAGATGGGCGATTTGGCCTAGGGCGTAGCCGACCACCGCGCCAAAGGTGGCAAAGACCGTGGATTCGGCCAAGAACAGCAGGCCGATGTGGCTGGGGGCCAAGCCGACGACGCTGTAGATGCCGATTTCGCGCACGCGCTCGTACACGGCTCCCATCATGGTATTGAGCACAATCAAGGCGGCGATGATTACCGGCACCAAAAGCTGGCCGGCTCCGCTTATTTCGGTGGAGCCGATCGAACTGTAGGCCACGACGCGGTCGCCTTGGCCGACGAACAGGGTCAGCGCCACCCGCGACATAAAGGACTCCACGCGCTGGATGAATTCCGGGTCGTCTGCGTCTGCGGCAATGGCGATGGAGCGCAGGCGGCCATCCATGGCGCGGACGCGCTCATAGGGCAAGAAGAGGGTGTTGATTACTTCGAGGTGGTTGAAGGTCTCGACCGCGGTGGCGGCCAAGGCGCGCGGATCTTCGGTGCTCTCGCGCGTGATGAGACCGGCGTCTTTGACTGTATCCACGGGTGTTAGGCGCTCGCCATCGAGATCGACTACTTCTTTCAGGGCTGCGCTGTCGAACAGGCCGATGACTTGGTACTCCTCGCCGTAGAGCGCGATGGAAGCCGTGCCCACGTCCTCGGGGCCAATGCCGACGAGCGCAGCTAGGCTGTCGGGCAAGATGACGGTCTTGTCGTCGCCCGCGGCGAAGAAGCGGCCCGCCGAGATGTGCGCGTCGAGTCCTGTAACCTCGGCTTCGGCTGGCTGCAGGCCCACCAAGCCGTGCGCGAAACTGGCCGCGCCGGTCGCGGTGGCGGCAAAGTCGATATAGGCCCGTTCGGATTCGACCGGCGACAAGTACCAGGCGCGCGGCACGACCAAGGCGCGGTCGCCGAACGCGCTCTGCACGTAGTCCAAGATGGAATCCTGCATGCCGCGCCAGGCGCGGTCACGGATGAGGCCGCCCTCGTACAGGGGCGGGGTGTCGCGCGGCAGGCGATAGAAGTCGAGGCTGGACTTGACCGAGGTAAAGGAATTGACGGTAAAGGTCAAAAAGGTCAGAGTCGCGGCTGTCAGCGCGGTGCGCAGGCGGCGTTTGCTCAAGTTGGAGATGCCCAACAGCACGGCCGCAAAACCCGCGGCGATCCGGCCCACGTCGGTCTCGTGTACGCCCGCGGCTGCGCCCTTGCGGCGTTGTAGAAGTGCCTTGAAGCGGGTGATGACGATGAAGATGACGAGGACGCCCAAGGCGAGGATGACAAACGCGAGGAAGATGATGTACGGCGAGCTGCTCAGTTTGAAGGCCGGATGAACGAAGCGCAAGATCAAAAACACGAGGACGAAGATGCCGACAAAGCCGGCGATTTGCCGCCGCACGTCCGGAAAGCCGAAGAAGAAGCGCTCGCAGAAGAAGGCAAAGGGCAACAGGAGCGCGAAGTAAAAAATCACCGCGCGGACCGCGTCGTTAGCAGTGGCCTTGACTTCCGGGTAGATGCGGGCCTCCAGCCCGAGGGCGCGGCGCACTGCGCGCTGGTAACCGGTGTAATCGAAGGCCGCGAGTTTGTCGCGGGCCTCGATCAGTGCCTCCCGCGCTTGCTCGTGCATGGCCTGTAGTTGTTCGAGGACGATGCCGTGGCGCACCATTTGTTTGATCCGCGCCTCGTCGATGATCCAGATGTCGCGGGCCGCCTGCAACGCCGGATAGGGAATGAGGCCTTGTTCGACGGGGAAGCCATCGCCCTGTGCCCGCTCAATGGTCGCCAGATCGACGCGGGCCGGATCGAGATCGGCGAACAGGGCGGAGTCCGCGTTGGTGAGCATGTAGCGCACGCCGGCGAGCGCGCTCTCGCCGCCAAACGCTCCCTCACCGGCGAGGATCTTGACGCGGGTTCCCGGCTCGGCGAAGACCACGCCAGCTTGCACCACCCGGTCCTGCACTGCGCTCTGGTTTTCGATGTAGTTGAGAGAAAAAGAGCGCGGCGGCGCATCGTTGGTGCCGAGGACGTTGACGCGGTCCATGGCCGATAGATAGCGCGGATCGACCACTTCCAAGAAGCTCAGGGCGCGGCAGCGAAAGAGGACCTGCAACATGCGGTTTTCCCACCAGCCATACGGCTGGGTGCCCGGATAGGTTCTGTCGCCCTCCTCGCCGAGGTCGGGCGCGGAGACGATGCGCCCGTATTCGTCGAGTTCAAAGGCTTGGATCCGGTTGGCAAAGCGGTTGCGCACAATGTCGAACTTGAAGTAGCCGCTCTCGTCTCCGTGCGTGGCCATAAAGGTGCGCACGCCAGCTACGGAGTTGGGGCCGGGCTGGAGATAGGTGACGAGGGCGTTGGGCACCGGAGCCTTGGGCACGGCGAAATTCACGTCGCGGTCGAACCAGTAGATGTTGCCCTCTAGGCTGTGGCCCCAATCGCGCAGGGTCAGCTTGGTGTCGTTGAAGAAGTCTGGGTCGGAAGCGGCCTTGAGCATCAGTCCGGCTATGGTGCGGGTCTGTTCGGCGAGGTTGTCGAGCGCGACGAATTCGAGCCGGTCGAGGGGCGTATCGACGCGCTGGCGCAGTTGGTTGGGCGTGACAAAAGAGAGTGCCTCCTTGCCTACGAAAGCCGCGGCCTCGCTGTCGAGGGCCAGCCGCACGGGCATGAAGTTTTTCCACACCCGCTTCTGTGGGGCAATGGCGTCTTGGTAGCGAGTTGAGTCGGCGAAAATCTCGCGGTTATAGCGGGCAAAGCGCGAAGCGTAGTGCGCCATCAGGTTCTTCTGATAGTCGTCGTTGCGCCAAGCCGAGTTGTAGAACGTGCCCATGGTAAAGCTGCCGACCCGGGGGCTATGGCTGGCCAAGTCGAGGCCGACGAAGAGGCGGAAGTCGATGCGTTCGGCGGGCGGGATCTGGTCGAGGAAATGCTCGCTTTTGCGCGCGTGGCGGTAGAGAAAATCGTTGATGCCGGCCAAACCCTGAAAGTGCCCTGGGGTGGCCAAAAAGAGCACGGTGTAGCGGGTGCCTTCGGTGGCGAGCAAACGCGCGATTTCGAGCAGCGCGGCCATGCCGGTCGCGTTCTCAGCCCCTGGGGCCAGCGCGGGGACGACCGAGATCGCGTCGTAGTGCGCTTGCAGGACGATGATTTGCTCGTCCCACTGCTGGATTTCGCGGCGCTGGCCAAGCGGCATGTCCTCGGCCAAGCCGGGGAGGACGGCGAATATATTGCGCGCTTGGACCTGCTCCCAGTCCATGCGTGCTTCGAGATGTACCTGGGTGTCGCCGCTGTGCGCTTGCTGCCGCAGGATTTCCGCGTCTGTTGCTTCTACCCAAAAGCGCGGGATGTCCACGGGCACTTGGAGGAATTTTTCCGCGGCCTCGCTACGCGTGACGCGGCCATCGTCGTACAGCAGAATAGCCTGCGCGCCCAAGGCTCGCGCTTCGACGTGGGCGTTGCCCGAGCCAAATCCCATCAGTGCGACACTGCCCGCTAGCCGTTTCCCATCCATCTCGGCCAAGCTGCCCTGTCCCAAGTCTATGAGGTGCCCGGAGACGCCGCCCGGTGGCAGGGACGGCGGGCGCACGTGGTTGGGCCACAATCCGTAGATGGGGATGGCTTCGTCCGAACCGGCCAAGCGCAGCCGACCACCGCGATCTAGGGGGACGGAAAGAGGGAAGAATTCGCTGGAGACTTGGAGGCCGAGGCGACGGAATTCTCCTTCGATATAGCGGGCTGCGTTGGTGGCTCCTGCATAGCCGGTGACGCGGGACGAGTCTGAGGTGAGGATGCGGAGGTGGTGCTCTAGGTCGGCGGCGTCTATTTGCGCGACGGCTTCTCGCAGTGAGGGTGCTTCGTCGGTCGTTGGCGCTTCGCGTAGTGGCTCCCAGCCAATGGCCCGTTCAATCCAGTGCGAAATGGTGGCTGGATTAAGGGCCGTGACTGATAGCAGGAAAAAGGCCGCGGTGGTGGATAGGAGGAATTTGGACAGCATTGATGAAAGTGTACCGGACACCAGACAGAAAAAGAGGCAGGCCGAGGAGCCTGCCCCTAGGCTATACAGCTTGATCGGCCCGGTTAATTGGCCGCCAACTTGTCGATGTTTTTGACCTTCTCAATGTCGCGCTTGAAGCGGAAGCTGAGATCGATGGTCTCTATGGGTTCGTTGCGGAAGTTGTAGCGCAACCCGAACTCGGGAATGTGGAAGGAGATTTCGGCGACATCGTCGTGGATCTTGGAGAAGACCACGTAGCCTTCGACCTCTTGTCCTGAAAAGCAAAAATCGTCGTCTGGATATCTGGCTCTATTGTAGATATCGCGGCGCTCGTCAAAGCGCAAATAACCCAAGCCGTTGAAGGCTAGGGGGAAACGCCGAAAGTACTCCTCCACGTCATAACTCCCCCAAGGATAATAGCGCCGCCCATTGGCCGACTCCACGGTCACCGTCAGTGGATCGAACTTAACTTTGGGGTATTCGTAGTTTTTGACCGTGATCTTGAAGACAGACAACCGCTGTGGTGCCTTGCCCGTGCGCGGGTCGGTCCAATTGCCATAGGTGAACGGGTTGGACGGTAGCTCGTCGGCCGGACCTCTAGCATTGGTAGATTGGGCCGGGTACTGGCGATTGATCTCTTCGTCCTCCATAGGCCGCACGGACACTTCGAGGCGGTTCTGGACGAAGGTGACCGTACCGTCGTCGAGGATTTTCATGCTCGACCCTTGAACATCGGTCTGCTGCTGGGCCACCTCTAAGGGCTGAAACCGCCCGGGAACTAGGTAATGGCCGCAGCCCAACAAGAGGGCCGCAGCGGCGAGGATGGAGATTTTTTGGCAAGCGTACATGGAAACACTCCTCTCTGATAAACTCATAGCTCGACTGGGTTGGCAGCCTGTCTGCGTCGAGAGACAAACTCCCCCAACCGCCCTTCCTCCACCGCGACGAATTCAGCGTATCTTTCGCGCAGTTGCGCGATGTAGCGGTCGAACAGAGGCACGGCTTGGGCGTCGCGCAGATCACGCGCAACTTGCGCTTGCAGTTCCCGCCCGAGCACACCCGAACGGGCGTAGCGTTGCGCGTTGGCTTCGTAAAAGGCGCGCACCTGCGCGGGGTCAAGCTGGATGTGCGCGTAAATTTCTCGCTCCCACAAGGCTTGGATCAGCTTCTGTTGGTGCACTTTTGCGCGGCGCAGTTCCAACTCGGCGTCTAGACCGTGCTTGTGTGCCTCCTGCGGTAGAATCTGGTCGGCGACAAAGGCCCGGGTCACCTTGAATCCGAGGGCGCTGACATCGGTCGGCTGCGACCCGGCGTCTGCCCCGAGTCGGGCGAGGGCTTGCTGGTAGTCCCCGACGCTCCAATCGCCCGCAGCACTGCGGACCAACCGCACCTCTGGCCGCGCCGCGCCCGCGGCGACCTGCCGCAACGCGGCCGTATCTAACTGCACTGCGTGCTGGTTGGTCAACTGTTCTAGATAGGCTAAGTTCGCCTGTTGCTTCTTGTGCCGAGTTAGAGCCGCTTCCACGAGCGGTCGGCGGTCTGCCAACGAGACCTCGCGCTCGGCCGCAACGGCTACCACCAAATACTGCCCGTCAGTTTCTACCAACTCAACGGTTCCCACTTCCTGCAGGAACAGGGCGGCTGTGCGCACGTCGCCCGCGTTGAGCGCGTTGAGCCACCCGCTCTCGCTCCACTCCCCGTCCAAATCCAATCCTTCTTGAGCTTTTCTAAGTGCCGCCAAGGCTGCGGCCCGCTCGCGCACGGGCAAACGCCGCAAGCGAATTTCGCGGCCCGCGCCCGATTCGGCGAAGAATTCCGCTAGCTCCGTTTCCGTATAAGCCAACTGCTCGCCCATCTCGCGTGCGAGCAACGCCTCGACCCGTTCTTTGCGCTCCCAAGCCGCCATCGCATCGGCGACCGCTTCGTCTAGCCCTTGGGCATGTGCTTCGAGCAGCAGCAGCTCTTTGTCGATGAGGGCCTGAAATTGGCGACGCCAATCCGCAAGCGGCTGGGCTTCGCTGCCGGCGGGTAGCTTTTCTAGGGCCGCGGCAAAATCCCGCTCGCTAATCTCGACTTCGCCCACTCGGGCCAAGATCGCCGACGCGCTTTCTGGCGGCACGTCGGCGCAGGCCCATAAGCCCAAGGCCAGCAGAGCCGTCTGCGGCTTTAGAAGCTCCATCCCCTTCTTTCGGCTGGCCGACCGCCCAAGCGCTCTTCTTCTAGCCCGGCATAGAGTTCGATGAAGGCAATGGTATTGCTCACGTCTTGGTCGGTGAGATTGGCAAAGTTGATGTCGTTGACCTGAAAGCCAACGTTGGAGGTGACGCTGTATCCTTGGTACTGGACCCGATTGGTGTACTGCACGGTGAACACCCTGCCGATGAAATCGTCGATGTATTCGGGCGGCAATGGGTCGGGAATCGCCACGGCATTGCGGAAAATTATGGCCTCCACTCCGACCTCGACGCGGCTTCTCGTCAGCACTGGGAACACCGCGGACAGGGAGAAAATTTCGCTCAACTCGTTGATATCGAGCTGGACGGCGCGCGGTTGGGTGCGCTTGCGCCACATGTTTTTCCAGCGCGGGATCAAGGTGATGTTGCGTCCAATGGAAAACGGATAGTCCGCTTTGTTGATCACGCCGTAGAACGCGCTATCGCGGAGGCGCTCGGCTGCGTCATCGCGCTGCTTGAAGTGATCGAGGCGGAACTTGTTGACAAAGGTCAGGTTGCCTCGGGTGTACTTGTAGCCGACGAAGCTCTGATTGACGAGGGTGTTTCCGGTGATTAGGGGGTCGTCAAAAGGTTGCAAGCCGCCAATGGAGCCGGGGCGCTGCACCCATTGCAGCAGGTTGTCGGCGATGTTGTCCTCAACGGATTTGATCATGTGGAAGGCTTCAAACTTGCCCGTCCTAGAGATGTCGCGCACCGCGCTGAGCAAGGCGTACATGGCTGTTGACCGCTCTTCGCCGGCGATCAGCCACTCGCGATTGCGGCCTACGGTGAGATTAACTCCTGGGTAAATCTCGGCCCCCCCGTACACATTCCAGCCGCGATGCCCTTTGCGGTAGGGATAGTCGGCTTCGTCGTCGTTTTCAAAGCGATCCACTACGGTATTGTGGTTCATATCGACGCCGAAGAGGAAGTCTGGCGGGTCGATGTAGTGGCGCAAGAATGGCTCTTCGTAGTCCGGGGTGAGATTGGAGTTTTCGTTGAAATCCGAGAGCAAGTCGTTGTTTTCGTCGAGGCCGGGGAAGACGGCGTTGTCGCCGCCCGCACCGCCATAGCGCGGCCAATCGACGAGTTGGTCTTGATCGTCGTTATCGTCGATGTACTCGAACCAGTTCTGGCGCTGGTTTTCGTAATCCACCACATCGTTTTGGTCGGTGATGTACCCGCGCGTGGTGTACCCGTGGTCCATGCTGAACACCTCGCCGTAGCCAAAGTAGCGGCCGGTGCGACGCGTGGCGTTGACGAACCAAGCATCGGCTGTGCGATCGCTCTTTTTGAGGTTGCTCAGCTTCTGGATGTTGATGTTGGGATAGCGCTGAAACTGGGTGTTGCGCGCGAATTCTCCCCGCACCTCTAGGCCCCATATATCCTCAATGGTCAAATCGACGCTGGCGATTTGGTTGGCCGAGGGTAGCCCGTAGTCAAAGCGGACGACGCGCTGGTTGGTGTTGTCGCGCACATTGCCTTCGGAGCGAGTGACTGGCAAGAAGATGGGCTGGCCGTTGATATTAGTCTGCAAGTTGGAGGTTATCTCCACTCGATAGTCGTTGGAGAGCACCATGGCAAAGCTGACCTTTTGCACCACCAGCGGATCGGGCACTCGATAGCGGAGGAGAATCGGTGCCTCTTCGAGGGCTTCGAGGAAGCCCTCGCGCTGGCGGCCGCCCTCAATGGTGGGATTGACCGAGGTTTCTTGGCCATCGACGATCATCTGCGACGAAAAGAACAAAGCGCCGGAGGCGTCGCCGGGCGAGTCGTCAGAGATGCGGATGACGATTTCGGTGACGTTGCCCGAATTTTGGCTGCTGGTGAGCAAGCCGGCGCGCGAGTTTTCCGAGAAATTGCTACTCGCCGAGCCGAAGTTCGTATTGACATACGTGACTCCTAAGCCCATGAAGTCGCCGACTTGGGCAGTGCCGCGCAGGCCGATAAAGTTGGTGAAGTCCGTATCTTGTACTCGGTTGGACCCCTGTGCTATCCTTACCGGCTCATTGACGCGCGACAGCAGCACGGTGGCCTCGTACTTGTCGGACGCAAAGTCCCATTGGACGCCGTTGAAGCGCGAGCGGCTGAAGGTCAGCGGGGTCAGGGTCGTGCGGATGTAATCGCCGACGGTCAGAGCGGAGTAGTACTGGCCCTTGGAATCCGCAGCCACCAATAGGTTTTGGAACCAAGAGCCAAAGCGGCCGTCTTTGAAGACCGAGCTACCAAAGGCCAGCGGCTGCTGCTGGCGCCACTCGTAAATGCGCCAGCCACGGGTGATCCAGTTGCCGAAGATGTCGTACTGGCCCGTGCCTTCTAACTGCGTGCTGACATAGCGCTGATACGGTTCCTTAGCGTAGTTGGTGTACTTGTAGCCTCCCCAGTTATAGATATAGTAGAGATCTTGGGGCACGTACCACTTGCGCATGGTCGGGATCAGTGGGTCAAAGCCCTCGATCCTAACTTGCGAGGTGGCGCCGCGCTCGCGCCCCGGGGTTGCTGCTTGGACGCTGGACGCTGCAACGGCTAGGACCAGCAGGGCAACCCCCCAGAACATAACTTTGCGCATAACAACCCTCCCTTAGGCGTTCACTTGTGCTTGGCGCGGTTTAACCGCGCGGAAAAAAGATCGGTGGCCGAGATGGCCCGGCCCTGTAGGTTAATACACTACGGCAATGCTCCGCATCTGCGTGGCGATGCCAGCGTCGGTAGCGGCCTTGAGGCGGAGCAAGTACATCCCTGGCGGCACCACGCCGTCGGCATCGCGGCCATCCCAACTAACTTGGTTGGGGCCAGAGCGATCGCGGGCTTGGTAAAGGCGATGCACCGGCCGGCCGCTCAAGTCGTACACGACGACCTCGACTTCGACCTCGTGGGTCGCCTTGAGCAGAATGTAGTCGAGGGAGATCTGGTCGTTGATGCCGTCGCCATTGGGTGTGATTACCGCGGACGAGAACACAACGCCGGTAAAAAGCTCATCGTCGATGCGGGCACTGACGACGAGCGTGTTGTCGGCGGCTTCCTCGGCCGCATCGCCGAAAGCGACTCGCTGCGGAAACGCGTCGGATTGGCTGTCGGCGACCTCGCCGCGAAATTCCGTGCCGGAGACGGTGACCAAGCTGGCAAAGCGCACGGCGACTTCTTGGCCGCTGCGGGTGATGCGTTGATCGGGAAAGCTCACCTGTAAGCGGCCCAAATCGGATGCTGTGGTGAAGTTGTCAACCTCCACCCCATCGACGCGCACGCCCGTGGCGCGGGCCGCAAACGGAGTGTGGATGATCACGGTGTCAAAGCCTCGGTTGCCGCTTGAGACGACCGAGCGCAGGTGATAGGTAAATTCGTTCTCCCGCCCGAGGGTCGCCGTGGTCGGGCTGATTTCGGCGATGACCGAATCGGCGAGGGACGGCACCGTGTAGTTAAAGACCACCGAGTCGATGACGGCTTTGTCGAGCAAGCTGCCCGACAGGAGCTTGAATTGGAACTGGAGATAGCGCCGGTTGTCCGGCGAATGGATCGAGGCTTCGAGCAACTCGGCGTAGGGCGGGGACCAAGCACTCCAGTCGCGGTCGTTTTCGAGGACGACGCCGGCGTACGATGGATCGAGTGTGCGGTCGAAATCCGCTAGGGCCACTTCCTCCAATTCACCGGGAATGCCCGTCTGGCGGAAGTAGAGCGAGTCCGTGGCGACGAAGCCGGTTTTGGTGCTGAACTGGGCTTGCGCGGCACCGTCGATGCGGCCATACACATCGACTGGCCCGAAGTTGGCCGCCTCGCCGAGGTCAATCACTTGTGATATGAACTGGGCAAAGGGCGTGACGCCGACGCCAAACACTTCGAGGTCGCCCATCTGAAAGCCGCGTTCGCCCGTGCTGCGCAGCCTAAAAAAACGCACTTTGGTCGGCGGAAAGCTCAGATCCAGCTCGGGCAGGCCGTGCGAGCGGTCTTGTGCTATGAGCGCGTACACGGGGTTGCCGCCAATGAAGTTGAGCGAATCGCCATCGTTGGCGTAGAACTCGTAGCCGCGCAGCGAACGCTCGTCGTCGTTGAGGACGCCGCGGCGAAAATAGAGGCGGTGAAGGACGAAAATGGCACCCATATCGACTTCAAGTTCAGCGCCGTTGGGGTTGGTGTACACGCGCCAACCCGTGGTGTGGGAGCCGTCGATAAGTTCGTTGATTATCTGATTGGAACGCGCCGCAGCCGTGCGCACCGAGGTGGTCGCGCTGCCGCCGAGTTCCTTGATGCGCGGCAGGATGTTTTCTTCGGGGTCGGCCTCCAGCGGCGAGAGTCCTCCATCTTCGGTGACTTCGAGTGCATTGAAGACGAGCGAGTTGCTCTCCCACTCCAGTCCATCGCCGCCTATTTTGAGCTGTTCCGCGGCCGCGGTCGGAGTGCTGTATCCCATCGCTAGGAAGGCTAATGCGAGTGCAGCACGGGTCATCGCAGTTCCTTTTTGCTGTAAGGTGGGCAAAAGCAGTCCCCCTCAGTAGGCCACCGGCACGATCCGCTGCACTGTCTCGGTCTGGGAGTCGCCGGCAATCTCGATTTGTACTAGATAAGTACCTGGACTCACGAGCGCACCAGTGCCGTCGCGACCATCCCAAGTGAAGCGGTAACGCCGAGCCAGCCCATCGCCGCTGTCGAGTGCGCGCACATTGCGGCCGGCCAAGTCGTAGATGTGGACCCGAATGGGCCGCGGCGTTACCAGCTTGAGCGCGTCGAATTCAATGGTCAACTCGTCGCTGACCCCATCGCCATTGGGCGTCAATACAGAGGTCGAAAGGGCGATGTTGGCCAGCAAGAGGTCGTTGATCGGTAGTTGCACGGAGACGGATTCGCTCGGCACATCGGCTTTGGCATCGCCTTGGTCAACGAGCTGGCGCACCTCCGTGTCGAGGTTACTGTTGCCGAGAAAAAGGTCGAAGCGCGTCTGGTTTTGGTAAATGGTGCTGCTGAACGAAAGCTCGATTAGCTCCGAGCGACGAACCGTGGTCGGTAGATCGACGACAAACCCCTCGGCGATTGGGGTGACTGCGACCTCCACCGGCTCGTCTCCCAACGTTAGACTGGTGAAATCAACGGGCACGGACGCGGTCATGGTCAGGCGGTCAAAGCCCTGCGAGCGCCCGCCAAAAATTGGCAGGACGAAATACGTAAAGTCCTTTTTGACGCCTGGTTCGACTTGGCTGGGAAATACCTCGGCGCGGGTTTCGAGCGCAATGGGATTTTCCATATTCAAATGCAGGGCATTGATCGACGGTGCCGCGTTGGGGTCGGTGGAAATCAGGCGCAGATCGAGTTGGGCATAGCGGCGCGGTGAGGGCGAGTTAAAGAGCGCGCCCGAAGCCACGTACGGATCGCTCCAGACGCTCCAGTCCGAACCGACGGAGATCGTGGTTTCGGTCGGCCCGCGCAAACTCTTGGGCGTCTTGTTCCACTTCCGCTCGGTGATCTCTTTACCCTTCTTGTCGAAGTAGTGAACATTCTCGACAACTTCATTGCCGGTGCGGCTGCGAACCTCGATGCGCGTGTTAGGCGGCACGTCGGCATCCCACTCAACCGAGGTCAGGGCCTTGGCTTCGGCGAGGTCGAGGATCGGCGAGGTTAGCTGCAATTCGGCTGGAAAGCCCTCGCCGTAGATCTGGAATTCGCTAATCAGAGCGAAGAGGCGGTAGGAGCCATGGGTGCCCGTGCGCTGGCCGCCGTGGCGGGAAGAGGGGAAATACTGCTTGATGTAGCGAATTTTCTGCAAGTCGAATTGGTGGTCGAAGTTGCGGATAGTCGTCTCGTTCAACGGGCTGTCGTCAACAAAGGCGATTTCGTGAAAATTCAAGGTGCCGTCTGGAGCGATCGAGCCGTCGGATGCGAGAAGCTGGTACCAGAAAAAGTTGGCGTAGCGGCTGCGGATCCGCGATGGAGCACCGGCCGGTTCGCCGATGATGCGGATCTGGTCAATCCAGTAATGGGCCCCTAGATCAAAGATGATGCGATTGAAGATGTCGAAGCCGGTCTGGGTTTGGTGATAAGTCTGCATGCCCCAGTTGGTGACAATATCGCCGTCCACCATATTTTCGCCACCGGAGAGTACGGCCTGCAAGTCAGTGATGAGTTCGATGTTGCCGCCGCGCTCAATGATACCGAGGGAGATATTGTCGCCGATAGTGGAGACCGAAATCTCGGCTAGGCCAGCGCCCTCGACGAACTTGGACAACTCGATGCGAACGATGCGGATTAGGCCCGAAGATTCCTTGAACTCGCGGACGGTGCCATCGACAAAGCCACCGCCAATGTCGTCCGAGCCGGATGCGCTCAAGCCCAAGGTGCGCTGGCGGGGATCAAGAACGAGCTCATGGCTCTCATTGAAGCCAACCCCCTTGGAGAGGCCGTAGCCCAAGGTGCCTTCCACGGGCACCAGTGCGTTGGTAAAGAACTTCTCGCCGCTTGACAGCAGAATGTCGAAAAATTCAAAAGGCGGCGCGGATTTGTCAAAAGTGATGACGATCTCGGAGGCCGTCACCAAGCGGCCCAAGTCGAGTTCGATATAGGCGTTTTCAATGCCGTCGGCCGGGTCGGGCGACCAGCTAGTCGCCGGGTCGCCATCCATGATGAGGCCCGCGTCGCGGGCGTTGCTGCCAACGCTGCGGATGCCGCCGCCAAAGTGCTCGGCATTGCGCACGGCGTCGATGTTTTTGCGCACGGGCACGGGTTGGATTCGGCCGGTCGCTTGTAGTTCGACGGCACCGACCGGGTGCGCCCATTCTTGCCAAGTGGAGCGGGAGTCAAACGAGATGCGCTCGCCAAAGGCGAAACTATCCAACGCTATAACGAGGCATAGTGCGCGAGTGATTGTCATAGCCGTGTTCCCTTAGTATCCCCTAGTGGGATGGACATAAGCCGCGCTCTCAGTACACCAGCCCTATCAGCAGTGATCGGTCTTCAGAGCCAGTATCCGTATCAATGGAAAGCCGCAGAATATAGAGCCCGGGTGGCACAATAGAACCGCTCTCGTCTAAGCCATCCCAAGTTACTTGCTGTGGCCCATTGAGCGCGCCGCTTTTTTGTAAGTGCCGAATTGGGCGGCCCGCGAGATCATACACAATTAGGTCGGCGGGCACCTGAGAGAGGGCACGCAGCAAGATATAGGACAACTGTAGCTGGTCGTTGACCCCATCGCCGTTGGGACTGAATATCGGAGGATCAGCCTTCAGTTCGAGGACGAGCTCTTGGCGCAATGTGCCTTGGATAGATAGGCGATCAGCTTGGGCTTCGGGGGTGGCGTCTCCGGCCACCACGTCTTGACCGAGCTCTCCGGTCTGACTGTCGAAGACCTTGGCGAAAAAAGTGGTGCCATAGACGGTCACCATGGCCTCGAAGCGGATGCGCAAAAGCTGGCCTGATTCGGTTACTCGGTCGTCGCTTAGTTGTATGGCCAGACTGTTCTCGTCCTCTGCGTCCTCCTCTGTAAAGGATACGGGTATCCCATCTAGCTCGACACTGTTGACCGTCGCCTTGAAAGGCGTGCGGATTTCCACGCGGTCGAATCCGTCGTTGGCCGGGCCGAAAGTCGAGCGAATGTAGTAGTCGAAGGTATTGCTCTCGCCGAGGGTGACCGTCGCTGGAGTGATTTCGGCCGTCAGGTCTTCGGCCAGCGTTGGGGTCGAATAATCAAAGGAAAGCGAATCGACAAAGGCCGACTGGCGCGCGTCCTCGGACGAAAACAACAGGCGGAACTGGACGTAGCGGCGATTGCCTGGAGATAGTAGATCGCCAAAGAAGTCCTCGTATGGTGCCGACCAGGGACTCCATTCGTCGATGTTGTCGATGATCGCGCCCTTGTCGGACGAGGTCAGATCGTCGTACTCGTCGACCGCCTCGGGTGAGCCTATCGGCAAGATGGGTTCTTCCTGCCGATCCTCGCCTTCAAAGATATCGGTTTTGCGATAGTAAATTTTGGGGTCGGGCACCGAGCCTGTGCGCGTCTGCAATACCACGTTAGTCAAGGGGTCGAAGCGGGTCTGCAGACGGAGTTGGCCAAAGTTGGCCGCCTCGCCGAGGTCGATGACTTCGGAGAGATAGCTGCCAGTGGGCGCGAAGCCATCGCCAAAGACCTCGACTTCCTCGATGATGAACTCTTGGCCCGAGCGGCTAATCAGGCGGATAAAGCGCACAAACTGGAGGGGGATATGAGCGTCAATATCCGATTCGCTCTGTTCGAGATTGGCGCTGACTTTGTTGATGAAGGCAATCGGACGGTCATCGCGCAGTTGCGCGGGGTTGCCGTCGTGAACAAAAAGCTCATAAGCGCGGAGAAAGATATCGGGGTTGCCCTGAAAGCGAATGCGGTTGATCGGCAGGATCGCGCCTAAGTCGATGACCATGGAGGTGCCATCGGGGCGTCGTTCGCGGGTGACGCGCCAGAAGGTCTCGGCATTGCCGTCGGTGAGCAAGCCGGTCAGGTTCTCGCGCGACTGCGGCGAAGAGATGTTGCCACCCCGCCGCGTCAGGGTGAGGTTTTCGACGGCATTTGTGGTCGAGTCCACCACGGCCGGGAGCAAGACAGATACATCGGTAGTGAGGCCGGTCAGTTCTCCGACATCATCCCATGCAAATCCAGAGCCTCCCGCGGTCCACACGTCCACGGCGCTAGCCGCCCTAGCGCTCAATAGAATGCAGATCAACAGCCTAAATCGCCATTTGAACATAGCGCGCGTTGCCTCTCGTCCCCATAAACAAAATAAGGGGAGGGGAATCGATTCCCCTCCCCTTGTGAACATAACTTAAGACGAAGACTGCTAAAGTTTGGTTTAGAGCTCTTCGCCTACCAGCGACTTGATTTGGCCCCAAGAGCTTTCCTCAACCGCCGTATCTACAGCTTCAATCGGCGTCAGGAAGATATCGGGCATGCCGCCGCTGTTCATAAACTGCTCGGCCATGCTGTACTGGGCCTGCCACCAGAAACCGTTCTCGCAGCATTCCTCAGACATTGGATCGTTGCCGTTGGCGTTGAGACCTTCGTCGGCGTCGTCAACCGAGATCGACATGCCGATGGTCTGCTCGGCTGCGAGCGTCCACACCGTGCTGGCGTCCGGGCCGCCGCTGATCGAGATCGGGTCCATCAACTCGGCGCTGAACTCGTAGTAGTACTCTTGGCCTTGATTGACGTGACCGGCATCGACGAAGTCGGTGTGGGTCCACCAGAAGTTCAGGGCGTCCTGCTCAAAATTGCCCAGCGCGCCGTTGTACATCTGGACGCGCGAGAACTGCTCGGAGAAGCTCAGGCACATCTGGTAGGCCGGCTGCAAGTCTTGGTCGTTGGGTGCCGAGTACGGGCCGCCGCCTTGGTTGTCGGGGTCAAAATGCACTTCGCAGTTGTCATCGCGGAAGGTGCAGGTGGGGTTCTTATCGACGATCAGGAAGTCGTCGTGGACGTGAACCATGGCGTGAATGCGGTTGTTGGCATCGCTCCAGCCAATGATCAGGTCGATGAACAAGTCATCGGCATCGTCGGCCCCGCCGGTCAGCGGATTCATGTCTTCAATGGTGACCTCAAAGCTGCGATCAACCCAAGCCCAGTCGGAATTGTCGCCATCGATAGTGGGCAGGGCGTTACTGGGGATACCCACGGCAAAAAAGAGCGGTACTTCAGCCGGCTCCTGCGCGAAGGCAGCACCAGCGACGAGCAATACGCCTAGAGTTAAAGCTAGGACTTTGCGCATTATTGAATCCTCCTCAATAGTGATTCTGTATGAAGGAAAGAGAATAGGCCCGCCACAGGGTTTCAGCGGGCGGGATTACGAAGCTGCTTAAAAGTACATCAGTTGTACTTCGGACCTCCTTTCCTCGGTAATTTTTCGGGAATTTTTTCATACATAGTCGGGTAAACAAATAAATATGTGCTTATCTGTCAAGATTTTTTTACCCGCGAATCTTCTGTTAATAGGCTACGGAAATAAGCGCTTGAGTTTTCTCGTCGCCAGCGTCGCCCTCGACGAGGACTTCGAGTACGTACAGGCCTGGGGCCACGCGATCCCCGTGGCTGTCGCGGCCATCCCAAATGAGCTTGCGATGGCCGGCGAGGCTGTCTTCGCCGCGGTCGTACACTGGGCGGCCGGCAAGGTCGTACAGGCGCAGGCGCAGGGGACGTGGCGCTAGCACATTGACCAGCGCGATCTCCAACTTCAGTTCGTCGTTGACCCCATCGCCGTTAGGGGTAATCGCCTTGGACGAGAAGGACATATTAGCGAGCAACTCCTGAGAAATCGGTAAGCTGACGATGTTGGTGCTGCTCTCGACCAAGTCGGTGGCGTCACCTGGATCCACGCGCTGCCGCACGCTCTCGTCTTGGCCGCTGTCCTGCAAAAAGACGTCAAAGCGCGTCGATTGCCGGAATACCGAGGATGCAAACTTCAGCTCAATGAGTTGGTCAGTGCGGATGCGGTTGGGCAGATGGACTAGGAAACCGCTTGCGGTGGTGTCGATCTGAACGTCGAGTGCGGTGCCGTTGTGCGCGACGCTGGTAAATTGCACCGGTGTGTCCGACTCGACGGCGAGGCGGTCGAATCCGCTGGCGTTTTCGGGCCGCAAGTAGTAGGTAAACTCCGTCAGTACTCCCGGTAGGGTCTGCTGAGGAGAAATTTCGCCGAGTACGCGGCCGGCGAGCGGTTGGGTAAAGTTAACGGCTAAGTGGTCGAGAGAAGCTCCCACAGTCGGCGAATCCGAGGTCATGCGCACGTCGATTTCGAGGTAGCGGCGCGGCGAGGGCGAGAGAAAAGCCTCGCCCGAAAAGCTGTAAATGCGGCTCCACGGACTCCAGTTGCCGCTCACAGCAAGGGTGGTGTCAATCGGGCCTTTGAAACTGGGAATGAGCTTATTGTACTTCCTCTCGGTAACTTCCTTGCCGTTTTTGTCGCGGTACGTGTACGTCTCGATGACTTCGTTGCCGGTACGGGTGCGAATTTCAATGCGCGTACCGGACGGCTCGTCTCCGCTCCACTCCACGGAATTGAGGTTCTTGCCGGTACCCAAGTCGATCAGGGGGGAGCGGAAATCGACCTCCGACGGGAACCCCTCGCCGAAAATCTGAATCTCGTCGGTGGTCCCACCCGCTCCGCAGCCGGGGACTCTGTTGATGCCTCCCTCCTCGCCGAGCCGTTGAAAGGAATAGCAACTAGTGTCCCAGTACTTCCAGAAGATGCGGACAAAGCGAGTCGGCAATAGGTTGAAATGGTGATCGACTAGTCCCTTGGAGGTCTGATTCCCAGGCGAGGCACCGGAAAAGTGCTTAGTCCATAGGCGCGTGCCGTCGGGAGAAAGCGAGCCGTCCGAGGTCATAAATTCGTAGAAGCGGAAGCCCCAGCGCCGGCGGTGAACGTAGTGATTGGTGGTAATGCCGCCGCCAAACCCGGAACGCACTACCACGCCACCGATAATCCGCGTTTGATCGACCCAATAGACTGCGCCCAAGTCGAGGACCATGTGGGCGAGGATGTCGGTGAGGCCCCTAGAGGCCGTGCCAGCACGCCAGCGCTCGTACAAGTCGCCGTCAAAGAGCGCTTTCGCCTTGCCGAGGGGCTGCGAGTCGTTGCTGGCAAGATTAATGTTGATATCAACGCTCCCGCCGCGCTCCAATAGCCCGAGGGCGATGTTGTCGCCGATGGTCTCGACTTCGACCTCGGCGAGACGCGCATCGGGCGCTATGAGCAGCGGCTCGAAGCGGATGAATTGGATCGGCTCTTCGTCGATTTGCTCTATTCGGTACGTCACCCGATGGCGACTGTTTTCCTTGATGCGCCCTTTGACGCGATAGACTAGAGAGCCTTCAATAGGTGCGGCGATAAAGTCGGTTTCCGGTTCGCCAGTCGAAAGCAGGAGGTCGAAAAGTTCAAAGGGCGGAGCCTCCGCATCGAATACCAAGGTGACGCTTTTGGCCGAAACCGCGCGGCCCAAGTCAATCTCGATGAACCACTCACCTGGGTCAGTCTCCGGGTCGGGTGCCCAGCCGGTTGCCGGGTTGCCGTCAATGGCCAAACGAGCGGTATTAAGGTTGGAACCCGCGTTGCGGATGCCGCCACCGAATTCGTCCAAATCTCGCACGGCGTCGATCCCCTTCTCGATTTTTGTGAGTTGGATCGTACCGGACGGGGTCAATTCCACCGCTCCCAAAGGCAAATCACCCCATTGACGCCAATCGCGTGCCGAGTCGTAGCGCAACTGGTCGGCTGCTAACGGATAGCTGCCCAAGATCAAGACGGCGGCGAGGGCCATGTGAAAATTCATAAATGCCTTCCTTCGCATACGTATCTCAGAAGATGAACATCCCAATAGTTCATTATTAATTATTTTAAATTAATTATTTTAATAAATTTTAATAATTTTATAAAATACCCGCGCCACGGAACAAGGCAAATGGGCTGGTCGCGGGCTGGAGCGGAATTCCCGCTCGATTTGTATCTTACTTTCCAACAGCCCTAACCAAGTTCTTATCTGGAGAATATGCCAATATGATCGGTCGAATTGCCCTCTGCGCGCTGATTGCCCTGCCGGTTTGCGCCCAGCACGAGAAAGTCGAGCGGACCGTCCCGCTGCCCACGGATTGGGCCACCACCATGGTCCTAGTGCCGGCCGGGTTTTTCCCCCGAGGTATGGAAGGCGAAGCCTTTGACGAGCAGCCCGTGCGCGAGATTTACCTCGACGCGTACCTGATCGATAAATACGAGGTCACGGTGGCGCAATGGGGAGAGTACCAGCGCGACACGGGTGCGATGATCCCAGAGTGGACCTTGCAGAATACGGCTGCGCGGCAAAACCACCCCATTACGCTGGTGACGTGGTACGACGCCGCGGGCTTCTGTCAGTGGGCTGGCAAGCGATTGCCCACAGAAGCCGAATGGGAGCGCGCCGCGCGCTGTGACGATGGCCGCAAGTATCCCTGGGGCGACGGCCTCGATGCTTTTCGCGCCAATTACTTTCAGAGCAACGATCCGTTTGAGCGCGGCTTCGGGGCTATCCTCAGCACTAACCCAGTCGGTTTCTTCGACGGTTCCAATAGGGACGGCTACCAAACGCGAGACGGCTCTAGCCCCTTTGGAGCCTACGACATGGTGGGCAATGTCTTCGAATGGACCAACGACTGGTACCATCCGAGTTACTACGTCTTTGGCCCAGATATCAATCCCGCGGGGCCGGACAGCACTGGGGTCAAGGCCGTGCGCGGCGGCTCGTATGCGGTTGACGCCAGCCACGTGCGGCCCTCGTACCGAGCGCGGGATGCCCCGAACTTCAAAGGCCCGGACGTGGGGTTTCGCTGTGCCGCCAGCGCCGCTCTAGGTACGGGTACGGTGTTGCGCGGCAAGACGTGGGGCGAGATAAAGAGTTTCCCGTTGGCTTGGCCCAAAGGGGGTAACCATGAATAAACTGAGATATCTAACCATCGCTGTCGCGCTGACTTTGCTCGCCAGTGCCGCCAGCGCACCGGGGCAGGAAGACGACCTGCGGCAGCGCTTCGGCCTCCAGCCGGTGCCGCCAGTGCCTTACCCTGAGAACAACCCCTACAACCCCGATCGCGTCGAGCTGGGCCGCTTGCTATTCTTCGATCCCATTCTCAGCGGAGAAAAGGACACAGCCTGCGGCACCTGCCACCTGCCGACCTTTGGCATGGCCGATGGGCTACCTCTTGCGATAGGTGTCGGGGGCAGGGGCTTGGGGCCAGAGCGGGTGACGGGGCGTTCGGCTGTCACCGGCGATACCGTGATTACCGAGCCACGGCACACCATGACCCTTTTTAACGTCGGGTACAACGGCGACGAGTCTGGACTGCCTTCGACCAAGGGCTTCATGCTGTGGGACGGCAAGGACCGCGGCTTAGAGGCCCAAGCGCTGCGGCCGCTCATCGTGCGCGTGGAGCTACGCGGCGACGCCTATGAGCGCGAGATGGCCGTCGATAGCGTGCTAACGCGGCTGCGGGGGATTCCCGAATACGTCGCGCTTTTCGAGCAAGCCTTCCCAGCCGAAGCCGACTCCGTGGCCCGGCAGTTGCCGCGTCTCGGCTGCGCCCACGATCCAACGCCCTTGCAGTCGGTCATCACGCGCTCGACCTTCGGCCGGGCCATTGCCGCGTTTGAGCGCGAGCAAAACACGGTCAACACCGCGTATGATCGCTACGTGGCGGGCGACGACGAGGCCCTGACATCGACGCAAAAGCGCGGGCTCGAACTCTTTCACACCAAGGCTCGCTGCGTCAACTGCCACAGCGGCCCGCTGTTTACGGATTCGAGCTTTCGCGCCCAAGGCGTCGAGCAGATTGGGCCGGGCCGGGCCTCGGCGACGACTAATACCGGTACTCCGCGTCCGACGGGGAAAGACGAAGGCCGCTTTCTCAATACGGGCAACCGCAGCGACATTGGCGCTTTCCGCGTGGTGGGATTGCGCCAGATCGTGCAGACGGCCCCCTACATGCACGACGGTGCTCTGGCGACACTGGAGGATGTAATTGAGTTCTACGACCGCGGTGGCGGCGACGAAGCCTCCGTTCCCGCCGAGAATATCGATCCCGAGCTAGTACCGCTAAACCTGAGTGCCGAGGAGAAGCAAGACCTACTGGCCTTCATGCACGCCCTGACTGATTCGACGATAGCGGTTCACGTGCCAGCACGAGTGCCCAGTGGGCTGATGCCGGCCGGCCTCGAATTGGCCGCTGAGGCGGGTCTCGTGATCCCGGTTCCTGCGCCAGCGGCTCGACCTGTGGCCGTGCGGGTGTTCAATTTCCCCAACCCTTTCAACGCCTCAACTTCAATCTCGGTAGCACTACCGGAGGCCGGCGAAGTCGATATCGAGGTGTACAATATCTTGGGTCAGAAGGTACGGCAGCTCTTTCGGGGCTACCGGCCAGCCGGCGTTTATCAGCTAGCGTGGGATGGGCGCGACGAGGATGGGCGAGCGGCTGCCAGCGGCTTGTATCTCGTCTCGGCGCAGATGGGTGGTGCGCGCTACCTAGCGCGAATGACCCTCGTGCGCTGAAGTGGGCCGGCAGGTCTTTACCTCCAAGGCGCTCGCTGCCTGCCTGCTGCTGTGGGGATGCGGACGAGAGCCTGATTCCCCAGTAGCCGATCCGCCTCTGCGCCCGCACGAGCGGTCAGTGCCGATGGTCCACTTCGCCGATGTCACTGCGGCCGCTGGTATCCACTTTAAGCATACCAGCGGTCTTTCAGGCCGGAAGTACGGCGTGGAAGCCCTCGGCTCGGGAGCAGCTTTTTTCGACTACAACGGCGACGGGCACATGGATCTCTACGTCGTCAATGGGGCCGATCTGCCCGGTCACGTATCGCCCCAGCCGCCCCGCAATGCGCTCTACCGCAACCGAACAGATGGACGTTTCGTCGAAACGGCGGCTGGGGTCGCCGATACCAGTTACGGCATGGGCTGTAGCGCGGGGGATTACGACAACGATGGAGATGCCGATCTCTTCGTTGCCAATTTTGGCACCAACGTGCTCTACCGCAACGAAGGCGGTCTCTTTGCTAACATCACAGCCGCAGCCATCCCGGATAGCGACCGCAGTTGGTCCACTGGCTCGGCTTTTGTCGATTACGACTTGGACGGCGACCTAGATCTCTACGTCGTCAACTATCTCGACTATCAGTTCGAAACCGATCCCCTCGATGAAAACGGTCGCCTGAAGAAAGATAGGCGTCACTACGCCCCCACTGAATACCCCGGTCGGCGCGACTTTCTCTATCGCAATGAGGCCGACGGTCGCTTCGTCGATGTCACCGAAGAAGCAGGGCTTTTCAGCCTCGAAGGACGCGAGTTAGGGGCGGTGTTTTTCGACTGGGATGGCGATGGCGACCCGGATTTATTCCAGGCCAACGACGCCACGCCCAATTTCCTCTACCGCAACGAAGGGGACGGCTCTTTTAGCGAAATCGGCTTGGCGGCTGGCGCGGCCTACAACGAAGCGGGCAAACCCGAAGGGGGCATGGGCACCGACATTGCCGATACGGACGGAGATGGCCACCTAGAGATCGTGGTGACCAATTTTCAGTGGGAGAGCAATACCCTCTACCAAGGCAGAGGAGACGGCTTATTGCGCGATCGGTCCACCGCTTCGGGGCTGGGGGCACCTAGCTTCGACCGCTTGGCTTTCGGGGTCAATTTCTGCGATTTCGACCACGACGGTGACCCGGATCTCTACGTGGCCAACGGCCACATAGACGACAATATCGCCGATTTCGACCCCCAGGTTTCGCATGGTCAGCGCGACCAGCTTTTCCTCAACGACGGCCAGGGGCGCTTCGCCGAAATCTCCGCGCAAGCCGGTCCTTTTTTTCAGCGCGCTATGGTGGGGCGCGGTGCGGCCACGGCCGATTACGACAACGACGGCGATGGCGATCTCTTCGTAGTCAACAGCAACCAGCCCGCCGTGTTGCTGCGCAACGATACGGCGTCGGCAAACCACTGGCTCACCCTACGCTTGGTCGGCACCCGCAGCAACCGGGACGGCTTAGGTTCCCGGGTCACCGTGAGAACAGGAGATCGCGAACAAACCCAGCAAACCCGCAGCAGCTTTAGCTATCTATCGCAGAGCGATCCTCGTTTGTTCTTCGGACTGGGCGCATACGACAGGGCCGACCGGATAGATATCGCTTGGCCCTCGGGCGTCCGCCAGCAATTAAAAGACGTGGAGGCCGATCAGATACTGAATATCTCGGAGCCGACGGAATCGGTTGCGGCTCACACTGGGGATAGCCCCCATGAAAGAGCGTTCCAAGCAGGAGAACACCCGGCACCGCCCGCGTTTGAACTAGAGCAGTTCTGGCGGGAAGCCCCACCCGTCCTGATCGACGCCGGCCGCTTTGCCCCACCCGATGGCGCAGACCGTGTGTCTGGCGATGAAGTCGATGTGCTGACCGAAGCAGTCGCTAGCAATCCCCGAGATCCAGATGCCCACTTCCGCTTGGCCGAGGCTCTGTACCGGCTGCGGCGCTATGAGGCGGTAGAAGCCCATTACCAAAGAGCCGTCGCCCTCGATTCCTCCCATGCCCAAGCTTATACCGGACTAGGAAAACTCTACAGCGATCAGGGAGACCGAACTAAGGCGCTGGCGGCGCTCCAGCAGGCGCTGGCCTTGGGGGACGAAGCCATCGCTCACTACTACTTGGGCAATTTTTACGCCAGCCAAGGCTCGTACCAACAGGCTATCTTGCACTACGAGCAGGCTATCGAGCGTCGGTCCGACTACGAGCAGGCCTACATCAACTTGGCCGGCGTCCATGCCCGCCAAACAGAATACAGCACTGCCATTCAAGTCTTGACGCGGGGCGTTGCCGCGCTGCCCGGCAGTGCCGAACTCAAATTCCGCTTGGGGTGGAATTACTTTGTTCAAGGCCGTTATGAGGCAGCACTTGAGCACTTCCAGCAAGTTGTTCGCTTGGATCCCCAACGTCACCAAGCCTATGACTTTATCGCGCGGATGTACATGGCCCAAGAGAAGAGGGAAGAGGCCCAGCAACTTTTGCAGCAAGCCCTAGCTGCCCATCCCGACGCGAGTGCCCTGCTGGCGCGGTTGGGGATTTTGCTGCTCGATGCGGGAAACCCCGTCCAGGCTAGCGAATACCTCGAACGGGCCATTCGCAGCGATCCAGATCACGCAGAAGCCTATTACAGCTTAGGGCAGGCCTACTTGCGCATTGGCCTGAGTGATAAGGGTCAGGCCGTGCTGCGTTACTTTGAGTTTTTACAGAATAACTACCAAGAATTATTGGACTTGAAAACGGCTATCGTGCTCAATCCCAGCGATGCCACAGCGTGTTTCGGACTGGGAAAAGTCTATGGGCGCATTGGTCGCTATGAAGCGGCCCGCCAAGCGTATCTGGCCGTTTTGAAGATCGACCCCAGCCATCTCGACGCCCAGAACAATTTGGGCAATATCTATTTGCGCCAGCAGCGTCCACACCAAGCCATCCAGGTTTTCAGCGCCTTACTACAGGCTGATTCGAGCTATGTGCGAGCGTACAACAACCTCGGCTATGCCTATCTGGCCATCAACCAGCCTCAGCGAGCTATCCAAACGTATAAAAAAGCGATTGCGATTGATCCCCAATACGCACAGGCGTACTCCAGTCTAGGCTCAATCTACATGCAGCAGGGACGAATTTCCGCAGCGCAGGAACAGCTAATTATCTACGGGGAACTGACTCAGCATCCACCATAATGTGCCCATAATAAGAGCAAAATTAGCTTGTTATGCGGTCGGATTTTGATTATGTAAGAAGATCATCTATTAGCCACTGTCTCTTAATTCCGCTAAGAGCCCCGAAAGGAGGTATCGGCTCTCCATCGTTTTCCGCTGTGCAGATCCCGATCTCTGGGGTCTGACTCACCTCTCAAAAGGAGCCTTTTATGCGACGCTCGCTGTTATTGGTTGCCTTTTTGTTGCCTATTGTTGCGACTTCCTCCTTTGCCCAGGATCCAGTCGAAGTGCCGCTGTACTTTGCCGTGGGCATTCCCGACAACATCCTGCCCACCATTGACGGAGAACGCGATGATTGGGCTTGGGTAGATCCAAGTTTTGAGATAACCAGCACCGATATGTTCATCCTGACCGGCGGCGTAGATGACGCTGACGACCATTTCATAGATATTCTGCTCGGCTGGAACGAAGGGCAGAATAGGGTGTACGGTATGGTCCACGTGGTTGACGATTATCTGATTGTGGACAAAAACCCCGGTTGCACCTTCCGCGACGACAATTGCGAGATTCACTTCGATCCAGACAATCAAGGCGGCGGTCCCTATTCGGCACCCAACGACCAGGACCTACAGCCGGCCTATCAGATCTGCTTGAGCATGTCCGAGCAATTCCCCCGGGTGCAGATGTACAATGGGGCGCTGGGCAACTTTGAGCAGGACGCGCTCAATTTCTGGTGGACCCATTCGGGTGATTTCGTCCAGAATGTCAATGCCAATGTGGGCAATGAGTACTTTTACGAGTTCAGTCTCCTATTCTTCGATCCGCTGTCGATCAGCGGCGGTCCCGACGCCAGCACGGAATGGATCCTGACGCCTGAATCGACCATTGGCATGGGCATTTCCCTCGACGATGCCGACGAGGGCCTCAACGCCAACGGCAACGATCCAATGGCTGAGGAATGCTGCGAGAACGGTTTCTGGTGGCAGGCGTATGTGAGCATGGGCGATCAGTTCGCCAATACCGGCGGCATCCCCGATGTCTTCCTGACGCCGACAGAAGAGGTGGACACCGCAGTTGAAGCTACTTCTTGGGGTCAGGTGAAAAGCCTGCTAGGGGAAGGTCTGTAAGTCATTTGTCAGTTTTCTTTTGGGCAAAGAAGGGAGGGCGGGAAGTACCTGCCCTCCCTTCTTTGGTTGCGCAGGGCTGTGAGGAGTAAGCTGAATGCGCGCCCTCTTGACCGGTGTGGTGCTGGTCGCGGCGGTCAGCCTGATAAGCCCGTGGGCCGTGCTCATCGTCAAAGGCTCGCTGCTGACCGGCAATGCCATCCCCGTCATTGCCGTGCTGTTCTTTTTTGTGCTAACGGCATTGGTTTCTCCCTTGCTCAAATCTCTGAGCCGCCGTCTCGCTTTTACCCGCGCCGATCTGATCCTTATTTACGCCATGATGCTGGTAGCCGGAGCTGTGGTAACTACCGGCTTTACCGGCGGTTTCATGTCCATCATTTCCGGGATCTATTACTACGCCACGCCCGAAAACAATTGGGCTAATCTCTTTATTCCTCACCTAGACCCTTGGGTCACTCCCCAGGACCCCGAGGCTGTGCATTTGTTTTTCGAGGGGCTGCCTCCAGACGTTTCGATTCCTTGGTCCGCTTGGGCCATACCACTGGCGATGTGGACTTCTTTTATGGTGGCCTTTTCGGTGGTTATGTTCTGCCTAGGCGTTATGTTGCGCGGCCAGTGGATAGACCGGGAGCGACTGGTCTTTCCGCTGACCCAGTTGCCCCTAGCAATGATCGAGGATGCCGAGAGTGCAGAGCGGCGCGTTGGTCGCTTCTTCAAAAGTCGCTTGCTGTGGCTGGGGATTTTGCTACCTCTATTGTTGCACTCGTGGAACTCGCTGCACAACTACCACGACGCCTTTCAGCCGCTCGCCGTAAAAGGCAGGATACCCTTGCTCGACGGCCGGATGAGCGTGCCGTTCCTGCTAAATTTTCCCGTGCTCGGTTTGTCCTACCTCATGCCGCTGGGCGTCTCCTTCAGTCTGTGGTTCTTCTGTCTGGTGGGACTGCTCGAACAAAGCGCCTTTGCTCGCATTGGCGTGCAACTCAGCGGCGGGGATATGTGGACCTCTGGCGGGGCAAGCCCGCCTCTTTCACTACAGATGTCGGGCGCTATGTTAGTGCTGGTTTTATTCGTGTTGTGGAATGCGCGCCAGCATCTGGGCAGTTTTTGGCGTCAAGCCCTAGGCCGCGAGGAATCGACCCGACGGGAATTGCTCGGCCCGCGAGCGGCCGTGTGCGGTTTCGCAGGAGGCCTCCTATTCATGTTGGCTTGGCTCATAAGCACTGGTCTTGATGTGTATGTAGCTATCCTGCTGGTCATTGGTGCCTTAGTTGTGTTTATCGGCCTAGCGCGCATAACCTGCGAGGCGGGTTTGCCTAGTATTCAGACGCCGATGGTGCCCCAGGCTTTTATGATCCGCGGCTTTGGCCCCCAAGTGTTGGGTCTTCAGAATATGACTGGCTTGGGGTTGAGCACGGTGTGGTTGGGAGATACGGCGGCCAATATGATGAATTCAGTGATGCACAGTTTGCGCCTGAGCTCCGGCCAAGAGCGGTACTTGCGCCACTTGCCTTGGGCGCTGCTACTTGCTTTAGTGGTGGCGCTGGTCGGTTCGATCTGGTACACCATGAGCTTGGCCTATGCACACGGCGGCATCAATCTGCACGGCTGGTACTTTCGCGGCGTTGTGCGCTGGCCCTTCAATCACATGGCTTCACTGGCCAATGCGCCCGAGGCGAGTTTTGCACCGAGGCTGACCTTTATTACCCTAGGGGCTAGCGTCATGGGCGCACTGCTGTACCTGCGCCAGCGCTTTTTGGCTTGGCCCCTGCACCCCATTGGCTTTCCAGTGTCCAACACCCACCCGATTATCACCTTCGGCTGGTTGTCCATCCTGCTGGCTTGGTTGTGCAAGGCGACGATCCTGCGCTATGGTGGGGTGCGGCTCTACCGGACGATGCGACCCTTCTTTTTGGGTCTAGCGCTAGGCGAGTTTTCCGCTTCTGCACTCTGGGTCTTTATCGACGGAGCATTTGGGGTAGAGGGCAATATGATTTTCGTATTTTGAGGTCTAGAAGGAGGACGAAAAGGAAATCTAAATGCGATACTTGCACTCGCTCAAGTTGCTCTTGGTCGTCGCGGCTGTCGGTATTGTACTAGCCTTTTTTGAACGGCAGCGCACGGTCGAGTACGGGCACCTTTTGGAACGCACGTACGCCCGGGGGCAGCCGCAGCTCAAAGGCACGTCCTTGCAAGAGTTGGCGCAGGTGCTGCTGGAGCTGTACCCAGAGGGAGCCGAAGCCAATCTGCTGATGGGTACGGCTCTAGCGGATGAGGGACGGTTGGAGGAGGCCCGGGCGCATCTAGAAAAGGCGATGGAAGTGGACCGACGCAACTTGCAGCTACTCTTTTTGTACGCGCGGCTCTTGCTGGATATGGGAGAGGATATGGAGAAAGTGCAAGCGGTAGTGGAAGAATTGAATCGGTACTTTCCCCGGTCGCGGGAGAAGGTGGAGCAGTACTTTGGGGAGGCTTCAAAGGGGAAGATGCGGTTTGGGGGGGACGATCTTTACTGATAATACGTCAAGTAATACGTCAAGCCCCTTGGCGCAGGCGGTCCTCGTAGATGTGAATCTGATCGGCGTACTGATTTTTGAGCTTTACCAGCAACGCATCGAAGCGCTCTTGGGTTAGATCTTGCAGCACGTGAGAGCGCACTCGGCCCCAGACCTCGTCCAAGCTCTGCTGGCGACTGGGCACCTTGTTGAGCACCTTGAAGACCGTAAAGCCCTGCGCGGTCTTGACCGGGCCGACGACCTGGCCGACCTCGGCGTCTTTGGCTTCCCAACCTAAATTGCCGTACTTGTCGGGACGCAAAAGCTGGATGCGCCCTTCAGCGCGGCGGATGCGGGTGCTGCGCCGCGAGTAGCGGCGGGCTAGCTCGCCGAGGTCGCCGCCGCGTTCGATGGCGGCCAGCAGTGAGTCTGCCTGTGCGCGGGTATCGACGAGGATTTCGAGGATTGAGATCCGCTCTTCGCGCACGTAGAGGTCTTTGTGTGCCTCGTAGTACTCGCGAATTTCGTCTTTGGACGGTTTGAGCGTTTCGAGCACTTTGACTTGGCGGATGCGCTCGATAAGCGCTTGGCGGTGCGTGGCTTCAATGCCTTGGGCGACGCGCTCGGCCTCGTGGATGCCTATTTCGCGGGCGTGACGGGGCAGCAGGATCTTGAGCGCATAGAGGCGACGGGCGAAGCGGCGCAAGTCGTCTAATTCGCGGATCTCGGCCGGGTTGCGTTCGCTGGTCATGGCCGCCATGAAGTTGTCGAGCGTCCACGGCTCGCCATCGAGTTCGAGCAGCACTAGCTGAGTCTCTCCCTTTTTGAACGTGGGCATTTCTTCGCCAGCTTCGCTGAGCCGGGCCAAGAGCAGCTCGAAGGTCTCGCGCCGTTCAGTAATGTCGGCGCGGTTGGCCAATCCTTCGAGGAATTCAAAGGTGGCGAGGGCGTGCTTCTGCTCTTGCATGGCTTTGATGACGGCCGGGACCATCTCCTCGAAGGTGACTTTGCGCTCGTCGGTGACGACGAAGACCGAAAAGCCGTCTGGCTCCTGCACGGGACCGATGATCTCGCCAAGTTCGGCTCCGAATATTTGGCGGCGCAGAACGTAGTTTTTGAAATCGAGGCGGCTCTTCCAGCCGAGGTCGCCGCCTTGCTGGGCGGTGTTGCCGTCGTCGGAGAGTTCGCTCGCCACGGTGGCAAAGCTGTCGGGGCCGCGCAGCCGGGCGAGTACTTGGTCGATGGCGGCTGGCCCGCTGGCGAGAATGCGGCTCAAGCGAAGCTGCTGGCCGATGCGGTGCTGCTCAAAGTACTGGCGGGCCTCGTCGCGGCTTATGTCCTCGGCGACGGCTACCACGCCGCGACTATACATTTCATCGAGGATGAGTTCCTGTTGTCGTTGCGCGACCTTGCTTTTGACTTGGAAGTCGTTTTCTAGGCCGTCTTGGCGAGCGGCCAACAGCAAGACCTCGATGTCGATGAGCCGTTCGAGTGCTTGGCGCTGGAGGTCGCCCGGAGCGTTTTTGGGAAAGAGCCGCTCGGCGGCGCGCTCGACGCGGTCGCGCTCGATGGTGACATCGCCGACGCGGGCGAGTACGTCTGGGCGGGGCGGGGG
>VXML01000055.1 GCA_009841115.1 Gemmatimonadota bacterium | reverse complement strand
CGGCATACTCATCCTCGACTATGGCTACGGGGCCGTCTTTGGCTTGGCCTGCGCGTCGCGGATTGCCAGCGGCTTGATCATGGCGGCTTTTTTCGGGCTACGGCCTGCGCGTCCTCCTGCAAGTGAGCGCTAATATAGGAATCCAATCACCCACAACTCGCTAGAGTGCTTCTTGCCCAACGACGAAATTCCTATTGACACAGGAACTCTGTTCTGGTAGTGGTTAGGGGAAGTTTCTGTTGGCCACTAGCCACTAAGCTGCTGAAAATCTCTAAAAGAGGTCCCCATGCGATATGCGTTCGCTCTTGCATTAATGCTAAGCGGCCTATCGGCGCGCTCATGGGCGGTAGATGAGTTTCGTCTCGGCGGCACCGAGCCGTGGGCGGAGTGGACGTGGCAGAACAGGATGATGGACGACACGACCGACCCGTCCGTACTCCAGCCGCGCGAACTCAAACCCGGCGAGAACTTACTCCCCCAATTAGGTCCTTGGTATCGCTGGCGCTCCCCCGGAGAATCCACGTATCGCTTAGGAGACGTCCGCATCTGGCGCGGCATCAACTACCTCCGCCCGCGCGCCGAGCCACGCGACTTTGTCGATGGCGATATCGCAACCTTCTTCTCAGCACACGACTACTACGACCCTAACGAATTTTACACCATTGACCTCGGCGTACCCGCGCCGGTGGATCGCTTTGCCTTCTACCCGCCCGAAGGCCGCGACGCGCTCACCCAAGAGCCGTATCGCCCCAACTTCGCCTTCGCCAAGTACGAACTCTCCGGTAGCCTCGACCCCGTCGGTGTCGCCAAAGAAGAAGGCTCCCACTACCGGCCTTTGGACGTCCTGCTAGCTAGCGTCGATCTAAACACCGAGGCCGTCGTACATATCGAGTTCCCACTGCAATACCTACGCTTTCTGCGCGTCGTCTTCTTCCCGGATAATGGCCGGTTCTACACCAAGTTCGCCTTGGCTGAGCTAGAGGTGTCCGGCCGGGGATTCCCGCCGCAAGCCGTGTGGACATCGCAAGTGATCGATTTAGGGCAGACAGTCAACATCGGGCGCGGGCGCTTTGGCGCGAGCAAGTGGCGACGCGACGGCGACCAACTCGTAGCCGCGCCCGACGCGCCAACATCCGTCCAAGTAGAAATCAAGACCGGCCTAGATCCCACGCCCATTGGCTATCATGGATACGACGACATCGGCCAACTCGTGGAAGTAACGCAAAGTGCATACGAACGGCTCAAGCAGCGCATCTGGCCCTGGGATCCCCCGGCCGTGGGCTGGCGCGGCCCCATTATCGACGACGCGGACAACTGGAGCTTTTGGTCGCCACCGCTGCGCCATTCCGGTGAGTTGCCCCGAGTGCCGAGCGGCCGCTACCTGCAACTGCGACTGACCTTAGCAACCGAAACGCTGTGGGAGTTTACGCGCTTGGATTCGCTGGCGATTGAGTATTCTCCACTGCTGGTCGAGCGGGTGGTAGGTGAGGTAGCCGCAGCCAGCGACCTACAGCCCATAGGCCACATCGCCGAAGTACCGGCTGGGCAAAAGATCGAACTGGTCTGTGCCCTGCGAGCCGAGTTCACGGCGGAACAAGCCGGTTTTGACGCGGTGCGTTTAACCCTGCCTAACGCAGGTGTCCTACTCGGCCTAGAGATGGGCGATCCCCTACAGTCAGTGAATGCCGACAGCGTAATCGCCGAACCCGAAGGCCTAGCAATCTACCTGCCCGAACCCATCCGCGACGGGGGTGCACAAACGCTGCGCTTGCACCTAGAAACCGTCATGTACACGGCTTCGGGCACCGTACAAGCCGAGGTATTTGCGCGCGCTGAGCAGAGCCTGCCTCAGCAAGTAGAAGAGGGTGACGCTAGCGATGCTTTGGGCACGAATCAACTGCGCATGGTCGCCATTGGGGGGGCATTGGATGAGGTGTTGGGCGCTATAGAAGTGCAGCCGACCGCGTTCACCCCGCAGGGCGACGGCATCAACGACCACGTAACGATCCAGTACAACTTGTTCCGCTTGCTAACCCCCGCCGAGGTAGAGCTGGAAATCTACGCGCTCGACGGCCGCTCTACGTGGCGGCAAACCCTCGGTGTACAGCTCAACGGCCGCCATCAAGTAATGTGGAACGGGCGCGACGAAGACGACCAACTCGTCGCACCCGGGATATACGTCGTGCAAGTGCGCGCTCAAACGGACCAAGGGCAATGGGCGCAGGAACACAGCCTCGCCGTGGTCTATTGAAACGCGCTTTTTAGCGCGCAATCACCAAGTTCATCGACGGCGACGGGAAGCTCTGCGCTGCTGCGGACAGTCACTGAAGTCCCGGCGCGGGTCCTGGCTGACCACATCTGGATAGTAGAGTGGCTGATCCGCTTCTACCAGCATCCCGTCTCCACGCATGATCTGGTTAGACGTTCGGGGCTTTATCCGGCTTGGATACTGCTTGCGATATTGCGCACTTTCCCGCCTAGTCGACTCCATGGCTTCCGCAAAATCAAAGCCCTCGAAGAGCGCGGACTTGAGTCGCTCCAGTTCGGCGGCCGTCTCCCCTGCGGCATAGCCTGCCAGATTGTGCTGCTCGTCTGGATCGTCTATCAGGTTGAAGGCCAGGTCCTCGTAGGTGTGAAAGGCAATGTACTTGTAGCGCGGCGAGCGGATCATGCGGTATCCCTTGCCCAAGTTCTCGACGATGACGCCGGGACGTGTTGCCAGAGCCGGGCAGACATCGCCCCGCACTGCTGGCGTCAAGTCGATGCCGTCCAGATCATCGAGTAGGGGCGCGTCGGTCAGGCCACAAAGCGTGGGGAAAATATCGGCTAGGCTCACCGGCGCGGCGATTTCAGTCGGCGGGAGCTGGCCACGGCGGTGCTCCGGCAAGGAGACAATCAGCGGCACCCGCACAGAAGCCTCGTGCCAAGTCTGTTTCCACCACAGGCCG
>VXML01000024.1:66248-140621 GCA_009841115.1 Gemmatimonadota bacterium | reverse complement strand
CGCCGCAGCGTGCTGAGCGGCCGCAGCAATCCCCGCCCCTCGGTGCAGCCGATGCGCCAAATACGCAGCGAAAAACACGTCTCCAGCCCCCGTTGGATCAGCCACCGTCGCCACCGGAGCCGACGCAAACTTCGTCCGCTCACCCTTCCCACTTGCCACCCAACCGCCGTGCGAGCCTTCGGTGACGACCCACTCTGCTACCGAGCAATCGCGCATCAACTGGTCCAGCGTCAGACCGCAGTCGGCGAGCACGAGTTCTAATTCATCATTGGAAGTTTTGACATAATCCGCGCATTGCAGGGCGGGATACAGATTACCAGCAATCCCTTGGAACACCTGCGTCCCCTCAATCCGCCGCACATAGCCTTGGATGTCCAAGCTCACCACACCGTCTATCGCCGTCAGCACATCCTCGGCCAGATCACGCGGATGCAGCGGCCCTAAATACACGTGCTCCACACCATCGAGCATCGGCCCGAGTTGGGCTGCGGCAATCGGTGCGGCGCAAGCGAGCAACTCCTGCCGCCGTGCGTCGCCATCGACGTAGTTGACAAAATAGGTCGTCGCCGCACTCTCGCCCACATGGACTGCAATACCCCGTTGCTGCAAAACCGCCAGCATCGCCCGGTCGGCCACGGCGACATTAGTCAACACCCGCGTCTCCACGCCCAACTCGGCAAAGGTCAGCCCAGCATACGCGACCACCCCCCCGCGCTTATACGCTCTCACGCCGCCTTGCACCACGCGGTCAATCGTCGCCGAGCCAATGACTGCCACCGCGCCCATATCAGACTCCATCAGGTCGTTTCCACTGTGTCGTCATAGTACACGCGACCGCGACAAGAGATTTACTCACCTTAGATCACTATTTATTTTTTACTAACCCGCGCCATCGCGCAACATCCAGAATGAAGGAGCTTCCCATGTCACCTCGACGCCAACCCGACGGCCGACCCGAATGGCGCAGTGTTGACGAAATGTTGGCCCAAGCCATAGCGGGCGAGGACTTTGCCAATCTCCCCGGCAAAGGGCAACCCCTCGACCTGAGCGCGTACTTTGCCAGCGGCCCCGAACACCGCATCGCCGGCAAGCTGCTCAAGGACAACGCGGTTTTGCCCCAAACTTTGCAAGACCGCCGCGACGCCGAACAGCTCTGCATCCAAGCCAGCCAAACGCTGGCGACGCAAAAGGAATACCTGTCGGCGTTAAAGACCAAAATTTGTGCCCAAGCCCCGGCCCTGTGCCGCTTCTTCCCCGACCGCCCAACCGCATTGGCCGCCCTCGGCCTACCGACTTGGCCCGAGTATCTCTCCGAACCAGAGGGAGCGCCCTTGCCCGCCCGTCGCGCTTTTATAGACGGTGCTAAACGCCTAGCCGAACTCGTCGCCGCCTACAACCGCCGCATCGAGGTAGCCATCGCCGAATACTTAGACTTCCTGCGCCAAGCCAACGCTTGCGCCGAGCGCCTCAACCAACAAGTGGCCTTCTCGCGGCACTTGCCCGCTGGCTTGCAGCTTAAAACCTCCGACCTCACCGAGGCCGAAGCCCAAGTGCGTACAGCCCTTCCTCCCCTGACACCCTTGCCCACCGATCTAGCCCAACGGTTAAACCAGTATTACAAAACGGCGCGTCCCTCGCTCTGGCGGCGGCTTAAAAAAAACAGCCGCATAGCCGTTTCCCCCAACACCTGCTCCTGCTCCGTCGCGCTTAGCCCTAATTCTTCGGTGAACACCGCCAAGTGCTGGGCATAGGTCGTGTTTTCCAACCAGTGCTCGCACGGAAAATCCGATCCCCAGATACAGCGCTCAGGACCAAAGGCGGCGAGCAAATGGCGCAATTGCGAGTGCGTATCGGCGAAGGGGTACTCCTGATCCGAGCTAGTCACCGCAAAGGTGAGTTTGGCGTGGAGTTGCTCAAAGCGCGCCAAATCCGCCGCTTGGCGCACCGCCGCGTCCTCGATCCCGTTAGCCCCCACCGGATAGGCGCAGTGGTCCAGCACTACCGGGACGTGGGGAAATCGCGCTAGCAAAGCTGCCAACTCGCCGAGTTGTTCCCGGCGTAAATGGGCGCAAATTACTGCGCCGACTTCGCCGGCCCGACGCCAGAGCCGCTCCGCCATAGGCTGGTCGTACCCCGTAGGCGCGGCTTCGAGGCGGAGTCCCTTGACGTTGTATCCAGTCACCAGCCGCTCCAGCTCGTCCGGGCTATCGTCCCCAGCCGGGTCCAACGTGCAAACCCCGACCGTCCAGTCGGCATTGGCCCTAGCTGTATCGGCCAACAACCGATTGTCCCAGCGATAGGCCGACCCGGTCTGGATCAGCACCACGCGCCCGACGCCATTGGCCTGGGCTTCGCGCCGCAAGTGTTCGATAGTCCCCACGCCCGGTTGCGGTCGGAAGGGGTCTTCTATCATGGGGTATTGCGTCTCGTCTCCGTGGTAAATATGTGCGTGTGTATCGATGATCATGGCCAACTCCTTTCCGCGTCCATCCTGCGGTGGAAAATAAAGAAGAAAAGGGCAGCTCAAAACTTGCCCAAATCCAGCCACCTAATATATTCCTGCAAACTTAAATCTCTACTGTTTCTTCTAGGCTATCCTCTCCCTGCTTTAAGGAGACCCATGTTGCGCTTGGTCTTACCCCTATCCCTATTCTGTGCCCTATCTTGCTCAAAAGAACAGCCGCCGACCGCGCCCGCGGGCAAAGTAAACTGTGCCTTGTGCGACATCTTAGGGGACGGCACCCACCAAGCGCCCGAAGGATCGGGCGGACATACTGCGCCCGAAGATGACGAGGCGGACAGGCATACCGAATCCGACAGTTCCTCGGTTGCGTCCAGTTCGGACTCTTCGCCTTCTGATGGCATTTTTATCCCGAATACGGATCTAAGGACACTCCTGAAGGCGATGTTAGGAAAGAAACCCGATGAGACGATCACTCAAGCTGACATGAATACTCTACAATCCTTTCAGTTAGGAAGCTATTCTGTAAGAGGCGAAAGAAGAATAATTGATGACATCAGGGGCTTAGAAGCAGCAAAGAATCTACGCACTCTATCCATCACGGAAAATCAGATATATGATCTTACGCCACTGACCAACTTAACCAACCTAGAAAGTTTACGTCTTGATGACAATCATATTTCTGATATCACGCCATTAGCTAACTTAACCAAACTGAAATATCTATCTCTTGAATTTAGTCAGCTATCTGATCTTTCCCCATTGGAGAACTTAGCCGAACTGCGATATCTATCTCTCGACTTCGATCAATTTTCTGATATTTCCCTCTCCCCACTGGCTAACTTAACCAAGCTGAAAGAGTTGTATCTTCACCCCCATAATATACTTGCTATCCCTCCAGTGGAAAAAGGAACTAAGCGTCATATAGAAACTTCACTTATTATTTTTGGTTGGACATTCAATACTATTCCAATAGGAAGCTCAGTAAACGATGTAGTAACTTTTGATACGAGTCAATTATCTGATATCACACCGCTGGCTAACTTAACCAGCCTAGAAAATCTAATTATTGCTTATAGCCAGGTATCTGATATCACACCGCTGGCTAACTTAACCAGCCTAGAAAATCTAATTATTACTTATAGTCAGGTATCTGATATCACGCCACTGGCTAATTTAACCAACCTAGAAGAGTTGTTTATTGATTTCAATCAGGTATCTGATATCACGCCACTGGCCAACTTAACCCAGTTAAAACAGTTGGATCTTAGTGTCAATCAGGTATCTGATATCACGCCGTTGACCAACTTAACCAACCTAGAAGAGTTGTATTTTACGACCAACCAGGTATCTGATATCACGCCGCTGGCCAACTTAACCCAGTTAAAACAGTTATATTTTGGTGTCAATCAGGTATCTGATATCACGCCACTGGCTAATTTAACCAACCTAGAAGAGTTGTATTTTACGACCAACCAAGTATCCGATATCACGCCAGTGAAAGCGTTGCGTGACTTGGAAGAACTAAAGGCTGAGGATAATCCTTTAAATGCAACCTCCATAAACGAACATATACCAGATCTTCAACTCCGTGGTGTCGATGTGTCTTTTTCTTCCATATATATATTCCCAGATACGGAAAGTCCTTTCCGTCTTGACTTAGTCTTTCTTGATGATTTCACAGAGGAGGAACAGGAGTGGTGGCATCGCATTGCGAATCGTTGGGAATTGGTGATACAGACGGAACTTCCAGATTACAAGTTTTCTGATACCTGGACTGGGCAATGTGGCCCTCACTTGCTTAGTGTACCTGCCGGCGAACAAATAGATAATCTACGAATTTATATAACGAAGTTTGACAAAATAACTCCTTACGGGCCAGCGAGGGGCTATGGAGGTCCCGTTCTATTGCGTTCGAATTCTTTGCCAATCATTGGTTGTATCGGAATTGACATAGCGATTTCTAGTCGATTCGATGATCTTCTATGGGAGATAGGACTCCATGAAATAGGACACGTTTTAGGAATCGGTACCATCTGGGAAGACAGCGGAATGTTTCGCGAACTAAATGGCGATGTTCATTTTGCCGGACCGCAGGCGATTGCGGCTTTTGATCAAGCCGGGGGGGCCGATTATCAAGGCGCAAAAGTCCCAACCGAACCAGATGGTGGACATTGGCACCATAGCGTTCTCACCGGCGAGCTTATGGTCCCAAGCAATGGTGGTGCCCTTTCAGCCATAACGCTACAAGCACTGAGCGATCTGGGCTATTCGGTTGATCTTGCCGAAGCCGATCCCTACGTGTTGCCCTCCTCAATAGCTGCGAAACCTGTCGCCGACGCGATACCTTTCTGCTCACTTGAGGGGCTACCCTCGCCGGTCTATGTGGATGATTGACCCAACAAGCGGGCGCGAAGGATGCCGACTACGCACCCGCACATACCATCATTCCTATATTTGCTATTTTCCCGCAAGAACCCCTACATAACCCATGCGTCTATTCCTCAAGCGGGCTTTGCTCGCCTTGCTGCTTTTAGCACTAGTGTTGTACGGTGCCTTCACCCTGACATCGCACCCCGTAGAGCCGCATCCCTACTTTACATCGGGGGACGTTTTGGTCATTGCTCATCGAGGCGGCAAAGGACTAGCACCGGAAAACACGCTAGCAGCCTTTGCCCACTCGGCCGCGTTGGGAGTCGATGTGCTAGAAATGGACTTGCGCCAAAGCAGCGACGGCGCGCTCATCATCCTGCACGACCGGCGCGTTGACCGCACGACCAACGGCCAAGGCGCAGCCGATAGCTTAAGCCTCGCTCAATTGAAGCAGCTAGACGCCGGCTACCACTTCAGCCCAGACGGCCAAACCTTTCCCTATCGCGGCCAAGGAGTCGCAATCTCCACCTTAGACGAGGTATTCACAGCCTTTCCCAACATGCGCTTTCTCATCGAAATCAAAGACGACTCCGCCACGTTAGTAAACGACTTCTGCCGCACGATCCAGCGCTTCCAACTAAGTGACCGCGTCATAGCCGCCTCGTTCCACAGCCGTCCTTTAGAGAACTTGCGCCAAGCTTGCCCCGAAGTGGCAACTTCGGCTTCTTCATCAGCGGGAATGTCCTTTATCTTTCTCCACTGGCTGCGGCTCGATGCGGCTTACCACCCCGTCAGCCAAGCCTTTCAGTTCCCGGCCCGCTTGGGCAAAATTAACCTGATAGACCAGCGCTTCATCGCCCGCGCCCATGCCCACAACGTCCAAGTCCACGTCTGGACCATCAACGATCCCGATGCCATGCAGCACTACCTAGACCTAGGCGTCGATGGCCTAATCACCGACTATCCCGACCGCCTGCTACGCATCCTAAACCGCCAGCCCACAGAGGAGGCATCATGGGCGACCCCATAGCCCTGAACGTACAACACTTAACCAAAACCTACGGCACCGGACCAAACGCCCTGACCGTCCTCGCCGATGTGAGTTTCGCCCTCGCGACCGGATCTACCTGCGCAGTCGTCGGCCCCTCGGGTAGCGGCAAAACCACGCTGTTAGGATTGTGCGCCGGACTGGATCGCGCCAGCTCGGGATCGGTCGCGCTCGACGGCGTGGATTTAGGCAGTCTCGACGAAGACCAGCGCGCGCACCTCCGCAGCGAAAAGGTCGGCTTCGTCTTCCAGACCTTCCAGCTCATCCCCACCCTCAGCGCCCTCGAAAACGCCATGGTGCCGCTCGAATTGCGCCGCGAGCCAAACGTCCGCGAACGCGCCGTTGAACTCCTCAACAGGGTCGGCTTGGGCGACCGGCTACACCACTACCCAACGCAGCTTTCAGGGGGCGAGCAACAGCGCGTGGCGCTTGCGCGGGCCTTTATTAATCGCCCCGCGCTTCTCTTCGCCGACGAGCCTACCGGCAACCTCGACGACGGCACCAGCGGCAAAGTGCGGGACTTGCTCTTCAGCCTCAACGAAGAGTCCGGTGCTACCCTAATTCTGGTCACCCACGATCTAACGCTGGCTCGCCTCACCCAGCGGATCATCCGTCTCCAAGGCGGCCGGGTCGCCGACGATCAGCTAGTCCCATGATAGCTTGGCTCGGCAAAATGGCCTGGCGCGACAGCCGCAGCCATCGCCGCAAACTGCTGCTTTTTACTTCTTCGATCTCCATCGGCATCGGTGCGCTCGTCGGCTTGAGCAGCCTCAGCTCCACGCTGCAAGAGGCCATGGACCAACAAGCCGCCGCGCTCTTAGGTGCCGATATGGCATTGACGAGCCGCCAGCCTTTCACGCCCGCCACCGAGGCGCTCATCGACTCACTCGGCGGCGTTCAGGCGCGCCAAGTGGCCTTCAATTCCATGATTTACCTACCCAAGACCCAAAGCACCCGCCTCGCCCAAATCCGCGCCCTCACCGGCCCTTTTCCCTTTTACGGCGAGCTAAAAACGGCACCGGCTGAGGCCGCGCAGAGCTTCCGCACTCAGCCCCATGCCCTCGTTGACGAGGCGCTCATGTTGCAGTTTGGCGCGGCAGTCGGCGACTCGATCAAGATCGGCGATACGGTCTTCCTCATCGGCGGCCGCCTCCTGCGCATCCCCGGCGAGAACGCCCTCTTCAGCGACATCCAGCCGCGCGTCTATATCCCGATGTCCTACCTCGACGACACTCACCTGATCCAACGAGGCAGCCGCGTCACCTACACCGCCTTCTTCCGCTTTGCCGAACGGGATGTCCAGGCAATAGCCAAGTCCATCCGCCCGCACACCCGGGGCGACCGCCTCCGGCTCGAAACCATCGAGAGCCGCAAGGCGCGCCTCGGCCGCACCCTCAACAACCTCTATCGCTTCTTAAACCTCGGCAGCTTTATCGCCCTGCTGCTCGGCGGCGTGGGCGTGGCCAGCGCCATCCACACCTATACGCGACAAAAACTGTCCACCGTCGCCGTACTGCGCAGCCTCGGTGCCACGGCCCGTCAGACTGTCCTGATCTATTTAATCCAAGCCGGGGGCATGGGCTTGGTCGGCTCGCTCATCGGTGCCCTACTCGGCGTCGGGGTCCTCTATCTGCTCCCCAACGTCCTCGCCGACGTGCTGCCTCTACAGGTCGAGCCGAGCTTTGATTTTCTCGCCGTCTTGGAGGGCCTAGGCCTAGGCATTGGCCTGTCGCTGCTGTTTGCCGCGCGGCCGTTGCTGGCCATTCGCAAGACTTCGCCGCTTTTGACCCTGCGTGCCTCGTTTGAAGACGACCAACCAGCCGACAGCGGCCTGCTGCGCTGGGTTTTGTACGTGGGAATCGTCCTGATAATCGCACTCTTCGCCTACCGGCTCACCGACCGCTGGCCGCTGGCTCTTGGCTTTGTCGGCGGGGTTGGAGTCGCTTTTGCGCTCCTAACGCTTACCGCCCGCTCAATCATCTACGGCACGCGGCGGTTTTTCCCCGCCTCTTGGAGCTATATCTGGCGTCAGGGGCTGGCCAATCTCTACCGGCCCAACAACCAGACTACGCTGCTGATGTTGGGCCTCGGGTTAGGGACTTTCCTCCTCAGCACCCTCTTCCTGACCCAGACCAACCTGCTGTCCCACATCAAAAGCGTCGGCTCCGACCAAAACCCCAACGTCGTGCTCTTCGACATCCAAACCGACCAGCGCCAAGAGCTAAGCGACCTCATCGCCGGGATGGATTTGCCGCTGTTGCAACAGGTGCCCATCGTCACCATGCACGTCCACAGCGTCAAAGGCCAACCTGCCCGCGCCATACTCCGCGACACCACCGCCAACCGAGGCCGACGCGGCAATTGGGCCTTGCGGCACGAGTACCGCGCGACCTATCGCGACTTCCTCACCGAGACCGAAGAGATCGTCGCCGGCACGTGGCGCAGCCAACCCGCGGACGACACCCTCTACGTTTCCCTGGAAACAGGCGTCGCCTCCTCCTTGGGCGTTGGCGTTGGCGACTCGCTGACCTTCGACGTCCAAGGAGTCCCCATCGATGTGGTCGTCGGCAGTCTGCGCCAAGTCAACTGGCAGCGCATCATGCCCAACTTTTTGGCGGTCTTTCCCCCCGGCATCCTCGAAGCCGCACCGCAATCCCACGTCCTCGTCTCCCGCACCGCCACGACCGAGCAAATGGCCGCCTTGCAGCGGTCCACCGTACACCGATTCCCCAATGTCTCAGTCATCGATCTCGGCAGCATCCTCAGCACGGTCGATACCATTCTCGACAAGGTCTCGCTGGTGGTCCGCTTTATGGCCTTTTTCAGCGTCTCGGTTGGCCTGATCGTGCTCGTCGGCGTGATTGCCAGCAGCCGCTACCAACGCATCGAGGAAAGTGTCTTGCTCAAGACCTTGGGGGCTAGTCGCCGCCAAGTGGTAGCGATCATGGCGCTCGAATACCTGTTTTTGGGAGCTTTTGCTGCGGCGACGGGGGTGATCTTGTCGCTGGGGGGCGTCTGGGCCTTGAATCGCTATCTCTTCGAGATCAGCTTTGCGCCCGACTACCTGCCGCTGATCCTCGCCTTTGCCGCGGTCAGCCTACTAACAGTCGCCGTCGGCATGATCTCCAGCCGCGGCGTCCACACCAGTCCGCCGCTCGAAGTCCTGCGCTCGCTCGGCTAGCGGCGCAACTCCTCCAGCACCGGCCCCAGCGTCGTCCACACAGTTTCGGCAACGATCTGATGGCCTTCGACATTGGGATGGTTGCCGTCGGGCAGGTTCAGCGCGGGCTGGTCGCCCACGCCTTCTAACAGGAAGGGGATCAAGGCCGCGTCGTTTTTCTCTGCCAACGCCGGAAAGATCGCCGCAAACGCCTCTGTGTATTCCGCGCCCAAATTGGGCGGCATCTGCATCCCAGCGATGACCAAGGCCACTGCGGGATTTTTCGCTTTCACCCGCTCGACGATTTGTTGCAGGTTGGCGTGGGTGTCTTTGGGGTCTATGCCGCGCAGACCGTCGTTGGCTCCCAATTCGAGGACGAAGACGTCGATGGGGCGGCGCAAGAGCCAGTCAATGCGGCGCAATCCCCCGGCTGAGGTCTCGCCGCCAAGCCCGGCATTGAAGACTTCAAAGTTCCAGCCGAGCGAATCAATCCGCGCCTGCACCAAAGCCGGGAAAGCCTGTTCGCGGTCGAGTCCATAGCCAGCGGTCAGACTATCGCCAAAAAAGAGAATGACGCGGCTGGAGACTTCGGCGAGCTCAGTCGATTCGTCCGCTTCTTCGGCAGAGACGCTGCCGCTGATTAACGCCAAGACTAATGCGATGTATTTCACTTTTCGTTTCATAACATCACGTCAATTCTACCACAGACCCCGTCGTGGTCAAGGTCTGAGCCTGCTCCTATATTAACACCTCCCCTAAACTTCGCCCGGAGTCTTCATGCAAACCACTATCTTAGGACGCACCAATCTAACCGTCTCGCGCATGGGGCTAGGCGCTGGCGGCCACAGCCGAATCGGGCGCAACGCCGGCCTAACCGACGCCCAATCCGCCGACCTCGTCCGCCGCGCCTTAGACCACGGCGTCAACTTCATCGACACGGCCGAAGGCTACGGCACGGAATCCGTCATCGGCCAAGCCCTACAGGGCCGCGACCGCACCACCGTCGTCCTCTCCACCAAAAAATCCACCCGACACGAACAGGTCACCCCTGACGCCTTGCAGACAAGCCTCGACCAAAGCCTAAAGCACCTACGCACCGACTACATCGACCTCTACAATCTCCACGGCGTCGTGCCCCAAGACTACGCCTATCTCGTCAACGACATTTACCCCGCGCTGCAAAAGGCGCAGCAGCAGGGCAAAATACGCTTCGTCGGTCTCAGCGAGATGTTCAACGAAGACTTCGAACACACCATGCTTCAGCAGGCCCTGGCCGACGACCTATGGGATGTCCTAATGGTCGGCTTCAATCTGCTCAACCAGACCGCCCGCGCCAACGTCTTCGCACAAGCCATCGCGCAAAACGTCGGCATCCAAATCATGTTCGCCGTCCGCAAGGCACTTAGCCACCCCGACAACCTGCGCGCATTCACCGACGCGCTCGTCGAAAAGGGGCAAATCGACCTCGCCGACCTTCGGCTGAGCTCAGGTCGAAGCCTCGATGCCTTCCCCGACTTCCTATTGGCCGAGGCCCCATCCCTACCCGATGCCGCCTACCGCTTCTGCCGCGACGAGCCAGGCGTCCACGTCGTCCTCTCCGGCACGGGCAACGCCGCTCACCTCGACGCCAACCTCGCATCTTTCACTCGCCCGCCGCTGACGCAAGAGACGCGCGACCGACTCATCCACATCTTCCGCCGCGTCAATTCTACCACGGGACAAGAGGTGTAGAGAGGATATAGTAATGACTCCGTTGGCAAAATGTCCAGTGTGTAGTGGCGAGATTATTGAAAAGGAAGTCGAGAAAGTTCTACGAGTTGGCAATCACACGGAGATCGTAAAAGTTCAAGCTGCAGTTTGTTTTCGTTGTGGCGAACGCCTTTATACGCCCGAGGTCGTAAAACTTTTTGAAGAGATCAGATCAAAACTAGAAGATAAGGAATTGGCTACTGTCCATAACACAGCACTTCGGACTAAGTTGGATTATGAGATCTGGTTTCTCAGTTTTTTGGAAAAGAATTATGATAGGGTGCAGGGTAAGGACGATCCACCGGTAATCGAGCTCACGAGCGGCGATGAGTTTTGTAATGTAGAAATGGTCTCTGAAGACTACCTCTCCTCTCTTTATAACGCAACAATCATAAACACCATGATGCCTTTTACTTTTATGGCTTCCTTCAAGGCTCTAGATATGATCTTTGAGTGGATCATTGAAGAGAATTTTACAACTGTTCCCCAACCTTTTAAGAAGAAAGTGGAGCTGCTGAAGAAAGAATCCAATCTCCAACTACCAACTCTCTTCGATAGTCAACCGTACCTTTACACCTATGCCAAGGCACTATTTTGTCAACTGTTGCCATATCGCCATGAGGTTGTTCATAAAAATAGCTTCTCTGTCTCCAAAGACGCATTTACTCTCTCAAGTTCCGAGCAAGGCACTAGCCTAACCTTGAGCAGCAAACAGGTTGACTATCTAGTGCGTTTCGTGCATGCACTCGTCCGTGCTCTAGTAGGAGATATTGTTATTGATCGCAATAAGGAAATGTTGCTTCGCTACTATCTCGATGTTCTCGGGCCGGTACACGGATTGAATACTTTCAATCAACAAATGCCGCTTTTCGTGCATGTCAAACTCACTGCGCCCAGGCAAGGTGCTGCTTTCCCGGTAGATCTGAAGCAAGTGCGTGATAAACTTGCGCTCACATACCCAACCCAAGAAGTGATTTTTGACCTTAAAGTACAGGCTGTGGATGGTGAGGCACTCATTGCAAAGTGGTACTTTGCACCAGAAGAAATTCCAGATTTGGATGTGATGGCCTTATACGAGGAATCTCACAAGACACACCGAGAGGCACTCGTTGAGTAAAAATGGTTGATTCCATTAGCTCGTTGGGTGTGCTAACTCGTCCAGTGCCACATTGAGCACGCCCGCGAGTCGGCGGAATAGGCCGAGTGTCCCGGACTTCTGTCCATTCTCAATCTGCGACAAATACCCTTTTGAGACACCTACCTGCTCGGCCAGTGCATCCAGCGTGAATTCGCGGTATTTCCGCCACACGCGCAAGGGCGATTCGCCAGCGAGAATGGCCTTTACGACTTCGCCCGGAACCGTCTCGCCTGCTGCGTCCTCGGCCCATGCCCGTTCGATAGCCGCAGAATCGGCCGCGTCCTCAAGCGCGGCGACCATGCGACGGTATTCCTCAATTGGGACGACAGCGTATTCCGGCTCGCCGTCCTTCTCAATGATCTGTACATCCTGTTCGTTCATCGGTACACTCGTCCTCTTTGGTCGATCTTTTCCGGTAGTCAATCCGACTCTATACCATATTTCTCCCTAACGCCATTGACGAGATACTCCAGTTCTGGCGCACGGGAGATGGCGGCCATCAGGCGCTGCCAACTCAGGCGGCGCAAAAGGCCCGGCATGCGACACACAGAGACCGCTTCGGTCCATTGCTCTGTGGCCTTGCCCCCATCCTGGAACTTGGGGTTGCGAGCATCGTAAACGACAAGTGCGTGTCCTCCAGTCAGGTCAAGCTCTCCATGTGGCGTGAGTGCGGAGGCCAGCGCATTGCGCGCCAGTTGATAGACTTCTCCAAACGGACACGGCTCGTGATCTTGGTCGGACGGCCGATCGAACAGGTGGGGCAAATGTTCCCAGTAACGAATACCGATCTCCGTCAGAGCGCAACGCTCGTGGCGTGACCGTTGGATCTGATACTTCCCATTGCAATGCTGTTCGGCATAATTGGCATCGCTAGGACGCAGGCGTGGGCGCGAGCAGGTACCAAACTCTTGCTCGGTGAACTTGCATTCGATAGCGACTCGCTTTTCCGATTCGCTCAGCAGCACGTCGACGCTGGTCGGTCTCGGCTCTCTTAGGTTGTTCATCTCATGCTCTAAGCAGAGCTTCCAGCCATTTCGGTCTGCGAAGAAGGCCGATTGCCCACACTCGGCGTACACATCTTGGAGCAGATCAAGGCGGTTGAAGGCGCGGAGCGCACCGAACACGCTTTGCGCCAAGGACTGGGAACTCTTCAGGCTGTGAAACCACCGATGCCGACCTCGGGAAAGGGCGTCGCGAATGTCACGCGCCTTCGATTCGTTTTTCGGAGGAACCAAGACATTCTCCGATGCGAACTCTCTCGCGAGAACCGGCGGACGCCCTTCTCGCTTGCCGTCATCGAGTTTGCCCCGATAGTGTCGGTCAGCCCAAGACCACAGCGTCTGGCGCACATCTTCCTCATAACCTTTATAACTTGTCATAGCTCACTCCTTTCAATGATTCAGGTTCCGCTGGCTCCATCGCTACCCGATGCCGCCTATCGCTTTTGCCGCGACGAGTCTGGCGTCCACGTCGTCCTCTCCGGCACGGGCAACGCCGACCACCTCGACGCCAACCTCGCGTCTTTCGCCCGCCCGCCGCTGACGCAAGCGACGCGCGACCGACTCATCCACATCTTCCGCCACATCAATCATATTAGGTCGCTTAGTTACATTATCCGCCGAATATCTGATGCTGCATATCCACGCGAAGTGTGTAATCGCTTAAACTCAACAGTATCGCCTTCTTTGAACTCAGAAAAGGTACCTTTAACTTCCTTTGCATGAAAAAAGAAATCCTTACCATCGGATGATAAAAATCCGTATCCCTTCTCGATCAACACACGCTTGACGATACCGCGCTCCCTTGACAAACCTTGTGTTTCCCCAAGGAACTTAGTGATCATCCGAACCGCTTCATTATATTCCATATTGAAAAACTCCCGATCAGATCGAACCCTATAGTCTGCGAGTAATTTGTGGACTTCTCGCTCTACCCTATTAGGATTTCGCACCCGCCAAACATATCTGACACCAAAAGGGATTATTATACCTGTCGCGCTGTTTATCTCATTAACCCTATATCTAACGTCACGCTTAGTGATGCCAATCTTGAGTAGTCCCTTCATTTCGCGGACACCTAACATATAGAGGATGCCTGTATCTTTCTCTATCGGCGGTTTCTCTAGTCCTAAGAAGTATTTGAGTGAGGTAAGTGCCCCCCAATTCTGTAATTGTTTTCGAGCATTTTCAAAGTCTATTGGATCATTATTCACGACTGCTTTTCTGAGGACAACTAAATCTCTTACAATCCGGTGCAGACGCTTATGCTCCGGTAAGCCAAGTTGTTCCCAGACAACGAACCAATCCCACTGGTCCATTCTTTTTGATCGATTGAATAGGCCTTTGACTTCACTGATCGCCTCAGCGAGTGAGTCTGAGTCTGTTGCCTTCTCTCCACTCAATGCTTTCAGGACCAGTCGTACCGCGTTCTGACGCAAGACCACAGTATGTTCCTTTGGCGGAGCCATACCAAAACCCCACTTTTGATGCACTTCGATCTTTTTCCGTATTCCATCAGACATGATTACACTCTCCTAGAATTCAGACTGTCCGACGCGAAACGACCATAAACCAAGCGTTATATTACGCTGGTCGTCGAGCCAAGAATAGTTGGGTTGGCCAGTGGCCCATGGCTCGCCAGTCACGCCGCCGGACCCTAGACTCGTTGCAGGTCGGCGAAGTAGGCTTCAACCGCTGTCGTCAGCCGGGTCGCCGTTTTGGTCATTATGAATTACGGCTTTTCGGTGGCTCCGAGTTGCTCAAGTCGCTCAACCCACGCCTTAAAGTGAGGACATTTGGAGAGGATGTTCTCCAAGCCAATCCGTTCGGCCATCTGTGATCCTACTGTTGTTTTTGAGTATTCGGGAAATTCGGCGATGATCCGCTTCGATGGAGCCGTGTGTTGTCCGTCGTCAACAAGTTCTGGGGACTGGACATCATCGACAATGCTCTGCAAAGCGGAGATTGGGGAATCTGCATTGTCAAAGAAGAAAGCGAACTGAGATACATCAGAAAACAAATACGCTTCAAATTCATGCAACTGAATGAACGGGATGAAGCGATGATCATTGGTCTCATCGAACCACGATTTTTCGAGAGCCTCCACCCGCTTATATGGGTCAAGACGCAATTTCTCAGCTTCTTCAACGCCGGGAAATTTCGTAGGCAAGGCATAAAGGTCAATCATCGTGGTAAAAAACACGTCATTCCCCGATTCCTGTTTGCGGCGGCGATCAATGTCATTCTGCATCGCCCTGAAGTTTCTACCTCCTCCTCGATGGACTATGCCCTTCTTCCGGGCGTGGGCAATCAAGGTCGGTTTCTGCATATAGACGCCAAGATTCGCTAGATGAGGCTTCAAGACCGTATCGGCAAATGTCTGCTCTGTGTCACCTTCGGCGAAGAGATGGAGTCGCACCATCAGTGCGGCCCTCCGCCGATGACGTTCTTCTCCCAGATTTCCCCAAGCGAGTACTCCTCCAGCCATGTTTCGAGCTCTTCGGCATCTGGTCTGGAGAACTCCGTGGCTTCACCATTCCGCTCGACAACTACGATATCCTCAGACTCAAAGCTGTCGAGAAACGCGCTGGACTGGGTGCTGACGAGAACCTGCGTATGGTGACTTGCGGCGCGAAGTAGCGAGGCAATCACATTGAGCGCGTAAGGGTGCAAGCCGATTTCCGGTTCGTCCACCACTATGAGTATTGGGAGGTCTTCTTTGGGCTGCAACAACAGCGAAATCAGACAGATGGCCCGCAGCGTACCGTCCGAGAGTTGGTGGGGGCCAAACACGAGATCTGACTTGCGATGCCGCCAGTTGAGAGTGATGTCTTTAGAATCGGTCGGCTCCAGATCAAAATCTTCAAAGAACGGTGCCACCTGCCGAATGGTCCCCACAATTCGGCGATAAGCCGTTTCTTTGGAGGACTTGAGTGCATACAGTAACGCCGCCAGATTCGCTGCATCAGGCATGAGCCAGCGGTTGTCGCCGATGTAGCAATACTGCCGGACTCTCGAAGTCGGCGATGTGTCGTGGAAGTGATAGACGCGACAGCGATTCAGCAGATACCGGAGCATTTTTGCCACCGGGTCATCCTTTTCTGCCTCATCTCCAATCCGCGTTTCCTGATGGCCCCTTCCCAGCGGTACGATCTTTGGTCTCGGAAAGCCTGTTTGATGAAACGACAGCGTCTCTTCGGCGAAAATCAGCGAATCACCGGCAGCGTGGAACAGTCGCATGCTATAGGTGTCTGTTCCATTCTCTACCTCGAACGCCATCTCCGCTTCCAACTGAGGAGTTATCCTCGGGCCAAAATGCAAATTGGCTGTGGCCCTCCCGGTCGCTCCAATATGTTGCTGAAGCCGTCCGCCCATTAATTCATTTACTAACTTGAAGAAGGCAATGAGATTGCTCTTACCAGCCCCATTGGCACCGATCAAAACATTGAGCGGCTGGAGTTCCAGCGTCATTTCTTTGATAGACCGAAATCCCCTGATCTTGATATTCTTCAATCTTGGCATATTACTTCCTCACTTTTGCTTACCAATCGTCACGGCCCCTCCCTACCCCTTAAGCGCCCCCACAGTAATCCCCTTCGTCAGATATTGCTGCAAAAACGCATACACCAACATCGTCGGAGCCATAATCAGCACCAACCCCGCAAAAGCCATCCCCCAATCGCTGCGATACTGACTGACAATAGTGATATTAGCCAGCCCCAACGGCAGAGTGCGCAACGCCTGCGACCCCTCCCCAGACAGGAACATAAAGGCCATGAAAAACTCGTTCCAAGTCCCCAAAAAGGCGAAGATGCCCACCGTAATAAGCCCCGGCCGCGCCAACGGCAACATAATCGACCAAAACGCCCGAAACTCCCCCGCCCCATCGATCAGCGCCGACTCGTGTAACCCAGAAGGCAAAGACTTGAAAAACCCCGTGAGAATAAAGATGGCAAACGGCATCCCAAAGGCCACATAGACTATCAGGATACCCAACCGCGAATTGAGCAATCCAAAGTCCTTCATTTGAAAAAAGAGCGGCACAATAGACAATTGCAACGGGATCATCAACCCGGCCAAGAAGTAGAAAAACATCGGCCTCACCCCAAAGAAGCGAAAGCGCGCCAGCGCATAGGCCGCCATTGCCGCCAGCAACATGGAAACCGCCACCGTCGAAATGGTCAAAAAGACGCTGTTGAAGAAGTAATCGCCGAAGTGCCCCTTAGTCCAAGCGTTGGCAAAGTTGATCCACTGCAAGGCGTCGAACTCGGGCAGGCTGAAAGGATTGAGAAAAATCTCGCGGTCCGTCTTCAGCGAAGTGTACAACAGCCACAGCATCGGATAGACCACAACCGTCAGATAGCCGCATAGCACCAAATAGACAAAAGGTTTGGCAAAAGAAAATTTTTCTTGTTCCGCCATGCTCAAAACTCCACAGCTTCGCGCTTCATTGCGCGCAAGGTCGCGGTAGTGCCAAAGAAGACGATCAAAAAGAGCAGCACGGCAATCGCCGTAGCCTCCCCCACCTTGAACTCAGTAAACATGGCCTGCACCATCCGCGTGCCAATCACGTGGTTGTCGGTCGTCGGCCGCTGATTGGTCAGCAGCCAAATCACCTCAAACGCCTTCATCCCGCCGATGATCATAAACACAATCGCTATCGACAAAACCTCCCAAATCAGCGGCACCGTAATCGACCAAAACTGCCGCCAAGCCGAGGCCCCGTCGATGTCAGCCGCCTCGTACATGCTCTGCGGAATGCTCTCCATGGCCGCCAAAAACAGCACCATATTGAACCCAGCCGCACCCCAAATCGACATGGGAATCAGCGCCCAGTAAAGGTTGTCCTGCGCCAGCCACGCAAACCCCTCAAACCCCTCCAATCCCAACGCGACTAACACCGTATTGATCGGCCCGCCCTGTGGATTGTACAAGTGCATCCACAGCAGCGTCGCCGCGACCCCGCCGAGAATGTTGGGAAAGAAGAAGACGATGCGGAAGAGCTTGGCTCCAATGACCTCGCGACTGATGCACACCGCCAAAAAAAGCGCCAGCGGCAACACGCAGAGTGGGATGACGAACATGATGAAGAGATTGTTCGACAGCGCAATCCAGAACTCGTCGCTCTCGAACAGCAGCCGCTGGAAGTGCAACAACCCGACGAAGGCCATCTCGGTCAGTCCATCCCAGCGCATCGCGCTCCAGACAAAGGACTTGATGCTAGGCACCACCACGAAGAGCGTGTAGAACGCCGCGGCCGGACCGACGAAGAACACCACCCCCTTCCAAGGCAGACGCACAGTGCTAGTAGGTCGAGGAGCTTGGCCCGTCTGTCTTTCGCGCCACTGCCGCGCCGTCGTGTACAACCAATAGCCCATCGCCAGCGCCAACAGGCCCAACAGCAGCGCGGGCTTCCACAGGTGGCGGATGATGATCTGATCCGGTTGCTGGCTGCGGTTGCGCACCGCTTCAGCCGCCGACTCCAACTCTTTAGCCCCTGCCTCGGGCGTCATCTGCCCATTGACGATCTTGAAGCGCACATCGTTGAGGAACTGGTCCATCTCCGGGAAACCCTCGCCCGGGGCCGTGCCATAGGTCGTCGTCGCCTGCTGTGCCAGCGCCACTAAGTCCTGCAAATCTTCGCTGGTCCGCCCCTCCATCGCCCCATCGACGGCCACCAAAACATCGCGCATCTCGGCAAAGGTACCGGCCATCTCCTGCGAGGTCATAAAGCGCAAGAAATCCGCGCCTAACTCGGGGTGGGCGCTGTTTTTGAAGACAAAGTAATACCCGGCACCAGTATATATGGCACCGGGTTCGCCAACCCCGCCTTCGACTACGGGCAAATTAAATGCCCCCAAGCGAAAGCCATCGGGGATTTTGCCCATCATCTCGCTCTTGAGCCAAGAGCCGCAAAAGACCATCGCCGTATGGCCCAAGAAAAACTCGAGCTGCGCCTCGGTGTGGCTCATGCCGAGCGCACCGGGCTGGAAGTACTCCCGCGCCGTGCGCTGAATAAGCTCGAGCGCCGTCACGAATTCGGGATTGGCAAAACTGCCCGGCACTAGATCCTTCTGCTCGTAGAACCGCTCGCGGCCAGCGAGGTGATAATAGGCGTTGTCGGTCACGCCGCCGATATAGCCTGGATAGCGCCCCTGAAAGGCCAGCGGCCAGACCCCTGCGGCGCGGATTTGCTCACAGAGGGCGAAAAACTCATCCCAAGTGCGCGGCGGTACCCAGCCGTGCTCTTCGAACATGTTCTTGTTGTACCAGACGGCGTAAACCGAGTAGAGGAAGGGAATGCCGTAGATCTTGCCCTCGTACTCATAGCGGTCGAGGCTACCGGGCAGGAAGGATTCGCGCCAAGTCTGGTCCCCGTCCCAACTCGGCCCGTCCAGAAAGTCGTCGAGGGGCAAAATTTCGCCGTTGCGGATCAGCGCCCAGTAATTGAGTCCCGCGTTGCTAACTTCCGGGAACGTCCCTTCGAGAATCCGCACCCGCACCTTGTCGGCGATGCGCGGATCGCCGTAGAGATCGATTTGCACATCGGGACGGACCTTTTCGTATTCGCGTGCTGCAAAAAAGAAAAAGTCTAGTCCCGCGCCGCCCTCAAAAATGGGCACTTCAACGCGAGTCGTCGCTTGCGCTGACACCGGGCCGCAAAGCAGCCCTAGCACAATGGCCGTCCAGCCGATAGTTTTGTTAGGTGTTGTTACTTTCAAAAAAGTCGATAACATCGGCCCTTAGAAACCGTCCACTCGCACTTGAGGCACACCAAGAATTTCCAGACGGCTTGGCTTCAAAGATAAAATTACCCTATGCGAGAGAAGTGCTGCCTCTCTCGCATAGGGCGGTAAAAAGAAGTAGAAAACCTACTCGCTAAAACTCGCCTTGATCCGCGCCCACGACCGGTCGGCCACCGCAGTAGCGTCGCCGGCACCGACTAGCTGGCCATCGACGAAGCGCTCGGCAAAGCGGAAGGTTGCCGCTTGGCCTGAGAGGGTGTGATAGCCCCGGTACTGTTGGGGGGCTTCGTCGAAGTCGGGCATGGCGATCTGGAAGCCGATGATGTTACCGGCCTCTAGATCCGTGGCCACGCTGGCAGCCTGATCGCTGAAGACGATATCGTCATAGGGAGTGACGTAGATTTCGAGGACCGACGTGGTCGGCCCTTCGCCGACCGACGCGCCGCCGCCATCGCTCAAGGGCGGCGAGTTGAGCCAATCGGCCCGGCCGGGATAGCCCAAAAATCGCCCGTCAGGCGAATCGAAAATCGCGTTCCACTTCTGGGCCTGGCGGTTCTGGTTGAGCGCCTTTTCCTCGTCGGTCATGGTTTCGCTGTTGCCGAAATTGTACTGGCCACCGGAATGGTCGCCATCCACCATGAACTCGACCGAATCGTGCTGCCACACCGAGGCGGGCGCGCCGCCGGCGTACTCGTTGATGTACACATTGTCGGTGCGCTCGGCTGCGAGGTAGAGCCGATTGTTGGTGTTGTTCCAGCCCAGCCAAACCCGATAGTCCATATCGGCCGGATCGTACTGGGCACCATCGCCGACGGTTGGATCAGCGAAAAAATCCTCAGGCGTGAGCGAAGCATCGCCGACCACGTCCTCCCAGTCGGAGATATCCCCATCGAAGAGGTCGATATCTCCCAAATCGGCGTCCGGAATCTCGAAGATCAGAAAGACCTTTTCGCCGATGTGGGCATGGGCAGTACCGGCCAGTACAAGGGCCAGCATGAGGCAAAACGTACTGATGAGTCGCATAAAAGCACCTCCTTTGGGTTTGCTTTTGGGTGCGAATCGCCTGTGCATAGGCGACCTTGGTTAATGGGGCGCGATGTACCCCTGATATTATTATATAATATCTTTGCTCTCCACGCTCGGACACCAAAATTTTTCGATAAACTCGACCACCAAGCCCGTACCTGCGTCGTGGCTGACATACGGCGGCATAGCCGGATTGTACATCGCGTCAGTCAAGTCGCGGATCAATGCCACATCCACTCCCCAGCGCACCATTTGCTTAATGGCAAAAGTCCGATGCAAAACGCACATATTGGTATGGACGCCCATAATCAGTAGATGGGCAATCCCTTGGTGCTGCAAATAGCTATACACCTCCGTCCCCTTATCCGAAATAATATCCCGCTCTTGGTCGATCCCAATCCCCGAATGCTGCCGATCCCAAGCCTTGTAGGTCTCGGTCTCGCCCGTATCCGACCCGTGATCTGAGGCATCCACCGGCAAGGGCGGATCTGGACGCTCGGCGTCGGGCGGCGGCGCAACCTGAGAGGCCGCAATCGCGCGCTGACGCGCTGGCGCATCGGCGTAAAAATCCATGGTATCCGAAGGCGCGTGGACAATCAGGCCACCAGCCGCACGCACCACCCGGACCACTGCGTCCATCCGCTCTATCATAGCGTCGAGGCGCTCGACCGCACCGCGACACCAATGGCCGTTCCACACGTCGCACAGCAAGAGCGCGGTCTGATCCGCCGCCCATTCTTGAGTACTAGTCTGCACCTGCCAGATAGCGTGGCCACCATCGTCTTGTGCAAGGCACTGGGAACGCAGATTCAGTCGCAAAACGTTGCTCATATTACCCTCTCAATCCGTTTCACCCGACCAGTAATCCACCGCGTCGGCGCGGCGGAAAATGCGCTGTCGGTCTAAGGAACGGATGTTAACTTTGTCGGAATCGGGATATTGGGCCAAATCGTGCGGCAGGACATTGCTCAAGGCCAAGAGCACACAGGGTTGCTGGCCTTGATTGGTGAACTTGTGAGCGCTGCGGGGACCGGGTGGGAAGGCGATAAAGTCACCCTGTTCTACCGCCACTGGACCTTGGGGACTGATCAGCGTACAGGCCCCTTCGAGGATGTAGAACATTTCCTCTTCAAAGTGATGAAAGTGCTGCGGACAGATCGACTGGCCAGCGGACAGGCGGAAGAGGCAGTAGCCCAGATGCTGGCCACCGATGAGCGGGTCGATATCCTTGATTTCCCAGCGGTAGCCCGCAGGTCCACCCCCCGACGTCCAAGGAATATCCTCTACATTGATCTTATTGATGTAAATGTCGGTCCGTTCCTCCAGACATTCGAGCAACAGTCGGCGGGCGTCGTGTAGAACGGAGTGCCCATCGCCCATCAACAGAGCGTCAAAATCGAGCTGCAACAATTTGCGCAAGCCCAAGGCCGCTTGTGGCGGATCGGCGAGCTTGGCGTCCGGCAGCAAAGTAATGCGGCCCAGTGGCGCACCGACTACCAGATCGCCCGCTAAGACTAGCTTAAGACCCGGCCAGTACAAGGCGATTTCCCCCGGACTCTTGCCGTGCGCCAAATGCACCACCTGGAGTCCAGGGACGATCTCCTCGCCATCGTCCAACCGGCGGTCCGGTGGCTGATCAAACGAGTCGGCGTCGGCGCGGTGAGCGGCAATGCGAGCACCAGTGCGGTCTTGGAAAAAAGCGGCTTCGCGCTCATGATCGCGATTGGTCAGCACGATCCAAGCGGCCCCGCCCAATTGGTCGAACTGCTCCAAGTCAGCCGCTGTCATGGGCACTGGATCAATCAGGACATTGCCCTCTTCCCGCACCCACAGATGACCGTTGAAGTCAATCTGACGCTCTTGGCTGAAGATGGACCAAGAATAGAAGTTTGTAACAGCGATTTCTTTCACAGTATATGTCCGGCAATTTTAAGAGAGGCTGAAATCTACAAACAGGCCCGCACAGTATCGCGCGCCTTCAACAGATCATCGCGATTTCTGTAGTACTCTAAGACGAAATAGGACGCCTGCGCCCACTCCTGTAACGCGTCGATATAGACTGGATAATCCAAGCACCCCGACCCCGTCGGCCCGTAGTCAACGACCTCGCCGTTTTCGGCAAAGCGCGCGTCCTTGCCGTGGGCGATTGCAATATCGGGGCCGAGCATCCGCACTGCGCGTACCAGCGGAGTGCGGTCGGGCACGAAGTTCGCCGCGTCCATGCAGACCTTGAGCGCCTTGGATCCCACCCGATCCTGCAATCGCCAAAAGCGCTCCGCTCCGTCAACACTCCCCGCCCGCGTCATTTCCACCGCGATGACAATGCCAAGCCGCTCCGCAGTCGCGCAGGCCGTCATCAGCCCGTTGCATAGCCCCTCGAACACCGCCCGGTCATCAACGTCCTCTTCTGGATATCCCGACGGATGCCACACCAGCACTGGTCGCGGGTTGTCGCCGAAACGCTCTTCGAGTGCTGCGGTCTTCTGCACGCAGCGCATCAACCTTGTGACATCCTCCCGGACCATCCCCTTTGGCCCGACTAGGTCGACGTGCAAGGTCATCGCCGCCAGCGCAATGTCGGCCGCCTGTAGCGCTTTGTCGATATCCTCCGCAGACGGATCCCGCGCATCCCCGTCCGCTCCCCCGCCGAAAAACATCTGCACCGCCTCGAATCCCTCGGACCGCATCTCTGCCGACGACAGCAGATTTCCTGACATCAACGCAAGTTTCACGGTTCCCTCCTTCCAAAATTCGAGCCAGCGGCGAGCACAACTCCCTGCCGCTCTCTTGGTATTAAAACGTCCCCTGCACGTCCATCACCTTTCCGCTTTCCTCCTTTACCTTGGAGGTAGCCACCCGCTTTTGCAACTCCTCGTAGTACAAATCCTCATCCACCGGAATAGGCACCCAATCGTCCGTCCACGTCGAAAGCAACATCGCGTTGGACAACTCCACGCCGTTGATCCCCTCGGTCCCCGCAGCCAACAGCGGTGACCCCGTGCGGATGGCCTGCACCCAGTTTTGGGTAATCCCCTTGTGCTCCTCGCCACCGCCGCCCGGGATCTCGCACTTCCAGACCTCTGGGCTGCCAAACCCATGCGGCCACTCCACGAGGAACTTGCTCGCCGACTCCGTCGTGCGCCAAAAGGTGATTTTGCCACCTTCCAACACCACCTTGCCGCGGTCCGCTGAAATCTCCAGCCGATTGGTCCCTGGGGCCTCGCCCGTAGAGGTGATAAAAACACCCGTAGCACCGTTCTCGTATTCGACATAGGCCGTTACGTCATCTTCGACCTCAATGTCGTGGTATTGCCCAAAGCGGCAAAAGGCCCGCACCCGCTGCGGCATTCCGCAGATCCACTGCCATAGGTCGAGGTTGTGCGGGCATTGATTGGCCAACACGCCGCCGCCTTCGCCGGACCAAGTCGCCCGCCAGCCGCCCGAATCGTAGTAGCTCTGGGCGCGGAACCAGTTGTTGATGATGTAAATCGTGCGCCGAATCGGTCCCAGTTCGCCAGACTCGACGAGGGACTTCAGCTTCTGGTGCTCGCCACGCGCGCGCTGGTTGAACATCATGCCAAAGACCCGGTCACTTTTGGCTGCGGCCTCGTTCATCTCGCGGACTTGGCGCGTATAAACCCCGGCTGGCTTCTCGCTCATCGCGTGCAGGCCGTTTTCGAGCGCCTGGATCACCAGCGGGGGGTGGAAGTAGTGGGGGGTGGCGACGATCACAGCGTCCACGCATTGGGCCGCAAACAGAGCGTCGGCCCCAGCAAACGCTTGCACGCCCTCTCCATATTTTTCCTGCACGCCCGCGAGCCGGGCCGGATCGACGTCAGCTACAGCCGCGAGTTCTGCACCGGCAATTTGACCTTGGGAAAGATAGGTAGCGTGGCTGCTACCCATGCCGCCGAAGCCAATAATACCGATTCGCACTTTATCCATTTAGCGCTCCTTGTCGTTATCTAGCGATGATACAGATTTAGCTTTGGGGACTCAAAAAAGGAAGTGAGTCGCCGGACATGCCAACGGGAATATGGGCCGCAATATACCTCCGAATCTGCCGAGTGGTCAAACTCATCGGCGGCAGCCGGGAGAGCTACCGTGCGCGGTTTTTGAGTTGATCGAGCATGACGGCGACCAATAGGATGAAGCCTCGAACCACGTTTTGATAGAACGTCGGGACATTGAGCAGGTTTAAGGCGTTCTCAACTACGCCCATGATGAGAACACCCGCTATGACACAGCCGATTGATCCCACGCCACCAGTCAAAGACACACCACCCAAGACGCAGGCCGAGATGACTTGGAGTTCGAACATCTCAGGAGGCTTCGGCTGTCCGCTAGTCATGCGCGAGGCGAGGACCACCCCCGCAAACCCAGCCATCAGACCCTGGATGCTGAAGATGATCGTCTTGAGCCGCGCGACGGGGATACCGGAGAGCCGGGCGGCCTCTTTGTTGCCGCCAATGGCCAAGGTATTGCGACCAAAGGTAGTCCGTTGGAGCAAAAGTCCGAATACCACGAAGCAGACCAGCGCAATCCAGACCGGCGTCGGAACGCCCAAAAACGACGACGTCCCCAAGGCGAAGAATCCCGAATCGGTGACGCCGACGGCCCGGCCACCTGAGATGATGAAGCCCAACCCGCGTACGATCTGCATTGTCGCCAGCGTCGCAATCAGCGCATTAATGCGAAATCGCGAGATCACGACACCGTTGCAGAGTCCGACCGCACCGCCGATCAACACGCCAGCCAACATGCCCAACAGGACGCTGCCCATTGCATTAGTCACGACCGCCGCTACGACGCCCGCGCAAGCCACGACCGATCCGACTGACAAATCGAAATCCCCCGACGCCAAGCAGAACAGCATCGTGCATCCAACCATGCCGATCTGCGACACCGCTAACGCCAAGCCCTTCACGTTTACCCACGAGAAAAAGTCCTCGACAAACAGCGAGCACGCCGCGAACAGCACAGCGAAAACCACCAGCATGCCAGCTTTCTCCCAGAGAAGTGCCATCGCGCCGAGGGAAGCTGTTGGCGAGTTTGCGGATTTCGTCATCGTTCTTTTCTCCGTCAGCAAGGTTCAAGCAGGAGACGCCGGTAGCGCCAATCGCAGGACCTCTTCCTCATCGGCTTCGCCACGGGCGATAGAAGCTACGATAGCACCTTCGCGCATCACCAGCAGGCGATCCGCCACGCCAAGGGCTTCCGGGAGATCGCTGGATGCCAACACCACCCCCACCCCACGGTCGGCCAGATCGCGGATGATGGCGTAGATCTCGCTCTTCGCACCAACATCTACGCCGCGCGTAGGCTCGTCCAACAGCAGCACATTGACGTCCTCAGACAGCCACCGTGCGAGAATGGTTTTTTGCTGATTTCCGCCAGACAAGTTGACGATCTTCTGCGCCACCGACGGCGTGCGAATCCCAAGTCGTTCAATCTGATCGTGGGCGTTGCGTTTCTCCCAAGCATCGTTGACGACAAGCCCCAGCCGGGCGATGCGACCACGGGCGACCAAGTTCAGGTTCTCAAGCACGGACGCCGTAGGTACAATGCCGTCCTTTTTGCGGTCTTCTGGGCAAAAGGCCACGCCGGAGCGGATCGAATCGCTTGGGGAAGAGATCGGGACTTGCCGATCGCAAACTTTTACCACGCCAGCCTGCATGGGTTCCGCGCCAAACACCAAGCGCAACAACTCGCTGCGGCCCGCGCCGATCAATCCAAATAGGCCGACGACCTCTCCTTTCGCGACGGAGAAAGAGACCGGTCTTGAGAGTCCCGCACCCTCCACCTCGACAACTTCTAAAGCAGTCTCTTTCTGCGTGCTGGAGTGATAATCGAAAACATCTTCGATATCGCGGCCGACCATGCGGTTGACCAGCAGGTCGTGGGAGACTCCTTCCAAGGCGAGAAACGTCTCAACATGGTGGCCATCCCGGAGGACTGTCGCAGAGTCACACACGCTAAACAGTTCGTCCATGCGATGGCTGACGTAGAGCACGGCACAGCCGTTGCGCTTGAGTTCCGCCACGGTTGCAAAAAGGCGTTCTACTTCTCGGGCAGAAAGACTGCTCGTGGGTTCGTCTAAGGCCAACACCTGTGCGCCGCGAGTCAGGGCTTTGGCGATTTCGACCATCTGCCGTTGCGCGATGGGCAGGCGACCGACTTTGACGGCGGGATCAATGGCTTCACCCAAACGTTCCAAGTCGCGATGCGCGGCTTCGTGCAGACGCTGGCGATCCACGACTCCTAGCCTTGAGGGGAGATGGCCGAGATAGAGGTTTTCGGCCACAGACATTTCAGGGACGAGTTGGAGTTCCTGATGGATGACGGCGACGCCGGCGTCCAAGGCTTCCGCAGTCGAATAAAAAACTCGTTCGCGCCCATCCAAAACCACGCTTCCAGCATCGGGCAGGTGGACGCCACTCAAAATCTTCAGCAGCGTGGACTTTCCCGCCCCGTTCTCGCCGATCAGGGCGCGGACTTCACCTCGGCGGACCGCAAACGAGACATCCTCTAAAGCGCGGACTCCTGGAAACGTCTTTGAGACGCCGTGGAACTCAACTACCGGGGGAGACGAGGATTCCAAGACCGAGACCTAATCGAGACCCAGCTTTATCTGGACTTCTTTGTAGTCATCGCGGTAGGCCATAACGCCTGCCGTGCGCGTGTCAGCAGGCGGAGCGACGCCCTCTTTAACCCATTTGTAGAGCAGTTCCGTCGTCTCGTACCCATGACGGCGGGGGCTGATCATGCAGGTTGCGAAATACCCCGTCGGTTCCTCCTTCTCAAACTCGGTCAGCCCTGTACCAGCACCAATGCCAATACCAATGGTCTCCGCTGCACCAAACCCACGCCCTTCCAAGGCGCGCACCGCGCCGAGAACCCCTTCGTCATTAAGCGAGAACACCAGCCAGCGTTTGATCGCTGGGTACTTGGTCAGAACGATGTTAGCCGCATCGAACGCTCCTGGAATGTCGGTGGTTTTCTCCGCCCCCAAGTAGATGCGCTCCCGTGGGAAGCCAGCCTCGATCAGCGTTTCGATCGTCCCATCGGTGCGGTCGCGCGCAGTGTCGAGTTCGTCGAACGTAATTCCGAGCGCACCCGTTTCCTCCAACGGCCAGCCGCGGTTGGTGAACTCCTTGTGGAGTTCTCGTCCCACTTGGCGACCGATTTCCACGGCTGAAATGCCCATGTAAGGAACGTCCATGAACTCGCCGTCCGCACCGACGAACTGATCATCTACTGTGAACACTTTCATGTTGTGGCTGCCGGCTTTGGCCAGCACGGCTGGACCCAGCCGTACGTCGGGTGTGCAAACGACAAAGCCCTGTGCTCCCTTGGCCGCGAGGACATCAATAGCCGCGAGGAGTTTCTCCCCGTCTGGAACGCCGATTTTGATCAGTTCAAACCCGTACTGATCGGCGCACTGCTGGGCGAATTTCCATTCGTTCTGAAACCACAGTTCCTCCGGCATTTTCACCAGAAACCCCAACCGGACCTCCTCCTCGGCCAGCGGCGCTGGGCTGGTTTCGGGAGATTCAGCAGTCTGCGGCCCACATCCGTTGCTCGCGACCAGCGCCAAGATCACGGTGACTAAGGCGATAGGTCTGATCTTCATGTGGGAATTCCTCCGTTCACACGGTTAGCCGACATCGCCAATGGCCCATCGGCATCCGTGGGGTGTGATGATGGTCGTTCAGCGATCATGCGATTCCTCCGCGTGCTGTAGTATTTGTACGGATTTGAGGTTATCGACGAACGTTTGGTTCGAGGAGTCTAGTTCGACTGCGCGCTCGAAGGCCTCCATGGCCCCTATCCTATTCCCCGCGAGTAGCCTGACATTGCCGATCCCATTGTGAGCGAAGGCGTAGGTAGAGTCAGCGCGCAACGCGGCTCGATAGGCCCGGGCAGCCTCTTCGGGTCGATTCTGTTGCAGCAGGAGGTTTCCCAAGTTGTTGTGGGCAGCGGCCAATCCGACATCTCGTGAGATAGCTTGTCGATAGAGCTGAATCGCTTTGTCCGTCTCACCCCGTCTCGAATACAGGCGAGCCAATTCTCGATAGAGAGCCGGATCGGTGGGGTCGTGGCGGATCGCCTCGCGGTACTTGACAATATCCGTGTCGATCGATCTCAGCATCTCGAACCGACGCATCACCTTTCGCCCACTCTCCTTCTGCCCCAGCCGCATCAGACAGTTAGCCAGATCGAAGTGCGCCTTCGTGTGGTGCGCATTGAACTGAATGGCCCTCTCGAGATGCCGACGCGCACTCGCGAAATCCTTGGCGGCGAGTTGTAGCGCACCTAAGTGCGCCCAAGTGTCCGCGTGGGTCGAGTCAATCTGCAGCGTTCTCTGCAGAACCACTTCGGCCGCGTCCCGTCGCCCCTGCTTCCCCAGCAGGTAGCCCAGCAGGTTGCGCGCCTCCACGTCGTCGGGACGAATCCCCACCGCAATCTCCAGGGCTTCGATAGCCCCGTCGTAGTCGCCTCGCCGTTCCCGCAGTTGCGCCAAAGCCTTGTGGGCGGGCTGATAGCCGCTATCGGCCTCAATCGCTCGCGCCATCAGTTCTTCCGCCTCCTCGTGCCGTCCCGCTGCGGAGCGCACGGAGGCTAGGTTGTAATGGGCTGCCGCGTACTCGGGCTTGAGGGATATCGCTTGTTGGTACGACGCCGCGGCTTGGTCGAGACGGCCCTGCCGCGCCAGATTGTTGCCGAGATCGTAGTGGATGACCGGATCCTGTGGATCTAGCTGCACCGCGCGTTGCAGCAGTAGAATAGCTTCGGCAGATTCACCACGAGCTGAGTGCTCAAGTGCGCTGTCGAGGAGGGCTCGCGCGGCTTCCTGCTGTCGAACCGCCTGTTGCTCGGGCACAGGCCCCTCGCAGGCGCTCAGTAGGAAGAAGATGAAAACGGCGGGCATGACACTTGCAGATCCAAGTACTCTTCAATTTTGGGCATCATCTTCGCGATCCCCCCAATCGGTTAGTACAGATCCCAGCGCATCTGCATGGACCACGACCTCGTCGGCGAAGTCCACGCGAAGTTGGACCAGCAACGAGTCCATCTTCTGATGCTCAGCGCGCAGACGGAGAATCACTTCAATATTCCGTTCCACTGCCTCATAGGGGCGCGTCGGTGTCTCACTCTTTTCGGCGATGCGCAAAACGGAATACCCGCCAGGTACTTCGAGAGGCCCTAGGAGAGCACCCACTTCCGAGTCGAGAGCGAGGGGCGCGAGAGCCCCTAGGAGCGGATTGTCTCTCGTGACGAGCCACATCGACCCGCCTCTTTTCTTAGTCACCTCGCGAATGCTGTGTACCCGTGCCAAGGAGTCGATGGGAACCCCCACCTCTGCTTGGCCACGGAGTCGTTGCGCCAGAGTGCGGTCAGCGACGAGGACCTCATCGACGCGAACCGTCGGACGCGGACCATACAACTCAGGGTGTTTCTCGTAGTACGCCCGTTTTTCGGCATCCGCTATCTCAATGCGACCGACGACAACCCGCTGGAGGCTGTCGATCATCATTTCTTCCCTCAGCGCTTCGACCTGATCGCGCACCACGAGTTCGCGGTCCATGCCACGACGCTTGGCCTCCTCGACGACCAGCCGATCCCGGGCCTTCGTGCGCAACCAGCTCTGCAGATCCTCCCCGGCGGCGGCCAAGTTGACGTCGGATGACAAGAGCTGGCCATCCGTCCAAGTACAGAGAGGATCCGACGCTGGGCGATCGTCGACCAAAGACTCACAGACTAAGCCATGCGCATCCGCCAAGCTGTCGGCAAAGGACTCGAAGACGCGGCTCCTCTCGCGTACGCGGAACTCCTTGAGCACAGCATCCCACCATCTCACCATGTCGGCGGGGCGACGGTCAATCAGGCGAAACACGTGAATCCCGTAGCGGGAAGTCAGAGGTTCCGGGTAGGTTTGACCAGACTCCAGCGACAGAATCTGCTCTCTGATCTCCGGGAGCACTTGGGATACAGACATGTAGCTAAAGTACCCCCCCAAGCCCCCTGTCTCGTGGTGTGTCGAACGTTCGACCGCGAGCACATCCATCGGCTCTCCCGCATCGAGAGCCTCGAGAACACTCCACGCATCGGCCTCATTCGCCAGCATCACGTGCTGGAGCAGCACCTCTTCGGTAAACCCCTCTTCAATGGCGAAGGTCTGGATGCCTGACGTATCGAGCCCCGCGTCGACCGCGACCGCGTTGAACAGAGCGCGCCAGAGGAGTTTGCTCTGACGCTGCTCAAGGGCAGTTGCGATTTTAGGCGCTGCGTCCAGCTTCCTGCGTTGTCCCTCCAGCGCCAGCAACTGTCTATCTATCATCGCATCCAGCAGTTGGCGTCTCGTGTCGAGACTGGTGGGATCTTGGCCGCGATGAGAAGAGGCGAGAAGTGTCGTCGCCATCTCGTCGTATGCCTCGACATCAATCGTATCCCGGTCGATGACGGCGACGACTACAGGCTTTGGATCGTATTGTTCGGTCCGTTCGCAGGCCAGCAATCCCGCTGTTAGCAAAATAACAGCGCGCGACGATATCCTCATCATCGATCGGTTCCGAGACCCGCAAACACATCTACGAAAATCATCGTGTTCGTGTCGGCATCTTCTCCGTGAACGCTGCGTCGCGTCCACCGTATGCCGATGTTCGCGGTCAACTCGTAGCCCAGATACGCCGCCTGATTGGAAAACTGCGACGCCAAAGTCAATCGACTAAAGTCGTCTTGGTAGTCAACGGCACCACCCTCGGGGCGGCTCTTCAGGTTATTGAAAAGCTCGTACTCGCTGCCAAGGCCGAGAGTCATCTGCGGGGAGATGCTATAGCTGACTAGAAAAAAGAATAGTTCGGCCAGATCGCGCGTGCTGCGCTCACGTGGATTGGTCGGCGTACGGGAAGAAAACCGCTGCTTCCACTGCGGCCACAAAAGCACAGTCTGCGTTGCCCAGAATTGACGATCGGCCTTGTTGATTAGGCCCAAGAATCGCTCATTTTGCGTTCCCTCCGCCGCATCTCCCTGCTGATTGTAGGCGTCGTACTTGAGCTTCGTCTGCGTCGAAACAAACGGATTCCAATCTACCTGCAGGTAGAGGGTGTTGATAAAGGTATCCTGTGCGATCAACGGATCGCTGAAGTCCTGCATCGTACCGGGAGAGAAGGCTGGCTGCACCCACTGGATGAGATTGTCGGGGATATCGTCCTTGACGATGCGGACGAACTCCATCAACTGGATCGACAGACTGCGCTGCGGATATTCCTTCTTCAGCGTCAGCAGACCGTATGTGGAGGCTGCCCGGCGGTCGCTGGAGTGCTGTTCCACCCGCGAGCGTCCAACCATGAGGCGACTGTTCGGCATCAGTTCGACACCAGCGTAGAGGTTGTATCCCTTGCTGTCTCGCTTGTACGGATAATCCGCTTCCGTGTCGTTCTCAAAACGGTCGATGATGGTATTGTTGTTCATGTCCGTACCGAAAAGGAATTCGGGTGGATCGACGTGGTAGCGGAAGAACGGCTCGCTGTAATCAGGCTGGTTGTTCTGGTTCTGATTGAAGTCGGAGATGAAGTCCTGGTTCTCGTCGAGACCCGGAAACACCTCCCGGTCGGGGAACTGATTCTGATTTGGAAACAAGGCACTCAGATTCACAGCGCGGCGCTGCCAGTCTGGGAAGCGATCTTGGTCGTCGTTATCGTCGATAAGCTCGTAGAGATAATTCTTTTCGTCTTCGTAATCGATGAAGCCTTGCGAGTCGGGAATGAACATAGACGTCGAGTACCCAGGCTCGACGCTGAAGAACTCTCCGTAGCCGAAAAAGGGGTACGTGATCTGCGATGCCGTGGCGTAATAAGCCTCAGACGCGTCGTGAGCGAGGGCTTGGTTGCTGCGGATGGTTTGGTTGGGAAACCGTCGGTTGCGCCGATTGCTCACGTACTCAGATCGGAGGTTGAAGCCCCCCACGTCGCTAATCGCCAGATTCACTCCTCGCAGTTCGTTGCTCGACGGGATCCCGTACTGAAAGCGGATAAATCGCTGGTTGGAGGCATCAGTGACGTTGCCTTCTGCTTGGGCGACGGGCAGGAAGGCGGGCTCCAGCGTCGCGTTGGTCTGCAAGTTCGATGCGACTTCTACGAGGTAGTCGTTGGCCACGACCAGCCCTACTTCGATGCGCTCGATCTCCCGGAAATCAGTGATCTCCTCACCGGGGCCCGGCCGGAAATCAGTCTCAATGTTATACGTCAGGGTGACCGTATTGGAACCACTGGCCTCTAGCAGGCCTTCGCGCGCCACACCCCCTTCAATGATCGGGTCGATCTCGGGATGCTCAACGCCGTTGATGAAGATGCGCTCGCGGAGCAGCAGTGCGCCGCCGACGCCATCCTCTGGTGAGTCGTCTGACAGACGCACGATCAGCCGCTGGACATTTCCCGCATTCAGGCGACCGCCGAGGACGCCACGCAGCGAATTTTCGTCGAGGGAGAGTGCCGAGTTTTGGTGAAAGCTCGTCAGATACGTTCCACCCAATGTCGCGAAATCGCCGACGCCGACGCTTCCGTTCATGCCGAGCAACTGAGTGAAGGTCGTTTGCCGCGCTGCTCCTTGGTCAACAGCGACGGCCACGCGCCCGGGCGAATCTGCCCGCGCCGCCAAGATGCTTACTCCGTATTTATCGGTCTGGAAGTCCCACTGCAGACCGTCGAACAGCGGTTTGGAGAAGGTGAGCGGGGTCATCGTGGTGCGAATGCCCTCGCCGATGGTTAGAGAGGTGTGGAACTGCCCCTTGGCCCCAGAGACCACGATGAGACGATTGAACCACTGGCTGAAGTTCGGATCCTTCCAAATTCCGCTCCCAAAATCTCGCGGATACTCATTCGTGAAGTTGTAGATATTCCAGCCCTTGGTGAAGTAATTGCCGTACAGGTCGTAGTAGCGGTCGCCTTCGAGCTCGGTTCTCACATATCGCCGGTACTGGTCCCGAGCATAGTTGGTGTAACCACTTCCCTGCCAGCCGTATAGTGAGTAGAGCGCTTGGGGCAAATACCACTTCCGCAAAGTTGGAACCAGTGTCTCAGGACTGATTCGGGCTCCGTCCGTGATGTAGGGATTGAACAGACCAATTTCGACTGCTCCACCTGGCGTCCCTTGCAGTAGCAAGACGGCTAGGATGGAGCCGACCCATTTGCACTTCATGTCCAGCTCTCCCGTATTAGTTTCCCGCCGCGTATCGTCATCAGATCAACCTTTCTAACTAGTAGGCTACACTTACCAGCAGGGTTTTGGCCTCCTGCCCTGCTTCTGTCGGCACCTCTATGCGGCAGACATAGATCCCGGGTGGCGCCGGCCGATCATCCACCATCCCATCCCACACTAGCTGCTGTGTCTCCCCTCGCTGGCCGGCGACGACCTGGAGCAGGTGCCCTGACAAGCTGTAGAGCCGTAGCTCAGCAGCGACTTTGGTGCGAAATAGATCGAAGGTAATGCGCAAATCGTCGTTGATAGCGTCGCCGTTGGGCGTGATGACGCGGCTCGATGCAACGAGGTTGCGGATAGTACCTCCTGAAGTTGTGTTCGGCAAGAAGACGAAGAGGGCCTCTCGGTCCGTGCGATCGAACTCGCCATCGCCGTCGTCGTCGACTTCTAGCGGCCTCACCTCTTGCCGATTATCCGGTTGTGCCGAGTTCGCCACGGATGCGAGGAAGCGGGTGGGATTGTTCAGCGGTCGCGCCGTGAACATCACCTCCACCGAGTCTCGCAGCGAGCGGCGAGGCATGGCGATGATGAGCGTGTCCACTGTGGACTCGACAGCCCCTTCGACCTCTTCACCATTGATGCGCAGCGACACGTTCCGCACTTGTCCTGGCACGGGCAGAATTACGCGGTCAAAGCCCTGATCTCTGACTGTGAAGACCGGTTGCAGCACGTAGCGAAAATCCTGCCACTCGCCAGCGATCGCTTCCCGTGGATAGATCGCAGCCTCAACGCCTTTTTGCACCAGTGCTTCGTCGAAGTGAAGAGTCACTGCGTTGAGGACCGGAGTGATTTTAGGATCTTCGGTCTCCAGACTCACCCGCATTCGCAATAGCCGTCTAGGGGTGGGCGACCGAAAGGACTGGCCCGACGAAAGGTGCGGCTCACTCCAACCACTCCAGTCCGCACCCTCCTTGGGCACTTCGACGATCTCACCTCGGACCACTTTGGGCAGCTTGTTGTACTGCGCCTCCGTGACCGGCTCACCGTTCTTCTTGAAGAAAAATTGCTCCGCGTCGAGTTCATTGCCCGTTCGAGTCTGCACAGTGATTCGGGTCCCCGGCGGGGTGTCGGCATCCCACGAAATCCCCGTAATGCTCTTGGCCCCCCCGAGGTCGATGAAGTCAGATGTCAATGCCGCTTGTGCCGGGTAGCCAGCGGAATAGATGAATACTTCCAGCATGATATAGCCAACCCTTCTGTCTTGGACATCGAAGTGGTTCCAAAACAGATAGCGGCCAACTCGATCTTCTAGATGATGGTCGAAGACGTAGCGCACCGGTGCCCGGCTGTTGTCGACGAGCGAAACGCGCGTGTAGTCAAAGGGACTGCGGAATGCATCGTCTCGGGCGATCGGCGTCCCATCCGTCATCTCCAGATTGTAACCGTTGTTGGTACCGCCGATTCCGAATGTCGTTCGACCTAGATGATTGGGAGGCCACTGGTAGAGCACGATCCGGCTGACGTGGAAGAGGGCACCCAGATCCCACTCAAACCACATCCCGCCATCCTGCCAGAAGCGATTGAGGTTATTGGCAATCAAGGGCCATGCATTATCCACGGTCCCATCGCGCAGCTCTTCCACTTTTGGGCGTCCCGATCGGATCGTCCCCCCCCGATCAAAGGTCGTCAATGCTATATTATCGCCGATCGCGGTCACCTCAATCTCCGCCAGCGCCGCGCCTTCCCCAACCTCGTGGGGCAGGAAGCGGATGTAGTGCACGGGCTTGAAGTCCAGCGTCTTGCCCAGCACCATGTTCTCGCCGGTCGCAGCGTCCCCAAAATCCTCAATCGACAAGGGAATGATGATTTCACCCAACTTGTTGGGCTCGGTGGTCGTGAAGACGCGCTGGAAACGCCAGACATCCTCGGACGGAGACACCGTCGAACCTTCGCTGACAAAAACCGAGAAATCCCGGAAGGGACGGACGTCGAGGGTGTCGGGAAAGACCAAGCGGATCTCCTTCAGCAGGACGAGGCGGCCCAAATCGATGTGTATCCACGCATTGTCGGGATCGGCACCGGCATCGGGCTGCCACCAAGTGTCGTGGTCATTATCGAAGACAAACCGAGCGTTGCGGTTGTTCGAGTGTGCCGTCAGGCCACCGAAGACCTCGCCACTTTTCCGGGTGGGATGTGAGAACAGGGACATGTTATCCATCGGATCGGTGTCCGTCCCGTACCACCCCAACTCGACTTGCCCGTCTTGCCGCAACTGAATGGCCCCAATCGGGCTCGTCCACTGCTGCCAGTCTCTCAGACTCTCAAAGCGAATTTCATCGGCCGCAGCGCGACTGGACAACAGCCATGCGGTCATGGCGATGATGCACAAGCTTGTTTTTGCCATAGTCTTAACCCCTAGTAGACGACGGGCACTGTCAGTAGCTGCCGTGCGATTTCCCTTTGGGTATTTACTTCGACCACAAGCAGATATAGGCCGGGCGGGACTAGGTTGCGATCATCATCGAAACCGTCCCAAGACACCTGCTGGGCCGTTCGGCCCCGATTCTCAGCGTCTAGAATCGCAATGTAGCGTCCAGCGACATCGTACACCTTTACGGTCACATCTGCTTCATCGACAAAGAGGACGCTAAACTCGACGTAGATTTCGTCGTTCACCTGGTCCCCATTCGGTGTCAGAGCCGGCTGCATGAGGCGGACCCCATCGAGAACGGTCGTCCTCGCATCGCGCGAGAAGACCTGCAGACTGTTGGTGGGGACATCGTCCCGGGCATTCCCCCCGTCCACCGACTGGGGCAGGTTGGCACTGGCAGAATCGATGACCTCCCCTGCGAAGATCGTGGAAGAGGTAAAAAGGGAGGACTCGAGATCGATACGGACGGGAATATCATTGTCTCGTGACACCCGATTGGAGGCGAAGGAGATGAAAAGCTCGCCGTCGATGGCGACCCCGTCCCCAGGCCACACGCTGTCGGGAACCACCGTGCCGAGGTCTGCATCGCCCATCCTCAGCCCCTCAAAGCGAGTGCCAAAGGGGACCGTCAGCCGCACGGCATCAAATCCCTGTGCATCGCTAGAGAAGTCCGCCGCGATGTCAAAGTGTAGCTGACGTCGCTCCCCAACGGGGAATTCCGCTGGCTGCGCCTCAGTCGTCAGGCCCATCGAAGCAGCACCTGCTAGGGAAACCTCACCCATGAGCGACGAGGCGAGCAGTGGAGAAATCTCAAACTGTAGTGAATCTAGACGACCGATGGACAGCACATCGTCCGTCAAGAACGTCGCCCGGAACTGCAAATACTGACGACCGTCCGGGGATCGGTTCAACTGACCAGATGAGCGATAGGGCGAAGACCACGGTGACCAGTTGGTCTCGTCGTCGAGGACGACACTGCGCTGATTGGGATAGCGGACGGAGAGACTCTCCCGTCGGGGTAGCGAGGCGCGCTGCCATTCCGACTCGGTCGCCTCCTTGTCGCGCCCGAAGTCATCTACGACGTAGTAAGCCAGCGGTGTGTCGTCAGTGCCGGAACGCGTTTCTATGAGTAGTCGGGCATCGCCTTCGGGGTCTTCGACGAGCACGTCCGCTTCCCGGTCTCGTCGCAGCGCGCGGAAGGAGTAGGTGATCTCGCCGAAGTTGACGGGCTCGTCGAATGGAATGGCGGTAGAAACGTAGTTTACATTGGTCGGGACGCCCTCGCCATAGACCTGGAATTCGGCCATGCTGTAGAACTGGTCCGCCAAACTCAGATCGAGTCGGATGAATCTGGCCGGCTGCAGCGGAAAGCTGACATCGACTCGGCTCTTCGTGTTGGACTTGGTTTCCTCGATGAGGGTGGCAAGCGTCCGCTTCGGGATCGGCTCGGAGCCTTCGAGTAGGAATTCTTCCGCCTCGTTCTGTATCGAGAGACGATACGCCCGCGGCGATCCCTGCTTGTTGGGAATGCCGCGCTTATCAACGCCCGATTGCCGAGGAAAAAACAGGATCCGGTTGATCGGCGTCTCCAAAACCAGATCAAAGGTCCAAACTTCTTCCTGCAGGCGCAGAATCTGGTTGAAGACTTGTACCGGCCCCTCGCCGATTAGCTGCCGCAGCGAGATTGCTGTCTCGGGATCGCCATCGATGACCACGGCCTCCTCGCGGCTGTAGCCACCGTGCCAGAAGCGCGGGTCAACGCCGGCCTGGAAACCGAAGGCCTTGCCTGTTGTCTGTCCCTCCGCCCAAGATAGACCGAATATATTGGCGAAGGCCCCGGGACCGACCATGATGTTTTCCCATGGCCGCAGCTCTCTGGGCTGCAAGGCACCCGGAGCGGTCGTATCATCGAGGGCGACGGCCTTCTGACGCACCTGTGACCACGAGAAATCCCCCGCTGTCCCGCCGATCTGCACGACGCGGCGCTGACCGTAGCCTGCAACCACTGTCGCGACTAGCAGGATCGTTGTGGTAAGTATCGTTCGCGTGCGCATAAATCCTCCTCTTGCCTACTTTCCTCAGTAGGAAACCGCCACGATCCGGAGACGCTCAAACGTCTTGGTCTGCGTTTCGACGCGCAGTCGGACGATATAGTGCCCCGGAGGCAGTTCGTGGGCCTCGGTCCATGTAGCTAAGTAGCTGCCTGCCGCTTGCTCCTCTTGCTGGAGGGTGTGAACGAGCCGACCCGAGAGATCGTGTACTGTAATGTCTACTTGCGCGGGTTCGATGAGGAATACGAGGTCGTACTGCAGCGCCAAGTCGTCGTTTCGCCCGTCCCCATTAGGCGTTACGACTCCAGCACCCAAATCAAATCGGCCAAGAGGGTCCCCAAGGGAACCGAAGACGAGGACGGAATTCGTGCCGAGCAGGTTGGTGGCATCACCGGGAGCAACCCGCTGCGGAACCGCGCCAACTGAATCTAAGAGCCAACCCTGAAACAGGGTCGTGTATCGCAAGGGCGTTGCTGTGAACCTCACGAAGAGCGTGGCGTTGCTCTCTGCCGTGATCCGGCGGCTCGGGAAGAAAAGAGACATGCCGCTGTCGTCAACAACGACGCTGTCGACGACCACTTGCTCTCGGTCGTCGCCGATCAACACTGATTCCAACTGAGCAGCGCCCGGCGTTGCGATGCGCAACCCATCGAATCCCTCGTCGCCGACCAACTCCGCAGTCAAGGCGTACTCCAAGGTCGCCGGCTGTCCCGTAGCGACGGTAGCCACGCCTGCCGGCGGAAAAGGATCGCCGACGAGGGCGATCTCGGCTCGCGTCCCTTGGGCGAGGGGTGGCGAGTGGGTGAACTCCAGCGCATCAATCCGGATCACGTCGGTCGCAGTGCCCTCAAAGAAGAATCTGAACTGGAAGAAGGGCCTCGGCATCGGCAAAAAATCGAGACTGAGTTCGTAGGAACCCGTCGAATCGATCGCCACCGGATTCGACCACGCACTCCAGTTTTCTGCATCGTATCTCGCCGTGCGCTCGCGGTCGATGAGGTTCTGGTACGCCTCCTCTGAGATCTCCGTCTCACTGCCGGTTTCGAGATCGATTTGGAAATAGGACTCAGGCGAAGTGTCGCTGCCCGCCCGAACTTGGAACACCGCCTGCACTGGATCGTCCGAAACCACATCGGGCTCAGTAGACACGCGAGTCGCGTGAACTGTTAGGCGACCAAAGTTGCGCACACCTCCTCCGCCAAAGTCAATAAAATTGGAGACGTACTGAGCACGGGGGACAAATCCCCTACCGAACACCTCTATCTCGGCAATGTCGAAGGGATTCGGTTCCAGCGTTTCCAAGCGGATATATCGGACCAACTGCCGTGGAAACTCAGCCTCCGTCCGAACTTCGTTGGAAATCTCGACGCGTGCCAGGGTCTCGTAAATCGGGCGCTCGTCCGTGCCAAAAGAGCGCCCGTCGCTGACTTTGATCTCGTAAGCCCGCAGGAAGGCGGTGCTATCTGCTGGGTTGGGAAAGAAGGCAATCCGCTCGACGGGAAACGAGGCACCTAAATCGAAGACGAAGATTCGGCCGTCCTGAGACTGACCAGGAATCTGAAATCGCTCCCCAGTGGATGTGCTTGACCTGCCGTCGACGAGAACGTCATTTGGCTGACCGTCGGCAACGCGCGCCCACACCCGCGCTCCGCCCTCGGGTATAAACTCGTCCGGGCCCGTTCCTACATCCGTCCAGCGAACGGCGATGACGATATTCTCGTTGGCCTTGAAGCCTGCCGGTAGCAGCGAGTCGGCCGTGACCTGCGCTCCTGCAGCCACTAGCTCCACGCTCTGCCAAGTGTCGCCGCCCTGTCCAATGCGCACGGTCTCGATCTGGCCGCCCGCATCAATGCTCAGGAGGAACGTCAGGACAAGCGGGACGGCTACACCCGCGCGTTTGGCTGTGAAGGGCACGTCAGCGTGCCGAGACGGTGGCGGGTGGCTGGTATCCCCTGAAGACCTCGCGTTGGAATCCGTAGGTCAGATTTACGGTCTCCACGGGCTCATCGGCGTAGTTGAAACGAACGGCAACGTCGTTGACATGGACGGTCAACTCGGTCACATCTGGAGGCATGGGTGGGAATACAATAAAACCTTCGTGCTCCTGGCCACTGAAGATCATCTTGTCGGCATACATGTGGAGACGCAACAGATCCTCGCGCTCGCGCATGCGCGCATAGTAGTTTCCGGCCCAAGCCAACGCATACGCTCGGTAGTACTCACTGATTTCGAGAAATGTCAGGGGCTTGTAGGAACGCTTGCTGGCGGATCGCAACTCGATCCTAGACGGATCGATCTTGACCTTCGGATACGCATAGTTCTTGACCCGAAGGAGGAATACGGTAAATCGCTGAGGCGTAAATGACTCGCCTGGGGGAGTCCAATCGCCGAATGTGAAGGGATTAGTAGACAGTGGTCCGTCGGCCGACCTTGTGGCGAAACTGCGGTTGAGCTCCGCGTCCGTCATCGGTCGAATCGCGATATCGAGCCTCTCGAAGACATAGGCCACTGATCCGTCGTCGTGGACCACCATGTGTTCGCCCTGCTCGGACCCAGGCTTGGGCTGGAGAGGCCCTGGGAAATAGCGCCCACATCCGAACGCAACCAAAATTAATAGGCAACTACAAAGCGCTCTCAAAACAACCTCTCCGCGCAGGCTCGGATATGTGTTAGAAAAGTTAAGGAGGGAGGACAATCCTCCCTCCTTAGACGAAAGATAGGGGCGTCTTTTCTGCTTACCGCATCAGCGCCTTTACTGAGCCCCAGCTACTTTCCTCAACGGCAGTAGCGTATTCATCGGTGCTTAGCAAGGTGAATTCGGAGGAGAATTCCGAGCTATGCGCCCCGCCGTTCTGGATGTGCGTCGTGATCTGGTGCGATCGGCCTCCGCCATCCGCCTCGTTGAGACTCAGGGACATACCGATCGTCTGGCCGGCTTCAAAGACCCAGCGGACGCTCGCATCGCGACCATCCGGCATGTAAGGATCGTAGGCCTCCATGCGAACTTCGTAGTTCACCGTCACGTCCGTGGCCAAGTGCCCGGCACCCGCTGGAGAGACCACAACGGCCCCCTCAACAGCACCCGTCTCGGGACCCCACTGCATCTCCGCCGGCTGGTTCCAACGCAAAAAGGACACGAGGGGGTAACCACCGGGACGAGCGTAGTGGAAGGTCCACTGCTGATGTCCGGTGCGGAGAGCATCAGGTGCCTCGTTCCACACACCGTGGTCGGGATCCAAAATCAGCTCGAGGTCATCGTCGTGCCAACCGTCGTTCAGCTCGGTGACGTCGGCGTTTAGCGTGTCATCGACGACGCGCGTGAATACGTAGAGCCGATTGTCCGGCTCCGGTGTCCAGCCGACGTGGTGAGCGATGTCGAGGTCGCTACGGGCTGGAAACTCACTATCGCCGATCACGTCGCACAACTGGTCATTACCAATGATGAAATCCGAATCGAACCAACCCCAGTCGCTGCCGTCGCCGTCGGGGTTCATGGATCCTGGATTGGGCACCTGCAGGGCAAAATAGCCAACGCCGTTGCAGTTTTCGTATGCCGCTGCCGGTGTTGCGAAACCTGCAAGCAGCACAGCGCCGAAGACTATTGTCCCTATAACTGCTTTCTTGCGCATGAGATCTCCTCTCGTTCGTGTCTTCGCTTCATCCTTTGGCGAAGGAAGACGGTAGGATTGGCGCGGAAAAGTAGGCATCCACGCCTTGTGGATCAACCTATATTGTACAGGTTAGCGAAGCGAGTAATCTATGACGCAGGAACAAAAATTTCAAGACTTTTCTGACTGGTGAGCCAGTGGGACAGGACACGACCAATTCGGCTGCCATGACTCCCTTGCCGCGCTTGACTGCATCTTTGCAGGGTGAGTAACTTGAATCGCCGTGGATTCGGAGTATCGACGCTCCGCGGATTAACTTATGAACTATTACAATGCACAGCAGATATCCAACTGCGCAGACAAAAACGAGTCGAATAGTGCCTCTCTACTCCGTCGGCTGCTGCGAATTTCTTTGGTAGCAACGCCCCTTCTGTTGGGCTGCAGCGATGATGAGGAACCGGCTCTTACCCTCCCTCGATTCAGCGAGGTCGCGGCCGAGTCCGGGATCGAATTCCGCCACTTCAATGGCGCTGCTGGGGCCTACCACTACCCCGAAACCCATGGCTCGGGTGCCGCATTTGCCGATTTCAATGGCGACAGCTTTCCCGACCTCTACGTCGTGAACAGCGCTGCTAGCCACGGCGTCCTCACCGCTCATCTACCCACCAATGCTCTGTTCGTGAATCAGACCGACGGGACCTTCATCGATAGAGCAGCAGAAGCAGGGGTCGCCGACACCAGCTTTGGCATGGGGGTCGGCGTTGGGGATATAGACAACGACGGCCACGCGGATCTCTACGTCACGAACTGGGGTGCCAACCGACTCTACCGAAACTTAGGCAACGGCCACTTTGCAGACGTGACCGAACAGTCGGGGACCGGTGATCCACGGGTATCGACGAGCACGGCCTTCGCCGACATCGATCTCGACAGTGATTTGGATCTGTATGTCGCCAACGACGTACGGATTGTCGGAGATGATCTCCCAGAGTGCTACCGTGGACTGATTCAGATCTACTGTGGCCCTGGTGCCTACCCCGGCGATTCCGGTTCTCTGTTCCGCAACGACGGCGACTTCCGTTTCACGGACATCACCGACTCGATAGGAGTCTGGACCGAAGAGGGTCGGCAGCTAGGCGTGGGATTCGCCGACTACGATGATGACGGCGACCCCGATCTCTATATCGCCAATGACCACGAGCCAAATTTCTTGTTCCGCAACGACGGGTACCGATTCGCCGAGGTCGGTGTCTCCTCCGGCGTCGCAACGAGCCCCGATGGTGCCCCAGAGGCGGGCATGGGCACCGATTGGTCCGACTACGATCGCGACGGTCGCCTCGACCTAGGCGTGTGCAACTTCCAGTGGGAGCCTTGCCGACTGCTGCACAATGCCGGAGCGGGTCAATTCGCAGACCACACCGCGCAGAGCGGACTGGGAGGGCCGACCTATCAAACCCTCACCTTCGGAACGGATTTCATCGACGTCAACAATGACGGATACCCCGATCTGTTCCTCGCCAACGGCCATGTCGAGCCCAACATCGAGATTCTCGACAGCGCCGGCCCCCGCTATGCACAGCACGACCAACTCTTCCTGAACAATCGCGACGGCACATTCACCGACGCGACCGCGGCGAGCGGTCTAACGGCGTTCACAGCCGGCGTAGGACGAGGCTCAGCCGCGGCCGACTACGACAACGACGGAGATGTCGATCTGTTCGTATCGAACAATAACCAGCGCCCGCACCTGCTCAGAAACGACGGCGGCAACCGCGCCAATTGGATTTCTGTCGAGGTGGAAGGCACGCGGAGCAATCGCAGTGGGATCGGGACGCGCGTCACTGTATTCTCCGCTGATCTGCGGCAAGTAGCTGAGGTGCGAGGTGGCAGCAGCTACCTGTCTCACAACGATCTGCGACTGCACTTCGGCCTCGGCCGCAGGACAGAGGTGGACCGCATCCTAATTCGTTGGCCTTCAGGTGAATCGCAAACCGTGGGCCCCGTACCGGCAAGGCGCTTTGTGCGAATCGTAGAAGGCGAGTCATGGACGCCACTGTGAGGGCACGTGCATGGTTCCTTGCCCTGGTCGCGGCTCTCGTCGGGTGCGAAAGCCAACGCCCTGCTGCGGACGCGCCGCCCACAGCCGACGAATTGGGGCGGTTGCGGCTGACGTATGAAAAACAACTGCGCGAACGCCCCGCAGATCTCGAGACCCGGATGTCGCTTGCCCGCGTGCTGTTCGACTTGGGTCACATGGATCAGTCGATGGATCAATTCCAAATGGTCCTTCGGTCGGATAGTCTGCACGTGGGGGCGCTGATGGGTCTCAGCAAAGTTTTGGCTCAGGTCCGCGATCACACCACAGCGCTCTCCCTAGCGCAGCGAGCCGTCGCGGTCAAGCGCGATGCAGAGACGTTGGAGAGCCTGTCGGTGGCGTGGCTCGGAATCGGACAACTCGACAACGCCCGCTCCACACTCGCCGAAGCCATCGCGCTTGATCCGGCCCGCCCGACGCTGCACAAGCTGATGGGTGCAGTACAGGCGGCTCGAGGTGATGTAGCGGCAGCGCAGACCTCGCTGGAGCGAGCGGTGGAATTGGATCCCACGTCTCACGAAGCGAGCTTCGCATTGGGTTCTCTCCAGTGCGAACGTCTAGGTCGCTGTGCGGAAAGTTTGGATCTCCTCCAGCGAGCCGCCGCCTTAGCACCAGACACTGTCAGATACGAAGTAGCAGTAGGCCGCGCCCTACTACAGGTAGGACGGACCCGCGAGGCTCTACAGGCATTCTCGACAGCAGTCAATCTCGACCCCTCCTCAGTGGAGGCGCACATCGGTCTGGGAATATCCCGAGCCAAGCTGGAAAAGTATGTCGAATCGGCTACTGCTCTTGAGAAGGCGCTCGAACTCGACCCGGTACATCCCGATGTCCGTCTTCAGTTGACTTCTGTGTACCACCATCTAGGTCGTAGTCAGGACGCCGAGGAGCAGCACGTCGCCCATCGGCGAATCGAGCCACACGTAGCTGAGATTGAGCATCTGCGTACACTCGCCCAGCCAGGCCGCAATCCCAATGCACACTTCAATCTCGCTCGCCTCTACTCCCGCCTCGGTCACGACGCGGGAGCCGTAAGACACCTGCGCGCTGGTTTGTCCCTCCAGCCGGACAACGCCCGAGCTTGGCAAAACCTCGGCAATGCCCACATCCGCTTGGGTCGTCCCAGCGAGGCAATCTCGGCGTACCGCCAAGCCTTGAACCTCAAGCCGGACTATGGCTTGGCGTGGTACAACTTGGGTACGGCCTACGCCACCGGCGGCTACATCGACCTAAGTCGCGAGGCGTACGAACGGGCTTTGGAATTGTCCGAGAATCCGGTGGATGTTTTTATCGCGCTAGGAAACCTCGAGTTACAACAAGGCGATGCCCATACTGCAGCCGAGCGATACGAACAGGCGCTAGCCCAAGATCCCAATCTGCCATCGGCGCAGCGAGGTCTCGTGCTCGCGTACCGGCAAGCAGGCGATTCGGCAGCGGCAGCCCAAGCCATCACAAAATTCAGGAACAAGGCATTTCCACCCTCTACACCAGCGATGAATGGCCCATAGGATCAAATAATGCCCCGACACCGAGTCCTTCCGCTCATAACCCCCCTGATTCTGGCACTGTCGGCGAGTTCCTCAGACGCAGACACATCACTTGTCGTCGATCACATCGACATTCCTCAGGTCGATTACGAACCAGCGATCTACTACGACGAAGGCGACCCACTTCCCTATCTGAATTTCGAGCGCATCGACTGGAAGCGCATCGTCGCCAAGCGGCACAGACGCGTGGTGCTCGAATCCGACTATGTGCGCGTGGAGGTGCTGCCGGAGATGGGACGGGTGTATTCCCTCATCGACAAACGAACCGGTCACGACCCGCTGTGGAAAAACGACATCGTGCGCCCCGGCGGTGCGAACAACCCCACTGGCTGGTGGCTCTGGATCGGCGGTATCGAGTACACACTTCCGGGCTACGAACACGGCACGACCTTCGCGATACCTTGGACGTGGAAAATCCTAGAAAATCGTCCAGAACAGGTATCTATGTCGATGGCAACGACCGAGCCGCTGACTGGCCTGATCCACAGAGTCAAGTTGACGGTCCATCGAGGCTCAGCGGCCCTAGAGACCCAGATTCGCATTCACAATCCAGGAGCCGACACCGTTCAGTTCGCCCACTGGGTCAATCCCATGTGGGTCCCTGGAGGCGAGAACGAACTGACCGACAACACCGAGTTCATCATCCCCACAAAGAGCATTCTGATCGCCGATCGCTGGCAGAAAAATCTAGGACCGAGTCCACAGGGCTGGAGCAAGAGCCCGTTGCGCTACATCCAAGGGTGGAAGGCTGGGGACATCATGGCCGACGGATTGACGGCCGGCTATTACAGCGCCTACTCCCACGACGCTGAGGAGGGCGTGGTCCGAGTCTTCGATCCCGTCCTCAACCCCGGTGTCGATGTATGGACCTACGGTTTCCATCCCACGGGGATTCCCATGGGCTCCGGCCAGCCCAACAAAGGCTACGTCGAGATGTGGGGTGGCACGTCGGTGCTTTTCCCTGACGAGACGCGGCCACTCCCACCCGGACACTCGCTCGAGTGGACGGAGTGGATGTATAGCTACTGGGGAACGAAGGGGATGAGTGCGGCATCGCAGGTCGGCGCGATTCGCGGTAGCCTAAATGATGGGTCGCTGGACATCGCCCTTTCGCCCGCTCTCGAGCTGCCCAATGTGGCCATCGAAGTGTCAGTGGATGGTGAAGTGACCGTTCGAGACACTACCTCATTGACTCCAGCCAAGGTTCTGCACCGATCCTACCCAATTAAGGACGCAGAATCGTTGGACGATGTCTCCGTCGAGGTGCGACAGGGTGCCCTGCAACTCCTGTGGTTTCCAATTACAGAAGAGAATCGGCGTCTCAAATAGCTTTTTTATAAAATCTGTCCCTTCCGAATCGAACCCTGTGCCCTCCTAACTCACAAAAAAAATGACCAAGCCGAACATACTGATCTTCATGACCGACCAGCAACGGGCGTGCTCCGTGTTACCTAACGACGCGTACAAGGCCAAGACACCCGTACTCGACGAGTTCCGCGAGGAGAGCATCACCTTCAGTCGCGCCTTCTGCCCGTCACCGCACTGCTGCCCGTCGCGTGCGTCATTCATGACCGGCCTGATGCCAACCCAGCACGGCGTCTGGCACAACGTAAACGTCGCCAATGCCATCACCCGTGGCTTGAAAGACCACATCCGCCCCTGGAGCGTGGACATGCAGGAGGCGGGTTATCGCATGCTCTTTTCGGGCAAGTGGCATGTCAGCAACTATCAACAGCCGCACGACTATGGTTGGGAGTACGTCTCGCCGGGAAGCACGCACCCCAGCAGACGATTGAATCGCGACGAGCAGGACGCTGCAGCCCGTGAACGCGAACTACGCAATTTGCAACGATATGCCGGAGACCACGGCGGCAACGAGCGTGCCCCCGGCGAGATCAGGCGAGCGGGGATGCGTCCGTACATCCACTATGGCGACAACAGCCATCCCTTCCTAGCGCAGTATTTTCGCGACGGGAAAGAAGACAACCCATTCGGCGACCGCACAGTGGTCGATACCGCGCTAGCAAAAATGGAGGCATTAGACGGGAACGAGCCGTGGTGCCTGTATGTTGGCACCCTCGGTCCGCACGATCCGTATGTCGCACCCAAGCGTTTCCTCGATCTGTATGAAGGCGTGGAATTCCCACTACCGGACACCTTCGACGATTCGATGGACGACAAACCAGCCCTCTACCGCCGCACCCGCGACCGCTTTGCTCAGTTGACGCGAGAGGAACATCAGGACGCGATCAAGCACTACTTGGCGTTCTGTACCTATGAGGACTGGCTCTTCGGGCGGCTAATCGACAAGCTCAAAGAGCGCGGCGAGTACGAAGACGCGATCATTCTCTATCTCTCCGACCACGGCGACTACTTGGGCGATCACGGCCTGTGGTGTAAAGGCCTGCCGTCGTTTCTAAGCTGCTACCACGTGCCGTTGATCGCGAAGATGCCGGGCGGGCAGCAGGGCGTAGTGAGCGACGAGTTCGTGTCGCTCTGTGACTTCGCGCCGACATTGCTCGAGATGGGCGCAGTGGAGAGCACTGTGGAGTTTGCCGGTACCAGCCTGATGCCGTTACTCAAAGGCGAAACACCTGCCGCCTGGCGCGATGCGCTCTTCTTCCAGACGAATGGGAACGAGACCTATGGCATCCAACGTTCCGCCGTCACTGACAAGTGGCGATTCGTTTACAATGGATTTGACTACGACGAACTATACGACTTGGAGAGCGATCCCGGACAGATGCATAACCTCGCACCTGATCCGCAATACCAGTCAGTCGTCGAGGAGATGTATCGCCGAATCTGGACGTTCGGCCTTGCACACGAGGAACACTTGCTCAACGAGTACATCGTGACCGCGATGGCGGATTACGGGCCGGGGATTGTGGCTGGAAGATAAGGAGTGATGGCACAAGCCCCTGTAAAGTCCAGTCACGGCGTATCAAGACGAGCGGTACTCCTAGGACTGCTCGGCAGTTTCATCATCGCCGCCGGCGAACCCTTCGGCGTGCTAGTACTACGCGGCTCACCCATGGGTGCCGACTTCTCGACCGGTGCGGCGATCTTCCTTTTCCTGCCGCTTACTTTGATGCTTAACCCGCTGGTCCGCCTGCTCGGCGGACCGGCCCTGAGACGTGGCGAGCTAGTCACCATCTATATCATGATGATCGTCGCCGCGGCCATCCCCTCTTGGGGTTTCACCCTCAACCTGATTCCCCTACTAGGCGGCTTCTTCTACTACGCCACGCCTGAAAACGAATGGGCGCAGCTAATCCAGCCACATATCCCGCCGTGGCTGGTGCCCGACGGTCGGGACGCGGTGTGGAAGCTCTTTGAAGGCGGCACCCGAGGCGAGCCGGTCTCCTGGGGAGCCTGGGGACCGCCGCTGCTGATCTGGAGTCTATTCGCGATCACCATCTATTTCATCACGCTCTGCCTGCTGGTCATCCTGCGCAAACAGTGGATCGAGCGCGAGAAGCTGCTCTTTCCCATGGCGGTGCTTCCCCTAGAGATGAGCGCCGAAGAGCCGGATCGGAAGCTGCCACCCTTCTTCCGCAACTACTTGATGTGGATTGGCTTTCTGATTCCCTTCCTGATCAACGGCCTAGAAGCGCTGCACAAGTATTATCACTTCATCCCATCGATCAGCTTGGATGCTTCCATTCCGATTCTGCAAAATTCGATCCACCTGCGCTGCTCGCCCCGTTTCGAGGTCATCGGCCTCTCCTATCTACTGAGCCTAGACGTGGGATTCGGGGTCTGGTTTTTCGCCTTCCTCGCCCTGCTGCAGACGGGACTGGAGCGCATGCTCGGCTGGAGCATTGGCCCTGTGCAGCCCTTCTCCGATCCAGCTTCACCCAGCGTCGCCCATATGGCCCAAGGTGCTCTGTTGTTCCTAGTGTTCGCCGGCTTCTGGCACGGCCGGCGTCACTTGCGGGACGTGCTGCGCAAAGCCTTCGTCGGCGACCCGGATATCGACGACCGTGGCGAATTGCTTTCCTACCGGACGGCTGTCTTCGGCACTCTGCTAGGCAGCCTGCTGGCACTAGGCTGGCTGTTGGCCGCGGGGCTGAACCTACTCACGGCAGCGGTCTTTCTCACCATGTCCATGGTCATCTTCATCGGGCTGACGCGGATCATCGCCCAGACAGGCCTAGCTTCATACCGGGCCACGGTAGCGGCCCCCGTCTTCACGGTCAATGCGCTAGGCAGTTCCCTAGTGGGAGCGCCAGGGCTGACCATTCTAGGGCTGAATTTCGCTTGGGCGGCGGACGTGCGCACCTTTGTGATGGCCTCGGCAGCGACCGGCGTGAAACTGGCCCAAGAGACGGCTCTAGAAGGACGGCGGCTGTTCTGGGCCGTGGCTGGAGCCATCCTCGTCACCCTAGCCGGCTCTGCCTGGGCCATCGTCGAACTGTCCTATCAGTACGGAGGTATCAACCTAGTAGGCTGGCAGTTCAGTGGTCTGCCCGCATTCACTGGCAACTGGATCACCCACAACCTCAACAACCCCCAATCGACTCAGTCCTGGCACATGGCCTTCACGATCCTAGGCGCGGGCCTCATGGGCATCATGTCCTACGTCAAGAATCGCTTCGCCGGCTTCCCCATCCACCCCATCGGGATGACCTTGGGCATGACAGCACCTATGTACCATCTCTGGTTTTCGGTCTTCATCGCTTGGCTACTAAAGGCCGCCATCCTCAAGTACGGCGGTGCTCGGGTTTATACCCAGTTACGCCCCTTCTTCCTCGGTATGGCCCTAGGCGGCTTCGGCTCGGCCGGGTTCTGGCTTATCGTCGACTACTTCACCGGCATGACCGGCAATAGCTTCACCGTCATGACCGGCAATAGCTTCACCGTCTCCTGATCGTCGTCCGCTATGGCGCGTCAGAAATATTTGCGTTCAGGTGTTATTTTCCTTACTTTTAAGTAAGAAATAAACCCTCAAAACAGACATTTAATAAGAGGAGCTCAGTATGGCAATAGCGACGCTAACAAGCAAGGGGCAAGTCACAATTCCCAAAACCGTCCGCGATGCTCTTCAACTCCGTGAAGGCGATAAAGTCGATTTTATGCTTACAGAAAATGGTGAAGCACTTCTAAAGCCTATGACCAAAACAGTAAAAGTAGATGAAATTTTCGGGGAGCTGTATAAATCTGACAGAAAGCCTGTTTCGGTTCACCAAATGAAGTCTGGAATTAGACAAAGAATGAAGGTGCGTTTTAAGTGAAAGCATTAGACACAAATGTGCTCGTTCGCTTTCTTGTACGGGATGATAAAAAACAAGCAGAAATTGTGTACAGACTTTTTAAAAGAGCAGAAGGTAAAAACGAACCCTTTTTCGTTCCTTTGCTCGTCGTGCTTGAAACCATCTGGGTACTCGAATCTGTATATGAAATCCCACGAGAGGAAATCCGCGCGTCTCTGCAGAAACTTCTCCTTATGCCCATTTTGATATTTGAGGCTCAATCTGCTCTGCAAAGAACTCTCTCGTCTGCTCAGGCAAACAAAATAGATCTTGCAGATTTGTTAATTGCACATTCAGCAAAATTTTCAAATTGTGATGGCGTTCTCACTTTTGATAAAAAAGCATCTAAATTTGCGCTGTTCGAGCAGGTAACGTAACCGACATTTCTAACTTCTATAGCAACAAGAATGTGAGATCTACACACCGTCGTCACAATGCTGCCACTCAACTCCTTAATCATGCGGAGAACCTCATGTACAATCTCAACGGCAAAGTCGCCCTCGTCACTGGCGCGGGCGGCGAACACGGCATTGGCCGCGCCATCTGCCAGCGCCTAGCGCGCGAAGGCTGCGACCTCGTAGTCAATGACTTACACGCCCAGCCCTACAGCGAGTCTGGCTGGGGCGGTCTGCCCGCCCTCGTCGCCGAAGTCGAAGCCGTCGGCCAGCAGGCCCTTGCAGTGGAAGCCGACGTATCCGACGCCGACCAAGTCGAAGGCATGGTGCAAAACGCGCTCGACCGCTTTGGTCGCATCGACCTACTAGTCAATAACGCTGGCTCGCGCCCCGGGCCAGACCGCGTTCCAGTCGTCGATCTAAGCGAAGCCGCTTGGGACCAAGTGCAAACCGTCAACGTCAAGGGTACGTTTCTTTGCTCGCGCGCTGTGGCCCGGCACTTAATCGATCGCGGCGACGGCGGCAAAATCATCAACATGGCCTCTACGGCCGGACGCCAAGGGATCCCGCGCTACGCTGCGTACTGCACGTCCAAATTCGCCATCATCGGCTTTACCCAATCCCTCGCTGGCGAGCTTGCCCCCCACCGGATCAACGTCAACGCCGTCTGCCCGGGCAACACCCTCACCGAGCGCACCCACTACATCGCCGCGGGCCTCGCCCAGCGCGACGAACCAGACGCCGACACCACAGCCGCCCTAGTCCACGACCTCGAAGCGCAAACTCCCTTGGGCCGCATCGGCACGCCCGAGGACGTAGCCCGCACCGTGGCCTTTCTCGCTTCAGAAGAAGCCGAGTACCTCACCGGCGTATCGATGTTAGTGGCCGGCGGCTTCCAGATGTGAGGATGGTGGTTAGGGTCTGATGGCATCCTGTACACCCACGTAGGGGCGACCGGCCGGTCGCCCCTACCGATCACCGATCACCGACCACCGATCATCGACCACTGACCACTGTATTTACTCCTTGACGCTCCCCAACATAATCCCGCGCACGAAGTACTTCTGCACGAATGGATAGACCAACAGCATCGGCAGGATGGTAACGACCACGGTCGCCGCCTTGATCGTCTCGGGCGTGAATTCGGTGATGTTCGGATCGACCAACCCCTGTTCGATCAACTCGATGCTGTTCTCGATGACAATCCGCTGCAAAAAGGTCTGCAAGACCTGATTCTCGTCCGACGCGATATAGAGCATGGCATCGAACCAGTGGTTCCAGTGCGCCACCGCCGTCCACAACCCAATCGTCGCCAGCACCGGCTTGGAGAGAGGCACGTATATCCTAAAGAGAATATTAAACTCACTGGCTCCGTCGATTTTGGCCGACTCGGCCAAGCTTTCGGGAATGGCCTGAAAGAAATTCTTGACCACGATGATGTTGAAGGCCGTCAGCATCTGCGGCAGCACCAGCGCCCATATTGAGTCGATCAGCCCCAGGTTCTTGACCAATAAGTAGTTGGGCACAATGCCGCCGCTGAAGAGCATGGTGAAAAGCACCAAGAACAGCAGCGGACTGCGGTGGGGCATTTCGCGTCGGGCCAGCGGGTAGGCCGTCAGGCAAGTAAAAAAGAGCGTCAGCGCCGTGCCCAACACCGTGCGCAAAATCGAATTGGTGAACCCCGTAACGATCTCAGGATTAGACAGCACCATGCGGTACGAGGTCAGCGAAATGTCCCTTGGGTAGAGGTGCAGGCTGGCGCGCATAGCTTCAGCGGCGCTGCTCAACGACATCGAAATAGTGTACACGAACGGATAGAGCGCCATCAACCCGACCAATCCCAACACCGTCAAGTTAAAGACGTTAAAGATCTTCTCGCCTCGCGTGCGGCTTACCATATGCCCTGCTCCCCTCCGCTGAGCCGCCGGGCCAGCGAGTTAGCCAGCACCACCATCAACAAGCCGACCACTGATTTAAAAAGCCCGGCCCCTGTAGCCAGTCCAAAATCCATCAGCACGATCCGCCGCAGAACGTAGGTGTCGATGATGTCGGCCGCGTCGTACACCATGGGATTGTACATGTTGTAAATCTGGTCGAAACCCGCGTTGAGCACATGGCCGAGATTGAGGATGAAAAGCGTGATAATCGTCGGCACCAGCCCCGGGATAGTGATGTGCAAGGTCTGCTTCCAGCGCCCGGCCCCATCTACAACGGCCGCCTCGTACAGGTCGGGAGAAATTCCAGCCAGTGCTGCCAAGTAGATCACCGCCCCATAGCCAGCCGCCTGCCAGATCCCCGTGGCAATGACCACGACGATAAACCAGAAGTCGTTGGTGAGGAACTCAATCGGGGAGACGCCGAAGAGTTGGGTGATCTGGTTGGCCGGTCCGCTCTGCGAGAAAATCATCAGAAAGATGCCGCCCAAGATCACCCACGAGAGAAAGTAAGGGATATAGGTCACCGTCTGCACGGTGCGCTTGTACCAGGAAACGCGAATCTCGTTGAGCATCAGCGCCAGCGCGATCGGCGCAAAAAAGCCGAACAGCAAGCGCAATAAGCTGATGGTGACCGTGTTGCGCAGGGCATTGGGAAAGTCGGCCCCACCGAAGAGGCGAGAGAAATTCTCCAACCCGCTCCACTCGCTGCCCAAGATCCCGGCGCTCAGGCGAAACTCCTTAAAGGCGAGCACCAGCCCGAACATGGGCAGATAATTGAAGACGAGGAAAAAGGCCAGCCCTGGTGCCACCAGCAGCAACAGCCCCTTGTGCCTGCGGTACTGCGTCAGTACTTCGCTCATAGTATCCTCATTGACCAAGCAGCGCTTGACATCCTAGGCCCCTTTGTTTACTACACCCTGCGCAATGCAGCGCGCTTCCGTCGAAAAATCCACTGCCTCGGCCCTGCTCTGCGGCCCAGCCATACTCCTCTACCTAGCCTTTTTCGCCCTACCGACTCTGCTCGGGTTTGCCTACGGCCTGACCGACTGGTCTGGCTGGACCAAAGACCCCCGTTTTATCGGCTTGGACAACTTCCGCGAGTTACTCGACGACGACCGCTTCTTCGCCGCTTTGCGCTTCACCCTCTTTGAGACGGCCATGATCGTCGTCGGCTACACCTCGCTGTCTCTGGTCTTGGCCGTGCTCCTAGACCGCATGAAAGTCATGCGCGGCCTAGTGCGCGGCCTGTTTTTCTACCCATTTATCCTCAGCATCCTCGTCAGCGCCCTACTCTTCCAATATCTGGCCAACTACCGCACCGGCGCCATAAACACCCTGCTGCGCGCCTTTGGTTTCGACGCGCTGGCCCAAGACTGGATGGGCGATCCAGCGCTGGTGCCCTACTTCATCCTCGCCTTAGTCCTCTGGCACGGCCTTGGCTTCTACACCACCATCTTTCTCGCCGGGCTACAAACCATCCCCAACGAACTCTACGAGGCGGCACAAATCGACGGAGCCGGTCCTTTAGCCACCTTCTATCGCGTCCAAGTCCCAGTGCTGATGCCGATGATTAAGACCAACTCGGTCATCGCCCTGATCACCGGCATCAACCTATTCCCGCAGATCTTGGTCACCACCCAAGGCGGCCCCGGCTATCGCACCTTTACCGCTGGCTACTACATCTACTGGCTCGGCACGGAAAACGACCGCCAGGGCTATGCTTCGGCCATTGCCTTTGTCGTCTTCGCCTTCTTGGTCTTAGTCGCCGCCCTGCAAGTCGCCTTTTTCCAGCGCCGCGAGACCGACCTATGAGACGCCGCCTGCCCCTCTTCGAGATCGGGATGCTACTCTTAGGGCTGCTCTACGTGTCGCCCTGTGTTCTAGCGCTGCTCAACTCGTTCAAGACCCTGCCGGAAATCGTCCGCTCACCCGTAGCACTCCCCGAGGCACCGACCCTCGAAAACTACCACTACATCTTCACCGGCATCAAGCTAGCCGCGCCAATGTTCAACAGCTTGCTGATGTGCGTTGCCGTCATCACCACCCTCATCGTCGTCGCCTCCATGGCTGCGTACTCCCTCACGCGCCGCCGTATGCGCACGGGCCATTTCTGGAGCATCTTCTTCCTCGCCGGGATCACCGTGCCGTTCCAGATCCTCATGTTGCCGCTCTTGCGCCAATTCAACTACCTCGGCATCGGCTACACGTACTTTGCCCTTTGGCTGCACTACGTGTCCTACGGCCTCCCATTATGCCTGTTCATCTACAGCGGCTTCATGCGCTCCATCCCCCGCGACCTCGAAGAAGCAGCGCTGATCGACGGCTGCACGCCCTTTGGTACCTTCTGGCGCGTGATCTTCCCGCTGCTGACTCCTTGCACGGTGACGATCATCATCTTTTGGGGCCTTTTTACCTGGAACGACTTTCCCCACGCATTCATCCTCATGGGCACCAACAAGGGCGAACTGGCCTTCGTGCAGCTCTGGCGCTTTCTCTCAGACAAGTACGTCAAGAACTGGAACTACATCTTCGCCGGCGTCGTGGTCTTGTCGCTGCCCGTTACTATACTCTATCTTGCCATGCAGCGCCGCTTCGTCAAAGGACTGACCGCTGGTTCCATTCGCTGAGGATTTCACCCCATGCCCCTTGCTAAATTCGCAACCTTTGCCCTCGCCGCCCTCCTCGCCTTCGGGGCTTGCTCCAGCGAGGAAGACGCCCGCGTCGTGCGCGTCACCCGCAATATCGGCGGCCGACCCGGCTTCCAGGTCCATTGGGACATCTGGAAGGCCACCTTTGAGCGCCAGAACCCCGGCTGGACACTGGAACTGATCGACTTGGGCAATGAGGACGCTGGCGCGTACTACCGCCGCGCCATTGCCACCGGCGACCTGCCCCACGTGGTAATGACCCTCGACTACACCAAATTCCTAGCCAATGGCGACCACCTGCTCCCCATTCCCCGCGAACTCTACGACCGGGTAGGGCAAAACTTGCCGCCGTTGCACAACGGCCAGTACTACACAGCCCAAGTCGGTCGCCAGATCACCGGCATCGCCGTCAACAAGCGCATCTGGGTCGAGGCCGGCATTACCGAGCCACCGCCGACTTGGGACGCCTTTATCGCTGCCTTGCACAAGATAAAAGCCGCTGGGTACAAACCCCTCGTCTATGGAGGTCGCGAGTGGTCGGCTGGGGTGCCTCTCTCCTACGCGATCCAAACCAACCTCTACGACCCAACCCGCCCAGCCGACGAGCCTTCCTGGACGGTGCGCCGCGACCGCGGCGAAATCACCTTCGCCACCGACCCGCTAATGCGCCCCATCATGGCAAACATGATCGCGCTGCTCGACAACTTCGTCGAGAAAGGCTCGCTGAGCGACGGGTACAACGAGGAGCAGCGCGACTTTTTCAACGAGCACGCCGCCACTTGGATGATGGGCTGCTGGATGAGCGGCGACGTCGAGCCCCTACAAGTCGACTTTGAAATCGAGTACTGGCCCATTCCCTCCATGACCGGCCACCAGCCCCTCTTCGTCAACACCTCCAACCAGCAGCGCGGCTGGTCCATGACCTCCAGCGCCCAAGGTCCCTACTACGACAAAGCCCTCGCCGTGCTCGAAGCCTACTACCACCCAGAAGTCTATCAGGCGTATCTCAACGCCGAGGGCATGTTGCTCAACGCTACCCAAATCGAAGGCGTCGATGGCCCCAAAAGCACCTGGGGACCAACCCAGCGCCTCTTCGAGCGCATGAGCACCAACCTCGACCACTGGGGCTGGACGCCCGGCTACTTCATCTCGATTGAGGACTATCCCCCCACTGGCTTCCTCCTCACCCTATCCCGCGTCATGCAGGAAGTTCAGGCCGGCAACCGCGACATTGACGCGCTACTCAAAATGCTCGACGACGACTGGGAGGCCGGGCGCAAGGGAAGCAAGTGATGCGCTCCGCCCTCGAATGGACGCTGGCCATGGCGCTGTGCGTCGGCCACAACTTCATCGGGGTGCGCAGCTACATCCTGCTCGACCGCTACTCGGGCTACGCCGACCACTTCAACACCGTTGGCGTCATCTTCGCCCTGTTCTGGGTCGCGCTCACCGCTCTCCTGCTCGCGCTGATTCGTCCTTTCCTGCGGCTGCCAACTTCGACTTTTGCCCTCATCTATGCCGCGCTAATGGTGGCCACAGTCATGCCAACCATGGGCTTTGGCGGCTATTTTATCCCCCTGCTCGCCGGCGTCTTCTACTACGCCACCCCGGAAAACAACTGGCGCGAACTGCTCTGGGACCACATCCCCGACTGGGCCGCCCCGCGCGACCTCGAGATGATCCGCAACCTCTTCGAGGGTGCCCCAGAAGGTGCGCCGCTACCGTGGGACGCTTGGCTCGGCCCTTCTATCTTCTGGGGCCTGTTCATGGTCGCCTTCTTCTTGGTCAGCTTCGCGCTCATCGCCCTGCTGCACCACCAGTGGGCCAGCGGCGAGCGCTTGGTCTATCCCTTGGCCGTAGTGCCGACGGCGATGGTCGAAAGCGTAGAAAACCCGGCCAAAAGCCTTTTTAGGAATCCGCTGTTCTGGGTCGGTTTTTTCATCGCTTGGATCATCCCAACCGTCAACATGCTCGACCAAGTATTCGACTTTGAGACCATCAATAATTTCGGCATCCCCTCCACGCGCATCTTTTTGCGCCGCATCGGCATCTCCTATGGAATCAACGTCAACTTCCTCGTCATCGGCCTAAGCTACCTGCTCAACCTCAATGTGCTCTTGAGCGTCTGGCTCTTTCACATCCTCATCTATCTCGAACACGGCCTGTTGGGCTTTCTCGGCGTTGTCGTCAATCTCCCTGCCCAGCCTCACCAGCAGGTCTCAGTGCTAATGTCGCATCAGCAGATGGGGGCGCTCATCTTCCTGATCCTCTCGTCGCTGTGGATGTCGCGCGACTTCCTCAAAGACCAGTGGCGCGCTATCGCCAGCGGCGCAAGAGGTCCGAACACACACCTGCCCTCGCCGCGCACCTCGGCACTGATGGGAGTCGTCGGCTTGGTCTATATGGCGTACTTCCTCCACGCCACCGGCCTTTCCCTCGGCTGGAGCTTGGCCTTTCTGCTGGTCGCGCTGCTGGTCTTCTTGGGCACAGCGCGCTTGCTGGTACAAACCGGCTTGGGACGGCTGCGCGCACCTCATTCCATCCCGCCGCTTTTTACCAACATCTTCGGCACGGCCTATTTCGGCGATAAGGGGCTTACCGCTATGGGACTCAACATGGTTTGGGCCGCGGACGTGCAACTGTTCTTCATGGGCACCATGGCCCACGCCTTTAAGGTCTGCGAGGAGGTCAAGGAAAAGATCAGCGCCCGCAAGCTGCTGTTCTTCCTCGCCTCCGCCCTCGTCGTCAGCGCAATCACCACCGTCGTGGTCTATATATGGCTGGGCTATCAGCACGGCATGATGCACGGCTACGGCTGGTACTACATCACCTCGCCGCTGAGCAAGTGGGGCTGGGTCGCCAAAACGGTCAACAATCCGCATCCGCCCCAACACCTGACCACCCTGTTCACCGGCATCGGCGCTGGACTCGCCGGGCTGCTTTCCTTCGCCCAGCACCGCCTCGCCGGCTGGCCGCTGCATCCGGTGGGGCTGGCCGTGGCCCTGACCAATACCGTGCGCGGCGATTGGTTTGGGATATTCCTCGCCTGGCTTGTTAAATCGATCCTGATCAGCTACGGAGGGGTCATTCTATACAGGAAAGTGCGGCCGCTCTTTTTGGGCTTTATCATGGGAGCCTGCGTCGGCGCGGGCGGGTCGTCTTTGGTCTATTCTTTCTACTACTTCTAACCGTGCACCTGCTTGACCCTGCCGACTTCGCCGGTCTCCAAGCGTACCTTAATCCCGTGCGGATGCGTCGCCGATTTGGTCAGAATGTCCCGCACCACGCCTTCGGTCAGCCGCCCCGTGCGCTGATCCTGCTTCTGCACGATGGCAACGCGTACCCCAGGCTCTATATCGGCCCGTCTCGTTCCGTTCATTCCCGGTCCAACCACACTGGACTCAGCCACGCCCGGTGTCCGTCCTTCTGCCGCAGCCGTAGATAGTAATAGGCCCACGCGCCTTCCGGTGCTGGCAATTCGGCCCCGTCGATTTCCACGTCCCAAGCATTGGGCGCGTCCTGCCAGACGCATTCCTCGTTGGCAATGATCTCCACCCGCTCAATCGGCGCAGTCCCATGCAGGCTGGCGGAAAAATGCACCTGCTCGCCTTCCGCCAGTGCGCCCTCCGCGCCCGATCTCACGCCGTTGACTGCATAGTCGCAGACAATCGGCACGCCCGAAGTCGCGTAGGTCCAGCGCTGGTCCATTGCCTGCCACACGGCCTCGCGGGTCAATTCCGTCGCCCGGAAACAGGTCATGCCCACATAGCCGCCCGGATTTTGCGTCGGGTGTCCCTGGTGGTTATCGGTCCCGGCCACAAACCCCAAGCGCCAGCCTTGGGCAAAAGCGTCCTGTACCGAAGCACCCAATTCTCCTAGACGAATACCCCAGTACTCATCGAGCGCGTCGGCTTCAAAATTGCCCCGGCCCTGGACGATTTCTACCAACCTAGCCCGCTTGTTGGGAAACTCCCAGTGGTATTGCGACCAGTAAAACGTCTTGCCCATGACCTCGCGATGCTTGCCGTACTCGATGGGCTGTCCACAGTTGGGATGGTGCGGCACCATGACCACGTCCTCGTCCCAAGCCACTTCCGAGGGACAAAGCTCCGGTTTCCAGTGCCAAGTGCCACCATCGACCTCTGGCGTGCGCAGATAGAGATTGGCGTGCCCGTACGCATTGGAGCTTTCCCACGCGGGGATCGTCACAAAGCGGCCCGGCTCGTAAAATTCCTCATTGACCGCCAAGCACTCGGCCCACCCGGGACCAATTGGCGCGTGGTCAGTCATTGCGATCACGTCGAGGTTGAGAAAGTCGCGGGCATAGGCGTACGCCGCGCGCGGTTCCCGGTCGCCATCTACCGAAAGCCGCGTGTGGAAGTGGATGCCGCCGAAGTAGTGGCCGCGCTCGCCGACCACTTGCGTCGGACCGCTCTGAGCTTCTAAACCGCGCTCGACATCGCGCGCGGTGATGCGGACCGGACCGTTGGCCTGCACCTCAACGCCCTCAACCACACCCCTCCCGTCGGCACCAATTTCCACTTCGGAGGGCAACCCGGCGATCTCGCCATCGGCCTGCAAATTCACCGTCCCCCGGTAGCTAGGTATTGGATTGAGATGATCGTCCGTCGCGAAAACTACGACCCTGCGCTTCCCCTGCGCATCCGCCGTAGCAGAGACTCGTCCTTCCAGCCGCGTCAGGGGACCAGGGACATTGCTCAGCGGAATGGGATCTCCCACCTTCTCAAAAACCTCGGCTTCAGGTCGTCGCACTCGCACTTGCAGGGCACCGCTTATACCCGCGTGCGGCGACGGTACCACGCCAAAGGGAAAGACCAGCCGCGCTCCCGCGCTTAGCGACTTGGTAACTTGGATGGTACACAGGTAGAGCTCGTTGACCGGCCTCCCCACCAACCCACCGCCAGCCGGCCCGTCGCCACCCCGCGTCATATCGGTCCAGTCGCGCGCCAACCCATGCCCGATCACCACCACGCCCTCACCCCCTTCGACAAAAGGATCTGCAAGCGTCCACTTGCGAGAATAGGAATGGAACGTGCTGATCGAAACCCGCACGTCGGCACCAGCTTCCAAGCCCGCCGGACAAGTGACAAATAGCCGCAACGGCTTGACCTGCTGATCTGTGGCGACGAATTCCGTCTGCCCTTCGTAGTGTATTTCTAATTGTTCGTACATATCGTCTCCTCGATTAGACAAACTTCTGAGCATGTATCGTGAAAGGGGATGTGGTGTATGACTGAAACTGCATTTGTTGCTTCCTGAGTTAAAGCGAACGAGAACTTCTCAGACGTAATTAGTCTCGTTCCACGCCCCCACCGAAAACGCCGTGCGATACTGCCGCGTCGAGATCAGCCAGTGGCACAGGAGTTTTTCGCATTGCTCGACGATCTCTTGGTACGCCTGCTCGCCGTACAAATTGCGGGCCTCGTGCGGATCGGCCTCCAAGTCGTAGAGCTCGCCGCAGTCGCCCCCAAAATCCTCCGGCTGATAGTGTACGTAGCGCCATTTACCCCAACGCAGCGCCTTGCTGTGCCGATGCTCAGTGACCGCCACCTCATGCACGGGGTCAGTCCCGCCCCGCAACAGTTCGCTGATATCCACCCCGTCCATGCCCTCCATCGCCGGCAACCCGCAGAGGCTCATAAACGTCGGGGCCAAATCGACATTTTCCACCAAAGCGTCGCAAACCCTGCCTGCGCCCGCAACGCCCGGCACCCGCCAGAGCATCGGCACCCGACACACCGCCTCCGAGCATATCCCAGGGGCCTTTTCCTGAATGCCAAAAGCAGTGCTGTACGCGCCGTGGTCGGAGTTATAGACGACGATCGTATCTCCAGCCAAGCCGCGTTCGTCGAGGTAGTCCAAAAGGCGGCCAATGCAGTAGTCAACCTGCGTCACGCAGCCCAGATAGCCGCGCCAGATATTGCGCGCGCCCTCCTCCGGCGACCACTCTTCCCCCTCCCAAGCCCGCTGAAACCGCGAGTGCATGTCGCGGAAATGCGGCGGGCGTCCCGACGGATCTTGGTAATAAGTCTCCGGCAACGCAATGTCGTCTGCGTACATATCCCAAAACTTTCGATCCGGCGTATAGGGCGCGTGCGGTCGCGGCAACGAGACCTGCATACAGAAGGAATCTCCCTCGCACCTCTCCATAAATTCAATCGCCCGATCCACACACCAACTCTCGACATTGTATTCTAGCGGCAACTCCGATGGCCGGGCGCGGAACTGGTTCTGGGGCAGGCCAACAGGGTGGAGAGCTGGGTAACCAGTGATGCGGAAATTGTCGTTTTGCTCCAACAGACCGGCACCGGCCAAAAACGTTTGATACGGCGATAGACCACCTGCGTCCGGCACCGGCGTCGAGGTTCCAGACATCCAGTAATCGACGTGATCCAACAGCCAATCGCGCGGCTGGTTGGGCACGTGCGTCTTGCCGATCACCGCCGTCTTATACCCGTGCTGTTTAAAATGGCCCAGGAAACTCTGCATTCCCTCCGGACGCGGCCCGCCCAAACCGAAAAAACCGTGGTTGTGGCAGTACTGTCCCGTATACATGCTCATGCGGCTGGGAGTGCAGATCGGATTCTGGGTGTACGCCGCTGAAAAGCGCATCCCCTCACTGGCCAGCCGATCCATGTTGGGCGTCAGCGCCTGTGCGTGGCCTTCGCAGCCCATACAGGCCGCTTGGTGCTGATCAGATAGGATGTGCAGGACATTCATTTGATCCCTCGTTGGCTCTCTAGTCGTCCTCATCCTCGCCGACGACATTGGGCTATTCCGACCTCGGCTGCTACGGCTCCGAAATCCGAATATCGTCTTCTGTCAATGTCCGTTCCAATGCTCTATCCCAGTCCATGCTGTCTTTCTCAAGCGTCGTTTGTACGCATCCGGGCAATTGCTGTCCACAGATGTACATCTCAGGAGTGCCCCAGTGCTCCGTGCCTTCGGGAAACCTTGGTCTGTTCCCGGTATGCTGGATTGTCGCCTTCATATAATGCACGATATAGGCCCGCCGAAATCGATCCGATCTGTTGGGTGTGCTGCGGTGCAATAGTGCATTGTTGAAAAACACCAGTGCGCCCTTCGGCACTTCTACTGGCATGGCCCGTTCTTCCATCTCGTCGGACACAGTTACTCTTTTTTGCAACAAATAATCATCGCTCTCGACCTGACTGTGATCTATCACACCCAAGCGATGGCTGCCGGGGATCACCCACAAGCATCCGTTTGCTTCATCCGCATCATCCAGTGCCAGCCAAGTTCCAATCGTCGATTGGTCTATGGCGTCGCCGATGCTGCTGACATATATATTGCGGAAATACCACGAATCCTGATGCCACGCAATAGGCCGCCCGGTGCCCGGGGGCTTGAAAAAATACAGATCGTTTGGGCAGAACAGATCCGACCCTACGATCTCTGTGACCACATCTAGTCGCCTTGGGTCGCGGATGTGGGATCGCACCAATGCACTGAACCTGTGAAGTCGCGTTATACCATTTAACGATGCGGGTCCAGAAGTCGCATCAGTTCCGGCATTGCGTTTCAGAATTGCTTGCTTCTCTTTCTCTGTCAACACGTCAGAGGTCTCGATGAGTTCTACGAGATCTTCGATTCTGTCGCGCAGTGCATCAATCTCATAAGTGTCGAAGGCATCTGAGCGAATAAAGAACCCGTCTTTTGCATACTTTTCGCGCTCTTCTGCAGCCAATCCATGAGTTATAGTATCAACTATTGCCACAAACATCTCCTTTTCTTTTGAAAATTATTAATTTAATTCGTAATTCCTAATTCCTAATTTGCAAAGCAGGAGTCCCTTCATGTCCACCGCTTCCCAACGTCCCAACATCGTCCTCATCCTCGCCGACGACATGGGCTATTCCGATCTCGGCTGCTACGGCTCCGAAATCCGCACCCCCAATCTAGATGGCCTCGCCGCCCAGGGATTGCGTTTTTCGCAGATGTACAACTTTGCCCGCTGCTGCCCCTCGCGCGCGGCCTTGCTGACCGGTCTCTATCCACACCAAGCCGGCATCGGCCACATGGCCGGCGGCATCCCTAACGCCCCCGGTTATGGCGGCTACCTGCGCCACTCGGCCGTCACCATCGCCCAAGTGCTCAAGGAGCGCGGCTATCGCACCCTAATGTCGGGCAAGTGGCACTGCGGCAAAAGGCCCGACAGCGCCGACAGCCCTCCCGAGATACAACACGGCTTCGACCGCCTCTTTGGCCTCGGTAGAAACAGCGGCTACTTCGGCGGGCGCACCTGCACCCTCGATGGCGAACCTCTCGCCGCAAATCCCACCGACTTTTACCTCACCGACGCCATCTCCGATCACGCCGTTGACTTCATCTCCGAAAGCACCGATCAACCCTTTTTCATGTACGTCGCGTACACAGCACCTCACTGGCCGCTCCACGCCTTTGAGGAAGACATCGCCCGCTACCAAGGCCAGTACCACAAAGGCGGCTGGGACGCAGCGCGCACCGCCCGCCACGAAGCGCTCAAAGATATGGAAGTCGTCAGCTCCCACTGGGACATATCGCCCCGCGACGAGGACGCACCTCCCTGGCATGAAGTGGCCGACCCAGATTGGGAAGACCGGCGCATGGCCGTGTACGCCGCCCAAGTCGATCGCATGGACCAAGGCATCGGCCGCATCCTCGCCAAACTCCGCGAACACAACGTGGAGGACAACACCATAGTCGTTTTCCTCTCGGACAACGGCGGCTGCGCTGAATTCTTGTGCGAGGACGGCAACCGCATCGACTGGGTCTTTTTACAGGGCCTCACCACCCACGACGGGCGGCCCGTGCAAATGGGCAACATCCCCGGTCTGATGCCCGGAGCCGAGGACACCTACATGAGCTACGACGTGCCTTGGGCCAATGTCAGCACCACTCCCTTCCGCCGCTACAAGCGCTGGGTCCACGAAGGCGGCATTGCCACCCCCTGCATCGTTCGCTGGCCAGCCACCATCAAACAACCCGACCTCGCGCACGCCCCGGCCCAAATCATCGACATCACCGCCACCCTCATCGACGCAGCCGGCGCTTCTTATCCCGCCGAATACGACGGCCACACCATTACCCCCCTCGAAGGCGAGAGCTTCCTCGCTCTCCTCGAAGGCCGCGAGTGGTCGCGCGAAAAACCTATGTACTGGGAGCACGAGGGCAATGCCGCCATCCGCATCGGGCCGTGGAAACTGGTTTGCGAAACCAGCGGCCAAGGCGGCTGGGAACTTTACAACATGGAAGAAGATCGCACCGAACTCAACAATTTAGCGGAGCGGGAAAAAGATAGGGTTAGGGAAATGGAAAAACGCTACCGCGAGTGGGCCGACCGCGCCGATGTCCTGCCTTGGCCCATCAACTCCGGCGCGTGGAGATTCCCCGGCATGAGTCCGGACGGCACCTTCTATATGCGAGGACGGCACGGCCACATGGTCTAGGACGCCCCTATTGCACCACTCCTACCTTCCGGTAAATCTCTGCACCACCCCTACCTTCCGGTAAATCTCCTCGCGCACCTTGTAGATTTCCCGCGCCTCTTGGGTCATCTCCGCCCCGCCCCGTTCCGTCCATTCGGCCACAAAATCGTCAAAATAGTCAAGGTCGCGCTCGCCGCGCACGATCTCGGCGTAAACCGTCATCTGCAAATTGCGCAAATCGCGCAAGTGCTTGATCGACGAAGGCACCACGTCCGGCTTGCCGAACAGGCCGGCCTGCGCCCACTCGGTGCGCTGATAGCGCTCGCGGTGTCGCAGCATGGCCGTTGGCAGGTACTTGTCGGCAATGGCGGGCCGGACCCCACAGGGCGCGAAAAATCCACCCGGGCCATCGACGTTCAACACGATAAGATGCTTGTTGGCAACGTTGCGGTCGTCGTAGGGCGGCAGATAGTACAGGCCGCGCTCAGCGTCGAACTCCCAATGCACGCCCCGCTGGCCCATCCGCACCTCCACAAAGAGCTTTTCCTCAACCGCTAGCGCCTCGAAAATTTTGAGCATCCGCACCACCTTCTCAGGCGCGGCCGCTACCTGCTTACCGAAGACAAAGACATGGGCGGCCGTGCTCCACACCCGCGCCCCGCGGATGCCTTCTGGGCCGGTTGGAAACGGCCCGACCACCACCTCAGCACCCGGCTGCAACTCGGCAATGACCGATACCAACGACGCCTTGTTGTACTGGTCAAAGCTGCTATAGCCGCCGTGGCTGAAGAGGTATCCCGTCTTGCCGCTGACGAATTTCTGGTAGGGTATTGGGCTGCTCTTGATTTGGCCGATCGCAAAGTCGGGGTCAATCAGCCCGTCGGCGTACCACTTGCGCAAAAGGCCCAAGATCTCTTTGGCCTCGGGCCGAGTCCCGCCCCACACAACCTCGCCGTCGCGCAGCATCCAACCGTGCGGCACGATCCCGTAGGCCCCAAAGACCGCGCCAAAGACATTGAACCAAGCCTGCGCATTGGGACACATGCCGTAGGTGTCCTGTATCCCATTTCCATCCGGGTCCTCGTGGCGAAATTTCCACAGCGCCGTGTACATCTCGTCGAGGTTTTCCGGCACCTTGTCGATGCCGACGTTGCGCAGCCAGTCCATCCTCCAGATCCCCGGCACAGGATAGCCGAGGCTACTGCCCCAAGTGGGAATACCGTAATTGGCCCCCTTCCAGTAGGCGTAGAGCCACGCCGAGGGCGCGTACTCGTTGAGATAGCGCACATAGTTGGGCGCGTGTTTTTGGATGACCTCATAGGGAATGGGCAGCGCATAGCCGTGGTGGGCGTCCTTTTGCACCACGACTGGATCGCCGGCGTAGAACAAATCGGGCACATTGCCGCCGGCAAAGACCAACGGCCGACGCCGCATATAGGCAAAATGACTGGTAAACAGCGGCTTGAAATCGACGTTGAACCGCGCTTCGAGCCGCTTTTCGATCCAAGTGCCCTCGCGCGCAGTGGGAAAGCGCGGGATGCTCATCCAAGAGATCTCGAGCCGCTCCTCTGGGTCGTCAACCACCGCATCCCAGTCGATACTCAGCTCTGCCTCTGTCGCCTGCATCCTCTGCGCCTGCCGCTCGGCGAGGGCATACACAGTGCTAATGCCAGCGAAAAACGCTAACAGGGCGAGAACTTTTCTCCGCGTCATAATACCCTAATTAGACCGATTCTGAACCGGCCACTTCGACAAGCTCAGTGGCCTACTTGGGCGAGCTTCAGTGTCCGACCATTGAGTTTGTCGAAATGGCATCTTAAAAAACGAGGGAGGCAGATCACAATCGATCCACCTCCCCAAGTCAAACCCGCAAACTACCGGGCCAGCTACTGCATGTATGAAGCCTTGATGTGGCCCCAGCTATCGTTCTCGACAGCGGTTGGCAAAAGATCCATCTGCGCCGGTAGCAAGATGAAGTCGGTGATGCACTTGCCATCGCCATTGCCGCAACGCGCGCCGCCCATGCGCCAAGCAGCAAAGCGGCGGTCGGTGTCGTTGTCGGTGCCTACATCGTTGTCGATGATCGAGATGCCCAGACCGATGATGTCGTTTTCGCCAAAGTCGTGCTGGACGCTGTTTTCGGGCGACGCGTGATCGAAGTCATCCCAGCCTACGGTCCACCACTCGACCTGAAAGGTCGCCTCAGTGGCGTGCGCACCGTTGAGATTGAAGGAGTTGGGGCAACACGAATAAGGCTCGACGTCGTGCCAAGTAGCGCTTGAGGCCCAAAGCCAGTTCCAGCCAATCGGCTCCATCGGCGGCCAGCGATAGTGGCTCATCTGATTGAGGCGGCCCCGATTGCGCAGCACTTCTTCCTCGGTGTCGAAATCGTCGGCTCCGAACCACGAGACATCGCCGCCGTGATTAGCATCGAGGTTGATCTCAAAGCTGTCGTCGCCGCCAGCGCCACCTATGCCGCCGGCATCGCGATCCCATAGATCGTCGAAGCGGTCATAGACGAAGTAGAGGCGATCCAGCTCGTCGTTCCAGCCCGAGGTCCAGCGGAAATTCAAATCCGCGGTATTAACCTCAGCCCCAACTTCGCCGGCCACCACCACGTGCAGAAGCTCGCCGTTGAATTCGCTGAACGGCGTGAGCCACAAGTTGTCGGGCACTACGTCCCACTCGGAAATATCGCCATCCATCACCGGCAGATGCGACGTGGGCCACTGCCAGACGCCCAAGATCAGCCCCTCAGGCACATGCGCCGAAGAAGGCGAACTCAGGCCCAAGAGCGATACGGCCACACTAAGCGTCAATAGTTTCCTCATGACTTATCTCCCTCTCGTTAGAATGGGGGTTGATTCGATAAATAAAATGCTCGTGCCAATGCACTTCAGAACACTCTTTGAAGCGCATTAAGTTGTTAGTGATAACAAATGACGCTTATGTTGTCAATTGTGTTATTCTTGAAGGCGCGTTTATGATCCCAATCGTCTTACTCCTCCTCGCGCTTTTTCCAGCGCCCTCCCAAGCCCAGTTATCCACTTCCGAGCGCATGGCCGCTCGCCTGCGGCAGCTCGCCAGCGAAGTCCGCGCCCAAGTCCCCACCAACCTCAACACCCTGAACATGAACGCCGCCAGCGCCGCCTACCTGCGCGAGCAGCTAGCCAACGCGCAAAATCACAATCGCCAACAAGCACTGCGCCTCGAATTGGCCATCCAGCTTCTGCGCGCCGGCCAGACGCGCGAGGCCATCGCCGAACTGCACATCCTGCAAGCGCAAAATCTGCCTCCCAGCCTCCGCACGCGCGTCCGCGACCGGCTGGGCCTCGCCTACCTGCGCCTCGGCGAGCAGGAAAACTGCCTGCTCAACCACACCATCGCCTCCTGTTTGCTGCCCATCCAAGGCGAGGGGATCCACACCCTGCAAGAAGGCTCGCAGGCCGCCATTGAACAGTACACAGCGGCCCTGCACGAAAACCCGGACGACTTGAGCGCCCGCTGGCTGCTCAACATCGCCTACATGACCCTCGGCCAGTACCCCCACGCCGTCCCGCCCGAGTGGCTCATCTCCCCGGATTGCTTCGCCGACTCCAGTGCCATCGGGCGTTTTGCGGACCGAGCACCGGGCCTAGGCTTGGACGTAGTCGCCCTGTCCGGCGGCAGCATCGTCGATGATTTCGACAACGACGGCTATCTCGACGTCGTCGCCTCTTCTTGGGGCCTAGACGACCAGCTTCGCTACTTCCGCAACCAAGGCGACGGCACCTTTGCCGAGCACACCGAGCAAGCTGGCCTCACCGGCCAAGTCGGCGGCCTCAACATCTGCCAAGCGGACTACGACAACGACGGCCACCGCGACATCCTCGTGCTGCGCGGGGCTTGGCTCGCCGACTTGGGCCACCACCCCAACTCCCTGCTGCGCAACAACGGCGGCACCTTCGCCGATGCAACCGAAGCGGCCGGCCTCCTCGCCTTTCACCCCACCCACTCGGCTGCTTGGAGCGACTACGACAACGACGGCGACCTCGACCTCTACGTCGGCAACGAGTCCGACGCTTGGGAGCGGCACCCCTGCCAACTCTACCAAAACCAAGGCGACGGCACCTTCGCCGATGTCGCTCCCGAACTGAGCATAGACAACATCGGCTTTGTCAAAGGCGTAACTTGGGGAGACTACGACAACGACGGCGATCCCGACCTCTATCTCTCCCGCCTCGGCCAAGACAACGTCCTCTACCGCAACGAGGGACCGCGGAAACCTTTTGCCGATGCGACCGCAGAAGCTGGCGTCGCCGAGCCGCAGGGATCGTTCCCCACTTGGTTTTGGGACTACGACAACGACGGCGACCTCGACCTCTTCGCCGCCGGCTACCACAGCAAAGACCCCGATGACATCGCCGAGGTCTATCTAGGTCAGCCCTCGTCCGCAGCAAGGCCCCGCTTCTACCAGAATCGGGGAGATGGCACTTTCGCCGATATAACGGTACAGGTCGGGATGGACGGGATCATCCTAGCTATGGGGGCCAATTACGGCGACCTCGACAACGACGGCTTCCTCGACTGCTATATCGGCACCGGCAACCCCGACCTGCGCTCATTGCTCCCCAACCGCATGATGCGCAACATCGGCGGGCAGCGCTTTGAAGAGGCGACCTTCTCCGGCGGCTTCGGCCACATCCAAAAAGGCCACGGGGTCTCCTTCGCCGACATCGACAACGACGGCGACCAAGACATCTACATCGTCTTAGGCGGGGCCTACGACGGCGACTTCTACCAGAATGTCCTGTTTGAAAATCCCGGCCACGGCCATCGCTGGCTCACCCTTCGCCTCGAAGGCGTCCAGTCCAACAGAGACGCCTTGGGTGCCCGCATCCAAGTACGCATCCGCGAAGAGGGCACCGTCCGCGACATCTACACTACCGTCGGCTCAGGTGGCAGCTTCGGCGCGTCGAGTCTGCAACAGGAGATTGGTTTAGGCCGCGCCGATACGCTTCTTTTTGTGGAAGTTACCTGGCCGACAACGGGCCAAAAGCAGCGCTTCTCCAACCTCGCCATGGACCAGATCGTCCACATCCGTGAAGGGGACGCCGCACTCATCCCAATCCACCTCAACCGCCTCTCCCTCTCCTCTGCCCGCACTCATTCGCCCTAGTACCCACTTTCACCACTACTACTAGCAGCGTTTATGTGCGTAGCAGTCAGTCCTAGTTGGGATTAGCGTTTGCGAGGCCAACAAGCATTTTCCGTCTTTTCCGCTGTTGGTACGCGTACGATCTTTCAACCCGTAGATGGTCGCAAAGTGCTGAGGCGCACCCGCTCGAGCGTTGATGGCGCTCATCAGTACGAGGATGATAATGCACAGAAACGGCCCGACTCGGCCTGTTGAATGTAGCAGGGGTAAGCAGGGGTGCGAGCCACGCCTATCCCAGTAGATGTAGATCCGACTTCATTAGAAGCGGAATACAATCCTCATATTCGCGCCGCTTGGAGACGCGCCCAACTGAATCTGGGTCTGCTCCATATAACGCTCTCTATGCTCCTTGCGCGAAGGCTTATACGCGCTCGCCCTGATGGCCGCATGCACAAGGAAAAAGGCACCTGAACTGATGCCCAGTCGAGTTTTACGATCGGGCTCGCCGGTTTCAGGATTATCCTCTAATAAAAGGGGTGACATGAAATAGGCTGTCAACGCCGCGAGGACCCCTATCGTTGACTTACTATTATATTCCCTAGCCGCCGACCTATCCAAGCGGTGCAATCTAACCTCAGACGGGTCTATGGCACGCACCTCGTATTGACGGGTACTAAATAAGATACGCCCAGGCGAGCGTTCCAAGATAACCCCTTGATACACCTCGCCGGAATGCAAGACGAGCACGTCCTCGGTGTCGTCCTTAACCTCGTCCTTTTCAGCCGCAAAACAAGCCAAAGGCAAGGCCATGAGTAGAAAGAGAATTAATACTTGCATATTTATCACGCGGCCGACGATGCGGTTGAAACTTTGACGTTTCAATCCCCTGTAAATCGGGGCAGGCCGTCAAACGTCGTCCCTGAAGGGTTTGTGTATTCCGCAACGGCAAGCAGTGTGCGGGTGTAAAAATTAAGTAATATGGCTACATTAATCACCCATGTCAATTCAACGCCCCTCAATGGCCCCAATCGCCTCTTCCACCGTCCGCCGCCCCTCGCTCCGCACCCCAATCTCGGCATACGCAGCGCGCGCCTGTTGCAACGCCTCTAGCGCTTGCGCCTGCTCGCCCTTCCTGCGGTATACCAACCCGATATTGCCCAAACTCTGCGCCTCCCCTTGTCGGTGCCCGATCAACTGAAAAACGTGCAGGGCATCGCCAAATGCCTTAAGCGCCTCGTCCAAGCGGCCCTGCTCAAAATAGATGTTGCCGATATTGCTCAGTTGCGCGGCCTCGCCTTGGCGGTTGCCCGCCTGCGTGAAGACGTGCAGAGCGTTCTCAAAGGAGGCAAGCGCCTCGTCGATTTTACCCTGGCGGAAGTAGAGATGGCCAATATAGTCGAGTTGGGTCGCCCCCTCGGCATAGAGATCGAATTCGCGGTACAGCGCCAAGGCCACGCGATGGGTTTCTATCGCCTCGTCTAGCCGTCCCTGCTTTTGCAGCACTTGACCGATCTTACTCGACTGGACGGCCCGGCCGCGCGGATGGCCGTGGGCAACGTAGATCTCCAGCGCCGCCTCAAAGGCGGACAGCGCCGAATCCAAACGACCCTGGTACAGATGCACATCGCCAATGTGGTCTAGTGCCTGCGCCCGCTTGCCCGGATGGCTATCGTAGCGCCGGTAGAGCGCAAATGCCGACTGGTACGCAGACAGTGCCGAATCCAAACGGCCCTGTTGAAAAAAAATGCGCGCCATGCGGTCGAGCGTCTCGGCTTGGCTAGCCACTTTTTCTTGTGCCTGATGTATAGAAAGTGCCTCGCGATAGGCGACCAGTGCGGCCTCTATATCGTCCTGCTGCTGGTAGATTTGTCCAATCCGCGCTAGCTGAGTTGCGCGGGCCGCGTCGTCGGCTAGGCGCTCGAGGACGTCCAGTCCTGCGGAAAAGTAAAAATGCGCCGAATCGAGCCGACCTTCGTCTAGGTGGATGTTGCCGATATTCGTCAGGCCACCGGCCTGGCCGCGCAGATACCCCTTGTCCCGGTAGAAAGCGAGTGCCTCTGTGAAGATCGCCAGTGCCGAATCCGCCGCACCCCGGACGAAGTAAACCGTGCCAATGCGGTCGAGGTCTCGCGCCAGCCCAAGATGGTCGCCGATCCGCCGATGCCCATCCCGCGCCTGTTTTAGGAAGCTGAGCGCCTGCCCTAAATCGCCCTGCATGAAATAGGCCGCACCTAAATCGCCCAGCGCTTGGGCCTCGCCAGCGGCAAAGCCGCTCTGCCGGTGCAGCGCTACCGCGTCTTGGTAGGACACCAATGCCGAGTCGAGACGCCCTAGGCGCTGATGAGCTTGGCCCAGATTGCCCAGCAAAGCGGCTTGCACATCTGCTCGTGTCGCCGAAATTTCCAGCCCCTTTGCCAGCACCTCCCCCGCCTTTTCATACTCGCCATCGCACAGCAGCGCAACCCCCGCATTGAGCCAGACTGCTGGAGACGGTCGCCGCGCCGCAGCCTGCAAATAGCTCTCAGCCGCAGCACCGCAACGACCCTCGTCGAGATAATCTTCGCCCGCAGCAAAGTGCGCCCACGCCGCAGCCGCCTCTTCACTCTCTTCCGCGAAATCGACCCGCGCCGCCTTTAGCGCCACCAGTCCATGCGGGCTCTCGTAGAGGACGAGCGGCGCATCTGTGGATTCGCAGGACGCGAACAACGCAAATAGCAGTAGAACGCGATAGATAACTGTAGCAGTAGTTCGTCGGAAATCCCGATTTGATGAAGACACGGCTAGCCGCGTCTTCCTACTCGGCTTCGTCTTGCAGACTCAATACCGGCCGGCTATCGAAATGCACCACCCCAAAGCGCTCGGGCGCGTGGAATTGCGGCTTGGGCGTCAAGGTATTGGACCAAGTGATGTATTGCAGATTAACTGCGCCACCCGTGCGGTACAGGTTGAGACGCCACACATCGGCGGCGGTCGGGGGCAGGTTGGGGGCGTATGGAGCGAAAACGGCAAAGGGAAGGGCGATCTCAGCAGTCCAGAGCGTATCCTGATCCGTCTCCTGGTTGAGTGTACCTTGAATGTCGATGGCCACCTGCACGCCCTCGCCGTTCCATGCAGACGAACGATCAGCGTGCGGCGAGCGGTCCAGAATCGTGCCCAAGGCGTTGAATTCAAAGTTGAAATAGCTGGTGACTTGGCTGGTGTCTGGAGCGATGAACACCTCGACGCAATCGTCGCGCGACACTGGACTGTCGCGCTCGGTCAAGGTGGCCGAAATGTGCGGGTCGTGCGCAGTGAAGGCGACGTACAGATGCACGTCGTCCCACAACAAGCGGGCTTCGGTGCGATCCTTGGCTCCTTCAGTCCACCAAGGAAAGACGAATTGATCGATGACTTGGGCGGCCTCCCAGGAAGGCTCGTCGAGGTGGCCGTCCACGGCGATAGGCCCGGCGGCGCGGAGGATGGTGTGGTGCGGCAGCGCATCCTCGGCGGGAGCGGAAGAAGCGGTCAGGACTAGACAGAGAGTAGAGACGAGATAGCGCATGGGAGTTTCCTAGCGGTCGCTTCAGAAGTTGCTCAGAGTTCCTTCTCCTCTTCGGTGGCCAAAACGACCTTATCGACGTCGAGCCGCTTGGCAATCTCCATGACCTCGAGCACAAGACCGTGCCGGGTCTTCTTGTCCGTGCGAATGATCAACGTCAAACTGCGGGTCGTCTCTTTCTCGCGGGCGAGCAGCGCTGGAAGTTTTGCCATACTCACTAGCTGGCGGTTTAGTTCCATGGCACCCGACTTGTCGATCGAGGCCACCAATTTCTTCTCTTCGACGATGGTAGCCTGACGGGCCTGGGGCAACTCCACCTGCAGACTGTAGGGCTGCTTGAAAACCGTGGTGACCATGAAGAAAATGAGCAGCAGAAAAACGCA
>VXML01000024.1:0-66148 GCA_009841115.1 Gemmatimonadota bacterium | reverse complement strand
AGGGCTGCTTGAAAACCGTGGTGACCATGAAGAAAATGAGCAGCAGAAAAACGCAGTCAATCAGCGGCGTCAGATTGAGGTTTTCATCCTCTAGATCTTCCAATATGGAGGTCCGCTGCATTATCACTATGGGGCCTCCTCTTTGGCGAAAGCTATACCCGCGACATCAGCGTCTTTAGCCGCATCTACTACCAAGACCACGTACTCCTGGGCAACATCGACGTGCCCCTGTATGATGATATTATCGTTGTTGGCCTCTTTCATGGCCCGCTTGATCCGTTCGGCTAGAGCCTCTGGCACCACGTCCTCGCCGCCGATCTGGATGCGGCCTTGGGCGTCAATGAGGATATTGATGTCTTTCTTCTCCTGCTGTTCCGTCGCCTCGCTCTGAGCTGGTAGGTCCACGTCTAGCCCCTTGGAGTGGATAAAGACGGTGGTGACCATGAAGAAAATGAGCAGCAGAAAAACGCAATCGATCAGCGGCGTCAAATCCGGGCCTTCGTCCCTGGTCAGGCTTTCCCGTTTGCGGCTAAGCACCAAAGCCATTAGCCGGCTGCCTCCCCGTCCAATTGATCTTGGCCGACCATCAGCAAGGTGTTGACGAAAGCCAGCCCATAGACTTCGAGACGGCTGCGATGGTGTTCGGCGCGCCGGGCCAGCGAGCGGTAGGCCACGATAGTGGGGATGGCAATCGCTAACCCCGTGGCCGTGGTAACCAAAGCCTGCGAAATGCCGCTGGCCACCACCTTAGGATCACCCGTGCCAGCCACGGCAATAGCGTTGAAGGAGGTGATCATGCCGAGGATGGTGCCAAACAGGCCCAGCAACGGCGAGATATTGCCAATGGTATTGAGCACCACTAGGTAGCGACTCAAATAGACCTTGCCGGCTTCGTCCGTCTCCAGCACGAGCTCGTCCTTGAGGTCGGAAAGTTCCTTTTGCTCAAGCAGAAAGCGAGAGAGGTCGCCAGCACCGGCCTGTCCGGCCAGACGGGCTAGGCGCTCGTTGGTCGGACGGAATTCGCGGCGTTCGAGCATGAGAGTGTCAAAGCGCTTGAGCAAGGAGGCAAAAATAAAACACAGAGGACCCTTGTGGTCGGAGCAGTACTGGGCGGCAGCTTCTTGCCCTCGGTCCGCTAAGGTTCTTTCTGCCTCTTCGAGAGTCTGTTGGGCAGCTTGCTCGTCGGGAATGCGACTGAGCACCCAGACCCTTTCTAAGATGAATGCTAGTGAGAGGACGGCGCACAGTCCCAAGGGAATCATCAGGATGCCGCCGGCTAACAGAGTTTCCATAACGCATACCTCCCGCAATGAGTTTGTGCGGCTCGGTGGGCTCGAATAGGACGCGCAGGGCCGTAATATACTTTACTGCTAGCAACATGCCAAAGAAACATATGCCCCTAGCGTAAAAAGCCCGTTCTCAAACCGCATGGACAAATACTTGCAACTGCATTTACCTTTTCTTACCGTTTGGGCTAATCTGCAAAATTTGGTGTATTGGCGTGCTCTTTCTCTTTGAGAGGTACTATGACACCTCTGCTCATCGTAGGCACTTTGTTGGGGCTAGTAGTAGGCTCGTACTTTATACCGACCCCGGACGAAATACAAGCTTCTTTCAAGCAGGCGCAGAAATTCTACGCCGCCGAGGACTACGAGCAAGCCATCGCGACCTACGAGCGCATCAATGCCATTGAAAGCCCGCTGCTCTACACCGCGGAAATTGAGGTCGCGGTCGGCGAGGTTACGGCCCCAATCAAAGAAATCGCCCTCTACCAAACGGGTAATAGCTACTTCAAGCGCGCCCAAGAATCCCAGCGCCGCGCCGCCTGGGAACGCAACTCCGAACGCCAGCTCCAACTCGCCGAACAGACAGCGACCGACTTTGTAGAAGCGGCCGCCTATTTCCGCAAGACCGAAGCCCAAACTACCTCCTCGCAGATGCGGGAACTGGCTCGCAACCGGCTGGTCAACTGCCTTTATGAAAGCGGCGATTACCAGCGCACCATAGAAGAAGGCCGAGCTCTTCTACAGAAATATCCCGATAGCCAATACCTCGACAACGCCCTCTACAATATCGGCTGGGCCTATTTTAAACTGGAGCAGTACCGGGAAAGCATCACCGCCTTTGAGGAATTGGTACAGCACGCTCCCAAAGGGTACCGCGCGGACCGGGCGCTTTTCCAAATCGGCGAAGCCTACTTTCTGCAGCAGCACTACGATCAGGCCACTTCTTGGTACCAGGAGGTAGTAACCCGCCAAGACATTGAGCACCTCAGCGAGCGCGATCTGCTGAAGATGCGGCGCGAGAAAATAGCCGGCCTAGTGGACGAGACCGCGCTAGAACTGGCGGCCAAAGCCCAGATCAAAGTAGGCGATTGTCGCGCCCAAAGTGGGGATCTTGCCGGTGCCGCGGCCGCCTATAGCAAGGTCATAACCGCTTTCGCCCAGGAACAAAAACTGGTGGCCGAGGCCTACATCCGCCTAGCTGATATGTATACCCAAGGCGGCGATGACCAAGCAGCAGTGCGCACCTACCGCGAGGCCATTGACGGTAGCCGCAACCGCATTTTTCAGGCCAGCATGCAATCCCTGCTAGCCGAACACTATTACGGCATTGGCAACTATCAGCGCGCCATCGCCGAATACCAACTCTACCTAGATGCGTACGGGGATGTAGCCAAAGCCGCTGGTCTGGCTCCGCCTTGGGCCCTTTACAAGATTGGGCGAGCCCAGTACGAGCGGGCCGAGGTCCAGCGCGAAGCCGCGGACGACGAGGCTCGCTTGACCTACGCACAGGCAATCGCCGCTTACGAACGCATTGCCGACGACTACCCCAGCAGCGAACTAGTCCTAGCGGCTACCCCGTTTAATATCGCCCTGTGCAACCAGATGCTCGGTTCCTTAGGCAGTGCCGAGCACACGGCCCAGGCGCTGGAGCTCTACCAAGAGATCGTCGCCGCCGACCAAGACCCAGACTACGTGCGCAGTGCTCTTTTCCAACTGGGCCGCATCCACTACCAGCAAGAAGACTTCAAGCAGGCTATCGCCGCTTACGAATCCATTCTGCAAAAATACCCCGAGGCCCCGCAGCGCCACGGGGCTCGTTTCGAACTAGCTCTGTGCTACCGAGATTTGGGCCAACCCGGCAAGGCAGTAGAGCTATTCCGACAGCTTGACCGCACTTCAAACTTGTTCCCCAAGGCCATGCTCGAAGCGAGCAACCTGCTGGCTGCGGCGGACGATTTCTCGGGGGCGCTAGAGGCACTAGAGGCGGGCTTGGAGGCCAGTACAGATAAAAATGAACAGTCCCGTCTCCACTACATGAAAGGGCGCACTCTGATCGAAACGGAGACATTTGCCGCCGCAGTGGAGGCATTGGGACGCACCATTGAACTAGCCGACGACGAGGAGGTGCGCCTAGGTGCCCTCTACGGCCGCGGTGTAAGCCTGCTCAAACTAAAACGCTACCAGGAGGCAACAGCCGACCTGAAGATGCTGCTGCACAGCGACAACGAAGAGCTGGCAAGGGCGGCCCAGCGCATGCTTGGTCTGGCCCATCTCGAATTAGGTCATCAGGAAGAAGCCATCGAGGACTACCAAGCCCTAGTAGCGGCAGCAACCGATTCAGTCGAACGCGCCGAACACCTCGTGGTGCTGGCCGAACTTCACTACAACCTAGAAGAATTCGATCAGGTCGAGACCCTATGCCAGCGGATTCTCTCCTTGGACTTGCCCGCCGTGCGCGGTGAGCAACCCTATTCCCTCCAAGAAAAAGCCTATTTCCTAATGGGCGATGCCCACGGCTCACGGGGTGACACCCAAGCGCTAATCAACACCTACCAAAAGGCACTGTCTCACTACCCAGACTCCTATTATTCGGCCGATATGCGCTTTGCTGTGGGACAAACCCTATTCGAGCGGGAAGATCTCGCGGGAACCGTGCGAGTGCTCGAAACCTATCTGCAGAAAACTCCTAATCATCGCAACCGCCCCTATGCCCTCTACTATCTGGGATACGCCCATTTCAACCTGACTCAGTTCGAGCAAGCCGCTGCCGCCTTTGCCGACCTAGCCAGCGCCTATCCCCAAAGCGAACTGGCACCCGACGCACTGTTCCGGGCCGGCGAGGCCCACTACAACCTGGGCCAATTCGAGACGGCGCAAGCGCACTACCAGCAATTGCTCGAAATGCACCCGCGATCGGATCTGGCCGACGATGCCCTCTACAATCTGGCCTGGTCCCATCTTAATACGGAACGGACGTCCCAAGCCATCGCCGCCTTCCAAAGCGTGGTTTCCGACTACCCAGGCAGCGCTCTGGCGGCCAATGCCCAGTTCACCATCGGCGACTTTTACTACAACGAGAAGGAATACGACAACGCCCTACAGGCCTACCAAGAAGTCATCCGCCGCTTTCCCAGCAGTCCGGTAGCGCAAAAGGTTCCCGAATTAATAGATGACTTGCTCGAAGTAGTGGCCTATCTGCGCTACGCCGAAGTAGAGGAGATCTTTGCCCAAGCCCTTGAAGAGCAAGACCCAGCCCAGTTCCGCCGGGCGGCAGCCGGCTTTGCAGAAATCGTGCGCGACTATCCCGGTACCGAAAGCGAGATCGGAGCACTGAGCAACATGGGGGTCTGCTACGAGTCATTAGGGCAGTGGAAGGACGCGGTGCAGGCTTACGATCAGGTGCTCGATCGCCTAGCCGACGAACAGGCCGAAGCCCATCGCTTTGCCCGCATGCACAAAGAGTGGATCGAAGCCAACCGCTTATAGGACTACTATGGCCGCTCAAATCGATGCCAAACGCTTCGCCACGCCGACGGATGCGCTCCGTTTGGAGGAATTACTGCGCCGACAGCGCGGAGTGCTCTACCGGGCGCTAGCGGTGGCTATTGTTTTGTTGGCCATACCCGCAATCTACCTAGCGACCAGGGAAGAAGAAAAAAAAGCGCCCAAACCCCCACTGATGCACCTAGTAGTGCGCAAACCGCGCCTGACCAAAGCCTTTGAGTTTGAGAAACAGCAAATCCCCAAGCGGCAAATGACCCGCCAAGTGCGGGCGGCCAAGCCGCAAATCACCCGCAAACCCCAGATTCGCCTCCCCGATCTAGTCGGCAAGATCAAGACCTTCCGCTTCGGTGTTGCAAGCGGTGCTAATCTAGGCTTAGAAGTGGTCCAGCCCGAAGTGCAGCGCGTCGCCATCAAAAGCCCCAAAGAGCCGGAGAAGCGCATCAGCATGCAGGAAGAATTCCTCGACTTGGAAGCGCTGGATATCGGCCGCTATAAAGGATTAGTGGTCCAGGACCCGGCCGACAAACAGAATATCACTGGTTTCGTTTACCTAGCCCTAGCTTGGGGCAACGACTTCAAACCATCAACCCAGCGGGCCATCTTTGAGCTGGTCGAAGCAATCAATGGATTTACCCAGATTCGGGCCGAAGTGGACGACCATCTCTTCCTCGATTCGCGTGCAATCTTCCGAGCGCCCTTTGTGTACATCTCCGTCGATCAAGCCTTTGAACCCACCCAGCAGGAGATCGCCAACCTAGGCGACTATTTGCGACAGGGCGGCTTTGTCATGGTCGAGGCCATGGGCGAGTTGGGCCGGGATGCTGCCACCGAGTACACCCCGGCCGAAGCCTCGCTGCGGGAAATGCTCAAGGCTTCGCTCGGACGGGATGCGCGCTTCAAGGTCATCCCCAACGATCATCCCATATACCACAGCTTTTACGACTTCGACGATGGCCCACCGCCAAAGCGGACTCAGGAAAGGCTTGTGCACAGCCGCGACTTTCATCCCGAAGTGCCCTTCTTAGAAGGCATTTCTCTGGGCGAGCGACTAGTGGCGATCTTCACGACCAAGGAATATGGACGCGCCTGGGAAAAGGAATTCCGCAACGAGCCACAGCTACAAATGGGCGTCAACCTAGTGGTGTTCGCCCTGACTCAGCAAGGCTCCATTGCCCAGCAACAGATCGATTTCTACACGGAGCAAAACCGATGAGTAAAGAGGATAATAGCGCGATGGGACGCGGCCGATTGATCTGGATCATTGCTCTGTGCGGTCTGCTATCAGGCTGTTTTCTCTTTCCTACAGCCGTCAAGCGCGAGACCCTGCTGTTGCCGGTCATCGAGTCCGCGGCAACGGAAGAGACCTATAGTCTGCAGGAGAATGGCGCGACCTCTTGGGAACTAGCCGGTCTGCGCCTCGAAGTAGAGCACATGACCGACGCCAAGCTCAACGCCCTCTTCCCCGACGAATCCGGGCGCGGCAAGTACTCGACCAATCCCTATACCTACGGCAACTGGACCGATACGCGCCTAGGTTATACGCCCAATCGCTTTACCGTTTTCAAAGTCACTATTTTCAACCGCACTCAGCCCAAAGTCATGCTCGACCCATTGGCAGCCGTATTGGAGACCGACCAAGGCCAGTTTCTGCGCGCCTACGGTATCACTTCGTCGTCGCCCTATGGCAATTTCGAAAACTACTACCGCTCGCAGCGAGGTCAGAGCGGCAACGAGTTCTATCGCTTCGAACTGCGCATGGGCATGGTGCGCAGTTATAACTACGAGGAAGACCAGCCCATATTTAAGGGCGAGAATTACGGCGGTTTCGTCGTCTTCGATCCGGTTTATCCCGAAACCGAGGAAGTAGTGCTGATTCTGAAGGACTTCGTCTTGCGTTTCGGAGCTTTTGACAAACCCGTGGAAAAGCAGGACCTGCGCTTTGTCTTTAAACACAAAGTGGAAAACCTCGTCGTGCAAAAGGGAGCAACCAGCGGCAAAACCGCCGAAACACTGATGATTTCCGAGAATGGCCCCAGCCAGATCATGGGCAACCTGCCCGGTGAGCGCACCCGCAGCCTGAGTGCCATTCGGGCCGTGGTGCGGCAGCGCTTGTCGGGTCTCAACCGCTGCTTCGTCGAAGCATTCGACAAAGGAGAGGCCACCGAAGGTGCCGTGACCATGCGCTTCACCATTGAGGTGGGCGGAGCCGTTTCCGAAGCCAAGGCCACCAACTCGAGCGTGGGCAGTCAAGCCGTGGGCCAGTGCATGCAGCAAGAAATTATGCGGTGGGCTTTCCGACCCATTGATATAGGGGCACTACAAACGCCGACGACGGGTGCCACGAGTGGAGAGAATGGACCGGCGAGCGGTCCCGGAGCGCGGGCCACAGCTCGGTTGACGCCACTGCCTGTCTTGGTGACGTATCCCTTCACTTTCAAGGTGGAATAGTGAGATCTAGCATACTCTTTGCAACTTTCTTTTTTCTCGCCGCTTGCGGCCGGGAAGAAGCGCCGCTGCTTGCGGTGCATCAGATATTGAACAAAACCGGAGCAACCCTGAAGGAGCGCTTGGGCGAGCCGGATTTCGACTTTGCACGCTCCGATAAAGTAACCACTCTACAGTGGAGAGATGCGGATGGAGATAGCACCTGGGTTTACGTGGATTTGCTACACGGCAACGCGTCTTATGTGACCTATACGTTCAAAAAGATGGATCCCTTTGATACGGCGGAAGCCCTGCGGCGCATTGGCCTGTCCGTGCCGGAGCAAGAGCCAGAACAAGTCTGGGAAAACGGCTCAAAGCGCTGGAAGCCCTTTGGCCAATACCACCGTCTGGTGGTCAATCCAGTTACCAAACTGGTCACTGTAAGCCTCGACATCGAGTCGGGAGCACAACGAGAAATAGCTGAAAAATGAAAGTCATGCCATTGGTAGTAGGTTTTGTTCTAGCGGTGCTCTCGCCCGCGGCTGCGGTCGAGTGGCAGATAGCGCAGTGGGACCAGACCGTCCACTACCGGCTCACCTTCAATGCGGCTGAGGCGACACAGGCCGCGTTGCGTCTGACCGCGGTCAACGAATACGAGGTTTTCCTCAACGGCGACTCGGTGGGCAGCGACGGCGACTGGACGACCGTCGAGGAACTAGCGGTCGACCTGCAAGGCGGGGCCAACCATCTAGCCGTGCGCGTGGAAAACTGGGGACAGGACAACGGCAGCGGTTTGATCGTCGAAGTGGTCGCCGGTGACCAAGCGTGGCTGAGTACTACCAGCGGTCTGCAGGAGGTCTGGCGCTGGAGCGGCGATCCCCAGCAAGGCACCGACTGGCTGACGACAGATGTGAGCGAGATAGCAGGCTGGACAACGGTGCAGCGCGGTTGGCTGGAGCGACACGGGCTCTCCGGTTGGGCCGACACCCTCGGAGCGGAAGTAATTGCCGGCTACCCAGGGGGCGTTGACGTGGGCGGCGACGGGCTGAGCCTGCGCACAGTCGAGGGAGAGAACTTGGCACTTAGCCAGTCGGCCAATCGACCGGAGGTATTTGACGGCCAAGCCGAAAGCGTCTGGACGATCGAACCCGACGAACTCAACAGCTTTGCCCGCGTCGATCTCGGCATCCAGCGCCTGCTCGGCGAAGTGCGGGTCTTTACAGCCGGAGAGAATGCCGAAGATTTTGCCGCCAACACGCTGCAAGGGTACGCAGTCGAGGTCAGCAACGACGGTTTTCAATGGCGCGAAGTCGGTGCCATTCGCGGCATTGCCGATTTTGCGCAAACCGCCGTCGCCTTTGAGCCGATCTTCGGCCGCTTTTTGCGCGTGGTCGCCACCGAACTCGATCCACTGCGGCGGGCTCGCATCGCCGATATCCAAGTGACCGGACAGGGAGTGGCTCCCGCGGGTACGTTCACTTCGGCACCACTGGATCTGGGCTTGCCCGGCCAGCGCAAGATCTACGACCGCTTCCGCTGGACCGGCCAGCGGCCTTCAGGCACCGCCCTGAGCATGCAGTTCCGCACTTCGAACGACGGCGTCTCCTGGAGCGACTGGAGCCCTGAAACCGACGCCCGAGAAACCAATTTGCAGGTACCCGAACCGAGGGACTTGCTGCAGTATCGGGTCAATTTCTCCACTGATTTCGAAGACATCGGCCCGCGCTTGGATAGTCTAATCATTGCTTTCGCCGAGCAAACGCCCGCCTCGGCCGCCCGCGTCCGAGTGGAACCGAACAAAGGGGTAGTGGGACGCGAGACCGAATTCGTCTACCACCTCGACGTCGAATTCGACGAGGGCGATTTGGGCGTGGAGCGCATCCGCATCGATATGCCGAGCCTGACTGAGGTAACAGAAATTGTGCCTCCCCCGGGGGTGGAAGTCGCCCGCACGACTATTGCGGGAGACGCATTGGAGCTGGTATGGACCGATCTCTGGCACCAGTCCGGCCAGTTGCAACTGCGTTTCAGGGCGCGGTTGCTGACCAACCAGTTCGCCTTTTCCACGCGCCTTTTCAGTCCAGAGTCAGCTATTTCACTCGATGCCGAGGAGGACACCGCCTCTAATCCAGACACCGGTGCCCCTTACTCCTGGAGCGTGCGAGCACTCGACGCGATTGGGCCGATATTGGACCAAGTGCGGACCAATCCGCCCGTTTTCACCCCCAACGGCGACGACATCAACGACCATACCATCATTGAATTCGTCCTCTCCCGGATCAGTGTGCCGCAGGAAATAGACGTGGACATTTTCGACCTAGGGGGCCGCTTGGTGCGCCAGTTAGACACCGGCGCGCTGCGCGGCGGCCAATACGTGCGCCCTCCGGCCGGAGGCGATCCAGCGCTCAGCCCGGGTTTTTGGGACGGCCGCGACGACGATGGTACTTTGGTGGTGCCGGGTCTGTACCTAGTGCGGGTGCGGGCCCAATTGGACCAGGGAGACAAAACCGCCCTGTGCTCCGTAGCGGTGGTGTACTGAGATGCGCTACTTTAAAACAACCTGCCTGCTTTTGCTGATGCTGACCGGCTTTTTTGACCGTTCCCACGGCCAGTACCTCAACCGCGAATACTATCCCTTGTGGGCCAACGAGGATTATGAGAACTACGCTCATTTTTCCTACCGCGATATCCGTCTGCGACGCTTAGCGGGTGGCTTCTTCCTCGACGAAGAGACGCGCGTTTACGACCCCTTCGGCTTCACCCTACTCAACGGTGCCGATCTCTACCGCACCCAGGAATTCCGCACCATTTCGCCCTTTGGCGGCAGCATCATTTTCAAAGACGACGACTACCGAGACCTTTTTCAGAATCTGGTCGTCGCCAGTGATTCCTATCAGGACTGGGGTTCGTCGGTCATCCTCGGCCGGGCCGTAGAGGCTCGCTTCAAGCCCATGATGCTATCGCTTAACCGCATGAATGGCATCCGCTGGGACTCCAACTCGCAGCGCAATCGCTTCACCATACTCGGCTCGCGCATTTCCGAACCCCTGCGCAATTTCGCCTCGGCGCGGCCGCTCGACTTTGTGACCTATCTCTTCGGCGGACACTGGAAAACCCAGATCGGCAGCGTCTTGCAATTTGGCGCTTCGTACGTCAACACCCATATCACCGACACCTTGCTGGGACGCCGGGAGGGATCTTTCCGCAAAGGCGCTTTCCCCACCAACTTGGTCACGCCCAGCGAAGTCTTTCTCGCCATCAGCGATGATTCGCCCGCCGATGGTGTTGGTGCCCAAGTCCACGATGTCCAGATGATCGTCAATGGCCAGCCCAGCCAGACAGCGCCGGAAGTGCGCCGAATCGCCGGCCTCGTAGCCCTAGGCAAAGAGCGGCGCATGATTCCCGAACGTATGCGTTTGGAAGACGTGCCACATCTGCGCCGCCGTCAGGCCTGGCTACCGTACACCGTTGGTTACGGCAGTCTTTTCGGTTCGCGCGGCGGCCTGTTTAACAATGCCGAATCCGTGGAGCTAGACGGCGAAAATGTCCTCCAAGCCGACGGCGACGACGTGTTGCTGTTCCGCTTTGAAGTGCCGCCCGAAGCCGAACATATTTCCTTTAGAGTCTTAGCGGCCAACGACTACGCCATCGACCTAGGTGCCCCCGTCGGCCGGAGCGGCGTGGTCGGCTCAGTGTGGGAAGACTGGCGCAATGTGGTGCGGGCTCCGGGCAACGTCCGCAACGGTTCGAATATGGGATGGGTTGAGTTCGACTACGGCTTCCCCTCGGGCCTAGAACTCTACGGTGCCAATCTCGAACTGGATCTGCTCGGTTTCGAAGTGCGCGGCGACCTCAATACCAGCACCCAGCACCACATCTTCCCTGTCCAAGAAGGCCGACGGCACAAGCGGCCTGTAAGTGCTTATTCGCTGCAGGGCAAGCGCCTGTTCGCGAACTTCGCCGTGGGCTGGGAGCTGTTTCGGGTCCCACCCCAATACCGCACCTCTTTCACTTATCTCGACGAATTCATACCCGCCCTGAAAGAATTCGAACTGGTCGACGACAACGACGATTTGGACCCCTGGCCCGATTCCTGGGAACACGACGATCCCCTAGACCTGCGCTTCCAGAACGACATCACCGAGGCGGCCATTGAAGTCAAAGAAAACCTCTTTCCCGGCTCCCTGCGCGACGTCGGCTTCGGAGTATTCCCCGGCCTAGACGACAACGGCGACGGCATCTTCGACACCAATGTCAACAACAATCGCCTACCCGACTATCAAGAGCCTTTCCTCATGTACTTCGTCGAGTCCGAAGACTTCGTATACGGCGACGATTTCAACAACAATGGCGTGGTTGACTCGCGTGAAAACGACAACAAACCCGACTACCCGTACGAGCGCGACAGCAAAGGGCAGCATGTATTCTTTACCTTCAACCCCACATCCCAACTCAAGTTGCGGCTGGGCGGACACGCTATCGACCAGATTGCCGGATCAGGTCGCAATCGCTCCCTGTACGCCAAACTCGAATACAGCCGACCCCTGTTTCACAATATCCACCTAAATCTGCGCCACCGCAGCAAACGCATACAGGACGATATTCCCGATCCACTCTATCAATACGTATCCAATCCACTGCTGCGGGGCCGCTACGAAATCGGCTTGCGCGACGATCCCTTGCGTTATCGCAACAGCCATGCCCATCTGAGCTATGTGAAATTCAACTACACCGGCGTCGATCACTTGACGCTCAATAACACCTGGCGCTACGAACTCAACCACCGCTTTGCCGATACCTTTGACGACGGCCAGACACAAAATTCGGGCAATGACTGGTCTCTGGCCCTAGTAAATCGGATCGACTACGTCTGGCAACTGCGCCAGAAATTGACGCTGACCCCCATGCTCAAATGGACCTATCAGCGCTCCGACTCAGCACTGTTGGGCGACCTAGCCGACGAGACCAACCTAGCGCCAATCGTGCGGCTCGATTTTTTCTTGACCGAACGGACCACCATAAAGGCGGGCATCCAGGGCTTTCCTCTCTTGAAGCACCGCTTTCGCGATGCTGTGGCACCTTCCAACGATTTCAATGCCTGGCACTATATCGTCGGCTTGCAAAACAACAGCAGCTACACCGGCTACCGGATCAGCATGAATCTAGGACTGCGAAAATCCTTTACCGACTTTGTCCACTCTAGCACGACGGGAACCGTAGAGACTTCGGAGTTTTTCCTGCAGGTGAGGACGAATTGAGTCCATGCTAAAAGCGATCTCAACAGGCGCGCTTATAGCGGCCCTAGCAACGACGGCGCGTGGCGAAGGCGACCCCAGACTTATCGAGCCCCATACCACGGGTGCCCGCCTAATGCTCTACCGCCCCGGCCTGCTCACCTACAACAACTACGGCCTAGAGGGCTACCGGACCTGGCCCCGCAATGTCATCACGCGCACGGCTAACCCCGTGTACGACGAGTTCGGCGACTTTCTGGTAAACGGCGTCGAGGTGTACCACCTGCGGGAGAACCGCCGCTTCGACGATCCGGCCCAAGTATTCAGCGGCAGCACCATTGCCAAGCCGAACAATTACGAGGGGTTTCTCAACCGCCTGATGGTGGCCGACGACAGCTATAATAACTGGCAGACGCGGCTGATAATCGGCGACCGCATCCGCACCCACTTCTCGCCGTTGATCCTAGATCTAGCCGCCCTCAATGGCATCCGCTGGGACCTGGCCAACGAAAGGCACAACTTCTCGGTCCTAGCCTCGCGCATGGACAAGCCCGTACTTTCCCGAGAGGACGCCACCGCCTTGAGCACCGCGGCCTTCGCTGCGTACCTGTTGGGCGGCCACTGGCAATGGAACTGGCGCACCATCGACCTGAGTACCTCTTATGTGAATCTCTTCCGCATCGACACCCGCTCGCCGCCCGATTGGAATGGCATGAAGGGTCAGTTGCCCAATCGGGTCCAGGTAATCGATTACTTGGTGGTCCGCATTGAAGACACCTCGCCCTTGGACGGCAACGGAGCTCGAGTCTTTGACGTCAATATCCTGCTCAACGGCGAGCGACGAGACGACATTGAACCTTTTGTCACGCGCCACAACACCGAGGATTTTAATCCGAACTTTCCCAACAAGGACTTCTTCTTCAAACGGCCAATTCCGCCCTACGTGGAAGTGTTAAAGGGCCACCGTTTGGGCACCTATCCACTGCAGACACCCGAACCCGATGGTTCTTTCGGCGCCGATGGCAAGGACTATGTCCTGTTCTGGTTCCCGCTGCCCGAGGAAGAGGAAGTGGTGTCGGCCTCCTTCGAGGCGCTGCTGAGCGGCAATTATCGCGTCAGCGTGTCGGAGATCTACGCCGTTGACCCGCGCGAATCCCGCAATGAACCGGCGCAGCGCAACCGCGCAACTTTTTACAAAAGTTTGGCCGGCTCCAAAGGACGTGGATCCGCCGGTGCCGATGTCGAGCAGATCCGCTTTGACTACGGCCGCCAGACCGGCCTCACCTTGGCTGGCCTAGGTCTGAGCACGGACGTAAAGGGCTTCCGCTTCAAGGGCGAGTGGGCCCACAGCTTCAACTTCCTCCAGTACCCCGTCCACGATCACCGCGGCCAACGCCACGACCGCAGTGGCCACGCCTATCTGCTCAATATCGAGCGGGAATTTACCCCGAAAATTGCCGTGGGCGGGGAGCTGTTCCGCCTCAGTCCCGAGTACCGCACCCAGCTTTCGGTGACCGACCTGACGCTAGGGGCGTATGCGGCCGATGGCACTGGGCCTTTCGCCGGCGAGTTGGGTTCGACCGACGAGAGCCTGAACAATACTCTCGACCTAAACACGGTTGACGACAACGACGACAAGGATCCTTTTCCAGACGATTTCTTCATACCCACTTTCGAGGACCAGAACGGAGTTTTCCCCGGTCTGGACAAGGACCAAGACGGCACCCCCGACACCAACCGCAATCGCAACCAAGTACCCGATTATTTCGAACCTTTTTTGCTCTACGATGTCAATCCGGACGATTTCGACTACGGCGACGACCTGAACAACAATGGCGTCATTGACGTGCGCGAAAACGACAACAAGCCGGACTACCCATATGACCTCAACCGCAAGGGCTACCATCTCTTTGTGCGCTTCCAGCCCCAGCGTGCGCTGGAACTGACCCTCGGGCGCTACGATATGGAGGCCATCTGGGGCGGCCAGCGGGCGGATGTGTGGTACGCCAAAGCCGAGTACCAGCGGCGCTTCGGCAGTTGGGGCGAAGTGCGGGCAGTGGACTTCTTAAAGCGGGTGAAAGACGATATCCCCGACGGCGTATTCCGCTTTGGCGATGTGGCCAATTTCGACATCTTTAATCCGCGCGCCACCATTGAGACCTTTGTCGAAGACGAATTGTTAATGCGAGACAGCGCCGTCAACACCGCCTTCGTCGACTTCGCCTTCCGGGGGGTGCGCAATCTCTTTGTCGGTGCCAATCTCAAGTTCGAAGTCAACCAACAGCTCAGCGCCAACAGCGGCGACAATGCGATTCAACTGTGGACTTCGGTGTTGCGCGCAGATTACCGCTGGCGTCTGGGCGGGCTAGAAGTATCGCCGCGCTACAAGCTCATGCTGCGCCGCCGCACCGACGACGCAGGGCGCATTCAGCCGGTGTCCGAGGTCTTCGGTTTCCCCATGCTAGTGGCCGACTTCAAATTCACCGAACGCACCTTCCTGCGCGGCGGTGTCCAAGGGTTATCCGCGCTGCCTAGCATCTACCGCAATGGCCAAAATGAAGACCAAGACTACAACACCCGCGATGCGCTTTTCATGCTGGTCAATCGCTTTGAATACGCTGGTTTCGACATGGCACTTACGGCCGGCTACGAGATCAGCCGACGCCGAATGAAGGACCGCACCCGGAAATTCGAGGATATCAATTTCGAACAGTTTTTTATCCGCATGGTCGTGGGACTGGAGCCGGTACAATGATGTGGATGAGAACAGACCAAACGGGTAAATCGCCGCCTTTGCCGTTGCACCCATTGCTATTGGCCGCGGCCTTATTGGTAGGCACCACAGGTCATGCAGAAGAATGGACCGTTGACCAGTGGGAGCAGACCGTGTACTACCGGCACACCCTCAATGCACCTGAGGCGGGATCTGCCCTGCTACGCCTGACTGCAGCAGACGAATACGAGGTTTTCCTCAACGGCGAAACCATCGGCAGCGACGACAATTGGACCACCATGGAAGAGTATCCAGTCGAGCTCAAGCGGCGCAAAAACGAACTGGCCGTGCGCGTCGTCAATCGCGGCCGGGGCAACGGCAGCGGCCTAGTTGTAGAGGTGAGTGCCGCAGAGCAGTCATGGGTCAGCACCTTCGGTGCGTTACAGAATTTTTGGTACTGGAGCGGCGAACCCCAAGAAGACGCGGGCTGGCAGACAAAGGATGTGAGCCGACTGGACACTTGGCAGCAAGTACAGCGCGGTCAGCTAGACAGGACGGGTGTATCCGGCTGGGCCGATACGCTGCAGGCCGATGTAATCGCCGGCTTCCCCGGTGGCATCGACATTGGCCAGCCAGCCGGCGGCCTGAGCCTGCGTTCAGTGGAAGGAGAAAACCTAGCGTTCAGGCTACCCTCCAACCGCCCGGCAGTATTCGACGGCCGCTTCAATACCGGCTGGACCGTAGATCCGACCGAGTTGAACGCCATTGCCCAGGTAGATCTGTTGAACAGGCGTCTAATCAGCGAGGTGCGGGTCCTGACCCAGGGCAGAAACGCCGACGAGTTTGTCCAGAACACCCTGCGCGGCTACGCCGTCCAAGTAAGCAACGACCAGTTTGGCTGGAGCGAGGTGGGCGTGCTGCACGGCATTGAGCAGCCCGAGCGCACAGCCATTGCCTTCGCTCCGGTCTTTGCCCGTTACCTGCAAGTGATCATCGCCGAGGTCGATGCAGTGCAGCGCGCCAAAGTAGCCGAGATTCAGGTGCTGGGCAGCGGTATTGCCCCTGCGGGCAGCTTTGTCTCGCCGCCCCTAGACCTAGGACGGCCCGGCGAGCGCAAGAATTTTACCTCTGTGCGCTGGGGCGGCCAAGTGCCGGACGGTACCGCGCTCGGGCTGCAATTCCGCAGCTCAAACGACGGCAGCACTTGGAGCGATTGGAGCGCACCTATGCACACCAGTCCGGCCCTGCTACAGGTGCCCGAACCGCGCACTTTCCTGCAGTACCGGATCAATATGGAAACTCAAGTCGAAGATGCGGGCCCGCGCTTGGACAGTCTGATTGTCGATTTCACCGACCAGATACCTGCTTCGCTGGTCCGCGGCTGGGTCGAGCCCAATCGGGCCGTGCTGGGCCGAGACACCCTTTTCACGTATCGCCTAGAGTTGGATTTCAGTGCTGACGATCTGGGAGTGGAGCAGGTGCATGTTGCCCTACCTAGTCAGATCGAACTAGAAGAAATTGTGCCACCACCTGGGATGGAAATCGCCGCAACCACAGCATCGAGCACTGCGCTGGATATAGTACTGGCCGAGCCCTGGCGCCAAGCAGGTACTCTAGAAATGCGCTTCCGCGGACGGCTGTTGAGCAATGTCTTCCAGTTCCGCGCCCAAGTCTCTGGTCCAGACGGAGGCGCGACGCTGGATGCCGAGGAGAACATTGAACCCGACCCAGACAGCGGTCAGCCGCGCTCGTGGGAGGTGTCTGCCAGCGGCGTCGAGGGGACCCTATTGAGTCAAGTGCGCCCGGTGCCACAAGCATTTAGCCCCAACGGCGACGGCATCAACGACAAGACAGCGATCGAATTTACCCTAGCGCGGATAAGCGAGCCCCAAGTAGTAGAAGTGGACATATTCGATGTCCAAGGCCGGCCTGTGCGCGCCCTATATGTAGGCTCACTAAGCGCGGGCGAATACGTGGCACCGACCTCGGTGCCGGGCCTATGGGATGGCAGGAACGATGCCGGCGAACTGGTGGGACCAGGACTTTACCTAGTGCGCGTGCGGCTCCTTCTCGAGCGCAAAGAAGAAAGCCGCCTGCGCGTCGTAGCCGTGGTGTACTAATGGAAGTAGGCAGATCGTGAAAAAGCCGACAATACACATCTGCTGTGTGCTCCTAGTCCTGCTATGGGCAATAGTCCCGAGCTTGGCAGAAACGCCGCGTCTGGGCATTCCCGAGATTCTGCCTTCCCAAGACTTTCTCTGGCGACAGTTGCCCCAGTACAACAACTACGCCTTTCAGGGCTATTCCAACTACCCGGACCACACCTTCCCCTACGCCGACCGACCTCGTGCCTTCTACGATTCCTTCGGCGACCCCCTCATTACTGGTTACGACCTGTACGACTGGACCGAGCGCCGCACTCTCGGCCAAGAATACGGCAGCAGCATCTTCAAGGATCGCAATCAGTGGAGCACGGTTTTCGATTTTCTAGTGGTGGGCCGCGACAGTTATAACGACTGGGGATACAGCGCCATTGTCGGCGATGGGCTGATTGCCCGCTTCACGCCGTTGACCCTGTCGCAAGTTGACTTTAATGGTGCCCGCTTCGACTTGGCCACTCCGTATGCCCGCTTCACCTTCCTAGGATCGCGCATCGAACGCCCTCATTTTTACATCGAATCCGTTCCCGCCTGGGCCATCGAACATACGCACTTTGCCGACGATTCGACCATTCTGCTGGGGACCCGGCTGGAAACGGATATTGGGGCTCTACGGCTGGGCGTGAACGGCGTGAACATGCACGTGTATCAAAGCACCCAAGACAACAACAGCCTCAAAGGCTCCCTGCGGCCCACCCTGCCGTCCATGGACCAAGTTGTGGTGCGCTTTACCGATGACTCACCCCAAGACGGCCGCGGCGGCGCCTTGGTGCAAGAAGCACAACTCATACTCAACGGCGAAGCCCGGCCCGATATCGTACCAACAGTGATTCGTCACTTCGAAGGTGTAGGTACGCAGGTGGGCACCATCTCCCGGCTGACGGGCCAGTTCAACCCGACCATTTACACCAACCCCCGGGGCTATTACCAGACACCCACGCTCTACTATCGCGGCAGAAACGATATGCCGCTCTTTGCCGATTACCTCTATCGCGCCGATCACGAGGCCGGTATTGACGTGAGTAAGAATACCAACCTCGAAGGGCTGCTGGCCACGTTCAAACTCGAATCGCCCGAGGAGATCCTCCACGCCGACGGCAACGAGCACTTGGTGTTCCTCTTCGATCTGTCGCAGGAGCCCTACGTGGAATCAGTGGCCGTGGAAGCGGCGCTGGCCAACGACTACCGGGTAGAAGTAGCCACCCTCAATCTCAACAACCCGCGGGGACGCGGCTATCCCAATCAGTACCTGAGCACATTCTACCGGCCTGTCCTGCGCGCCGAGGGCAATGTGCAGGACGGCTCCAATCTGGCCAGAAGGCGGATCAATGTGGGCGAAAACACGTCGCTTTTCACCTACAGTGCCGATATGCACCTTGCCCTAGCCGGCCTAGAAATCAACGGCGAATACGCTCGCTCAGCGCGCTACTCCCGCTTTCCGGCGCGCATGGACGAGACCACACTGTACGACCGGGGGCCGCGCTTTTCCGAGAAAGGATCGGCCTGGTACATCAATGCCGTACGCTGGTTCAAGGGAGGCCGCCTAGGGGCCGAAGCCTTTGCCACGAATCCAGACTTCCACACGGAAATGCGCACCTTTGTGCCATTCGAAATCGGTTTGACAGAGACTACGCTGGCCGGCCTGACCAACAACACCATCTTCTGGGATCTGGTCCAGGACAACGAGGACGGCGACCGCTACCCGGACAAGCGCGCGGGCAACCTGCAGGGTCAGCCTAACGACCGCGAGGACGAGGACATCGACGGAGTGTTTCCCGGTCAGGACGACGACAACGACGGCCTGCCCGACACCAACCGCAACTTCAACGACGTGCCCGACTACGTCGAGCCCTTCCTCATGTACTACGTCGAATCCAACGACTTCTTCTACGGCCTCGACCGCAACAACAACGACGATCCCGATGTGCGCGAGGACGACCTAGACCCCGACTACCCCTACGACGCCGACCAGCGCGGCATCCACCTATTCGGACAGCTAGATCTAACGTCCCAGTGGTCTTTGGGGGCCGGGCGCTACGACATCGAACAAATCGCCGGCGGCGGGCGCAACAAGTCGACTTACGCGCTGGTGACCTACCGGCGCGAAGAGTTGGGGCGGCTGCAGCGGCTGTTTTTCGAAAATCACCTGCGCCGCGTCAAAGACGATATCGCCGACGAATTCTCCGTGCTGGTCGAACGACCGAAGCGCATAGATACAGATTTTCGCGGCTTGGTCGCCGGCAATAAGCCCTCTTTCACCAACAATCTCCGCGCCGACCCGCTGTTGTATCGCAACAGCTACGTCAATGACACCTACCTAGAGAGTTGGCTCAATCCCTGGTCCACCCTCCAAATGGTCCACAAAGTCCGCCTGCGCTTCAACTGGCAACAAGCCGGTCCTTTGCCCGGCGGCCTAGTCCAGCGCGACAAACGGCTCGACTTCTTCACGTGGGTCAGCCGCGCCGACTACACTTGGCATTGGCACCGGCTGCAGATCCAACCCCAGTTCAAGATCCTGTTGCTGCGCCTAGTTGACCAAGCCGCCGACCGCCAGCTCGACGGCCGCTACTCACGCCGCACCGTGCGCTCAGAACTCAGTGTCATTCCCATCCTGCGCTGTACCCTGCCACTGATGCAGCGCAGTCAGCTACAACTGGGCATACAGGGTTTGGGGCCGCTGCCCTACCGGGTCGAGGACCGGGTCAATGCACGCAACAGTTTTGACCAGCACACATTGTATCTCAACGTGAACAATCGCTCGAAGTATTTCGGCTACGATCTGCGCACGATCGTGGGATTGCAGCGGGAGGTCAAGACATTCGACGAGGAATCGCGGGAGAGCGATGCCTTTGATGCGCTGACTTTTTTCGCCCGCGTCCTCATTGGCTTTACCGAATATGGACGGTTCCTATAACTGGCAGCCAAGCCGCATTATCCGCAAAGGGTAACACCGTGATCTCTCCCATCCGCAATCAGCGCCCGCCCTATAAATTGCCGTCGAATATTATCTACTTTCACGACTGGCGCTACGTCCATCACGGCAGCCATTCGACCGGCTGGCGCAACGCCGAAGGTCAATGGCTGCGCATCTGGACCAACGACGAGCGACCACCGCTGATACACGAGCCGAATTACATGCCCACCGGCATCCGCCTGCGCGCCAAACCAGCGACTAAGAGCGAGCCCTTCCTACTGCCAGCGGCGGACGAAGGCTTTATCTGGCCCGGCACCGTGATCCGCGAAGAGGGACGCTACCGGCTCTGGTACGAATTGTTCGCGGGCGAACATGTCGGCCACGAAAAATACCCCATAGGCGCAGCCGACTACATCTGCTACGCCGAATCGGACGACGGTGAAAACTGGCGCTTTCCCGCGCAGGGGCGGATCGATCGCAAGGGATCCAAGGACAATAATATTGTCTATGGGCTACCCCAGGTCGAAGAGACCGGTTTGCACGGTGCCACCGTGTTCAAGGATGAGTCGGCCTCTTCAGAAGAGCGCTACAAAATGATCTACGTGGGCCATCTAAGTCCAGCGCAAAAGGAGCGCTACTTGCAGCAGAGGCCCGGCGAGGTAGGGGCGCTCAATCTGGAGGCAGAAAAGTGGGACGGCCTGTTCGGTGCCATCTCGCCCGACGGCTTTAGCTGGACGCCCATCCCCGATCCGCTCGTCGCGCAAATCAGCGACACCCTCAATGTCTGCGAGTACGATCCAGTGCTGGGAAAGTACGTGGCCTATTGCCGCAGCCATTTCTTCAACCGCCGCAGCATCGGTCGCACGGCTTCTGCCGATTTCCGCCGCCTGCCCCTGTCCGAGGAAGTCTTCTGGCCCAACGCCGCGGCTGAACCCTACGATTTGTGGTACGCCAATTCCAAAACAAAAATGCCGGGCACCACCGACTATCATCTCATGTTTCCGCTGCGCTGGCGTTTGATAGACGATTCCTTCAGCTTCGTGCTGGCCGCCAGCCCGGACAATGTGGTGTGGAACTTCGTGCCTGGCGGACCAGTGTGCGAACCCGGCGATGGGGGCACCTGGGTCGAAGGGGCCGTGTCAGCCGGCGTCGGCTTAGTGCCTTTGCCCGGCGAGCGCATGGGCATCACCATCTGCGGCTCGCCGGAGCCGCACAAGCATCTGCGCCAGCCACCGCACGGGCACATTGCCTGGGCCTGGTGGCCCAAGGGACGGCTCGCTGCGCTGGAAGCCCCCGTAGAGGGGCACTTCAGAACCTTTCAGCTAGCAATTGAGCAGCGCCGCGTCCACCTCAACTTCAAGACCGTGCCCGGGGGCAGCGTAAAGGTGCAGGTCATGGACCGCAAGTACCAGCCCCTGCCCGGCCGCTCATTCGAGGACTGCGACTGGCTAGTAGGCGACCACCTAGATCGCGAAGTGACTTGGAACGGCGAAGCTGACTTAGGCCACCAAGGCGAAGGACCGATCTCCTTGGGCTTTCAGATACGCTGCGGCGAACTCTACAGCGTCGAATTCAAAAATCCCGCCTGATCCACGATAAAAATCAGGCGCAAGAACCTCTCAACAAAATGCTTGACATGCTCGTCCAAAAGTCATATCTCCTTTAGCCGCTGAAAAAAAATGCGGCTATAAATATTCAACTTGTTTATTTTTACTGAGTTATTGATTTTGCAGCAGGTAGTCATTCACTATTTCCTCAAACCAAGGAGGCACCATGCGTAAATTGCGCATTTTGGCCATTAGCTGGTCAATAGCAGCACTCGCCGTCGGTGCGACGTGGGCACAGGATCCGACCTACCCCTCAGGCCCTGACTATGGAGACGCATTTGAGCTACCTGACATCTCCGGTGAGTTCAATCCAATGGCCGTTTCCACTCAGGATGTGGCCTACGACGGCAACGGTAGCGTGGACATTCCCTTTACCATCAACCAGCGCGCCACGGTCTGGGTCGTGATCTACCGCAAAGGTAGCGGCGAAACCGGCGAGCGGGGGCCAGCCGGTGCTTGGCTGCGCTTAGAGCCCCAAGATCTGTACATCGCCACCACGCCAGGTCAGGTCTCCGAAGCCGGCGATGGCACCGTCACTTGGGACGGCAACGACTGGGAGGGCAATGCCGCGGGAGCCGGCGACTACGAATTCGACGTGGTCGCGGTCAACAACCTCGACAAGCCGGTCCTGGCCGGTCCTGGGGCGGGCCCCTCGGGGTTCACCATCCCCAATATTGACACCTCGCAGGACCCGCCCGAAATCTGGGTCCAGGAATACGAGCGCGAAGTACCCGACCGAGGTCACAAAGCCGGCGACATGGTCCGCGGCACTTTGGGCACGGACTATCTGGCCAACCCCAACGCTTGGGAGCGCTGGAATTTCGACTTCGGCTTTGAGGGTGCCCGCACCATGGGCGGCATGCGCATAGACGATCAGGATCGAGAGATTTTTTGGACCTCCAATCACAGTGGAGAGCTTGGCGGACTCTACAAAATCCGCATTAACCGCGCCGCTCAATCTTGGGACCGAGTTACCGACTTCGGCACCGATGGCCGTTCGCCCAATGCCAACGGCGACCGCATCATCGAAGCTCAGCCCAGAGGCGATGTGGTGTTCAACGCTCTCTGGGGCAGGCAAGAGGTGCCCTTTAACGCCGTTGAATTACGCGACAAGACCACTGGCGAAATCACCCAAGCATTCGATATAACCGAGTTCTACAACGTGACCAGAGTCGATGATGAGGGCAACGAGAGCGTCTCCGGCGCCGGCCCCGCTCAGATCACGGTGACCGACGACGGCATCTGGGTCTCTTCGTGGGCCCACCCGAACATTCTGCGCCTAGATCACGACGGCAATGTGATGTGGGCCAACCGCAACGGCGATTTGTGCGGCGACGCTATTTCCAATGAAGAAGCCGCCGCCATCGGTGCCTTGGGCGGTTCCAGAATAAACAACTTGGGCGTCACCGCCGACAAAACCGGCAACATCGTCTTTATCAATGCTGGCAGTCGGGCGGCGACCATAAGCGCACTCGGACGCGACGGTGCCTGCGCCTTTGAAATCGAATTCCCCGCTAGCTGGGGCCAGATGCGGCCGGGAGGCACCCGTTTTCTCCTATTGCAGGAGGGCGGTCCCTACGACGGTCTCTATACGAGAAACGGCATGCGCTTAGAGACCTTTTCCTACGGCTACGGGGACGACGAGACCTCTAATCCCTACGGCCCTCATCTGCTGCTCTATACGCCTACGGCCTTGGCCTCGGGCAAGCTAGGTGAAGTCGCCACCGCTATAGCAGAGGTGGCCGCCAGCACCCCAGACGCATATAGTCTGGGCAATGCCACTCCCAATCCTTTCAACCCGAGCACCGTCATCGAGTTTACCATCCCCGATGTCGAAGCACACGTGAAGTTGCAAGTCTTCAATGCCGCTGGTCAGTTGGTGGCTACCTTGGCCGACCAGACCATGACCGCAGGCAAATACCGGGCTGATTGGGATGCACGAGACGCTAGCGGCCAGCTAGTCTCCAGCGGCGTTTATTACTACCGCATGGAGGCGGGCTCGTTCGTCGAATCGCGGCCAATGACCTTCCTGAAGTAAAGGCTCTGTACCGCCAGCAAAACCGCAGGGGCTTCGCTCCTGCAGCCTCAAAGAAGCCGTCTTGGGTCTTTTCCAAGACGGCTTCTTACTTAGCCGAGGGAGGTAAGGGCACTGGTACCAACAATTAATTTTCTGCTCCTAGCTGCTCTCCTCGGCGCTGCCATCTGCAATGCCCAACCCCGCTTCGCCGATGCAACCCAAGAGGCGGGGTTGGCCTTCCGCAATTGGTACGGCAACAACAACGCCCTCACGATCCTAGAGACGACCGGGTCGGGTGCCGCCTTCTTCGACTACGACAGCGACGGCCAACTCGACCTATACATCGTCAACGGCGGCCTGGGCTTTACCGGTCCGCGCTATGCCGATCTGCCGCGCGATGTGCAGCCTCCGCCCAACGGCGCAGTTCCGCGCAACGCTCTGTTCCGCAATCGGGGCGACGGCACCTTCGCCAATGTCAGTCAACAGACCGGTACCGATGCTAGCGGCTGGGGCTCCGGTTGTGTGGCCGGGGACTACGACAACGATGGCGATGCCGATCTATACATCACCTACTACGGCCCCAATCTCCTCTTTGCCAACCAGAGCGACGGCACCTTTGCCGAGATCGGCACACTGGCCGGAGTAGACGACAACGGCTACGGCACGGCCTGCGCCTTAGGGGACTACGACAACGACGGCGATCTAGACCTTTTTGCGGGCAATTACGTGGTCTTCGATCCAGAGACCACCCTGCTGCCCGGCGAACAGCGCGACGGCTTCTTCGGCGGCCAGCGCGGGGTGGCCAGCGTAGCCTCGCCCGAAGCGTTTGCCGGCCAGCCCGATGTGCTGTATCGCAACGATGGCAACGGCGCGTTTGCCAACGTCAGCACTAGTGCCGGACTCAACGCCGTCTTGGGCAAGGCGCTCGGAGCCACCTTCCTAGACTGGAACGACGACGGCAATCTGGACCTCTACGTGGCCAACGACGCCACCCCCAACTTCCTCTACACCAACCAAGGCGACGGGGCCTTTGCCGAAGAGGCTCTAGCCCTAGGCGTGGCCTACGACGCCGATGGACGGCCCGAGGGCAGCATGGGTCTGGCCGCTGGCGACTGGGACAACGACGGCGATTTGGACCTAGCGGTGAGCAACTACGAAGGTCAGACTGCTACTCTCCACCGCAACGACGGCCGCGCCTTCGCCAATATCTCCTTTGCCGCTGGCGTCGCCCGCACTACGCTCATGCCGCTGCAGTGGGGCACGGCTTTCTTCGACTGGGACCGCGACGGCGACCTAGATATCTTCATTGCCAACGGCCACGTCACTGCGGCCCTAGAGGATTATTTTCCGCAGTCGAGCTATGCCCAGAAGAATAACCTCTTCCGCAACGATGGTGCTGTCTTCGTCGATCTGAGCGCACAAGCCGGGCCGGGTCTGCAGATCGTCAAGTCGAGCCGGGGCACTGCAATCGGCGATTACGACGGCGACGGCGACGAGGATCTTTTCGTGGTTGACAAAAACGACGTGCCCACCTTGCTGCGCAACGACACCGCCAGCGACAATCACTGGCTAACCGTCCGCACCTTGGGCCGCAACAGCAACCGCGACGGCATCGGCACCAGAGTGCGCCTAGTCGCCGGAGGCCAGCAACAGCTCAGAGAAGTAGCCGCCGGCTCGAGCTACCTATCGCACAACAGTCTGTGGCTCACTTTTGGACTGGGGCCGAGCGCCGCAGTGGATACCCTAGAAATCCGCTGGCCCAGCGGTTTAATCGACCAATACACCCAAGTGGCGGGGGATCGTTTTGTGGTAGTAGAAGAAGGGCGGGGTATTGCCACTGTGAAGCACTGAGTCTACGGTTTTTCCCCCATAGCGCGGAGGATTTGTTGCGCCATCCGCTGCAAGTGTTCATCGTTGCCAATGTCGATAATGGCACGGTACTGCTGGATAGCCGCGGCCTCATTGCCCTGCTCCTGCAGGATGGTCGCCAACCCAAAGCGCGGGCCAGCAAAGTCGGGCTTGAGGCGGATGGCCTGCTGATAGACCTGGACCGCAGCACCCCTATCGCCGCGGGCGTGGAGTGCGGCACCTAGGTGGTTGTAGGCGCGGACATGGCCCGGGCGCAGGCGCAGAGCAGCACCGAACGCTTGCACTGCCTCGTTGATCCGCCCCTGCTTTTTGCAGGCCAGCCCCAGATTGAAGTGGGCCTGAGCGTAGTCGGGATTTAGCTCAAGGGCTCGTTGCAAGAGTGCTATAGCACCGATGACATCACCGCGACTATAGAGGATGTGACCTAGATTGTTGTGGGCGCGGCTGTGCTTAGGGTCTAGGGAGATGATCTGGCGGTACTGGGCAATAGCCTCTGCTGCATTGCCTCGCTCATAGAGCAGCAGGGCCAGACTGTAGCGGGCTGGAACGTAAGTAGAATCGGCCTGAATGGCGCGGCGCAAAGATTGGGCCGCTTGTTCCGAATCGCCTTTTTTTTTCAGGGCCAAGCCTAGATTGTAGAGCGCCTGTACGTGGTCGCGCTCGAGCTCGACCGCCCGGCTGCACGCAGCAATGGCCCCTTCCACATCGCCTAGTCCGTAGAGAATGGCCCCTAGGTCGCTGTGGGCCTGGGCTAGTGTGGGGTCGAGTTCAATGGCGCGGCGATAGGACCACACCGCGCCCTCGACATCCCGGCGGCTATACAGCACATTGCCTAGGTAGCTATGCGCCAGCGCATGTTCGGGATCGAGGTGCAGGACTGTGCGGAATGCTACCAGCGCACCGTCCGCATCGCCAAGTTGAAAGAGGGCGACGCCCAATCCAAGGTGGGCGGCGAGGTGCTGAGGGTCGAGTTCGATGGCGCGGCGATAGAACGGCACCGCGCCCTCCAAGTCGCCTTTCTCAAAGAGCACCTTGGCGCTGTGATGGGCAATAGCGGCCGCCCCGGCAGCGTCCTTAGCCTGAGCGTGGGCACTGATGGGGGCGGCAAGAAGAAAAAAAAGAACCAAGTGGACCATATTCTATGCGACTCGGGAAGCAGCAATACAGCAGTTGACCATAAAATAGGTTCTTTCTTCCCATAATACAGGTTTTATACCAATTTGAAGGACTGATGTCTTACTATTTTCAACAGCCCTGTAGCCCATGAACGGTATGCCGCAGATCACCGCGCGCGCTATTGTCCTAGGTGCCCTGACTATAGCCGCCAACTTCTACTACATCGTCAATGTTGGCCAGCGCCTAGGCATAGGCAGCTACGTCCACTCGCAATTCCCCATGGCCACTTTCATGCCCTTTGTGCTGTGGCTCTTCCTCAATACCGCACTCAGGGCACTCTGGCCTCGCGTGGCGCTCAGCCGCGGCGAAATGCTGACCCTGTTCTCCATGCTCTGGGTGGTAGGTACCATTCCGCAGTTGGGCTGGATGACCTACTGGACCTCAATTGTGGGGGCACCAAGTTACTTCGCCACGGCCGAGAACCAGTGGGAGGAGCTCTTCTTCGACTACCTTCCCTGGCACGTCTTTGCCAATGCCTCTCCCCGGGTAGTCGATCCGTTTTGGTTTGGCCTGTCCGAAGGGGCCTCCATTCCCTGGGACGGGTGGATCGGTGCCATCGGCCAGTGGCTCGGCGTTTCTATGGCCATGGTAGTCTTCGGCTTCTGCCTGATCGCCCTTTTCCACAAACAGTGGGTCGAAGCCGAGAAGCTGACCTTTCCACTGGCGCAAATGCCCCTAGATCTGACCCAAGGCTTTGAGGGCAAGCGATGGCCCGAGCTATTTTGCAAGCCCGTCTTCTGGATCGGCTTCGCCTTGGTTTTCCTGCCCATACTCTACAATATCGCCACCTACTTCGCCCTAGGCCTGCCACCCATCGAATTCTACTGGAAATTCTACGATCTTAACTTGACGCCGGATTTTTTTCTGACCGTGCGCATTCTGCCGCTGATTATGGCCGTGACCTATTTGTGTCCTGTGGACATCCTCGGCAGCATGATTTTCTTCCACTTGCTGGCCGCGCTCAAGATAGCCCTAATGAAGCGGACCGGCTTTTCCATTGGTGGCTTTGCCGTGGGTGCCGCTGGCCAGCAACCCGAGGCGCAAAACATCATCTACATGGAGAGCTACGGCGCCCTAGTCTTCATCGGCCTGTGGTCCATCTATCTGGCCCGACGCCATTTGCGTCAGGTATGGCACCAAGTGTGCAGCGGCCAAGGCGAGCCGCGCCAAGTCGCGCTCTACCGGCTGGCCTTAGCTGGCCTGATTCTGTCGGGGCTCAGCGTCATCGGCTGGGGGGTGCAACTAGGCATGAGCTTGCCCGTATCTATTGGCGCTTTCCTGCTGATGACGCTGACCTACTTCGTCATAGCCAAACTCGTCGCCGCCACTGGCTTTGCCTACCTCTTGCCCAACAAGCCCCATATCAAGGGCGATTCCTTCCTCATCGAGTTAGTCGGTTCGGCCTTCCAGTCGCCGCGTAGCCTAGTGGCGTTTAAGGTATTCACCAGCAATGCCTTCTTCGGCACCTTCCGCATCCCGGCTTGGCCAGCTCTCCCCCACTGCTTCCGCCTGTTCTCCCTAGAGCAGCAACCCGGTCGGCTGACGGCCATGGTCCTAATCGCCTTTCCCATCGGATTCGTCGTATTGGCCGTCGAGACAATCAGCTTGGCCTATGAAGGGAGCGGCCTGATTTTCCTCGGCGGCAAGGCCAACTGGATCTTCGAAGATATGGTCTATCTGCTCAACAATCCCATGCTGCCCGACCTAAACAAGTGGGCGGTGTGGTTCTTCGGTTTTGGCGAAGCCGCGCTCATCGCCCTGCTGCGTGGCTATTTCCACTGGTTCCCCCTCCATCCCATCGGCCTGGCCTTCCAGCACACGTTCGGTCTCCGCCTCTACTGGTTCAGTCTGTTCATCGTGTGGACTGTCAAAATAATCCTACTGCGCTACGGCGGGGCCAAGGCCTACATCGCCGGCAAACCCCTGTTTTACGGCCTAGCCATCGGTTATGTGGTTGGAGTAATTTTTTCTATGATAGTAGATCTGATCTGGTTCCCGGCGGAGGGACACAGCATGCACGGATGGTAATAGCTAACCACCGCAAACCAACTTGAGAGACGAGACCCCATGCAACTGAATATCTCCATCAGCCTGTGGAACTACATTCACTACTTCCCCTTGCGAAAAGGCGGCACCAGCTTCGCCCTAGACAGCGGCTTGGACAGTCTGGCAAAAGTCGTCGACGAAGTGGCCGCCGCGGGCTACGGCGTTGAGTTGTGGCCCAAATGGGCTAGCTGGGAGTGGACGAGTCCCGCCCGCGAAGCTCTGGTGTCCCAACAATTCGATCTCTACGCCGAGGAGCACCGGCCCCGGCTGGCGCAAATCCTGCGCGGCGTGCGCTCGAGTTGGCACACGGGCGGCGACAATACCATTGAGAGCTACCACCGCCAAATCGACACGGTGGCGCAAGTGGGCAGTCAGGTCCTAGTAGTGCACGCGGCCAACCTCTCTCTCGACGGCCCCGATCCCGATTTCGATTTTGCCGCCCAAGTGCTGGAGTACGCGCGCCAGAATAACGTCAAAATCGCGCTGGAAAACGCATCCGAAGGCGAGCAAGAAGAAGATCCTGAACTGTGGAACCTGTCCATTTTGCAGCGTGCGCTGGCGCGCTTTGCCGACCTTGGAATCTGCCTCGACACGACCCACGTGCAAAAATTCAAACGCTTTCCCCTCAAAGAGTACGTCGATCGGCTGCAAGACCGCATTTGCCACCTGCACATCAGCGATGCTCTCGGCGATGACGTGGGCATCGGCCGCCTGCACACCATGCCGGGCACTGGCAAAATACCCGCAGCGGATTGGCGCTACCTGCTCGACGCCCTAGAGGCGAGCAATTTTCAAGGGGATGCGGTACTCGAAATCAAACCTCTAACCCCAGTGCGCATCGCACAGCAAACCGACGAATTCTTCGCCACCATTGCCCAGTAGGTCTGCGGGATGGGCTAACATTCATCGAGGAGAGAATGTGATTAAAAACAACTTCGACAAAGGGCCAGAAGGCTGGTGTTCGTACGACTACCACGCCAGCATAGTGGCCGACGGTAGCAATATCTTCATCCTAGCCACTTGGGCCGCGCAGGGCGGTGTGGACAATGAGAGCTTTATCTGGACCGATCACCGGCGCTGGAGCGCCGATACCCCGGAGCGCCCCCTGTCCATCCTGCCGCTGCTGTGCTACCGCAGTTGGGTCGGCGCTGACCCGCTCGATATGCGCCAGTCCGCAGTTGCAGTCCACCTGAGGGCCGATCGGCTGTGTTTGGACGGTGCCCAGTGTTTCTTCTGGGTACACGCCGCTAGCACGCGCTGGCACTACACAGCCCATCCTCTCGCTCTAGCAGAGGGCGTTTGGACGGCCAATCGCCTTGCACTTGCAGCAGACGAAAACCAATGGCACCGCAGTTGGTCCGCCGACCCGGGCCATCCCGTCGCCCTCGAACAGGTGTTGAGCCGGGCCGAGAGTTACGGTTTCTCCTTCGTCGGATTTTCCAGCGAAGTTACCGGCAGATTGTCAATGAGCCAATTTTCTATCACCGCTGGAACGTAGATGGTTCGCCCATGCCCTTAGATAGCCATGGAAAACACCTTGGCTCGCGCCATGTACAGGCGCACGGCCACCTGCTTTCCCTTTAGCGCCGCTAGATCGCTCTTGCCCTTCCACGTAACGACTTTGTCCAACTCGTCTCCCGCCAAGACATCGGCCTCGTCTGCACTGAAACCCTCTAAAGGCTCAATCGACTCCACAGGCTCAATCGGCGGCGTCACAATTTCCACCTTGATCCAGCCGGCTCGCTTGGTCTGGAAGTTGAGGCGCAATTCCCCGCCTTGGCAAATGCGCGGAATGGTGGTTACCCGTCCTTCCAGCGGTGCTTCGAGGGCCACCAGCCGATGGCGTTTCCATATAGCCCAGCGAAACTCGCCTTCGGGCAACTCGGCCGGGCCGTGGTCGTGCCGACTGTAGCGGCCGTCGTACGGCAGGCCCCACTCCTCCTCATTGAGCGGCACTAGGTTGGGAGCGGCGCGGATGCAACCATACTGCCCTCCGTCGCTTTCGAGGGTGATGATGGGCTTTCGCTCGGGCCGCACCCAATTCCACCCATCCCGACTCACCGCTAGCTGGACGTCTTGCTCTGAGTCGAGCCGGTGGTACACCGAAGGAAACATCAGATGCAAGCCGGGCACTCCCGGATAGTGGCAGTAGCACGGCGTGTATATATCGTCGGAGACGTGATCCTGCGGGTCGGCCACTAGGACGTAGCGCGGCGGGCCCCAAGCGCCAAACTTTTTTCCTCCGGTCTTGCGCACGGCCCGTCGCCCGGTATAGCCGAATTTGTTCTCATTGTGGAACATGCCGCGCAAATAGGCGACGTATTCTCCGGTTTCCGGTTCGTAGGCAGCGACATTCTGGGTATCGAGCACGCTATTGCCGACGTTTACTAAGGGAGTGTCGAGCACAGTCCAGTGCAGCCCGTCGCCAGAGACGGCCCCCTGTACCACATTGTCCCGGCGAACGCCGAACTGTTCCTCCACAACCTGCATGGTATTGATGGTGGGATCGTCCTGAGTACCGGTATCGGCACCCAACTGGCGAAACTGCACCCAATCCATTTCCGCATCCACTACCCCATTGCGATAAAATACGGTTTTCGGGCCGATGGCCTTGTAGCGCTCCTCGGGACCGGCATGGGGATCGATGAATACCGAGTTGATCTCAAAATCGCTGTGCCGCGAAAGCAGATTATTGGCCTTGGTGCCGCCGTATTCCACTAACCCCAAGTTCGGCCGTTCCCACTCAAAACCGTCTCGGCTCTCTGCATAGCCGTTGAAACGCGCCCCGCCTCCTTCCGCTCCCGAAGTCCAAAACCACATTCGGTAGAGCCCGTCGTCCAACAGGACGTACGGATACGCCATGCGGGCCTGTTCCCAAGGCTTTTCCGCGCGAAAGAATACCGGAGACCTGCGCGCCTGTTGCACGGCTAGCCGCACGCCCAGCGGCGGATCCTTTAACCAAGACTCGCCGTTTTCGTTGGCACAGGCCTGTCCCGCCCAGATATCGTACCAGTCCAGAAATGGTTGGTGCATCAGTGCTCTTTCTCCTCTCGTACGCCGGCAGCCTATCCAGCTACTTCTCTGAAAACGCGAATAAAATTGCCGCCCATAATCCCGTCGATCGCCTCGGCCTGATGCCCGCGCTGCTGCAAACCCTCGACGATATTTTGGCTCTCGCCAATATCCTCCAACCCGATCGGCCGAGCGTTGAGTTGGTCGAGCAGGTCCGTACCAAAGCCGACGTGGGCAGATCCAACCAGCGCAACTATGTAATCAATGTGATCCAGCAACATCTCCAGACTAGCTGTTTCACCCCCAGGCCCCAATGGCATCGGACTAGGACAAATCAAGCCCCCAGTAGCGGCCACCGCCCGGAGTTGGTCGTCGTTCAAGTAGCGCACTGTGTCCCGCAGCGCCCGCGCATTGCCGTGCGTGGCAATGACCGGCACGCGGGCGACTTCCAGCGCGTCCCAAAAACAAGCCTCTACCATATGAGTAATATCGACGAGCATGCCCAGCCGGTTCATCTCGCCAATGACCTGCCGGCCAGCCTCAGTCAGCCGTCCCGGCGGATCGACCTCGCTGTCGTAAAGTCGCATGGTCGGCCCGTCCCACACCTGCGTCGCCGTGCCCAAGGCATTGCGTCCTTCGTGCACCAAGCCGAGGTGCCGTAACCCCAGCCGATAGAGCGTACGCAATACGCTCAAGTCGCCCTTGAGCGCATCGCCGCCCTCCAGGCCCAAAACAAAGGCAACTTTCCCGCTCTTGTGCGCCTCTTCGATGTGAGCGGCGGTAGTAGCCAACACCGCGTATTCCCCAGCTTCGCCTTCGAGTTGGCGATGCAGATAGTCGACGACCCGCAAGACCTCCTGCAGGGGATGCCGACTGCCGTGGGGCCCGCCGATCTCCGCATCCGGCACCCAACAAGCGGTTAGCTGAGCCGCGACCCCACCGGCGCGCATCAGGGGCACATCAGTCAGTCCACCCAAACCTTGGTGCAACTTACTCCCCGACTTGAAGGCCAGATCCAAGGTATGGCCGTGGGCGTCAATGATCGGTGCCGTTAAAGAATTGTCCATGCTCACCCCCGTTTAATCCCAGCGCGGCAGGCCGGCGAAGGTCGCTCCAGGTCTTTGCCGCCGACCTGCCATCGTTCCAATCAACTCGTACTGTCCACCCACCTCGGTGGCAAAGGCCAGCACCTCCCCGTTTAGCAAAACCTCGGCACCAGTACACAGATCGCGCAGCACCACGTCGCCTTGTGGCCACGGATTGTGTACGGCGCAGTCATGGCCGACTTCGCTGGTGATGTGCACCCACTCCACCATCCCGTCCCGATACGAAGCGCTGACCAAGAAGGCCCCCTCGGCGCGCAGAGAATCAAAAGACGCCGCGGGCCACGCATCTGGCACGCAGGGGAAAACGCGGATTTTGCCGCCCCAGCTCTGCAATAGCATCTCCATAACTGCCGCGGCAGCACCCGTGCCTGCCTCTAGGGTATTGATAAAACCATGTTCGGCCGTGTAGAAACCGGTCTGGCGCCAATCAACGCTCACCTGCAAGGTGTTTGGCAGCACCACTTGGTCGGTGTAAAAGCGCAGCATGGAGTGGGCCATATTGGTGCGTCGGGCGCGGCAGGCAATCAGCGCCGCCCAAGGGAAAGACCAGCCCGACCAGTGGCCCGTGCCGATGTGGCGCAAGTGGGCCAGCGAACGTTCGATCAAATCCCGGTCGCCAGCGTCGCCTTCGACATTGACGTAACCGAGGGGGTGAATGGCCATCAGGTGGGAAAAGTGGCGGTGGCTACGCTCCAACGGCACCCCAGCGTAAACCTGAATGCCGTTCTCATCCACGGGAAGCGGCGCTAGGTTTTCCAAGACCTGACCATAAGACGCAGTCTCTTCCGCGCCCAATTCGAGGTCCCGTGCAGCTTTGATGAGCGTGGTGAACAAATAGCGCACCAGCGCCAGATCAAACGCCGAATCCCGGCCCTTGCACACAATGTCGTCGTACTCGGGCGAGTAGGACCAGGGCACGTGCAGCACGCCCTCTTCGTCGGCTTCAAGGAATCCCAGCCAGAAGCGGCCCACAGCTTCCATGAAGGGCCAAGCTTTGTAGCGCAGAAAATCCCGATCGCCGCTGTAGCAATAGTGCAACCAGAAGTGCTGGGCCAGCCAAGCACCCACGCCGACCTGCAAATTCCAGGGAAACCACATAAAGCCCACGCCTTGGCCGTAGATATCCATATTGGCCGGTAGGTAGGCTCCGCTCCAGCCGAAGAAGGTGCGGCAATTCTCCTCAAAGCGCGGCAACTGGTCCACCAATAGGTCGTAGAGCGGCATAGCCAGTTCGAGACGGTTGGCGGCGAAGATGGGCCAGTAGTTCATCTCGGTTTCTAAATTGTGGTGCAGGTCGCCGTAACAAGGCGGGATGCGCGTATCGGGATTCCACACGCCCATGATAGTGACGGGGAACTTACCCTCTCGCGCGTTGCAGCCCAGCTTGTACATCTCCGCGTACCACAAGCGTTCCAAAGCGGCGTCGGGCACGCGCAAATGCGAGCGCGTCCAAAAGCGCGCCCACCACGCCAAGTGCTCGTCAAAGCGGCCATCGCGGCCCTGCCAAGCCTCCACAGCAGCGGCCGCCCGAGCCGGTAGCGCATCACCGGCCGCACCCCGAATCACCGTGACGGCGCAGCGAGCGCGGTTGCTCGCCGCGCGGCACTGGCGGACGAATACCGCGTACTCCTCGTCACCGCTGTATCCCTGCACTAAGTAGCGATCGGTCCCCTGGCCGCCGTACTCGGTCTCGGGATAATCCCATATCTTCATGATCTCCTCGCTGCGCTCGTCCAAGCGGCGGGCGACGCTGCAAGCGGGCAGTGGGATCCTGCCGTGCGCCTCCATTTCGAGCTCGACGATATTTTCGCAGGCGTGCAAATACCCCCACACAGTCAACGCCCCTTGTTCCAGTTGCAATTCCAGCGAAAAAGCAGCCTCGTAGAGCGAAATCTTGCCCTCCAATGCAATCGGCGTCTCCCCAAGCGGCCATTCGACGCGGCCGATCGGCAGCTTGTTGCCCCATACTCGGTCGAGGGGCCGCACCGGATCAAAGACGCGGCAGCTAGGATCGAAGCTACCATCGCGGGCTTGCTGCAGGGCAGTGCGGTAATCCATGCCCGGCTCCAGACTCTGGTCTGCGCGCCGCTCCCAGACATCGGCCTTGTCCAAGCTGAGCACCATGTGATCCCCCTCAAACCACAACACGGCACCCAGATCACCATTGCCGAGGATAAATCCCTCGAAGTAGGTAAAGGGCACCGCGTCGTAGCGCAGATCGTGGCGGGCAACCCGGTCGCGGATATCCGCGATATTGTCTTTCACGACCCCTCCACTGCCCTCCGGCGCGTTGCCTGCCGGTGCGCTTCACCCGCGGCCGTGAGTTTGCCTTCCCCATCGTAGTAGCCGTCCTCGTGTCCGGCGACTAGGGGACCGTACAGATCGGGCCGACGCGCAACAAAGCGCGACCGTCCTTGACTTTCGTCCCGTTTCGGCAAGTGGACGTATTGCACGCTGACGCATTCGGTTTCGTATTTCTCCAAGTGCAATTCCCCGCTGGGGCTGATGATTACCGCGCTCCAAGTGTTGGCAATGACAATCCAGCACTGGTTGTCCCGAGCCCGCCAGCGCATTTTTTCAGTGTTCTCCGGCCCGCCGCTGCCGTCCATGGGAATAAAAATGACCTGTGCCCCTTGAACCCCCAGCACCGCGCAATTATCCACGGTGCGGTCGCTACACAGCAGAAAGCCCAACCGGCCCAAGGGCGTGTCGAACGGCTGCAGCGCGCGGCCTGGCGTGATGGCATACTCCCCCGCAGTGGTAATTTTGCGGTAATGGGCGATCACCTCGCCTTGCGGATCGAGCATGACACAGGCGTTGAACAGGGTTTGGTCTTCCCGTTCCAGCAAGCCGAATATCAGATAGATCCCCAATTCTCTGCACAACGCGCCCGCCCGCTGGATATAGGATCCATCCGGCACGGTCTGAGCAATTTCCAGCATGTCCGCCAATTGGGATGTGGGGTCTGCATTAAACACATAACCATCCAGCACAGACTCGGGCGCGACAATCACTTGGGCACGACGCCCGGCCGCCTCCCGGACATAGGCCTCCAGCCGTTGGAAATTATCCTCCAATTCCCAAGGGGCCGATTTCAAGGTGACAATTCCCACCAACATACTCTGTCTCCTATCAGAGGGTAACGGCAAAGAGCTGGGCGCGCGCCATGCGAAATCGCAAATGGATCTTCCGCCCCTTCAGCGCCGACAGATCCGACTTGCCCCGCCAGCTCACCACGGCCGCCAACTCGTCCCCAGACATCCGGTCGCAGTCGGCAAAACTGAATCCTTCTAGGGCGGGGACTAAAGTTGCGCCCGTTCGATTGGGCAAACTGCCGTCGACGATTTCCACTTCGACAAAGGCACCCGGCAACAACGTCTTGAAGTTGAGCTTGAGTTGCTGGCCGGCGCATAGCTGTTCGCTCAGGGCAAATTCCGCCCAATCGTCCGCTTCCCAAGCCACCAGCCGATCGCGCTTCCACGTGGCCCAGATGTACTCGTGCGGATGGTCGGAAGAGCGGTTGTGCGGGTGCGGACAGGCCAGGGTCAGCACGCCCCAATGATCTTGATCCAGCTCCACTAGTTCCGGCGTCGGGTAGAGGCTGCCATAGCGCTCGCTCACCGGAATAATCGGCTTGCGTTCCGGTCGGTACCAGAGCTGGCCGTCGTGGCTGGTGGCCAAGTACACATCGACTAGATCGCTGGCCCGGCGGTAGGGACTGAAGAACATGAGGTGCTGGCCGTGCGGATGGCGACAATAGCCCGGCGCATAGATGTCCCAATCGGGCGGATCGTCTGGCTCAGCCGTGAGCACCATGAGGTGGTTGTCCCACGGCCCGCGAAAAGTATCGGCTTCGTAGCGCGACACGGCCCGGCGCCGCTCGCGACCACTGCGCAAATAAATGACGTATTTGCCGCTATCAGCATCGTAGGTGAGAATATTCTGCGTATCGAGCAAAAAGGGCGGTGCCATGATCGGCTCGGGCAGATGCGTCCAGCTATAGCCGTCAGCCGACACCCCAGCGGTGACCACCACCTGCGAGGTTATGTTGGCACCGATTTCCCCGGCGTCGCCAGCCGCCTCGCGCTTGGCCCGCAATTCCATCACTTCCGCCCGACTAGCTGGCTGGCCGTCCACCTCGAACTTGGCGGTAATGCCGATGGCCTTATAGCGCTCCTCGTCGCTGCCATTGGGATCGCGCATGACGTTCATGTACCCATAGGACGAACCCACTTGGTCGCAGACGAAGAGGATATTGTTATCCTTGGAACCAGCGTATTCGACCCGTCCCAATTCGGGCCGCTCCCAATGAAAGCCGTCGTCGCTCTCAGCGTAGCACCACAGTCCGGGCACTTTGCCCGGCACGTGGCCGGCCTGCACCCAGGGATCTTCGGGGTCGGCGAAGCAGCAATACCACAGGCGATAGCGGTCGCCTTCCCTTATCAAACTCGGGTAGTGGATATTGCCGGCTTCCCAGCGCTTTTGGCGCGCCATGACCGGCTCAGAGCACTCGGCTTGCTGCACGGCCAAGCGGATGCCTGTGGGCAAATCCTGGGGAAAATACAGGCCTTCTTCGTCGTGGCTGACATAGCCGGGCCAGATACCGTGCCAATCGAGCGCGGGTAGGGTTTTAACCTCTAACTCGTCCACTGTCTTTTCTCCTCATCCTCGTTAAACGCGAGAGCTGTCCCCAGTTCGATAGGCGTACAGGCTCGTAGCATTGTCCGCGCGAAAGTGCAAGCGGATCTCCCTGCCGACAAAAGGCGTCAGATCGCGCCGCTCCTTCCCCCACGTAACCTCGCAATCCGTCTCGTCTCCCCGTACCAGTCCATTGCACGAGTCAAAGTCAAACCCCTCCGGTACAGAGGCCTCCGCAATGACGCGCACCTGCAAGTGTCCAAATAAACAGGTGGCATTGACCCCAAGCCTAGGACCGATGATTTCGATGGGTTCAGTCATTAATTCGCCGCCCCCGATGCCGCAGCGCAGCGCCACAAAGCGATCCTTGCCCAGGGTCACTAGGCCAATCGAACTAGTGGAATTGCCCTCAGTACCATGGGCTTGGGGACGGCCCGAATACCACATGTACAGCGTATCCCCCACAAGAGCAGGAGGATTGGACGACAGAGAAGACCAAGCCCCGTCCCAAGTACCCGGAGAGCCGACCGGCAAAAATTCCTCGCGACGGCCCACCCGCTGCCAGTGGTCCAGATGGCGAGCCGTAGCCAGTTGCACCGGCCCCAACTCCGTGGCCGAGTGCAGCATGCCGATGAAACCAATGTACTGGTTGCCATAGACAAAAGGTGCCATCACGTATAGCTGATCCCTAGGATCGTCGAAATCGTCCGGTTTGATAATGGTTCTCAGGGGCGTCCAGTGGATGAAATCCTCGCTGCTAGACAGGGCAATGACGCGGCGATACTGCTTCCACTCGAGCACAAAGTGGTCCATCAAAGTTTCATAACGACGCGAAGTAGCTAGATAGCGCCGCTGCATAGGATCGTACACCAACGCGCCAGCATCGCCCGAGCGGGGCACGTAATTGCGGTCGTCCAGCCGCCAGTGAATGCCGTCTGGCGAGAAGGCCGCGTACATGCCGTGGTGGTCGCGGATTTTGTCGAAGAGCACTTTGCGCAGAGCATTGCGCGCTTGGCGGTCCATCGTGGGCGTTTCCTGCGGAGCGTCCGCAGTGGGACGCTGCTGGTACATACCCATCTTATACCGCTTGGACGGATCTTGCTCTTGCGGATCTTTGACCACGCCCCACGGATCCAGACCGTAGTGAACACCCGGCGGCGGATAGACGATATTGTTGGCGCTGGACCCTTCGCAGGCCACGATCCCCAGTTCCGGCTTTTCCCAAGCAATGCCGTCTTTTGAGGTCGCGTAACACATAAAGTGCCCCTGGCCGGTGCGCTCGTACAGGTCGTTGTTGCTCGAGTAATACCACATCTTGAAGCAGTTTTCGTCGTCGTCGTAGAGCACCGAGCCCCACAGTTGCACGGCTTCCCCCTCCCAAGGCCGGTCGGGTTTTAATACCGGCTCCGTCCGCACGCGCTCGGGACGCTGCACCTTGCGCACAAAACCGGGATGATCTTGTACTTTCACGTCGTCGAGAAATAGATGCAAACCGGGGTCGTAAAGATTATTGCCTTGCACAGTTCTTCTCCACAGATTGGCCGGTGATATAGGATTTGGTGATATCGATGATGAGTTCCACGTCGTGGCGCGCCTCAGTGATCGGCGTGTGGCACGCCACCCCCTCGGTGATACAGGCATGGAAGTGGCGCAATTCCGCGGTGAAGGCGCTCTCCCAGGGAATGGCCGGCTCTTTGCGATAACTGGTACCGTGCTCGTCAATACCCTGGACCGTCAGGGTAGAGAGCACGCGGCGCGAAAAACCGGTCGGATAGGTGAGCAGCACGCGCTTATCGTCGCCGTAAATCTCCAAGGTCTCGCGAAAATCCCACAGCTTTTCCAAGTCAACCCGACTGATGACACAGCGCGCGCCATTGGCGTATTCGAGCACTGAGGTAATCGAGCGGTTATTTTTCCAGATTTCCGTGCTAATCACGGCGCGAGGCGAGCCCACCATCGTGCGCAAACTGTAGAGATCGTGAATCAGGCCGTAGGTGATGCCGCAGACCGGCTCGGCTTGCTCGAAAAGGTCGCCAAAAGCCTGACGCAGTGTGTCCTTATACGCGCGCTGGCGTTGGGCAGCGATCGCGGAACGCTGCGAACTAGCGTACTGCACGTTGAAGTGATCGAGGTGGAGATAATTGCTCGGGTGCAGGTGATTGATCTGAATAAAGCTGTAATCCAAACCCTCCACCTCCCGTTTGGCCAGCGCAAAGGCCGGATCGTACGCCTTCATGTAGGCAGCCTGCCCCACGGTACCGGCTTCGCGCATGGCCGCAATCATGGCGTCGGCTTCCTGCAGGGACGCGCAGATGGGCTTTTCGATGAGCACGTGCTTGCCAGCGGCAAAAGCAGCAATTGCCGCATCGCTTTTGGGATCGGCATGGCAGAGGAGAACTGCGTCGATATCAGCGCTTAGCAGGTCGTCGAGGGTGCTGACGTGACGGGGGATAGCAAAGCGCTTGGCGACGTAAGCCGCCTGGTCGGGAGACACGTCGCAGACAATGGGAACGGCAAATTCCTCGTCGAGTTCCAACAGGTTGGGGAGGTGCTGGACCTGGGCTATGGCACCACAACCCAAAACACCAATGCGCACGCGGGCCATGAACAGACTCCTACTAATAATCTCCGGCTGCCAAGGGTCGTACCCCTTGAAGTCCAGAGCCGTATTTGGTTACTTGTACTTCCGATTCGGAATCAATATAAGTCGCCAACCACTAGGATCACAGGGAAACGAGATTATGACCCCCGAACAGCGCTATTTTTTCGATCTAACCGGCTATCTCCATTTGCACGGCGTTCTCAGTGAGAGTGAACTCCGCCCCGCCCAGGACGCGGCCCAGCGCTACATCGACACGCCGCCAGACCAGCTACCAGAGGACTTTCGTATCGATCTCAACCGCGAACACTTCAACTGGTATCTCCACGCCTTCGCCTTTGACAAGGCCCTCGAACGGCTGACGATGCACCCCAAAACTTGGCCCATCCTGCTCGAACTGACCGGCGGCAAACCCCGGCTAGGCGGCGGCAATATGATGGTCGATGTCCACGGCAAGCCCTTTCATCCCCTGCATTCGGGACGCGAGTCAGCCCTGCGCAAAGGCCAGCCGGGCTGGCGCCGCAGTTTTGTCAAAGACGGCAAAATATACAACAACGACCTGGTGTTTTTCTTTTATCTGACCGACGTTTTCCCCGGCGACGGCGGGCTCATTGTCGTACCCGGCTCGCACAAGGCCAATTTCCTGCGCGAACTCCACTACTTCTATCCAGAAAGCTACACCCCAGACGGGGGATACAACGACGATTATTTCAGCACTGAAGTGCCCGAAGGAGTGACCAATCCTACGCCCAGAGCCGGCGACGTAGTCATCATGTCCGAACACCTCACCCACGGCGCCCTCTCCTGGGAGCCCAAAGATCGCGACCGCCGCTTTCTCACCCTGCGCTACGGCGTGCAGCACATCGGCCCCTCCGACCCCTTTCCCGACGGCGTCAAGGCCCAATTGTCTCCCGAAACCTTGGAACTAATCGCCGTGCGCGACTTCAACGACCGCAAGGAAATCACCACGCGCGATACACTAGAATTGACCGTATGAACGAACTGCTGGTCGAACGCCTGCCCCCCATCGTCGATATCGGCCCCGAACGCCAGCTCTTCCTCGATGATCTGCTGATCGATTCGCTGGAAAACGCCGCCCGCTTTGTGCATCAGCCGCGCAAACTCGCAGAAAATCCCGTCTTTGAGATGGAAAAACCTTGGGAGGGACAGCGCTTCCTCTACTGCGATGTAGTTAAGGACCGCGACAAAGGCACATATAATCTCTGGTACAGCATTTACCCCGAAGTGAATAACCCCGGCTTGTGTTACGCCGTCTCAGAGGACGGCATCCACTTCGAGCGCCCCGAATTGGGACTGGTCGAATTCAATGGGTCAACGGCCAACAATCTACTCGCCCTGCCAGCGGGCTTTGCCCATGACATGACGGTCGCCAAAGACGAGCGCGAACAAGACCCGGCGCGGCGCTACAAAATGGCCTACTACTACGCGGGTGGAGTGGGCATGGCTTGGTCGCCCGATGGGCTGCGCTGGACCGCGCACCAGCCCAATCCCGTGATCGCCCCCACGGGCGATGCCTCCCAGTCCCTGTTTTGGGACCAGCGCTACGGACTGTACGTCATGTACTTGCGGCCCAACGGCCACCACAAAAAGCGCACTTGGCGCAACAAGGGCGTGCCCTACGACGCCTCGGTCTTTCCCACCCGGCGCATGGGGCGGGCCGAGAGCATTGACGCCGCCTCGTGGACTCACATCGAAGAAGTGCTCACCCCGGACCAGCGCGACGGCCCTGGCACAGAGTTCTACTATATGCCCGTGCTGCCATACCAAGGCGCTTACCTCGGATTTCTCAATGTCTATCACGAGTTCACCGGCGATTCCCAACCGCTAGCCGGCACCAACTACACCATCGACGCCCAACTCACCTTCAGCCGCGACGGCCGCCAGTGGACGCGGGTCTGCGACCGCCAAGTCTTCCTCGGCGGCGACGAGCACGCCTGGGACGAAAAGCGCTTGTACATCGATCACGTCCAAGTCGAGGACGAATGCATCCGCATCTACTATCGCGGCTCGAATATTCCGCACGCTGGCATCAACGATTTACTGGGCACGCAACACAACGGTCGGCTTTTGCGCGGCGATGCCTTAGGTATCGCCGAATTGCGAGTGGACGGCTTTGTCTCTATTGCTTCAGGAGACCAGCCGGGAAGTCTGACGACCCGCCCGCTGCGCTTTGACGAGGGCAACGCCCTCCGGCTCAACGCCGACGCCAGCCAAGGCGAAGTGCGCGTCGAGGTGCGCACCCTCTACGGAGCGGTCATCGATGGTTTTTCCCTAGATGAATGTCTGCCGCTGAACGCAGATTGCACGACCCACGAAGTCCAGTGGCGCAGCGGCCGCACGCTGGCACAACTCAAGGAGCCGGTGCGCCTGCATTTCAGCCTGCGTCAAAGCCAGCTCTATTCCTTCCAAATCATTGCATAAAGAGGAACAGCATGACCCCCGAACAGCGCTACTTCTTCGACCTGACCGGCTACCTCCACCTCAAAGGCGTGGTGCAAGGAGCGGAATTAAAAGCGGCCCAAGACGCGGCCCAGCGCTACATTGACACGCCACCGGAGGAGGTGCCCGCTGGCCTCGAAATCAATCTCGAGCGCGAGCATTTCAACTGGTATATCAATGCCTTCGCCTTTGACAAGGCCCTCGAAGCGCTGACCCTACACCCCAAAACTTGGCCCGTCCTCAAGGAGTTGACCGACGATCGGCCGCGCCTGACCAGCGGCAATCTGATGGTCGATGTCCACGGCAAGCCCTTCCATCCCCTGCACGGCGGCGTACCCGGGGCACCGGCCCGCAATCCAGAGCGGGGACGCTACAGCACAATCGGCGGCAAAGTCCAGTGCAATGACCTAGTCTTCTTCTTCTACCTGACCGATGTCTATCCCGGCGACGGCGGGCTTATCATTCTACCCTGCAGCCACAAGAGCCACTTCGACTATCCGCGGTCGCTTTTCTATCCCGACAGCTATACAGAGGATGGATACAACGACGAGTACTTCAGCACCGAAGTGCCCGAGGGCGTGCTCAATGTAACGCCCAAGGCCGGCGATGTGGTCATCATCTCCGAATTGGTCACCCACGGCGCGCTCTCCTGGGTGCCCCAAGACCGGGACCGCCGCTTTCTCACGCTGCGCTACATGCAGCAGCACGAAAGCGTGCGTGGCGGTCTGGACCGTTTCTCCCCAGAGGTCAAGGCTCGCCTCTCGCCTGAAACCTTGGAACTGGCCTTACCCGCTGCCTTTACCCACACCAAGGAAATCGTCACACAAGAAGTCGTCACACTGAGCTGAGCCCTCAATCGATCTCTTCTAGCGCAATGGCCCGGGTCCAACTAGCCGTGACTCGCTGCATCTTGAGCGGTAGGGCGATGAAAAAGACGCGGTCCTTTGTCAGTTGCTCCAATCCCAAGAGGGCGTCCACCATGGGAATGCCCTCTTGCAGCAGTCGGCGCTCGGCATCGATGTGAGCGTTGGGCACAGAGGATGGACCGTAGTACAAACCGCCACTCGAAGCCAGCAATTTGATTCGCGTTTCAATAAAGAAATCCAGCACTTCGGCCTCGAAGTAGGGCAGCTCTCCGCTGTGTTCGGGGTTGGTGTGCACCAGCACAATATCGCCGCTTTTCACTCCTGCTTGGCGAAATTCGTCGGCCCTGATTCCCTCTCCTGACCCTTTGTGCGACAAATCGCAGACCACCGCCTCGCCAATGTAGGACGCCAACGGCATGCGGGCCATGTCCGGCCCTTCATCTAGGTATTTGTAGGCTCCCTCGCAGTGCGTGCCATTGTGCGTCTGACTCTGAATGAAGTGCATCCGGGCCCCATAGGCCATAAACTCCTGCACCTCCACCGAGCGGCCGAAAAAGGGCTCGCCGTGCAGGTAGTGCCCGTCGATTTTCTGCTCTCCGGGAACCATCTCGTGCGATAGGTCGATGATGCGGTACTTGCTTAGATCAATCATTTTTTTCCTCAACAGAAGTGAATGGAATATAGATTTTGCCTAGTGCCATCAGAGGGCCGGAATTACAAAAGACCCTCACGTCAGTTCTTCTTGAACTTGGGCCTCACTCCAACGAGGTTGGATCCCAAAAGCCCGAGCCTGCTGCACTACTTCTTGTTCTGTCAGACCGGCAATTTCTGCTGCACGGCCAATCGATATAAGCCCCCGCTTATAGAGCAACAGGGCTTCCTGAATTTTGACCTGAGACAATCCTAGCAACAATAGGTCGCCTAGACGATCTTTGTAGGCTTCCAACTCTGCCATTTTGTGATCGGGGATTTCGACGGTCGTTTTTGCCATTAGTAAGCTCCTTTCGGTCTTGTAAATCGATTCAACTTGACCATTGTTGCTTTGGGATCTTTGCCAATTTGCTTTGATGGCTCGGGTTAGCAAAGCAAGTTACCGAATATTTGCTTTTCTTCGAGAAAATGTAAAAAATAAGGTGTCTCTTTGATCCCGTTTCTGAACAGTTTGACTCGTGCCCCTCTCTCAGCTCCCATACATGCGTTCCCTACTACGATCACACCGGAGATACGATGCAGAGCGGGTTGGAAGATCGCATGGTCCGCTGCATCGGGGTCGCCCATCAATGCACACTTAATAGAAGCGTCATCAGAGTCCCAATGGAACTCGCTGTGGCAGTTATTAACGGCGACGATAAAAGGCTGCCCCAAGTCTGTTCCACTCCAGTGGCGAGCTTTGGCTTGGACAGACCTCAAGAGCGGCCCTGATGAGTCTGCGGGACCGCTCCGACTTGGTAAATGTATCTGTCCCCCGCTTTCTGAGCACGGTAGAGCCAGACTTCCCTTCAGCGTCCAACCTCCGACTCTGATCTCTGTTTTGCATTTTTCTTCAAATAAAATGTATTCAGGATAGAACCATGGTAACTTGCTATTTTCCTCGAACTCTTCCCGAGTAAAACGATCCAAAAGTTCCTTAAATGGGCTGATTATCTCGGATTTACTCAAATGTTTTTTTAGATGTCCCTCCGCCTTTAACCAGATGTCCAGATGGGGATTAGGCAGTCCCTTTTTCAGTTTTGTGATTGCATCATACTCTTGGTCAGTATCAGAGAATTCTCCTTGGCCGAATCCACACACAGTAGCTTCTATGAAACACGATTGGCGGTCATTTTGAACGCGAAAGTCGATTTTCTTTTTCGTTCTGGGCAAATCGCCCTCTATCTCGACGTCTAGGCCCAACCGTATTAGCATTCGGTAGAGCTGCATCTCAAAGGTCGCGGCTTGAAACTCAGCGGAATCCCTGCTGCGAAGGCGTCCACGGAACGTCTCGCAATGTTCAATGGGAAGGTCTTGAAATAGCTCCTCTATCCATTCCCGATATTCAACAAATCTCGGCGCGCACTGTCGTTGAAAGAACTCAACAGTCGTCTCGCCGGTACGAACCGAATCAGCGTTCAACGCATCGGTTTTGACAGTGAATAATGGTTTTCTCATTCGGTTATATGGCTAATTCTTTAATGAGATCCTTCATCGGTATACTCAAGTGTCGATGAAGAGCCTTGACTACATCTAACCTAAGCGGTTGCTTGCCCGACAAAATATCGTCGATATTGGCATCCACTACACCGCTCTGAACCAGTAACGATTCCACATCCTTTGAGGTCATCCCAGCTTGGTCCATAGAGAACTCAATAGCAGCAAGCGGATCTACATCAGCCATCGGATAGCACCCACGCTCATAGGCTTCTACTAGCAGAAATAAGGCTTTCAATTCATCTCCCTGCGGAGTGCCTGTGGGCGATCCCCACAGTTCATCAATACGGGCCATAGCCCGTACGTGATCAGCTTCAGTGCGAATAGGCTCTAAGTGGCGCATGGTCATGCCTTTCTCGCATCGGAGAGCCTATTGTACTCTGCATGGGGAATCTCCACTAGGCTTAAATCGAAGTCCACCCGCACAATTAAACGGTACTTATTACCCATGATATTGAACACATGACGATCACTGCCCCTGCCTAGGGTACGATCGGGAAGTCCAATCTATTTTAATGGCTTGGGCCGATAGTTTTTCGGCCAGCTCAGTTGACGGAATAATATCAACCACATCCATCATCTCTTTGGTTAATGGACTTTTTAGAAAACCTCTCAAATTGTCTGTCAGATGGTCCATCAGTATAACGGAGTCCGACGAAGCCGTGCTAGTCGTTACGAGCCAGAACTGAAACTCATTTTCTGGTAAAAACTCTTTTACCTCGTCCTGCGAACAAGACAGGCGACATAGAACCAACATCGACCCGTAAAGTTTAAGCCGATGCTCTTTAAGAACTTCGTCGTAAAGCAAGTCAACTTGGTCGTCGTCGCTGAGGTAATCATACTTTTCTTTGAAATCAATTATCGTGCTCTCTAAGTCGGTTTCCTCTATAAAAACGACGCTTTGGTTGTCCTTGCTGACCGTTACATAGTCACAGCACTCACATGTTCCAAGTCCGGCGGCGCTGCGCATGTTGGACCCTTCCTTCGTACTGTCCATTCGATACGCTTTGAAGCCGCTGGCAGACCCTATTGGCTCGGCGAATTGGGATAAGGGCATTCTACAGCCCTTTGATGTAGAGATCAGAGAAGGGCTTAGTCAACGACTGTTTGACTTCTGCCATCACCGCGTCCATATCGTCGTTCCATTCGGCGTCCGGTGGAAACTTATTCAACCTGACGAGTTCCCGGTCGTCCGGTTTTTCCTTTACATGCACCTCAAGCCATTTGAGGATCGTCATGCTATGGGTAGAGATCACCACATTGACTCCCTGACGAGCTAATTCCAAAAGGAACGCCGCCATCTCAACTTGCCAAGCCGGATGGAGATTCGACTCAGGCTCATCGATAAACAGAAAAGAGCCTCGCTCTAAGGCCCCTCGCTCAATCAGCAAGGCCAGCATTCCCATATTTGCGACCCCCGCCGACGTGAGAGAGAATGGAATCGAGTTGTCTTTTTGCTGAAATTCAAGATCCCCTGCTTCACTCAGCGAAATCTTTCCACCAATCGCATCGTGAAGACTTTCATGAATTCCGGCGAAAGGATGTTCGATACGCCTTCTTCTAAGGGCAACGGCCATGTCGTAGAAGTAATCTGGGACTCCGTTCAAAGAAGCCCCGGAAGGAGAACGTGAGTCGAGCTTAATCGACTCCAGAGCACTTTTCAGTTTCCAATAAAGTGGAGACTCTAAATAGAAGGCTTCAGGGAACAACTGCTTATTCTGAAAGATTTGCGTATAGGTGTCCAACTCGAGAGTATGTTCTGTTACCCGTAATTCCCCCACTCCTCCGACTCGGAAATATAAGGGAGAATCGCCCTCCCCTTTGAGATTTGAAAGATTAGACGATTGGAAATTTCCGCGTACGTTCTGACGAAATTTGAATCGCCCTCCCCACCTAATCGCTAGTTCTACGTTCCTGAAACAATTTTCCAGAGTGCCTATGGAGCTTTCAATTCTATCATAAGTCTCGGATAGGAAAGCAGAGGTCCCTTCTTCTTTTGTTTTAATGTTTCTTTTAAGGGTTTGGGAATAAACCTTTATCTTCTCGATTTCAGCCATCAGTTCGGATTGAACCGTCCTGAGCTTGTCAAGTTCATTTTGGATCGGATGACTTGGGAACGCCTCCCGTAGGATAGTGTCGATCTTTTGGAGTCCCTTTCTAATTGCGGATAAGGGGAGTTCTTCTTCCTCTCGACCGCTTTGCCCAAGAAGTTGCAGACCCGATTCTATGTCGCGGGTTATCACATCTAAAGAACACTAACGTATGATTCGCGTTCCTCGCATTAAGAAACGAATACAGCATCTTCGCCACGAACGTCTTGCCCGTATTATTCGGCCCGGCAAATACCGTAAACTGACCAACTCGGATGGTCGCCTTGTCGATTGGCCCAAAATTCTCAATTTTCAACTCAAGGTCCATAAGTCCCTTCCTTGAGATTCTCCATAGGTATTCCCAAGCATCAACTAAAGACTTGGGGTATATCGTACCTCAGCGGCGGCTTGCCCGATAGAATATCGTCGATATCAGCATTTCTCGCATCGGATCAGTACGCCACCGTGCTCTACTCGTAAACCATCTCCCCAGTCTTGTGCTCCTCGATCCAATCCCAGTCCACCTCCACGCCCAACCCCGACCCCTCCGGCACTTCCACACAGCCGTTCTCATCCACCGAATCCAACTCATCAAGCCAGCGCCTCTCGCTGTAAACCGCCGGCTTGGTATCGTTGACCAGAGGATGCACCAAGCCCAACTCGTAATAGTTGGCATTGCGCAAAGTCGCCATGATGTGGCGGTGAGCTAGGCCGCCGCCGTGCAACTCCACGTCCAGTCCATGCGACTCGGCCATAGCAGCAATCTTCATCACCCCAGTAATGCCGCCATCAACGCTGCTATTGGCGCGCACGAAGTCAGTGGCACCAGCAGTAATCGTATCGGCCTTGGCTTCCAGCCCGCGCACGTGTTCGCCCATCAGCATCGGCGTCTTGATCAACTCGCGCAGCTTGACGTGGGCAAAGCGCGAAAACCCGCCGCCCCTGAACGGATCTTCATACCACATATAGCGCGCCTCGTCGCAGGCACGCCCCACCTTGAGCACATCCTCAAATGTGGGAAAACACCCGGCCGGATCGAGCAAAAGATCCATATCGTCGCCCACCGCCGCGCGGATGGCTAACACCGCCGCCACTTCGCGGTCAATCGGCCCGTTGACCCAGCCGTGGATCTTAAACGCCGGATAGCCGTACTCCTCCTTGCAGCGCAGCGCAAATTGCGCGAAGTCGTCCGGCGTCGTCAAACCGCCGTTTTCGTCGCCGTGGTAGGTCGAAGCGTAGGCCGGCAACTTCTTGCGCCAACCCCCGCCCAAAAGCTCGTAAATCGGCGCGTCGTAGAGTTTGCCAGCAAAATCCCATAGCGCGGTGTCCACCGCACCCGGTGGCGTGCCGTCTTGGCCGCGCCGCGAGCGCTTGAGATCGTGCCAGATGATCTCGCGGTCCAGCGGATTGCGACCAAGCAAGTACTGCGCCGTGCGTGCGTCGATGCCGCCGTGCGCGGTGCCGCTGATCCCAGCGCTGGTCTCGATGGTCAGGAAGCCGCCGCTCTGAGACAGACGACCTCCTTTTCTATAGACCGTGTCAAAACCCAATCGCTCCTCCAACTCCATATCAGCGATCTCGTAGTCGAAATGCGTCGTAGTGATGCGGGTGATCTTGATATCTCGTGCCATCGATAGCTCCTCTATTTTTGTGAAATCTCGTCTCAGTCCTAATCTTCATCCGCGGCCAGTGGCCCCACCGCACCCAAACGCAGCGCGGGATAGAGCGTTTCAAAAAGCGGCGTGTCGCCCGTATCGCGGGCATAGCGCCAATAGAGCCGCATCATTTTTTTCACCTGCTCCTCATAGGCGGGATCCTGCGCCAAGTTCTTCATTTCATAGGGATCTTCGTCTAGCTGGTACAACTCGTCAAAATCAAAGCCGTTAAACACAAACTTCCACGGCCCGTCCCACACCACCCGCTGCGTCAGCCGATGGCGGTTGCCAAAGTATTCGGCATACCCTCGGGTCCATTCGTCGGCCACATGTGCCGGTTCGCGCAACAGCCCGACAAAAGAGCGGGAGTCGGTCCCATCAATAGGCTCGCAGTCGGCCAGTTCCAACAACGTCGGGCACAGATCGTGCAAGCCGACGCGGCCCTGGCAAACAGCATCCCTCGCAATCTCAGGCCCACGCACAATAAGCGGCACCTGATACACTTCTTCAAAAGCGGAAATATCCTTGAAGAACAGACCGTGCGCGCCCAACAAATCCCCGTGGTCGGCGCACATTACAACGATCGTGTCGTCGAGTTTGCCCATCCCTTCGAGAAAATCAATCACCCGCCCGAATTGGGCATCTATTTCGCTAATCGACGCGAAATAACACGCCCGCGCTGCACGCTTGTGCTCCTCGTTGAGCTGACGCCAAATGCCCTGCGCCCGCCGATAAAGCCCTGGCCGGTCCGCCAGATCATCATCGGCATTGGGCGGTGGCGGCAGCTCTTGCTCTGCATAGCGGTCGTAGAATTCGCGGCTGGCAATAAAGGGATCGTGCGGCTCCTCAAAGCTGACGAAAGCACACCACGGATCGTCGCCTTGTACCACCCCTTCCAGATAGCGCAGCGCCAGCGTCGTCGTCAGCCCCATGCTGCGCTCTTCGGCCAGTCGGTCGGTCACCCCGTAGAACAGATGGGGTCCATAGCCGTGCGGCCCTTCGAGGTAATGCGCCGGATCGCACTCCGGCCGCAGCGGCTTATCTCCCAGCACCTCGGCGACCAACTCATTGTGGAGCGCACCGCCTCTAACCCCGTTGACCTGCCAGCCGAAACGGCCCGGCGCATTATCGCGCTCAATGTGCCACTTGCCGAAATACCCCGTGCGATAGCCAGCGTCCACCATGCGCTCGGCCCAATGCACCTTATCGGTGCGCAGCGCATGTAAATCCGGTACCTTGGGATAGAGCACCTCCAGCACCCCGTGGTTGTGCGGCATCAACCCGGTCATCAGGCTCGCCCGAGTCGGCGAACAAATATTATTGGGCGTATAGGCGCGGGTAAAACGCACACCCTCCCCGGCCAGCCGATCCAAGTAAGGAGTTTGACAGACGTGATCAGGATCGAGCACGCGGGCCTGCATCTGGTCGGCCATCAAAAAAAGAATATTGGGTCTATTGCTCATCGCTAGCCTTCAATAGGCCACCGCCACCGTGCGCAACACCTTGGTCCGTTCCTCGCTCAATCCCCCAGCGTCAACAGCCACCCTAAGCAACGCGCAATAGACGCCCGGCGGAACGCGCATCCCCTGCTCGTCTGTCCCATCCCAAGCGATCTCGTACTGGCCAGTAGTTGTCGAGTGCTGCTCGGCGAGCTCGCGCATCAGCCGACCGCTCAAATCGTAGATGGCGACTTCCAATGGGCCGTCGTCGTCCAGACGCACGACCTTGAAGGCGAAGACCGCATGGTCGTTGACGCCATCGCCATTAGGCGTAAACGCCGGAGGGCGCACCTCCACATCGAGCAGCAGTTCCCCGCGCGTCGGGTCGCCCACCAGCGTCGTCGTATTGCCCGCCACCTCGTCGAGCGCGTTGCCCGGATCCACCCGCTGCCAAGTGCCCTCTCCCCTATCGCTGTGTTGGAACGAGGCGCGCATCACCGCGCCCATGCCAAAGAGCGCCGTGCTGAAGTCGAGGCGCACGACCTCAACGTCCGTATTGGGCCGAATCTCAGCAAAGGATAGGCGCAGGCTGTCCGCGCCCGTGGGAATAACCTCGACGCCTTCCACCGCGTGTTCGTCTCCAGCCTGACCCGCGTACAGCCCCGCAAAACCGAGTGCCATATCCGCTGGCGCAACCAGCAGCAACTGATCGAAACCAGGGTCGCGGCGATCAAATTGCGGCCGCACGTATAGGGAGAAGGGACGCTCCACACCCAGCGAATCAACCCTAAACGGCGCAATCTCGCCCGTCAGCCCTTGGGCCACCGGGCTGGTAAAATTGAGGCGAATCGCGCGCAACGCGGCGCTAACGTCCGGGTCCTCAGAAATCATGGTCGCCCGCACCTTGAGGAATTCGCGCGGGCTAGGCGAGGTAATCGCACTCCCCGTTAGGTCCTCATAGGGCTGGCTCCAGCCGCTCCAGTCGTCCCCTTCCACCTCCTCGGCGACGATCGGCCCCTTGAAGATGTCCAACAGCGTCGGATTGTTGTATTCCTTCTCGGAAATTTCCGTGCCGTCCTTTTTGAAATAGTGCAGCACCTCGCTCAACTCATTGCCCGTGCGCGTCTGCACCAGCACGTTGGTCCCCGGCGGCGTATCCGCGTCCCACTCTATCGACAGCAGGTTCCGCCGCCCACCCAGCCGCACCAAGCCCGACTCAAGCCAGACCTCGGGCTGGAACCCCCGGCCGTAGAGCTGCACCGAAGCGGGAAATCCCCGGTGCCCACCAACGGCCACGATGATTTGCTCCCACACTAGGCGGAAAAAGCGCGTCTTGATCAGCTCAAAGTCGTGGCCCTCATACTCTTTGCGCGTACTCGACTGCTGGCGGCTGGCCACGGTCGTCCACTTGAGGCTACCGTCGGCGTTGAGCGCGCCGTCCGAGGCGTCGAGGCGGTAGGAGGGAAAGCTGCCGCGACCGCGGGTCGTCTGGCCGCCGTAGGCAATGCGGAAGGTGTCGATCCAGTACGTCGAACCCAAGTCAAAGCTCAGATGGCCTTCGGGGCCGGGAATGGTCTGGCGGTCAAAGGAGAAGATCAGATCCACGTAGGTCTGCACGTTGCCGTCAATGGTCCGCCCCACCGGCAATCCTTGCGAAGCAAAGACATCGCCGCCTCGGGCCAAGGCGGCAATCATTGCGTCGTCACCCTCGTGCCAGACTTCAAGTTCGGCCAGCCGGGGCCGCTCCCAGCGGTAGTAAGAGACTCCACCCTGCTGATTCGAGGGTAGCTGTGCGTAATCCGCCTCATCGACCTCGGTCAGACGCCCGTCGCGCTGCAACTTGTAATAGACGACCGCGCCCTGCTCGGCAGCGGGCAACGCCTCGTACTCCTGCTGACTGACCTCAAATCCGCGGTCGAAGTCCGACCCCCGCACCACCACCTGCACCAGACGCACTCCAGTGCCAGCGAATTCTTGCTGCGGCACCGAGATCACCGAAGTCGGCGGGGCATTGAGCGGCTGATCCGACAGTTCCCGCTCCTCGGCCTCCGCGCGCTCGCCGAGAGAAATTTCCAGCCGCCGCTCGGTCTTGTTCGGCTTCAATGTGCGCCACACCACATCGAACTCCGGCTCTTCCGAAGAGACGAACTTCTCCGGCACCTCGCCATCGGAAATCAGCACGTCGTACTGCAGGAAGGGATCGCCTATATCTTCCTCGACGAACTTGAGCACAATGCGCTTGGCGATTACCAGCCGACCCAGATCCACCGTAAACCACCACTGCGCACCCAACTCGGTAGTATCCGCGACCGGCTCAGGCTCCCAGTAGGTGGTCAAGTCCCCGTCGAGCACATGGAGCACGTCGAGCGCATTGGAACCCGCTTCTATCGCATCCGCGAGCTCGATTTCCTCGGCCTCCTTGTCCCGCGCGAGGTCTTCGGGCGGATGCAGGCGCAAGAAGTGGACGATGTCCTTGGTCGCGTCCGTATTGCGGCGCAGCTCAAACGGCGTCACCATACCACTTTGGTCAATCGTCAGCGTACCCACCGGAAACTCCCAAGCGCGCCAGTGTGCAGCGCGGTCAATGACGAGCTGATCCGCGGTGAGCCGATAGCCGCTCCCTTGGGCATGGACCGCAGCTACCCACAGCAAAACAACGGCGATGTAGCGCATAAGTCCTCTCCTCTTAGTACGCCAGTGAGACGATGCGTGAGCGAGCCTTGGTGCCGCCGTCAGTCTCTACCTCAAGGCGCAGCACGTATAGCCCAGGAGCCAGCAGCGCACCCGTTCCGTCCCGACCATCCCACTCGGCGGCAAACTGTCCGCTTTGCGCCGGACCGCGAAAAACCTCGCCGAGCCGCGTCCCCTGCAAATCGTAGAGCACCACCGCTACTTCGGCCTTCCCCGTCACATTCAACAAGTCGTATTCAATCCGCACTGCGTCGTTGATCTGGTCGCCATTGGGCGTAAACGCCGCTGGTACGAGCCTGAGCGCGCCGACCACCTGCCCGGCGATATTAGTCAGCCCCACATTCAGCGTATTGCCCTCGGCCAGTTCAACCACCTCGCCCGGCGTCACCACTTGGCGCACCTCCTGCGGCCGAGTGCTGTCGTACACGCGGCCCGAAAACAGGGTCCCGAACTTGAAAACCTCGCAGCGGAAGACCACCTCAATCAGCTCACCATCGCGCGTTTGGTCTATCCGCGGAACACCGACCTCAAAGCCGCGCCCATCGAGTCGCCGCACCTCAAAGGCAACCTCTTCGCCGCTGTAGCGCACCGCGTCAATGCCCTGCGCCTGAGTTGGTGTGTCAATCTCAATCGTATCAAAACCCAAGTCCTCGGCTTCTAGGCTCGGCAGTAGCATGTAGGTGAACTCGGTCGCCACACCCGTGGTCGCCAAAACGGGCGCTATCTCGGCCAACACCAAGGAAGCCATCGGCGGCCTAGACACGGCAAACTGCACAAAGTTCAGCCGCCCCCCTGCCTCTACCGTGGACCGGAAGTTAGCCCGGACCTGCACGAATTGCCGAGGTTGCGTCCCCTGCATGGGTGCGCTGCCCCGCGCCAAGTCGTAGGCCGCGCTCCAGCCTTCCCAATTTTCAGTATCAGGCGTGATGCCGGCCTGCTGTGCCCTCTCCAGCCGGTTGTATGACCGCAGCGTCAAAGGCCGCCCCCGGGTATCCAGTCGAGTCCGCTCGTCACCGCGAAACGTGCTGCGCCAATAGGTATTCGGATCGCTGTCGTCACCAGCGCGCATACCTAACTCGATTTGCGCACCGGGATCGACTTGGCTGCCCCAGCTTAGTTCGCCTAACGCTGCCCGCCCACCCAAATCGAGGACATTGGATACGTAGCGCGCCGTCGGTGTAAAGCCCTTGCCATAGATCTCAAACTCGGCGATCTCCCAGATGCCTTGGGTGTTTTCGTGGGCTTCAAAAAGCATGCGGCGGATCGGTTCCGGTGGCAACTCCAACTCGACCACCGAGGTCGTGTTCTCGGTAGCCCGATGCACGATGTCGAAGTCTACGAAAGAACCGCGCGTGCCCGCAGTATATTCGCGCGTACCTTCCTTGAGCGGATCGCCGTCGCTGATGCCGATGATAAAGCGCTGTAGGAAGCGCTCTTCCTCAAAGCGCTCGCGCGGATAGAATTTGATGCGCTCGACCGTGAAGTTACCGCCAAACTCGAAAATCAGGCTTTTGTTGCGCACACCAATGCCCGAGGTCGTCCAATGTCCATCGCCCAAGAAGACGGTCTCGATGTCTTCGTCCCACAGCACGGCCTCGGTGTCGCCGCTTTGCTCCCAACCGCGCCAGACCAGCGTCTGCACCCGGCCCCCGCGTTCTTTGAGACGCGGCGTCAGATTTACCGACGGATCCAGTTGCTCCGGCTCGATGAAGTCCCCATCGATCTTCAGCGATTCGATTTGGCCGTGCTGCGCCGATTCCACTCCCTCCCAATCGAGCTGCACAAATTCCACGCCCTCAGCCAATTCCGGTACCGGCAGCGACGAACCGCCAATCCGATAAATCGTCAGCGCGTCTGCGCCGCTAGTCAGCCAAGCGAGCGCCAGCACAAGTCGGATACAGGTCTTTAGCATTTTAGCATAACGTTTCATATTAGTACGCCAGCGAGACGATGCGCGAGCGAGCCTTGGTGCCGCCGTCAGTCTCTACCTCAAGGCGCAGCACGTACAGCCCAGGAGCCAGCAGCGCACCCGTTCCATCCCGGCCATCCCACTCGGCGGCAAACTGGCCGCTTTGCGCCGAACCGCGAAAAACCTCGCCGAGCCGCATCCCCCGCAAATCGTACAGCACCACCGCTACTTCGGCATTCCCGGTCACATTCAACAGGTCGTATTCGATCCGCACCGCGTCATTGACCTGGTCCCCGTTGGGCGTAAACGCCGCTGGCACAAGTCTGAGCGCACCAACCACCTGCCCGGCAATATGGGTCAACCCCACGCTCAGCGTATTGCCCTCGACCAACTCAACCACCTCGCCCGGCGTCACCACTTGGCGCACCTCCTGCGGCCGAGTGCTGTCGTACACGCGGCCCGAAAACAGGGTCCCAAACTTGAAAACCTCGCAGCGGAAGACCACCTCTATCAGCTCGCCATCCCGCGCTTGGTCTATCCGCGGAACGCCGATCTCAAAGCCGCGCCCATCCAGTCGTCGCACTTCAAAGGCAACCTCTTCGCCGCTATAGCGCACCGCGTCAATGCCCTCCGCCTGAGTCGGCGTGTCAATCTCAATCGTATCAAAACCCAAGTCCTCTGCCTCTAGTCGCGGCAGCATCATATAGGTAAACTCCGTCGCCACGCCCGTGGTCGCCAAGACGGGCGCAATCTCGGCCAACACCAAGGAAGCCATCGGCGGCCTAGACACGGCAAATTGCACGAAGTTCAGCCGCCCCCCTGCCTCTACCGTAGAACGGAAGTTGGCTCTGATCTGCACAAATTGTCGAGGTTGTATCCCCTGCATAGGAGCGCTGCTCCGTGTCAAGTCGTAGGCAGCACTCCAGCCCTCCCAGTTTTCAGTATCAGGCGATATACCGGCCTGCTGAGCCTTCTCCAGCCGGTTGTACGACCGCAGCGTCAAAGGTCGCCCCCGGGTATCCAACCGGGTCCGCTCATCGCCGCGGAACGTGCTGCGCCAATAGGTATTCGGATCGCTGTCGTCGCCAGCGCGCATACCTAACTCGATTTGCGCGCCGGGATCGACTTGGCTACCCCAGCTTAGTTCACCCAGCGCTGCCCGCCCACCCAAATCGAGGACATTGGACACGTAGCGCGCCGTCGGCGTGAAGCCCTTGCCATAGATCTCAAACTCGGCAATTTCCCAGATGCCTTGGGTGTTTTCCTGCGCTTCAAAGAGCATGCGGAGGATTGGCACTGGCGGCAGCTCAAGCTCGACCACCGAAGTCGTGTTCTCAGTAGCCTGATGCACAATGTCGAAGTCAAGGAAGGAACCACGCGCGCCCGCAGTATATTCGCGCGTACCTTCCTTGAGCGGGTTACCGTCGCTGATGCCGATCATAAAGCGCTGTAGAAAGCGCTCTTCCTCAAAGCGCTCGCGTGGATAGAATTTGATGCGCTCGACCGTGAAGTTACCTCCGAACTCGAAAACTAGGCTCTTGTTGCGCGCGTTGATCCCCGAGGTCGTCCAATGCCCATCACCCAAGAAGACGGTCTCGATGTCTTCGTCCCACAGCACAGCCTCGGTGTCGCCGCTTGGCTGCCAGCCCAAACGGGATGCCGTCTGCACCCGGCCTCCGCGTTCTTTGAGACGCGGCGTCAGGTTTATCGACGGATCCAGTTGCTCCGGCTCTATAAAGTCCCCATCGATCTTCAGCAATTCGACCTGGCCGTGCTGCGCCGATTCCACCTCCTCCCAATCAAGCTGCACAAACTCCACCCCCTCAGCCAACTCCGGCACCGGCAGCGACGAACCGCCGATCCGATAAATTGTCAGCGCATCTGCCCCGCTAGTCAGCCAAGTGGGTATGAGCACAAGTCGGATACAGGTCTTTAGCATAACCGTAGACCCTCTTTATGGCGATAGAAAGCACCCCGTTTTAATCGGAACATTCATTTTCTGCCGGCAACATCTCATCCCCAAGGCGCGGTGGCTCATCGCCCGCCGTCGCGAGCAGACGGTCAAAAGCCTCCAAATCAGCACCGGCGGCTCGGTCTTGGAAGTAACGGGAGGTCCTCAAGGCCGCTAGCTTCTCCGCTAAGGCCACGTTGATAAACTGGTCGAGCGTCGTGCCCTCGGCTGCCGCCACTTTTTCGGCCTCGGATTTGAGCGAGGCGAGCAGATGGAGAGAATACGGGTTCGTGGTAGCCATGATCTTCATCCTTTCTTCAGCCGTTGTATAGCTTGTGCAGGCGTTAGAATCTGCATGTTAAATAGGGTGGAACCTGGCAAGAAATCCTGCGTGTTAAACGTCACAATCGCCTCCGCACCACCACTGACTGCGGCGTCAAGCACCATTTCATCGTCGGGATCTCGCAGCAGTGGACGCCACAGAAAATAGGGTACTACTGGAGTAACTAGCAGGGCCAACGTATCGAGAAAGACGTTCACATCCTGCACACTCATCCCGGTGACTTGGCGTTGCTCTGGACGCATCAGGACTGCCTCATACTCCAGCATCATAGGCACACTCGCGACGGCCTCGATCTGTCCCGTACGCAATGCACGCAAGAGCGCATTAGAAGCACCTGAACGGCTGCGAAGTGCTGCAACAATAACGTCGGTATCAAAGGCTATTTTCATTGGCTATTTTCTGAGGGAATAATGCGTATCTCAACATCGAGATTCAGTCGATTGAGTGAGAAACGTCATTAACCGCTCAACGCTGTAATGGTTAAACTTGCCCTTCCTCAACCGGGATATTTCAGATCGCTTCACCCCTAAAATCTTCGCGGCCTCCGCCTGAGTCAGCCTCCGGTTCTCTATGATCTGAAACACTTTAAACCCAAGTGTTGCTCTGAGAAACAATTCCTCCGCATCAGATAAGCCGAGATCTTCAAACACATTACCTTAACTCTTTTCAAATGTAATCTTCTCACTCATAATTTATTCGCCTCCAGTTCCACTACTGCTCCCCTCACAGACTCGCGAATATCGACAAAAACGCCAATCCCGCGACCCGCGTCTCGCGCTCTCGCCCGGTCACTTCCAAAGAACGCCGATCAAAGCGCAACCCGAGCTGAGTCGTCAATCCGTAGCCTAAGTACTCCCGCTGATTGCTCAATTGCGCCGCCCACACCGTGCCGCGGAAATCGCCCGTCAGCACGTTTTCCACCAAGACCTTTTCGTCCTGCAGCAACTCGAAGAACAGCCGCTGCTCAAACCCCAGTTCAAGCTCTGAGTCTCGCATCACGGGAAAGCGGACCAACAGCGACCCGATCCCATCCCAAGAACGGCGGCGACGCTCCACCAAGGAAAAGGGAGATTGACTGAGAAATTCGCTTTTGAAGCGGGGCAAAATCGCCACCGCACCCCACGAGAAAACGCCGTCCATCTTGTCAATCAACCCCACAAAACCAGAGGTCTCGCGGCCATTGCGGCCCAACGGCCCCAGCGCACCAAGTTGCGCGTCGCGCTGGTACCACCAGTCCCATTTGAAGCGGTGCTTAGTCTTCCAGCGCCGCGGACTGGCGTACTGCCACTCGGCGTAGAACGTATTGATCCAAGTGTCCTCGGCAGCTAACAAATCAGGCACGGCAATGTGCTGCCCGCTCGTCTGCCCGGCGGCCCCGAATTCGAGCGTCGGCACGATCCACTGCGATAGCGGATCGGGAATGGTGTCCGCGGCCTTCTTCAGCATATCGAAAACCCGCACCCGACCGCGGCCAGGCCAATCTCGTTCAAAAGTAAAGAGACCATAGGCAGTATGATTTTTGCGGTCGACTTGTCGCATATCCTGACGCAGATAGCCGGCAGAAAGACGGATCTCGGGATTGACCTCCACGCTGGCGTAAGCGTTGTAGCCCCAGTGGTCCTTCTTGTAGGGATAATCGGGCAAGTCGTCGTTTTCAAAGCGCTCGGCCCAGCCGTTGTTGTTGAGGTCAATGCCAAAGAGAAACTCCGGTCGGTCCGAGTGGTGGCGCAGAAAAGGCTCTTCGTAGTCTGGGAAGAAATTCTCCCGGTCGCCGTTGCTGTTCTGATTGAAGTCGGAGATGAAGTCGCCGTTTTCGTCGTACCCAGGGAAGACCGCTGGATCGGGCACACCGTCCGAGCGCACCTGGAAGCCGCCTAGCGCAGTCGATTGCGGCGGCACCAATCCGCCCTGAAAAAACCGCTTCTGGTCGGGGTGGCGGTCCTGATCGTCGTTGTCCTCGACGAAATCGTAGAGCCGGTCGGTGGCTTCGGGCGAGTAGTCAACCAAACCGCGGCTGTCCACCGGCTTGAAGCTGGTGGCATAAGCGTCGTCCATGCCAAAGCCTTCGAAGGAGAAGCGCCAAGGGTCTGCGTGCCGCACGAGATTGAACAGCCAGCCAACAGCGTGCTCGTCGCCTCGAATCCCCGAAAACGAGCGATGCGATTCGCGCGTCGTCGAGGGGAATTGGCGGTACTGGGTACTGACGTTGAATTCGCCGTACAAATCGAAGCCCCACCAGTCGCGTATCTCAGTAGTAATACCGGCGATCTGCGAGGCGGTCGGCAGGCCGTAGTCAAAGACGACTTCGCGCGGATTGAGCTGATTCACGACATTGCCAGCGGCCCGCGTCACCACCAAAAACTCTGGGATGCCAATGCGACTGTTCTGCCGGTCAGAGGCCACTTCGATCCGGTAGTCGTTGGCCAGCACGAAACGGAAACGCACGTTTTTGACGCGGGTGATGGCGTCGTCGGCCTCGTCCAGCCCCAGATCTAACCGACGCTGCAAGGCCAAGCGCAAGGTGCCTTCCTCGCTTTCGCCTTCTTCGGCGGCCAACGCGTACTGCAGCACAATGCTCTCCGCCCCATCGGCCCGCAAGAACCCACCGCGCTCCTCCCCGCCCTCTATCACCGGCGCAAAGCCAATGCTGCTGCCCGTAAACGTGGTGTCCTTGAAGACCATCCGCACGCCGCCTTCGACCGGTACCTCACGCTGGAGCGCCGTGGTAATCTCCACCTCCGTGCTGAACAACACCGGCCCGCCCTCGCCATCTGCGGGCGAATCGTCGGACAGTCGCACGATCAGCTTGTTGAGCCTTCTACCTAGCTGCCCGGTCGTCAGCACTCCTTTGAGCGGATTGCCTTCAAAGCTCTCGCGGTTGCCAGCCCCGTTGTGGACATTGACCAACGTCAGACCTAGGGTCGCATTATCCCCCAAATCGGCCTCTATACGCCCGGCGATCAAACTAGTAAAGTTGTCCTGCGAAGCCGTCGGAATATCCGGGTCAATCTCGACGATGGGCAGGCTTGGGCGCGAAAACAAACCAGTGAAGCGCAAATGCCGCGCATCAAAGCTCGTCACGACCCCATTGAAGCCAACCTTGCGGAAGGTCATCGGCGTCAAGGTGGCGAAAATCTCGTCGCCGATCATCAGCGAGTAGTTGTAGTCGCCGCTCGCATCCGAGGAGATAATCAGCCGGTTGAACCAATTGGCATAGCGCCGCTCTTTGGTCAACTGGCTGCTCTCAACCGTGCGCGCCTGAGTCTGTCGCCAGTCGTACACCAGCCAGCCGCGCGAGATCAGCTTGCCGTACGTGTCGTAGAAATACGTGCCCTCTTGGTTGCGGTCGATGTAGCGCCGGTACGGCTCGGTGGCGTAGTTGGTATAGCGCCACTGGCGGCGGCCGTACTCGTCGAACAACTCCTGCGGCATGTACCAACGCATCACCGTGGGATCCAAAGCTCCCATCAGCACGCTCGGCCCTTGGGCATTGAAGCGGACTTCGCCCCTTTCCTGCCGCCCCAAGCGGTAGCCGTAATCCGTCTGCGCTCCGGCCTGCAAGGCCAGTGCCAAGACCAACGCTATGTTAGCGGTCCAACGCACGGTTCACAGCTTTCCCAAACTACCCTCGACAATTTCCACCGGATACTTATTCCGCAAATTGCGCACGAACCGCACGTAATCCCTTTTCGATTTGTCTATCCGCACGTAGGCCCGAGCGCGGCGCTGGGATTCGGCGTTGTACGGGATCTGCTCGCGCGTGCGCTCCAACACTTTGAAGACCGAATAGCCTTGCTCGGTCTTCAACGGCCCGCCCACCTCGCCGACTACGACCTCCTGCACAGCAGCAGACAACACGGGAAACAACCCTTGGGTATAAGCATTGAGCTGCATCTGACCGCCGTGGTGCAAACTGCCCTCGCGTCGAGTGTGGCGCTGGGCCAACGCTGCGGCATCGCCCCCCGCGCGCAACTCATCCCCCAAGCGCTGAGCCAGCGAATCCGACGCCACCAAAATCTCGACGATGGTCGTAATCTCGGGCCGAGCGAATTTTTCGGGATGCGCGTCGTAGAAATCGCGCACTTCTTCTTCGGTCACACTCACGTATTGATCGACCTCCCGCCGGCGTAACGCACTGAGCATCAATTCCTCGCTCTTAACCGCCACGGTCTCTTTAAAACGCTCGTCCTCTGCCAAGCCAGCCGCCTCGATCTCAGCACCCACAAACAGGTCGGGCAGTACCCGGCGGTGCAAAACCTCGGCCACGTGTGCACTGTCGGCCGCCTGTAAACTCCTGCCGGTGAGAAGCTCGTACGCCGCCAAAAAACCGCTGACCGTGAGTTCGCCGCCCCGATACGCGCAGAGCACTTCGGCTTGGTCCGCCATAACTCCGTTCTCGACGAGCCGCTGGATCGCCGCCGGGCGCGGCACCGGCGCGTACGTTTTCACGAGCGAATCGCGGAGCGCCTGCCTCCGCTCCTCGCGCTTTTGCACCGTCAGTTCCTCAACGATGATCTGCTCCGACGCGCTCAGCGGCGCTGGAATCTCGTCGAGCACTTTGTAGATCACGTAAAAATCCTCGTGGCTAAACACTTCGCGCACCGGCGCGGAAACACCCCCTATCGCCAACCCGAGCACCTGCTCAACCGTCTCCGCCGACATCTGGTCGCGCGTCTGGTAAATGCCGGTGTCGCCACCCCGCGCGGCAGTCCGCTCGTGAACCGAGTGCACACTGGCCAGTTCGTGGAAATCAGCCCCCGCAGCGAGTTGGTCGGTGATTGCACCTGCTTCCTCCAAACTCTCGACCATGATGCCGCCCAAGCGCAGAGCGCGGTGTCGGCCGCTCTCTCGGTAGTACCGCTCTATTTCCTCGGGAGTAAGTTCGATCTTAGCGACGACCTCGCGCTCCATGTACAGCGCCATCAGCCGGGCGCGTTTGAAGCGGGCCAGTTCGCTTTTGAACCAACTGTCTTCAGCCATCTTGGCGGCATCCGCTTCGCGCAGGAGCAGCTTTTTGTCGATCAGGCTTTCGAGCACTTGGCGCTGGCCTCCCTCTTTCATCCCCGCGGGAATCCGCGCGTCAAACTCCCTGAACTCCGACGCAGTAATCGGCTCGCCACCCACTTGGGCCAGCACCAACTCCTCAGGCTCTTGGGCGCAACCCAAGGCTACAATCGCTAGCAAGCAAAAGCGCAACACGGCATCACTCCAGTCCAGCAAATACCGTGATAAAAGTCGTAGTCTCATTCTTACCCTTGTCGTCGGTTTTGAAAACGCCCGGCCGGTCGCTATCCTCAATCACCCGTTCACTCAGGATACGGCCAAAGCGCAGTCCCGCTTGCGTGGTCAGCCGGTACCCTTGGTAATCGGAAGTCGTCGAGAGCTGCACCGCAATGTGGGTCGAGCGCCAATCCCCTGTGTCCTGCAAAAGCCCCGCCGCCCGCAGCGCGTCCTCGTCCTGCACCCGGTCGCTAAACCACAACTGCTCCACGCCGGATTCGATAACCGTGCGCCGCATGACCGGCAAGCGGGCGATCAACTGCAAGGTCAGCGCCCATTCCTCGCGCCGCTCCTCGTCGGCGACAAAGGGCGTCTGCCGCAAAAACTCGCTCTTGCACCTCGGCTGCAAGTCAAAGCGGCCAAGGCCGTAGATGTAGTCCACCTTGTTGATCAGCCCCAGGAAACTCGCGGTGCTTTCCAACGGGCGGCCAATGCTGTCGCGCGGGTCCTCGGCGTTTTGCTGGAAGCGCTCCCACTTGAGCTTGTTGACCACGTTCAGACCCTCAATACCCTGATAATCGAACTGCGCGTACGCGGTGTTGATCCAAGTGTCCTGCGCCGCCAAGATGTCGCGCACCACCGGCTGGATCGGCGCGCCGACGAAGGGGGTCGGCTCGCGCCGGGCGTCGGGAATGGTGTCCTTGGCCTGCTTGAGCATGTTGAAAACCCGCAAGTGCCCAAAGTCCGCGTAGTCCCGATCGAGTGTGAACATCGCGTAATTCGTCTCGTTAAAGGCGTCGGTCGCCTGCGATTGCTCGTCCGTGCGGCCAATGGTCAGCCGCATATCTGGCGCGAGATGGATGCCGCCGAAAACATTGTATCCCCGCCGATCCGGCTTGTACGGATAATCGGGCAGATCGTCGTCTTCAAAGCGGTCGATCCAATTGTTGTTATTCAAGTCAATGCCAAAGAGAAACTCAGGCCGATCGACATTGTAGCGCAGAAACGGCTCGTCGTAGTCGGGAATGATGTTAGCCGCAGTGGCGTTATCGTTCTGGTTGAAGTCGGAGATGAAGTCGTTGTTTTGATCCCAGCCGGGAAAGATCGATCGATCGTTGGTCGAGCCAAAGCGAATCCAGTCGGGGAAGCGGTCTTGGTCGTCGTTGTCATCGACGAACTCGTACAAGTGCCGCTGGGTATTGTCGTACTGCACATCGCCCGTGGCACTGACCAAGAAGGCCGTCGTCGAATAGGCTTCGTCAATGGCGTAGGCTTCGCCGTAGAAAAAGTAGGGAAACACATTGCGCGAGACGTTGAAGTACCAGGCGTCAGATCCCTCGGAGGAAACCGCATGCTCTTCGCCTTCGTTGAACAGCGCAGCATTGGGAAACTGGAAATAGCGCTTGTTGCGGTCCCACTCGCCGTAGAAGTCAAAGCCGAGCACCCCAGTGCCCTCAATGGTGAAGCCGCCGACCAGATTGGCCGTCGGCAGGCCGTAGGAAAACTCAATCCGCTGCAAGTTCGTGATGTCCGCGACATTGCCCTCGGCGCGCCGCACCGCAATCAACGCCGGTTGCGCGGCGTCGATCACCTCGGCAGTCAGCGGTGGAGGCGGCGCACCGCGCAAGCCCGTCTGGCGGTCAGACCACATCTCGACCTTGAAGTCGTTAGCCAGCACGTAGTTGAAGTCCACCGCGACAATCGTCGTCGGGTCTGGGCCGACATAACCCGGATCGTTGAAGTCGTAGTTGACGATGATCCGCTCCGGCCCGTCCGCAGCCAAAAAGCCCGGACGCCGGAACCCGCCAAAGACAACCGGCCACTGCGAGCCGGGCCGGACCACCTCCTGCAAGGTAGAAACCGTCTCCTTACCAGTGTCAAAGTCGCGGCTGGTAATCCGCACATCGTGGCTAAACAGGGCCGCGCCCCCTTCGTTGTCGTCGGGCGAGTCGTCGCTCAGGATTATCGCAATCGCCGTCAGCGGTGCCGTGCTCTGCCCAGCGGTGAGGCTACCGGCGACCAAATCTCCGTTGAACATGTCGAGCAGTGTATTGCCGTTGCTGGCGTCCATCACTTGGGCACCGACCTCGACGAAATCACCTACCTGAAAAGTCGCCCGCCCGCCGAACAACGAAGTGATATTGGTCTGCGTCACCGGCTCGGTAATCCCACCCGAAAGCTGGGTAGAGCCGCGAATTGGCTCGCTGATGCGCGAGGCGAGGATCGTCGCCTGATACTTGTCCGAGGCAAAATCCACCTGCACCCCGTTGAAGTCCGGCTTGGAAAACGTCATCGGCGTCAGCGTCGTGCGAATCCGATCGCCGACCGTGATCGCGTAGTTGTACTGACCCTGCGAGTCGCCGCTGATGGTCACCGCGTTGAACCAGCGGTTGAAGCGCGTGCTCTGGAAGATGCCGCTGCCCAAGGGCTGCGGCTGGAACTGACGCCAGTCGTAGATCAGCCAACCGCGCGTGGTGAAGTTGCCGTACACATCGTAGAAGTAGTCGCCCTCGCGGGTGGTGTTGACGTAGCGCTCATACGGGGTGCGGGCGTAGTTGGAGTACTCCCACTGACGCCAGCCATAGTCCACGAAGAGTTCCTGCGGCACGTACCACTTTTTGACTGCCGGATCGAGCGCCCCAAAAAGCACGCCCGGGCCAGTCGGCTCAAAGGTGACAGCCCCACCGCGCTGGACATCGGTCTGACCCCAGGCCGGGACGCCCACCAACAGCACAAGCCCCAAGATGACGAAGTATTTCTTCATAGCACGCACTTCCCATTCAACCGTAGGGGCAACCCTTGTGGTTGCCCTTGCCGTAGCTTACAACCTATTCCTAAATCGTTTGGTACCGATCGCAGATGTGTTCGCCCGTCGAAACGCGTTCAATAAACCACCACAACCGCAGCGACTGCTCTAGCTTGGCCTGTCTTGGCGTCCAGCGCGACGCTGAACACGTAGTTGCCCGGCGGCACCAACTGGCCCGCGTCGTCGCGCCCATCCCAAAGCCGGGCAAAGCGCCCACTCTGATCCAG